>NZ_JBISAC010000007.1:131738-351819 GCF_044391475.1 Micromonospora sp. NPDC018662
CGGGGGGGGGTGTGTGGTATGGGGGCGCTGTTTTATATCTACGTGCGCTGGTGCCTTCCGGGCGGGGGGGGGGGGGGGTCATTTGCGGGGGGGGGGGGGGGGGCCCCCCCCCCCCCCCCCCCCCCCCGCGATTCACAACTCAATCGCCAGTCGCAGCGATCGACCGATCAGGACTTGGGGATCTCCTGGTCCGGGACGACCTTGCCGCCCTGCACCTTGAACGCCCAGACCTTGACCTGCGCCGGGTCCAGCTCGCCGCCCTCGACGAACTTGTAGCTGGCCGCCACGCCCTCGCCGCTGTAGCCCTTCACGAACTCCAGCAGGTCGGCGCGGGAGGACTTGCCGGCCTTGATGCCCGCCAGCAGGATGTTCGCCGCGTCGAACGCGGTGTCGCTGTAGGTGCCCGGGTCGGCGCCATTGAGCGCCTTGTAGTCGGCGGCGAAGGTGCCGCGCGCCTCGGTGGACGGCTGGCAGGGGCAGGTGAGGATGGTGCCCTCGGCAGCCGCCGCGCCGGCGGAGGTGATGTACGCGCCGTCGTTGACGCCGTCACCGGCGACCAGCGGGGCGGTGACGCCGGCAGCGGTGAGCTGCTTGCGGATCAGGCCGGCCTCCTGGTAGTAGCCACCGTAGAAGACCGCCTTGACGTTCGCGGCCTTGACCTTGGTGACCACGCCGGAGAACTCGGTCTGCTTGCCCTCGCCCTGAACCTTGTCGCTGCCCACGACCGCCGGGCCGAGCACCTTCTTGACCTCGTCGGCCAGGCCCGCGCCGTACGCCGACTGGTCGTCGATGACGTAGACCCGGTCGGCCTTCATCACGTTCTTCATGTAGTTGCCGGCGGCCGGGCCCTGGCTGAAGTCGTTGCCGACCGCGCGGAAGAACGTCTTCCAGCCCTGCTCGGCGAGGCTGGGCCGAGTCGCGGAGGGGGTGATGGTGACCAGGCCGGCCTCGCTGAACAGCGGGCCGGCGGCCTCCGACTCACCCGAGTAGGCCGGACCCACCACGCCGAGGATCTTGGCGTCGTCGATCGCCTTCTGGGCCAGACCGGGCGCCTGGTCCGGGCTGCCCTGCGAGTCGAGCTCGGCGAGCTCCACCTTGCAGTCGGCGTTCTCCTTGTTGTACTTGTCGACCGCCAGCTTGACGCCGTTCTTCTCGTTGATGCCCAGCGCGGCCGAGCTACCGGTCAGCGCGCCGAAGAAAGCGATCTTGCTCCCGCAGGCGCTGCCCCCGGACGCTTCGTCGTCGCTGCCGCTGGAACAAGCGGTACCACCGGCGACGAGCGCCAGCATGGCGACCCCGCCGATCACGCGTGCGAGCTTCTGCCTCAAGGCCCGAACCCTCCTCCGTCCATGGTCCGAACCACCCGCTGCTGATTGGCACTTGCGGGGGCGGACGAACCAGACCGTCGTCGCCGGTCTGGGCCGGGACGTTATCCCACCGGCCAGCGGTGGCGTAAGCCCCGGAAAGCGGGGTTGACCGAACCGTTACACGCCGTGGCGGATTCCCGACGCTTGCCGTAAGAACCGAAGGCGGCGCAAGGCGTTCACCGAGGTTTCATCGGTAACGGGTCAACCCGTCAGCACCCGCTACTCATCGACGGCCGGCAACGCCGCCCACCAGGCACGGGAGCTTTTTCCGTCGTCGGTGACCACCAGCAGGCCGCCATCGCCGGCGGCCACCGCCAGCGCGGCGTCCCCACGGTCCGGCACCGACGCCGGGGCGATCACCGGCCGCCACGACGCGCCACCGTCACCCGAGATCCACAGCCGCCGATCCGCGCCGTCCCCGGTCGCCGCGAGCAGCCGCCCGTCCGACGCCACCAGGCCCGCCACCGACAGCACCCCGGGGCCGGTCGCGCCGAACCCGCCCACCCGCCGCCAACCGTCCGGCGACCCCGCCGGCGCGCGCCACACCGCGAAGCCGTCCCGGACCGGACCCACCACTGTCGGCGCGCCGTCGCGCACCACCACCCGCTCCGCCGCCCCGCCGGCGTCGGCCGGCAGACCCGCCCGCCGCCACGTCCGGCCGTCCGCCGACGACCAGGCCAACGGTGCCAGGGCGGTGCCGCCGGCCGGCAGCAGCGACCCCACCACCAGCCAGCCGGAACCCACCGCCACCGCGTCGTACGCCGTCGTCCGGCCCCGGGCGTCGCCGGCCAGCTCCGGCACCCCCTCACGCAGCACGAACCCGCCGGCGTCCGACGACGACCACACCGCCGCCCCGTCCGCCCGCGCCCCGGCGATCAGCCAACCCCCCGGACCGGCCGCCAGCCGCGCCGCGCTCACCGCGCGCGGCCCGCCGAACAACTCGAACGCCGCCGGCACCTCCCGCACCGGCCCGCCCGGACGCCAGACCCACGTTCCGGTACGCGGATTGCCGTGCACGCCGCCCGTCTTCGCCCCGAGCGCCGCCATCCGATCGTCGCGGCAGGCAACCGCGTAGAGCACGTGCTGCCGGCCGTAGAACGTCTGCGCCCGCACCGGCAACGCCGACCAGGTCACGCCGTCCGAGCTGGACCAGGCCGCCGGCCGGGTCTCCCCCGCGCCGTCCACCAGCCCGCCGACCGCGTACCAGCGGTTCCCGCAGTGTGCCGCGTCGCGCAGCAGCGGCCGACCCGCGGGGCCCGGCGGCAGCGGCAGATCCACCGCCCGCCATGCCGGGCGCACCGGCGCCGGCGCGGCCGGCTCCTCCGGCGCCGACCGGCACGCGGCCAGCAGCACCGCGACACCGGCCACCACGACGACCACCGACCTCACGCGCGGAAGAGGCATGGATCCGATCCTATCGATCGGTCGCTCCCCCGCCCCGTGGGTCAGGAGGCGGGTTGCTGCGCCACCTCGCCGCCGGCGGTCTCCGCGAGGATCCGCTCGGCGACCTCCTTCATGGTCATCCGGTGGTCCATCGCGGTCCGCTGGATCCACTTGAAGGCCTGCGGCTCGGTCATGCCGTACGTCGTCATCAGCGCGCCCTTGGCCCGCTCGACGGTCTTGCGGATCTCCAGCCGGTCGGTCAGGCCAGCCACCTCCGCCTCCAGGGCGGAGATCTCCGAGTAGCGGGACAGCGCGATCTCCACGGCCGGCACCAGGTCGCTCTTCTGGAACGGCTTGACGAGGTATGCCATCGCGCCGGCCGCCCGGGCCCGCTCGACCAGGTCGCGCTGGCTGAACGCGGTCAGGATGATCACGGGGGCGATGCGCGCGCCGGCGATCCGCTCGGCGGCGGCCAGCCCGTCCATGATCGGCATCTTGATGTCGAGGATGACCAGATCGGGCTTGAGCTCCTCGGCGAGCTTGACGGCGGTCTCGCCGTCGCCTGCCTCGCCGACCACCTCGTAGCCCTCCTCGACCAGCATCTCGGCCAGGTCCAGCCGGATCAGCGCCTCGTCCTCGGCGATCAGAACGCGCTTGCGCTCGGCATCCGTCTGCATCTCGCCCACGAGCCACTCCCACCATCGATCTCGGCACGGTCACCACCCATGCTCCCGCATGAGCCTAGTCGGGTACAGTTACCCCACCCCGCCGGGATGGTGGAACGGCATACACGGAAGTCTCAAACACTTCTGCCCGAAAGGGCTTGCGGGTTCGAATCCCGCTCCCGGCACTTTTGTCATACACCTGTTCGAAGATGCTGCTGTGCATCCTCCCGAGATGCGGGCACGGGCCCGCGCCCTTCGTACCCGGGGTCACAACATCCGCTCGGTGGCCCGCAGCCTCTCCCTCCCCTACTCCACCGTGTGGCACTGGTGTGTCGACCGACCGGAACCGGCCGTCTTCGGCAGCGCGGTCCGATGCTTCCGCTGTCGGCCCGACCAGGAGAGTCCACCCGATGAGGCCGCCTACGCCTACCTGCTCGGGCTCTACCTGGGAGACGGTCATCTGGTCACCACCGACCGGACGCCGGTGCTCCGCATCTACTGTGCGGATGCCTGGCCGAACCTGATCGACCTGTGCGACGCCGCGATGCGCGCCGTCCTGGCCCACAAGGTGCAGCGCATCCAGAAGCGAGGTTGCGTCGCCGTGCAGAGCACCGCGCTTCACTGGCCGTGCCTGTTTCCCCAGCACGGGCCGGGCAAGAAGCACGAGCGCCCGATCGTCCTGGCCGACTGGCAACGCACCTTCGTCGAGGCGCACCCGGGTGACTTCCTGCGCGGGCTCTTCCACTCCGACGGCTGCCGCTTCGCCAACCGGGTCGTGGTCCGCGGGAAGGAGTACGTCTATCCCCGTTACATGTTCTCCAACCGCTCCACCGACATCATGGCGCTGTGCCAGTGGGCGCTCGACCTGCTCGGCATCGCCTGGCGGATGAACCTGCCGTGGTCGCTGTCGGTGGCCCGACGGGAGGCGATCGCCGCGCTGGACCGGCACGTCGGCCCCAAGTCCTGACCGGAGGGTCGGGCGGTGGCACGACACCGGCGGCAACCGGTCCGGCACGGCCGCTGCCGACGCCCGCGCCGGCGCCCGCCTCAGATCGCCGCGAGCGCCCGCGCCAGGTCGGCCCGCAGGTCCTCCGGGTCCTCCAGCCCGACCGAGACGCGCAGCAGCGCGCCGCCCGGCTTGGCGTCGCCCTCGACCGGCCGGTGCGTCAGCGACGCCGGGTGCTGGATCAGCGTGTCGACGCCGCCGAGCGAGACGGCGTGCGTGATCAGCTCGCAGGCGCCGGCGACCGTGGCCGCGGCGGGCGCGCCGCCGCGTACCTCGAACGCGAGGAGGCTGCCGCCGCCGGACATCTGGCGGCCGACCAGCCCGGCCGGGTCGTGCCGGGACGGGTGGTGGACCCGCTCGACGGCGGGGTGACCGGCCAGCCAGGCGGCGATCTTCTCGGCGCCGGCCTGCTGGGCGCGGACCCGCAGCGGGAGCGTCTGGAGGCCACGGTGCAGCAGGTACGCGCCGAGCGGGTGCAGGACGGCGCCGGTGACGGCGCGTACCTGGCGCAGCCGGGCGGCCCACTCGGGCGCGCAGGCGACGACGCCGGCGAGGACGTCGCCGTGGCCGCCGATGCTCTTGGTGGCGCTGTGCAGGACGAGCGCGGCGCCGTGCCGGGCGGGCTGCTGGAGGACGGGCGTGGCCACGGTGTTGTCGACGAGCAGCGGGACGTCGCCGGCGGCGGTGGCGAGCGCGGCGATGTCGACCAGGTCGAGCGTCGGGTTGGCCGGGGTCTCCACGACGACCAGCGCGGTGTCGGGGCGGATCGCGGCGGCGACGTCGCCCGCGCGTGCCCAGGTGACCTCGGTGCCGAGCAGGCCGGTGGCGAGGACGTGGTCGGTGCCACCGTAGAGCGGGCGGACGGCGACGACGTGGCGTTTTCCGTCGCGGGTGGCGGCGAGCACTGTTGCGGTGAGCGCGGCCATGCCGCTGGCGAACGCGACCGCCTCGGCGGTGCCTTCGAGCTGGGCGAGCGCGGTCTCGAAGCGGGCCACGGTGGGGTTCCAGAGCCGCTGGTAGACGGCGCTGCCGCCGGCCGGGAGCGGGTTGCCGGTGGCGAGCGTCTCGTAGTCGTCGCCGCCCCCGGCCACCGAGGGCAGCGGGTTGGTGGTGGAGAGGTCGATGGGCGGGACGTGGACGCCGAGCCCGGCGAGGTCGTCACGCCCGGCGTGCACGGCTGCGGTGTCCACGGCGGTCATGCCCGGAAGCGTCGAACATGACGACACATCAGGGCAATAGTAGCGAAGAAGATTCTGATGATCTCGCTTCCGTCCGGAGCTTCTTCGGTGAAGGATGACGGGATGCCTCTCGCACCGAATGATGTACGGCCGTTCTCCGCCCTCGACGACGTCGACCGCGCGATCCTCACCGAGCTGACCGCCGATGGTCGGCTGCCGAACAACGCGCTCGCCGAGCGGGTGGGGGTGGCGCCGTCGACGTGCCTGACGCGTACCCGGGCGTTGCGCGAGTGCGGGGCGATCCGCGGGTTCCACGCGGAGGTGGACCCGGCGGCGGTGGGCCTGCCGTTGCAGGCGTTGGTGTCGGTGCGGTTGACCGCGCACGAGCGGGCCGCGGTGGACGCGTTCCGGGCCCGGTCGGTGCGGCTGCCGGGGGTGGTGTCGGTGTTCCACGTGGCCGGCGCGGAGGACTACGTGCTGCACGTGCGGGCGGCGTCCGGGGACGCGTTGCGGGACTTCGTGCTCGACCACCTGGCCGTGGATCCGGCGGTGCAGCACACCCAGACCAGCCTGATCTTCGAGCAGGCCCGGGGTATGGGCTGACCCACCCGACGGAACAATTCCGGCACCGGACGGGTTGCAGCATGTCGTGATCGACGTACCGATGTCTGTCCTTGACCTTGCCCCGGTGGCCGCGACCGGCAACGCCGGTGAGGCGCTGCGGCACACCACCGAGCTGGCCCGCCGCACCGAGGAGCTGGGCTACCGCCGGTTCTGGGTGGCCGAGCACCACAACATGCCGGCGATCGCCAGTTCGGCGCCCGCGGTGCTGCTCGCGCACCTGGCCGCGAACACCCGCACGATCCGGCTGGGCTCGGGCGGGGTGATGCTGCCCAACCACGCGCCGCTGGTGGTGGCCGAGCAGTTCGGCACCCTGGAAGCGCTGCACCCGGGTCGGATCGACCTGGGCATCGGGCGGGCACCCGGCACCGACCAGGGGACGGCGCTGGCGTTGCGCCGCACCATGGAGGGCCTGTCCGCCGAGCACTTCCCGCGCGAGCTGGCCGACCTGATGAACTACTTCAGCGGTGCCGAGCCGGGCCCGATCACCGCGACGCCGGGGCGCGGGCAGTCGCCGCAGGTGTGGCTGCTCGGGTCGAGCGGCTTCAGCGCCCAGCTCGCCGGCCTGCTCGGGTTGCCGTTCTCGTTCGCGCACCACTTCAGTGCGCAGAACACGATCCCGGCGTTGCGGCTCTACCGGCAGCACTTCCGGCCGTCGCAGTGGCTGGACCGGCCGTACGCGATGGTGGCGGTCAACGCGGTCTGCGCGGACACCGACGAGCGGGCGGAGTGGCTGGCCGGGCCGGCCGGGTTGTCGTTCCTGAAGTTGCGGTCGGGGCGGCCGGAGCCGCTGGTCACGCCGGAGGAGGCGGCGGCCTACCCGTACTCGGAGCTGGAGCGGGAGTTCGTGGCGCAGCGCCGCGACGGTCAGGCGACCGGTTCGCCGGAGACGGTGGCCCGGCAGCTCGGGTCGCTGCTGGAGCGCACCGGCGCGGACGAGCTGATGCTGACCGCGATGGTCTACGACGTGGACGACCGGGTCCGCTCGTTCGAGTTGATCGCCGAGAAGGTGGCCGGTGGCCTGCGCCGGGAAGGCTGAAACACGCTCTTCATAGCGACGTCACCGCAGCGTCGCGTGGGACGCATAGCTTTGTCCCCGGTGGTGGTACGGCATTCCCGGTCGGGACGGGTCGGGAATGCTGCGGTGTGGTGCACCGGGTCGCCGGCTGAGCGGATTCCGCGGCCGGCGACCCGGTGCCTGCCTTTTGGGGTCAGCGCAGGTAGATGTTCGGCGCGGCCGGCGTGCTCATGCCGTCCCCGAGGTGGAAGCCCGGGTGCGGCGGCTGGTTGTAGGCGGTGTTCTGCCAGGCGACGGCGACCCGGTACTGCGGGTCGTGCATCAGCGTCGGCAGGCGCAGGCCGGTGGTGACCGGCGTGCTGTAGATCCGCAGCGCGGAGCTGTCGGCGGTACGCCAGACCACCTCCTCACGCCAGTCGCCGAGGATGTCGGCGGAGAGCGCCGGGGTCGACTTGGTGCTGTTGTTCGACGCGACGTTGCTGCCGGTGAGCAGCCGGGTCTCGCCGCCGGTGCCGTACTTGTCGATCTTCGTGCCGTCGAGCAGCTCGCGGACCGGGTCGCCGTCCCACCAGATCAGGAAGTTCGCCGACGACGGCTTCCGGCCGACGTTCTGCCCGCGCGTGTTGAGCAGGCCGTCGACCGCCGACGACCAGGACTCCGCGCCGGGGCTGCCGGCCCAGATGTCGTCGGAGACACCGCGGCCGTTGTCGCCGTTCGGCGCGGTCTGCCAGAGGAGCTGGCCGGTGCGCGCGTCGGCCATCCACGAGCTGGGCTTGCTGCCGTCCTCGTCGACCTTGAAGACCTCCAGGCCGGCGCGGGACGGGTCGAGGTCGCCGACGTGCAACGCGTCGCCGTGCCCGTTGCCGGTCGAGTAGAGCAGGCGGCCGTTGTCGTCGATGGTGGCCGCGCCGTAGACGATCTCCTGCCGGCCGTCGGTGTCCACGTCGGCGACGGAGAGCTGGTGGTTGCCCTGACCGGCGGCGGCGCCGTTGCCGGAGGCGTTGGAGTCGAACGTCCACCGCTTGCGCAGCGTGCCGTCGCGGAAGTCCCAGGCGGCGATCACCGCCCGGGTGTAGTAGCCGCGCGCCATGATCAGCGACGGGCGCTGCCCGTCCAGGTAGGCGGTGCCGGCCAGGAACCGGTCGACCCGGTTGCCGTACGAGTCGCCCCAGGACGAGACCGTGCCGCGCGGCGGGTCGTAGTCGACAGTGGACAGGGCCGCGCCGGTGCGCCCGTCGAACATGGTCAGGTACTCCGGGCCGGCCAGCACGTAGCCGCTGGAGTTGCGGTGGTCGGCCGAGGACGAGCCGATCACCTGGCCGGTGCCGGAGCGGGTGCCGTCGGCGGTCTTCATGGCCACCTCGGCGTCCCCGTCGCCGTCGTAGTCGTACACCTGGAACTGGGTGTAGTGGGCGCCGGCGCGGATGTTGCGGCCCAGGTCGATCCGCCACAGCCGGGCGCCGGTCAGGGTGTACGCGTCGACGTAGACGTTGCCGGTGTAGCCGGACTGCGAGTTGTCCTTGCTGTTGGACGGGTCCCACTTGAGCACGAACTCGTAGCGGCCGTCGCCGTCGAGGTCGCCCACGCTGGCGTCGTTGGCCGAGTAGGTGTACGCCTCGCCGCTCGGCGTGGTGCCCCCGGGCGGGGCCTGGATCGGCACGTCCAGGTAGCCGTTGGCGAACTGCAGCGCCGGGGCGGACGCCGCCTGCTCGGCGCCGTTCACCACGGCCCGCACGGTGTACGCGGACCCGGCCGCCGCGCCGCCGTCCAGGTAGGTGGTGGCGCCGGTGATCGGGCTGGCGTTGACCTTGGTGGCACCCCGGTAGAGGTTGAACGACACGCCCGAGGTCTCGGTGCCGAGCAGCCGCCAGGAGACCAGGTTCCCGCTGCCGGAGCGGACGCTGACCAGCCCCCGGTCGAGCTTCTCCATCTGCTTGGCGCCGGCCGGCGGCGTGGTCGGTGGCGGGGTGGTCGGCGGTGGCGTCGTCGGGCCGGGTGTGGTCGGCGTCGCGGTCGGGGGCGCGCCGGTGCAGACGGTGCCGTTGAGCGTGAACGCGGTCGGGGCCGGGTTGGTGGCGTTGTTCCACGAGGCGTTGAAGCCGAAGGCGGCGGTGCCGCCGGTGCCGATGGCCGCGTTGTAGCCGGCGTCGCGGGCGGTGACCTGGACGCCGGACTGGCTGACCGTGGCGTTCCATGCCTGGGTGACCTGCTGACCGGCGGTGAAGCTCCAGCCGAGCGTCCAGCCGTTGACCGGGTCGCCGAGGTTGGTCACGGTGACGTCGGCGCCGAAGCCGCCGCCCCACTGGTTGGTGATCCGGTAGTCGACCCGGCAGGCGGCGGCCGCCGCCGAGGCGGTGACGGTGGTGAGTACGCCGGCCGTCAGGGTGGCCGCCGAGGCCGCGGCGAGCAGTGCGAGCCGGCGTGCGGTGGTGTGGTGCACGGGGTTGCCTTTCGCGAAGGTCGGGCACGCGGCGACGCCGGCCTGCCCGGACCGGCGGAAGTGCACGCGCGCTGACGCGACGAGGACGCCGACGCATCGACGTCCATGATTAGGCTCCGCGCCCCGCCAGCGTAGCCACCGCCGCGCACCCCTCACAAGCACACCGCGCCCCGACAGCACCCCTCCCGTCGCCCGACCACGGAAAGTGACGTCTCGGTACGACAACTCGCGGAACGGCGATATACCCCTCAGGCATAAATATGACTGAGGGGTATATCGCGCGCAAGCACATCCACCCCGGCCGGCGACACACCGACGAAGGCGGCACGCGGGCCGGCCGGCTCCGCCGTTCGTCAGCGACGCGGGAGGCTCAGCCCTCGACGGCGGCGGCGAGCGGCCGGGGCTCCCCCGGCTCGGCCGACGGAGCCGAGGCGTCGGCCAACGCGGCCGGCGGGGCCGACAGGGTCGGCGGGGTCGAGGCGAGCGCCGCCTCGGCCGTGGCCCGGGCGCGGCGGGCACGACGCAGCGCCCGCACCGCCAGCACCAGGGCGGCCAGCCAGCCGGCGCCGAGCAGGGCGTAGACCAGGGCCGGCACCGGGCCGCCCAACTCGCCGGCGCGCAGCAGCGTGCGGGCGTTGGTCAGCACGATCACGCCGCCGATCACGGCGCCGAGCACCTGGGCCGGCACGATGCGGACCAGCCAGGCCGCGATCGGCGCGGCGATCAGGCCGCCGATCAGGAGCGCGGCGACGGTGGGCAGCAGGAAGCCCTCGGAGCCGAGGCCGATCAGGAAGCCGACGCTCGCCGCGCCGGCCACCACGAACTCGGAGGTGTCCACCGAGCCGATGACCTTGCGCGGCTCCATTCGGCCGGAGACCAGCAACGCCGGGGTGGCCACCGGGCCCCAGCCGCCACCGCCGGTGGCGTCGACGAAGCCGGCGACCAGCCCGAGCGGGGCCAGGAAACGGCTGCGCAGCCGGCCGGCGGCGCGGTTGGCGCGCAGCGGCCGGGAGAAGCGGATCAGCAGGTACGCGCCGAGGGTGAACAGGATGGCGGCCATCCACGGGGCGGCCGACTCGGTGGAGATGGAGCTCAGGAACGTGGCGCCGGCGAACGCACCGATCGCGCCGGGCAGCGCGATCCGGCCGACCACCTTCCAGTCGACGTTGCCGAAGCGCCAGTGCGACAGGCCGGCGGCGAGCGTGGTGCCGATCTCGGCGAGGTGCACCGAGGCGGAGGCCGCGGCCGGCGCGACGCCGGCGAAGAGCAGCAGCGTCGAGGACGTCAGCCCGTACGCCATGCCGAGCGCGCCGTCGACCAGTTGCGCGAGGAGCCCGACGAGGGCGAGGACCAGCAGCTTGCGCACGAGCGCCCCCTGACTTTTCGGCATCTCCTATCAACTTGGTCGACAATGCGGCACGGAGGCACCCCGGGTCAAGTCCTCCATCCGGTTGGTGAGACACGCCGGACGGCCCGTCGGGCGTGGTCCGCAGGCGACGGAGCCGAGGTGGGAGTGCGCGCCGTCAGCTCCAGGCGCGCGGATCGGCGGCCAGCTCGTTGACCCGGCCGGGCAACGTGCCGGCGGCCACGTCGGCGATCGTGACCAGCTCCAGGATCTCCCGCTCGCTGGCCCGCAACGCGATCCACACGTCCTGCAACGCGCGCGCCGGGCCCTGGTAGCCGAGTTGCTCCGGGCGTTGACCACGGACGTGCGCCAGCGGCCCGTCGATCACCCGGATCACCTCGGCCAGGGAGATCTCCCCGGCCGGACGGGCCAGCCAGTAACCCCCCTCGGGGCCACGCTGGGCGTGCACGATGCCACCGCGGCGGAGCTGGAGCAGGATGCTCTCCAGGAACTTCGGCGGGATGTCCTGCGAGCGGGCGATCTGCTCGGCGGTCACCGGCCGGCTCCGCCCGGCGGCCGTGCCCTCGGCGACCGAGGCCAGCTCGGCAGCCGCACGGAGGGCATAGTCGACCCGGGCGGAGAGGCGCATGCCGGCAAGGTTAGTCGCCTGTTCAGCCGCCCGGTCTTCCGACCCTCGGCCGAACGGTCACGGTTGCCCGTTCAGCCACCCACCCGACGCAGCAGCCCCTCCTGCACGGCGCTGGCGATGTGCCGGCCGTCGGTGGTGAACATCCGGCCGGTGGCCAGGCCCCGGGCGCCCGACGCGGACGGGCTCCAGCAGTCGTAGAGGAACCACTCGTCGGCCCGGAACGACCGGTGGAACCAGAGCGCGTGGTCGAGGCTCGCGCCGACCACACCGCCCGGCCCCCACACCTCACCGTGCACCGACAGCACCGAGTCGAGCAGCGTCAGGTCGGAGGCGTACGTCAGCGCGCAGGCGTGCAGCAGCGGATCGTCCGGCAGCTTGCCGTCGATGCGCATCCAGACCCGCTGGTGCGGCTCGGCCGGGCGGTCACCGGGGGGTACCCAGCCGGGCTCGCCGACGTACCGGACGTCGATCGGGCGCGGGATCTGGCCCCAGATGCCGAGCCGCTCCGGGTAGCGGGACAGCCGGTCGGTCATGGTGGGCACGTCGTCCGGGCCGGGCACGTCGGGCGGGAGCGGGGCGTGGTGGTCCAGCCCCTCCTCCGCCCGCTGGAACGACGCCGACATGAAGAAGATCGGCTTGTCGTGCTGCAACGCCACCGAGCGGCGCACCGAGAAGGACCGGCCGTCGCGGACGTTCTCCACCTGGTAGTCGATCGGCTCGGCCGGGTCGCCGGGCCGCACGAAGTAGCCGTGCAGCGAGTGCACGGCCCGCTCCGGGCCGACCGTGCGGCCGGCCGCCACCAGCGCCTGACCGGCGACCTGACCGCCGTAGACCCGCTGCGGGCCGACCGGCGGGCTCATCCCGCGGAAGGCCATCTCGCCGGTCTGCGCCAGGTCGAGCACCTCCAGGAGCTGGTCGACGGCGGCCTGCCCGGTCGCCACCGGAGCGTCACTCACCGCGCTGCCCCTGTTCGCGACTGCGGGGCTCGCAAGACCGGCTCACTCCTCGCGCTCACTGAAGCGCCCGGGCCGCCGCGGCGTCGACGAGCGAGCCGAGCTGGTGCACGCGCAGCGTGTTGGTGGAGCCGGGGGTGCCGGGCGGGCTGCCGGCCACGATCACCACGTAGTCGCCCGGGTTGGCCCGGTTCAGGCCCAGCAGCGCCTGGTCGACCTGGCGGAACATGTCGTCGGTGTGCTGCACGAACGGCATCAGGAACGTCTCCACGCCCCAGCAGAGCGCGAGCTGGTTGCGCACCTCCGGCACCGGCGTGAACGCCAGCAGCGGCAGGTCGCAGTGCAGCCGGCTGAGCCGCTTGACCGTGTCGCCGGTCTGCGAGAACGCGACCATGGCCTTGGCGCCGATGGCGCGGGCGATCGACGACGCGGCGACGGTGAGCGCGCCGCCGTGCGTACGCGGGTCGTGCTGGAGCCGGGGCACGGCGATCGAGCCGGCCTCGGTGGTGGTGATGATCTTCGCCATGGTGCTGACGGTGAGCACCGGGTACTTGCCGACGCTGGTCTCGCCGGAGAGCATCACCGCGTCCGCGCCGTCGAGCACGGCGTTGGCCACGTCGGAGGCCTCGGCGCGGGTCGGGCGCGAGTTCTCGATCATCGAGTCGAGCATCTGGGTGGCCACGATGACCGGCTTGGCGTTCTCCCGGCAGAGCTGCACGGCGCGCTTCTGCACCAGCGGGACCTGGTCCAGCGGCAGTTCCACGCCGAGGTCGCCGCGGGCGACCATGACGCCGTCGAAGGCGAGCACGATCGCCTCCAGGTGGTCGACCGCCTCCGGCTTCTCGACCTTGGCCAGCACCGGGCGGCGGACACCCTCCTCGTCCATGATCGCGTGGACGAGCTTGATGTCCTCCGGCGAGCGGACGAAGGAGAGCGCCACCAGGTCGACGCCGAGGCCGAGGGCGAAGCGCAGGTCCTCGGCGTCCTTGTCGGACATGGCCGGGACGCTGACCGCCACGTTCGGCAGCGAGACGCCCTTGTTGTTGGAGACCGGACCGCCCTCGGTGACCAGGCAGCGGATGTCGTTGCCGGTGACGTCGCTGACCTCGACCGCGACCCGGCCGTCGTCGATCAGCAGCCGGTCGCCCGGCTTCACCTCCTGCGGCAGCTTGCGGTAGGTGCAGGAGACCCGCTCCTTGGTGCCGACGATCTCGTCGCTGGTGATCACCACGGAGTCGCCGGTGCGCCACTCGTGCGGCCCGTCGGCGAACCGGCCGAGCCGGATCTTGGGGCCCTGGAGGTCGGCGAGCACGGCGACCGGCTGCCCGGCGGCCTCGGCCGCCTCCCGGACCATCCGGCAGACCGACTCGTGGTCG
Organism: Micromonospora sp. NPDC018662; assembly: GCF_044391475.1. Classification (NCBI taxonomy): domain Bacteria; kingdom Bacillati; phylum Actinomycetota; class Actinomycetes; order Micromonosporales; family Micromonosporaceae; genus Micromonospora; species Micromonospora sp. NPDC018662. The sequence goes on from NZ_JBISAC010000007.1 coordinate 145,740, forward strand.
GCGTGAGCGCCGTGGCTGAAGTTGAGCCTCGCCACGTTCATGCCGGCCTCGACGAGCCCCCGGATGCGCTCCGGGGACGAGGTGGCGGGGCCGAGAGTGCAGACGATCTTCGCGCGGCGTGTCACGCCCATCAGGCTAGTCTCTCCTCCGGATCGGCCTCCCGGCCGACCCCTTGCGGACTGCGGAACAGTTGTCCAACGACGCGCGAAGAACCGCGCGGGCGGGCGGTAGGCGTACCGCACCGGAACGTCGTGTGGCGGGCATCGGCGACCGCGCGGCGGAAATCGTACCGCCCGCCGTCACCGCTCGGCGCGGGGTACGGGCCGGCCGGCCGGCGGCAGCGTGGGCACGGCCGAGAACGGGCCACCCTGGCGCAGCGCCCCGGCCGGCCCAGTCGTGTCCGCCGGCCCGCACCGGCAGCGGCAGCGGCAGCGGCAGCGGCAGCGGCAGCGGCAGCGGCAGCGGCAGCGGCAGCGGCAGGGTGGCAGCGCCGGGCGAGGGGGACCGCCGGGGCGACCTCGTCGGCGTCGCGGACGCGGGCCACCAGCGCGGAGGTCGCGGCCGGCACGCCGTTCCAGAGGCGTACGGCGTCCGGTAGGCCGGCGTCGACGGGGCGAGCAGGCGGGCGCCGAGCGCCGGGCGGCCCGCCGTCGCCCGCGCGGCAGTGCCTCAGCTCTCGGTCTTGACCAGCGGGAACTCCAGCGAGCCGGCCGGGCAGAGGAAGGTGAGCACCTCCACCCGGTAGAGCCCGGCCTGCACCGCCGGGTCGGCCTCCATGACGCTGCGCACGTCGTCCACCGAGCCGGTCCGGGCCAGCCCGAAGCCGATCGGCGGGTCCGGTTCCCGGGCCGGGCCGTCCACCGAGCCGTCGACCAGCACGATGCCGCGCCGCTGCAACGCCTGCATGTGCCGGAGGTGCTCGGACTGCAACCGCTGCACGGTCTCCTCCGGCAGTGCCCGGCCGGAGGGCCCCGGGTAGAGCACGATGCACTCGTAGGTGTCCAACGCGAAGTCGAGCCGGGGCGTGGCGCCCATGCGCACCTCCTGACCGCCGTCGCAACCAGCCTCGCACGGGCCCGCGTCACCGCGCGGCCGCTCGTCCCAACTCCCCCGGACCGTCGCCCGGTTACCGCCCCGTCGGGGCGTTCGTCCCGCAGTGGTCAGCCTCCCGACGGGCCCTTCCCGAGGCTCAGTAGACCATCCCCATGGCCTCGCGGACCTCGGCCAGCGTGGCGTCGCCGACCTCGTTGGCCCGACGGTTGCCCTCGGCCAGGATCGACCGCAGGTAGCCCTCGTCGGCCGCCAGCTCCGCGCGCCGGCTGCGGATCGGGGCCAGCCGTTCGTTGACCGCCTCGGTGACCACGGCCTTCAGCCCCGCGGCGCCGGTGCCGGCCAGTTCGTCGGCCAGGGCCTCCGGCGACCGGCCGGTGCTGAGCGCGGCGAGCAACAGCAGGTTGGCCACCTCGGGACGACGCTGCGGATCCCAGGTGATGGTCCGTTCGCTGTCCGTGACGGCCCGGCGGATCAGCTTGGCCGTGACGTCGGCGCTCATCGCCAGCTCGATCGCGTTGCCCCGGGACTTGCTCATCTTCTGCCCGTCCACGCCGAGGATGTTCACCGCCTCGGAGAGCAGGGCGTCCGGCCGGGGGAACACGGCGTGCCGCCTGTCGGCCCGGCCGTAGATCTCGTCGAACCGGCGGGCGACCACCCGGGTCTGCTCGACGTGCGGCAACTGGTCCTTGCCCACCGGCACCAGGTTGGCCTTGCAGAACAGGATGTCGGCGGCCTGGTGCACCGGGTAGGTCAGCATCAGCCCGGACATGGGCCGGCCGTTCGTCGCCGCGAGCTCCGCCTTCACCGTGGGGTTACGGCGCAGCTCGGCGTCGGTGACCAGGGCGAGGAACGGCAGCATCAACTGGTTGAGCGCCGGCACTGCGGAGTGGGTGAAGATGGTGCAGCGGCGCGGGTCGAGCCCCACGGCCAGGTAGTCGGTGACCAGCGACAGGACCCGCTCGCCCACCGGGCCGACCGCGTCCCGGTCGGTGATCACCTGATAGTCGGCGATGATGACGAAGGTCTCCACCCCCGCGTCCTGCAACCGCACCCGGTTCTCGAGCGAGCCGAAGAGGTGACCGACGTGCAACCGGCCGGTGGGCCGGTCGCCGGTCAGCACCCGGAACCGGGACGGATCGTCGCGCAACTTCTGCTCGATCGCCAGCGACCGCTTCCGGGCGGCCGCGAAGGAGGCGTTGTCCGGACCGCCGTCGGCCGGATCGTCCGGGCCCGCCGCAGGCGGTGGAGCCATCAGCGAGCTGTCCTGCGCAGCGTGCATGAAACGGCAAGCCTCTCTCGTCACCGACGGCCGGGCGCGCCGTCCGTCCCTTTCGTACCGGAGATTGTAGGGGTTCGATCGACTGTCGGACCGTACGGCGTGACGAGCGGTCGCGGCGGCGAGCCGCTGGTACGTTTCCGGGTACTGCCGACGCCCACGCCCGAGCGGGAGGTCCCGGGTGAGCATCACCGGACCCGGCGACGCCCGGTGGCCGGACGTCCTCGCCGCCGGCGACGAACGCCGCGGGTGGCTGCTCGCCGAGCTGGACGCCGCCCGCGCCGAGCTGCGGCTGTTCCGGGCCCGGTCGGAGCAGGCGCTACGGCGGGCGGAGGCGCTCGCCCGGCTGGCCGGGGCGCTCAGCTCGGCCCGGGGCCGGGACGCCATCGTCGAAGTGGTGACCACGGTGGCCCCGGCCGTGGTGGACGCCGCCGCCCTGCGGGTGGCGATCGCCCTGCCCGGCCGGACCGTGCTCGACGTGGCCGGCGCCGGCACGCCGCCCGAGCGGCTGCCGGTCGACGCCGACGCCCCGCTGGCCCGGGCGGTACGCGACAACGCGGCGCTGGCGCTGGCCGACGACCTGGGCACCGGCGTCTGCCTGCCGCTGCGGGACGGCGACGGCGGCGCGCTCGGCGCCCTGGAGGTGCGCTGGGCCGGCCGGACCGACGACGACGAGTCGCTGCGCAGCCTGCTCGACGCGGTCGCCGCGCTGTGCGGCCAGGCGCTGCAACGGGCCGAACTGACCGGGTCGGCGCAGGCGATGGCCGGGTTCGCGGCCCGGTTGAGCATGACCCGTTCCACCGCCGAGGCGATCGAGGTGATCCTGGACGCCGCCACCACCGCGTTCGGCGCGGAACTGCCCGGGCTGGCCATGCGGGACGAGGGCCGCCGGGTCCGGCTCTGGTACCACGACGACGTGCCGGGCGAGCTGGCCGCCACGTTCCGCGACCTGACCGTCGACGATCCGCGCCCGATCGTCCGCGCGCTGCACCACGGGGAACGCATCGTGCTGCGCGACCGCGCCGACTTCGCCACCCGGTTCCCCGGCCTGCCCGACCCGGTCGGCCGGCACGGCATGGTGACCACCGTGGCGCTGCCGCTGTTCGGCGCGGACCGCCGCCCGATCGCCGCGCTGGGCTTCGGCTGGCGGCGGGAGCGTCCGCTGCGCGACAGCGACCTGGCGCTGCTGGACACCGTCGCCGACCTGTGCGAGCAGACGTTGGAGCGGGTCCGGTTGGCCGCCGCCGAGCACAACCTGGTGACCCGGTTGGCCGGCCGGCTGCGCAGCTCGGCCCTGGCCGCCCCCGAGGGCCTGGCGGTCGCCACCCGCTACCGGCCGGCGATGAGCGGCCTGCACCTGGGCGGCGACTGGTACGACCTGGTCCGGCAGGACGGCGACCGGCTGGCCGTGGTGGTCGGCGACGTGGTCGGGCACCAGGTCGAGGCCGCCGCCGACATGGCCCAGCTCCGTACCGTGCTGAACACGCTGATCCGGTTGGGCGTGCCGCTGGAGGAGGTGTTCCTCCGGCTCACCGAGCTGCTCGGCGTCGGGTTCCTGGGCACCTGCCTGATCGTGGTGGTCGATCCGGCGGCCCGCGCGGCGCACGTGGCCCGGGCCGGGCACCCGCATCCGGTGGTGCTGCCGGCCGGGCAGCCGCCGCGCACCGTGCAGACCGCGAACGCGATGCCGCTGGGCATGGTCGACCGGCCGATGACCGTCACCACTGTCGCGTTCCGTCCCGGGGACGTGCTGGTCGCGTACACCGACGGGCTGGTGGAGCGGCGCGGCCGGCCGTACGACGAGGGCGTCGCGGCGCTGCACCGGGCGCTGGCCGCGGTGCGGGACGAGCCGGTGGAGGTGATCGCGGACGCGCTCCTGCGCGACCTGGCCGGCTCGGAGGACGACCAGGCGCTGGTGGTGCTGCGACACCTCGGCTGAGCAGGCTTCGGCCGCGCGGTTCGGGGAATGTCCTCCGGTCGGAGGACCACCCACCTGAGGAGGACCGTGATGGCCACCAGCAACCAGCCCGCCAAGGCGTCGGGCAGCTACCGGATCGGCGGTGACCTGCGGGTCGACCGCCTCGGCTACGGGGCGATGCAGCTCACCGGCCCGGGTGTCTGGGGCGACCCGAAGGACCCGGCGGAGGCGGTGCGGGTGCTGCGCCGCGCGTACGAGCTGGGGGTCACGTTCATCGACACCGCCGACTCGTACGGGCCGTTCGTCAGCGAACTGCTGATCAAGGAGGCGCTGCACCCGTACGCCGACGACCTGGTGATCGCGACGAAGGCCGGGCTGACCCGCTCCGGCCCGGGTGACTGGCGGCCGGTGGGCCGGCCGGAATACCTGCGCCAACAGTGCGAGCTGAGCCTGCGCCACCTGGGCCTGGAGTCGATCCCGCTCTACCAGCTGCACCGGATCGACGAGCAGGTGCCGCTCGCCGACCAGCTCGGCGAGCTGGCGCTGCTCAAGCAGGAGGGCAAGATCCGGCACATCGGGCTCTCCGAGGTGACGGTGGAGCAGATCGAGGCGGCGCGGGCGGTCACGCCGGTCGTGTCCGTGCAGAACCTCTACAACCTGGCCGACCGCAGCGCCGAGGACGTGCTGACCCACTGCGAGCGCAACGATCTCGCGTTCATCCCCTGGTTCCCGATCGCCACCGGCAACCTGGCCCGGCCGGGCGGTCCGCTGGACGCCATCTCCACCGCGCACGGCGCCAGCCCCGCGCAGCTCGCCCTGGCGTGGCTGTTGCGCCGGTCGCCGGTGATGCTGCCGATTCCGGGTACGTCGTCGGTGGCGCACCTGGAGGAGAACGTCGCGGCGGCCGAGGTGGAGCTGACCGACGACGAGTACGAGGCGCTGGCGAAGGCCGCCTGAAACCCGACACTTGCCATCCGTGATCGAGAAACTACTGTCAGAAGGATTCTCGCGAGTGGGGGTCCCCAGTGGTGGAGTTCGATTACGTCGTCGTGGGCGCCGGCGCGGCCGGATGCGTGCTGGCCGGCCGGCTGACCGAGGACCCGGGCACCCGGGTGCTGCTGATCGAGGCGGGCGGCTGGGACCGTAGCCCGTTCGTCCGGGTGCCCAAGGCGTTCTCCCGGCTGATGGACGACCCACGCACCGCCTGGCACTACCCGGCGACGACCGGCCCGGGCCGGCGGGAGACCTGGCAGCGCGGCCGGATGATCGGCGGCTCGACGTCCGTCAACGGCATGATCTGGAGTCGCGGCGCGGCCCGGGACTGGGCCGCGCTGGCGCCGCTGGGCTGGGGTTGGTCGACCATGCGGCAGGTGTTCCAGCGGCTGGAGGACCATCCGTTGGGGCCGGCCCCGCACCGGGGCGTCGGCGGGCCGGTGCGGCTCTCCGTCGCCACCGGCACCGACCCGCTCGCCGAGGAGATGGTGGCGACCGGCGCCGAGCTGGGCTGGCGGCCGGTGGACGACCTGGACGCCGACGACGACGAACGGATCGGCTACCCGACCGCGACCATCCACGGTGGCCGCCGGGTCAGCGCCGCCGACGCGTTCCTGCATCCGGCGCGGCGCCGCCCCAACCTGACCGTCGTGGTCGACGCCGTGGTGCTGCGCGTGCTGGTCGAGGGCGGCCGGGCGGTCGGCGTACGGGTGGCGCACCGCGGTCGGGAGGTCGAGCACCGGGCGGCCGGCGAGGTGATCCTCGCCGCCGGCGCGTTGGCCACCCCGGCGCTGTTGCAGGTCTCCGGCATCGGGCCGGCCGACACGCTGCGCGCCGCCGGCGTGTCGGTGCTGCTCGACCGTCCCCGGGTGGGCGCCGGCCTGCGGGAGCACCGGTCGATCGCGTTGCAGTACCGGCTCGCCGAGCCAGGCGGCTACAACGCCCGGCTCGCGAGCCCGCTCGGGCAGGCCGGCGCGACGCTGCGCTGGCTGTTCACCCGGGGCGGGCCGCTGGCGCTGCCGGTGCTCGACGTCGCGGCGCACGTCAAGTCCCGGCCGGATCTCGACCGCCCGGACGGCCACCTGCTGATGGCGCCGTTCTCGGCCGCCCCGCCCCGCCCCGGCCGGGCGCTGGAGCTGGAACGCGAGCCGGGCGTGATGTGCCTGGGCACGGTGACCCGACCGGACAGCGAGGGCCACCTCACGGTCACCGACGCCGACCCGCGCACCCCGCCGGCGATCGTGGCGAACTACCTGGCCACCGAGCACGACCGGCGGGCGGCGGTGGACCTGTTCCGCCGGATGCGGGAGTTCTTCGCCACCGGGCCGATCGCCAAGCGGCTCCAGGCCGAGACGGTGCCCGGCCTGGCGACGCGGACCGACGAGGAGATCGTCGAGGCGGCGGTGGCGCACGGCTACTGCGGCTACCACGCGGTCGGCACCTGCGCCATGGGCGCGGACGACGCGCACGTGGTCGACCCCGAGCTGCGGGTACGCGGTGTCGACGGGCTGCGGGTGGTGGACGCGTCGGTGCTGCCGGCGATGGTGGCGGGCTGGACCAGCGCGCCGGTGACGGCGCTGGCCTGGCGGGCCGCCGACCTGATCCGGGGCCGCGCGCAGGGGTGAGCGCGGGCGGTCCGGGCCCACCCGGGGGCGGGCCCGGACCGGCTCAGACCGCGAAGCAGTTGGGCCGGATCGCGACGCCGGCCAACGCCTGCCGCACCGCCGTGTAGGTGGTGCCGTCGAGCACCAGACCGAGGTGGCCGACCACCCGCAGCGGGCACCACGCCTGCACCAGCACGTTCGTCGCGCCGTCGGCCAGCACCGCGTTGTCGACCGGACGCACCAGCTCGTCCTGCCAGGTGCGCAGCGTGGTCCAGCGGACCGGTCCGGGGGTGTCGTCGCCGGCGTTCAGGTCGGCCAGGAAGCTCGACCCGATGGTCATCTGCTGGCAGGCGACGATGCCGGCGCAGCTGCCCAGGCCGACGACGGCGAGGATGTTGGCGACGTACGTGCCGTACTGCGGGCTGCCGAGGCTGACGTACTGGTCGACCGCGGCGGACCCGCCGAGGAACTTCACGTACCAGCGGCTGACCAGCCCGCCCTCGGAGTGGGTGACCAGGTCCACCCGGCTCGCGCCGGTGGCGGCGCGGACCTGGTCCACGTAGGACGAGAGCGCGCGGGCGGATTCGCGGATGTCGCCGAACCCGAGGTTCGGCAGTTGGTAGATGGAGACCCGGTAGCCGTCGGCGCGCAGCCGGGCGGCGATCGGCTCGTACGCGATGGAGACGCCGATCAGGCCACCGACCACGATCACCGGGTCGGCGGCCGCGGCGGCGGCCCGTTCGGCGGCGGTGACGGTGCTGGCGGGGGCGGCGGGGGCCGGTGCGGTGACCGCGCTCGGCGCGGCGGGGGCGGCGTGGGCGGCGGTGGCCGGCACGAGCAGCGCGGTGGCGGCAGCGGTGGCGGCCAGGATCGTTCGGAGCAGCATGGGCTGCACCTCCGATGGGAGGGGCACCCGGCGGGAACCGGGCGGGACGGGTGGGATCCGATCGATCGTGGGAACGATGATGCGTGTCCGATTTCACACACGTCAATGAAAAGTTACGCGCCGGTAACCAGTTGTTCCACCTGACGCGCGAACCGGCATTCGGGACGTATGACGGCGGCCCCTGCGCGGCCGGCCCGGATGGCATGCTGGGCGCCGTGTCCACCCCACCGCCGCCGGAGAAGCCGCTGAAGGTGATGCCCTGGTGGCTGGCGCTGCTCGGGCTGCTGCTGGCCGTGCTGATCGGCTGGCTGGTGCTCGACTGGCTGCTCGCCGAGGCCGACCGGGCCAGCCAGCCCGACACCCGGGCCACGCTGCGCGTCGACGCCATCCGCACCGGCCTCACCGTGGTCGCCGGCACCGGCGGCGGGCTGGCGCTGCTGTTCGCCGCCCGTCGACAGTGGATCAGCGAACGCGGCCAGCGGCACCAGGAGGCGGTCGCCGCCCGCGACCAGACGCACCGCGACCGGGTGCAGGCGCACGCCGAGGCGGTCGCCGAGGCCGCCGCGCGGCACCAGGAGCGCCAGGCCACCGCCGCCGAGCACGACTCCGCCGAACGGCGGCTCACCGAGCTGTACGTCCGGGCCATCGAGCTGATCGGCAGCGACCACCCGGCGGTACGCCTCGGCGGCCTGCACGCCCTGGAACGACTCGGTCAGGACAACCCGGGGCAGCGCCCGACCACCGTGGCGGTGCTCTGCGCGTACCTGCGGATGCCGGCGCCCGACGACGCGCGCGAGACCGAGGTGCGGCGTACCGCGCAGCGGATGCTCACCCGGCACCTGCGCGCGGACCAGGAGGGCTGGTGGCCGGGGATCGCGCTGGACCTGACCGGCGCCCGGCTGGACGGCTTCGACGCCGCCGGCTGCACGCTCGTGGACCTCGACCTCACCGGCGCGGTCTGCACCGGCACCACCAGCTTCGCCGGGGCGGTCACGCACGGCCGGCTGCGACTGGCCGCCGAGTTCGCCGACGTCGTCTTCGACGACCTCACCGGCGACGCCGAGATCGTCCTCGACGACGCGCGGATCACCGGCCGGGTCAGCTTCGACCGGGCCGACCTCGGTGGCGAGCTGTCCTGCCGCGACGCGAGCTTCGGGCCGGTCTCGTTCCGGGACGCCACGGTGCGGCAGCCGATCAGCTTCGACCGGGCCAGGTTCACCGACAGCGCCAGCTTCCGGGAGACGGTCTTCCTGGGCGGGGTGTCCATGGAGCACACCACGTTCGCCGGGTACGCCGGCTTCCACCGGGCGCGCTTCGCCGACATGGCGTTGTTCCGCTGGACGGAGTTCGGCGCGGAGGCGTGGTTCGAGGGCGCCCGTTTCGAGGGGTCCGCCAACTTCGGCCGGGCCGTGTTCCACGGGCCGGCCAGCTTCGAGGGCGCCACTCTGGTCCGGCTGTTCCTGGTCGACCAGGCCCGCGCGTCGGCGTCGACCACCCACGCCTGGCCGCCGGACACCACAGTCGGTCGGCGCGACGGTGACTGGCTCGTCCTCACCGACGTCTGAGCAGCGTGCTCAGTTGCCGAGCGCCTGGACCTTCGCGATGGTCTCCTGCACGTGCTGGCGGGCCGGCTCGCCGCCCTGCGCGGCCTGGGCGAGCGCCTGCCGGTAGGCGTCGATCACCCCGATCAGCGGCCCGGCCGTCGCGCCCTCCAACGCGCCGGCGACCAGCGCCCGCGCCTCGGCCGCGTCCTGCGCCGCGGCGGCCGTGCGGGCCTTCGCCTCGTCCAGCTTCTGTGCCGCCGCCGCCAGCCTGGCAATGACCTCCGCCGCGCTCACAAGCCCTCCCCCAGTCGCCCCACCCCGCCCCACTCACCCTACCCCGCCCCCCGCCTCCGCGATCTTGCACTTGTTGCCCCGGCAAAAGCCGCGCAAGCCGCATCACGTGGGCCACAACCGCAAGATCGCGGGGCGAGGGCGGGGGCGGGGGCGAGGGTGGGTCAGCGGAGGAGGCGGAAGAGGATCAGGTAGAGGCAGAACAGGGACGGGGAGACCAGGGCGCAGATCACGAAGCCCATCGGGACGTACCGGCCGGCCGGGGTCTCGGGGTCGGGCAACGCGGGGCGGCCCCAGCGGGCCAGCACGACCTGACCGGCCACGAACGACAGCAACGGCACGCCGGCGCAGGACAGCGCCGCCACCAGGTCCATCCCGGACACCGGCAGCGGCGAGCCGAGCAACGCGATCAGCATGAGCACCGAGCCGACCAGCGCGCACCCGGCGTACACCGCGACCGCCCGGGCCGGCGCGGACCAGGCGGGCAGCAGCACCGGCCGCCGGGCCAGCGCCTCCGCCTCCTGCCCGTGCCGGTCCGCCTCGTCGGCCAGCCGCCCGGCCGCCGCCAGCTCCGCCGCCGGGTCGCCGGCCGACACGCTCCCCGGCCCGGCGGGGGGACCGGCCGGTCCGCCGCCGTCCGGCGTCGCCGCCTCCGGAACCGACCGCATCGGTACGCCGACCGCCTGCCCGAGCCGGTCCAGGCGCTCCCCCTGCGCGGCCAGCCGTCGCCCGACCTCGTCCACGCCGGACTGGAGGCCACGCCGGCGTTCCGCCTCGGCGGCGATGGCCCGCTCCCCGCCCCGCTGCCGGGTGGACAGCTCCCGGATCAGGGCCGCGTAGTCGTCGAATCCACTCATGAGTCATCGCTCTCGGACGCGAACGGCACGATCAGGGCGGTCCGGTGCTCGTGCCGGTCGACCAGCAGCGCGCGGCCGTCGCGCGGCTGGTAGGCGAGGTCGTGCACGCCGAGGTGCAGGCCGAGGTCGGCGGCCGGCACGTTCAACGCGACCAGCCCGGTCACGTCGTCGCGGTGCCCGCTGCCACCGAGGTCGTCGGCGAGCCGGCGCAGCCCCCGCCACCAGCCGAGCACGTGCACGCCACGCGCCGGGCCGTGCCGCAGCACCGCACGCAGGTCGTCGTGGCCGGAGCGGAACGTGCCCGGGTCGGTGGCGGCCAGCGTGCCGGCGGCGGCGTCCATGCCGAACACCGTGAGGTAGGTGCGATCCGGCCCGGTGGTGTCGCCGGCCAGCTCGGCGAGGAGCACGCGCAGCGCGTCGGCGTCGAGCCGGCGGACCGGGTGGCCGGCGGCGGCCAGCGTCATGGCCAGGTCGTCGGCGAGGCCGGTGGTGCCCGGCGCCAACGGCGCGAACAGGAACCGGGCGGTGCCCGGCGCGTGCTGCCGGGCCAGCGCCAGCACGGCCGAGCGGAGCACCTCCGCGCCGGTCGCGGCGGTGCCCACCACGGCCAGGTGCCGGCCCGGGCTCGCGTCGAGCGCGAAGCCGGCCGGGCTGCCGGCGACGTCCACCACGCGGCCGAGGAGCGCGTACGGCGGATCGGCGCCGGGGGCCAGCGCGGCCCAGGCCGGATCGTCGGCGAGCCGGTGCGTCTCGTGGCCGCGGAACACCGCCGGCGGTGCGGCGCCCTCCGGGCGGGCCGCGTGCAGTTCGTGGCGCAGCGCCGCGAGGTCGGCCGCGGCGGCGTGCGCGTCCGGGAACTGCACCTCGGTGTCCGCGCCGGGCGCGCCGGCGGCGGTGTTCACCACGGCGGCGCCGACCGTGAGGCCGCGCGCCGCGTCGTTGCGCGGGTCCAGCACGGCGTCCCCGCCGGGCAACGCGATGCGCAGCGGGAACTGGCCGAAGATGGCCTCGGCCCGGCCGTAGAGCGCCTCGATGCCGGTGGTGCTCTGGCTGGCCAGCACCAGGTGCAGGCCGTACGAGCGGCCCTTGCGGGCCAGCTCCTCGATTCCGTCGACGGCCTGCCGGGCCAACGCGTCGTTGCCGGCGAACAACACGTGGAACTCGTCGACCACGGTGACGATCCGGGGCGGCCGGGCGTTCGGCGGCAGGTCGGCGAGGCGGCTGACACCGTGGCGCTTCAGCAGTTCGGCGCGTCGGGTCAGCTCGGCGCGCAGCTCCCGGAGGACGGCCACGCCGTACTCGCGGTCGGACTCGATGCCGACCGCGCTCGCGTGCGGCAGCCAGGACCTGTCGCGCGGGGTCGGCACGAACTCGGTGAAGCTGACCCCCTCCTTGAAGTCGAGCAGCATCAGCCGCAGCTCGGCCGGGGAGTAGCGGGCGGCCAGCCCGTAGAGCACGTCGAGCAGCAGCACCGTCTTGCCGGCGCCGGTGCGGCCGCCGACCAGCCAGTGCGGTGTGGCGTCGTCGAACGCGACGGTCAGCGGCTTCTTCCCGGCCCGGCCGAGCACCGTACGCAGGCCGGTGCCGGCCGACTCGGCCCACCGCCGCGCCGGGAGCAGGTCGGCGAACGTGACGGCGGAGCTGTCGTCGGCGGCCTCGGCGAGCCGGCGGGCCAACGCGGTCACCACGGCGTGCGACGGGTCGCCGTCGAGCACCACCGGTGCGGCCAGCCCGCTGCCGTCGACGCTGAACGGACGCCCGGGCGGGTCGCCGACGAGCGTGTAGCGCTCGGTGACCCGGAGCTGGGTGGTGGCCCCCAGCGGCGGCACGGACGCGCCCGGCCCGGCCGATGCGTAGCCGGCCAGCAGCACGCAGACCGCCGCGGCCGGGCCGGCGTGGGTGAGCGCGGCCAGCCGGGCCAGCTCCCGGGCCGGCAGCGTCGACGCGGCGACCACCACCAGCAGCTCCCGGTCCTCCGGGTCGGCCCGCTGGGCGGTACGCGCGTGCCGCTCCGCGGCGTCCAGCAGCGCGGTCGTCTCCACCTCGGTGGTCGCCGCCGCGCCGAGCACCCCGGCGTCGTGCAGCGGGCGCAGCGGCAGGAACGCCGCGCCGAACGCGGCCTGGTCGATGCCGACCACCCGGACCGCGCCGGCCGGGGCGGCGGTGAGCAGCCGGACCACCACGGCACGCAGCAGCTCGCCGACGCGCGGGTCGCGGGCGTCCACGTCGACCGCCAGGTGGGCGCCGGCCCCCACCGGCACCAGCACCGGGAACACGCCGTCGACGGTGGTCGCCTCGCCGAGGCGTACCGGAACGGGGTGGGTCGCGACGCGGGCGGTGCCGGGCACCGCGGCGGCCAGCTCCCCGCCCAGGCGGGCCAGCCGGGCGACCAGCTCGGGGCTGCCGACCGGGGCCGGGCCGGCCGCGCCCAGCATCCGCCGGGCGGTGTCCCAGTGGCGCAGCGCCGCCCGGTGCCGCTCGACCGCCTGCCGGTACGCCGCCGCGAACCTGTTCACCGTCCGCCCTCCGACGCCGCCCTCTGCGATCGAGGGAACCCTAACGGACGCCCGCCCCGCTGGCACATGGCGCTCGGCACCCGGGATTCGTCCACTGTTCACCCGACGGCGGACGGTCCCGCCGCCCGCCGTTCCCACGACCCGACTTGCCTGCCAGTGCACCCTCGAATGCACAGGAAGGCGACGACGTGACCTCCAACTCACCCCTCTCCCGGCGGTCGCTGCTGGGTGGCGCGGCCGGCGGCCTCGGCATCGTGGTGGCCGGCAACCTGGACGCCATCGCCGGCCCGGCGGCGGCCCGCGCCGCGTGCCGGCCCGCGGTCGGCTACGGCGACCTGGTGCCGGACCCGGCCGGCCTGCTGGCGCTGCCGCCCGGCTTCTCCTACACCGTCGTCGCGCAGGCGGGCGCGACGACGCTGGAATCGGGGCAGCCGACCCCGAGCGACGCCGACGGCACCGGCTGCTTCCGCGGCCCGCGCGGCTCGGTGCTGGTGAACAACCACGAGATCGGCGGCAGCGAGCCCTACCCGGTGCCGGCGCTGCCCGGCCTCACCTACGACCCGGGCGCGCGCGGCGGCACCACCACCATCGAGGTGGACAAGCACGGCCGGCGGCTGCGCGAGTACGTCAGCGTGGCCGGCACGCACAACAACTGCGCCGGCGGCATCACGCCGTGGGGAACCTGGCTGACCTGTGAGGAGACCGAGCAGCGGGCCGGCGGTCAGTTCCTCAAGGACCACGGGTACGTCTTCGAGGTCGACCCGCACGACCGGGCCGCCAACACCGACCCGGTGGCGTTGACGTTCCTCGGTCGCTACTCCCACGAGGCGGTGGCGGTCGACCCGTACACCCACTCGATCTACCTGACCGAGGACGCCAGCGGCCCGAACGGGCTGTACTTCCGGTGGACGCCGCCGCCCGGCTTCCGGGCCGGCAAGGGCGCGCTGCGCGCGCTCGCCCAGCGGCCGGACGGCGCCACCGCCGGCACGCTGGAGGCGATGCGGTGCCGGCGCGGCGACGGGCACGTGGCCGACCTGTCCGAGGCCACCACGCCGGGCACCCGCTACCAGGTCGACTGGGTGGAGGTGCCGGACCGGGACGCCCGCACCGTGTCGGTGCGCAAGCAGTTCACCGACGAGGAGGTGACCCGCAGCCGCAAGCTGGAGGGCGCCTGGTGGGGCGACGGCGGCGCGTACTTCGTGGCCAGCTACGCCCGCCACGACGACGGCAGCGTCAACGAGCACGACGGCCAGGTCTGGTTCTACGACCCGCGCCGGCAGACCGTCACGCTGAAGACCATCTTCGGCGTGAACACCGACCCGGAGGCCGACACCGGCAACTACGACGGGCCGGACAACATCACCGTGTCCCCGTACGGCGGGGTGATCCTGGCCGAGGACGGCGAGGGCGTGTCGCACCTGGTCGGCGTCACCGAGCAGGGCAAGGCGTACGCGCTGGCCCGCAACGAGCTGAACGACAGCGAGTTCACCGGGCCGACGTTCAGCGCGGACGGCAAGATCCTCTTCGCCAACATCCAGACCCCCGGCTACGTCTTCGCCATCACCGGCCCCTGGGCCCGCCCGAGCAACGCCCACCGCTGACGTTGTAGATCTTGGAAGGAATCGGCCCCTCCCAGGGCCCTTTTCTTCCACGATCTACGAGCGTTGTCCACAGGGGCCGCGCGGCGGTCCCTGTGGACGGCAGCCTTGGGGGGTGGGGAATTGCTGGGCGGGGATGCGGCGGGCGCTGCCATCGGACGACGCGGACGAGTTGACCTGGTTGTTGTTCCGTCAGGACGACGTGCTCAGCCTCGGCCAGGCACAGGCACATCTCACGCGCAAGGCGATCCGGCATCGGGTGGCGACCGGTCGATGGCGTCACGCTCACCGTGCTGTTCTCGTCGCGCACAACGGCCCCGTCGGTCCCGCTCAGCTCCGGTGGATCGCGGTGCTGGCCGCCGGCCCGACCGCGCTGCTCGGCGGCATCACCGCCGCCCAGGCGGGTGGCCTTCGGGGGTTTCCGGACCGCGTCATCCATCTGCTCCTGCCCGCCACCTGCCGTCGTGCTCCGCTCCCGGCCGGGGTGCGCGCACACCGGACCACCCACCTGCCCGACGAGGATGTGGTGCGGGTCGGCCAACCTCCCCGGACGACGGCTGCGCGCTCGGTGATCGACGCGGCCCAGTGGGCACCTACCGACGCGCAGGCCCGAGCGATCGTCGCCGCGGCGTTCCAGCAGCGGCTGGTCGGCGGTGACGACCTGCACGAGGTGCTGAGCCGGATGCCACGAGTCCGCCGCCGGCGACTCCTGCTGACCACCGCCACGGACGCGGCCGGCGGCGCGCACTCGCTGGGCGAGTTGACCCTGCTCGACCTCGTGCGTCGCGCCGGCCTGCCCGAACCAACCCGCCAGGTGGTCCGGCGCGACGCCGCGGGCCGGCGACGCTACCTCGACGCCTACTTCGACGAGTGGCGGGTGCACGTCGAGATCGACGGCGGGCAGCATCTCGACCCGGCACACGCCTGGGCGGACATGCGCCGGCAGAACGACCTCTGGATCGAGGGCGACCGCATCCTCCGCTTCCCCTCCTGGGCCCTGCGCGACGACCCGGAAGCGGTGATCGACCAGCTACGAGCCGCCCTCCGAGCCGCCGGCTGGCCCGGATGAGCCGCTGCTTCCGTTCTTGCGATCTTGGCGGTTCTTGAGATCTTGGAAGAAAATGGCCCCCAGAGGGGCCTTCCGCTTCCAAGATCTCGCACCTCACCGCGACTCGGGGCGTTCGGCAACGAATACTCCCAAGCCGTGTACGCCCTCCACCCATCCCTGTGTCTGAAGCACGAGGATGGCTTGGCGAACCACTGTCGTCGAGACGCCGTGCTCCGCCTTGAGCTGCGCCGTGGACGGCAACTTGTCCCCCGGCGCGAGTTCTCCTGACTGAATCTGAGTGCGGAGCTGATCCGCGAGCTGTTCCCACTTCGGTTTGACGGGCATATGGACTCCCAGGTCTGCCCCGCCATTCGATCACGCACGACTAGCCATGACAAGCAACGTGTTGTCGTGCTTGCATTGTGTGACTAGACGTGTAAAGCTCGATCTGGCCGGCTCCCAGGTCTGCAAACCGGAGTTGGTCCGTTCCCACTGCGCAGAGCGCTCGGCCGGCCGATCCCCCGGACGGCCGGGCGTGCGTACCTGTCCCCCGCACGTCGCACCCCGACGGGAGGCCCGATGGGCGAGCGCACCGACGACACGTCCCCCGAAGAGTCCTTCGCCTCGGCGCAGGACATCGAGGACGCCGACGACATTCTCTTCGCACACCCGCCGCGCCGGGTCGTCCGCTGGCTGTGCGGCTGCGGCGAGGACTACCCCTGCCTGGAGGTGGTCTACGCGCGCTTGGTCAAGGCCGCCGCGACCCGGCCCGACGAGCCACGGTGAGCGCTCGTCCGATTCGGGCGGGAGACCTGCTGCGCCTCGACCGCGCGGCGAGCGTGCAGTTCTGCCGCCCGATCACCGTGCGGGTCATTCGCGAGATCGCCGACCGCTCCACGTTCGACGGGTGGGCATGGATCGAGGCTTACGAGTTGGACGGCAGGGGCGAGGCGGTCGCCAAGCGGGAGCTGTTCGTGCAGCCGGCCGGGCTGCGCTGGCTGAACGCCAGAGCCAGTGGTGGCCCAGCTCTCGCTCGCACCACCGCCCACCGGCTGCGGGTGCCGGCATGAGCACCGGCACCCGACCGCACGCACCCATGCGCCCGCTCTGGATCTGCAAGCGCTGTGCTCACCCGTGGCCGTGCGCGGAGGCTCGGCTCGCCCTCCTGGCCGAGTACGCGGGCGACCACCTCGCCCTGTCGGTCCACCTGTGTGGGCAGCTCTACGACGCGGCCGTGGAGCTGCACCGCCTCAACCCGGACGACGCGCCGAGCCCGCAAGCATTGTTCACCCGGTTCGTCAGCTGGGCACCACTTTGCTCGCCGGCACCTCCGAGCTGATGTGGACCGATGACGTGAGGCAGATGGTGGACGCGGAAACCGCAGTCGCCATGGCTGTTGCGAACGCTGCGATCGAGAGCGTGAACTTCGAGCAGGAATGGCTGACGCGGCTCTACGAAGTGGCGTCTGGCCAGGTGAGCGCCGAGGATCTGACCGCCGCAGAGATCGACCGCCTGGGCGGATGAGAAATCGTCATAGGGCAAGCTCACGCTTGGCCTGTTCCCAGGGTATTCCGCTGACGCGGCCGGCACGGTAGGCAGCCAGTCGATCGGCCGCGCCCGGCAGTTCCCGCAGATCGTCGAGCATGTCCTGCAACGTTGAGCCCAACGCCCGCGCCATCTCGTCATCTCCGGCCGCCTCCACGTTGGCGATCCCGGCCTTCAGTAGCCGCTCGGCGTTCTCCGGGTCACTTTCGACGATCGCCTCCACCGCCACGAGAAGCCCTTCGATGACCGCATCAGTGAGAGCAGACGAAGGCTCGGGCGACTCGGAGCCACCGGCATGAGCAGCAGACATTCCATTGACGATAGGCCCTGCCGACACGTGATCGAGGCACCGCGCGGAACGTGTCCACCCGTTCATCAGGCGCTGCTGACCACGCCGACCGCGATCGACCGGAGCGCGCCCGCGTCCACCACCTCCGGGTCCCCCAACACGGTCCCGGCGACTCCGGGCCCGGCGAGCCAGAACGCCTCTGCCGCACCGATCAGGCCGGGCCCGTCGGGGTGGGTGAAGTCGGCAAGTTCCCAGGTCGCGGGGTCGCGCTCGAGGTATTCGGCGAGGAACTCGCGGACCGCGTCCAGATCGGTGAGACGCTCGCTCCGGAGCACGTGCACCCGCAGGTCGACGCGGTAGCCGTCCTCGACCTGACGCTCCCAGACGCGGGTGGCGATGCTGACGTCCTCCCACTCGGAGGCGAAGTCCGACACCGCCTCCCCGATCCCGCCCGGCAGCTCTCCGATGTGAAACCCGTCCAGTTCCCCGCCGTCGCGTGCCGACGGGTCCCGCTCGTTCGTCATCCGCGCCTCGACCTTCCGGACAACTGATCTCCATCATTGCCAGCACGGAGAGTACGCGCTCGGCTCACCGGACATGACCCGCGACCGATATGACCCAGCGGCATAATTATGACTGTGCGGTATGAGGCCCAAAAGCCACCTCACGACCAGAGCCGTCACGCACAGTGCGGCCAACCCGCTATCTCGCGGTGCGGCAGCCGGGGTCGGGGCCAGCGTCGGCGACGCCACAGTGGAAGACCTCGACCGGGGCCGCCCCGACGTCGGGCACCTTCGCCACGGTGAGCAGCGCCAGCCGCTTGGCGACCGGCTCGCCGGCGTCCGGGGCGTACCGGATCAGGCCGCTGACCCCCGGGTAGCCGCCGGCGGCGTTCTGCCGCAGCACCTCGGCGTGCACGCCGACCGGGTCGACCGCGCGTGGCTCCCAGCGGCGGCCGGTGTCGGCGTGCCGCAGCCGGGCGGCGAGGCTCTCCAGCGCGCGCACCATCATCATGGCGGCGTCGTAGGCGAGGCTGACCCGCTCGCCGACCGGCGGGCCGGTGCCGGTGCGGCAACGCGGTGGGTCGAGCAGGTCGTCCGCGCCGATCCAGGTGAGGAAGCTGCCCCGGGCGTCGTCGCGGGCGGCCTGCGCGGTCCGCAGCGCGGCGCAGGTGGCCAGCGACGCCTTCGACACGTACGTGACCGGCAGGTTGCCCGGCGCGCTGGCGCGCAGCCCCGGGTTGGCCATGTAGCGGTTCACCGAGTCGTCGGCGACCAGGTGCCGTGGCGGGTCCGCGCCGCACTCCTTGAGCGCCCGCAGGAAGCCGTCGAACTCCGACCAGCGGCCGGCGAAGAACAGCATGCCGGGGTAGCCGCACTCCTGGGTCAGCCGCCGGCCGCTGCGCCACTCGTCGAGCCGGGTCAGCCGGCTGCCGAACCGTTCCCGCAGGCCGTCGACGAGCGTGGCGACGTAGAGGTCGTCGGTGAGCGAGCTGCCCTCGCCGGTGGTCCAGTAGACGTGCGCCTGGCCCACCCGCAGCACCTGCCGGGCGTACGCCTCGACCATGGCGACCTGCTCCCGGTTGGGTGCGGACATGGCCAGGTAGAGGCTGGAGTTCTCGTCCATCCGGTCGGCCGACAGCGTGGGGGCGAGCACCGGCAGGCCGACCCGGTTGAGTTCACGCAGCGCCGCCGCGGTGCTGCTGCGGCTGTCCACCAGCCCGACCACGCCGAGCACTGTCGGGTCGTCGCGGGCCAGCCCTTCCAGCATGCGTACCGCGTCGTCGGCGTGCCGCATCTGCCGGCCGGCGTTGGCCACCACGATGTGCAGCAGCGCCGCGTCGTCCGCCGCCGCCGACTCCTTCAGCAGCGCGTACTGGGCGGTGGCCATGCCCTCCAGCTCCTCGCGCTCGGAGACGTAGGACTCCTCGTCCGCGCGGGTCCGGTTGCCGGTGAGGCTGCCCAGGTAGACGAGCGTCAGGTAGGGGCGGCGGTGATCGCTGCGCCGCCACACCTCCTCGGTGGCGCGGTTCTGGGCGAAGATGCGCCGCTGCACCGCGCGCAGCCGGTCCTGCCCGGGTTCGCTGTTGAAGACCTGCCCGGCGGTGTCGCTGTAGCCGACGCACTCACCGCCCACCAGCCGCACGCTCACCCGGTCGGTGGGCCAGGGCCGGCAGTCCGACGACCACCGCCCGTGCGCCCAGACGCCCACGCCGGCCACCAGCACCACTGCCACCGCCGCCGGCAGGAACCGGCGCGCCCACCAGGGCGGATCCGGTGCCACCAGCGCCGGCGGGGCAACCCCCGGGGGTACGCCGGCAGCGTCCTCGTCCGCCGCCAGCACCAGCAGCCAGGCGCCGGTACGCCGCAGCCGGCGACGTTCCGGCAGCGCCTCGGCCCAGTCCTCGTACGCCTCCTCGGCCTGGACCACCGGCCGGGGCGCGGCCGGTTCCGGCGGCGGGTCGGTGGCGACGGCGACCACCAGCAGCGGGTCGTTGCGGCCGGTCTCGTTGCGGACCTCGCCGAAGATCCGGACCAGGGTGTACCCGACGTTGTCCGGGCGGACGCCGTCGAGCAGCACCACCGGGTAGGCGGTGCGCCGCCAGTCCCCCGGTCGCCAGAACCGTCGCCGGTAGGCCAGCCGCAGGTCCTCCAGGAACGCGTGCAGCAGCAGCTTCTCCACCTGGGCGGGATGCTCGCCGTCGCGCCAGCCGGCGGTGAGCCGCTCGGCGAAGCCGAGGAACGTCACCGACTGCCGGGGCGCGAGATACTGCTGGCGCATGAACCAGCGGTACTGCCGGCCGACCACTGGCACCCGGCCGGAGACGGCGATCCGGAACACCACGCTGGGCACCGCCCGGCGCAGCAGCCAGAGCAGCACCTGGAGCGCGGTGCCGAGCCCGGAGCCGCCGCCCACCTGCGGGTCCTCGCCGACGCCGACGCGCCGCCCCCGCCAGTCGCGCAGCCGGCGCACCAGCGAGGCCCGGCCGCTGTCCGCGGCGTCCACGTCGACGGCGAGCGTCTGGTGCATCAGCCAGTCGGCGAGCGGATAGTGCCGGAACCGCAGCCGGGGCGCGCCGAACGCCTCCAGGGAGAGCTGCCGGTGCAGCTCGCGCAGCACGGTCGCGACGTCGTCGGTGGGCGGCCGGTCGGCCAGCTCCAGCACCGCGTGCGGCACCCGGCGGCCGGCGCCCCGGCCGGCGAAGCGGCGCAGCAGGGCGGCCACCGCGCCGTCACCGGCCGGCCGGAGCACCCAGAGCAGTGGGAGCCGGCGGTCCCCGCGACGCGGACGGCGTAGCAGCCGGGCCAGCAGGGTGAGCAGTTCCAGGCCGCCGGCCGGGAGATGCTCGCGGGTGGGCCGTGGCCGGGTCGCCGGTTCGCGCATGGTCACCTCCGGGTGACAGCCGGTGTCCCCCCATTGTCGACACCCCGCGCAAGGGTGCAAGGAAGGGCCCCCGCTTAACGCCTGAGGCATAGGAGGGGGCCCCGCTTAACACCCGACAGCTAGCGCGGCGGCGGGCGGAGGCCGTCCAGCGCGATGGCCAGCACGCGGTCGCGCTGTGCCGGGTCCGGGAACTGGTACGCGGCGATGCCGCTGATCAGGCGCACCACGTCGTCGAAGTCGGCGTCGGTCCGGGCCGCCCCGGCGGCCTGCGCGCGGCGCAGCAGCGGCTCGCCGGCCGCGTAGATCTCGGTGCGGCAGCTCCGGAACACGTCGGAGTCGTGCACCAACTCGTCCGCCAGCGCCCGCTTCGCGCCGACGTAGGCGACGAACCGGTGCAGCCAGCCGACCAGGGCGTCCCAGGGCGGGAGGTCGGCCAGGTCGGCGGCGGAGGCGCTGAGCGCGCGCACCTCCTCGACGTAGACCGCCTCGAACAGGTCGCGCCGCTGCGGGAAGTTGCGGTAGAGCGTGCCGATGCCCACACCGGCCCGGCGGGCGATCTGCTCCAGGGACGCGCCGGCGCCGTACTCGCCGAACACGTCGCGGGCGGCGGCGATCAGCGCGTCGTAGTTGCGCCGGGCGTCGGCCCGCTTCGGGCGGCGCGCGAAGACCTCGGTCGACTGCTCGGCGCTGGACATGACGCCTGTCACTCCTTCCGTCTTGCAAACGGAGGCACCCCTCCATTACGTTTGTGGAGGCAACCCTCCGGATAGCGTACTCCGGAGGTCCTGGCCCGACGCGCCGCCACCGCCGCCCCACGCGCGAGCGGCCACCGACTCGTACCGAACGGGAGCTCTCCCACATGATCGACACCTTCCGGCGCGGCTCGCGCCGGATGACGTTCCTCGTCCTCGCGGCCGGCACCGGCTTCTTCGCGATGCTCCAGTCGCTGATCACCCCGGTGCTGCCCACCATCCAGCACGACCTGCACACCTCGCCGAACACGGTGACCTGGGTGCTGACCGCCTACCTGCTCTCCGCGTCGATCTTCACGCCGATCCTCGGCCGGGTCGGCGACATGGTCGGCAAGGAGCGGATGCTCGTCGTCTCGCTCGCCGCGCTCGCGCTGGGCTGCCTGGTGGCGGCCGTCGCGCCGACCATCGGCGTGCTGATCGCCGCCCGGGTGGTCCAGGGCATCGGCGGCGCCGTCTTCCCGCTGTCGTTCGGCATCATCCGCGACGAGTTCCCCGCCGCCCGGGTCAGCTCGGCGGTCGCGTCGATCTCGGCGGTGGTGGCCGTCGGCGGCGGCCTGGGCGTCGTGCTCGCCGGGCCGATCGTGGCCACGCTGGGCTACCGCTGGCTGTTCTGGATCCCGCTGGTGGTGGTCGGCCTGACCGCGCTGGCCGCGCACCGGTTCGTGCCCCGCTCGCCGGTCCGCACCCCGGGCCGGATCAACTGGGTCAGCGCCGTCCTGCTCTCCGGCTGGCTGGTGGCGCTGCTGCTGCCGGTCAGCAAGGGTGCCGCCTGGGGCTGGACCTCCGGCCAGGTGACCGGGCTGCTGGCCGTGGCCGCCGTGCTGCTGGCCGTCTGGCTGGCGGTCGAGGCGCGGGCCGCGAACCCGCTGATCGACCTGCGGATGATGCGCCTGCCGGCGGTCTGGACCACCAACCTGGTCGCGCTGCTCTACGGCGCCTCGATGTTCGCCGTCTACGCCTTCCTGCCGCAGTTCGCGCAGATCCCGACCAGCGCCGGCTACGGCTTCGGCGCCAGCATCACCCAGGCCGGGCTGCTCATGCTGCCGATGCTGGTCGGCATGTTCGCGGCCGGGCTGCTGGCTGGGCGGCTGGAGTCCCGGTTCAGCGCCAAGGCGCAACTGAGCACCGGCGCGGTGTTCAACGTGGCCGCCGCCGCGATGCTCACCGTCGCGCACGACACCCGCTGGCAGGTCGGGCTCGCCGGTGGCCTGGTCGGGCTCGGCATCGGGCTGGCGTTCGCCTCGATGGCCAACCTGATCGTGGGCAACGTGCCGGCCTCGCAGACCGGCGCGGCGACCGGCATGAACGCCAACATCCGTACCATCGGCGGCGCGATCGGCGCGGCGCTGGCCAGCACCGTGATCACCGCGAACCCGCAGCCGAGCGGGCTGCCCCGGGAGGCCGGGTTCACCGCCGGCTTCCTGCTGCTCACCGGCATCTCGGTGGCCGCCGCGCTGGCCGCGCTCGCCGTGCCCTCCGGGCGTCGCGCCCGGCCCCGGCGGCGCGTCGGACCGGCCGTGCCGGCGACGCCGGCCGCGGAGTTGGTGCCAGCGGGCCGCTGAGAGTTGTTAAGAGGGGGCCCCTCCTATGCAGAATGCGTTAACCGGGGCCCCCTCCTTGCACCTCAGCCGATGGCGGCGGTGAGCGCGGCCAGGTAGCCGTAGCGGTAGCCGTTGGCGTTCGGGTGGTACGCCTCGATCACGCCGCTGACGTCGCGGATCCACGGCTCGGCGGCGCACACGCCGTGCCCGGTGAAGAACGGCCGCGCGTCGACGAACGTCGCCCCGGCCGCGCCGGCCCGGCCGGCCGTGACGCCGTTCAGCACGTCGGCGGCCTGGTTGAGGATGGTGCGCTTGTAGCTGCTCATGGCGAGCAGGCCGCAGGAGCCGGTCTCGAACAGGCGCGGGTAGCCGAGCACCACGAGCCGGGCGTTCGGGGCCCGCTCGCGGATCGCGGCGTAGGTGGCGTCCAGCCGGGCGGGCAGCGTCTCGGTGGCGAACGCCTTCGCCCCGGCCACCGCGCTCTCGCAGCTCGACGTGCTGCCGAAGCGGCAACTGGTCATCACGTCGGCGAAGCCGGCGTCGTTGCCGCCGATGGTGATGGTGACCAGCGTGGTGCTGGCGCTGAGCTGGCCGACCTGGTCGTTCAGCACGTCCGCGGTGACCGCGCCGCCACAGGCCGGGAAGCGGAAGCTGGCGACCGCGTGCGCCGCGGCCCAGAGCGGGGCGTACGACTTCTGGCTGCGCAGGCAGGTGGAGAGGTCGTACGGCCCGGCGCCCACGCCGGAGGAGTAGGAGTCGCCGAGGGCGACGTAGTTGACGCTGGCGGCACGGGCGGCGCCGGGCAGCAGCACGGCGCCGAGGACGGCCGCCAGGACCGCGGCGAGGGCGGTACGGACGCGACGGGACATCAGGGGACCTCCACGGGACAGGGGTGGTGGAGCCCGCAGACCGCGCGCGTGGTCGAGGGTTGGGTGCTTGTTACTAGTCGGTAATGCTATCGAAACATTCGCAGGAATTGAATAGCCCCGGCAGCCGGCTCGGGGCAGATCCGTTTACATGTGTCGATTAGGTTGGCGGTGCGTACACCCGACGGAGGGAGTCCCACCCGTGCCACGCGCACTCTCGGCGGCGATCGCCGCCCTGACCCTCACCACCGCCGTCACCACCGTGACCGGCGCACCCGGCCAGGCCGCCCCGACCGGATGGGGCCGGCCGCACGTCTCGGCGGCCACCCCCACGCCGGGCGGCCCCGGGCTGGGCGACAGCTACTTCCCCGACTACGGCAACGGCGGCTACGACGTCGACCACTACGACATCCGGCTGCGTTACGAACCGGCCACCGACCGGCTCAGCGGCACCACCACGATCCTGGCCACCGCCACCAAGGACCTGTCCCGGTTCAACCTCGACTTCGCGCTGGCCGTCGAGTCGGTCCGGGTCAACGGCTGGACCGCCGGGTTCGCCCGCGCCGGCGACCACGAGCTGGTCGTCACGCCGGCCCGCCCGCTGGCCAAGGGCCAGCAGCTCACCGTCGTGGTGAAGTACGCCGGCATCCCGTCGGAGACCACCGTCTACGGCTACACCGGCTGGACCCGCACCGCCGACGGGGCGCTCGCCGTCAACGAGCCCGAGTCGGCCTGGTGGTGGTACCCGAGCAACGACCACCCGAAGGACAAGGCCACCTGGGACATCTCCGTCTCGGTGCCGACCGGCCTGGAGGTGGTCAGCAACGGCGTGCAGCCGCGCGACCCGCTCCCCGAGGCCGGCAACCGCACCCGGTGGAGCTGGCGCAGCGTCAAGCCCGGCGCCACCTACCAGGCGTTCCTGGCCATCGGGCAGTACGACATCGTCACCGACACCGCGCCGAACGGGCAGCCGGTGGTGAACGCGTACAGCACCACGCTGGGCGAGCGCGGGCCGGCCGCCCGGGCCAGCATCGAACGCACCGCCGAGATCGTCGACTGGGAGAGCGGCGTGTTCGGCCCGTACCCGTTCGAGGCGCAGGGCGGCGTGGCCGGCCCGATCGACGGCATCGGCTTCGCGCTGGAGACGCAGACCCGACCGGTGTACGGGCCGGGCTTCTGGCGGCGCGGCGCCAACCCGTACGTGGTGGTGCACGAGAACGCCCACCAGTGGTTCGGCGACTCGGTCTCGGTGGCGGCCTGGCGCAACATCTGGCTCAACGAGGGCTTCGCCTCGTACGCCGAGTGGCTGTGGTCCGAGGAGCAGGGCGAGGGCACCGCGCAGGAGCTGTTCGACTTCACCTACGACAGCTACCCGGCCGACTCGGAGTTCTGGCAGGTGCTCCCCGGTGACCCGGGCGCCGACCGGGTCTTCGACGACGCGGTCTACGACCGGGGCGCGATGGCGCTGCACCAGATCCGGCTGGCCGTCGGCGACCCGGCGTTCTTCCGGATCCTGCGCACCTGGACGGCCCAGCGGCAGTACGGCAACGGCACCATCGAGCAGTTCCAGGCGCTCGCCGAGCGGATCTCCGGCCGGGACCTGGACGCGGTGTTCACCACCTGGCTGTTCACCGCCGGCCGGCCCGAGCTCGGCGCCACCGCGCGCACCTCGGCGGCCCCGGCCCAGCCGGCCTCCTGGGCGAAGATCCGCACGGCGCACGACCTGCTCCACCGCTGACCGGTCCGGGTGTTAAGCGGGGCCCCCTCCTCTACCAAATGCGTTAAGCGGGGGCCCCGCCTTACACCTCAGCGGGCGGCGAGCGGCTGCCGGGCCGGGTCGACCGGGGCGGGCAGCTCGCCAGCCCCGCCCAGGTAGGCGTGCACGGCCGCGGCGGCGGCCCGCCCCTCGGCGATCGCCCACACGATCAGCGAGGCGCCGCGGTGCATGTCGCCGGCGACGAACACGCCGTCGGCGGCCTGCCAGTCGGGGCGGGCGTCGATCGCGCCGCGCCCGTTGCGGGCCACCCCGAGCTGGGCCAGCAGCGGCTGCTCCTCGGTGCCCTCGAAGCCGATCGCGAGCAGCACCAGGTCGGCCGGGATCTCCCGCTCCGAACCGGGCAGCGGCGTGACGATGCGCCGGCCGTCGACCTTCGTCACGGTCACCTCGGCGATCCGGACGGCCCGGACCTGCCCGGTGCCGTCGTCGACGAACTCCTGCACCGCCACCGCGAAGACCCGCTCACCGCCCTCCTCGTGCGCCGGGTAGGAACGCAGCAGCCACGGCCAGGTCGGCCACGGGTCCCGGGCGCCGTCCCGCTCGGCCGGGGGTTGCGGGTAGAGGTCGAGCTGGTGCACGCCGGCCGCGCCCTGACGGTGGGCCACGCCGAGGCAGTCCGCGGCGGTGTCGCCACCGCCGATGATCACCACGTGCTTGCCGGCCGCGTCGATGGGCGTGCCGTCGGGCAGCGTGGCGAGCGCGGGCCGCCCGTCACCCGCGGCGGCCACCACCCGGTTCGCGGCCACCAGGTGCGCCATCGCCTGGTGCACGCCGCGCAGCGCCCGACCCGGCGTCTCCGGGGTGTCCCGGCCCCGCAACGCGCCGCAGGCCAGCACCACCGCGTCGTGCTCGGCGCGCAACTGCTCGGCGGTCACGTCGGTGCCGACGTCGACCCCGGTGCGGAAACGCACCCCCTCGGCGGTGAGCTGGGCGACCCGGCGGTCGACGTGGAGCTTCTCCAGCTTGAAGTCGGGGATGCCGTAGCGGAGCAGGCCGCCGACGGCGTCGTCGCGCTCGTACACGGTGACCGTGTGACCGGCGCGGGCGAGCTGCTGCGCGGCGGCCAGCCCGGCCGGGCCGGAGCCGACCACCGCGACCGAACGGCCGGTCGGGGTGGTCGCCGGCCGCGGGCGCAGCCCGTCCCGCGCCACCGCCGCGTCGGCGATCTCCACCTCGACCTGCTTGATGGTGACCGGCTGCTGGCCGCCCAGGCCGAGCACGCAGGCCGCCTCGCACGGCGCCGGGCAGAGCCGGCCGGTGAACTCGGGAAAGTTGTTGGTGGCGTGCAGCGACTCCACCGCGGCGTCCCAGTTGCCGGTGCGGACCAGGTCGTTCCAGTCCGGGATGCGGTTGCCCAGCGGGCAGCCGTCGTGGCAGAACGGGATGCCGCAGTCCATGCACCGGGTGGCCTGCTCGCGGATCAGCTCCTCGCCGGCCGGCGGGTAGACCTCCCGCCAGTCCGTGATCCGCACCGGGACCGGGCGGCGGGCGGGCAGCCGCCGGTCGTAGCGCAGGAAACCGTTCGGGTCAGGCACGAGCCACCTCCTGGGCGACCACCCGCGGCGCGGGCGGCACGGACGCGGTCGAAGGTGTGGTGAGAGCACTCATCACCGCGTCGTCGACGTCGCGGCCGGCGGCTTCGGCGGCCCGCATGATCTCCATGACCCGGCGGTAGTCGCGGGGCACCACTGCGGTGAACTCCTCCACCGCGTCCGGCCAGCGCTTGAGCAGCGCCTCCGCGACCGCCGAGTCGGTCTCGGCGAAATGCCGCTGGACCAGCTCGTGCAGCCGGTCGCGTTCCTCGTCGCGCAGCGGCGACAGGTCAACCAGCTCGGCGTTGACCCGCCGCCGGTCGAGCCGGTGCACGAACGCGGTGCCGCCGGACATGCCGGCGGCGAAGTTGCGCCCGGTCGGCCCGAGCACCACCACCGTGCCGCCGGTCATGTACTCGCAGCCGTGGTCGCCGAGGCCCTCGACCACGGCCACCGCGCCGGAGTTGCGCACCGCGAACCGCTCCCCGACCCGGCCGCGCAGGAACACCTCGCCGCCGGTGGCGCCGTAGAGGATGGTGTTGCCGGCGATGATCTGGTCCTCGGCGCGGTGGCCGGGCTCGGCGTCGTGATCGACGAACGGCGCGGCGGCGTCCGGCCGGACCACGATCCGCCCACCGGACAGGCCCTTGCCGACGTAGTCGTTGGCGTCGCCGTGCAGGCGCAGCGTCACGCCGCGCGGCAGGAACGCGCCGAACGACTGGCCGGCGGTGCCGCGCAGCAGGAACTCGACGGTGTCGTCGGGCAGCCCGGCGCCGCCGAACCGGCGGGTCACCTCGCCGCCGAGCATCGCGCCCACGCTGCGGTGCTCGTTGCGCACCTCGACCTCGACCCGGACCGGGGTGCCGTCGCGCAGCGCCGGACCGGCCAGCTCGATGAGCCGGTTGTCCAGCGCGACGTCCAGGCCGTGGTCCTGGGCCCGTACGCCGCGCCGGGCCGTGCCCTCGGGCAGCTCCGGCAGGTGCAGGACCCGGCTCAGGTCGAGCCCGTGGCCCTTCCAGTGGTCGATCGCGTCGACGACGCCGAGCAGCTCGGTGTGGCCGATCGCCTCCTCGATGCTGCGGAAGCCCAGCTCGGCCAGGTAGCCGCGGACCTCCTCGGCGAGGAAGAGGAAGAAGTTCTCCACGAACTCCGGCTGGCCGGTGAACCGCTCCCGCAGCACCGGGTTCTGGGTGGCGATGCCGACCGGACAGGTGTCCAGGTGGCAGACCCGCATCATCACGCAGCCCTCGACGATCAGCGGGGCGGTGGCGAAGCCGAACTCCTCGGCGCCGAGCAGCGCCGCGACCAGCACGTCCCGGCCGGTCTTGAGCTGACCGTCGACCTGCACGGTGACCCGGTCGCGCAGCTTGTTGAGCAGCAGCGTCTGCTGCGCCTCGGCCAGCCCCAGCTCCCACGGGGTGCCGGCGTGCTTGAGCGAGTTGAGCGGGGACGCGCCGGTGCCGCCGTCGTGCCCCGAGATCAGGATGACGTCGGCCTTGAGCTTGGCCACGCCGGCCGCCACGGTGCCCACGCCCACCTCGCTGACCAGCTTGACGTGCACCCGGGCGGCCGGGTTGACGCACTTCAGGTCGTGGACGAGCTGGGCCAGGTCCTCGATGGAGTAGATGTCGTGGTGCGGCGGCGGGGAGATCAGGCCGACGCCCGGGGTGGCGTGCCGGGTCCGGGCGATCCACGGCCAGACCTTGTTGCCGGGCAGTTGCCCGCCCTCGCCGGGCTTCGCGCCCTGCGCCATCTTGATCTGGAGGTCGTCCGCGTTGACCAGGTATTCGCTGGTCACGCCGAACCGGCCGCTGGCGATCTGCTTGACCGCCGAGCGCCGGGCCGGGTCGTGCAGCCGCTCGACGTCCTCGCCGCCCTCACCGGTGTTGGACTTGCCGCCGAGGCGGTTCATCGCGATCGCGAGCGTCTCGTGCGCCTCGGCCGAGATCGACCCGTACGACATCGCGCCGGTGGCGAAGCGCTTGACGATCTCGGTGGCCGGCTCGACCTCGTCCAGCGGCACCGCCGGGCGTACGCCGGTGCGCAGCGTGAACAGCCCGCGCAGCGAGCCCGCCTGCGCGGCCAGCTCGTCGACCTTGGCGGTGTACTGCCGGAAGACGTCGTACTGGCGGCTGCGGGTGGCGTGCTGGAGCAGGAAGACGGTCTCCGGATTGAACAGGTGCAGCTCGCCCTCGCGGCGCCACTGGTATTCGCCGCCGACCTCCAGCCGGTCGCTGGCCTGCGTGCCCGGCGCCGGCCAGGCCAGCGCGTGCCGGGCGGCCACCTCGGCGTGGATCTCGGCCAGCCCGATGCCGCCGATGGTGCTCGGCGTGCCGCGGAAGTAGCGGTCGACCAGGCGGGTGTCCAGGCCGACCGCCTCGAACACCTGCGCGCCGCAGTACGACGACACGGTCGAGATGCCCATCTTGGACATGATCTTCAGGACGCCCTTGCCGAGCGCCTTGACGTAGTTGCGGACCGCCTTGACCCGCTCGACGCCGGCCAGCGCACCCGTGGAGATCATGTCCTCGACCGACTCGAACGCCAGGTAGGGGTTCACCGCCGCCGCTCCGTACCCGATCAGCACGGCCGCGTGGTGCACCTCGCGGCAGTCGCCGGACTCGACGACCAGCGCCACCTGGGTGCGGGTCTGCTCGCGCACCAGGTGCTGGTGCACCGCGGCGGTGAGCAGCAGCGACGGGATCGGGGCCAGGTCGGCGTTGGAGTCCCGGTCGGAGAGCACCAGGATGCGCACGCCGTCCTCGATCGCCTCGGAGACGTGCCGGCAGATCTCGGTGAGCCGGGCCTTGATGCCCGCGCCGCCGTCCCGGATCCGGTAGAGACCGGAGACCCGGACCGCCTTGAAGCCGGGCAGGTCGCCGTCCTCGTCGATGGAGAGGATCTTGGCCAGCTCGTCGTTGTCGATCACCGGGTAGGGCAGCACGATCTGCCGACAACTCGCCGGGCCCGGGTCGAGCAGGTTGCCCTCCGGCCCGATGGTGGACGCCAGGCTGGTCACCAACTCCTCGCGGATGGCGTCCAGCGGCGGGTTGGTGACCTGGGCGAAGAGCTGGTGGAAGTAGTCGTAGAGCAGCCGCGGCCGGGTGGACAGCGGGGAGATCGGGGTGTCGGTGCCCATCGAGCCGAGCGGCTCCGCGCCGGTGCGCGCCATCGGGCCGAGCAGGATCTTCAGCTCCTCCTCGGTGTAGCCGAAGGTCTGCTGCCGGCGGCGTACCGAGTCGTGGGTGTAGACGGTGTGTTCGCGTGCGGGCAAGTCGTCCAGCTCGATCAGGCCGGCGTGCAGCCACTCCTGGTACGGCTGCGCGGCGGCCAGCTCGGTCTTGATCTCGTCGTCGGAGACGATCCGGCCGTTGACGGTGTCGACCAGGAACATCCGGCCCGGCTGGAGCCGGCCCTTGGCGACCACGGTGGCCGGGTCGAGGTCGAGCACACCGGCCTCGCTGCCCAGCACCACCAGCCCGTCGCTGGTGTGCCACCAGCGGCCCGGCCGCAGGCCGTTGCGGTCCAGCACCGCGCCGACGATCTCGCCGTCGGTGAACGCGACCGAGGCCGGGCCGTCCCACGGTTCCATCAGGCTGGCGTGGAAGCGGTAGAACGCGCGCTTGTCGGCGCGCATGTCCGGGTCGTTCTCCCACGCCTCCGGGATCATCATGAGCACCGCGTGCGGCAGGCTCCGCCCGGCCAGGTGCAGCAGCTCCAGCACCTCGTCGAAGTTGGCCGAGTCGGACGCGGCCGGGGTGCAGACCGGGAACACCCGGCGGATGTTGCCGGGGATGCCCGGACTGCGCAGCAGCGCCTCCCGGGCCTGCATCCAGTTGCGGTTGCCCCGGATCGTGTTGATCTCGCCGTTGTGCGCGATGAAGCGGTAGGGGTGCGCCAGCGGCCAGGACGGGAACGTGTTGGTGGAGAAGCGCGAGTGCACCAGCGCGATGGCGCTGACCACCCGCTCGTCGGTCAGCTCCGGGTAGAACGCCGGGAGCTGGTCGGGGGTGAGCATGCCCTTCCACACCATGGTGCGACCGGACAGCGACGGGAAGTAGGCGGGCACACCCCGCTCGGCGGTCTCCCGCTCGACCTGCTTGCGCAGGCAGAACGCCACCCGGTCCAGGTCGAGCCCGGTCAGCGGGGAGCCGGCCGGGCCGGCGGGCGAGTCGGTGAGCCGGTGCGCGGCCACGAAGAGCTGCCGGACCCGGGGCATCGCCGCGAGCGCGGTCTCCCCCAGGCCGGACGGATCGGTCGGCACCTCCCGCCAGCCGAGCACGTCGGCGCCCTCGACCAGCGCGTACTTGTCCACCACCCGGCGGGCGCGGGCCTCGGCCGCGTCGTCGTCGGGCAGGAAGACCAGGCCGGTCGCGTACTGGCCGGGCGGGGGCAGCGGGAAGTCGACGGTCGCGCGCAGGAAGCCGTCCGGCACCTGGATCATGATGCCGGCGCCGTCACCGGTGTTGTGCTCCGCGCCCCGGGCGCCCCGGTGGTCCAGCCGGCAGAGCGCCCCGAGGCCGTTCGCGACGACCTGATGCGAACGCCGCCCGTGCAGGTCGGCCACGAAGGCCACTCCGCAGGCGTCATGCTCGTACGCGGGGTCGTACAGCCCCGTCGTCGGCGGGGCCGGCTGCGGGCTGAGAGGGTACGGAAAGGCCACCGGGCCTCCTGTCGTCACTCAGGTTGGATCATGGAGGGGACGACGTCGGCCCGCTGGGGTTTATTGAGTCTACGTTAGGGCGTGCCGCGCAAGGCCAGTTCAGATTGATCACACTTCCAGATGCTGGGACGTGTAGTCTCGCGCGGTGGATCTCGTGCGAGCTGACGTACTCGACCGGTTGGAGCGGTTCTACGACGCGGTGCCCCGCGACGGAGCCCGGGCGGAGGAGTTCGACTCCCTGGTGCTGTTCGTCCGGGACGGGGCCGGTTGGCCGTTCTACGCCCGCCCCCGCCCGGGCGCCACCGAACCGGCCACGCTCGCCGAGGTGACAGCGGTCCGGGAACGGCAGCGGGAACTGGGCCTGCCGGAGGCGTTCGAGTGGGTGCACGAGCACCAGCCGGGCCTGCTGGCGGTGGCCCGCTCGGCGGGCCTGACCGTGTTGGAGGCCCCGCTCATGCTGCTGGAGGCGGAGCGGCTGCCCGACCCGGCGACGCTCAGCGACGTACCGGTGCGGGTGCTGGACCCCGGCGCCCCGGGCTTCGCGGCGGACATCGCGCTGCGCCGGGCCGTCGCCGCGGTCGGCTTCGCCCACGGCGGCACCGCCCGGGGCGACGCCGGGCCGGCCGAGCGGGACGCCGCGCTCGCCCGGCTGGACGTCGACGCGTTGGAGGAGGAGGCGTCCCGGGTGACCGACGGCCGGCGCGTCTCGGTGCTCGCCGGCACCCCGTCCGACGGCGCGCTGGCCAGCGGCATGGCGATGCGGGTCGGCGACGTGGCGGAGATCGCCGGGGTGGCCACCCTGCCGTCCGCCCGGCGGCGCGGGCTGGGCGCCGCGGTGACCGCCGCGCTGGCCCGGGAGCTGCGCGCCGCGGGCACCGACCTGATCTTCCTGAGCGCCGGCAGCGAGGACATCGCCCGGGTCTACCTGCGGGTCGGCTTCCGCCGGGTCGGCACCGCCTGCATCGCCGAGCCGGCCGCGGTCATCTGAGCGCCCTCGCCGGCCCGGCGTGGGCCCACGCCGGGCCGGTCAGGACGGCGGCTGCCAGGCGGCGGCCGCCGCGGCGGCGGTGTTGCGCAGCCGCGGGCTGATCGTGCCCAGCGCGGCGTCCCGGGCGCGCAGCGCCAGCCGGCCCCGGGTCTGGAGCACGGCCGACATCCGGCGGGTCTGCCGGACCATGGTCGCCGCGCGGGGACGGCGCAGCCGGTCGTACGCGGTCACCGCGTCCGGCAGCCGCGACTCGCGCAGCAGCCCGGCGAGCGTGGCCGCGTCCTCGAACGCCAGGCAGGCGCCCTGCCCGAGGTGCGGCGGCATGGCGTGCGCGGCGTCGCCGAGCAGCACCACGCCGCCCGGACCGACCGGAAAGCCGTACGACCGGGGCAACGGTCGCAGCTCGCGGATCTCCTGCTGCACCACGTCGGCCGGGTCGGTGGCCTCCAGCAGCGTGGCGATCGGCGCGGGCCACCCCGCGAACCAGCGCTTGAGCAGCGCGAGCTGGATGTCCGGCGGCTCGGGCCGGGGAGCGCCGGCCGCGGTCGCCACCCAGTAGATGCCGCCCCGGCGCGACGCCCCGGCGGTGCCCCGCTCGCCGAGCGAGGCGGCCACGAACCGGTAGCCGGCGCCCAGCGTCTCGCCGTGCACCGGCTGGTCGTCGGGGAGCTGCGGGGCGCGGTACCAGGGGATGACCGCGCGCCACGCGGCGCACCCGGAACTCACCACTGTGGCCTCCGGGGCGAGCTGCCGCCGGATCTCGCTATCAGTGCCGTCGGCGGCCACCACCAGGTCGGCGGTGAACGTGTGCCGGCCGTCGTCCACCGCCGGCCGCTCGCCGGCGACCGCGCGTACGCTCCGCACGGTCGCCCCGGTCCGCAGCTCCACCTGCTCACCCAGCCCGGCGATGAGCGCGTCGTGCAGGTCCTCCCGGTGCACCACCACCGGCATCCGCTCGGCCGGGGTGGGGCGGGGCTGCACCAGCCACTGCCCGTCCGGGCGGCGGATCCCGCCGTCGGGCAGCGGCGTGGCGATCGCGTCCAGCCCGGCGCCGAGGCCGAGGGCGCGCAGCGCGCGTACCCCGTTCGGCCAGAGCACCACGGCGGTCGCCTCCGGCCGGACCCGGTCGGCCCGTTCCAGCAGCGTGACCCGCCACCCGGAGCGGGCCAGCGCGCCGGCCACCGCCATTCCACCGAGGCCGGCGCCGACCACCACCGCGCTGCGCATGACTCCCCCGCTCAGCTGTCCCGGTCCGTCGGACGCCCGCCGCCGTCGACCCGCCCGGCGTCCGCGTCGACCCGCCCGGCGTCCGCGGTACGGTCACCGTCGTCCGCGTCGTCGCTCCGCTCGGCGGCGTCGTCGGCGCGGTCCGTCGCGGCGTGCTCGGTCCCGTCGCGATCGACGTCGTCGGTCGCCGTCGGCTCCGTCGGGGGCAGCGCGCCGGTCTCCCGGTACGCGCGGAACTGGTCCTCGGTCACCACCCGGTAACCGTCGGGCGCCACCGTCGCCGCCCCGGCCTCCCGGGCGGAGAGGTCGACCTGGGACACGTCGCCGGTCGCCGTCGCCGGCGTGGTCGGCTCACCCACCGGGACGAGGTATTCCCGGGGACCACGCACCCGGACGAAGTAGGCGAGCGCGCCGAGGAAGACCAGTGCCGCGGTCCAGACGTTGAGGCGTACGCCGAGGATGTGGTTGGCCTCGTCGGTGCGCATCAGCTCGATCCAGAACCGGCCCACCGTGTAGCCCATCACGTAGAGCGCGAAGGCCCGGCCCCGGCCCAGCCGCAGTTTGCGGTCGAGCGCCAGCACCAGCGCGGCGACGCCGACGTTCCAGATCAACTCGTAGAGGAACGTCGGATGGTAGAGCCCGGGTTGCAGGACCGGGTTGCCGGCGTCGTCGCGGAGCGCGTGCCCCGGATTGTCCGGGTCCATCACGTGCACCTCGAGGCCCCACGGCAGGCTGGTCCGCCCGCCGTAGAGCTCGTTGTTGAACCAGTTGCCCAGCCGCCCCACGGCCTGCGCCAGGGGCAGCCCCGGGGCCAGCGCGTCGGCGACCACGGTGAGCGGGATGCCGAGCTGACGGGCGGCGAGCCAGGCGCCGACCGCGCCGCCGGCCACCGCGCCCCAGATGCCGAGCCCGCCCTCCCAGATGGCGAACGCCTTGAGCGGCTCGCCACCGTCGCCGAAGTATTTCTCCGGCGAGGTGATCACGTGGTAGATCCGGGCGCCGATGATGCCCGCCGGCACCGCCCAGACGGCGATGTCGAGCACGGCACCCGGGGCGACGCCGCGGCGGCGCAGCCGGTACTCGGTGACCACGCAGGCCACCACGATGCCGGCGATGATGCAGAGCGCGTACGCCCGGATCGGAACCGGACCGAGCTGCCAGACGGCGGTGCTGGGGCTGGGCATGGCCGCCAGGGAAGTCATCGGGGCGAGGGTCACGGGTGCACACGGTACCGGTGCGGACCGTGCGCGCGGCACCCCGGTCCGCTCCGAGCGGGTCGCGGGGCGCGCCGTCGTCGCCGGGGTCAGCCCATTGTTCCTTCGCTCGCCTGTCGAGCTGAGAGCGGAAACGACTCGGTCGGACGTCGGCCGGGACTCGGCCACGATCCGACACCAACTCGGCGGGGTGATGGCAGTCCGGCGGACGAGATCACGCCGGCCCGGCGAAGTGGTGGCGCGATATCACGAACGACTCAGCTCGAAAGGCGGTCGCCAGCGATGTCGCCGTGCGTCCCGTGACGCAGCCGACCAGCGTCACCGGGCCGACCGGCGTCCACCGGGCCGACCGGCGTCGCCGAACCGGCCAGGGACGGGCGGGCGGAGCGGTCAGCGGACCGGGTTGTGGACGCCCTCGGCGAGTTCGGCGCTGAGCGTGCGCAGCGCGGTGCGGCCGGCGGCCTGGTCCGGCGCGTCGAGCACGCAGCGGACCAGCGCGCTGCCCACGATCACCGCGTCGGCGTAACCGGCGACGGTGGCGGCCTGCGCGCCGGTGCCCACGCCCAGCCCGACGCCGACCGGCAGGTCGGTGACCTCGCGCAGGCGGGAGACCAGGATCGGCGCCGCCTCGGAGGTCTGCGCGCGGGCGCCGGTCACCCCCATGATCGCGGTGGCGTAGACGAAGCCACGGCAGTGCTCGACGGTCATCCGCAGGCGCGCGTCGGTGGAGGACGGCGACACCAGGAACGTCCGGTCCAGGCCGTGCGCCTCGGAGGCGGCCAACCACTCGGCGGCCTCGTCGGGGATCAGGTCCGGCGTGATGAGGCCGGTGCCGCCGGCGGCGGCCAGGTCACGGGCGAACGCGTCGACGCCGTACTGCTCGATCGGGTTCCAGTAGGTCATGGTGACCACCGGCGCGCCGGTCGCCGCCACCGCCTCGATGACGCGCAACGCGTCGGCGGTGCGGACGCCGCCGGCCAGCGCGATGTCGCTGGCCTTCTGGATGACCGGCCCGTCCATCACCGGATCCGAGTAGGGGATCTCCACCTCGATGACGTCGACGCCCGCCTCGACCATGGCGGTCATGGCGGCGATGCTGCCCTCGACGGTCGGGAACCCGGCCGGCATGCAGCCGACCAGCACGGCCCGCCCGTCGGCCCGGGCCTTGTCGAAGGCGACCCCGATGCGGCTCACGCTGTCACTCCTTGTCGAGGATGCCGAAGTACGCGCCGGCGGTGTGCACGTCCTTGTCGCCACGGCCGGAGAGGTTGACCAGGATCACCGGCTCGCGGCCCAGCTCGGCGGCGAGCTGCGGGGCGATCGTGCGGGCGCCGGCGAGCGCGTGCGCGCTCTCGATCGCCGGGATCACGCCCTCGGTGCGGCAGAGCAGTTCGAACGCGGCCATCGCCTCGGCGTCGTCGACCGGCAGGTAGGTGGCCCGGCCGGTGTCGTGCAGCCAGGCGTGCTCCGGCCCGACGCCCGGGTAGTCCAGGCCGGCCGAGATCGAGTGCGACTCGATCGTCTGGCCGTCGGCGTCCTGGAGCACGTAGGTGCGGGTGCCGTGCAGCACCCCCGACGAGCCACCGGTGATGCTGGCCGCGTGCCGGCCGGTCGAGACGCCCTCGCCGCCGGCCTCGAAGCCGTAGAGCCGCACCCCGGCGTCGGGCACGAACGCGTGGAAGATGCCCAGCGCGTTCGAGCCGCCGCCGACACAGGCCGCCACCGCGTCCGGCAGCGCGCCGGTCAGGTCCAGGCACTGCTGGCGGGCCTCCACGCCGATGCCGCGCACGAAGTCCCGGACCATCTCCGGGAACGGGTGCGGCCCGGCCGCGGTGCCGATCAGGTAGTGGGTCGTGTCGACGTTGGCGACCCAGTCGCGCATCGCCTCGTTCATCGCGTCCTTGAGCGTGCGCGAGCCGGCCGTCACCGGGATCACGGTGGCGCCGAGCATCCGCATCCGGGCCACGTTGAGCGCCTGCCGCTCGGTGTCCACCTCGCCCATGTAGACCACGCACTCGAGGTCGAACAGCGCGGCGGCGGTAGCGGTGGCCACGCCGTGCTGGCCGGCGCCGGTCTCCGCGATCACCCGCCGCTTGCCCATCCGCCGGGTGAGCAGCGCCTGGCCGAGCACGTTGCGGACCTTGTGGGCGCCGGTGTGGTTGAGGTCCTCCCGCTTGAGCAGGACGCGCGCCCCGAGCTGGGCGGAGAGCCGCCGGGCCTCGTACAGCATCGAGGGGGTGCCGGCGTAGTCGCGCAGCAGCGCGTCGAACTCGGCGAGGAACTCCTCGTCCCCCATCGCCTTCCGGTACGCCGCGTCCAGCTCGTCCAGCGCGGCGACCAGCGCCTCGGGGACGAACCGGCCGCCGAACCGGCCGAAGTGACCGGCGGCGTCGGGAACCTGGCCGGCAGCGGGTGCGGCGCTCATCGCGGGCGTCCTCTCGGTTCGGGTGGCCCGGCGCGGGTCAGCGCACCGGGCGGGGCGTGGCCGGGTGGTTCCCGGCGTTGACCAGCTCGGCGACCGCCTCGCGGGGGCTCTTCTGGGTGACCAGGCCCTCGCCCACCAGGACGGCGTCGGCGCCGGCCGAGGCGTAGCGGATCAGGTCGTGCGGGCCGCGCACGCCGGACTCGGCGATCTTGACGACGCTGCTGGGCAGGCCGGGCGCGATCCGTTCGAACACCGAGCGGTCGACCTCCAGGGTACGCAGGTCACGGGCGTTGACGCCGATCACCTGCGCGCCGGCCTCCAGGGCCCGGTCCGCCTCTTCCTCGGTGTGCACCTCGACCAGCGCGGTCATGCCCAGCGACTCGATCCGCTCCAGCAGCCCGACCAGCGCGTTCTGCTCCAACGCGGCGACGATCAGCAGCACCATGTCGGCGCCGTGGGCGCGGGCCTCGTGCACCTGGTAGCTGGAGACGACGAAGTCCTTGCGCAGCACCGGCACGTTCACCGCGGCCCGGACGGCGGCCAGGTCGTCCAGCGACCCGCCGAACCACCGGCCCTCGGTCAGCACGCTGATCGCCCGCGCCCCGCCGGCCGCGTAGTCGCCGGCCAGGTCGGCCGGGTTCGCGATCTCGGCCAGCCGCCCCTTGGACGGCGACGAGCGCTTCACCTCGGCGATCACGGCCACGCCGGGTCGGCGCAGCGCCGCGTACGCGTCGATCGGCGGCGGCGCGGCGGCGGCCAGCTCCCGGATCCGCTCCAGCGGGAGCTGTTCCTGTCGCCGGGCCACGTCCTCGCGCACGCCGGCCAGGATCTCGTCGAGCACGCCTGCGGACGGCGCCGCTCCGGCGTCGTCCCCCTCCGCGTGCGCATGCTCAGCAGTCACCAACGGACTCCCCTCTCCGGGTGTCATGGGCCGATGCTAGGTGGCGCCACCTGGCGACACGTGCCGGGGGGTATGGCGCACCTCACGACATGGGCTGTGGCATGATGGCCGACTTCGGGTGAACACGGTGTCACGCAGCGCCACCTCACGCATCGACCATCGCCCATGCCCTATCTCACCACGGCCGGCCCGGCGTCGCAGCACGACGTCCGCCCCGCTGTGACCAAGGTCAAGGACTTCCGCCCCGGCCCAGGTCGCCCCGCGTGCGGCAGCGTTGACCTGCGCTTCACGGTGGCGAAACGTGCGCCCGGCAGCATCGTGGCAGGGCAGACTCGACGACGCGGCTGCCGTCCGACGCCAACGATCTCGTGTGGGGTGAACCATGAACGCCAACGGGCCGAACCAGCACCTCGGGTTGACCACCATCTCCCGGACCGTCGCCTCGCTCACCGTCGGGGTGGTGCACACCCTCGAACGCGCGGTGGCCGGTGACGGCCGGACGCGTACCGCCCGGGGCAACGCCTGGGAGGCGGTCTGCGCCGACCGGGCCCGGGCCGCCCAACGCCGCGAACTGGAGCGGCTGGTGACCGAGCTGGCCGCCGCCCGGGCCGCGGCCCGGGACCGCCGCGCCACGCGCGAGACCCAGCCGGTCAGCTGACCGTCGGGTCCTCGCCCCGGTCCAACGCGTCCCACGCGTCCCGGGTGCCCCGCTCGACCGCCGGCCGGTCCGCGCCGGCGGGCCCGGTGGCACCCGCCCGCCGCTCGTACCGGGCGCCCATCGCCGGCCACCGCTCGCCGCGCCACGCGGTGCCCGCCCCGCCGGTCGCCAGCGCCAGACCGCCCGCCAGCACCAGCGCCGGCCAGTGCCGGCTCACCCCGGCCTCGGTGAGGCCGACCCCGCCGCCGACCGCGACGGCCAGCCCGACGACCGTCAGCACCACGCCGAGCAGCCGGCGCAGCCGACCCCGGGTCGCCAGCACCGCGCCGCCGCCGGCCAGCCCGACGTAGGCCAGCGCCGACACCCACGGCAGCAGGTCCGCGCCGGTGCGGGTCGCCCGGCCGGGCGCGAGGGAGTCGCGGGCGGTCGGGTCGACCGACCAGCTCCGGGTCACCGCCCAGGCGGCCAGGCCCGCGCCGGCCAGGCAGAGAAGCATCGCGTACGCCAGCTCGCGCCGGCCCCGGACGGCGGGCGGGCCGGCCGCGGCGGTGTCGGGCGCGCTCATCGGGCCGGCCGTAGCGTCTCGGCGGCGGCGATGGCGGCGAGCACGGCGGCGGCCTTGTTCCGGGTCTCCTGGTCCTCGGCGGCGGGATCGGAATCGGCCACCACCCCGGCGCCGGCCTGCACGTAGGCCCGGCCGTCGCGGATCAGCGCGGTACGGATGGCGATCGCCATGTCCAGGTCGCCGCCGAACGCGAAGTAGCCGACAGTGCCGCCGTAGACGCCGCGACGGACCGGCTCCAACTCCTCGATGATCTCCATGGCGCGCACCTTCGGCGCGCCGCTGAGCGTGCCGGCGGGGAACGTCGCGGCCAGCGCGTCGAACGCGGTACGGTCGTCGCGCAGCTCGCCGACCACCGTCGAGACGATGTGCATGACGTGGCTGTAGCGCTCGATGGTGGCGAACTCCGGCACCTCGACGGTGCCCGGCCGGCAGACCCGACCCAGGTCGTTGCGGCCCAGGTCGACGAGCATCACGTGCTCGGCGCGCTCCTTCGGGTCGGCGAGCAGCTCGGCGGCGAGCCGGGCGTCGGCGTCGGGCGAGCCGCCGCGCGGCCGGGTGCCGGCGATCGGGTGCAGCAGCGCCCGGCGCCGCCCGTCCGCACCGGCGCTGACCTTGAGGTGCGCCTCCGGGGACGAGCCGACGATGTCGAAGCCGTCGAAGCGCAGCAGGTACATGTACGGGCTGGGGTTGGTGGTGCGCAGCACCCGGTAGACGTCGAGCGGGTCGGCGTCGGTGGCGCGTTCGAAGCGCTGGCTGAGCACGATCTGGAAGCACTCGCCGGCCCGGATCGCCTCCTTGGCCGCCTCCACCGCCTTGGGGTAGCCGCCCTCGGGCGTGCGGCTGACCACCTCGCCGACGCCGGGCCGGTCGACTGTGGAGACCATGGGCGGAATCGGTCGGGACAGCGCGGTGGTCATCGCGTCCAGCCGGCCCACCGCGTGGTGGTAGGCGGCAGCCACCCGCGCCGGCCGGTCGGACGCGTCGAGCGGCGGCAGCACCGCGTTGGCGACCAGGATCGCCGAACCCTCGTAGTGGTCGAGCACCACCAGGTCGGTGGCGAGCATCATGCCCAGCTCGGGCACGTCCAGCTCGTCCTCGGTCAGCTCCGGCAACCGCTCGAAGCGGCGGACCAGGTCGTAGCCGAGGTAGCCGACCAGGCCACCGGTGAGCGGCGGCATGCCGCCGGCGGGGTCCCAGGCCGGGCCGGCGAGCGCGGCGACGGTCTCCCGGAGCACGGTGACCGGGTCGCCGGAGGTCGGTACGCCGGGCGGCGGCGTGCCGGTCCAGGTCGCCTCGCCGTCCCGCTCGGTGAGCGTGGCGCCGCTGCGGACGCCGATGAACGAGTAGCGCGACCAGGCCGTCCCGGCCGAGCCGACGCCCTGCTCGGCGGACTCCAGCAGGAACGTGCCGGGCCCACCGGCGAGCTTGCGGTAGACCCCGACCGGCGTCTCGGCGTCGGCGAGCAGCCGCCGGGTGACCGGCACGACCCGCCAGCGGGCGGCCAGCTCGGTGAAGGCGGACCGGTCCGGGGTGACCGCGCCGTCGGTCACGGGGTCACCTCCGGCGAGCTGACCGGGAGGTCGGTGAAGAAGCAGGTGCGGTGCCCGGTGTGGCAGGCCGCGCCGACCTGCTCCACGCTGACCAGCAGCGCGTCGCCGTCGCAGTCCAACGCGACGGAGCGGACGTACTGGTGGTGGCCCGAGGTGGCGCCCTTGACCCAGTACTCCCCCCGGCTGCGCGACCAGTAGGTGGCCCGGCCGCTGGTGAGCGTGCGGTGCAGCGCCTCGTCGTCCATCCAGGCGACCATCAGCACCTCACCCGAGTCGTGGGCGCGGACCACGGCGGCGACCAGCCCGTCCGGGGTGCGTCGGAGCTTGGCCGCGATGGCCGGGTCGAGCCGGGAGGGGCGGGCCGGGCCGGGGGCCGCGGCGCGGGCGGGAGCGCCGGTCACGGGCGCGTCAGAGGCGGGCACGGTTGACCATTCTCCCGCACGCGGCGCGGGCACCGTCGACGTGTCCCGGGTGGCGGGCGGCGGCGCGTGCAGCGCCCGGCTCAGCTGACCGAGGTAGCGGTCCACCCGGCCGTCCGCCAGCGCGTCGGCCAGGTCCGCGCCGGCCACCGCGGCGACCTCCCCGGCGTACGGGCGGACCAGCGGGACGATGCCGGTGACCAGGCGGCCGGCGGCGGCACCGACCTCGGCCGGGTCGCCGGCGCGCAGCCCGAGGCAGAGCAGCATGTCGGCGCGGTAGCCGGGCGGGGCCACCGGCAGGTCCAGCGCGGCGGTCAGGGCGGCCCGCCGGGACACCACCCGGACCGACGGGTTGACCAGCCGGAGCACCGAGGGGCAGAGCCGGGCCAGGTCGGCCGCGGCGAGCCGGAGCCCGATCGCGTCGCCGGCCCAGTGCGCCCCGGCCACCTTGCCGAGCGTGGCGATCAGGTCTTCCAGGCGCGGCTCGTCGGCGGGCTGGCAGAGCACCGGCAGGTCGATCCGGCGACGCCACTCCGGCACCGCCCAGAGCAGCCGGGCGGGCGCGGTGACCGGGAGCCCGAACGCCCAGTCGGCGGGCTGACCGAGCCGGTGCACCCAGGAGCGGACGTCCCGGGAGGCCACCGAGACGTGCACCAGCCGGCCGTCGAACTCGCCCAGGTACGCGCGGCGGGCCGCGTACGGGGTGCCGGCGACAGCGGGATCCGGCACCCCGGGCCCGGGGGCGACGGCTGGCCGGGCGGTGCCGCCGAGCCGTTCGTCAGCGGCGGCGACCAGCACGTCGAGGTCGACGTCGCTGTGGTCGGTGGCGGCCCGCCGGGCGTAGCTGCCCCGCAGCATGATGCCGACGACGGGCCGGTCGGCGGCCTGCCGGAGGCGGGCGGCCCAGTCGTCGAGGAAACCGGTATCGGACAACGGAGCGGGACCCACGACGCCATGGTGCCGGACGTCCGATCTTGGCGCAATGACCGATGCCGGACCCCGTGTCCGCTGCGGAGGTCAGTGCCCGACCGTTCGCATTCCTGCCGGTGTGTACCTTTCTCCGGCGACCGCGCCCGCGGGCACCACCCCGCCGAGCCGGTCCCGCTGCTCCGGGGTGAGCCGCAGGTCCGCCGCGCCGGCGTTCTCCGCCAGGTGGCGGACCCGCGTGGTGCCGGGGATCGGCAGCACGTCCTCGCCCTGGGCGAGCAGCCAGGCCAGCGCCGCCTGGGCCGGGGTGCAGCCCAGCTCGGCGGCCACCGCGCGGACCGCCTCGACCAGCTTCAGGTTGACGTCGAGATTGCCGTCGGCGAACCGCGGCACGGTGCGTCGCCAGTCGTCCTCGGCGAGCTGCTCCCGGCTGGTGATGGACCCGGTCAGCAGCCCCCGCCCGACCGGCGAGTATGCCACCACTGACACGCCGAGTTCCCGGCAGGTGGCCAGCATCTCCCCCTCGACATCGCGGCTGAACAGGGAGTATTCCATCTGGACCGCCGCGATCGGGTGCACCGCGTGCGCCGCCCGCAGGGTGCCGGGGCTGACCTCGGAGAGGCCGATCAGCCGCACCTTGCCGGCCCGGACGAGCTCGGCCAGCGCGTCGACGGTCTCCTCGATCGGGGTGTCCGGGTTGCGCCGGTGCAGGTAGTAGAGGTCGATGGTGTCGACGCCGAGCCGGGCCAGCGACGCGTCGCAGGCCTGCCGGGCCCAAACGGCGCTGCTGTCCACGAAGGCGCCCGGGCTGCCGGTGCCGCCGAAGCTGTCGCCGCCGGCACGATTGCCGAACTTGGTGGCCAGGAAGACCTCGTCGCGCCGGGCCCGGACGACCGGGCCGAGCAGCCGCTCGTTCGCCCCGAGGCCGTACATGTCGGCGGTGTCGAGGTGGTTGATGCCGAGATCGAGGGCCCGGTGCAGGGTCCGGGTCGACTCGGCGTCGTCGGCGCCGCCGTAGGCGAAGCTCATGCCCATGCAGCCCAGCCCGATGGCCGAGACCTCCGGGCCGGTCGCGCCCATCCGTCGCGTGATCATGCCAGTTCCTCCTCTGCCTGCCGGTAAAGATCGATCTTGTGGTCGAGCGCCTTGAGGTCCTCGGTCAACTCGGCCATCCGGGCCAGCACGCGGGCCCGGTGCGCCTCGAACAGCGCCCGCCGGGCGCCGAGCGTGCGATCGCCCTGCCGGGCCAGCTCGGCGTAGCGGCGCATGTCGCGCACCGGCATCCCGGTCCGGCGCAGCCGGATCAGCAGGAACAGCCAGTTCACGTCCGCCTCGGTGTAGCGCCGGCGGCCGGCGGAGTCCCGCCCGACCGGCGCGACGAGGCCCTCCTGTTCGTACCACCGCAGCGTGTAGGTGGTCAGGCCGACCCGCTCCGCCGCCTCGCCGACGCTGAGGCTCTTCTCCCGGATACCGATGTCCACCGATCCAGGCTTCCAGTTCGAGCCCACTCGAAGTCAACAGCTATTGCCGGGTCGGTGGAATTCACCTACCGTTGATTTCAACAGTTGATGAATTGTCGGAGGCGGACATGGACGACGACGCGGTGTCGGTCCGTGACCTGGTGGTCGACCGGGGTGGGCGGCGGGTGCTGCACGGCATCAGCTGCGCCGTGCCCCGCGGCACGGTCACCGGGCTGCTCGGGCCCAGCGGCAGCGGCAAGACCACGCTGATGCGCGCGGTGGTCGG
The DNA here is from genome assembly GCF_044391475.1 of Micromonospora sp. NPDC018662. NCBI lineage: Bacteria > Bacillati > Actinomycetota > Actinomycetes > Micromonosporales > Micromonosporaceae > Micromonospora > Micromonospora sp. NPDC018662. The sequence continues at coordinate 190,293 of NZ_JBISAC010000007.1, forward strand.
CGTGCAGACGGTCGACGCCGGCACGGTCGACGTGCTCGGCCGACCCGCCGGCACGGCCGAGCTGCGCCACCGGGTGGGTTACCTGACGCAGGCGCCGAGCGTCTACGCCGACCTCACGGTCCGGGAGAACGCCCGCTACTTCGCCGTACTCCAGGGTCGGGGCCGCGCCGAGGCGGACCGCGCGGTCACCGACGTCGGCCTGGGCCAGGCCGCCGACCAGCTCGTCGGCACGCTCTCCGGCGGCCAACGCAGCCGCGCCTCGCTCGCCTGCGCCCTGGTCGGCGAGCCGGAGCTGGTCGTCCTCGACGAGCCCACGGTCGGCCAGGACCCGGTGCTGCGCGCCGACCTGTGGGCCCGGTTCCACGCCATGGCCGCCGCCGGCACCACGCTGCTGGTCTCCAGCCACGTGATGGACGAGGCGGCCCGCTGCGACCGGCTGCTGCTGATCCGCGAGGGCCGGCTGGTCGCCGACGACACCCCGGCCGCGGTCCGCGCCGCCACCGGCGTGGACGACCTGGAGGAGGCGTTCCTGCGCCTGATCCGCGACGGCGAGTCGGAGGACGCGTCGTGACCGGGCGGATCCTGGCCGCCACGACCGGGCGGATCCTGCGCCAGCTCCGGCACGACAAGCGCACCGTGGCGCTGCTGCTCGTGGTGCCGGCCGTGCTGCTCACGCTGGTCTACTTCATGTACGTCGACCAGCCCACCCCACCCGGTGCGCCGAGCACGTTCGACCGGGTCGCGCTGATCATGCTGGGCTTCTTCCCGTTCATCATCATGTTCCTGGTGACCAGCATCGCCATGCTCCGCGAGCGCACCACCGGCACGCTGGAACGGCTGCTCACCACGCCGCTGGGCAAGCTGGACCTGCTCTTCGGCTACGGCATCGCGTTCGGCCTGGCCGGGGTGCTCCAGTCCACCGTCGCCTCGGTGGTGGCCTACCGGGTGTTCGGGCTGGACACCGCCGGCAGCGCGTGGCTGGTGGTGCTGATCGCCGGCGTGAACGCGGTGCTGGCCGTGGCGCTGGGCCTGTTCTGCTCGGCGTTCGCCCGCACCGAGTTCCAGGCGGTGCAGTTCATGCCGGTCGTGGTCGCCCCGCAACTGCTGCTCTGCGGGCTGTTCGTGCCCCGCGGCCAGATGGCCGGCTGGCTCCAGGCCGTCAGCGACGTGCTGCCGCTGTCGTACGCGGTCGAGGCGCTCCAGGAGGTCGGCGCGCACGCCGACCCGACCGGCACCATGTGGCGTGACGTGGCGATCGTGGCCGGCGCGGCGGTGCTCGCGCTGGTGCTGGCCGCCGCGACGCTGCGCCGGCGCAGCGGATGAGCCCACGGCGCACCGGGCGGCGGCCCGGCAACCCGGACACCCGGGAGGCGATCCTCGCCGCGGCCCGGGACGCGTTCGCCGAGCGCGGCTTCGACGCCACCACGATCCGGGCGGTCGCCGCCGCCGCCGGCGTGGACCCGGCGCTGGTGCACCACTACTTCGGCGCCAAGGAGGACCTCTTCCGGGCGGCCATGGCGTTCCCGGTGGACCCGGCGCGGCTGCTGCCGACGGTTCTCGCGGGCGGGCCGGAGGGCATCGGCGAGCGGCTCGTCCGCACGTTCCTCGAGGTATGGGACTCGCCGGTCGGCGCCGCGGGGGTGGCGTTGCTGCGCTCGGCGGTGAGCAACGAGTGGACCGCCCGCCTGCTGCGGGAGTTCCTGGTCACCCAGGTGCTGCGGCGGGTGCTCGACCACCTCGAGGTCGACCCGGCGGAGCTGCCGCTGCGTGGCGGGCTGGTGGCGACCCAGCTCGCCGGGCTGGCCCTGATGCGGTACGTGATCCGCCTCGAACCGATCGCCGGCGCCGAGCCGGCGACGCTGGTGGCCGCCGCCGGCCCGACGGTCCAGCGCTACCTCACCGGCGACGTGCGCTGATCTACTGGGGACCGAACGTGCACGATCGCGGGAGTTCGGGGTGGCCAGATCAGCGGGTCTGCTCCAGCCACGAGGCGTAGAGCAGGGCGTAGACCGAGTCGGTGTCGCGCACCAGCTCCTCGTGCGGGCCGCGCTGCACGATCCGGCCCCGGTCCACCACGATCACCTCGTCCGCCGCCTGCGCGGTGGAGAGCCGGTGCGCGATGGCCAGCGTGGTGCGCCCCCGGGTCACCGCGTCCAGCGTGCGTTGCAGGCGCACCTCGGTGGCCGGGTCGACCGCGCTGGTCGCCTCGTCCAGCACCAGCAGGTCCGGGTCGGCCACGTACGCGCGGGCCAGCGCCACGAGCTGCCGCTCGCCGACGCTGAGCGCCTCGCCGCGCTCGCCCACCGGGGTGTCCAGCCCGGACGGCAGCCCGTCCAGCCAGTCGGCCAGGCCCAGCTCGGTGAAGGCGGCGGTGAGCCGCGCGTCGGACAGGTCCGGCCGGGCGAAGCGGACGTTCTCCCCGACCGTGGCGTCGAACAGGAAGCCGTCCTGCGGCACCATCACCACCCGGGCGCGCAGCGAGTCGAAGCGCACCTGACGCAGGTCGACGCCGGAGAGCAGCACCTCGCCCTCGGTCGGGTCCATCAGCCGGGTGAGCAGCTTGGCGAACGTGGTCTTGCCGCTGCCGGTCTCGCCCACCACCGCCACCCGGCTCTTCGCCGGGATGTCCAGCGTCACGTCGTGCAGCACCGGGGGCCCGCCCGGATAGGCGAACGTCACCTGGGCGAAGCGGACGTCGAGCGGACCGGCCGGCAGCTCCCGGCCCCGCTCGCCCGGGTCGGCCACGTCCGGGGCGACGTCCAGCACGTCGAGCACCCGGCGCCAGCCGGCGATCGCGTTCTGCGCCTCGTTGAGCACCTCGGTGGCGATCTGCACCGGCTGGATGAAGAGCGTGACCAGGAACAGGAACGCGGTGAGCTGACCGACCGACAGCGTGCGGTCGACGCCGAGGCTCACCCCGACCACCACCACCCCGGCCAGCGCCAGGCCGGCGGCCAGCTCACCGACCGAGCTGCCCAGGATGCTGATCCGGATCGCCCGCTGCTGGGCCACCCGCTGCCCGTCGATCGCCGTGTCCAGCCGGCGGGCGGTGCGCCCGGCGATCCCGTACGCCCGGATCACCGGCGCGCCCACCACGCTCTCGCCGATCGCGCCGAGCAGCGTGCCGGTCCGCTGCCGGACCAGCCCGTACGCGCCGGCGAGCCGGCGCTGCAACTGCCGGATCACCAGCACCGCTGGCGCGAACGCGACGAGCACCACGAGCGTCAACTGCCAGGAGTACGCGAGCATCACGGCGGTGGTCACCAGCAGCTGCCCCAGGTTGACGATGAGGATCACGCCACCCCACTGGAGGAACTGGGTGATCTGGTCGACGTCGCTGGTGACCCGGGAGACCAGCGACCCGCGCCGCTCGGACTGCTGGTGCAGCATGGACAGGTCGTGCACGTGCCGGAACGCGCGGGTGCGCACGCCGGCCAGCGCGGTCTCGCTGACCGTGAACAGCCGGCGCATCATCAGGTAGCCGCAGGCGGTGGTGACCACCAGCACGCCGACGGTGACCGCCACGGTCAGCGAGATGACGTTCAGGTCGAGCCCGCCGACGATGCCGTGGTCGATGCCGCGCTGCACCGCCACCGGCACCGCCACCCGGCCGACCATGTAGACCAGCGCCAACGCCAACGTGCCGGCGAGCCCGGTCTTCAGCTCCGGGGAGAGCGCCAGCCCCCGCCGCAGCGTCCCCCAGGTCGACTCGGTCGCCTCCGCCGCCTCGGCCGTGCTCGCGCTCACCGGTCCACCTCCATCTCCAGGCCGGAGGGCACCGGCGTGACCTCGTCGTACGTGCGGTTCTGTTCGCGTTCCTGCTCGGCCTGCTCGTACGCGGTGACCAGGTCGGCGTACCCGGGCACGGTGGCCAGCAGCTCGGGGTGGGTGCCGCGGGCGACCACCCGGCCCTGCTCCACGTAGATCACCTCGTCGGCGAGCGCGATGGTGGCCCGCCGGTAGGCGACCACCAGGATCGACGCGGGCGCCCCACCATCGGTGGGCGCGCGCAGGCCGGCCAGGATGGCGGCCTCGACCCGCGGGTCGACGGCGCTGGTGGCGTCGTCGAGCACCAGCAGCCGGGGACGGCCGGCGAGCGCCCGGGCCAGCGTGAGCCGCTGCCGCTGCCCGCCGGAGAGCGAGGTGCCCCGCTCGCCGACCATGGTGTCCAGCCCGTCCGGCAGCGCGGCGACGAAGCCGTCCGCCTCGGCCAGCCGCAGCGCGGCCCACACCTCGTCGTCGCCGATGCCGGCCCGGTCGAGCGTGATGTTGGCGCGGACCGTGTCGTCGAAGACGAACGGCACCTGGGCCACCAGCGCCACCGTGGCGGCGAGCGAGGCGGCGGTCAGGTCCCGCACGTCGACGCCGTCCAGCGTGATCCGGCCGGTCCGCGGGTCGACCAGGCGCACGGCCAGCGACGCGATGGTGGACTTGCCGGCGCCGGTCGGCCCGACCAGGGCGACCGTCTTCCCGGCCGGCACCGTGAACGTCACCTCGCCGAGCACCTCCGTGCCGGGCAGGTGCGCCTCGGCCGGCTCGTAGCCGAAGTGGACGTCGGAGAAGCCCAGCGTGGCCGGCTCCCGGCCGGTCGGGTCGAGCGTCACGTCGCCGTACGGCATCTCGCCGGTGGCCTCCAGGACCCGGCTGACCCGCTCCCAGCCGGCGACGCTGCGCGGCAACTCGGCCAGCACCCAGCCGATCGCCCGCACCGGGAAGGCCAGCACGGTGAACAGGAACGCGACGCTGACCAGCTCGGTCACGGTGATCGCGCCCTGTTGGAGCCGGACCGCGCCGACCACCAGCACGGCGAGCGTGCCGAGGCTGGGCAGTGTCTCCAGCATCGGGTCGAAGACGCCGCGCAGCCGGCCGACGGAGATCAACGCGTCGCGCAGCTCACCGGCGCGGGCCGCGAAGCGGGCCGTCTCCTGGGACTCGCGGCCCATGGTCTTGACCACCAGCGCGCCGTCGAAGCTCTCGTGCGCGATGCCACTGACCTCGGCCCGCAGCCGCTGGGCGCGGGCCTGGCGGGGCGCCATCCGGCGGGAGTAGACCACGTTGAGCGCGAACAGCGCGGGGAAGACGGCGAGGCCGACCAGGGCGAGCGCCCAGTCGGTGACGAACAGCGAGGCCACGGCGCCGACCAGCATCACCAGCGTGCCGACCGCGAACGGGAGCGGCGCGATCGGGTACCAAGCGGCCTCCACGTCGGAGTTGGCGTTGGACAGCAGCGTGCCGGTGGAGTTGCGGTGGTGCCAGGCCAGCGGCAGGTCCAGGTAGCGGCGGGTGACCCGGCGACGGTAGGCGGCCTGGAGCCGGTACTGCATGTAGCCGGCGCCGAGCCGCCGGCCGAAGATGCCGACCACCCGCAGCACGCTGATCCCGAACAGCGCCGACGCGGCGAGCGCGAGGGCGCCGCCGGCCACCGCGCCGCGTTCGACCGCCGGCACCACCACGTCGCCGACCACCGCGCCGATCACGTACGCGCTGGCGATGACGAGGAGGCCGAAGAGCACGCTGCCGCTGACCGCCACCGCGAAGATCCGCGGTTGCTCCCGGATCGCCCGGCCGAGCACCCTGAGCCCCTTGCCGAGCACGTCCCGACTTGTCCCGCTCGCCACGCTCTCCCCCGCCGTAAGCCACCTTTTTCTTCCCCATCCTTACCGCTCGCCGCCACCTCCGCCGACCCGGACGGGATATGTCCGACGTCACGTTCCCGCGAATCGCGGGACCGACGGCGGGCGGCGGCCGGTCGGCCCGGGGACGCCGCGCCGGTCATGGCGCGCCGATCCGGCCGGGCGGGCCTACGATCGGGCCATGCCGCGGTACGCCCGAGCGGAGCGCGAGGCGCTCGCCGACCTGATGCTGGAACTGGGACCGGACGCGCCGACGGTCAACGAGGGGTGGACCACCCGTGACCTGGCGGCGCATCTGCTGGTGCGGGAGCGCCGGCCGGACGCGGCCGGTGGGATCCTGCTGCCGCCGCTGCGGGCCCACGGCGAGGCGGTCCGCCGCCGGGTCGCCGCCGGCCCGTACGCCGACCTGGTCGCCCGGGTCCGCCGGCCGCCGGTGTGGAGCCCGGTGAGCAACCCGCTCACCGACGAGCTGGTCAACGGCCTGGAGTTCTTCATCCATCACGAGGACGTGCGCCGCGCCCGGCCCGGCTGGCATCCGCGCGACCTGCCGGTCGGGCAGCAGGCGGCGCTCTGGAAGCGGGTCGCCCTGCTGGCCCGGACGACACTGCGGCGTTTTCCGGCCGAGGTGCTGGTGCAGGCGCCGGGCCACGGGGAGCTGCGGGTGGGTCGGGGCGGTGAGCGGCTGCGGCTGGTGGGCGCGCCGGGCGAGCTGGTGCTGTTCCTCACCGGCCGGCAGCGGGTGTCCCGGGTCCAGGTGGAGGGTCCGGCCGGCCCGGCGGACCGGCTGCGCGCCGCCGAGCTGGGATTGTGACCCGCAGTAGGCGCGTGGTGACCGACTTATGATGAAAAATCCTCCAGCCAGTGACGAACACCGATGCATCCTGCCGTACGCTCCTGCCCGCCGCCCGGCCTCGCGGGCGACGGACAGGGGGCACGGATGCGTGGCTTCGCGCTCTCGGCGCTGCACGAACCGCCCTTCCCGGCGCGGCGGCACCCCGCCGTCGAGCGGGTCACCGTGGAGAGCGCCGACTGGGCACGCGACCTCGGTCTGGTCGGTGACCCGGCCGGGCGCCTCCGGCTGGCCGGTGCGCACGCCGCGGAACTGGCCGCCCGGGCCGGCCCGGAGGCGTCCCCGGTGGGCCTACGCCTGCTCACCGACCTGATCAACTGGCTGTTCGTGGTGGACGACGCCTGCGACGACGACGGCCTGGGCACCGACCCCACCCGGCTGGCCCCCACCGTGGCGGCGCTGCTGAGCGTGCTGGACCGGCACGGCGACCCGGCCGCGCCCACCCCGGCCGGCGCCGGCCCGCTCGCGGTGGCGTTGCACGACCTGTGCCGCCGGGCCCGGGACGCGCAACGGCCCGCGCTGCTGCTGCGCCTGGTCAGCCAGTTGCGCGAATATCTGCTGGCGCTGCTTTGGGAGGCGGCCAACCGGGAGCACCGGCGGGTGCCCGGGGTGGCCGAGTACGTGCAGATGCGCCGGCACACCGGCGGCGTACGGCCCAGCTTCACGGTGACCGACCTGACCCACCCGGCGCGTCCCGGCCCCGCCCGGCGGGCCGATCCGGCGCTGGCCGCGCTGGACTCGCTCGCCACCGACCTGGTCTGCTGGTGCAACGACCTGTTCTCCTACGGCAAGGAACGCGGCGTCGCCCCACCGGCGCACAACCTGGTCACCACGATCGCCGGCGAGACCGGTCAGGACGAGGCGGCGGCGCTACGCGCGGCGGCGACCCGGTTCAACGCGGCGCTGGCGGCGTACGCGGAACGGGACGCGGCGCTGGCCGTCGCGGCCGACGACGGGGTGCGCGCGTTCCTGGCCACCCGCCGGGACTGGATCCGGGCCACCTACGACTGGTCCCGCGCCGCCGCCCGGTACGCCTGAGCCCGAACCCCGGCCGATCCGCACTAGCCGCTGCCCCGGTGCAGGCAATACTCTTCGGTAACCGCAGACCGGCGTGACCCCCGTCACGTCCCTCCACCCCTGAAGGCGGCTTCCACGATGGCTCTCGATGTACCGTACCGTTCCGTACCGGACATGTTCCTCAAGCGCGTGGCGGACTCCCCCGACCGGCACGCCTTCGCCCACCCCGCACCCGACGACTCGGGCCCGGTCTGGTTGACGTGGGAGCAGGTCGGGCAGCGCGCCAAGGCGATCGCGGCCGGGCTGCACGGGCTCGGTGTGGGCCTCGAGGATCCGGTGGCGATCCTGGCCAACACGCGGCTGGAGTGGGTGCTCGCCGACTTCGGCGTGATGTGCGCCGGCGGGGCCACCACCACCGTCTACCCCACCACCGAGCCCGAGGAGGCGGCGTACATCCTCGCCGACTCGGGGTCGCGGGTGCTGTTCGCGGAGAACCCGGCCCAGGCCGCGAAGGTCGCCGGCGCGGAGCTGCCGGCGCTGACCCACGTGGTGCTTCTCGACGGCGCGGCCGACCCGGCGGCCACCGTCGAACAGCTCACGCTCGCCGAGCTGGAGGAACGCGGCACCGCCGCGCTGGCCGCCACGCCCGGCCTGATCGACGAGCTGGTCGCCGGCATCGGCCCGGACCACCTGGCCACCCTGATCTACACCTCGGGCACCACCGGCCGGCCCAAGGGCGTGGAGCTGCTGCACGGCGGGTGGTGCTGGGAGGGCGTGGCGCAGGCCGAGCTGGGCCTGCTGCGCGTCGAGGACCTGCAATACCTGTGGTTGCCGCTGTCCCACTCGTTCGGCAAGACGCTGCTCTGCGGCGCCACCCACGTCGGGCTGCCCACCTACGTCGACGGCCGGGTGGACAAGCTGGTCGAGCTGCTCGGCGTGGTCCGGCCGACGCTGATGTGCGGCGCCCCCCGGGTCTTCGAGAAGGTCTACAACAAGGCGGTCACCACCGCGCAGGGCGCGGGCGGCGCGAAGGCGAAGATATTCGGCTGGGGGGTCGCGGTCGGCAAGGAGAAGGTCGCGCTGGAGCAGGCCGGCAAGCCGGTCCCGGCCGGGCTGCGGATGAAGTACGCGCTCGCCGAGAAGCTGGTCTTCAGCAAGCTCCAGGCCCGGCTCGGCGGCCGGATGCGGGTCCTGGTCTCCGGCGCGGCGCCGCTGAGCAAGGAGATCGCCACCTTCTTCGCCGCCGCCAACCTGCCCATCTCGGAGGGGTACGGCCTCACCGAGACCAGCGCCGGCGCGTTCGTCAACCCGCCGGACGGCCTCAAGATCGGCAGCGTGGGCCGGGCCATGGGCGACCTGGAGTGCCGGATCGACACCGACGGCGAGATCCTGGTCCGCGGCCGGCCGGTGATGCGCGGCTACCACAACCTGCCCGGGGAGACCGCCGAGGCGTTCACCGACGACGGCTTCTTCCGCACCGGCGACATCGGCACGCTCGACGACGACGGCTACCTGCGCATCACCGACCGCAAGAAGGACCTGGTCAAGACGTCCGGCGGCAAGTACGTCGCGCCGTCGCACATCGAGGGCATGTTCAAGGCGATCTGCCCGTACACCTCGCAGGCGGTGGTGATCGGGCAGGCCCGCAACTACTGCACCATGCTGGTCACGCTGGACCCGGACGCGATCGCGGCCTGGGCCGTCGGCACCGACCTCGAAGGTCGCGACTACACCACGATCGTCACCTCGCCGCAGGCGCGGACGATGGTCGAGGGCTACGTGGACGAGCTGAACGCCAAGCTCAACCGCTGGGAGACGATCAAGAAGGTGACGATCCTCCCCCGCGACCTGACCATCGCCGACGGCGAGGTCACCCCGTCGCTGAAGATCAAGCGCCGCAGCGTGGAGACCAACTTCGCCGGCGAGATCGACAAGATGTACGAGGGCACGCTCGCCGAGCTGTGAGCTGCCCCCGGCGCGGGACCGGCCCCGGCGGCCCGCGCCGGTCACAGGTGTTCCCGGCGCCACCGGCTCTGCTCGGCCTCGGCGGCCAACTGCTCCTCCAGCGCGAGCTGACGCACCCGGCGGCGGCGGCCGTCCTCGCTGCGCGTCTCCCAGGTGACGCCGGCACCGGCGAGCACCGCCAGCACGCCCAGCGCGGCCACCTCCGGGACCCGGAACGCGAACGGGCCGACCGCGACCAGCGCCGCCACCGTGACCAGCAGCGGACGGTGCAGCTCGCGCACCGCCAACCACCAGCAGCCGGCGATGCTGAGCAGGTAGAGCGCCACCCCGCCGAAGAGGACGCTGCCCCAGAAGCCACCCAGCGCCCATCCCCAGGGCGGGGTGGCCGGGTCGGCGACCTCGGCGAGCAGGTCCTTGAGGCCGAGCGCGTAGAGGATCGTCCCGGTGACCATCGGCAGGTGCAGGAACGTGTAGACCGAGCGGCTCAGCCGCAGCCGGGCGTCCCGGTCCCGGGCGTGGTGCAGCGCCTGCTCCAGCGCGAACGCCAGCGTGTCGAAGTACGCCCACCACAGCGCCGCCACGATCGCGATGCCGAGCAGCGCGGCCACCGCCACCGGGCCGGTCAGCGGCAGTCCGGTCTTCGGGCCGAGCCCCAGCGCGATGATCGACTCGCCGAGCGCGACCAGCACCATCAGCGCGTGCCGTTCCGCCCAGTGCCCGGCCGAGACCACCACCCACCAGTGCCAGGCCACGGTGGTGCCGACCACGTACTCGACCAGCACCGCCAGCGTCCAGAGCGCCAGTTGCAGCCCGACCGCGAACCGGCCCTCGGGCAGCCAGGCCCGGACGGCGCCGGCGACCACGAGCAGCACGGTGGCCACGACCGGCACCAGGACGCGCAGCAGGAACCGCCGGCGCCGGGCCGGGTCGGCCCGGTCCACCCGGCCGAACACGGTGAGCTGGGCCATCCGGATCACGAAGTAGCAGCCGGCGAAGACCAGCGGGCCGGGCAGGCCGCCCGGGCGGTCCTGGAACGCGCCCGGCGCGCTGAGCACGAGCAGGAACGTCGCCGCCACGGTCACGAAGCCGACCAGCGGCAGCATGCCCTGGTCGGCGCGGCAGGCGTTGCCCACCCGCGCGAAGCCGGTCCACGACCACCAGAGCAGCGCCAGCACCAGCAGGAAGCGGTAGAGGTTGGCCGGGGTCAGTTCGGTGGCGGTCAGCGTGGTGACGCTGAGGAACGCGAAGACGAAGACCAGGTCGTAGAAGAGCTCCAGCCGGGTGGTGCGGGAGCCGGGCGCGGCGGCGCGGAGCGCCCACGACCAGCGGGCGTCGCTCCGGTTCCCCACCCGGGCAGTCTGCGGGCCCGCCGCCGGGCGGGGATCCGGTTCGGCCGGCAACCACCGGAACGGGCACTGTCGCTCAGGCGATGACGCTCGGCTCCCGCCACTGCGGCCGGCCGGCCCGGTCCAGGTCGTAGCGGACCGCGGCGAGCCGCCCGACCGCCTCCGCCAGCTCCGCGGCCGGCAGCGTGAACGGCAGCCGGAGGAACCGCTCCAGCGTGCCGTCCAGGCCGAACCGGGGACCGGGCGCCAGCCGTACGCCGACCTCCTCGGCCGCCCGGGCCAACGCGCTGGAGATCGGGCCGTCCAGCTCGGCCCAGAGCGTGACGCCGCCGCGCGGCACCCGGAACCGCCAGTCGGGCAGTCGGTCGGCGAGCGCGGCGACCAGCGCGTCCCGCTGGCCGGCGAGCTGGGTCCGGCGGGCCGCCACGATGGCCGGCGCCTGGGCCAGCAGGTGCACCGCGACGAGCTGGTCGAGGACCGGACTGGCCATGTCCACGCCGACCCGGGCCGCGGCCAGCCGCTGCACCTGCGGCGCGGAGGCGCGTACCCAGCCGATCCGCAGCCCGCCCCAGTAGGGCTTGCTCATCCCGCCGATGCTGATCACCCGGGAGTGCCTGTCGAAGACGGCCACCGGCGGCGGCAGCGGCGTGCCGTCCAGCGGCAGGTCGACGAAGGACTCGTCGACGACCAGGTCGGTACCGGCCGCGTGGGCCGCGCCGACCAGCCGCTCGCGCAGGTCGGCCGCCATCAGGTGACCGGTCGGGTTGTGGAACTCCGGGATCACGTACGCCAGCTTGGGCCGGGTCTGCCGGAGGCTGCCGAGCAGCAGGTCGGCGTCCCAGCCGTCGTCGGAGAGCCCGTGCGTGGCGATCCGGGCCCGCCGGGCCGCGAGCGCGGCGAGCGCGTTGGGGTAGGTGGGCGACTCCACCAGCACCCCGCCGCCGGGGGACAGCGCCAGCCGGAGCACCAGGTCCAGCGCGTGCTGGGTGCCGCTGGTGACCATGATCTGCTCGGGGCTGGTGGGGAGGCCGCGCTCGGTGTAGCCGCGGGCCACCGCCTCGCGCAGCTCGATGATGCCGGTGGGGTGGTAGCCGGCGCCGCCGAGATAGCGGGGCAGGTCCTCGGCCGCCGCCCGGGCGGCGGGGACGAGCTGCGGCGGGGCGGAGAGCGCGGCGACCCCGAGGTCGATCATGTCCCGGTCGTCGAGCGGCGTCCAGAGTCCGGTGCTGGCCACCCGGTGGGTGCCCGGCAGCATGGTCCAGCTCCCGGCCCCGCGTCGGCTCGCCAGGTGGCCACTCTCCCGCAGTTCCCGGTACGCGGCGGTGACGGTGGTCCGGCTGATCCGCAGCGCCTCGGCCAGTTCCCGCTCGGCCGGCAGGCGTACCCCCAGGGGCAGCCGACCGTCGGCGAGCAGGCCGCGGACGGCGGCGGCGAGCGCGACGTAGTCGGGGCTGCGACGGCGGCCGGGCAGCGCGTGCCACTGGCCGAGCAGCCGCGCCAATTGGACACCGCGCACCTGGCTGGTCATGGCCACTCCTCCCTGATTGGCCTCTCCGGCTCCGCCAATTGGACCCTAGGGTGGCATGCATGGCACAGCTTGGCAATCTCCGGCACCGGCCGGCACGGCGGCTCACCCAGCTCTACGCCGGTCTGGTCCTCTACGGGCTCAGCATGGCGCTGATGGTCCGGTCCGGGCTCGGCCTGGACCCGTGGGACGTGTTCCACCAGGGGCTGGCCCGGCAGACCGGCCTCTCCTTCGGCACGGTCACCATCGCCGTCGGCGCCGTGGTGCTGCTGCTCTGGATCCCGCTGCGGCAGCGCCCCGGGCTCGGCACGATCAGCAACGTGGTGGTGATCGGGCTGGTCGTCGACGGCACCCTGACCGTGCTGCCGCCGGGCGAGGGCCTGCCGGTACGCGCCGCGCTGCTGGTGGTCGGCATCGTCGCCAACGGTGCCGCCACCGGCCTCTACCTGGGCGCCGGGCTCGGCCCCGGACCGCGCGACGGCCTGATGACCGGCCTGGTCGCCCGCCGCCCGCGCCTGTCGCTCCGGCTGGTCCGGACCGCCATCGAGGTCACCGTGCTCGCCCTCGGCTGGCTGCTCGGCGGCACGGTCGGTCTCGGTACGGTGGCCTACGCGCTCGCCATCGGGCCGCTCGCCCAGTTCTTCATCCCGATCTTCGCGATCCCGGCCCGACCGGTCCGCGCCTACGCTGCGTGAGCGCGTTCGGGCCGACCGCCACCGCGCGGGCCGGCCCGGAGCGCGCTGAGCTGCGACGACGCACGGCGGCAAAACCAGGTGTTTTCTCCGCCGTCGCGGGCGGGCATCATTCGTGCATGGGGGACAACGGATGGCGTTGGAGCGACGCCTGGATCTTCGTGGCGTTGGTCATCGCGAGCGGCGCCGGCCGGCACCGCCGGGCCGCCGCCACACGCCGCCCCGAAGGGGTACGCCTCGCCGACGTCCTCTCCACCGCCGACCACCTCAACCAGGCCATTCCCGAGCGGCACGAGGTCGAGGGGGCGGTCCGGCGGCTCGTCGGCGCCGGCCTGGTCAGCGTCTCCGACGGCTGGTTCCGGGTCACCCCGGACGGTGAGCGGCTCTGGCGCACCCGACCCAGCGCCGGGCTGGGCACCACCGTCGACACGGTGCAGGGCGTGCTGACCCGCCGGCATCCGCCGGCCGAGTCCGAGTGGCAGCTCGCCGAGGACGACCACGCCGCCGCCGTCCAGGAGTACGTGGTCCGTTCCATCCCGATGCCCCGCCGGTCCCCCGAGGGGCGCTCCGGCCGGCCCTGACCGCCGCGGGAGAGGGTCAGCGCACCGGGTGACCGGCGCCGCGCAGGGCGTCCTTGACCTCGCCGACGGTCAGCTCGCCGAAGTGGAAGACACTGGCCGCGAGCACCGCGTCGGCGCCCGCGCCGACCGCCGGCGGGAAGTGCGCCACCGCGCCCGCGCCACCGCTGGCGACGACCGGCACCTCGACCACGTCGCGGACCGCCTGGATCAGCGGCAGGTCGAAGCCGGCCTTGGTGCCGTCGGCGTCCATCGAGTTGAGCAGGATCTCGCCGGCACCCAGCTCGGCGCCGCGCGCGGCCCACGCCACCGCGTCCAGGCCAGTGCCACGCCGCCCGCCGTGCGTGGTGACCTCGAAGCCGCTGGGCGTCACCCCGGCCGGGGCCCGACGCACGTCCAGCGAGAGCACCAGCACCTGGCGGCCGAACCGGTCGGCGATCTCGGCGATCAGCTCCGGCCGGGCGATGGCCGCGGTGTTCACCCCGACCTTGTCCGCCCCGGCCCGCAGCAGCGTGTCGACGTCGGCGACCTGCCGGATGCCACCGCCCACGGTCAGCGGGATGAACACCGACTCGGCGGTGCGCCGGACCACGTCGAGCATCGTGCCGCGGTCGCTGGACGAGGCGGTGACGTCGAGGAACGTCAGCTCGTCCGCGCCGGCCCGGTCGTACGCCGCCGCCAGCTCCACCGGGTCGCCGGCGTCCCGCAGGTCGACGAAGTTGACGCCCTTGACCACCCGTCCGGCGTCCACGTCCAGACAGGGAATGACCCGCACCGCCACCGTCATGCCGGAAAGCCTAGCCAACGCGGAAGCGGCGGCGGCCGGCCGGGGCGGCCGGTCACCGCCGCTCGCGCGGGGCGTCAGAGGCGGACGAGCATCTTGCCGAGGTTCTCGCCGCGCAGCAGGCCGAGGAACGCGTCCGGGGCCTGCTCGATGCCGTCGATCACCGTCTCGTCGTACGACAGGCGGCCCTCGCGCAGCCAGCCGGCCACCTCCTGCACGAACTGCTCACGCAGGTGACCGTGGTCACCGACGAGGAATCCGCGCAGCGTCAGCCGCTTGCCGATCACCAGCGCCAGGTTGCGCGGGGCGGCCGGCGGCTCGGCCGAGTTGTACTGGGCGATCATGCCGCAGATCGCGGCCCGGCCGTGCAGGTTCATCGCCCCGATCGCGGCCTCCAGATGGTCCGCGCCGACGTTGTCGAAGTAGACGTCGACGCCGTCCGGCGCGGCGGCCTTGAGCTGCTCGTACACCGGCCCGTCGTGGTAGTCGAAGGCGGCGTCGAAACCGAGCGCGGTGAGCCGCTCGGCCTTGGCCCGGGAGCCGGCGCTGCCGATCACCCGGCCGGCGCCGCGCAGCTTCGCGATCTGCCCGACCATCGACCCCACCGCGCCGGCCGCGCCGGAGACGAAGACGGTCTCGCCGGGCTTCATGGCGGCCACGTCGAGCAGCCCGGCGTACGCGGTCAGCCCGGTCATGCCGAGCACGCTCAGGTAGGCGCTGACCGGCGCGAGGCCGGCGTCGACCTTGCGGACGGCCGTCGCGTCGACAAGCGCGTACTCGCGCCAGCCCAGGCCGTGCAGCACGACGTCGCCGGGCTTGACGCCAGCGGCCTCGCCGGCCACCACCTCACCGATCGCGCCGCCGTCGAGCGGGGCGTCGAGCGCGAACGGCGGCACGTACGACTTGACGTCGTTCATCCGCCCCCGCATGTACGGGTCGACGGACATGAACTGGTTGCGCACCACGACCTGGCCCGGACCCGGCGTCGGCACCTCGGTGGTGACCAGCCGGAAGTTGTCGGCGGTCGGCCAGCCCTCGGGGCGGGAGGCCAGGTGGATCTCCCGGTTCACGCTGCTCACAGGGCCTCCCGGACGGTCAGCGCGACCTCGATGTTGCCGCGGGTCGCGTTCGAGTAGGGGCAGACCTGGTGGGCCGCCTCGACCAGCTTCTCGGCGGCCGAGCGCTCGACGGCGGGCAGGTCCACCACCAGTGTCACGGTCAGGCCGTAGCCGCCGCTGCCGTTCGGGCCGATGCCCACCTCGGCCTCGACGACCGAGCCGGCGACGTCCGCCTTGGCCTGGCGGGCGACGATGCGCAGCGCGGAGTGGAAGCAGGCCGCGTAGCCGGCCGCGAAGAGCTGCTCGGGGTTGGCCGCGCCGCCGGCGCCGCCCATCTCCTTCGGCACGGCGAGGTCCAGCTCGACGGTGCCGTCGGAGGTGCGGACGTGGCCGTCCCGGCCGTCGCCGGTGGCCTTGGCGGACGCGGTGTAGAGGACCTGCATTGTCACTGCTCCTTCGGTCGGTGGATCGTCTCGGTGACCCGGGTGAGCGTGTCGCGGAGGCCGACCAGTTCGGCCTCGGTGAGGCCGGTGGCCACGGCCACCCGCATCGGCACGTCCGCCATCCGCTCCCGCAGCGCCCGGCTCCGGTCGGTGAGGCCCACCTCGACCCGGCGCTCATCGGCCGCCGAGCGGGTACGCACCACCAGGCCGGCCGCTTCCAGCCGCTTGAGCAGCGGGGAGAGCGTGCCGGAGTCGAGCCGGAGCCGCGCGCCGAGCTCGGAGACCGTGGGGGCGTCGTCGCCGCGCTCCCAGAGCACCAGCAGCACCAGGTACTGCGGGTAGGTCAGGCCGTGCTCGTCGAGGATGGGCCGGTAGACGTCGGTCAGGGCGCGCGACGCCGCGTAGAGGGCGAAGCACACCTGCCGGCGTAGCACCAGATCATCGGTCACCCGTCGAACTGTAGCGCGCAATCAAGTTGTGCACAACCTATCTGGCTCGGGAGCCAGCCGGACCGGGCGGCACCTGGCCCGGAGCGCCTTTCGAGCTGAGAGCAGAAACGACTCGGGACCGGCGCGCCCGGACCGCCCCACCTACCGTCGCCGGCACCGGCGCTGGCGTCGGCGCTGGCGCTGGCGCTGGCGCTGCCGTCGGCACCGGCCGGACGCGGACCGGCCGGCCGGGATGACGCGTGACCCGGCCAGCCCACCCACCGGCCACCCGCGCCACCGCCGGCCGGGCCCCGGACAGGACCGCCCACCGGCTGGCCATGCCACCGCGGATTCCGGGGCGCCCCGTGGCAGCGCGTCAACTGCGTCAAGAACGCGCGGACGACCCGGTCGCCACAAGCTCCGGGTGCCTGCCCACGCCGCCGCAGCGGTGAGTCGTTTCTGATATCAGCTCGACAGGCACAGCAGACCGACGTCCGCGCCGGCCGCCCGGCTCAGGGGCCGGGGACGTATGCCTCCAACTCGACCTCGACCAGGTGCTCCGGGTCGACCAGGCCGGCCACCACCACCATGGTCGCCACCGGACGAACCGGGCCGAACACCGCGTTGTGCGCCCGGCCCACCTCGTCGACGTAGAGCCGGTCGGTGACGTACATCCGGGTCCGCACCACGTCGGCCGGCCCGGCCCCCACCTCGGCCAACGCGTCCAGGCCGATCCGGATCGCCTGCGCGGTCTGCGCCGCCGCGTCCCCCTCGTGCGCCACCCGACCATCCACGGTGGAGGTACAGCCGGCGGTGATCGCCAGCGCGCCGGCCCGGACCACCCGGGAGTAGCCGTAGACCGCCTCCCACGGGCCGCCCGAGCCGAGCCGGGTGACCACCGGATCGTCGACCGGCGACCCGCCCACCTCGATCGTCACGCGCCGGCCCGCAGCGTGGCGAGCGCCTCGGCGACGGTGAACGCGCCGGCGTAGAGCGCCTTGCCGGCGATCACGCCCTCCACGCCGACCGGCTCCAGCGTCGCCAGCGCCCGCAGGTCATCCAGCGTGGACACCCCGCCGGAGGCGATCACCGGCGCGTCGGTACGGGCGCACACCTCGCGCAGCAGGTCCAGGTTCGGCCCGCGCATGGTGCCGTCCTTGGTGATGTCGGTGACCACGTACCGCGCCGCGCCGGCGGCGTCCAGCCGGGCCAGCACCTCGTAGAGATCACCGCCGTCGCGGGTCCAACCCCGCGCCGAGAGGGTACGGCCGCGCACGTCCAGCCCGATCGCCACCCGGTCCCCGTACTCGCCGCAGATCCGGTCGCACCACTCGGGATCCTCCAACGCGGCGGTGCCGATGTTGACCCGGGCCGCCCCGGTGCCCAGCGCCGCCCGCAACGACTCGTCGTCGCGGATCCCGCCGGACAACTCCACCTTGACGTCGAGCTTGCCGACCACCTCGGCGAGCAACGCGGCGTTGGAGCCCCGGCCGAACGCGGCGTCCAGGTCGACCAGGTGGATCCACTCCGCCCCGTCGGACTGCCAGGCGAGGGCCGCCTCCAACGGGTCGCCGTACGCGGTCTCGCTGCCGGCGGCGCCCTGCACGAGCCGGACGGCCTGGCCGTCGGCGACGTCCACGGCGGGCAACAGGTCAAGGCTCAACGGTGTCTCCTCGCATCCTCAACGACGGTCCAACGCGATCACCACGATCGCCGGCAGGACCAGCAGCAACAACACGACCAACGCCAGACGCAGCGCGAGGTCGTCGACGTAACTCCAGATGCCGGCCACCGCGACGGCGGTGAGCAGCACGATGGTCGCCCGCTCCCGCCGGCTGTGCCGGCGCAGCCGGCCGGTGCGACCCCGCCGAAGCCGGGGCGTCAGCCGGCGTACCCAGGCTCGGCGCCGCTCCCGACGCGCCACCCGGCGGCCCCGGACGGCGCGCTCCCGCTCCTGCTCGGCCTCGCGGGCCGCCCGGCGGCGGGCCCGCTCCTTACTCAAGCGTGCCGAGCCAGTTGCGCAGGAGCGCCGCGCCGGTGTCGGCCGACTTCTCCGGGTGGAACTGGGCGGCCGACAGCGCGCCCCGCTCCACCGCCGCGACGAAGTCGCCGCCGTGGTGCGCGGTGGTCACGGCGACGCCGGCGGCGGCGAGCGCCGCCGGGTCGGTGACGCCGTAGGAGTGCACGAAGTAGAACCGCGCGTCGGCCGGCAGGCCGGCGAAGAGCACCGAACCCTCCGGGGCGTGCACCGTGTTCCAGCCCATGTGCGGCAGTCGGGGCGCGGGCAGCCGGGTCACGCCGCCGGGCAGCAGCCCCAGCCCCTTGGTGACCACGCCGTGCTCCTCACCGTGCCCGAAGAGCACCTGCATGCCGACGCAGATGCCGAGCACCGGACGCCCGGCCGCGACCCGGTCGGCGATCACCGGGCCGGCGCCCAGCTCCTCGATCCCCGCCATGCACGCGGCGAACGCGCCGACACCCGGCACCACCAGGCCGTCGGCCCCGGCGGCGGCGGTCAGGTCGTCGGTCACGGTGACGTCCGCGCCGGCCCGCTCCAGCGCGCGCTCGGCCGAACGCAGGTTGCCCGAGCCGTAGTCGAGCACCACCACCCGCCGGGCCATCAGCCCTCCCCGGGCAGCAGCCAGAGCAGCCCGCCGGCGGTGGCCAGCACGGCCAGCAGGCCGGTGACCACCACGGCGGCGCGAGCGGCGCCCTGCTTGTAGAGCGACCAGGTCCCGCCGACCAGCACCCCGGCCAGGATCAGCAGCAGCGTCGGCCACACCTTCATTACAGGGCGCCCTTCGTGCTGGGCACCACGCCGGCGCTGCGCGGATCGATCGCGGTCGCCTCACGCAGCGCCCGGGAAACGGCCTTGAACTGGGCCTCGACCACGTGGTGCGCGTCCGGGTGGCCGCCGGGGCGGGCCGCCCGCAGCACGTCCACGTGCAACGTCACCCGGGCCGCCTGGCCGAACGACTCCCAGATGTGCCGCGTCATGCTGGTCGGGTAGACCGGCCCGATGTACGGCGACAACGCCGGCTCGTCGTGCACCACGTACGGCCGGCCGGAAAGGTCGACCGCGGCCCGGACCAGCACCTCGTCCATCGGGACGGTGGCCGAGCCGTACCGTCGGATGCCGGCCTTGTCACCCAGCGCCCGGTCGAAGGCGGCACCCAGCGCGAGCGCGGTGTCCTCCATGGTGTGGTGCGCGTCGATCTCCAGATCGCCGACCGTGTGCACGGTCAGGTCGAAGCCGCCGTGCCGGGCGATCTGGTTCAGCATGTGGTCGTAGAAGCCGACGCCGGTGGAGATGTCGGCCTGGCCGGTGCCGTCGAGGTCGATCTCGACCAGCACCTTGGTCTCGTTGGTGACCCGCTCGATCCGGGCGGTGCGGTTCATGACAACTTCTCCATCGCGGTGAGGAAGGCGTCGGTCTCGGCCGGGGTGCCGGCGGTGACCCGCAGCCAGCCAGGCAGGCCGACGTCGCGGACCAGCACGCCGGCGTCGAGCAGGGTACGCCAGGCGGCGCCCTGGTCGCCGTCGACGTGGAAGAGCACGAAGTTGGCGTCGCTGTCGGCCACCCGGTGCCCCCGGGCGCGCAGCTCGGCGACGATCCGGTCGCGCTGCGCCATGACGGCGCTGACGGTGCCGAGCAGCGCGTCGCGGTGCGCCAGCGCCGCGCGGGCGGCGGCCTGGGTGAGGGCGGAGAGGTGGTACGGCAGGCGGACCAGCTGCACCGCCGCCACCACCGCCGGATCGGCGGCCAGATAACCCAGCCGGCCGCCGGCGAACCCGAACGCCTTGCTCATGGTGCGGGTGACCACCAGCCGCGGGTGACCGGGCAGCACGGCCAGCGCGCTGACCGTGCCGGGCCGGGCGAACTCCGCGTACGCCTCGTCCACCACCACCATGCCCGGCGCCTCGGCCAGCACGGCGGCGACCACTGCCGGGTCGAGCGCGGTGCCGGTCGGGTTGTTCGGCGAGCAGAGGAACACCACGTCCGGGCGGTGCTCGCGCACCTGGGCGACCGCGGCGGCGGCGGTGAGCCCGAAGTCGGCGTCCCGGACGCCCGGGAGCCACCCGGTGCCGGTGCCGAGGGCCAGCAGCGGGTGCATCGAGTAGGCCGGGGTGAAGCCGAGCGCGGTGCGCCCGGGGCCGCCGAACGCCTGGAGCAGCTGCTGCTGGATCTCGTTGGAGCCGTTGGCCGCCCACACGTGGTCGGCGGTGAGGCCGTGCCCCAGGTAGGCCGCCAGGTCGGCGCGGAGCGCCAGCGCGTCCCGGTCCGGGTAGCGGTTGAGGTCGCGCAGCTCGGCCGCGACCGCCTTGCCGATCGCCTCGACCACCGGCTCGGGCACCGGGTAGGAGTTCTCGTTGGTGTTCAGCCGCACCGGCACGTCGAGCTGCGGCGCGCCGTACGGGGAACGCCCGCGCAGGTCGTCCCGGATCGGCAGGTCGTCGAGCGTGGTCACGAGTCGCCTCCGGGGAAGCGGACGCGGACCGCCTGGCCGTGCGCCGGAAGGTCCTCCACGCCGGCCAGCGTGACCACGTGCGGGGCCACCTCGCGCAGCGCCTGCTCGGTGTATTCGACCAGGTGGACGCCGCGCAGGAAGGACTGCACGGACAGCCCGGAGGAGTGCCGGGCGCAGCCACCGGTGGGCAGCACGTGGTTGGAGCCGGCGCAGTAGTCGCCGAGCGACACCGGCGACCAGGCGCCCACGAAGATCGCGCCGGCGTTGCGCACCCGCAACGCCCACTCGCGGGCGTTCTCGGTCTGGATCTCCAGGTGCTCGGCCGCGTACGCGTCGACCACCCGCAGCCCGGCCGCCAGGTCGTCGACGAGGACCACGCCGCTCTGCTCGCCGCGCAGCGCGGTGCCGATCCGCTCGGCGTGCTTCGCGGCCGGCACCTGCCGGGCCAGCTCGGCGTCGACCGCGTCGGCGAGCTCGGTCGACGGGGTGACCAGCACGCTGGCCGCCAGCGGGTCGTGCTCGGCCTGACTGATCAGGTCGGCGGCCACGTGCGCCGGGTCGGCCGTGTGGTCGGCCAGGACGGCGATCTCGGTCGGGCCGGCCTCGGCGTCGATGCCGACCACGCCGCGCAGCAGCCGCTTCGCGGCGGTGACCCAGATGTTGCCCGGCCCGGTGATCATGTCGACCGGGTCGCAACGCTCCTCGCCGGCCGGGTCGACCGTCGCGCCGTACGCGAGCATGGCCACCGCCTGGGCGCCGCCGACCGCGTACACCTCGTCGACGCCGAGCAGCGCGCACGCGGCGAGGACCCGGGGGTCGGGCAGGCCGTCGTTGTCCTTCTGCGGCGGGCTCGCCACCACCAGCGAGCGCACCCCGGCCGCCTGGGCGGGGACCACGTTCATCACCACCGTCGACGGGTACATGGCCAGGCCACCGGGGACGTAGAGGCCCACCCGGTCGACCGGCACCCACCGCTCGGTCACCGTGCCGCCGGGCACCACGGTCGTGGTGTGGTCGGTGCGGCGCTGGTCGGCGTGGACCTTGCGGGCCCGGGTGATCGACTCCAGCAGCGCGGCGCGGACCTGCGGGTCCAGCTCACCCTCGGCGGCACGGATCACCTCGACCGGCACCCGCAGATGCGTCGGCGCGACGCCGTCGAACCGCTCGCTGGCCTCCCGGATCGCCGGGTATCCATGCTCGCGGACCGCCTCGACGAGGGGGCGGATCCGCTCGACCGCGACGGAGACGTCGAGCTGGGCACGGGGCAGCAGGCGGCGCGGGTCGGGCACGCCGCCGCGCAGGTCGATCCGATTCAGCACACCTGCGAGTCTAGGCCGCCGCCGGTCGGGCCGACCGGGGCCGCCCGCACGCCGGGACGGTGAGCCGGGACACGCAGGCCGGGCGCGGGGGAGCTACGCTCGATCACGTGAGCGCACGGCTGCCGGTGTTCCCGCTCGGGACCGTCCTCTTCCCCGGGCTGGTCCTTCCGCTGCACATCTTCGAGGAGCGCTACCGGGCGCTGGTGCGCCACCTGGTCGGGCTGCCCGAGGGCGCCCCGCGCGAGTTCGGCGTGGTGGCGATCCAGGCCGGCTGGGAGGTCGCGCCGGCCGGGCCGCCGGGCCGCTCCGGGCTGGCCGGCGGCGAGGTCACCCTGCACGAGGTGGGCTGCACGGCCGAGCTGCGGCAGGTCACCGAGCTGGCCGACGGCGGGTTCGACATCGTCACGGTGGGTCGACGCCGGTTCCGCATCGCCGAGATCGACGACGACGCCGAGCCCTACCTCACCGCCGAGGTGGAGTGGCTGCCCGAGCCGGCCGGCCCGGACGAGGTCGCCGACGTGCTGGCGGCCCGGGTGATCTCGGTGTTCCGGCACTACCTCGGTCTGATCCGGCCGGACCAGGAGGAGATCTCCGAGCAGCTCCCGGAGGACCCGACCGTGCTGTCGCACCTGGTCGCGGCCACCGCCGCGCTGACCGTCGCCGACCGGCAGCGGCTGCTCGCCATCGACGACACCCCCGGCCGGCTCCGCGCCGAACTGCGCCTGCTCAACCGCGAGACGGCACTGCTGCGCCAGGTCCGCGCGGTGCCGGTGCCGCTCAGCGAGCTGGCGGGTCTTCCGGCGCCGAACTGACCCCCGGCGGGGCCGGCCGGTCGCCGGCCGGTTCCGGCCCGTTCCCGCCGGGCCCCGCCGCCGGCCACCCGTCGCCCGGCCCGGTCGCGGCCGGCCACCCGCCGCCCGGCCCTGGCCCGCCCGGCCACCCGCCGCCCGACCCCGGCCCGCCCGGCCACCCGCCGCCCGACCCCGGCCCGCCCGGCCACCCGCGGTCCGACCCTGGGCCGCCCGGCCAGTCGCCGGGCTCCGGCTCCGGGCGCAGCGACGGCCATCGCGACCAGCCGGCCAGCAGCGTGTACGTGACGGCCGCGCCGAACGCCGCGAGCAGCAGGTTGCCGTGCGGCAGGGGCAGCGGGCCGAACCAGTCGACCCCGCCGGCGCGCAGGTCGGCCGGCTTGGTGAAGTCGGTGCCCGGCGGCGCGGTGTCCAGCAGCCGCTCGAAGGTGCCCAGCCCGATCCGGCGGCCCACCTGCCAGGCCACCACCGCCGCGCCGAGGCCGCCCAGCGTCGCCGCGAGCAGACCCACCGGGCCACGCCGGCGGCGCAGCAGCACCCACAGCGCGACGGCGGCGAGCACCCCGAAGCCCAGCGCGAGGAGGCTGAACCAGCCGTCGGCCGCGATCGGCTGTTCCGGCTGCGGGACCGCGTACACGGCGCCGTCCGGCGTCTGCCGCACCGGCGTGCCCGGCGCCACCCACGCCCACAGCAGACCCAGCGGCACGCCGAGCGCGGTGAGCAGCGCCGTCACGCCGAGGACCGTCGCCACCGGCCGGCCGCCGTCGCGCCGGGTGTCGGGCGCCGCGCCGGGCATCTCGCGCACGACGTCCGGATGGCCGGCGAGCGGGTCCGCGCCGGGCGCGGTGACCGGGGTGCCGGCGGGGACCGGGAGGCCACCGGGCCAGCCGGGCGGCTGCTCGGCGGGCGGCTGCGCCGCGGCGCCGGGACGGTCGGCGGGCCGCTCGGGATCAGGGGTGTCCGGGCTCACCCGGTGATCCTCTCAGGCCGGGGCACGCCGTGGGGCGGTGGTCGGCGGTCAGCGCGCGAACGGCTCCACCATCACCGCCGCCGCCTTGAGCCAGGCGTTGCGGGTCTCGGCCTGGAGCTGGTGGTACTCGATCGAGGAGCCGGTCTCCAGCGCCGGGTCGTAGGGCACCACGGTGACCGCCCGGGTGCGGGTGGCGAAGTGCCGTTCCAGGTCGTCCTGGAGCGAGGTGCGCCCCGGGGTGGGGCAGGAGATCAGCGTCACCGCGTTGTCGGCCAGCTCGCCCATGCCCACCTCGTGCAGCAGGTCGAGCATCCAGTCGGCGCTGAACGCGGCGTCCTCCCGCGGCACGGTGGTCACCACGAGCTGGTCGGCGGCCTGCATGACGGTGCGCCAGTTCGGGCTCTCCACGTTGTTGCCGGTGTCCACGCAGACCACCTCGTGGGTGCGGCGCAACAGTTCCAGCACCCGCTTGACGGTGAACTGGTCGAGGCGCTGGGCGAAACGCGGGCTCTCCTCGCCGGCCAGCACGTCGTACGAGCCGTCGGCGGCGTGCCGCAGGTAGTCGTCGAGGTGCGCCAGCAGGGTGTTGCCCTCGAGGATCTCGATCTGCGCGAGGTCGTGGACCAGGTGGCGGATGGTGCGGGCGTGCCGGGCGCTGCCGGCGCGCAGGCCGAGCGTGCCCCGCAGCTCGTTGTCGTCCCAGGCGAGCACGCCGCGCCCGCGCACGCTGCCCACGGTGGCGGCGGCGAGCACGGTGGCGGTGGTCTTGTGCACCCCGCCCTTGGGGTTGGCGAACGCGAGCACCCGAGGGGTGCCCAGCTCGCGGCGGAGCACGCCGGTGGCCCGTTCCAGCTCGGCGTCCGGCGCCGGGGTGCGCCACCGGGCCGGGGCCGCCTCGATCCGGCCCGGCCGCGCCTCGACCGGCCGGCGCGGCGTGGGCACCACGGGTGGCTCCGGCGTGGGCGGGATCCCGGGGCGGTACCGGCCGCGGTCCAGCAACGCGTAGCGGGACTCCGCGGGCGGCGGCGCGGGCCGGTAGCCGCCGTCGAGCAGGGAGTATCGCGACTCGACCGGCGCCTCGGCCCGCCCGCGCGGCTCCGGCTGGGCCCGCCAGGACGGCTCGGCCGGCGGCTCGGCGGCGTAGGACGGGTCGGCCCGCCAGGACGGCTCGACCGGGGCCTCCGCGGCGTAGGACGGATCGACCCGCCAGGACGGCTCGGCCAGCGGCTCCGGCGGATAGGACGGCTCGGCCCGCCAGGATGGCTCGGCCAGCGGCTCCGGGTCGGTGCGGTAGGCCGGTTCCGCCCGGTAGGCCGGCTCGCCGTCGTGGCGCGGGTCGGCGCGGAAGGCCGGATCGACCCGGAACGTGGCCTCGGCCCGGTAGCCGGGCTCGGCGGCGTACGACCCGTCGGGGGCGCGGCCGACGGCGGCGGCGCGGCCGGTCCAGCCGGTGCCCGCGCCACGGCGCGGCAGCGCTTCGGGGGGCGGCGACACGGATTCCTCGGCGTGCCGGTCGGCGTCGGCGTGCTCCGCGCCGCGACCGCCGAGCCGGGCCCGGTCGAGCAGCGCCCGCCACCGCGGTGCCGGCTCACCCTGCCGACCCCAGCCGGTCTCGCTGCCGTCCAAGGATTCGCCCTCCCCCAGCCCATCGATCTGACGCCTGACAGGCTACGAACGAAACCCTATTCGGACCACTCCCCGCGCCGCACATCGCCCGGTGGCTCTCCTCACCGTGGCACCCGACAGGCGGTCGCGCATCCGGGCGTCTCAGGAGGTGGGAGTGGGATTGGGCGGGTCGGAGCCGGTCACCGGCGGCCGGCCGGTCGGTGAAGGTCCGCTCACTGTCGGTGCGGCTTCCGACGAATCGCCCATTCCGCCACCCGACGCCGGTCCGGTGTCGGCCGGTGGCCGGGCCACGTCGCGCTGCTCGGGCAGGGGTGGCGTGAACACGGTCCGGTCCAGCCGGGTCACCTCCGGCGCCGGGTCCACCACCCGTACGCCGGGACGGTCGGCGAGCGCGCGCAGCGCGTCCGGGGCGGCCCGGACCACCGCGGCATAGACGCACGCGCACCCGGCCCGGTAGCCGGCCGCCTCCCCGGCCGCGACCGCGGCGCCGGTGTCGTACTCCCGACGGAGCCCGGGATCGGCGGTGGCGGCGCGGGTCAGGTAGTCCGCGGCCTCCCGGTCCTTGCGCGCGGCGACCTCGGCCATCCCGCCGACCACGTCGTCGGGCAGCCGCAACGCGGCGATCCGCACGATCTCGGTCTGTCGGCCGGGCAGCGGCACGCGCGCGATCACCGCCGAGACCGGCGTCCCGGCCAGCGCGGTCGCCACCCGGTCCGGCGTCAGGTAGGCGGCGAACGTGACGAGCGCCCAGCCGTCCGGCGCGTCGAGCCGGGCCAGCTCCGCGGCGGCAGCGCGCCGGTACGCCGGGACGGACCCGCCGGCGGCCACTCCGACGCGGGTCACCTCGCCGACCGTGCGGTCGCCGACCGGCCGGTCCCGCCGCTGCGCGACGGCCACCACCAGCACCACCAGCACGCAGCCGAGCACGAGCCAGGTGAGCGCCGCGGCACGCGAGCGGCCCGGCGACGCGGTGTCGTCGTCGCCCACGGTCAGTCGCGCAGGATCTCCAGCGCCCGGGCCAGGTCGTCCGGGTAGTCGCTGACGAACGTGACCTCGTCGCCGGTGCGCGGGTGCCGGAAGCTCAACGAGCGGGCGTGCAGCCACTGCCGGGACAGCTTGAGCCGGGCCGACAGGGTCGGGTCCGCGCCGTAGGTCAGGTCGCCCACGCAGGGGTGCCGCAGGGTGGAGAAGTGCACCCGGATCTGGTGCGTACGCCCGGTCTCCAGCCGCACGTCGAGCAGGCTGGCCGAGGGGAACGCCTCCAGCGTGTCGTAGTGGGTGATGCTCGGCTTGCCGCCGGAGACCACCGCCCACCGGTAGTCGTGGTGCGGGTGCCTGTCGATCGGCGCGTCGATGGTGCCGCGCAGCGGGTCCGGGTGGCCCTGCACCACGGCGTGGTAGCGCTTCTCCACCTCGCGTTCCTTGAAGGCGCGCTTCAGGGCGGTGTAGGCCAGCTCGCTCTTGGCCACCGCCATGATCCCGGTGGTGCCCACGTCGAGCCGGTGCACCACGCCCTGCCGCTCGGCGGCGCCGCTGGTGGAGATGCGGTGGCCGATGCCGGCCAGCCCGCCGATGACGGTGGGGCCGGTCCAGCCGGGGCTCGGGTGCGCGGCCACCCCGACCGGCTTGTCGACCACCACGATGTCGTCGTCGGCGTAGACCACGGTCAGACCGGGCACGGCCTGCGGCACCACGGTCGGCGGGGCGACCGGCGCGGGCAGCGTGACCTCCAGCCAGGCGCCGGCCCGCACCTTGTGCGAGTTGGCCCGGGCGGTGCCGTCGACCAGCGCGTCACCGGCGTCGACCAGCGCCGCCGCGGCGGTGCGGGACAGCCCGAACAGCCGGGACACGGCCTGGTCCAGCCGCATGCCGTCGAGCCCGTCCGGGACGGGCAGGGAGCGGTGGTCCCCGCCGGTGGCGTACGCGGCGGTCACGCGCGCTCCTTCTGGTCGGCGGGGGCCTCGTCGGTGGTGGGTTTCGCGCCGGCCCGGGAGCCGTCGCGCTGCCGCCCGGTCAGCTCCAGGAAGACCGCCAGCACCACGCCGCAGACCAGCGAGCTGTCGGCCAGGTTGAACACCGGGTAGTACTCGCCGTACGGGCCGAACAGGCTGATCATGTCGACCACGTGGCCGACGAAGTGCCCCGGCGCGCGGAAGATCCGGTCGGTGAGGTTGCCCAGCGCCCCGCCCAGCACCAGGCCCAGCGACACCGCCCACGGCAGCGAGCGCAGTCGCAGCGCCATCCAGCCGATCCAGCCGATCACCGCGAACGTGATCAGCGGGAAGACCCAGGTGTGGTCGGAGCCGATGCTCCAGGCGGCGCCGCTGTTGCGGGTGAGGGTGAAGTAGACGGCGCCGCCGAGCACCGACACCGGCTCCTCCCGGCCGGGCAGCTCGCTGAGCGCGAGCTGCTTGGTGCCCAGGTCCGCGAGGAGCGAGACGAGGGAGACGCCGAGCAGCAGGCCGACCGCCGTGCGGCGCGGCGCGCCGGCCCCCGACTCGGTGGTGCCGGACCCGGCGGGTGGTGCTGCGGTCATCTGCTCCCCATCGACGTGCGCGACGGTGGCGGTCACCGTCTGCGGTTCGGCCGCCGGGGAACGGACGTCAGCGTCGTTCCGCCAGCTGCTTGCAGCTCACGCAGAGGGTGGCCGACGGGAACGCGGCGAGCCGCTCCACCGGGATCGGGTTGCCGCACCGCTCGCACCAGCCGTAGCCACCCTCGTCGAGACGCTCCAGCGCGCGCTCGACCTGCGTGATCCGCTCCTTGATGCTGTTGGCGAGAGAGATCTCCTGCTCACGCTCGAACGTCTTGGTGCCGGTGTCGGCCTGGTCGTCCCCGGCCGAGTCGGTCAGCCGGTCGCGCTGCAGCTCGGTGATCTCGCTCAGCGTCTGATCGTACTCGGCGTTGAGCTCGTCCCGCCGCGCCGCCAGCGCGGCCCGGATCTTCTCGGTCTCCGCCGCGCTGCGGGTGGCCTTCGCCACCGGCTTGCGACCGGCGGTCCTGGTGTCGGCTGGCTTCGCCATCGTCAGCTCCCTCAGCCGCGTGGCGCGGCGGTCAGCGGTACGTGGGCAGGGGGCACCGGCGCGTCCCCCGCGAACGGAACGGGGCACACGGCGACCCCGCCGTGCACTCCGGAGGTTGGCAAGAATACGGAACGTACAGGCGTCCGACAACGTGCCGCACCGTCGCTCCGATTTTCCGCCCCGAACTGCCAACTATCGGGGCAAAAGGAACGCTAGCAGATCAGCCGGTACGGTCCTCGCCGTACTCCCCAAACCACCGGGCCAGGCGACCGCGCCGGCTGACCGCCCGCAACCGCCGCTCCGCGGCGTCCCGCACCCCGGCGGTGGCCACGATGAGCAGGCTGTCCCCCACCTTGAGCCGGGTGTCCGGGCCGGGCACGAAACCGACCCCGTCGCGCAGCACCAGCGTCACCGCCGCGCCCACCGGCAGCCGCAGCTCGTCCACGTGCACGCCGCCCAGCCGGGAACCGGGCGGCACCTCCAGCTGGAGCAGGTCGGCCCGCATCCGCTCCAGCGGGGCGGTCTCCAGCAGGATCTCGCTCGCCTCCGCCGGCGCGGTCACGCCCAGCCGGCGGGCGGC
Organism: Micromonospora sp. NPDC018662; assembly: GCF_044391475.1. Taxonomy (NCBI): domain Bacteria; kingdom Bacillati; phylum Actinomycetota; class Actinomycetes; order Micromonosporales; family Micromonosporaceae; genus Micromonospora; species Micromonospora sp. NPDC018662. The sequence continues at coordinate 219,408 of NZ_JBISAC010000007.1, forward strand.
CGGGGCGAGCGTGCCGGCCTGGAGCAACGTGAAGATCACCACCAGCACGAAGACCGCGTCGAAGAGCCGGTCCGCGCCCGGCACCCGCAACGACAGCGGGATGGTGGCCAGCACGATCGGCACCGCGCCGCGCAGCCCCGCCCAGGAGAGGAAGAGCTGCTCGCGCCGGGAGACCCGGAACGGCAGCGCGGAGACCGCCACCGACAGCGGCCGGGCGAACAGCAGCAGGGCCAAACCGGTGATCACGGCCGGCAGCACCGCCGCGTCCAACCGACTCGGCGAGACCAGCAGGCCGAGCAGCACGAACAGGCCGATCTGGGCCAGCCAGGCCAGGCCGTCGGCGAACCCGAGGATCGCCTGCCGGTGCGGCAGGCGGGAGTTGCCGAGCAGCACCCCGGCCACGTAGACGGCGAGGAAGCCCGAGGCGTGCAGCGCCGCGCCGGCCGCGTACGCCAGCACGGTGAAGCCCACCACCGCGATCGGGTAGAGGCCGGCCGAGGGCAACGCGGCGCGACGCAGCGCGTACCGCCCGGCCAGGCCCGCGCCCACGCCGACCGCCGCGCCGGCGCCCAGCTCGTACCCGAGCAGCAGCGCCTCGTACCACCAGGGGTGGGCCGCCGCCACCCCGGCCCGCGACAGCAGCAGCACCAGCAGGACCACCGGGGCGTCGTTCATCCCGGACTCGGCCTCCAGCGTGGCCACCAGTCGGGGCGGCAGGCGCAGCCGGCGCAGCGTGGCGAAGACCGCCGCGGCGTCGGTGGACGAGAGCACCGCGCCGTAGAGCAGGGCCAGCCGCCAGTCCAGGCCGAGCAGCAGGTGCACCACCACGCCGACGACCACGATGCTGACCACGACGCCGACCGTGGAGAGCACGGCCGCCAGGCCGAGCACCGGCCGCAGCGTGCTCCACCGCGCGCTCAGACCACCCTCGGCGATGATCACGATGAGCGCGCAGAAGCCGAGCACCCGGGTCAGTTCGACGTCGTCGAAGCGGATGCCCAGGCCGGCCTCGCCGATGAGCACGCCGAGCGCCAGGTAGACCAGCAGGCTGGGCACGCCGAGCCGGGTGGAGAAGCGCACCGCGCCCACCGCGACCAGCAGCACCGCGGCGCCCACCAGCAGCGCGAGGTTCAGCCCCGGCGTCATCGCGTACCGGCCCGCCGGACCCTCACCCGGCGCTGCCGTCGCGCAGCCGACGCAGCACCTCGGGCAGCCCGTCGGCCGGGCGCTCGACCAGGAAGAGCTTGTCGCGGCTGGCCGCGCCGGACCGCAGCGACACCGCCGCCGGCCGGACCCCGAGCGCGTCGGCCAGCGCCCGCCGGGCCGCCTCCGTGGCCCGGCCGTCCACCGCCGGCGCGTGCACGGCGACGACCAGGGCGGGGCCGTACGGCCCGTCGAACCGGCCGCCGACCCGGGCCCGGGCCGCGCCGGGCTTCACGCGCACCGCGACGGTGAGCGGGGTGTCCACGGTCGCCATGGTCAGCGTGGCCGGGCGTCGGTGAGCAGCGTGGTGGCCACGGCGCAGTAGGCGCACGGCGTGAAGCCGAGCCCGACCGCCTCGGCGACCGGCAACGGCTCGTCCGGCCGGCCCACCAGGTGGGGGCAGTCGACCAGGTGGAACCGGGGGTGGCCGTCGACCACCCGGACCTCGTCGGGCAGTCGCACCAGCCGGGCGACCTCCCCGGCGGAGAGGAACTCGGCCGGCGGGTCGCCGGCGAGCGGCCCGCCCGGGGCGGGCGAGGTGGGTGCCGGCTCGGCCACCGGTGGGAAGGCCGAGTCCGGCGCGTCCGGCGCGTCCGGTGGGAAGGCCGGGTCCGGCGCGGCGTCCGGCTCGTCCGGTGGGAAGGCCGAGTCCGGCGCGGCGTCCGGCGCGGCCGGCGGCGAGTACGCGCCGGTCCACGGGGCGTCCGGTGCGGGCGACAGCGGATACCCGCCCACGTCCGGCTCGACCGGCGGCGAGTGGACAGCGGTGGACGGGGCGTCCGGCGGCGAGTAGGCGCGGGCCGCCGGAGGGTAGGGCTCGGTCACCGGCGGACCGGGCGGTTGCCGCCACCCGGGTCCACCGGCACCGACCGTGGACGTGTGGTGCGGGACCGGGCTCACCGGCTCGTCCGGGGACGGGCCGGTGGGTGCGGTCCGGGACCGCGGCCCGGCCTCCCGTCCCGCCGTGGCCCGGGCCGCGGCCGCCTGGCGGGCGAACACGACGAAGGCGACGGCGGACAGCAGGCTGGCCGCGATGGAGACGATCAGCAGCGGGCTGGACCCACCGGCCAGCCCGACCACCAACAGCACGACCGCGACGAGGATGAGCAGGACGCTGGCGGCTATCACGGCTCACCCCCGGCCGCGTCGTGTCGGACTGGTGCCGTCGGTGGCCGCCACGGGGACGGCCACCGACGCGGGATCAGCGGCCGGACTCGAGCGAGCCGGCGCCGCGGCCACCGCCGAAGGAGCCGGCGAGGCCGGCGGTGGCGAGGCCGTTGCTGCCACCCACGGCACGGGTGCCCTCGCGGTTCATCTCGACCTCGATGCCCTGGCCACGACCGTCGAGGTCCCGCAGCTGGCTCTCCAGGTACGCCTTGAGGCGCGTGCGGTACTCGCGCTCGAACTGCTTGAGCTCCTCGATGTGCTTCGACAGCGCGGTGCGCTTGGCGTCCAGGCCGCCCATGGCCTCCTGGTGCCGCTGGCGGGCGTCCCGCTCCAGGGCGTCGGCCTTGGCCCGCGCCTCGCGGGTGACCTCCTCGGCCTTGGACCGGGCCTCGGAGAGCAGGCTGTCGGCCTCGCGCCGGGCGTCGGAGACGTGGTCGTCGGCGGTGCGCTGGGCCATCATGAGCACCCGCAGCGCCTGCTGCTCGCCGTCACCGGTCACGCCCACCGGGCCGCTCTGGGTGCGGACCTGCTCCAGCTCGGCCTGCATCGCCCGGGCCGCCTGCTCGGCGGCCGCCTTGTCGCGCTGCACGCGGTCGAGCTGGGCCTTGACGTCGTTGAGCTCCGCCGCGAGCCGGGCGTCGCCGCCGGGGCCGGCGGGTGCGCCACCCCGACCGCCGCGCTCCACCTGGGCGCGCAGCTCGTTGTTCTCCTCGATCAGACGGGCCAGCTCACGCTCGACCTCGTCCAGGAAGGCGTCGACCTCCTCCTCGTCGTACCCCCGCTTGCCGATCGGCGGCTTTTTGAAGGCGACGTTGTGGACGTCGGCCGGGGTCAGCGGCATCGAAACTCCTCGGGTCAGTTGCGGCCGCGAAAGCGCTCTGGTCAGGCGAACGCCACGATCAGGCGCTGTAACACGAACTCCATCAGCACGAACAGGATAACCAGGAGCACAAGGGAGGCCAGGTCGATGCTCACGGTACCAATTCGCAGTGGTGGGATCACACGCCTCAACGCTCGCAGGGGCGGATCAGTGACGCTCCACACGACTTCCAGTCCCGCCGATGCCCCCCGGCCGGGTTGCCACCGGCGACCGTAGGCCAGCACGGCCCCGAGGACAAATCGAGCCAACAGGACAAGCAGGAAGAAATACAGCAGCAGGTAGAGCACCTGGAACAGGATCGACAACACAGCAGGCGACGTCCCTCGGTCGTGCGGGCTAGCTCAGGCTGAAAAAGCCGCCCTCAGCGATCTTGGCCTTGTCCTCCGCGGTGACCTGGACATTGGCCGGTGAGAGCAGGAACACCCGGTTGGTCACGCGCTCGATCGTACCGCGCAGGCCGAACGCGAGCCCCGCGGCGAAGTCGACCAGTCGGCGGGCGTCCGCCTCGTCCATCTCGGTGAGGTTGATGATCACGGGAACGCCGTCCCGGAAGTGCTCGCCGATGGTCCGCGCCTCGCGGTAGGTGGTCGGGTGCAGCGTGGTGATCTGGTAACGCTGCTCGTCCTCCGGGACTACCGCCCGCTCACGCGGCGGGGCCTGCGGCGCCAGGGCGAGGTTGTCCCGGGTGTGGTACGACAACGCGCCGGAGCTCTCCCCGGCGGAGGAACGCGTGATGGAGCGGACACTCGCCCGCTCCGCCCGCTCCGCACGGTCGGCCCGCTCCGGACGCTCGGACTCGGCGCGGTCGGTGTCGACGGCGCGGCTCGTGGCGCGCTCGGTCAGCCGACCCCGGTCACCGGGCCGGGCCCGGGGCGCCGGCGGCTCCTCCGACTCCTCGTCGTCCTCGTCGGCGAACTCCTCGGCGTACCGGCTCGACCGGTAGCGCGACGAGTCGCGGTAGCCACCCTTGTCGTAGCCACCGTCCTCGTACGCCCGCTCGTCGTCCTCCTCGACGAGACCGAGCCAGACCCCCGCCTTGCGCAGTGCACCCATCCCCGCGCCCTTCCGTCCGCCGTGCGGCACGCGCCCCCGTGCCGTGTCGCTTGATCACGAGTGGACGATCATGCCCACCGGACCGGACCGGCAATCCCCTGACGTGCGGTTCGCGGCCCGCCCGTCACGGCCCCCGGCTACGGGAACGCCGTCCTGAACAACACTGATGTAATTTGCTTCCGTCAGGGCCAGGCTACCCCAGCGTGGGGCGCATTCCGAGCAACGCGCTGCCGACGCGGACATGTGTCGCGCCGTGGCTGATCGCGCTCTCCAGGTCGCCGCTCATCCCCGCCGACAGCGCCGTCGCGCCCGGATGGTCGGCGCGCAGCCGCGCCGCCACCTCGGCCAACCTGGCGAACGCGCGGTCCGGCTCCCAGCCCAGCGGGGCCACCGCCATCAGGCCGGCCAACCGCAGCCCGCCCGCCCCGGCCACCGCGGCGGCCACCGGGTCGAGGCCCCGTTCCGGGTCGGCCACGCCCGGCAGCGCGCCGCCCCGGGCCGGGTCGCCGTCCACGCTCACCTGCACCAGCACGTCCAGCGCGCGGTCCCGGGCACCGGTCGCGGCGGCGTCCAGGGCGGCCGCCAGTCGCACGCTGTCCACCGACTGGACCACGTCGGCGTACCGGACCACCGAGCGGGCCTTGTTGCGCTGCAACTGCCCGATGAAGTGCCAGCGCGGCACCGCCTCGGCCCCGGCCACCGCCGCCGCCTTCGGCGCCGCCTCCTGGTCCCGGTTCTCCCCCACGTCGGTCACGCCGAGGCCGGCCAGCGCGACCACGTCGGCGGCCGGGTACGTCTTGGTCACCGCGACCAGGGTCACCTCGTCGGGACGCCGGCCGGCCACCGCGCAGGCGTCGGCGATCCGGGCCCGGACCCGGGCCAGGCCGGCCGCGAGCTCGGCGCGACGCTCGGGTCGCACCACGATGGGTGAGTCCGTCATCGGCGCGGTTCAGGACCCGTTCTTGAGGAAGTCGGGCACGTCGACGTCGTCGAAGAGCACCCGACGCGACGGCTGCTGCGGCGCCGGCATGGTGGACGGCGGGTTCGCCGGCGCGTTCGGCTGGGTGGGCGGGTTCTGGTTGCTCTTGCGCGGCGGGTCGACCGCCTTGTAGGCCGGGGTGCCCCCGTCGAAGCCGGCCGCGATCACGGTCACCCGCACCTCGTCGCCGAGCGCGTCGTCGATCACCGCGCCGAAGATGATGTTGGCGTCCGGGTGGGCCGCGTCGGTGACCAGTTGCGCCGCGTCGTTGATCTCGAACAGGCCGAGGTCCGAGCCGCCGGCGATGGAGAGCAGCACGCCCCGCGCGCCGTCCATGCTCTGCTCCAGCAGCGGGCTGGAGATGGCCGCCTCGGCCGCCTCGACGGCGCGGTTCTCGCCCCGGGCGCTGCCGATGCCCATCAGCGCGCTGCCGGCGCCGCTCATCACGCTCTTCACGTCGGCGAAGTCGAGGTTGATCAGGCCAGGCGTGGTGATCAGGTCGGTGATGCCCTGGACACCGGAGAGGAGCACCTGGTCCGCCGTGCGGAACGCGTCCATCATGGAGATGTTGCGGTCACCGAGGGCGAGCAGCCGGTCGTTCGGGATCACGATGAGCGTGTCGCACTGGTTGCGCAGCTCCTCGATGCCCGCCTCGGCCTGCACCTGGCGGCGCTTGCCCTCGAACGAGAACGGCCGGGTGACCACACCGATGGTGAGCGCGCCGAGCTTGCGGGCGATGTTCGCCACCACCGGCGCGCCGCCGGTGCCGGTGCCGCCGCCCTCGCCGCAGGTGACGAAGACCATGTCGGCGCCCTTGAGCACCTCCTCGATCTCGTCGCGGTGATCCTCGGCGGCGTTCTTGCCGACGTCCGGGTTGGCGCCGGCGCCCAGCCCCCGGGTCAGCTCCCGGCCGACGTCGAGCTTGACGTCGGCGTCGCTCATCAGCAGCGCCTGCGCGTCGGTGTTGATCGCGATGAACTCGACGCCCTTGAGCCCAACCTCGATCATCCGGTTGACGGCGTTCACGCCGCCGCCCCCGATGCCGACGACCTTGATGACCGCCAGGTAGTTGTGCGGAGGTGTCATCTCCGGTCCTTTCCCTTCGAGATTGGCATGGGCCGACCCCACACGGCTTGGCCGGACCAGAGGAGAACCCTCACCCTCTACTAGAGGCTTAGAGTTATGTCAACCACTGATCTCTTCGGGGCAACGTATGCGCCGCCGCGCCAGGAGCCAAGGACCCTTTCCGGCGTGTCGCCGACCGAGCGACCGGCGACACACCGGTCGTTCGCTGACTGACCGGTCACTGGAAGGTGACCACGTCCGGCGCGCTGACGTCGATCCGGTCGGTCCGGCGCGGCAGCAGCGCGGTCGCCACCGCGGACTTGTCCGCGCTGCGGGCGGCGTCCCCCCAGAAGACCTGCCGGTCGCCCCGCAGCAGCAACGTGATCCGGGCCAGCCCGGCCACGTCCACCGTGACCAGCTCGGCGCGCAGCTTCTCCCCGAGCGCGGCGAGCACCGCCAGCCCGGCCCGGGTGCCCGGGTCGTCGGGGCCCGGCCGGGCCACCCGGATCAGCGGCAACCCGTCGGGCGCCCGGTCCAGGCGCTGGAAGACCACGCCGGCGGCGTCCACGACGGCGAAGCGCTCGCCCTGCGGCACCGCGGCCACCGGCACCCGCTCCTCGACCCGGATCACCAGCGTCGCCGGCCAGTCCCGCTCCACCGTGGCCCGGGCCACCGGCGGCAGCGCGCCCACCCGGCGGGCGGTCGCGGCCAGGTCCACCCGGGCCAACGGCGCGTCGTCCGGCACCGCCGCGGCGTCCCGGATCTCCACCGGCGTGACCAGCCGCGCACCGACCACCCGCACCTCACGGACGCCGAACAACCCGGTGCCGAGCACCGTCCAGGCAACCAGCGCGGCCACCGCGGCCACCGCCGCGGCCACCGCCCACGGCAGCGCGGCGCGCATCCGCCGCTGCCGCGCGCGGGCCATGAAGCGACGGGTGGACGGCGGCACCGCGTCCGCCCCGGCCCGGACCAGCTGCCAGCGCCGGACCGGGCTGCGCCGCCCCGCGCCGCCGTCCTGGCCGGGGGTGCGGCCCCGGGCCGGGCCGGGACTCATCCGGCGGTGGTCGCCGCGCCGTCCGGGCCGACGCCGGCGCCGAGCGCCGTGGCGCCGCCGGTGCGGGCGATCAGGGCGTCCAGCAGCTGGTCACCCATCAGCGAGATCGGCGGCGCGCCCATGGTCACCACCACGTCACCGGTCCGGGCCCGACCGGCCACCTCGGCCGGCACGTCGTCCCACGCCTCGACGAAGACCTTCCGGTCCGCCGGCAGCGGCACCGCCTCGATCAACGCGACCGACCCCTCCCCCGGCTCGCGCGGCTCGCCGGGGCCGAAGACCTCCAGCAGCACCAGCTCGTCGGCGATGCCGAGCGCGGCGGCGATCTCCGCCTGGAGGTCGCGGGTGCGGTACAGCCGGTAGGGCTGGAAGACCACGATCAGCCGGCCGTCGCCGGCCACCTCCCGCAGCGTCTGCAACGCCAGCGTCATCGAGGTGGGGTGGTAGGCGTACTCGTCGTAGACCAGCACGCCGTCCGCCACGCCCTTGCGCTCGAACCGCCGCCGCACGCCGGGGAACGCGCCGAGCGCGGCCTCCGCCGCCGCCACCGGCAACTCCAGCAGGTACGCGGTGAGCACCGCGGCGGCGCTGTTGAGCGCCATGTGCCGGCCCGGCATCGGCAGCCGGATCTCGCCCAGCGACCGGCCCTCGACCTCGGCCAGGTAGCGCACGCCCTGCGCCGAGGAGGCCACGTCGCTCATCCGCAGGTCGGCGTCGGCCGACTCGCCGTACGTCCAGACCCGGCGGCCCTCCGCCCGCAGCGTCTCGGCCAGCCGCCGGCCACCGGCGTCGTCGGCGCAGGTGACGATGAAGCCGTCCGGGTCGGTGAGCCGGGCGAACTCGGCGAACGCCGCCTCCAGGGTGGCCAGGTCGCCGTACGTGTTGAGGTGGTCCGCCTCGACGTTCGTGATGATCGACAGGAACGGGCGGTAGATGAGGAAGGAGCGGTCGCTCTCGTCCGCCTCGACCACGAAGTGCTCGCCGGTGCCGTGGTGCGCGCCGGAGCCGACCTCGGAGATCTCGCCGCCGATGACGAAGGACGGGTCGGCGCCGGCCTGCTGGAGCACCATGGTGACCATCGACGTGGTGGACGTCTTGCCGTGCGTGCCGGCCACCGCCACCGTGCGGCGACCGGTCATCGCGGCGGCGAGCGCCTCGGAGCGGTGCAGCACCCGCAGGCCCCGGCGGCGCGCCTCGACCAGCTCCAGGTGGTGCTGCGGGATGGCCGAGGAGTAGACGACCGTGTCCACCCCGTCCAGGTTGGCCGCCTCGTGCGTGGAGTGGATCGTCCCGCCCAGCGCGCGCAGGCCGGCCAGGGACGGCCACTCCCGCAGCTCACTGCCGGAGACCGGCAGGCCACGGGTGAGGAAGAGCCGGGCCAGCCCGGCCATCCCGACCCCGCCCACCCCGATCAGGTGGATCCGGCCCAGGTCCTCCGCCGTCATCGTGCCGGCGGGCGTGAACTGCGCGGTGTTCATGAGAGGTACCTTCCCGTCGCGACGGCCCGCATCAGCAGAGCCGCCTTCGTTCGCGGCTGCGGGGCTCGCAAGCTCACTCCTCGCGCTCACCCGGAGACCGCCTCGTAGACGAAGTTCAGCAGCGCCACGTCACCGTCGCGGCGGCCGTAGCCGGCCGCGGCGCGGCTCATCGCGTGGAGTCGTTGCGGGTCCCGGATCAGCGGGATCACGGTGCGCTCCACCCAGGCCGGGGTCACCTCGGCGTCGTCGGCGAGCAGCCCACCGCCGGCCTCCACCACGGGCAGCGCGTTGCGCTTCTGCTCCTGGTTGCTGTGCGGGTAGGGCACGTAGACCGTGGGCAGGCCGATCGCGGCCACCTCGGCGCAGGTCATCGCGCCGCCCCGGCCCAGCATCAGGTCGGCCGCCGCATAGCCGAGCTCCATCTCGGACAGGTACGGCAGCGTCACGTACGGGACCGGCAGGTCGGTGGGGACGGAGACCGGCTCGTTGCGGGCGCCGATCACGTGCAGCACCTGCACACCGTGGCGGGCCAGCTCCTTCGCGGCACCGGAGACCGCCAGGTTGATCGAGCGGGCGCCCTGCGAGCCGCCGGCCACGAAGAGCACCGGCAGGTCGGGGCGGAGGCCGAAGTGCGCGCGGGCGGCGTCGCGCAGCGCCGCCCGGTCCAGCCCGGCGATGCCCCGACGCAGCGGCACCCCGACCACCCGCGCGTCGCGCAGCGCCTCGGCCTGGACCGGCTGGTGCGGGAAGCCCACCGCGACGTTCTTGGTGAACTTCATGCCCATCCGGTTCGCCACGCCCGGTGGCACGTTCACCTCGTGGATGACGATCGGCAGGTCACGCCGCCACGCGGCCAGGTAGCCGGGGACCGAGACGTACCCGCCGAAGCCGACCACCGCGTCGGCCCGCACCTCGTCGATCACCTTGCCCGCCGCGCGGGCCGCCTTCCACATCCGGTCCGGCGTGCGCACCAGGCTCATGTTGACCGAGCGGGGCAGCTGGTAGGCCGGGATCTGCCGCAGGTCGTAGCCGGCCGGCGGGATCAGCTCGTTCTCCAGGCCCTTCGGTGTGCCCAGGCAGGTGATCCGGACGCTCGGGTCGTGTCGGCGCAGGCAGTCGGCGAAGGCGAGCAGCGGGTAGATGTGCCCGCCCGTACCCCCTCCGCAGAGCACCACCGAACGCAGCGGACCCATCAGCGTCTCCTCTCGTTCGCCGCGCCGGCGCGCGCCCGGTCGGACCGGGCGCCGCGGGTCGCGGCCTGATCGTCCTGCCGACGCTGACGGGACCGGGGCACGGGCCCTCGGTCCGCCGGGGGCGGCGCCGGTCGACGGCGCCGGCCGGGAAGCGGCGGCAACGGGGCCCACACTAGTCGGACCCATCGGGCCGGCGGACGGGCGTTCAGGGCCCGGGCCGCGTCCGGTTCGGCGCGGGCGAAGGAGGCGAGCATGCCGATCGCGGCCAGCGTCACCACCAGCGCGCTGCCACCGTCGGAGATGAACGGCAGCGGTACGCCGGTCAGCGGCAGCAGCCCGGTGACGCCGCCGATGTTGATGACGGCCTGGCCGACCAGCCAGGCGGTCACGCCGGCCGCGGCGAGCCGGCGGAACGGGTCCTCCACCCGGCGGGCGATCCGCATGCCGGTGTACGCCAGCACGGCGAAGAGCACCAGGATCACGGTGCAGCCCACCACGCCCAACTCCTCGGCGACGATGGCGAAGATGAAGTCGTTGTGCGCCTCGGGCAGCCAGTCCCACTTGAAGACGCTCTGGCCCAGGCCGACGCCGAACCAGCCGCCGTTGCCGATCGCGTACCGGGCCATGATGGGCTGGTAGCAGTTCTCCAGCTTCAGCTCGATGCAGGTCTGCGGATCGGGCGGTTCGAGCCACATGGTGAGCCGGCCCAGCCGGTAGTTCTCGGCGTCCCGGGAGCCGGAGCCGGCGCCGAGCGAGGCGGCGGCGACCAGCAGGCCGATGCCGGCCAGGCCGATCGCGGAGAGCGCGGCGAAGACCCGGGCCCGGACGCCGGCCGCCCAGAGCAGGCCGACCACGAGCGCCAGCAGGCAGAGCATGCTGCCCAGGTCGTTGTAGCCGACCAGCACGAAGATCAGGCCGACCACCGGGAACAGCGGCGTGGCCAGCTCCCGCCACCAGCCCAGCGCGGCCCCCTTGCGGGCCAGCACGTGCGCCGCCCACAGCACCAGCGCGAACTTGGCCACCTCGGCCGGCTGAAGCGAGATCGGGCCGAGGGAGAGCGAGAGGAGTTCGCCCTTCAACGGCCCGATGGACGCCACCCCGAACAGCGATTCCAGCGCGACCAGCAGGTTGAGCAGGAGCAGCAGCGCCACCGCCACGCCGAGCGCGGGGCGGCTCACCGCCCGGAACGTCCGCGCGGGCAGCCGCTGGCAGGCCCAGAACGCGCCGACGCCGATCACCGCGAAGACGGTCTGCTTGGTCAGCGAGGCGGCGGCGTCACCGCCCTCGGCGTAGTCCCGCACGCTGGTCGCCGAGAAGACCATGGTGAGGCCGATCAGCAGCAGCAGGCCGGCGCTGGAGAGCAGCAGGTAGTAGGAGGCCAGCGGCCGGGCCAGCAGGCCGCGCAGCGCGGCCAGGCCGCCCGCCGGGTCCCAGCGCGCGGCGGCCGGCGACTCGGCCGGCGGCGTGGCCGCGGGCGCACGGCGGACCGGTGGCTCGTTGCTGACCTGGATGTCTCGTCCCTCCCCCACCCGCTCATCATGGCGGCTCGACCCGCCCGCCCGTGGCGCAACCGTCCGGTCGGCGTGTCGGATCGTAAGGAGGGGCCCCTTTTTAACAGACGTCTGTTAAAAAGGGGCCCCTCCTTACACAGCTAGCTGACCGCGGCGAGGAACTCGCTGTAGAACAGGCCCAGCGCGATGGCCACGCCGATGCCGGCGATGATCCAGAACCGGACCACGATGTTGACCTCGCTCCAGCCGGCCAGCTCGAAGTGGTGCTGGAGCGGCGACATCCGGAACACCCGCTTGCCGGTGGTGCGGAACGAGATGATCTGGATGACCACGGACATCGTGATGATCACGAACAGGCCGCCCAGGATCGGCAGCAGCAGGATGGTCCGGGTGGACATCGCCATGCCGGCGATCAGGCCGCCCAGCCCGAGCGCGCCGGTGTCACCCATGAAGATCCGGGCCGGTGAGGTGTTCCACCAGAGGAAGCCGACGCAGGCCCCGGCCGCCGCGCCGGCGATCAACGCGATCTCCAGCGGGTCGCGCACGGTGTAGCAGTACGCCTCGTTGTAGTTCGGGTCCGCGCACCAGTGCCGGTACTGCCAGAACGCGATCAGCGCGTACGCGGCGAGCACCATCACCGAGGCGCCGGTGGCCAGGCCGTCCAGACCGTCGGTGAGGTTGACGCCGTTGGTCGCCGCCATCACCACCATGATGATGACGATGACCGCGCCGATCTTGCCGATCTCCAGCGCCGGGATGTCCCGGATGAAGCTCAGCGTGGTGCTGCCCACCGTCTCGGTGTTGGTGGCGTTGCCGCTGACGTCCTTCATGCTCGACGGGAAGTAGACCGCCACCGCGCCGAAGACCGCGCCGACCAGGATCTGCCCGGCCAGCTTGCCGCGCTTGTTGAGGCCACCGCTGTGCCGCTTGCGGACCTTGAGGAAGTCGTCGATGAAGCCGACCGCGCCGGAGAACACCATCAGCCCCAGCAGCACCAGCGCCGTGATGGTCGGCTCGACCTGCGCGATCTGCGCGTCCGGCAGCGTGGTCAGGGCCAGGTGCCCGGCGACGTACGCGATCACGGTGGCCAGGATGAAGACCACGCCGCCCATCGTCGGCGTGCCCTTCTTGCCCTCGTTGCTGGCGAGCCCGAGGTTCGATCGGATCGGCTGGCCGGCCTTGAGCCGGGCGAACACCTTGATCGCGATCGGGGTGCAGAACAGCGAGATCAGGAACGCGACGCCGATGGCGACGATGACCGCCCTCATGCGGCGCCGCCCTCCGTCTCCGTTTCCCGGGCGTCCGCGCGCAGCGCGTCGGCCACGTCCCAGGTCCGGTACCGGGAGCCCTTCACCAGCACCACGTCTGACGGACGCAGCTCGCTCCGCAGCACCTCGACGGCCGCCGCCTGATCGGTGAGCAGCACCGACTCTCCTCCCCAGTTGCCTACCGCTGTCGCGCCCTCGTGGATCGGCGCCGCCGGCTCGCCCACCACGAGCAGCCGGTCGATTCCCAGCTCGGCCGCGAGCCGGCCGACCTGCTGATGTCCTTCCCGTTCGAAGTCGCCCAGCTCGGCCATGTAGCCGAGCACCGCGACCGTACGCCCCTCCCCGCGCATGCTCGCCAACGCGCGCAGCGCCACGCCGGTGGAGGCCGGGTTGGCGTTGTACGAGTCGTCGATCACGACCACGCCGTCGGGGCGTTCGAACACGTCCATCCGCCGGGTGGAGACCAGGCCCAGCTCGCCCAGCGCCGCCGCCAGCTCGGTCAGCGGCAGGCCCAGCTCGCGGGCGACCGCCGCGGCGGCCAGCGAGTTGGACACCTGGTGCCGGCCGGTCAGCCCGAGCCGCACCGGCGCGCTGCCCTCCGGGGTGACGAGGGTGTACGAGGGCCGTCCCCGGCCGTCGACCGTCACGTCCACGGCGCGCACGTCGGCGCGCTCCGACTCGCCGTAGCGCACCACCCGGGCCCCGGTCCGCGACGCCATCGCGTCGACCCGCGGGTCGTCGGCGTTGAGCACCGCCAGCCCGTCGTCGGGCAGCGCCTCGACCAGTTCCCCCTTGGCGAGCGCGATGGTCTCCACCGAGCCGAACTCGCCCAGGTGCGCCACCCCGACGTTGAGCACCACCGAGATCCGCGGCGGCACCACGTCGCACAGGTAGCGGACGTGACCCACGCCCCGGGCGCCCTTCTCCATCACCAGGTAACGCGTCTCCGGCGTGGCCTGCAACGCCGTGTACGGGTGCCCCAGCTCGTTGTTGAACGAACCGGGCGGCGCCACGGTCGGGCCGAGCCGGACCGCGAGCTGGGCGATCAGGTCCTTGGTGGTGGTCTTCCCGGACGAGCCGGTCAACCCGATCACGGTCAGGCCGGGCAGCCGGTCGACCACCGCGCGGGCCAGCCGGCCCATCGCGTCGAGCGCGTCGTCGACCAGCACCATCGGCACGCCCGGCAGCTCGCGGGCGCCGAGCACGGCGACCGCGCCGTCCGCCACCGCGCCGGCTGCGTAGTCGTGGCCGTCCACCTTCTCGCCGGGGAACGCCACGAAGAGCCCACCGGAGGTCACCTTGCGGGAGTCGAACTCCACCGTGCCGGTGACCCGGGCCTCCGGGTCGGCCCCGGCCAGCCGGCCGCCGACCGCGGCGGCCACCTCGGCCAGCGTCAGCGGGATCATCGCCCACCCGCCAGGTCCCCGAAGCGGGCCCGCAGCGCCGCCGCCAGCTCCACCCGGTCGTCGAAGGGCAGCACCTCGCCGCCGATCTCCTGGCCGCGCTCCTGCCCCTTGCCCAGCACCGCCACCACGTCACCCGGTTCCGCCACCCGGACCGCCTCCTCGATCGCCGCCCGCCGGCCGGGCACCTCGATGACGCGGGCCGGGGCGGCCGCGGCGTACGCGCCGGCCAGCACCTCGGCCCGGATGGTGGCCGGGTCCTCGGTCCGCGGGTTGTCGTCGGTCACCAGCAGCACGTCGGCGCCCCGGGCGGCCACCTCGCCCATCACCGGCCGCTTGCCCCGGTCGCGGTCGCCGCCGGCGCCCACCACGCAGACCAGCCGGCCACCGGTCAGGCCGCGCAGGGCCGTGAGCACCGCCTCGATCGCATTCGCCTTGTGCGCGTAGTCGACCACGCCACGCACCGGGGCGTCGCCGCTGACCAGCTCCAGCCGGCCGGGCACGCCGCCGCAGGCGGCCACGCCCTGCGCGGCGGTGGCCGGGTCGACGCCGGCGGCGACCAGCGTGGCGACGGCCAGCAGCGCGTTGGCCACGTTGTGCCGACCCGGCAGCGCCACGCCGGTGGGTAGCGCCACCGCGTCCGGGCCGTGCAGCGTGAAGCGCTGCGCGTACCCCTCGCCGGAGATCCGGTCGGCCCACCAGGTCGCGTCGTGGTCGCCGGCCGCCGAGTAGGTCACCGTGTCCGGCTTGTACAGCGGGCGCAGCGCCGGGTCGTCGTGGTTCAGCACCTCGACCCGGCAGCGGCCGTCGAAGAGCCGGGCCTTGGCCGCGAAGTAGTCCGCCTCGTCGGCGTGGAAGTCGAGGTGGTCGGAGCCGAAGTTGGTGTAGCCGCCGACGTCGAACCGGACGCCGCCGACCCGGCCCATCACGAGCGCGTGGCTGGACACCTCCATCACCACGGCGTCCACGCCGCGCTCGCGCGCCACCGCGAGCATGGCGTGCAGGTCGGTGGCCTCCGGGGTGGTGCGGACGCTGTCCACCACGAGGTCGCCGAGGCGGGTCTCCACGGTGCCGATCAGGCCGGTGACGTGCCCGGCGGCGCGCAGCCCGGACTCGATCAGATAGCTGGTGGAGGTCTTGCCGGCGGTGCCGGTCACGCCGATCACGGTCAGCCCGGCGGTCGGGTCACCGTAGACCGTGGCGGCGACCGTGCCGAGCACCCCCCGGGCGTCGTCGACGACCAGCACGGGCAGGCCCGCGTCGGCGGCCAGCGGCGCCCCGGCCGGGTCGGTCAGCACGGCCATCGCGCCGGCGGCGGCCGCGGCGGCGGCGAACTCCGCGCCGTGCCGGCGTGAGCCGGGCAGCGCGGCGTACAGGTCACCGGGGTGGACCTCGTGGCTGGCGTGGGTGACCCCGGTGACGGCCACCTCGGCGGCCCCCGGGGGCGGCGCCACGGCCAGCAGGTCGGCGAGGTCGCCGAGCCGGACGGGAAGCACGGTGGCGGGACGTGGATTGCCGGGCACGGCGTCAGACCCTACCCGGTCGTCCGGTTCCGACCGCACAGCCGCCCCGGTGGTTCGTCGCCACCCACCGATGATGTCCCGCCGTGCCCGCTCAGCGCGGAAAGACCTCGAACTTCGGAGACTTGTCGGTCAGCGACGGCGGCACCCGGTAGTGCCGGAGCGTGAAGCCCATCATCTCCCGGAACGCCGGCGCGGCGACCGCGCCGCCCCCGCCGTCGGGGCTCCAGACGAAGACCGCCACCACGTAGCGCGGCTTCTCCGCCGGGGCCATCCCGATGAACGAGCCGACCTCGCCGGGCTGCTGCTTGCCGTTGTCGTAGCGCAGGCCGGTGCCGGTCTTGCCGGCCACCCGGTAGCCCGGTACGGCGGCGGCCAGCCCGGTGGCCCGTTCCGCCGGGCCGTTGTCGACGGTGGTGACCGCCTCCAGCATCCGGCGCAGCGCCGCCGCGTTGGCGGGGCTGAGCACCGAGCGGGTGGCCGGGGCGGCGCCCGGCGTCCGGGTGCCGTCCGGCCCGATGGTCTCCTTGATCAGGTGCGGCTGCACGTACGTGCCGTTGTTGGCGATCGCGTTGTACGCGGCGGCCATCTGCAACGGCGTGGCGTCCACGCTGTGCCCGATCGGCACCGACCCGTACGCCGATCCGCTCCACTGGTCGGCCGGGAGGATCCGGCCCGGCGCCTCGCCCGGCAGGCCCTCACCGGTCGGCTGGCCCAGCCCGAACCGCTTCTGGTAGTCGATCAGCCGGTCCTTGCCCAGCTTCTCGGCGATCTCGATGGTGCCGACGTTCGACGAGAACGCCAGCATGCCGGGGATGCTCATGGTGCGGCCGTCGGCCGGGTGGGTGTCGCGGAACGTGACGCCGCCCCGGACGATCGTGTTCGCCACCGGGAACGTGGTGTTCGGCGTGATCACGCCCTCCTGGAGCGCGGCGCCGTAGGTGATCGCCTTGTGGATCGAGCCCGGGTCCACCACGAAACTCGTGGCCGCGTCGTCCCGGTCGGCCGGGGAGTTGACCTTCGTCGGGTCGGCCGCGTCGTACGTGGGCTGGCTGGCCTGGGCCAGCACCTCACCGGTCGGCACGTCGATGATCACGGCCGCGGCGACGCTGCCCTTCACCTGGGCTACCTGCTTCGCCAGGATCCGTTGCGTCATGAACTGGAGGTCCCGGTCGAGGGTGAGTTGCAGCGAGCTGCCCGGTTGGGGCTGGGTGGTCCGGCTGTAGCCGCCCGGGATGGGCGCGGCCAGGTCGCCCTGGCCCACCTCGTAGGTCCGCTTGCCGGCCTGACCACGCAGCAGGTCGTCGTACTTGGCCTCCAGGCCCTCCAGGCCGTTCATGTCCTGGCTGACGAAGCCGAGCAGGTTGGCGGCCAGGTCACCGCCGGGCACCTCGCGCCGCTCGTCGCGGTGCACGCCGATGCCGGCCAGGTCGAGCGCCACGATCTGCTTGGCCGTGCCGATCTCGACGCCCCGGGCCAGGTAGACGAACTGGAGGTCGGTGTCGGTGCCGGGCAGCTTGCTCGGCTTCATCTTCTCGGCCAGGTCGGAGGCCGGCACGCCGAGCAGCGGGGAGAGCGCCCGGGCGGTGGCGAACCGGTCCTTGACCTCCGTCGGGTCGGCGAAGACGTACCGGGCCTCGACGCTGTGCGCCAGCGGCTCGCCGGTGCGGTCGAGGATGGCGCCGCGCGGGGCCGGCAGCTCGACCACGGCGAGCCGCTTGGGCAGGCCGCCGTCGGCGTACGCCGGGGTGTCCACGGTCTGGAGGTAGACCAGCCGCATGCCGATGCTGGCGAACAGCGTCAGCGCCAGCACGGTGGCGAGCCGCAGCCGTCGGCGCGGGTCGCCCAGCCGGGGCGGGCGGCGCGGCTTGCGGACCGGCCGGCGGGCCGCCGGGCGGCGCGGGCCGGGCCGGCGACGCGGCGGCGCGTCCTCCTCGTCGTCGAACGGCTCCTGCACCGGGCGGGCCGAGACGGTCCGCACCACGCCGGCCCGGCCACCGGCCGCCGTCGCGCGGCGGCCGGCCCGGGCGCCCTCGGCGGACGCGGCGGGCTCCCGGCGGCCGGCGCGCCCGGCCCGGCCGCCGTCGAGCACCTGCAACGCCGGCCGGAACGGGTCGCCGGACCGGTTGCTGCGGGGGGTACGCCGCTGCTCGGCGCCGCCCTCGCGGATGGTCCGCCCGCGCGGGGTGTACGCCCGCGCGTCGGAGATCCCGCCGACGCCCGGCTCCCGCGGCTCGGCCCCACGCGACGAGCCGCGCCGGGAGCCTGTGGCGTCCCGGCGCGGTTCATCCGATCTCGGCGGCACCGCTCAGCCTCCGTTGCCCTGCTGGCCGGCGCCGGTCGGCGCACCCTCGGCGGGGTGCGGCACGCCGATCGTCCGGCCGTCCGGCAGCCGGATGTAGGCCGGGTCCGCGGACTCGACCAGGCCCAGCTTGCGGGCGTTGGCGGTGAGGTTGCCCGGCGCCTTCTGCTCGGCGATCTCCTTCTTCAGCTCCTGCTCGTCCACGTCGAGCTTGGCCTGCTGCTGCTGGAGCTTCTCCAGGCGGAAGGCGTTCTCGTTGATCTTGGTGTTGACCGCCAGGATGCCGAGCACCCCGCCGACCACGAGCACCAGGATCAGCCCGACGAAGGGCGCCCGCGGCACCCGGATCGGCGGCGGCGGGGCGACCCGCAACCGCGGCGCCGCCGGCGCGGCGGCCCGGGTGCGCTCGGCCGGCCGCAGCGCGGCGCTGCCCTCGGTCGGGTACTCGCGCGCCCCCCGGGCGCGGGTCCCCTCCCGACGGTCGGCCGTCGCCGTCGTGTCCCGCGTGGCGCGCTGCGCCGTGGTCCGGCCCCCCGACCGCGGTGCGCGCTGCCCGACGGCCCCCCGGCCGTCGCGCTTCTCGACGTTCATGTCCCCTCCCCCTCCTCGTCCGTCCCGTTCCCCGGTTGGTGCATCGCCTTCGCCCGGCGGCGGTACCGTTCGCGGTCGGTACGCCCCTGCCTGGTCGCCTCCGGATCGAGCCGCTCCGCGGCCCGCAGCCGCACCGAGGCGGCCCGCGAGTTCGCGGCCACCTCCGCCTCCCCGGGCAGCTCCGCGCCCCGGCTCAGCAGCCGGAACGTCGGACCCGACCCGGGCAGTTCGACCGGAAGGTCGACCGGGCCCTTGCTGCGGACCCGGTCGGCGAGCGCCTGCTTGGTGAGCCGGTCCTCCAGCGAGTGGTAGGACAGGACCACCAGGCGGCCGCCCACGGTGAGCTTGTCCAGAGCGGCCGGCAGCGCCGTCTCCAGCGCTGCCAGTTCTCTGTTTACCTCGATCCGTAAAGCCTGAAACGTTCTCTTTGCCGGGTGTCCGCCGGTTCGACGGGCCGGCGCGGGAATCGCGTCCCGCACCAGCTCGGCCAACCGGGCCGACGACGTGATCCGGGACCGCTCCCGCTCCCGGATGATCGCCGAGGCGACCTTCCCGGCGAACTTCTCCTCGCCGTACACCCGCAGCAGCCGGGCCAGGTCCGGGTGGGAGTAGGTGTTGACCACCTCCTCGGCGGTCACCCCCCGGGTCTGGTCCATCCGCATGTCCAGCGGCGCATCCTGCGCGTACGCGAACCCGCGGTCGGGCGCGTCGAGTTGCAGGGACGAGACGCCGAGATCGAACAGCGCGCTGTCGATCGCCGGGTAGCCGAGCCGGTCGAGCACCTCGGGCAGCTCGTCGTAGACGGCGTGCTCCAGGTGGATCCGGTCGGCGAACCGGGCCAGGCGGACCCGCGCGTGGGCGAGCGCCTCGGTGTCCCGGTCCAGGCCGATCAGGACCGTGTCCGGGTGTGCCGTGAGCACCGCCTCGGCGTGCCCGGCCAGGCCGAGCGTGGCGTCGACGTGGACGGTCCGGCCGGGGCGGGCCAGCGCGGGGGCCAGCAGCTCGAGACACCGCTCGAGCAGCACCGGCACGTGCGTGCCGCGTAGCTCCCCCATGTCGACCCCCACCACTCGAAAACCGTCTGTGTGCACGTGTCCGTCGTCGCCACGACGCCTCGCCATACCGCCAGATCCCCATCCGCTCCCGCCCGCCGGAGGCCGCGGCCCTCCGTCTCGGATCGTGCGCCTGGCACCGGGGAAGGGGTGCCAGGAACTCGAAAGCGGCTGGAGATCTCGCAGTACGTCGGGCGCCGTCACGCCCTACAGACCGCCGGGCAGCACCCCCTCCTCGATGTCGGCGAAGTCGTCTTCGCTCTCCGCGAGGTAGGCCTCCCAGGCCGCCCTGTCCCAGATCTCCACCCGGGTGCTCGCCCCGATCACGACCAGCTCCCGGTCGAGGGCCGCGTAGGACCGCAGGTGGCCGGGAATCGTGACCCGACCCTGCTTGTCCGGCACCTCGTCGTGCGCGCTGGCGAAGAAGACCCGGCTGTAGGCCCGGGCCGCCTTGCTGGTCATCGGCTGCGCGCGCAACTGGTCGGCGATCCGCTGGAACTCGGGCATCGGGAAGACGTAGAGGCAGCGCTCCTGCCCTTTGGTGATCACGACACCCCCCGCCAGCTCGTCCCGGAACTTGGCCGGCAGGATCAACCGGCCTTTGTCGTCCAGGCGCGGAGTGTGGGTGCCGAGGAACATCGGCCCAACCCCCTCGCCCTGAGCGGCGTTCGCGGCGCCGCTGACCCCCCGGGCCGGTGTGGCCCTCCCGGCCTCACCATCGCGCCCCACTCTACTCCACTTCCCTCCACCTGCAACCAGAATCGCCTGGTCGGCGCGGCGTTTCCGCGCGCAAAACCGCACGTCAACCCGGGTGGGGCCCAGTGGAGGGGGTGGCCGCCCCCGGCGGCGGTCCATTACCCGACATCGACCGCCCCCGTCCGGCCGAGCACGCTCCGGCCGTCCGCCGGGCCGTCCCCGGCCGAACGGTTCGCCGTCGGCGGCGATCTGGCGGTCACCGTGGTCCGGTAACCTCGCTCGGGTGACGGACGCGAAGATGCCCTTGCGGGCAAAGGTGGCCAGCTCCGTGTCGCGCACCGCCGCGGCGCTGTCGCGGGCCGCGGGCCGTGGCGACGGCTCGGTGATCGGCGGCTGGATCGGCCTCAAGATCGACCCGGACCTGCTCGCCCACCTCTCGGCCGGGCGGGCCATCGCCCTGGTGTCCGGCACCAACGGCAAGACCACCACCACCCGGCTCACCACCGCCGCGGTCGGCGTGCTGGGCCGGGTCGCCTCCAACGCCTTCGGCGCCAACATGCCCACCGGGCACACCTCGGCGCTGGCCAAGGCCGGCAGCACGCCGTACGCCGTGCTCGAGGTGGACGAGCACTACCTGGCGCAGGTGCTGGAGGCGACCGAGCCGCACGTGGTGGCGCTGCTCAACCTCTCCCGCGACCAGCTCGACCGCGCCAAGGAGGTCGCCATGATGGCGCAGCTCTGGCGCGCCGCCCTGGTCCGGCATCCCGACGTGCGGGTGGTCGCCAACGCCGACGACCCGATGGTGGTCTGGGCCGCCACCCCGCCGGCCGACCCGGCCCAGGGTCACGTGCCGCCGCACGTCACCTGGTTCAGCGCCGGCCAGCGCTGGCACGACGACTCCTGGGTCTGCCCCGAGTGCGGCTCCACCATCCAGCGCTCCGGCGGGCAGTGGTGGTGCACCGGCTGCCCGCTGCGCCGCCCCGAGCCGCAGTGGACGGTGGAGGACGACGGCGTGCTCGACCCCACCGGCGCCTGGCACAAGATCCAGCTCCAGCTCCCCGGCAAGGTCAACCTCGGCAACGCGGCCACCGCGCTGGCGGTCGCCGCCGAGTTCGGCGTACGCCCGGTGGACGCGGTCTCCCGGCTCGGCTCGGTCACCTCGGTGGCCGGCCGCTACGCCCAGGTCGACCGGGACGGGCGCAACATCCGGCTGCTGCTGGCCAAGAACCCGGCGAGCTGGCTGGAGGCGTTCGACATGGCCGACGTCGCGCCGACACTGCTCTCCATCAACGCGCGCGACCCCGACGGGCTGGACACGTCGTGGCTGTTCGACGTCGACTTCTCCCCGCTGGCCGGCCGGCAGGTGCTGATCACCGGCGACCGGGCGTACGACCTGGCGGTGCGGCTCGACGTCAACGGCGTGCCGTTCCGGCACGTGCGCACGTTCGACGAGGCGGTCCGCGCGGTGCCGCCGGGCCGGCTGGAGGTCATCGCCAACTACACCGCCTTCCAGGACATCCGAGCGGAGCTGGACCGTGTCAACTGAGAGCCTGCGCATCGTCTGGGTCTATCCCGACCTGCTGTCCACCTACGGCGACCGGGGCAACGCGCTGATCCTGGCCCGCCGGGCCCAGCTGCGCGGCATGCCGGTCGAGGTGCTGGAGGTCCGCTCCGACCAGCGGCTGCCCGCCACCGCCGACATCTACCTGATCGGCGGCGGCGAGGACGGGCCGCAGGCGCTGGGCGCCCAGCGCCTGCTCGCCGACGGCGGCCTGCACCGGGCGGTGGCCCAGGG
Organism: Micromonospora sp. NPDC018662; assembly: GCF_044391475.1. Taxonomy (NCBI): domain Bacteria; kingdom Bacillati; phylum Actinomycetota; class Actinomycetes; order Micromonosporales; family Micromonosporaceae; genus Micromonospora; species Micromonospora sp. NPDC018662. The sequence continues at coordinate 241,621 of NZ_JBISAC010000007.1, forward strand.
CTCGGTGGTGTTCGGCGTCTGCGCCGGCTACCAACTGCTCGGCACCTCGTTCTTCGCCAAGGGCACCCGCTGCCAAGGGCTGGAGCTGCTCGACCTCTCCTCCGACCGGGGTCCGACCCGGGCGGTCGGCGAGCTGGCCGGCGAGGTCGACCCGCGGCTGGGCATCCCGCACCTGACCGGCTTCGAGAACCACGGTGGCCGCACCCATCTCGGTCCGGGCGTGTCGCCGCTGGCCCGGGTCACCGCCGGGGTCGGCAACGACGGCGCCACCGAGGGCGCGTGGCGGGGCAAGCTACTCGGCACCTATTCGCACGGCCCGGCGCTGGCCCGCAACCCCGACCTGGCCGACCTGCTGCTGCGCTGGGCGACCGGCATCCACCAGCTCCCCCCGCTCGACGACACCTGGGCCGACCGGCTCCGGTCCGAGCGCCGCGCCGCGGTGGCCGCCGCCGCCCGGGCATGACCGGGGCCGCCCGGCCGGGGCGGCGACCGGCGGCCCGCCGCCTCGTCGGGTTGCTGGGGCAGCCGTCGGCGCGCCGGTTCGGGCTGCTGCTCCTGTTGCTCGTCGGGTTCGGCGTCACGCTGCTGCTGGTGCCCCGGCCGGACGCGGCCGACCTGCCCCGGCTCGCCGACTCGCTCGGCGGGTACGCCCCGGTCGCGGCAGTGGTCGGCGGCGCGCTGCTGCTGGTCGCGCTCGTGCCCCGGACGTTCGTCACGCTGGCCTCGGGCGCGATCTTCGGCCCGGTGCAGGGTGCCGCGTACGCGCTCGGCGCGGCGCTGCTCGCGGCGGCGCTCGGCTTCGCGGTCGGCCGGCTGCTGGGCCGCGACTTCGTGGCCGAGCGGGTCCGCGGCCGGCTGGCCCGGCTGGACGGCTGGTTCGCCCGGCAGACCGTGTTCGGGGTGATCACCGTCCGGCTGCTGCCGATCGCCGGTTTCGGGCTGGTCAGCTACGGCTACGGCACCACCGCGGCCCGGGTGCTGCCGTTCCTGGCCGGCAGCGTCATCGCCTCCGCCCCGACCGCCATCGGCTACGCCGCGATCGGCGCGGCGGTGAGCAGCCCCGGTTCGATCAACTGGTACGCCGCCGCGCCGGCCAGCCTCGGCCTGATCGCCAGCGTGCTGATCATCCATCGCTGGTGGCGGGCCGAGCGGCAGCGCCGGCTCGGGCCGAGCTGACATGAGCGGCAGCGGGGAGACGCTGCCCGGCGGGTTCATCGCCGAGGTGGTCCGGATCGGGGACACGGTCCGCCGTACCCGGGATCGCGCCCGACCACCTCGGGGTGGACGACCAGGGCCGGCAGGTGCTCGCGCACGTCGACGGCGTGGTCCCGTGGCGCGACCGGGAGGAGCCGGCCTTCTTCGCCGACGCGGCGCTGGCCGGGCTGGCCGGGCTGACCCGGGCGCTGCACGACGCCTGCGCCGGCACCGGGCTGGCCGGCGGCGCGGAGACGGTCTGCCACCGGGATCTGTCCCCGAAGAACACGGTGTACCGGGCCGGACCGGCCGGTCCGGTGCCGGTGGCGCTGCTGGACTGGGACCTCGCCGGTCCGGGCCGGCGCATCGACGACGTGGCGTTCGCCGGCTGGCACTGGGGCACGCTCGGCGGCGACGCCGACCCGGCCGAGCTGGGCCGCCGATGCCGGCTGCTCTGTGACGCCTACGAGGGCGGGGCCGACGGGCTGCTCCCCCGGGCCGAGCTGGTCGCGGTCATCCGGGACCAGATCGGGGCCACCTGGCGAGGCATCGACTCCGGTGCCGACCGGGACGAGCCCGGCATGCGCCGGTTGCGCGCCGCCGGGGCAGTCGAGACGGTACGCGGCTGGCACGAATGGCTGCACCGGCACCGCCCGGAGGTCGAGGCCGCGCTCGGCACGTCGTAACCGTCCCCACCAGGCACGGGCTCGGGTGCACGTCGCCGGCTGCGGTCGCCGGTCGCAGTCGCCGGTCGCAGTCGCAGTCGCGGGTCGCAGTCGCGGTCGCCGGTCGCGGTCGCCGGTCGCGGTCGTCCGGTCATCGGTCCCTCAAGACGCCTTTGGAGCTGATATCAGAAACGACTCAGTCGCGGGCAGCCGGTGCGGGACGGGATGAGTCGTTTCTGATATCAGCTCGACAGGGGCGCGACCCGATCGGTGAACAGCGAGGGCAGGGACCGAGCCGCCGGGACGGACCGGCAACGGAGGACGGGCCACACCCGACGGCGACACCGGCGTGGAGCCACCGGCCGGCACCCGGCACCCGGCACCCGGCACCCGGCACCCGGCACCCGGCAGGATCGGCGGGCCGAGTTGACCGGGCCGGCGCGGTGACCGAACTGCTCGCCGCGGTGATCGTGCACCGCCGCCAGCGGTGCGCGATCGCGGGCGCCAGCGGTGCGCGATCGCGGGCGCGCCCACGCTGGGCGCGCCCGCGACCCGGGTCAGGCGACGACCGAGACCATCCGGCCCTTCACCACGATCACCTTGCGCGGCTCCTTGCCGGCCAGCACGCCGGCGACCGCCTCCAGCGCGACCGCGCGGACCGCGTCCTCGGGCGCGTCTGCCGGCACCTCGACCCGGCCCCGGACCTTGCCGTTGACCTGCACCGGGTAGGTCACCGACTCGGCCACCAGCAGGGCCGGGTCGGCCACCGGGAAGTCCGCGTACGTCAGCGAGGTGTCGTGACCCAGCCGGCGCCACAGCTCCTCGGCGATGTGCGGGGCGAACGGGGCGACCATCAGCACCAGCGGCTCGGCCACCTCGCGCGGCGTCTCGGCCAGTCGGGTCAGGCCGTTGGTCAGCTCGATCAGCTTGGCGATCGCGGTGTTGAACCGGATCCCGTCCATGTCGGCGCGGACCCCGTCGATCACCTTGTGCAGCAGCCGCCGGGTCGCCTCGTCGGCGGGCACGTCGGTGACCCGGGACGCGCCGGTCCGCTCGTCAACGACCGTGCGCCAGACCCGCTGCAGGAACCGGTACGAGCCGACCACCGCCCGGGTCTCCCACGGGCGGGACACCTCCAGCGGGCCCATCGACATCTCGTACACCCGGAACGTGTCCGCGCCGTACGCCGCGCACATCTCGTCCGGGGTGACCACGTTCCGCAGCGACTTGCCCATCTTGCCGTACTCGCGCCTGACCTCGGTCTCGCCGTGGAACCACCGGCCGTCGACCTCGACGACCTCCTCGGCCGGCACGTAGGCGCCGCGCGGGTCGGTGAACGCGTACGCCTGGATGTAGCCCTGGTTGAACAGCCGGCGGTACGGCTCGAACGAGGAGACGTGCCCCAGGTCGAACAGCACCTTGTGCCAGAAGCGGGCGTACAGCAGGTGCAGCACGGCGTGCTCGGCGCCGCCCACGTACAGGTCGGTGCCCCCACAGTCGCCGGGCCGCCGCGGGCCCATCCAGTACGCCTCGTTCTCCGGGTCGGCGAAGCGCTGGGAGGCGGTCGGGTCCACGTAGCGCAGCTCGTACCAGCAGGAGCCGGCCCACTGCGGCATCACGTTGGTCTCCCGGGTGTACCGCTTCGGCCCGTCACCCAGGTCCAGCTCGACCTCGACCCAGTCGCGCCGCCGCGACAGCGGGGTCTCCGGGTTGCTGGCGGCGTCGTCCGGGTCGAACGTCTTCGGCGAGAAGTCGTCCACCTCGGGCAGCTCGACCGGCAGCATCGACTCCGGCAGCGCGATCGGCGCCCCGGTCTCGTCGTACACGATCGGGAACGGCTCGCCCCAGTAGCGCTGCCGGGAGAACAGCCAGTCCCGCAGCCGCCAGGTGGTCGCGCCGACGCCGCGCCCCTCGGCCTCCAGCCAGCCGATGGCCCGGGCCTTCGCGTCGGCCAGCCCCAGGCCGTTCAGGTCCAGGCCGACCGCGGGCGCGGCGCTGTTGATCCGCGGCCCGTCCCCGGTGTACGCCCCGCCGGTGAACCCTTCCGGCGGCTGCACGGTACGCACCACGGGCAGCTCGAAGACCTCGGCGAACGCGTGGTCCCGCTCGTCCTCGGCGGGCACCGCCATGATCGCGCCGGTGCCGTAGCCGGCCAGCACGTAGTCGGCGATGAAGATCGGGACCGGCGTGCCGGTGACCGGGTGGTCGGCGTAGGCGCCGGTGAAGACGCCGGTCTTCTCCCGGGTGTCGGCCTGCCGCTCCATGTCCGTCTTGGCGGCGGCGGCCTTGCGGTACGCCTCGACCGCCTCGCGCGGGCTCGCGTGCCCACCGGTCCAGGCGTCCCGGGTCCCCGCCGGCCAGGCGGCCGGCACCAGCGCGTCGACCAGCTCGTGCTCGGGCGCCAGCACCAGGTAGGTGGCACCGAAGATGGTGTCCGGCCGGGTCGTGAACACCCGCACCGCGGCGGCGTCGGTCGGGAAGTCGATGTGCGCGCCGGTGGACCTGCCGATCCAGTTGCGCTGCATCAGCTTGATCGGCTCGGGCCAGTCCAGCGTGTCCAGGTCGTCCAGCAGCCGGTCACCGTACGCGGTGATCCGCATCATCCACTGCTTCAGGTTGCGCTTGAAGACCGGGAAGTTGCCCCGCTCGGAGCGACCGTCGGCGGTGACCTCCTCGTTGGCCAGCACGGTGCCCAGCCCGGGGCACCAGTTCACCGGCGCCTCGGAGACGTACGCCAGCCGGTGGTCGTCGACGACGCGGCGGCGCTCGGCCACGGTCAGCTCGGCCCAGGGGCGGCCGTCCGGGGTGGGCCGGTTCCCGCCCTCGAACTCGGCGATCAGCTCGGCCACCGGGCGGGCCCGGCGCGCGTCCGCGTCGTACCAGGAGTTGTAGACCTGCAGGAAGATCCACTGCGTCCAGCGGTAGAACTCGGTGTCGATGGTGGCGACCGAGCGCCGCTCGTCGTGGCCCAGCCCCAGCCGGCGCAGCTGCGCCTTGTACCGCGCGATGTTGGCCACCGTGGTGGTCCGCGGGTGGGTGCCGGTCTGCACCGCGTACTGCTCGGCCGGCAGGCCGAACGCGTCGAAGCCCATCGCGTGCAGCACGTTGTGGCCGGCCATCCGCTGGTAGCGGGCGTAGCAGTCGGTGCCGATGTAGCCCAGCGGGTGGCCGACGTGCAGGCCGGCGCCCGACGGGTACGGGAACATGTCCAGCACGTACAGCTTCTCGGCGCCGGCGCGGGGGTGCCCCGGGTCGGCCAGCGGGCCGGTCGGGTTCGGGGCGTGGAAGGTGCCCTCCCGTTCCCAGGTGTCCTGCCAGCGCTGTTCGATCTCCTCGGCCAGGGCGGCGGTGTAGCGGAACGGGGGAATGTCGGTGGCCGGTGCGGCTGCCTCACTCATGGCGTCTCCTCAGGTCTGCTGGGGGCACAAAAAAGCCCCTCGCGCAGGAGGGGCGGCCGTGCTGTCGCGCGTTCAGCGCATCAGCACGGCTCGGTAAGAAGCAGGAAGACTCCGGCCATGGGTCGCAGTGTACCCCGGTCCCCCGTCCGGCGAATATTCCGGGCGTAACCGACCGACCACCTGCGGGAGTCGGCGTTCACGACAAACATGGTTAGCCTGAGAGGCCAGTGAGATGCGTGCGGCAGACGAGGCTCGGCGTCGCGAACCCAACGGCGGGTCCAGGTGCTCTATACAGAGCTGCCGTTCCGGCGACGAGGAGGAGGCCCGTGACACAACAGACCTGGGACGAGGTGGGCGGTCTGCTGCCGCACGACGAGTTCCGTGCCGCCAGCGAGGCCGTCGTGGCCAACATCGAGCAGGTCATCGCGGGCAAGACGGCCACCGTCCGGCTCGCCCTGGCGGTGCTGCTCGCCGAGGGCCACCTGCTCATCGAGGACGTCCCCGGCGTCGGCAAGACCAAGCTGGCCAAGGCGTTGGCCCGCTCCATCGACTGCTCGGTCCGCCGGATCCAGTTCACCCCCGACCTCCTGCCCAGCGACGTCACCGGCGTCAGCGTCTACAACCAGGAGACCCACGACTTCGAGTTCCGGCCCGGCGCGGTCTTCGCCAACCTGGTGGTCGGCGACGAGATCAACCGGGCCTCGCCGAAGACCCAGTCGGCCCTGCTCGAGTGCATGGAGGAGCGACAGGTCACCGTCGACGGGGTGACCTACCAGCTCCAGACGCCGTTCATGGTGATCGCGACGCAGAACCCGATCGAGATGGAGGGCACCTACCCGCTGCCCGAGGCGCAGCGGGACCGGTTCACCGCCCGCATCGCGATGGGCTACCCGGACCCGAGCGCCGAGCTGGCCATGCTGGACGGACACGGCGCCACCGACCCGCTGCCGGCCCTGCGACCGGTCTCCGACGCGGCCACCGTCCGGCGGCTGATCGGCCACGTCCGCCAGGTGCACGTCGCCGACGCCGTCAAGCAGTACGCGATCGACCTGGTGACCGCCACCCGCGAGGCGCCCGACCTGCGACTCGGCGCGTCCCCGCGGGCCACGCTGCAACTGCTGCGCACCGCCCGCGCGGTGGCCGCCCTGGAGGGTCGCGACTACGTCCTCCCGGACGACCTCCAGAACCTCGCGGTGCCGGTGCTGGCGCACCGGATCATCCCGACCGCGGACGCGCAGCTGGCCCGGCGCACCACCGACGCGATCGTCGCCGAGCTGGTGCACCGCCTGCCGTTGCCGCACGACCGGCAGCGCTCGCCGTACGACACCCGGCCCGGCGGGGGCGCCGGCAACGGCAACGGCCAAGGGCCGTTCGAGCCGCGGAGGCCGTGACGTGCGCGACGGGCTGCGCGGGCTGACCACCCGCGGCCGCTCCTTCCTGGCGGCCGCGGTCGCCGCCGCGCTCTCCGCCGGCATCCTCGGCGAGAAGGACCTGCTCCGGGTGGCCGTCCTGCTCGCCGTCCTGCCGCTGCTCGCCGCCGCGTACGTCGGCCGCAGCCGCTACAAGCTGGCCTGCAACCGCACGCTCGAACCGCACCGGGTGCCGGTCGGGGCCAGCTCCCGGGTGGTGCTGCGGCTGCAGAACCTGTCCCGGCTGCCCACCGGCACCCTGCTGCTGGAGGACCGGCTGCCCTACGCGTTGGGCAGCCGGCCCCGGGTGGTGCTGGAACGGCTCGGCGCGCACCAGGCCAGCTCCGTGGCGTACACGGTCCGCGCCGACGTGCGGGGCCGCTACGACGTGGGCCCGCTGGTGATCCGGCTGACCGACCCGTTCGGCCTGTGCGAGCTGACCCGTTCGTTCCCCAGCACCGACCACCTCACGGTGATCCCGCAGGTCGCCGCGCTGCCCGCGGTGCGGCTGCCCGGCGAGTACGCCGGCAGCGGCGACAGCCGGGCCCGCTCGGTGGCCGTGCACGGCGAGGACGACGCCGCCACCCGGGAGTACCGGATGGGCGACGACCTGCGCCGGGTGCACTGGAAGTCGACCGCGCGCACCGGCGAGCTGATGGTGCGCCGCGAGGAGCAACCGTGGGAGAGCCGGGCCACCGTGGTGCTGGACACCCGCGCCGGCGGGCACCGCGGCGAGGGGCCGACGGCCAGCTTCGAGTGGGCCGTCTCGGCGGCCGCCAGCATCGCCGTGCACCTGCGCCAGGCCGGCTACAAGTTGCGCCTGGTCACCGGCAACGGCGTCGACGTGGGCGCCACCGAGGCCGGCGGCGAGGGGCTGCTCCTCGACCATCTCGCCGAGGTGCACCTGGACCGGCGCGGCGAGATCACCGCGCTGGTGCAGCAGGTCCGGCAGCGGGCCGACGGCGGCCTGATCATCGCGCTCCTCGGCACGCTCGGCGACGCCGAGGCTGAGCTGCTGGCCGGGCTGCGTGGCAACGGCGCCACCTGCGTGGCGTTCCTGCTCGACAGCAACACCTGGCTGAACCTGCCGCCGAAGGCGCGGGCCGAGGCGGAGCGGGCGCACGGCAGCGCCGCGCTCGCCCTGCTGCAGAGCGGTTGGCGGGTGATCGGGGTGGAGCACGGCAACCGTCTGCCGGCGCTGTGGCCGCAGGCCGGTCGTGGCTCCCAGGGCTTCGCCCTGCGGGCGGCGCTGGCCGAGACCGTCGCCGGAGGCATGCGATGACCGGAAGGGTGGTTCGGTGACCCCGCACCGCAACATCGGCTTCGTCGCCGCGGCGGCGACGCTGCTGGCGGCGGCCCCGCTGTCGGCGATCTTCGAACGCTGGACGTGGCTGGTCCAGGCGGCCATCGTGGTCGCCGTGGTGGCCGGCGCGGCGACGCTGAGCCGGCTGGGCCGGGCCCCGCTCTGGGGCCAGGTGCTGGCCATGCTGGCCGGCCTGACCCTGGGTCTGACCTGGGTCTTCCCGGGCGGCACCGAGGCGTTCGCGTTCGTGCCGACCCCTGCTACGTTCGCCCACTTCGGCGACCTCCTCCAGACCTCGCTGCAGGACATGCGCGCGTACGGCGTCAAGGTGCCCGACGTCGACTCGCTGCTCTTCCTCGCCGTGCTCGGCATCGGCGCGGTGGCCGTGGTGGTGGACGTGCTCGCGGTCGGGCTGCGCCGGCCGGCGCTGGCCGGGCTGCCGATGCTGGCCATCTACTCGGTGCCGGTGGCGGTCTACGTGGACAGCGTCCCCGCCACCCCGTTCGTGGTGGGCGCCGCCGGCTACCTGTGGCTGCTGGTCACCGACAACGTCGACCGGGTGCGCCGGTTCGGTCGCCGGTTCACCGGCGAGGGCCGCGACGTCGACGTCTGGGAGGCGTCGCCGCTGGCCGCGGCCGGCCGCCGGCTGGCCGTGGTCGGGGTGGTGGTGGCGGTGGCGCTGCCGCTGGCCGTGCCCGGGATGACCGGCGGCCTGATGAACAACGTCGGCGCTGGTCCCGGCGACGGCAACGGGCGGCCCGGCCAGGGCGGCAGCACGGGCCGGATCGACCTGTTCGCCGCGCTCAGCGGCCAGCTCAACCAGAGCGAGCGGTTCGACCTGGTCAAGGTCACCACCGACGAGCCGAACCCGTTCTACCTGCGCCTCGGCGTGGTGGACGATCTGCGGCCGAGCGGTTTCCAGGCGCGCGTGCCCAGCGGGCAGTCGGTGACCCGCGGCCTGCCCGACCCGGCCGAACGCGCCCCGCGCGGCGTCGAGCAGCAGCGCTACCGGGCCACCGTCGAGGTGACGAAGAACCTGAACATGCCGCTGATGCCGGTCTACGCCGAGCCGGTCAAGACCGACGACCTGAGCGGCAACTGGCGCTACGACCCGCAGCAGCAGATCGTCTTCTCCAGCCGGGACAACGCCCGCGGCAAGCGCTACTCCTTCGACTACGTACGGTCGACGTTCAGCCCGGCGGCGCTGCGTGCCGCGCCGTCCCTGCCGTCGGACAGCGCGGTGCTGCGCCAGCAGACCGTCACCCCGTCGGTCCCGGCCGTCGACCGGCTGGTCGAGCGGCTGGTGAAGGGCCGGCAGACCGACTACGACAAGGTACGGGCGGTCTACGACTACTTCTCGGTGGAGAACGGCTTCACCTATGCGCTCTCCACCCGCAACGGCAGCAGCGGGGACGACATCACCGACTTCCTCGCCACCAAGGTCGGCTACTGCCAGCAGTACGCGGCGGCGATGGCCTGGCTGGTGCGGGCCGCCGGCGTACCGGCCCGGGTGGCGGTCGGGTTCACCAACGGCAGCAACACCGGCAACGGCTCGTACGTGCTGACCAACCAGAACCTGCACGCCTGGACCGAGGTCTACTTCGGCGGGATCGGCTGGGTGCCGTTCGACGCCACCCCGGCGGCGAGCATCCCGGGTTCGGTCCGGTCCGCCTGGGCCCCGGACATCGACGCCCCGGAGGAGGTCGCCCCCGTGCCCGGCAGCAGCGCCGCGCCCGACGCGACCGACCCGTCGGCCGGCCCGAACGAGCCGGACCGGCTGGACAAGGACGCCGACCAGGGCCTGGCGGTCGGCGACACCGGGCCGACCCGGCAGAACCCGGTCTGGCCGTGGTGGCTGGCCGGGGCGCTCGCCCTGCTGGCGTTGCTGGCCGTGCCGGCCCTGCGGCGCTCCGCGCTGCGGCGTCGGCGGCGGGTCCGGGCGACCCTGCCGGTGGCCACCGCGGTGGCCGTGCCCGGCCAGCGGGGCAGCAGCCCCGAGATGGTGGTCGGTGTGGACGCCGAGGCGGCCCGCGCCGACGCGCACGCCGCCTGGGACGAACTGCTGGACACCCTTGTCGACTTCCACGTCCGGGTGGACGGCACGGAGACCCCGCGTGCGACCGCCGAGCGGTTGAGCCGGGAGGCGCTGGTCGAGGACGCGGGCGCGGCGACCGGGGTGCGACTGCTGGGCCGGGCCGAGGAACGGGCCCGGTACGCCCGTGACCCGTTGACCGACGCCGAGTTGCAGCCGGCGCTACGGACCGTGCGGGGGGCGCTCGCGGCCCGCGCGAACCGGCGTACCCGGCTGCTGGCCGCGGTGCTGCCGCCGTCGGTGCTGGCGCGGTGGCGGACCGCCCTGGCCGAGCGGTCGGCCCGGCTGGTCATCGCCACCGGTCAGGCACGGCAGCGGATGCTGCGCTGGAACCCGCGTCGCCTCCTGGCCAACCGCCCCGCCCGCTGACACCCCACCCCCTCCCTCCCCGTCGCAGATTCACGGAAAGAGTGGTCATCCGGGCCCGGATGACCACTCTTTCCGTGAATCAGGGGGACAGAAGCACGGGTGGGGGTGACGCGGCGAATGCGCTTGCCGGCTAACGCCGGCAAGCGTCCGTCGCCGCCCCGCCCGGTCCGGGGCGGGGCGTGGTCAGCGGTGGCCCTCCGGGCGCTGCCGCCAGCGGTCCTCCATCCGGTCGAGGAAGGAGCCCCGGCGGCCGCTGCGGCCACGGGGACGACGCCGACTCGTCGTTGTGCCGCCGACCACGTGCAGGTCGGGCGACTGGGACCGGCGGTGCGACTGCACCGCGTAGCCCAACGAGGCCAGCATGACGACGAAGCCCGCCACGGCCACCGCAGGAATCTTGATCACGGCACCGTAGATCAACAGTGCCAGACCAGCGACGACCACGCCGGCAGCGACGAGCACGCGACGCCGCGCGTGGAAACGCGGGTCGCTGGCGCGCACGGCCGAGGCGAACTTGGGATCCTCGGCAAGCGACCGCTCGATCTGCTCGAACAGCCGCTGCTCGTGCTCCGAGAGCGGCACGGCACTCCTCCCCGGTCACGTTGGTCGGCCCGGGCGGGCCGACAGACCGTGGCAGCCAACCGGCTGCTTACCCGCAAGTCTACGAGGGGGCCCGCGCGTCGGAAAGCGGGACGACCTACGGTCGGGTCGGTTTTTCGACTCGTCGTGGATCGCGGCGGCCGAGAAGACTGGCCGGACCTATGACGGACCGCCCGAATCGGGCGGCCGCCGCGTCCGCCGCCGCCTCCGCCTCCCGCCATCCCCGCTCCGGCGCACCCAGGGTGAGCTGCTGCGGCGTCTCCTCCGCCGCGGCCAACCCCTCCATCCGTACGCCGACCAGGCGGACCGCCTCACCCGGGGCGAGAGCGACCCAGAGCGCCCAGGCCGTGTCGAACATCTCCCGGGCGGTGTCGGTCGGCACGCCGAGCGTGCGGGAGCGACTGATCGTGCGGAAATCGGCGAATCGGACCTTCAGCGACACCGTGCGACCCACCTGACCGGCCGCCCGCAGCCGGGCGCCGGCCTTCTCGGCGAGGGCGAGCAGCGCCCGCCGGATCTCGCCCGGGTCGGTGACGTCGGTGTCGAAGGTGACCTCCGCGCCGATCGACTTCTCCACCTGCTCCGGGGAGACCCCGCGCGGGTCCCGCCCCCGGGCCAGCTCGTGCAGGTGCGTCGCGGACGCCTCGCCCACCGCCCGGCGCAGCAGACCGGCCGGCGCCTCGGCCAGGTCGCGCACGGTGCGCAGGCCGAGCCGGCGCAACGCCTCCGCCGAGCGCTCCCCCACCCCCCACAGCGCCGACACCGGCAGCGGGTGCAGGAAGTCCAGCACCCGGTCGGCGGGCACCACGAGCAGGCCGTCCGGCTTGGCCCGGGTGGACCCCAGCTTGGCCACGAACTTGCTCGGCCCCACCCCGACCGAGCAGGTCAGCCGCTGCTCCTCGGCCACCCGGCGGCGGATCAGCGCGGCGATGGCCGCCGGTCGACCGAACAGCCGGCGGGCGCCGGCCACGTCGAGGAACGCCTCGTCCAGGGAGAGCGGCTCGACCAGCGGGGTGACGTCCCGGAAGATCTGCATGACCGCCCGGGACGCGGCCGAGTAGGCGGTGAAGTCGGGCGGCAGGTAGACCGCGTCCGGGCAGAGCGCCCGGGCCCGGGCGGTGGGCATCGCGCTGCGGACCCCGAACACGCGGGCCTCGTAGCTGGCCGAGCTGACCACGCCGCGCGGACCGACGCCGCCCACCACCACCGGCCGGCCGCGCAGCTCGGGGCGGCGGCGCACCTCCACCGAGGCGAAGAACGCGTCCATGTCGACGTGCAGGATCGAACAGCCGGTGTCGTCGGCGTCCGGCCCGAAGCGCGGGTCACCGCCGCCCCGGGGCAACGACTGGCTGCGGCCCATGCCCCGCAGGCTAGCCCGCCGGTCCGACAGCCACGCCGGTCAGCCCCGGCCCACCGGACCGCCGGCCGCCCCCGGCTCCACCGGACCGCCGGTCAGCCCCGGACCACCAGCAGCGGAACGGTCATCTCCGCGGCGGTGTCCGCGCCGTGGTACGCCACCAGCCGCGACACCATCGGCGGCTCGGAGCGCGTGGCGACCACCGCGTACGTGTCCCGGCAGACCACCACCACGTCGCCGATCCGGGCCAGGTGCGCCTCCGGCACCGGCCCGAACCAGCCGGTGGCCACCGCCTCCGCCCGGGTCAGCACGTCGGCCGCCCCGCCCAGCACCCCGGCCCAGGCGGCAACCACGTCCGCCTCGGCGCCCGGCTCGACGTGCAGGTAGCGGACCCGGGGCTCGCCGGCCACCACCCGCACCCCGGCCCGCAGCCGGGGGTCGGCGTCCAGGTCGATCCGGTGCCCGGCGGGGATGTCGAGCTGGCCGTGGTCGGCGGTGACCAGCAGCGCGGCGTCCGGCGGCAACCCGTCCACCAGGCGGGCCAGCAGCGCGTCCACCTCGGCGGCGGCCGACCGCCAGGGCGCCGAGTCGACGCCGCTGAGGTGCCCGTGCCGGTCCAGGTCGGGGTGGTAGCCGGAGACCAGTGTGGGCCCGGTGCCGGCGGCCAACGCGGCCAGCATCCGGACGGCCAGCGCGTCGACCCCGGCGGCGCCCCGGTAGTCGCCGCCCCGGTTGGCGGCCAGCGTCAGGCCGCTGCCGGCGAACTCGGGGCGGCTGACCACTGTCACCGCCACGCCGACGGCGCGGGCCCGCTCGTACCAGGTGGGGACCGGCTGCCAGCGGGACGGGTCGGGGTCGCCGGCCCAGTCGACGTGGGTGAGCACCCGGTCGGTGCCGGGCACCCGGACGGTGAAGCCGAGCACGCCGTGCGCGCCCGACGGGGTGCCGGTGCCGAGGCCGACCAGGCTGGTCGGGGTGGTGGAGGGGAAGCCCGCGGTGAGCGGCGTGCCGGTGGTGGCGGCGAGCCCGGCCAGCGTCGGCGCGTACCGGGCGGCGGTGGGGATCTGGTGCCAGCCGAGGCCGTCGACCAGCAGCACGGCGATCCGGCGTACCCCGGCCAGCCGGGGCGTCAGGCCGAGCAGGTCGACCGCGCCGGGCACGCCGAGCAGCGCGAGCGCGCTGGGTAGCACGTCGACCAGGCTGCCGCCGCCGTAGCGGGGCGCGACCCGGTCGAGCGCGGCCGGGACCGGGCCGGTCATGCCGGGCGGCGGGCGAACAGGTGCAGCTGGGCGGCCAGGTCCCGGTACGGCGGCTTCGCCGCCAGGGCGTACTCCAACTCCAGGAGGGCGGCCGGCTGGCCGTCGGCCACGGCGGCCGGGAGCAGGTCGGCGAGCACGCGTACGCCGTGGGTCTCCTCGACGACGAGCCCGGCGGCGGTGAGCAGCGCGACCGCGCCGTCGGCGTCGTAGCGGCGGCGCAGCGTGTCCCGGCCGCCGGCGGTGCCGTGCGGGTCGGCGGCGAGCGCGGTAGCGGCGTCGAGCTGCCCGTTCATCGCCCGCCCGAGCACGGCGGCGGCCCGCGCGGCGACCAGCACGCTGGCCGCGCCGCCGGGTCGCAGCGCGCCGGCCAGCGCCGCGATCACCGGCTCCGGTTCGTCGACGACCTCCAGGACGGAGTGGCAGAGCACCAGGTCCACCGAGGCCGGTTCGACCAGCCCGGCGAGCGCGTCGGCGTCGCCCTGCGTCGCGCGTACCCGATCGGCGACCCCGGCCTCGGCGGCCCGGCGGGTCAGCGCGGCGAGCGCGTCGGGGCTGGCGTCGACCACGGTGACCCGGTGGCCGGCCTCGGCGAGCGGGACGGCGAAGCCGCCGGTCCCGCCGCCGACGTCGAGCACGGCGAGCCGTTCGTCGGCCCGCCGGCCCAGCTCGGCCCGGAGCACCGCCCAGATCACGGCGGTGCGGGGGGTGAGGGTTCGGGTCTGCTCCACCCCGCCGAGCCTAGGGGTCAGGACTCGCCGCCGCCCGCCGGGTCCTCCTCGGCGCGGGAGCGCTGGGCGTTGGCCACCGGGCCGTCGGTCACCTGGTGCTCGCGCGGCTCGATCTCGTGGGTGGGCGCCCACCCGGCGCCGAGCCGGGTCCGTCGGGCGTTGGCCACGCCACCGGGGTACGTGCTGTGAAAGGTCATCTGGTTCATCCCCCATACCCGGGTGAGCCACTCTGCCCACCCGTGTCCGGGAGTCTCCCGTGTCCGGCCCCGGGAAACCGTAATGTGGATCACTACGGTCAACGGAAATCCCGGGACGCCGGCGTGACGGGCGGCTCGATCGCGTCCAGCCGGTCCGCGGTGAGGTTCGTGACGCCCTCGTGCCGCTGCAACCGGCCCCGCACCACCAGCGCGCCGCTGGTGCGGGCGATTCGACGGTAGCGCTGCCACAGCCCCGGCGAACACGTGACGTTGAGCATGCCGGTCTCGTCCTCCAGGTTGAGGAACGTGACCCCGCCGGCAGTCGCCGGCCGCTGCCGGTGGGTGACGATCCCGCCGACCCGGATCCGCCGCCCGGGCGGCACCTGGCCGAGCCGGGCGATCGGCACCGCGCCCAGTGCGTCCAGCCGGTCGCGGAGGAACCGGGCCGGGTGGCTGTCCGGGGACAGGCCGGTGGCCCAGACGTCGGCGACCAGCCGGTCCACCGCCGCCATGCCGGGCAGCGTGGGCGGGTCCGCGCCGGTCACCGTGCCGGGCAGCCGGCCGGGCCGGTCCTGGGCCGCCGCGCCGGCGGCCCAGAGGGCCTGCCGCCGGGTCAGCCCGAAGCAGGCGAACGCATCAGCGGTGGCCAGCGCCTCCAGCTGGGCCGCGGTCAGACCGGTCCGCCGGGCCAGGTCCGGCATGTCCCGGTACGGCCCGTGCGCGGCCCGCTCCGCCTCGATCCGCTCGGCCGCGTCCTCGCCGAGGGTACGGACGCTGCCCAGCCCCAACCGGACCGCCGGGCCACCCAGCCCCCAGGCGTGCGGCGGCTCCCCCGGCAGGCTCCCCCACCGGGTCTCCGGCGTCGACTCCAGCACCGCCTTGGCGCCACTGGCGTTGATGTCCGGCCGGCGCACCTCCACACCGTGCCGGCGGGCGTCGTCGGCGAGCGTCTGCGGCGAGTAGAAGCCCATCGGCTGGGCGTTGAGCAGCGCGGCCAGGAACGGGCCCGGGTGGTAGCGCTTGAGCCACGAGCTGGCGTACACCAGGTAGGCGAAGCTCATCGCGTGGCTCTCCGGGAAGCCGTAGCTGGCGAACGCGGTGAGCTTGCGGTAGACGTCGTCGGCCAGCTCGCCGGTGATGCCCCGCTCGGCCATCCCGGCGTAGAGCCGGTCGGCGATCCGCGCCATCCGCTCCACCGAGCGTTTCGCCCCCATGGCCCGGCGCAACTGGTCGGCGCCGGCCGCGTCGAAGCCGGCCAGGTCGATGGCGAGCTGCATGAGCTGCTCCTGGAACAGCGGCACGCCGAGCGTCTTCTCCAACGCGTTGCGCATCAGCGGGTGCGCGTACGTGACCGGCTCCTGGCCGTTCTTGCGCCGGATGTACGGGTGCACCGAGCCGCCCTGGATCGGGCCGGGCCGGATCAGCGCCACCTCCACCACCAGGTCGTAGAACTCGCGGGGCTTGAGCCGGGGCAGCGTGGCCATCTGGGCCCGGCTCTCCACCTGGAACACGCCGACCGAGTCGGCCCGGCAGAGCATGTCGTAGACCTCGGGGTCGTCGAGCGTCATCCCGCCCAGGTCCAGGCTCATCCCGATCAGGTCGTAGCCGTAGTGCAGCGCGGACAGCATGCCGAGGCCGAGCAGGTCGAACTTGACCAGGCCGACCGCGGCGCAGTCGTCCTTGTCCCACTGGAGCACGCTGCGCCCCGGCATCCGGCCCCACTCCACCGGGCAGACCTCGATCACCGGCCGGTCGCAGATCACCATGCCGCCGGAGTGGATGCCCAGGTGCCGGGGGAACGTCTGCAACTCGTTGGCGTACGCCACCACCTGCTCGGGGATGTCCGCCACGTCGACCGCGGCGACCGAACCCCACCTGTCGATCTGCTTGCTCCAGGCGTCCTGCTGGCCGGGCGAGAAGCCGAACGCCTTCGCCACGTCCCGCACCGCCGACCGCGGCCGGTAGGAGATGACGTTGGCGACCTGGGCGGTGTGCTCCCGGCCGTAGCGGGCGTAGACGTGCTGGATCACCTCCTCCCGGCGGTCGGACTCGATGTCCACGTCGATGTCGGGCGGGCCGTCCCGTTCCGGGGCGAGGAACCGCTCGAACAGCAGCCGGTGCCGGACCGCGTCCACGTTGGTGATGCGCAGCGCGTAGCAGACCGCCGAGTTGGCCGCCGACCCCCGACCCTGGCAGTAGATGTCCTGCTCGCGGCAGAACGAGACGATGTCGTAGACCACCAGGAAGTAGCCGGGGAAGCCCAGCTCGTCGATCATCCGCAGCTCGTGCTCCAGCTGCGCGTACGCCTCCGGGTGCGCCTCCGGCGGGCCGTAGCGCTCCCGGGCGCCGGCCATGGTCAGCCGCCGCAGCCAGCTCATCTCCGTGTGCCCCGCCGGCACCGGGTACGCCGGCAGTTGCGGCGCAACCAGGTGCAGGTCGAACGCGAGTTCCGCGCCGAACTCCGCGGCCCGGGCCACCGCACCCGGGTACGCGGCGAACCGCGCCGCCATCTCCGCGCCGCTGCGCAGGTGGGCGGTGGCCGCGGCGGGCAGCCAGCCGTCGATCTCGTCCAGGCTGCGCCGCGCCCGGACCGCCGCCACGGTGGTGGCCAGCCGACGCCGCCCCGGGGTGGCGTAGTGCACGTTGTTCGTGGCCACCGTGGGCAGCCCGGCCGCGGCGGCCAGCTCGGCGAGCGCGTCGTTGCGGTCCGCGTCCACCGGATGCCCGTGGTCGGTCAGCTCCACCGCCACCGTCTCCGCGCCGAACAGCGCGGTGAGCCGGTCCAGCTCCCGGGCCGCCGCGTCGACCCCCTCGGTGAGCAGCGCGGCCGGCACGTGCCCCTTGCGGCAGCCGGTGAGCACCAGCACGTGGTCCTTCAGCTCTACGGCGAGCTGTTCCAGCTCGCCGTAGACCGGGCGGCCCTTCTCCCCACCGCGCAACTGGGCCCGGGAGATGGTGGCGGCGAGGCGCGCGTACCCCTCGTGCCCGTGCGCGAGCACCAGCAGGTGCCGGCCGAGCGGGTCGGGCTCGCCGTTCTGCGGGCCGGGCAGCCCGAGCGAGAGTTCCGCCCCGACGATCGTCGGCAGCCGCAGCGCGCGGGCCGCCTCGGCGAAGCGCACCACGCCGTAGAAGCCGTCGTGGTCGGTCACGGCGAGCGCGGTGAGCCCCAGCCGGGCGGCCTCCTCGGCCATCTCCTCGGGGTGGCTGGCCCCGTCGAGGAAACTGAAGTTGGAGTGCGCGTGCAGCTCCGCGTAGGGCACCGTGCCGTCCGGGCGGTCCAGCTCCGGCGGTTGGTACTCCTCGCGTCTGCGGCTCCAGGCCGGGGCGTCACCGCCGTCGGCGTCGACCGCCAGCGGGTCCACCACGTGCAGGTGCCGCTCGCCCCTGCCTCGCTCGTCCTTCCCGTCCTCGGCCCGCCCGGAGAGCACCTGCTCCAGCTTCGACCAGGGCATCTTCGGATTGTGGAAGCTCATCCCGCGCTCCCCCGCCCGGCCCTCACCGAGATCTTGGAAGATTTCGGCCCCCGGAGGGGCCACCAGCTTCCAAGATCTCCCATGTCGGCCGGTCGAAGGCCGGCCTCGGTGGTGGTGGCCGCAGGGACGGCGGCAGTTCGGCCGGGCGACTCGTCTACGCCATCACGTTCGTAGGCTCCGCAGGGTGGAAACCGGCGCGGCGCGTCGGCATGCCGCGGAACCGAGGCACGCCGCTCAGTCATAGATGGCCTCCACCAGCCACTGCCCGCCCTCGACGGCGAGCAGCAGGGCCGTACCGTCGACCAGGCAGACCTGGAACCGGGCCCGACGGCGGGTCTCGGCCGGCGCCCACCAGCGCTCGTCCACCGGCCACGGGCCGACCCACCCGGAGATCTCGGCCGGCCGGCCGGTGCCCACGGTCAGCCGGGCCGGCGCCGCGCTGACCACCAGCCGGGCGCTCACCACGACCGGTTCCCCCGCCGCGTCGTGCACCTCGGCCGCCAGCGGGGTGGGCAGGACCACGGCCGGCGCCGGCGGCGGGATCCGCCCCGGCCACGGCGGCTCGGGCACCGCCCTGGCCCGGCCGATCCGGCGACCGGCCCGCACCGCCATCCGGCCCGAATCGACGGACCCGACCGGCACGAAGGCCGACTCGACGGACCCAACCGGCGCGCGGCCCGACTCGACGGACCCAACCGGCGCGCGGCCCGACTCGACGGACCCGACCGGCACGAGGCCCGGAGCCGGGATCGACAGGACCGCCGGGGCCGACCCGACGGACGCCTCCGGCACGCCGGGAGCCGGCGCACCGACCCGAGCCGACCCGGTGGACGGGACGGGTGGTGTGGCACCCGGCGGCGGGAGGGCCGGCAGGGGTGGCGGGCCGGGACGGGCCGGCACCCGCTCGTCGCCCCACGGGACCAGGCGCACCTGGTCGGCCGGGGAGCGCCCCCCACCGAGGACGGCGGTGACCACCGCCTCGGGGCCGAGGATGCCCTGCACCCGGTGCAAGGCGCGGTGCGCCCGCTCCCGTTCCGCGCCGGTCTCCCCCCACAGCCCGGGTTGCAGGCCGGCCTGGGCGAGCACCCCGTCCGGCACCAGCCGCAACCGGATGATGCCGGCGGTCGGGCGGGCCCCGCCCCGGCCGTTGCTGCCGGTCAGCCAGCCGTCGAGCTGCCAGCGGACCCGGTCGGCGATGGCCGCGGCGGTGAGCAGGCCGTCGTGCCGCCAGACCCGGTGCAGTTCCTGGCCGTGCGCGGTGACCGCCTCGATGCCGAGCCGGGTGCAGGCCAGCCCGTATGCGGCGAGCCGCTCGTGCAGCCGCTCGGCCAGCGTCCGGGCGGCGAACGCGGCGGCGTCGACCCGGTCGATCGGCTCGTCGTGCTCGACGGTGACGGTCAGGTCGGCGGGCGGCTGCCGGACCGCGAGCGGCCGGTCGTCCCGCCCGGCGGCGAGCCGGTGCGCCAGCGCCCCGTCGAAGCCGAACCGGGCCAGCACGTCCCCGGCGGGCAGCGCGGCGAAGTCGCCGAGGGTGCGTACGCCGAGGCGGCGCAGCAGGTCGGCCAGGGCGGGCCGGCCGAGCGCCTCGACCGGCCGGGCGGCCAGGAACGCCGTGGTGCCGCCCGGGGGCACGATCCGCCCCTCGCGGGCGGCCAGGCCGGCCGCGAAGACCCCGTCGGCGATGCCGACCTGACTCTCCACCGCGCAGCTCTGGGCCACGTGCTCGACGATCCGCTCGGCCGCCGCCTCCTCGCCGCCGAGGTAGCGGCTCGGCCCCCGGGCGGCGGTCGCGCAGGCCCCGGGGCGGATCACCTCGACGCCGGCGACCACCTCCTCGACGGCGGCCACCACCGGCTCGAACGCCCGCGCGTCCCGACCGGGATCGTGGTCGACCACGATGAGCTGCGGGCAGCGCCCCTGCGCCTCCCGCCGGCGCAGCCCGCGCCGGATCCCCTCGGCCCGGGCCCGCTCGGAGCAGGCCACCACCCGGTTGGCGTGCAGCACCACGACCGGGTCGGTGGCGGGCACGCCGTCGACGATCTCGGCGGCGAGGACGGGCCAGTCCGGGCACCACAGCAGCAGCGCCCGCGCCGGCGCGCTCACGGCCCGGCCACCGGGGCGACCACGCGCAGCCGGCGGCCCGGGACGGCGGGGACGCCGGACCCGATCGAGCGGGGGATCACCCGGGTCAGCTCGTCGCCGGGCAGCCACACCTTGATCTCCTTGGGCCGGGCGGCCGCGCCCCGGCCGCGGGCCGAGACGGTGACCTCGCGGCGACGCAGCCGCCCGCGCCCCGGCCCGAGGCCCTGCCAGACGCCACGGACCACCTGGAGCGTCACGTCCGCACCGTCCCACCGGCCGTACGGGACCAGCACGCTGCCGCGCTGCCGGGCGCGGGCGGCCAGCCGGGCGGAGACCGAGGCGGAGAGCGCGGCCGGCACGGCGGTGACCACCACGTCGACCCCGTCGATGAGCGCGGCGACGACGGTGGGCCACTCCGGCCCGGGATCGGGCACCAGGGCGAGCCGGTCCAGGGCGATCCCGGCCTCGGCCGCCGCGCCGGCCCCGAAGGTGGGTACGCCGACCACGGCGCACCACGAGCCGGCCCGGGACGCCTCGGCGAGCAGCGCGAGGATCAGCGAGGTGGCGCCGCTGTGCCGGGGTCGGCCGACGCCGACCGCGACGGTGCTGCCGCGTCGCAGCCCACGGTTGGGCAGCAGCCCGGTCAGCTCGGCCCGGACGGGGAGCACCCGGTGGCCGCCGGCCGGGTCGGGCGCGCTCGCCGGACGCACCAGCTCGGCCAGGGCGGCGGAGCCGACCACCATGCGGCCCGCCATCGGACCAACCCCCCGTCGTGTGCTGGCCACGGGCCGGCCCGTGGTGGTGCTGTGGATCATGTTTGGTGCGCTGGATGGTGTGGTGCGGCGCCCGGCCACCCGGGTCCCGCCGATGGCGGCCGGGCGCCACGACTCAGGCGGCGGCCGCCCCGGAGCGCGGCGCGGCAGCCGACCCGGCTCGCGGCGCGGTGTCGGAGCCGCCGAGCCGAGTCGCCCGGTGCAGGCCGTCGAGCGCCGGCTGGTGCGGCCGGCCGAGCGCGGTCTCCACCACTGTCACGAACTGTTCGGCGGCACGGAGCAGGTCGTCGGCCTCCCGGGCGGTGACCACCCGGGGGATGCCGGCCTCGGCGGCGGCCCGCTTGCCGGCGCCGGCGGCGAAGTAGGCGGCCCACTCGTCCAGCTCGGGGGCGACGGTGGCGAGCAGCACCCAGACGCTGGTGATCCGGTTACGCCGGGTGGGCGCGGGCCGGGCGCGCGCGGCCAGCACGGCGGCGGCGGCGCGCAGCGCCGCGAGGTGGGCGGCGGCGTACCGGAGACCGTCGGGGCGGGTGCGGGCGGCCTCGGCCAACCCCTCGCGGGCCACCGCGAGCAACTGGGCGGGGGTGCGGTGCGGCAGCACGTGCGCGGGCACCGTGGGCGCCTGGGCCGGACTGGTCGGCATGGGTCTCTCCTCCGCGTGTGGCCGGGGCGGGCGGTCGCGCGACGGGAGAACCGTCGCCCGGTCGCCCGGAGCGGTCGGTGCGGAGGAAGACGCACCTCAGGTGGCGGCCGGCCGGGTGTGAACGCTTCCCCACACCCACACCCGGCCGGCGTGCCGGCTGGTCCGTCGCCCGCCGCCCGGGGGTCGTGGGCGGCGGGCGACGACCTGCCTGACGGGCTCGGACTCGCGACTGTCCGAAACCCGGTGCGGCCCGCGGAGCCGCACCTTTTCCGGAAGTCGGTGCCGCGAAACACCGCTTCCGGAGCTGGGGAACGGGTGGGCGACCGATCGCGCGAGGCCGGGTCAACCGCGACCCGCGTCAAACGCGATCCAATCGAACACTCGTTCTAACTACCCTGACAGTACACCTCCCCACCGACGAAAACGCAACGTGTGACGCGCCCGGGACCCGCCGGAAGGACGGCCGGATTCCCAGCCGGCGCACAGCCGCGGCAAAGGCGACCCGGAACTCGCCGGACCAGGGTTTACCCCATGAACGTCAGCCGTACCGAAAAGCCCCTCCGGTGACCGCCACCGTGGCCGACCGGCGCGCGGTACGCCGTACCCCGCCGACCGCCCCGGCCTGGTGGGCCGACGTCGCCGGCGGCCTCGCGGCGCTCAGCCTGCTGGTCGTCACCGCCCTCTGGACCGCCGACCGTGGCGTGCAGGAGCTGCTGGCCGGCGCCGCCACCGGGCTCACCTCGCTCGGCCGGCTCACCGGCCTGGTCGGCGCCGACCTGATGCTGATCCAGGTGGTGCTGATGGCCCGGGTGCCCCTGCTGGAGCGCCGCTTCGGGCAGGACCGGATCGCCCGCTGGCACCGGCTCGCCGGCTTCACCTCGTTCCACCTGGTCCTGGCGCACGTGCTGCTGACCGTCCTCGGGTACGCCGGCACCGCCCGCCAAGGGGTGCTCGCCGAGACCTGGGACCTGGTCGTCACGTACCCCGGGATGCTGTTGGCCACCGCGGCGCTCGCGCTGCTGGTGCTGGTCGTGGTCACCTCGGTCCGCGCGGCCCGGCGGCGACTGCGCTACGAGTCCTGGCACCTGCTGCACCTCTACGCCTACCTGGGCGTCGCACTGGCGCTGCCGCACCAGCTCTGGACCGGCGCCGACTTCGTCGCCTCGCCGCTCGCCCGCGCCTACTGGTGGACGGTCTACCTGCTGGCGCTGGCCAGCGTGCTGGTCTGGCGGCTCGGCCTGCCGGCCTGGCGCTCGCTGCGGCACCGGATCGAGGTGGCCGCGGTGGTGCCCGAGGCGCCCGGGGTCACCTCGGTCTGGCTGCGCGGGCGGGACCTGCACCGGCTGCCGGTGCGGGCCGGGCAGTTCCTGCTCTGGCGGTTCCTGGACGGCCCCGGCTGGTCCCGCGCCCACCCGTACTCACTGTCCGCGCCGCCGCACGGCGACCTGATGCGGATCACGGTGAAGGACCTGGGCGACGACAGCGCCCGGGTGGCCGCCCTACGCCCCGGCACCCGGGTGCTGATCGAGGGGCCGTACGGGCGGCTCACCGGGCAGCACTGGCGCGGCGGCGGGATCACCATGCTGGCCTGCGGCGTCGGCCTCACCCCGCTGCTGGCGTTGCTCTGGGAGCTGCCGTACGCGCCCGGTGAGGCGGTGCTCGCCTACCGCGCGCGTACCGGTGAGGACCTGGCCTTCCGCGACGAGCTGGACCGGCTCGTCGCGGAACGCGGGCTGGTGGTGCACCACCTGGTCGGCCCCCGGGCGGCGCAACCCTCCTGGCTGCCGGCGTACGCCGAGGGGCTCGCCGACGCCGAGGCGTTGCGCCGGCTCTCCCCCGGCGTGGCCGGGCACGACGTCTTCCTCTGCGGACCGGACGGCTGGGTCGACGCCGTCCGCGCCGCGACCCGTGCGGCCGGGGTGCCCGACGCGCACGTCCATCACGAACGGTTCGCCTGGTGACAGGCGCGAAGGGAGGATCCGTGCGACGGATCACCATCTGGCTGCTGTCCACCGTGGCCGCGCTGGTGCTGCTGTTCAGCTACCGGACCAGCACCATGGGCGCCGGGGAGACCGGCGCGGTAGCGGCCGGGAACGACCCGGGCGGCGGCTCGTGGAGCGGCTCGGACGGCGACCCGGGCTCGTCGAGCGGCGGCACGACGGACGGCGGCGGCACGGCAAGCGGCAGCGGCGACGGCACGGCCACCGGGTCGGTGGCGCAGACCCGGTGGGGGCCGGTGCAGGTGAAGATCACCGTCTCCGGCGGGAAGATCACCGACGTCACCGCCGTGCAGGTGCCCGACGGCAACCGGCGGGACCAGGAGATCAACGACTACGCGGTGCCGATCCTGCGGCAGGAGGCGCTCGCCGCGCAGAGCGCGGAGATCGACAGCGTCTCCGGGGCCACCGTCACCAGCGACGGCTACCGGGAGTCGCTCCAGTCCGCCATCGACGCGGCGCACCTGCGGTGAGCGGGCCGGACCGGCGGGCCTGGGTGGAGCAGGTGATGGGGCTGCCGGTCAGCGTGCACCTGCGCGGCCCCGGCGTGCGTACCCCGGCGGTCGAGGAGCGGGTGGCGCGGGCCCTCGCCGAGCTGCGCGCCGCCGACGCGGTGTTCAGCACGTACCGGCCGGACAGCGTGCTGGGCCGCCTGCGCGGCGCGCCGCCCGGCCCGGCCGCCACCGCCGACCCGCTGGTGCGCGAGGTGGCCGGGCTCTGCGAGACGGCCCGCGCGCGGACCGGCGGCTGGTTCGACGCCCGCCGCCTGCCGCTGCCGCTGGGCGGCACCGGCTACGACCCGTCCGGCCTGGTCAAGGGCTGGGCGGTGGAACGGGCCGCCCGACACCTGACCGACCTGGCCGACCACGACCTGTGCCTGAACGCGGGCGGGGACGTGCTGCTGCGGGCCGTACCGGGCCGGCCGGCCTGGCGGATCGGGATCGAGGATCCGGACCGCCCGGACCGGCTGCTCGACGTGGTCGAGCGGGCCGCCGGCGCGGTCGCCACCTCCGGCACCGCGCGGCGCGGCGCGCACATCACCGACCCGCGCGCCGGGCGGCCGGCCGAGGCGGTCCGGTCGGTCACCGTGGTCGGCCCCGACCTGCTCTGGGCCGACGTGTACGCGACCGCGGCCGTCGCCCGCGGCACGGACGCGCTGGACTGGCTGGCCACCCTGGACGGGTACGCGGCCCTGCTGGTGGACGCCGCCGGCCGGGTCCGGGCCACCCCGGGTTGGCCCGGCTCCCGGGCCGTATCTTCTCCGCTGACGGACGGATACCGGGAAGGGTGAACACGTGCGGACCGGTGAGGTCGACAAGAAGCGGCTGTTCGAGCTGCTGTGGGGCACGCCCGCCGGGCCCCGGCGCGGGCCGCGTCCCACGCTCTCGCCCGCCGCCGTGGCCCGCGCCGGCATCGCCGTCGCCGACGCGGACGGGCTCGACGGGCTGACCATGCAGCGGGTCGCCGAGTCGCTGGCGGTGACCAAGATGGCGCTCTACCGCTACGTGCCGGGCCGGGCCGAACTGGTGGCCCTGATGCTGGACGAGGCGCTGGGCGAGCCGCCCCCGGCGCCGGCTGCCGACCGTCCCGCCGGCCGAGGCGCGGCCGACGTCCCGGGACCGGCCGACCGGACCGCCGGCCGAGGCGTGCCCGACGACCGAACCACGACCGACGCGGGCTGGCGCGGGCAGCTCGACGACTGGACCCGGCGGCTGGTCGAACGGTTCCGCCGGCATCCCTGGGCGCAGGCGGCGGCCGTGGGAGCCCGGCTGCCCGGCCCGAACGAGCTGGCCTGGGTGGAACGCGTCGTCGCCGCGCTCGCCAGCACCGGGCTCACCGCGACCGAGCGGCTCGACGTGGCGACGCTGCTGGTCGGGCACGCCCGCAACCTGGCCGCCCTGCCGCCGGACTCCGGCCGGGAGGCGGCGTTCGCCGCGCTGGTGCGCGGCCGCGAGACCCGCTTCCCCGCCCTGGCCGCCGCCCTGGCCGATCCCCCCGCCCCCCGCTCCCCCGGCTCCCCCGACCCCACCCTGGACTTCGGCCTCACCCGCATCCTCGACGGCATCCAGACGCTGCTCCACGCCCGCGCCGCCGCCGCACCCCCGCCACCCTCGGTCGATCATGAAGTTGACGGTCCGACACACCGGCCCGAGGACCCGCCAACTTCATGATCGACCCACCTGGCGGTGGGGGTGGTCGGTGTGGTGGGGGAGAATGGGCGGCATGCAGGCTGAGCCACATGTGAACGTGCGGGCGGTGCAGCGGGCGCTCGACGACGCGGGGGCGCGGGACGGGTCCGGCCACGCCAGCACCGTCCGGCTGCTGCCCGAGGCGGTGCACACCGCCGCGGCGGCGGCCTCGGCGCTCGGCGTCGACGTCGGCGCCATCGCCAACTCGCTGGTCTTCGACGCGGACGACGCTCCGCTGTTGGTGCTCACCTCCGGCGCGCACCGGGTGGACACCGCCGGGCTGGCCGCCACGCTGGGCGTGACCCACCTGCGCCGGGCCACCCCCGACTTCGTCAAGCGGCACACCGGGCAGGTGATCGGCGGCGTCGCCCCGGTCGGCCACCCCGGGCCGTTGCGCACCCTGGTCGACACCGCCCTCGCCGACCACCCCGAGGTGTGGGCGGCCGGCGGCGTGCCGCAGGCGGTGTTCCCCACCACGTACGCGGAACTGCTGCGGATCACCGGCGGCGAACCGGCCGGGGTGGCGTGAACCCCGACCTGGTCACGCTGCACGTGTGGCGGGTGCCCCGGCGGGCGGTGCCCGGGGCGCTGGCCCGGATGGCGACCCACCCGGCCCGGCTGCGCCGGCTGCCCGGCGTCCGCTTCACCAAGCTGCTCGGCACCGGGACCGGCACCGGCTTCGGGCCGGGCGACGCCGACCTGACCCGGTGGGCCGCGCTGGTGGTCTGGGACTCCCCCGCCGACGCGGCCAGCTTCGACGCCTCCCCGGTCGCCCGCTCCTGGGCCCGGATCGCCTCCGCCGCCGTGCGGGTGGACCTGCGCCCGCTGACCAGCCGGGGCCGGTGGTCCGGCCGGGAGCCGTTCGGCACGCCGTCCGGCGGGCGGGTCACCGGGCCGGTGCTGGCGCTGACCCGGGCCCGGCTGCGGGCCCGTCGGGCGGCCACCTTCTGGCGGGCCATCCCGCCGGTAGCCGTCGAGCTGCACGCCGCGCCGGGGCTGCTCGCCCGGTTCGGCGTCGGTGAGGCACCGCTGGGCTGGCAGGGCACGGTGAGCGTGTGGCGTGACCCGGCGGACCTGGTCGCGTTCGCGTACCGTTCCCCCGAGCACCGCGCCGCGATCACCCGTACCCCCACCGAGGGCTGGTACGCGGAGGAACTGTTCGCGCGGTTCGCGGTGGGCGACGTCGTCGGCGACCGTACGGTGCTCGGCTGGGTCGCCGCCGAGGGCGACCACGACTCCGCGAGAGGGAACGCATGAGGCTGGTGCGGTGGACGCCGGACGACCTGGTCCGGCGCCTGGACGACGTGGTCGCCGTCTACGGGGAGGCGATGGGCTACCGCGCCGACCTGCTGGAGGCCCGACGCGGCTACATCGCCACCCACGTCCGCCGGCCCGGGTTCCGGGCCGTCGCCAGCCTGACCACCGAGGGACACCTGGCCGGCTTCGGGTACGGCTACCTCGGCGCCACCGGCCAGTGGTGGCACGACCAGGTGCAGCGGGCGCTGGACGCGGAGGCCCGGCAGCGCTGGCTGGCCCGCCCGTTCGAGGTGGTCGAGCTGCACGTCCGGCCGCCCGCGCAGGGGCACGGCGTGGGCGCCCGCCAGCTGCGCGCGCTGCTCACCATGGCCGAGGGCGACACCACGCTGCTCTCCACCCCGGAGGCGGACGAGCAGGCGTCGCGGGCCTGGCGGCTCTACCGCCGGTTCGGTTTCGTCGACGTGCTGCGGCACTTCCACTTCCCCGGCGACGAGCGACCGTTCGGCGTGCTCGGCCGGGACCTGCCGCTGCCCGCGCCGGACGGGACATGAGGAACGCCCGGCTGCCCTGGGCGCTGCTGGCCGTGCTGGTCCTCGCCCAGATCTGCTACCCGCTCACCGGTGGCACCACCCGGGCCGGGCTGACCGTGGCCACCGTGGTGCTCGGCTGGCTGCTCTCGGTCAGCCACGCGCTGCTCACCCGGGGCGCCCGGGCCGCGACCGCGCTGGTCGCGGTCGTGACCGGCGGCGGGTTCGCGGTCGAGGCGATCGGCGTGGCCACCGGGTTCCCGTTCGGCAGCTACGACTACTCCGGCGAGCTGGGCCCGAAGCTGGCCGGCGTGCCGCTGATCATCCCGCTGGCCTGGACCTGGATGGCCTGGCCGGCGTGGCTCACCGCGGTCCGGCTCACCCAGGTGTTAAGCGGGGGCCCCTCCTCTACCGGAAGCGTTAACAGGGGGCCCCGCCTTGCCCGGATCGCGCTCGCGGCGGTGGGGCTCGCGGCGTGGGACCTGTTCCTCGATCCGCAGATGGTGGCCGAGGGCTACTGGACCTGGCGGGACGCCACCCCGGCGCTGCCCGGCCTGCCCGGCATCCCGGTCAGCAACTATCTCGGCTGGCTCGGCTTCGCGGTGCTGCTGGCCGTCGTGCTGCGCCCGCTCGCCGGGCCGGCCGTCGACCGGGTCGACCGCCGCGACGCCCCGATGTTCGCGCTCTACCTCTGGACGTACGCCTCCAGCGTGCTGGCGCACGCGGTCTTCCTCCGGCTGCCCGCGTCCGCGCTGTGGGGCGCGGCGGGCATGGCGGTGGCCGCGGTGCCGCTGGCGGTGGTGCTGTGGCGGGCCCGGCGCGACCGCGCCACCGCCCCGGGCCCCCCGCCCCGGGTCGACGCGCCGGCATGACCGCCGCCCTCGCGCTGGTGGTGGCGGTCGCCGCGCTCACCGGGCACACGCTTGTCAACGCCGTCGCCTGGCTGCGCCGCCCGACCGACGTCCCGGCCGAGGTGACCGGGTCGGTGGCGGTGCTGCTGCCGCTGCGCGACGAGGCCGAGCGGGTCACCCCGTGCCTGCGCGCGCTGCTCGCCCAGCGCGGCGTGCCCGGGTTGCGGATCATGGTGCTCGACGACGGCTCGACCGACGGCACCGCCGACGTGGTGCGCGCGGTGGCCGGCGCCGACCCGCGGGTCACGCTGCTCACCGGCGTCGCCCCGCCGCCCGGCTGGCTGGGCAAGCCGCACGCCTGCTGGCAGCTCGCCACCCGCACCGAACCGGCCCCCGACGTGCTGGCCTTCGTCGACGCCGACGTGGTGCTCACCCCGTACGCGGTCGCGGCGGCGGTGACCGAGCTGCGCGCGGCGGGCGCGACGCTGCTGTCGCCGTACCCCCGGATCGTGGCGCGGACGGCGGCCGACCGGCTGGTGCAGCCGTTGTTGCAGTGGTTGTGGCTGACGTTCCTGCCGCTGCGCGCGATGGAACGCTCGCGACGGCCCTCGCTGGCCGCCGCCGGCGGGCAGTTCCTGGTCGTGGACCGGGCCGGCTACCTGCGGGCCGGCGGGCACGCGGCGGTGGCCGACAAGGTGCTGGAGGACATCGAGCTGGCCCGGGCGGTGAAGCGGGCCGGCGGCCGGATCGCGCTGGCCGACGGCTCCCGCCTGGCGTCCTGCCGGATGTACGACGACTGGCCGCAACTGCGCGACGGCTACACCAAGTCGCTGTGGGCCTCGTTCGGGCACCCGGCCGGCGCGGCCGTCGTGCTGGCCCTGCTGCTCCTGCTCTACACCGCGCCGCCGCTGCTGGCCGTGGCCGCGCTGCTGGCCGGCGCGCCGGCGGTGGCCGGCGTGGCGTTCGGCGCCTACCTGGCCGGCGTCGCGGGACGCATGGTCAGCGCCCGGGCCACCGGCGGTCGGTCCTGGCCCGACGCGCTGGCCCACCCCGTGTCGGTCGTGGTCCTGGGTTGGCTGACCGTCCGGTCGTACCATCTGCGGAAGCGACGCCGGCTCACCTGGCGGGGTCGCCCGGTCACCTAGGAGGGGCACCCCATGGCGCGCATCGTGGTCATCGGCGCCGGCGTGGGCGGGCTCGCCACCGCCGCCCGGCTCGCGGTCACCGGGCACGACGTCACCGTCCTGGAACGGGCCGGCACGGTCGGCGGCAAGCTCGGCCGCTACACGCACCACACCCCGGAGGGGGCGTGGCGCTTCGACACCGGGCCGAGCCTGGTCACCCTGCCGCAGGTCTTCTCCGACCTGTTCGAGGCCACCGGCGCGAAGCTCGACGAATACCTCGACCTGGTCCCGCTGGACCCGATCGTGCGGCACGTCTTCCCCGGCGGCGGGCCGGCGCTGGACTCCTGCGCCGACCCGGACGAGTTCGCCGCCCGGATCGGCGCCGTGCTCGGCGACCGGTCCGCCGCCGACTGGCGGCGGCTGTGGCGCCGCGCCGACCGGGTCTGGGCGGCCTCGCACCGGGACATCCTGCGCCGCACCGTGGACTCGCCACGCGACCTGGCCGCGCTGGCCTGGCGGCTGGGCGACCTCGCCGCCATCGGTCCCGGCCGCACGCTGCGCGGGCTGGGCCGGAAGTACCTGTCCGACCCGCGGCTGCGGATGCTGCTCGACCGGTACGCCACCTACACCGGCGCCGACCCGCGCCGCGCGCCGGCCGCGCTGGTCGCCGTCCCCTACGCCGAGCTGGCGTACGGCGGCTGGTACCTGCGCGGCGGGCTGGGCACGCTCGCTGACGCGCTGCTGTCCCGCTGCCTGGACCTGGGCGTGCTGATCCGCACCGGCGCGGCGGTCACCGGCATCGACGCGGCCGGCGGCCGGGTGCACGGGGTACGCGTCGCCGGGTCGGCCGCGCCGGTCCCCGCCGACGTGGTGGTGGCCAACGTCGACGCCCTCACCGTCTACCGGGACCTGCTGCCGCACCCGCGCCGGCTGGCCGCGCTCACCGACCGCAGCCTGGCCGGTTTCGTGCTGCTGCTGGGCGTGCGCGGCGACTCCGGGCTGGCCCACCACACCGTCTTCTTCCCCCGCGACTACGACGCCGAGTTCGACGCCGTGTTCGGCGACCCCGGTCGCGGCGTACGGGCCCGCCCGGCCCCCGACCCGACCGTGTTCGTCACCGCCGCCCACGACCCGGCGGTCCGACCGGACGGCCACGAGGCGTGGTTCGTGCTGGTGAACGCGCCCCGGCACGGCACCGCCCCGGACGCGGTGGACTGGCGGCGGCCGGGGCTGGCCGAGGCGTACGCCGGTCACGTCCTCGACGTGCTGGCCGAGCGGGGCGTGGACGTACGGGACCGGCTGGTGTTCTCGGAGATCCGCACGCCGGCCGACCTGGACGCGGCGACCGGCGCGCCGGGCGGGGCGATCTACGGCACCGCGGGCGGGCTGCTGCGCCCGGCCAACCGGGGCCCGGCGGCCGGGCTCTGGCTGGTCGGCGGCTCCACCCACCCCGGCGGCGGCCTCCCCATGGTGACGATGTCCGCCGAGATCGTCGCCGACGCCATCGGCCCGGCGTGGTGAAAGGAGGGGGCCCCGCTTAACGTTTTTGGTAGAGGCGGGGCCCCCGCTTAACACCTCGAAGGGCGGTCAGCCGGCGTCGACGAGGGCCCGACGGACCGCGGCGAGCAGCTGCCCGAGGCCGAAGCCGGCGAGCAGCACCCACACCGTGGTGGCCATGGTGATGGTGCCGGCGGTCAGGTCGGCGTCGATCAGCCCGGTGAGCCCGGCGACCAGCAGCCCGACCAGGGCCACCGAGACCCGGGTGGGCCGCTCCCCCACGGTGACCGCGCCGATCTCCCGCATCCCGGCCGAGACGGACCGCGCCCGCACGTACTCGTGCAGCCAGGACAGGCCACCGGCCGCGGCGACCAGCGCGCCGGGCGCGCCGAGCAGCCAGAACGCGATCAGCCAGGCCACCTCGCCGAGCCGGTCGGCCACCGAGTCGTAGACGTAGCCCAGCCGGGTGGTGCGGCCGGTGGCCACCGCCACCGCGCCGTCGACGCTGTCCGCCACGGCGGCCAGCAGCACGAACAACGCGCCCAGGAACGGCCCGTCGCCGGGCCGGCCCACCAGCAGGGGTACGCAGAAGCAGAGCAGCACCCCGAACACGGTCACTGCGGTCGGGCCGACGCGCAGCCGGCCCAGCACGAAGCCCACGTGATAGGCGAAGCGCAGCCAGGCGCGCACCACCGGCGCGGCGCCGCGGGGATCGAACCCACCGTGCAGCCGCGCCCACGCGGTCGCGTACTGGTCCCAGTTCAGCTGTGTGCCCACCACGGATCAACCGTAGAAGGGTGGCCCGGGTGTCGTGTGGGCGGTGGTCACACCCGCGCGTCGGCCCGCAGCCGCTGCCACACCTCACGGGTCGCGGTGGACCGGTTGAGCGTGATGAAGTGGATCCCCGGCACGCCCTCGTCCAGCAGCTTCCCGCACATCTCGCCGGCCTGCTCGACCCCGAGCCGGCGCACCGCCTCGGGGTCGTCGGCCACCCGCTCGAACCGCTCGGCCAGCGCCGGCGGGAACGGCGCGCCGGAAAGCTGCACCGACCGCGCGATGGTGCCGATCTGGGTCACCGGCATCACCCCGGCGAGGATCGGGGTGTCGCAGCCGGCGGCGGCGACCCGGTCACGCAGCCGCAGGTAGTCGTCGGCGTCGAAGAACATCTGGGTGATGGCGAACTCGGCGCCGGCCCGGCACTTGCGGACGAAGTGCGCGGTGTCGCTGTCCACGTCCGGCGAGCGCGGGTGCTTGTACGGGAAGGCGGCCACGCCGACGCTGAAGTCACCGCTGTCGCGGACCAGACGGACCAGGTCCTCGGCGTACCGGACGCCCTCGGGGTGGGCGATCCACTCGCCGCCCGGGTCGCCCGGCGGGTCGCCCCGCACGGCGAGCACGTTGCGCACGCCGACCGACGCCAACCGGCCGATCACGTGGCGCAGCTCGGCGGTCGAGTGGTTGACGGCGGTGAGGTGCGCCATCGGCAGCAGCGTGGTCTCGGTGGCGATCCGTTCGGTCACCGCGACCGTGGTGTCCCGGGTGGAGCCGCCCGCGCCGTAGGTGATCGAGACGAACGAGGGGCGCAGCGACTCCAGCTCGCGGATCGCCTGCCAGAGCAGCTTCTCCCCGGCGTCTGTCTTCGGGGGGAAGAACTCGAACGAGAAGGTCGGTTGGCCGTCACGGATCAGCTCCCCGATGGCCGGCTGGGGGTTGGGGAGGACCGAGGGTAGACCGAGCGCCACGGACCGACTGTAGCCGGACCGGGCCGCCGTGCCGAGGATCTTCCCAGTCCGCGAGCGGCCCGACCCGGGACGTCGTACCCCGGGGGTAGGAACGACGGCAGCGCGGTGGGGCGGCGGGGGCCGGCCCGGGGGCCCGCGCGGGGGTCGCCCGACGGCGACGCGCCGGTGCGGCACGACCGGGCGTCCGCGTCGCCATCCACGCCGCCGCCCCGGAGGTCCCGATGTTCCCGTCCCCGCCGTCCGGCCCCCGCCCGCTCGGGCCGCTCCTGGCCGAGTTGCGGGCCGCCCGCGGCTGGAGCCAGCAGCGGATCGCCGCCGAGCTGTGCGCCGCCGCCGGCGTGCCCACGCTCACCCGGCACGAGGTGTCCCGGTGGGAGCGCCAGCGGCGGCTCCCCGGCGACTTCTGGTCCGCCTGGCTGGCGACGGTCCTCGGGGTCCCGGGCGAGCTGATCGCCGAGGCCGCGGCGCGCAGCCGCCAACTCCGCCGCGAGCCGGCCGGTCGACCGCCCGAACCACCCGCCGGACCCGCCCGGGCCGTCACCCGGGCCGCCGGTGGCCCGAGCCGGCGGTCGGGCGCCACCCGGGGTCGCCCGCGCCCACCCGCCCGGTCCGCCCGGTCCCCGCACCCGGGTGGCCCGGGGCCGACGTCCGCGCGCACGCGGACCGAACCAGCGCGGTCACGGGCCGAACCAGCGCGGGCACGGGCAGCGCGGACGCGACCCGAACCGGCGCGGGCACGGGCCGAACCGGTGCGGACGGAACCGGCGCGGGCACGGGCCGAACCGGCGCGGGCACGGGCCGAACCGGCGCGGACCGGATCGGCGCGGGCACGGGCCGAACCGGCGCGGACCGGATCGGCGCGGGCACGGGCCGAACCGCGCCGGGCGGCACACCGGGGCGGCGACGGGGCGAGTCCGGCGGGAACCGGCTAGCGTCGTGGCGTGACCCACGCTGCTCCCGTCTCCCCCGTCGACCGCGCCGGTCTGCGCCAGCGGATCGACAAGGCGCTCACCGAGTTCCTCGCCGGCCAGCGCGCCTGGCTGACCACCGTCGACGACGGCCTGCTGCCGGTCGCCGAGGCGATCGAGGCGTTCGTGCTCGGCGGCGGGAAGCGGCTACGCCCGGCGTTCGGCTACTGGGGCTTCCGGGGGGCCGGCGGGGTCGACTCCGACCAGGTCGTCGCTACCCTGGCCGCGTTGGAGTTCGTGCAGGCCAGCGCGCTGATCCACGACGACCTGATGGACCGGTCGGACACCCGGCGGGGCGAGCCGGCCGTGCACCGGCGGTTCGCCGCCCGGCACCGCGCGGCGGGCTGGGGCGGCGACGCCGACTCCTTCGGCGACGCCGCCGCGATCCTGCTGGGCGACCTCTGCCTGGTCTGGTCCGACGAGCTGCTGCACTCCGCCGGCCTGCCCCCGGCGACGGTGGCGCGGGCCCGGCCGGTCTTCGACGAGATGCGCACCGAGGTGACCGTCGGGCAGTACCTGGACGTGCTGACCCAGGCCACCGGCGACACCTCGCTCGAGCGGGCCGGCAAGGTGGCCCGGTACAAGTCGGCGAAGTACACCGTCGAGCGTCCGCTGCTGCTGGGCGCCGCGCTGGCCAACGCTCCGGCCGAGGTGCACGCGGCCTACTCGGCGTACGGGTTGCCGCTGGGTGAGGCGTTCCAGCTCCGCGACGACGTGCTGGGGGTCTTCGGCGACCCGGAGCGCACCGGCAAGCCGGCCGGCGACGACCTGCGCGAGGGCAAGCGGACGTACCTGGTGGCGGCCGCCCTGGAGACGCTCGACCCGGCCGGTCGGGAGCTGCTGTTGGGCGGGCTCGGCGAGCCGGGTCTGGACGCCGCCGGGGTGACCCGGCTCCGCGAGCTGATCACCACGAGCGGCGCGCTGGAGCGCACCGAGCGCCGGATCGCCACGCTGACCGAGGGCGCGCTGGCCGCGCTGAACGCCGTCAACCTGGACACCGAGGCCCGCCAGGCCCTGGTCGACCTGGCCATCGCCGCCACCCGCCGCACCGACTGACCCCACCCATCGCCCTACCCTGCCCTCACCCTCCCACCCCACCCCACCCCGCCCCAAGATCCGCGCTGATTCACGGAAAGAGTGGTCATTCCGCGCGCGATAGCCACTCTTTCCGTGAATCAGCGCGACGGTGGGGGTGGGGGGTGGGGGAGGCGGGCGGCGAGGGCAGGGGGCGGGGAGTTAGAAGGCGACGGCCTGGGCTCGGCGCTTGACCTCGCGGGCCAGGTCGCCGGAGAGGGCGGCGGCGGGCGTGCCGGGGAGGGACGGGTCCTCCCGGTAGAGCCAGCGCAGCGCCTCCTCGTCGTCGTACCCGGCGTCGGCGAGCAGGTTGAGCACGCCGGGCAGGTGCTTGAGCACGATGGCGTTGGCCACCAGGTCGGCCGGGATCCGGCGGACGCCGTCGCGGCGCACCGCGAGCAGCTCCCGGTGCCGGATCATCTGGTGGACCTTGCTGATCGACAGGTCGAGGCGCTCGGCCACGTCCGGCAGCGTCAGCCAGCCGGCCGGGTCGGTCGGTCCGGGCAGGTCGGCGCCGGTCTCGGCGGGTACGGAATCGGTCACCAGAACACCCTGCCACGTGCCCGCCGCGCCCGGCGCACGGCACCCCCGGACCGGCCGGTGGAGTGTGGCGGTCCACCCTCGTCGTACCCCGGCGGTAGCATCCTGTTCAACCTTCACCGTCCCGACACATAGACTGCCTGCCGATGGACACACAGGTCGCCGACACGTTGCTGGGCTCGCTGATCGACGGGCGCTACCGCATTCGCGGTCGCGTGGCTCGTGGCGGCATGGCGACCGTGTACACCGCCACCGACGAGCGCCTGGAGCGCACCGTGGCGGTCAAGATCATTCATCCCACCCAGGCGCCGCAGGCGCGGGCCCGGATGGCCGGCTTCGTCGAGCGCTTCACCGACGAGGCGAAGACCATCGCCCGGCTCACCCACCCGAACGTGGTCGCGGTCTACGACCAGGGCATCCACGGCGGCCTGCCCTACCTGGTGATGGAGTACGTCCGCGGCCGCACGCTGCGTGACGTGCTCGCCGAGCGGCGGCGGCTCCGGCCGGACGAGGCGCTCGCCATCGCCGAGCAGATGCTCGCCGCGATCGCCGCCGCCCACCGGGCCGGTCTCGTGCACCGCGACGTCAAGCCGGAGAACGTGCTGGTCGCCGAGGCGCCCGCCGGCGCCGGCGGCAGCCTCGTCGACAGCGTGGTCAAGGTGGCCGACTTCGGGCTGGCCCGGGCCGTCGAGGCCAGCGCCGAGGAGGAGAACGGCAACCAGCTCATGGCGACGGTGGCCTACGTGGCACCGGAGCTGGTCACCCAGGGGCACGCCGACCCGCGCACCGACGTCTACTCGGCCGGCATCGTGCTGTTCGAGATGCTCACCGGCCGGGTGCCCTACGACGGCGACCGCCCGGTGGAGGTGGCCTGGCAGCACGTCGACCGGGACGTGCCGGCACCGTCGACCCTGGTCCCGGCGCTGCCGCCGGTCCTCGACGCGCTTGTCGCCCGAGCCACCCGACGGGACCCGGCCGCCCGCCCGGCCGACGCCGGAGCGCTGTTGACCGAGGTGCAGTCGGCCCGCGAGGAACTGGGCAACCCGCACGCGCACACCGCCGTGCTGCGCCAACTCAGCGACGACACGGCGGTGTTGAGCCAACCGACGCAGGTGGTGGCCGCCGTCCGGCCGGCCGAACGGCCGGCCTGGGCCCGGCTGCCCGAGGGCGGCGCGCAGCAGCCGCACCGGCGGCGCGCCGACGAGCCGGCGGGGCTGGGCGACCGGCTGGCCGCCCTGCGTACCCGGATCATGGGCTCACCGCGCGGCCGGCTGGCCGTCGCCGCGGCGGTCGTGGTGCTCGGCTTGGTGGCCGCGTTGGGCGGCTGGTGGTTCGGGGTGGGCCGGTACACCGTCGCGCCGCAGCTGGTGAGCCTCACCAAGGCCGAGGCGGAGGCGCAGGCCCAGCGCGGCGGTTTCACGCTGCGCTACGCCGACGCCCGCTACGACGAGAAGGTGCCCAAGGACACCGTGCTCGGGCAGGCTCCGGGCTCGGCCGCCCGGATCGTCAAGGGCGGCACCATCACGCTGACGCTGTCCCTCGGTCCGGAGCGACTGCCGGTGCCGGACGTGGTGGGCAAGGACTTCGAGCTGGCCCGGACCGAGCTGACCGACGCCAAGCTGGCGCCGGCCAAGGGTGGCTCCCGCTACGACGACGCGCTGCCGGCCGGGGTGGTGCTGGCCACCGACCCCAAGGTGGGCACCGTGGTCAAGCCCGGGTCGAAGGTGACGCTGATCCTCAGCAAGGGCCGCGCCCCGGTGACCGTGCCCAACCTGGTCGGCAAGAACGTCAACGAGGCCCGGGGCATCCTCGGGAAGCTCGGGCTGACCCCGGAGGAGAACTACAAGGACTCCGACAAGCCGAAGGACGAGATCCTCGGCCAGAGTCCGGCCGACGGCACCGGCGTGGAGAAGGGCGCGAAGGTCAAGCTGGAGATCAGCAAGGGCCCGCCCCAGGTGGCCGTCCCCCGCGTCATCGACATGCCCTGCCAGCAGGCCAAGCAGACGCTGGAGAGCCAGGGCTTCCCGGTCAACGTCCAGCTCAACCCGAACGGTGTGGCGCGGCTGCAGAACCCGGCCGAGAACACGCCGGTGCCGCCGGGCACCACGGTCACGGTGACCTGCCTGTGAGCCCGGCGGAGGCGACCGGCGGGCACCGGCGGGTGGGCTCGCACACCCCCACCTCGGGCGGGCTGGCCCGGGCGGTGCTGCCGTACGCCGAGGCCACCGCGTCCGAGGTGGTGCAGGTCTACGTCTCCAACTCGCGGGGTTGGGCGCTGCCGGCGGGCGACCCGGCCCAGGACGCGCTGTTCCGGGACGGCTGCGGCGAGCGTGGCCTGCCGGTGTTCATCCACGCCTCGCTGCTGGTCAACCTCGGCTCCCCCACCCCGGCCACGGTCACCCGGTCGGCCGAGACGCTGGCCCACGCGCTGCGCCGGGGCCGGGCCATCGGCGCCGAGGGTGTGGTGTTCCACGCCGGCAGCTCGGTCGACGCCGGGCACGCGGAGGCGGCGCTGCGGCAGGTCCGGGCGTCGTTGCTGCCACTACTGGACGAGACCGCTGCCGTCGGCGGGCCGATGCTGCTGGTCGAGCCGAGCGCCGGGGGCGGCCGGTCGCTGGCCTCCCGGGTCGAGCACCTCGGCCCCTACCTGGACGCGGTCGACCGGCACCCGATGCTGGGGGTCTGCTTCGACACCTGTCACGCCTGGGCCGCCGGGCACGACCTGGCCGCCGACGGTGGCATGACCGCCACGCTGGACACGCTGGTCGCCACCGTGGGCGCCGACCGGCTGCGGCTGGTGCACGCCAACGACTCGAAGGACCTGTGCGGCTCCACCCGGGACCGGCACGAGAACATCGGCAAGGGCAGCATCGGCGAGCCGGCGTTCGCCGAGCTGATGCGCCATCCGGCGACCGCCGGCGTGCCGGTGCTGGTGGAGACGCCCACGGAGAGGCACGTCGGCCACGCCGCCGACATCGCCACCCTCCGGCGCCTCCACCCCTGACCGGCGACGCGGGACACCCACCGCCGGACCGCCCGGACCGGACCGCCCAGTCTGTCCGCCCGGCCGCCCCGCAACGTTGATCAAGGAGTTTGCGTCCCGATCAGCGCCAGAACCGACCCGAACTCCTTGATCACCGAGGGCGGGCGCGGAGCGACGGTCAGGCTCGGAGGAGGGCGGACAGGATGTCGGCGGCGCGGTCGATCTGGGCGTCGGTGACGTCCAGGTGGGTGACCAGCCGGGCGGTACGCGGGCCGAGCACCGAGATCAGCAGGCCCTCGGCCCGGGCGGCGGCCGCGAGGGCGTGCGCGTCGAGCGGGTGCTTGGTGAGGTCCAGCGGCACGATGTTGGTACGCACCCCGGCCGCGAGCACCCCGTGCGGGGCGACCGCCTCGGCCAGCCGGGCGGCCCTGGCGTGGTCCTCGGCGAGCCGCTCGACGTGGTGCGCCAGCGCGTACCGGCCGGCGGCGGCGAGGATGCCGACCTGCCGCATGCCGCCGCCCATCCGCTTGCGCAGGAACCGGGCCCGGGCGATCTTCTCGGCGCTGCCCACCACCAGCGAGCCGACCGGCGCGCCCAGCCCCTTGGAGAGGCAGACCGAGAGCGTGTCGAACAGCGCGCCGTACTCCGCGAGCGGCACCCCGTCGGCCACGTGCGCGTGCCAGATGCGGGCGCCGTCGCAGTGCAGCGCGAGCCCGTGCTCGTCGGTGACCTCCCGCAGCCGGCGCAGCGTCGACAGCGGGATCACCCCGCCGCCGCTCCGGTTGTGGGTCTGCTCGACCGCGATCGCCCGGGTCGGCACCGCGAAGTAGCCGTCCGGCCGGATCATCCCGACGACCACGTCGGGGTCCAGCTCCGCGCCCACCGCCGGCCAGGTCCGCGTCGAGATCCCGGAGTACGCCGCCGCGGCGCCGACCTCGTACGTGACCACGTGCGCGTCGGCGTCGCAGAGCAGCTCGTCACCGGGCGGGACGAGCAGTTGCAGCGCGAGCTGGTTGGCCATCGAGCCGCTCGGGGCGAACAGCGCCGCCTCGTGCCCGAACCGGGCGGCCACCTCGGCCTCGAGCGCGGCGACGGTCGGGTCCTCGCCGTAGACGTCGTCGCCCACCTCGGCGGTGGCCATCGCCTCCCGCATCGCCGGCGTCGGCCGGGTCACGGTGTCGGTACGAAGATCGATCATGCTCGCCAGCTCACTCCTCGCGTCAGCCACGCAACATCTCCGCCACCAGGAAGGCCAGCTCCAGCGACTGCTGGGTGTTCAGTCGTGGGTCGCAGGCGGTCTCGTACCGATCGGGCAGGTCGAGGTCCTCGATGCCCTGGGCGCCGCCGAGGCACTCGGTGACGTCCTCGCCGGTCAGCTCCACGTGCAGGCCGCCCGGGTGGGTCTCCAGACCGCGGTGCACCTCGAAGTAGCCGAGCACCTCGTCGACGATCCGGTCGAAGTGCCGGGTCTTGTAGCCGTTGGAGGACTCGTGCGTGTTGCCGTGCATCGGGTCGCACTGCCAGACCACCTTGGCGCCGGCCGCGGTGACCTTGGCGACGAGCGGCGGCAACGCGTCCCGGACCCGGTGGTTGCCCATCCGGCTGATCAGCGTGAGCCGGCCGGGGACGTTGTCCGGGTTGAGCTTCTCGCACAGCTCGATCGCCTCGTCCGGCGTGGTGGTCGGGCCGAGCTTCACGCCGATCGGGTTGGCGATCCGGGAGATGAAGTCGATGTGCGCCCCGTCGATCTGCCGGGTCCGCTCGCCGATCCAGAGGAAGTGCCCGGACAGGCCGTACGCCCGGCGGTCGGAGATCCGGGTGAGGGCGCGGTCGTACTCCAGCGCGAGCGCCTCGTGGGAGCAGTAGAGCGTGACGGTGCGCAGGGCCTCCTCGTCGGTCATCCCGCAGGCCCGGATGAACGCGATGGCCCGGTCGATCTCCCGGGCGATCGCCTCGTAGCGCTCGCCGGCCGGGGACTGCCGGACGAAGTCCTTGTTCCAGTCGTGCACCGCGTGCAGGTCGGCCAGCCCACCGGCCAGGTAGGCCCGGAGCATGTTCATCGCGGCGGCCGAGTTCGCGTACGCCCGGATCATGCGCTGCGGGTCGGCGACCCGCGCCTCCGGCGTGGCCTCCAGCGAGTTGATCATGTCGCCGCGGTAGGCGGGCAGGCCGCGGGCGTCGGTGGGCAGCGACCGGGGCTTGGTGTACTGCCCGGCGACCCGGGCCACCTTGACCACCGGCAGCGACGCGCCGTAGGTGAGCACGATCGCCATCTGGAGCAGCGTGCGGGCGTTGGCCAGCAGGTGGCTCTCGGTGTTGTCGGCGAACGTCTCCGCGCAGTCGCCGCCCTGGAGCAGGAACGCCTTGCCCTCGCAGACCAGGGCCAGCTTCCGCCGCAGCTGGTCGACCTCGTAGGGCGCGACCACGGACGGCACCGTGTCGAGCACGGTGCAGACCTCCGCGACCTGCGCCGGGTCGGCCCAGGGCGGCGTCTGCGCGCGCGGCAGCTCCCGCCAACGGTCGAGACCGAGGGCCACGTCCTCGGCGGAGTCGGCGGTCGGGCGGCTGGTCTGCAGACCGGTGCTGCCCACGGCGGGGTGACTCAGCTGATGCCACTCATGGCGCATGGAGGAAAGCGTACGGCGACCGCCCGGGACGCTCGACGCCGAGGGGGACGGTTCCGGTGCGTGGGAGACCCCCGCCACCGCCGGGACCGGGTCAGGGTGTGCCGGCGGGCTGGGCGGGGTTGCCGCCCGGGGCCTCGCCGGCGATGCACCAGTCCGCGCCGGTGCGGGTGACCGTGAACAGCAGCGCGCGGGTGGCCGTCCGGGACCCGGCGGCGACCGTGATCGAGGCGCTCACCTCCTGGCCGTGCGGCCCGGTGCGGACGTCGGTGATGGTGGCCTGCGGCACCGTGAAGTGGTCGGCGAAGTCGCCGTTCGGGCCGGTGGCGGCCGTGTCGAAGGTGGCCTGAAGCGGGGCGCAGAGCTGGCTGCGGCCGGCGGCGGTGTCGCGGGCGGCCAGCGCGTCGAGGTACGCCTGCACGCGTTCCCGGCTCTTGGCGGCCGCCTCCTGCGCCGGCGCCTGCCGTGTCGCGGGCGCGGAGCCCTCGGTGGGCTCCCTGTCGTCGCCGCAGGCGGTCAGGGTGACCGGCAGGAGCGCGAGCAGAACGGTGGCGGTCGCCATTCTCCGGTGCTGCTGACCCATCGTCCCTCCCATCGGCGCCGGGGCATCGTGACGTGCCTGACCGGCGAGTCTGTCACACCGGCCCGCCCGCCGGTCGCCGGCCTCCCCATCCTCGCCCCGATCGCCCGGTCCGGCCGGACGGCGCGCCTGCCGACCCCGGCCCGGCCGGACGATCACTAGTCTCGGGGGGCGTGGCGGCGCCGGGCCGCGCAGTTCTGCGGAGGTGACGAACCATCCTCAGCGTGACGTCCGTCGACACCGCGTGGCTGCCCCCGGCCGAACGGTTCGACTTCTGGCAGGACCTCGTCGCACGGCAGTCGACGACGGCCACGATCCGGAGCGCGCACGCGGACGACTTCACCGCCTCGGCCCGCGTGGTCGATCTCGGCGCGCTCCGCCTCGGCGTCTGGCGTTACCCGTCCCTGGAGCTGATCCGCCCGGCCCACCTGATCGACAGCGCCGACCCGGAGCTGTACCACCTCGCGCTGCCGCTGTCCGGGCGCGGGGTGGTGACC
Organism: Micromonospora sp. NPDC018662; assembly: GCF_044391475.1. Classification (NCBI taxonomy): domain Bacteria; kingdom Bacillati; phylum Actinomycetota; class Actinomycetes; order Micromonosporales; family Micromonosporaceae; genus Micromonospora; species Micromonospora sp. NPDC018662. Next base: position 283,613 of record NZ_JBISAC010000007.1, read on the forward strand.
CAGCAGCGGCGCGAGGGGTCGCTCGACCCGTCCGCGTTCACCCTGGTCGACACCGTCCGACCGCACGGCTCCCGGTCGCGGCCGGACGACGGGACGCCGGGGGTGGTGGAGACGTTGACCGTCCTGGTGCCGCACCGGGCGGTGCCGGTGGCTCCGCACCGGCTGGCGGAGTTGTTCACCGCCGACATCCCGGCCCGCACCGGGATGGGCGCGCTGCTCGCCGCGTTCCTGCGGCGGGTCGTGGCGCACCCGGAGCAGTACGCGACGGCCGACGCCCCGCACCTCGACCGGATCGCCCTGGACCTGATCGCCGGCACGCTGGCCGGGCGGCTGGACGTCGAGCGGGAGCTGCCGGTCGAGGCCCGGGTCGCCGGGCTGCGGGTCCGGGTGACGGCGTTCGTCCGGCAGCACCTGACCGATCCGGGACTCTCCCCGGCCGCCGTCGCGGCGGCGCACCACCTGTCGGTGCGGTCGTTGCACCGGCTCTTCGAGGGCACGGGTACGACGGTCGGCGGTCTGATCCGCACCGGCCGGCTGGAGCGGGCGGCCCGGGAACTGGCCGACCCGGGGCTGCGGCGGCTGAGCGTCGCGCGGATCGGCGCCCGGTGCGGGTTCGCGCACCCGGCGCACTTCAGTCGCGCGTTCCGGGCCGCCTACGGGTGGTCCCCGGGGGAGCACCGGGAGCGGGCCGCCCGGGGCTGACCACGCGGGCGGGGAGGGGCCGGTGCGGCCCCTCCCCGCCGGGTGGGTGGTGCGTCGGCCCTCAGCCAGGCCGAGGGTTGGTGCGTCGACCTCGGCTCAGCCGAGACCGCCCTTGATGGCGCCGATCAGCTCACCGTTGCTGGTGTCTCCGGAGAGCTCCCAGAAGAACGCGCCACCGAGGCCCTGGGTGTTGGCGTAGCTCATCTTCCCGCCGATGGTGGCCGGGGTGTCGTAGCTCCACCAGTTGCTGCCGCACTTGGCGTACGCCGTGCCGCCGACCGTCGCGGTGGCCGGGCAGGTGTTCTTGAGGACCTTGTAGTCCTCGATGCCGGCCTCGTAGGTGCCGGGGGCCGCGCCGGTGGCGGTGCCGCCGGGCGCGGTCTGGGTCACGCCGGTCCAGCCGCGTCCGTAGAAGCCGATGCCGAGCAGCAGCTTGTTGGCCGGCACGCCCTTGGACTTGAGCTTCTGGATGGCCGCGTCGGACCAGAAGCCCTGCTGCGGGATGCCGCTGTAGGAGTAGAGCGGGGAGTGCGGTGCGGTCGGCCCCTGGGCGGCGAACGCGCCGAAGTAGTCGTACGTCATCGGCATCAGCCAGTTGAGGTTCGTCGCCGCGCCGGCGTAGTCGGTCGCGTCGATCTTGCCGCCGTTGCTGCCGTCGGCGGTGATCGCCGCGGTGACCAGGAAGCTGGAGCCGAACTTGCTGCGCAGCGCGGAGACCACGTTCTTGAACGCGTTCGGGCCGCTGGCGTCGCACTGGAGGCCGCAGGCGTTCGGGTACTCCCAGTCGATGTCGATGCCGTCGAAGACGTCCGCCCAGCGCGGGTCCTTGACCAGCGCGTAGCAGGAGTCCGCGAACGCGGCCGGGTTCTGCGCGGCCTGGGTGAAGCCGGCCGACCAGGTCCAGCCGCCGAAGGACCAGAGCACCTTCAGGTTCGGGTACATCTTCTTCAGCTTGCGCAGCTGGTTGAAGCTGCCGCGCAGCGGCTGGTCCCAGGTGTCGGCGACGCCGTCGACGCTGTCCGCCGCGGTGTACGCCTTGTCGTAGTCGGCGTAGCTGTCCCCGATGCTGCACCGGCCGCCGGTGGTGTTGCCGAAGGCGTACAGGATGTGGGTCAGCTTGGCGGCGGAGCCGCTGGTGTGGATGTTCTTGACGTGGTAGTTACGGCCGTAGACGCCCCACTCGGCGAAGTAGCCGACCACCTTCTTGCCGCCGGTCGGCGGCGTGGTGGGGGGCGGCGTGGTCGGCGGCGGCGTGGTGGGCGGCGCCGTCGTCGGTGGCGTGGTGGTCGGTGGCGTGGTGGTGGGCGGGGCGGTGGTCGGCGGGGTGCCGCCGCCGGCGCACGAGCCGCCGTTGACGGTGCAGTTCAGCGGCCCCCGGTAGGCGCCGGTGCCGTTGTAGCCCCAGTTGAAGCTGGCCCCGGGCGCGAGCGACCCGGCCCAGCTCTTGTTGACCGCGACGTAGTGGTCGCCGCTGCGGGTCACGTCGGCGTCCCAGGAACTGCTGATCGAGGTGCCGGAGGGCAGGTCGAACTCGATGCGCCAGCCGTTCACGGTGGCGCCGGTGCCGTTGGTGACGGTCACCCGCCCCTCGTGACCGGTCCCCCAGTCCTGCACCTTGGTGAACGTGGCGGTGACGCTGCCGGCGGCCGACGCGGTGGTCATGGGCACCGCGGCGACCGCGAGCGCGACCACGGCGCCGGTGGCCCAGAGGGCCCGGCGGAGCGATCTCTTCATTCGGCGTCTCCCCAAACTGTTAGGAAACTTTCCAGATTGATTGCTGAGACGCTACTCACGCCGTCATCAGTTCGTCAAGATGTAGATGCGTCGATTTCACGGGTGGCGCGGGGCGAGCCGGGAGCCGGCCCGTAGCCTCGTCACATGACCGTTTTCGACGTGCAGATCGACGCCCTCACCGGCGGCCCGGCCGACCTCGACCGCTACCGCGGCCGCGCCCTGCTGGTGGTCAACGTGGCCTCCCGCTGCGGCCTCACCCCGCAGTACGCGGGCCTCCAGGCGCTCGCCGACGCGTACGCCGGGCGCGGGCTCACCGTGCTCGGGGTGCCGTGCAACCAGTTCGCCGGCCAGGAGCCGGGCAGCGCGGCGGAGATCGAGGAGTTCTGCCAGGTGAACTACGGCGTGACGTTCCCGCTCACGGAGAAGGTCGACGTCAACGGGCCGGACCGGCACCCGCTCTACGCCGCGTTGGTGGCCACGCCGGACGCCGAGGGGCACACCGGCGACGTGCGCTGGAACTTCGAGAAGTTCCTGGTCGCGCCGGACGGCGCCGTGGTCGCCCGGTTCGCCCCGCAGGTCACGCCCGACGACCCCGAGCTGCGGGCGACGATCGAGAAGGTGCTGCCGGCCTGACGGCATGCCGCAGCGGGGGGGGGGGGGGGGGGGGGGGCCGCCCGCCCCGCGGGGGGGGGGGGGCGGCGGGGGGGGCGGCCGGGGGGGCGGGGGGGCCCCCGCGCCCCCCCCCCCCCCCCGCGGGGGGGGGGGGTGGTGGGGGTGGGGGGGGGGCGCCGGGGGGCCGGGGGGGGGCCCCCCCCCCGGGGGGCCCCCCCGCCGCTCGCGGTGCGCGGGTCAGCCGGCGGCGGACCGGAAGACCGGGTAGTAGCCGCCGGACTGCCCCGCGGCCGTCGGGTGGTACGACACGGTCAGGTTCAGCACGTTCAACGCGTGCAGCCACTTGGTGCCGTAGCTGCACAGCTGGTGACCGACGAAGATGGACCGGACGTCGGCGAACGTGAAGCCGGCCGAGGTGGCGGCCGTCCGGGTGATGTCGTCGAGCAGGTTGATGCCTTCGTTGATCTTCGCCCGGGAGGTGGCGGTGAGCCCGACGCAGACGGTGCCGAGTTGGTAGAAGACCGGGTAGCCGACCACCACGACGCGGGCCGAGGGCGCGCGGTTCTTGATGCCGTTGTAGACGTTGGCGAGCCGGCCGGGCATCTGCGTGCGGGCCACGTTCATGGCCGCGTTCACGGCCGACACGCACTGCGACTCGCCCTGGAGCACGCAGGTGCTCATGATGTTGGCGAAGCCGACGTCGTTGCCGCCGATCGTGACGCTGACCAGCGTGGTGGTCGAGGAGAGCGCGGAGAGCTGGCCGTTGATCACGTCCGCGGTGGTGGCGCCGGAGCAGGCGACCGAGCGGTACGAGGCCGGTCGGATGTTGGCGTTGTAGAGCGCCGGATAGGCGTTGGTGCTGCGTAGGCAGTTGCCGCTCTCGGAGGTGTAGCTGTCCGCGCCGACGCCGGAGGCGTACGAGTCGCCGAGCGCGACGTACCGGTCGGACGGGGACGCCTGGGCGGGCGCGGCGCCCAGCGACAGCGCGACCCCGATCGAGGCGGCCAGGGACAGGGCGAGGGTGGCAAGACGGGATCTCCGCACGTCGCACTCCTGGGGGTGGGAAGTGGTGGTGAGAGATTGATATCAATGAGATCACTAAACAGGGAAGATCATCGATTCGCTGTCCCTGCCCATAGCGACTTGTCGTTACAAATCGTTGCCGCATAGCCGCGCGTGGATGAAGGTTTCCGCCGGGGCGGGCAACCTACCGCCGTGGTCGGGAATGCGGCGGGTCGTCGCCGGGGTTGGCACCGGACATGACGACTGTGGGACTGATCGGCAGCGGCAACATCGGCGGCACGGTGGCCCGGCTCGCGGTGGACGCCGGCCACGACGTGGTGCTCAGCAACTCACGGGGCCCGGAGACGCTCCAGGACCTGGTGACCGAGCTGGGCCCCCGGGCCCGGGCGGCCACCCCCGAGGAGGCGGCGACCGCCGGCGACCTGGTGGTCGTCACGATCCCGCTGCGGGCCTACCGCCAGGTGCCGGCTGCACCGCTCGCCGGCAAGATCGTGATCGACACGAACAACTACTACCCGGAGCGCGACGGGAGCATCCCGGAGCTGGACGACGAGTCGACCACCACCAGTGAGCTGCTCCAGCGGCACCTGCCGGAGTCACGCGTGGTCAAGGCCCTCAACAACATCTACTTCGCACACCTGCGCACCCTGGGCCGCCCGGCCGGCGCGGCCGACCGGACCGCCCTGCCGATCGCCGGCGACGACGAGGCGGCCAAGGCCGCCGTCACCACGTTCCTCGACTCGCTGGGCTACGACGCGGTCGACGTCGGGCCGCTCGCCGAGGGCTGGCGGTTCCAGCGGGACACCACCGCGTACGCCGGTCTCTACGCCACCGACGGCGACTGGGAGCGGCCGGCGCCGGCCGGTGCGGAGCGGTTGCGCGCCGCCCTCGCCGCCGCCCGGCGCTACGCCGACAGCTGACGCACGTCCGCCCGGCGGCCGGTCCCCGGCCGGCTGCCGGGCACGGCGGCGAGCCCGTGGCACGGCGACAGGAACGAGGGTGGCGGCGGGCCGCTCAGACCGGGCGGCGGCCGGCGAAGCCGCACTCCACCCGGTGGTACCAGCGGACGTCGGTGTCCCCCTCCAACCAGCACCAGAGCACCGCCCGGCCGTCCCGCTCGCCGGGGAAGTCGAGCAGCACCGGCGCGATGCCCTTGACCTCGATGTCGTGCTGGTGGAACTCCTCCACCACGGCGTGCAGCCGGGCCTCGATGGCCTTCACCTCGGCGAGCCCGCCGAGCGCGCTGGCGCCGTGGTCGGCCAGGTCGACCCGCAGCTCGGCGAGGTCGGCCCGCAGCTTGATCAGCTCGTCGACGCGGGGCCGCAGGGTGGCCACCAGGTGTCGCGCCTGGGCGAGAGTGAACACCGGCCCAGTATGGGGCACACGTTCCGCATCCGTCGCGGTGGCGCCCCGACCGGGTCAGATGCCCGGACACCCTGATCAGCCTCGAAACGGTCAGGGCATACGGCCTTCAGCCAGTCGAAGGGAGACTCGGTGCGCGAACCGGATTGCCCGACATCCGGCCAGGCCGCTCAAGACGTCGTCCACACTGAGCTTTGGCCGTCCGCCTCTCCCGGTGCCCTCCGACTGCTGTACGACGATGTCTGCCATCCGTTCCGGGTCATCGTCCAGCAACATGCAGAGAAAGTCGTCCGGATGCAGCACCTTGATGGCGTACGGCGCCAGCGCATGGTCCGGGAAGTCACGAAGGTTGGCGGTGACGATTACCTCCGCATCGGCGGCGGCAGCAGCGGCGAGTACGTGGCGATCCTTGCGATTTCGGCGATGAGGTGCTCATGACCCGAAACCATCGCATTCGGGAAGTGCTCTCGCATCACCTCAACTCTGCGTTCGGCCTTGACACCGAGCACGGACGGCGGCAGGTTCCGCCGGACCTCGTCGAGGATCGCCCGGCTCCAGAGCGGGCGATACAGGTCCTGTTCGGCACAGCGCAGCAGGGTGTCGGCGAGGACGCTGGGCACGAGTACGCAGGCGTCCAGCACGGCAACGATCATCAGTGGGCGTCACTCGTCCGGCTGGTCGGCTGCCTGCTGGCGGCCGCGCCGAATCGCTTCTTCGTAGAGGCCCATGTCGATCGCGTCCGCCGTCAACTCATCCAGGGCCTCACGGCGCGCCCTCGACCGGCGCTCCTTGTAGGCCAGCACGTCGTGCAACGCGACCCGGCGGCTGGAATTGGGACGGGTGTAGGGCAGAACGCCATCGTTCATCAGCTTGACCACCGTCGGCCGGGTCACACCCAGGATCGCGGCGGCTTCCCCGGTCGACAGCTCGACGTTCTCTGCCATCACCCGCACCGGCCGCCCCCGACCCAGGATCGACACGACTTCGGCAAGGGCCTCGCCCACCACGGGCGGCACGTCGACCGGCTCTCCGCCGTCGACGATCAATTGCAGCCGCCTCCCTCGGAGTGACCGCCGGGCGAAGCGCCGCAGCTCGTCACCGTTGGGCGCTGATCCGCCTGCGGGTACCACCGTCACAAGATCCTCCGACGTCATCGATCCCGTCTCCACGATAACCGGCAAAGCGAAAAAAACGATAGGGTTAGCCGGCAGGATCGGTCGGCAGGTGGATGCGCTCGGCCGGCACCCCGGCGGCGAGCAGCCGCAGCCGCGACCCGGCCACCATCGGCGGCGGCCCGCACAGGTAGACCTCCTGGCCGGGCCGGTGGTGGACCAGCGCCACGGTCAGCGCGTCGCCCCGCTCCCCCGGCTCGGCGAGCGGATCGTGCGAGAACGCCGGCACGACGGTCAGCCAGTCGTGCGCGCACTGGAGCTGGTCCAGGCTGATCGCGTCGTAGAGGTCGGCGAAGGCACGGGCGCCGACGACCATGGTCACCCGCCGCCCGGCCGGAGCCTCGGCGACCTGCTCGACGAGGGCGCGCAGCGGCGCGAGCCCGGTGCCCCCGGCCACCAGCAGCAGGTCCGACCGTGCCGCCGGGTCGAGACCCAGCCCGGCGTCGTGCGGCGGGCCGAGCCAGAGCCGGTCGCTCTACAGCGAGGGCGATCCGAAGAGTGGCCTCGCTCAAGCAGCTCAGGCCGCCCAACTCGCCTCCCGCTGCGGGGACCACACCTTGTCCGCCGTGGCACTGCTGCACGTCGGCGAAGCCAACGCGATGATGGGCGAGCGCTCGGCCCTTGGCCGAGCCGAGCGCCACCTGGCCCACATGGACGGTGATGGTCGGCCCGGCGAACTCACCTCGGCCGGACAACTCAACCGACTGGCCGGGTCCTGTTACCTCCGCCTCGGCGAGCCCAAGCGGGCTCAGTCTCTCCTCGAAAGCGTTCCCGCTGGCATTCAGGAACGCCAAAAGTCGCATGCCATTGTCCTCGGCAATCTCGCGTTGGCTCGCCTTCGGCAGCGCGGCCTTGACGGCGCGACCGAGACGCTGCACCAGGTAATCGACGCCGTCGAGGAAACTCGCGGAGGCGGCGCGGTCAACGTCCTGTTCGCCGCCGGCCGAGAGCTGCGACCATGGCGAGGCCGGCGGGACGTCGAAGAGATCATGGACCGGACGCTCGCGCTGATGGCGTCCTGAGGAGAGCGCATGACCATCGAGCAGGAAAAACGTGAGGTGCGCGAGGCCGTCTGGTCACGACTGGAACAGGCTGGCCAAGCACTTCCCCCGGGCGCTGAGGGACGCATCCCCAACTTCGTCGGAGCCGAACTGGCCGCCGAGCGGCTTGCGCAACATGAGGTGTGGCGTCGTGCCAACGTCATCAAGTCCAACCCGGACACGGCTCAACTGCCGGTGAGGCTACGAGCGCTTGCCGACGGCAAGCTCCTCTACATGGCGGTGCCGAAGATCGCCGACATCCGTCCCTTCTATCTGCTCGATCCCGCCAACCTGAACGCAGCTCCCGCCGACGTCACGACTGGCAGCGGCGCGGCGGACCACGCGCCGAAGGTCGGCATCAGCGAGATGCGGCCGGTGGACCTGGTGGTGTGCGGCAGCGTCGCGGTCAACCGTGACGGCGTGCGGATCGGGAAGGGCGCGGGCTATTCGGACATCGAGGTCGCCCTGCTCATCGAGGCCGGCTTGGTCGGTCCATCCACCATCCTCGCCACGACGGTCCACGCCTTGCAGATCGTCGACGGGCCGCTCCCCGAGTCGTCGCACGACGTCGGCCTCGACCTGATCATCACCCCGGATGAGGTGATCGAGTGCCGGCGACGGCAGCGCCCGACCGGCATCTACTGGGAGAGCCTCAGCGCAGAGAAGATCGACGCCATCCCAGTCCTCAGGGCGTCCTCGATATCAGAATAAGGAAATTCTGCGCATCGCTCAGTCGTTCACCGGCTCGGACGATCCGACGGCCTCACGAGTGGAACGCCATGGGTGCTTCACGCCCTCGTAGACACCCACCGCGTTCCACTCACGGGCTGAAAGCTTCACGAGTGGAGCGCCATGGGTGCTTCAGGCTCTCGGAGACACCCATGCCGTTCCACTCACCGCCCGAATCCGCGCTCCCCGCCTTACACCTGGGCGGCGAGTTCGCGGGCGCGGTCGCGGGCCGCCTCCAGCGCCGCCAGCATGGCCGCGCGTACGCCGTGGTTCTCCAGCTCCCGGATCGCGGAGATGGTGGTGCCGGCCGGCGAGGTGACCGCCTCGCGCAGCTTCACCGGATGCTCGCCGGAGTCGCGCAGCATCACCGCCGAGCCGATCGCGGTCTGCACGATCAGCTCGTGCGCCACCTGGCGTGGCAGCCCGAGCAGGATGCCGGCGTCGATCATGGCCTCGACCAGCAGGTAGAAGTAGGCGGGGCCGGAGCCGGACAGCGCGGTCACCGCGTCCTGCTGCGACTCGGGCACCCGGATGGTGGCGCCGAGCGGGGAGAACATCTCCTCGGCCAGCGCCAGGTGCGCGCCGGTGGCGTGCGCGCCGGGCGAGATGGCACTCATCGCCTGGTCGACCAGCGCCGGGGTGTTGGTCATCACCCGGATCACCGGGGTGCCCTCGGGGAGCCGCCGGTTGAAGAAGCTGGTCGGCAGGCCGGCGCAGAGCGAGATGACCAGCTTGCCGGCGGGGACCTTGGGGCCGATCTCGTCGAGCAGGGCGGCGGCGTCCTGCGGCTTGACCGAGACGGCCAGGACCTGGGCCTCGCCCACCGCGATGACGTTGTCCACCACGCGTACGCCGTAGCGGTCGGTCAGCTCCTGCGCGCGGGCCGGCCGGCGCGCGGTGGCGAGCAGCCGGTCCACCGGCCAGCCGGAGCGCAGCAGCCCGGAGAGCATCAGCTCGCCGATCTTGCCCGCGCCGATCACCGCGACCGTGTGCCCGCCCACCGCGCCTCCTCGTTCGACTCCGACGACTGTTAAGCGGGGCCCCCGCCTATGCACGAGGCGTTAAGCGGGGGCCCCTCCTTACACCTCAGCTGCCGAAGAAGACTTCGGCCTCTTCGTAGCGCTCCAACGGCACGGTCTTCAGCTCGCGGGTGGCCTCGGCCAGCGGGACGCGGACGATGTCCGTGCTCTGCATCGCGACCATCTTGCCCCAGTCGCCCTCGTGCACGGCGTCGATGGCCTGGAGGCCGAGCCGGGTGGCGAGCACCCGGTCGAACGCGGTCGGGGTGCCGCCGCGCTGGATGTGGCCGAGCACCACGGTGCGGGCCTCCTTGCCGGTCTTCGCCTCGAGCTGCTCGGCGAGCCACTGGCCGATGCCGCCGAGGCGGACGTGGCCGAAGGAGTCGAGCTCCTGGTTGTGCAGCACCATCTGGCCGTCCAGCGGCTGGGCGCCCTCGGCGACCACGACGATCGGGGCGTACTGGTGCTGGAAGCGCTTCTCGACGTAGCCGGCCACCTGCTCGACGTCGAACTGCCGCTCCGGCAGCAGGATCACGTTGGCGCCACCGGCGAGGCCGGCGTGCAGGGCGATCCAGCCGGCGTGCCGGCCCATCACCTCGACGACGAGCGTGCGGTGGTGGCTCTCGGCGGTGGTGTGCAGCCGGTCGATCGCCTCCATGGCGATGTTGACCGCCGTGTCGAAGCCGAACGTGTAGTCGGTGGCGCCCAGGTCGTTGTCGATCGTCTTCGGCACGCCGACCACGTTGACGCCCAGCTCGTGGAGCTTGGTGGCGACGCCGAGGGTGTCCTCGCCGCCGATCGCGATCAACGCGTCCACGCCCTGCGCGGCCAGGTTCTCCTTGATCCGCTCCACGCCGTTGTCGATCTTGAACGGGTTGGTGCGGGACGAGCCGAGGATGGTGCCGCCGCGGGGCAGGATGCCGCGCACCTCCGCGATGCCCAGCGGCTTGGTCAGCCCCTCGAGCGGGCCCTTCCAGCCGTCCCGGAAGCCCACGAACTCGTGACCGTAGGTGGCGACGCCCTTGCGGACCACCGCCCGAATCACCGCGTTGAGACCAGGGCAGTCGCCGCCGCCGGTGAGCACGCCGATACGCATGATCTGCTCATCCTCCTGAAGCATCAGGTGAAGCCCGGATTAAGCCCCAGGATATGTGTCGGATCAGACCATCGGCGCCATTGCCGGCCCGGGGCGGGCCGTCACTGCGAACTGTAGTCGGCGCACGTGTACGCCAGCACCGCGCCCCGGCCCGTCCCGCCCGCCGCGCCGGCTACCGGTCAGTAGCCGACCTCGTGGTTCTCGCCCGCCTTCGGCGGCTTCCCGGTCACCGCCGCCTTGGCGAAGCCGAGCAGGTTGACCACCGTGCTGCCGGGCGAGTCCCAGTACTCCGCCGAGCTGGCGTGCACCTTGATCAGGGTGATCCCCGGCGTCTCGAGGCCGTCCGGGAACCACGCCTTGAGCAGCGGGTTCCACAGCTCCTTCGCGCGGTCGGTGTCCCACTCCTCGGTGGCGGTGCCGGCCACCGACACCCAGGCGTTGTGACGCTGATCGGAGAAACCGACGTTGACCTGCGGATTCACCCGAATCTGCCGGATCTTGGCGGAGTCGGCGTACGCGAAGAACCACAGGTCACCGTCGAAGTCGGCCTCCTGCAGCCCCATCGGCCGACTGACCAGACGCCCGTCGACGGCGCTGGTGGTGAGCAGGCAGATCCGGGCGTCCCGGATCAACTCGGTGACCTTGTGGCGGGCGTCGGCGGCGCTGGTCGGCTCGTTGCTCATGGGCCCTCCTCGGATCGGCGTGATGCCGCCTCCGGTGCCCCGGGCAGAACGGGTCAAACCTGCCGTGCAGGGTTGGCATGCGCTCAGCGCGCGGTCATCGCCCGCCACCGGGCCAGGTTGTGCCGGGCGTCGACCAGCGCGTCGTGCCGGCCGGCCTCGGCCTCCGGCAGCCGCGGCCGGCCCCGGTCGTCCCAGAGTTGGCGCAGCTCCTTGGTGAACCGGGGGATCTCCCGGGGCAGCGCTGGCATGGCGCCCCAGAGCTGGGCCAGCACCACGTGGTCGTACGCGGCGTACCAGGCCCACAGCTCCAGCTGCTCGCCCGGCCGGTCCCGCACCGGCGCCAGCAGGAACTCGAGCAGGTCGTCCCGGATCCGCTCCCGGGAACGCCAGGCCCGGTCGGCCGGCGAGGGGAGCTTGTCCAGCACGTTGCGCCGCACCCAGGGCACCGCCCGGGAGTCGTCGAACTCGGTGGAGACCGCGTAGAACTCGCGGCCGTACTCGTCGACGACGCCGATCGACACCAGGTCGACGGTGCGGCCGTCCTCGATGAATTCGCAGTCGTAGAAGTAGCGGTAGACCATCGGCCCCATCCTCGCCCATCGGCTCCGCCGGGCCACCCCCGGGGCATCCGCCGAGGTCGGCACCGCCCGGCCGCCGGCCGGCCATGGTCACGGAAGTGTCTCCGGGGGTGTACAGCACGCTACCGGGGCGTCATGATCTGATGTGTACCGCCGTCGGGCGCCGAACCGGTTGAACTGCCTCGTACCGGGACTGACCGCTTCACCCGGTGTGCGAGCTGGTGACTTCTGACCGGGGAGGGGTTGAGCCGTGGAGTCTCGCCTGCCGGAGCCGGGTGACGCGCTCACGGGCGTGGAGATGTTCGCCGGGCTCGAGCCGGAGGTGCGGCAGCGGGTCATCGCCGCGGCCGTGCCGCGCACGTACCGCAAGGGGCAGCTCCTCTTCGTCGAGAACGACCCCGGCGAGTCGCTGATCGTGCTGCGCCGCGGCGCGGTGGCGGTGTTCCGCACCGCGCCCACCGGCGAGCGCGCCGTGCTGTCGGTGATCCGACCCCCGGACGTGCTGGGCGAGGTCTCCCTGCTGGACGCCTCGACCCGGTCGGCCTCGGCGGAGGCGATCGAGGACTGCGCCGCGCTGGCGCTGTCCCGACCCGCCTTCATGGAGCTGGTGCACTCCAACCCGCGCATCCTCGACGCGGTGATGCGCTCGCTCGGCCAGCTGATCCGTCGGCTCACCGAGCAGAACGCCGATCACGTCTTCCTCGACCTGCCCGGTCGGGTGGCGAAGACGCTGGTGCGGCTGGCCGGCGAGAGCCAGGCTCCGATGATCACGATCGAGCTGAACCAGAGCCAGCTCGCCGAGATGGCCGGCGGCTCGCGGCAGAGCGTCAACCAGGCCATCGGCTCGTTCGCCAGCCGCGGCTGGCTGCGGACCGAGGGGCGCCGGATCGTGGTCACCGACGTGGCCGCGCTGCGCCGCCGCGCCGGCATGAGCGACCGCTAGCCCGACCGACCACCCGGAGCCGGACCACGAGCCGGGAGCCGGACCACGACCGGGCCCGGACGACGACGGCGGGGCCCGGCGGTCACCCCGCCGGACCCCGCCGGATGTCACCGGCCCGTCGTGTCAGTTGTCCTTGGTGTCGGCCGGCGGCGCGCTCGGGCCGGGGCCGATCTTCGACGGGTCGGTCTTCTTCGGCGACGTGGTCGTGGTGGTGGTCGTGGTCTCGGTCGATCCGGTGCCCGTGGGCTGCTCCACCATGTCTTTTTCCTCCAGTTCGGCGAGTGTGACGGCGTCCACGTCGACCGTGTCGCCCGAGGCCCACACCGTCCCTCGTGGATCGGTCCATGAGGCGGAAAGCCGGACGTGCACGGCACTCTCCCTGTCGACGGGACTTCCTGCTAGGGGAGACTAGACCCGGCCGAACAGCCGCGACGTCCCGCCGACCCGTCGGGTACCCGACTACCCGACCGCGCGGGACACTGGGGACCTCACGCGTACGGAGCCGGACATCGACCTCACCTGTGGACACTGCACCCGGACCGCCGGGCCGGACGACCGCTTCTGCGGCGGGTGCGGCCGGCCGCTCGCGGCGGCCTGTCCGGGCTGCGGGCACGCCAACGACGTCGGCACCAACTTCTGCACCGGCTGCGGCCAGCCGCTGCGCGACCACGCGGTCGCGGTGCAGGAGGACCGCCGGCAGGTCAGCGTGCTCTTCATCGACATCGTGGACTTCACCACGTACGCCGAGCGGGCCGACCCGGAGCAGGCCCGGGGCCTGCAACAGGTCTACTTCGCCACGGTGCGCCGGCTGGTGCACCAGTACGGCGGCGTGGTGGAGAAGTACATCGGCGACGCGGTGATGGCGCTGTTCGGCGCGCCGGTGGCGACCGACAACGACGCGCTGCGCTGCGTACGCGCCGGTCTGGAGCTGCAGCGCAGCCTGGCCCGGCAGCCGGCCGGCCCGCACCCGCCACTCGGCTTCCGGGTCGGCATCGCCACCGGTGAGGCGCTCGTCGACCTGGCCGCGGCGCGCGACGGCGGGCAGGCCTTCGTCACCGGCGACGTGGTCAACACCGCGAGCCGGTTGCAGGCGCTGGCCCCGACCGGCGGCGTGGTGGTCGACGAGAGCACCTGGTCCGCCACCCGGCGCGAGATGGAGTACGCCGACCAGCCCCCGGTGACGTTGCGCGGCCGGTCGGCGGTGAGCCGGATCTGGCTGGCCGTGCGGGCCCGGCCCCGGCGCGACGGGCAGGGCGCCGAGCTGACCCCGATGGTCGACCGGGACCACGAACGCGGGCTGCTGGTCAGCGCGCTGCACCGCACCGTCACCGAGCGCACCTCCCAGCTGCTGACCGTGTTCGGCCCGGCCGGGGTGGGCAAGAGCCGACTGCTGCGCGAGCTGGCCCGGCACGCGGCCAACCTGCCCGGCGCGCGGGTCACCTGGCTGACCGGCCAGTGCCCGCCGTTCGGCGAGAACGTCACCTACGCCGCGCTGGCCGACATCGTGCGGAGCTGGGCCGGCCTGACCGGCGCCGACGACCCGACCGGCATCCGCGAACGGCTGCGGGAGCGGTTGGGCCGGCTCGCCGACCCGCACGCGGTCCGGCTCGCCGAGGCGCTCGGCCCGCTGGTCGGCGTCTCCGGCGAGCGGCTCACCTCGGCCGAGACCGAGGCGGCGTGGCGGCGCTTCCTGCTCGCGCTGGCCGCGACCGGCCCCACCGTGCTCGTCTTCGAGGACATGCACTGGGCGGACGAGGCGATGCTCTCCTTCGTCGAGCAGCTCGGCGCGGCGGCCCGCAACGTGCCGCTGCTGGTCGTCGCGACCGCCCGGCCGGAGCTGCGCGAGCGGCACCCGGCCTGGACCGGGACGATCAGCGGCGCGATGTCCATCTCGGTGCCGCCGATGCACGACGGTGACATCGACACGCTCTACTCGCTGCTGCTCGGCCAGGCCACGCTGCCCAGTGAGGCCCGCGCGCCGTTGATCGAGTTCGCCGACGGCAACCCGCTCTACGCCCAGGAGTACGCGCGGATGCTGCTCGACGGCGGGCTGGTCGAGCGCTCGGCCGGCCTCGGGCGGCTCGATCCGGCGGCGGGCGCCGGGATGCCGCGTACCGTCCAGGCGGTCATCGCCAACCGGCTGGACCTGCTCGACCCGGCGGACCGTGCGGTGCTCCAGGCCGCCTCGGTGGTGGGGGTGCAGTTCTGGGCGGCGCCGGTGGCGCTGGCCCTGGGCCGGCCGGCGGAGTGGGTGGAGCGGGCGCTGCACCGCCTCCAGCGCCGCGACCTGGTCTTCGAGCTGCCGGTCTCGACCATGCCCGGCCAGCCGGAGTACCGGTTCCGGCACGTGCTGGTGCGGGACGTCTGCTACCAGCGGCTGCCCCGGGCCGAACGGGTCGTCCGGCACCAGCGCGCCGCCGACTGGCTGGAGCAGCTCGCCGACGGCCGGCAGCACGACCTGGCCGAGGTGCTGGCCAACCACCGGTGGGCGGCGCACGAGATCGCCCGGACGGTGGGGCTCGACCAGGCGCCGCACGCCGCCGCCACCCGGTCCGCGTTGCACCGGGCCGCCCGCCGGGCGTACGAGCTGCACGCGCTGGAGACGGCGGCCACGCTGGTCGGGCGCGCGCTCAGCGTCGAGTGCGGGCCGGACCCGGCGCTGGAGCTGTTCCAGGCCGAGCTGGCGTTCTACACCGACCGCGACGGCTTCCTGGTCGACGGCGGCGCGGAACTCCTCACCGGCCTGGCCGGGCGGCTGGCCGACGCCGGCGACCTGCCCGGCGCGGCGAAGGCCTGGCGGCTGCTGTCCACGGCGGCCTGGGCCCGGGCCGACCGGTCGGAGATGCGGCGTTGCCTGGACCGGGCGATCCGGCTGCACGCCGAGCTGCCGGACAGCGAGGACAAGGTCGGCGCGCTGCTGGAGCTGGCCCGGGCGCACATGCTCGACGCGGAGACGGAGCCGGCCTGCGCCGCCGCCCGCAGCGCCGCCGAGTTGGCCGAGCGGCTGGAGCTGCGCGAGGCACGCGCCAACGCCCGCATCACCCTGGCGGTCGTCCGCTACCAGGCCGGCGCCGAGGCGGCGTACGCCGAGCTGGCCGAGGTCACCGAGGAGTGCCGGGTGGAGCGGCTCACCAGCCGCCGCCGCGCGGTGCACAACCTGGCCTGGGCGTTGCAGGAGGAGGGGGACCTGGCCGGGTCGGCCCGCCTGGTCGACGAGCAGCGCTCGCTGGACCTGGCCGACGAGCACGGCCTGACGGTCACCTTCAGCGACCAGTGGACCCGCTCGTACTACAGCGGGGACTGGACCGCGGCGCTGCGGATGGCCGAGGGGTCCACGCGCCGTCCGACCGACGAGTGGGACCTGCACATCGTCGCGATCTCCGGCTGGATCCGGGCGCTGGGCGACCACCCGGACGCCGGCGACGCCGCCCCCGACCTGGTGGACCAGGCGCTGGTCGCGGCCCGGCGCAGCGGCTTCCACCGGGTGCTGCGCTCGACCGTGGCGCACGCCGCGCTCTGCCGCGCGGTGCAGGGTCGCCGGGACGAGGCGCTGGCGCTGCTCACCGAGTTGGACGAGGACTGGCGACGGACCCGGATGATCCCGTTCGCCGAGTGGGTGCCGGCGGTCGGGCACGTCGCCGGCCTGCTCGGCGGCGACGCGGCGGCCCTGGTACGCGACCTGCTGGCCCGCGCCCCGCGCGCCACCCGCTGGGCGCGCGCGGCCGGTCGGTCCGCCGACGCGGCGCTGGCCCGGCGCGACGGTGACGCCGCCCGGGCGGGCCGGCTGTTCACCACCGCGGCGGAGGGCTACGCGGGGATGACCGACGTCACCGACCAGATCATCGCCTCCGCGCTGGCGGTGGGGCCGCTGGCCGAGGCGGACCCGCCGGCCGCGGCGGCGACGCTGGCCCGGGTACGCGCGTTCGCGGACCGGCACGCCGCCACCGGGCTGCTGCGGATCGCCGGGGTCGGCTGAGCGTCAGGCGGGGACCGGCTGCCGCGGCGGGTTCTTCGCCTTCTGCGCGTACGTGTCGACGTACTCGCGGCCGGACAGCTCCATCAGCTCGTACATGATCTCGTCGGTGACGGCCCGCTCGACGAACCGGTCACCGGACAGGCCGGCGTAGCGGGAGAAGTCCAGCGGCGGGCCGAAGCGAATCCGGACCCGGCCCAGGTTGGGGACGAGCTGGCCGGTGGGTTGGATGGCGTCGGAGTTGAGCATGGCCATCGGGACCACCGGGGCGCCGCTCTCCAGCGCGAGCCGGGCCACCCCGGTCTTGCCGCGGTAGAGCCGGCCGTCCGGTGACCGGGTGCCCTCCGGGTAGATGCCGGCGATGCCTCCGGCGCGCAGCACCTGGAGCTGGGTGTCGAGGGCGGCCCGGGCGGCGTGCCCGCCGGAGCGGTCGACCGGGATGGTGCCGGAGCCGACGAAGAACATCTTGGTCAGCCATCCCTTGAGGCCCTTGCCGGTGAAGTATTCGGCTTTCGCGATGAAGGTGACTTTTCGCTTGACGATCAGCGGCGTGAAGATCGAGTCGGAGAAGGAGAGGTGGTTGCTGGCCAGGATCACCGGGCCGGTGGCCGGCAGGTATTCCAGCCCCTCGACCTGCGGGCGGAAGACCAGCCGCAGCAACGGGCCGAGGATGATGTACTTCAGCAGCCAGTACAGCACCGGGGTCCTTCCGGGTGGGGTCGCGACGCGCGGGATCGTCCGGGACGAGGGTACGAACCACGTACGCCGCGCCACAACGCACTCCCGGAACCGGGCCCCGACGTGTCAGGATTCAGGGCACGACGTCAGGCCGTGGTGAAGGGGGTGGCCGGTGTCAGGGGGCGGGGCCCGCCGAGGGCGGCGGGACAACGGGCTCGACGCGGCCGAGTACGCGGTCGCGGGCGACGTCGATCCGCGCGTCGGTGAGCACCTGCTCGACGTGCTGGCCGCCGGCGGCATCGCCGCCTACCTCCAGCCCTCCGCCGACCTCAACCCGGTGACCCGCACCACCACGGTGCCGGCCCGCCCGGTCGACCGGCTCTATGTCGACCGGTCCCACCTCACCACCGCCCGGGACTACCTCACCCAGCTCGCCGACGAGGGGGGCGAACCGCCGCCCCGCGCCGACGAGCCCGACATCGAGGCGGAGTGGGCCCGGATCGTGGCCGGCTTCCACACCGCGCCGGCCGCCGGCAGCCGTCCCTGGCCGGCCGCCGAGGACGTCGACGACCCGGCCGCGCCGGGCGGTGCCACCGCCGGCCGCGCCGAGGAGCCGGCCGGGCCGACCGCCACCGACGTGCGTCGCCTGCCCTGGGCCGCGGACGTGTCCGGCATCTCGGTCAGCCGCGACCGGCACGACGAGCCGTCCCTGCTGGACGGGCTGGACACGTTCGGCGCCGACCTGCCGGGCGACGCGGAGGAGGAGCACTACACCCCGCCCCCGCCGCCCCCGCTGCCGCGCTTCTCGAAGTACGCGGTGCTGGGCGTGCTCTGCATCGTGCTCGGCTTCCTGTTCTTCCTCTCCCCCACCGTGATGTCGCTGGTCGACCCGTCGGTGGTGACCCTGCTCGGCTTCACCGGCATCCTGGCCGGGTTCGTGATGCTGATCTGGCGGCTGCGTCCGGGCGACCGGGACGACCACGACCCGGACGACGGCGCGGTCGTCTGAGATCACCGCGACGGCTGCCCGGATCGCGGGACACCGCCCGCCCCGGGTCGATCCGGTAACAGGGGTGTAACTTACGGTCAGTAGGAATACCGCTGAACGTCACGTCCCGCACCGGCTGTCCGGTCTGCGCTCCTCCGGGCACCGGCACCCCTGCTGAGCGGATTGCCCGAGATGCGACAGAGCCCCCTCGTGGTGGTGGCCAACCGCCTCCCCATCGACGACAGTGTGGCGCCGGACGGCGCCTTCGAGTGGCGCCGCAGCCCTGGCGGGCTGGTGAGTGCCCTGCACCCCCTGCTGCGGCACACGCCCGCGACCTGGGTCGGCTGGGCCGGCGGCACCGGCCCGGCCCCCGACCTGCCCGACGTGGACGGCGTCCGGATGCGCAGCGTCCCGCTGAGCGCCGAGGACTTCCGCGACCACTACGAGGGCTTCGCCAACGCCACCCTCTGGCCGCTCTACCATGACGCGGTCGAGCAGCCGGAATACCACCGCCGCTGGTGGGAGGCGTACCAGCGGGTCAACCAGCGGTTCGCCGAGGCCGCCGCCGAGGTGGCCGAGCCGGGCGGGCTGGTCTGGGTGCAGGATTACCACCTCCAACTGGTGCCCGGCCTGCTCCGCGCGCTCCGCCCCGACCTGCGGATCGGCTTCTTCCTGCACGTACCGTTCCCGCCGCCGGAGCTGTTCATGCAGCTCCCCCGCCGGGCCGAGCTGCTGCGCGGGATGCTCGGCGCCGACCTGATCGGCTTCCAGCGGGCCCAGGCCGCGCACAACTTCGCCCAGCTCGCCGCCAAGGTGCTCGGCCTGTCCGCGAGCGACCGGCGGATCGGCGTCGACGACCGGGTGGTGCGCATCGGCGCGTTCCCGGTCGCCATCGACACCGCCGAGATGGCCGCGCTCGCGGCCCGGCCCGAGGTGGCCGAGCGGGCCCACCGGCTCCGGCAGGACCTCGGCCGGCCGGAGCAGGTGATCCTCAGCGTCGACCGGATGGACTACACCAAGGGCATCGAGCAGCGCCTGAAGGCCTACCGGGAGCTGCTGGCCAGCGGCGACGTCAAGGTGCGGGACACCGTGCTGGTGCAGGTGGCGGTGCCCAGCCGGGACCGGGTGGGGCAATACCAGATCCTGCGCGACCGGGTGGAGCACCAGGTGGGGCGGATCAACGGCGAGTTCGGCCGGGTCGGCGAGCCGGCGATCCACTACCTCACCCAGCCCTTCGACCGGGCCGAGCTGGTGGCGCTCTACCGGGTCGCCGACGTGATGGCGGTGACGCCGCTGCGCGACGGGATGAACCTGGTGGCGAAGGAATACGTGGCGGCCCGCGTCGACGGCACCGGCGCGCTGCTGCTCAGCGAGTTCGCCGGCGCGGCCGCCGAGCTGGAGCAGGCGTACCTGGTCAACCCGCACGACCTGGACGGGCTCAAGCAGGGGCTGCTCGCCGCGCTGCGGGCCGGCCCGGAGGACGTCGCGGCCCGGATGCGCGCGATGCGGGAACACCTGGCGCACAACGACATCCACGCCTGGGCGGCGTCCTACCTGAGCGCGCTGGAGGAGAGCGGGTCGCTGGTCGGCCGCCGGGGCACCATCCGGTGACCCGGCGCCCGGCGCTCAGCCCGGGGTGGGCGCCGGGTCCTTGTCCAGCCAGTCCAGGATCGCGTCGATCGGCTCCCGCCAGCGGGCGTCGAGCATCAGGTCGTGGCCCATGCCGGGAAAGAGCAACGGCGCCGAGGCGTACCGGCGGGCCGCCCGGGTGAGCGCCGCCGCCGGCAGCACCCGGTCGTCGGGGCTGCCCAGCACCAGCACCGGCGGCCGGCCCACCGCCGGCTCCGGCGCCCGGCCGGTGAGCAGCTGCCACTGCGCGCGGCGGCCGGCCCGGCCGAGCCGCGCCACGTGCCGGCGCGCGTCGGCGTCGGGCAGCTCCCGGCTGAACAGCTGCCGCCGGTTGAGCCGCAGCCCGGCGCCGAAGACCGCCGGCAGCGTGCCGGCCGGGTTGCGGCGCAGCGCCGCGCCGAACGTCGCCCAGCCGCCGAGCACCGGCGCCACCAGCACCGCGGCCCGCGCCGGGTAGCGGGACATCGCGTGCGCCACGACCCGGGCACCGGCGCCGTGCCCCACCAGCACCGCCTGCCGCGGCAGGCTCGCCGCCACCTGCGTCACGTCATGGGTGTACGAGCGCAGCGTCGCCTCCGGCGCCGGCTCGCTGTCGCCGTGCCCGCGCAGGCTCAGCGCGTACGCCGGGAAACCGCGACCGGCGGCGTGGCCCAGCCAGTGCTCGGCGAACGCCCAGGCGCCGTGGCCGAAGCCGGGCACGAACAGCAGCGGCGGCTTGGCCTCCTCCTGCTCGGGCAGCGCGGCCAGCACCTCGCGGCGCACCGGCCGCTCCGGTCGGGCCCACTCCCAGCCCCGGACCACCCGCACCCGCTCGCTGGTCATTTGCCGTCCTCCAGCTCGTGCAGGGCGCGCTGCAGCGCGCGCAGGTAGTCGGCGTGCCCGACCTCGAACCAGTGCCGGGTGCTGTCCTTGACCTTGGCCGAGTACCGCTCGCCGAGGCCGGCACGGACCCGGCGGTCGAACGCGGCGACCCGGTCCGGCCGGGCGAGGCGCAGCGTGAGCAGCCGGGCGAAGAGGACGCTCTGCCAGTGCGAGATGGTGAAGATGCCGGAGTCCGGCTGCACCAGGCCGACCACGGCCAGCGTGGGATGGCCGGCGGTGAAGGCGTTCAGCCACAGCCGGGGCCGTCCGGAGCCGTCGTCGTCGCCGAGCACCCGGCCGTGCAGGAACTCGAAGCGCGGCAGGTAGCCGGTGGCGAAGACGACCAGTTCCGGATCGATCCGCCGGCCGTCGCTCAGCTCGACGGTGCGGTCGTGGAAGCGGGTCACGTCCGGCACCGGGGTGATCTCGCCGTGCCCGACGTAGTAGACGAGCTGGCTGTTGGCGATCGGGTGCGTCTCGTACACCCGGTGGTCGGGCTTCGGCAGGCCGAACCGGGTCAGGTCGCCGACCGTCAGCCGCAGCGTCCAGTGGTAGAGCCACTGGCGTACCCGCAGCGGCACCCGCAGCGCCAGCAACGTGTCGTTGACCTGGTCGGCCGGGCGGCCGAGCACGTACTTGGGGGCGTACCAGTAGCCGCGCCGGGTCGAGTGCCAGCAGTGTGACGCCTGCTGCGCCGCCTCGACCGCGATGTCGCAGCCGGTGTTGCCGGCGCCGACCACCAGCACCCGCTTGCCGCGCAACTGGGCCGGGTCCTTGTAGGACGAGGCGTGCATGACCTCGCCGCGGAACTCCGCCAGCCCCTCGTACCGGGGCAGCTTGGGCGACCAGTTGTGGCCGTTGGCCAGCACCACGGCGGCGTAGCGGGAGGTGCGCTCGGGACCGTAGCCGCCGGTGCTGCGGGTGGTCACGTCCCACCGGTCCCCCTCGACCGGCTCGACCCGGACCACCTCGGTGCCGAACCAGACGTGCTGGCGCAGGTCGAAGTGGTCGGCGTAGCGCTCGAAGTAGGACAGGAGCTGGCTGTGGTGCGGGTAGTCCGGCCAGTCGTCCGGCATCGGGAAGTCCGGGAACTGGGTGAACGGTCGGGACGAGATGAGGTGCGTGCTGGCGTAGACCGGGCTGCGGTCGTGCCGCCAGTTCCACGCCCCGCCGACGCCGGTCTCCCGCTCGTAGCAGTCGACGCCGAAGCCGGCCTCGCGAAGGTTCTTCACGGCGGTCAGCCCGCTGGCGCCGGCGCCGATGACGCAGACCGTGTCGCCCCGGTCGGAGACCGGACGGTCGTCCCGGCTCGGGACGGCTGCGGGATCCGGTTCGGGCCGGCCGAGATCGGTGGAGGAGGACACCGGGAAATCTCCTTTGTGCGGCACGCGTGCCGGGTCGGTGCGAAATCCTGCCGAGAATGCCCGCCGTTGTCCAGCCGCCCGGAAGCCGGCACCGGGCATCCGGGCGGGTCGTCTGACGCTGGGTTACCGCCCGCCTCTTTACGCACGGTGAGCGCCGCGCGGCGCGGAGGTGCTGTCGGCCCGGCGCCTTTGCTCTGCAGCCACGGGCGCAGCATGGCCATGAGCTGGGCAGGCGCCGAAGGGCCACGGGAACGAGCCACGCCGCTTCGATCACCATGGGTAGTCGATGCGTATAGGGCTGCAGAGCAAAGGCGCCGACCGGTCGAGGACACCGGCCGCCGGCACCTCACGTTCCGTCACGGCAGGGTCGCGACCACCGCGCCCCCGCTCCGAGCCCCGTCGGCCGGCCCGAGCCCCGGTCGGACCGGCCGCGGCGGTCAGCCGGCGCTGGGCAGCAACAGGTCGACCAGGACCGGGAAGTGGTCGCTGGCGCGGCGGGTCCGCGGCGTGTCGACCACGTCGTAGTCGACCACGGTGATCCGCGGGTCGACGAAGAGCGCGTCGATGCGGCGCCGCGGGTCGGCGCAGGAGAACGTGTGCCGGTCGGCCCGGTCGGCGGCGATCGCGGTGTCGGTCAGCCCCTCCGCCACGGTCCGCCAGGCCGGCCCGTCCGGCCCCTCGTTGAGGTCCGCGCCGGCCACCACCGGCAGCGGGGACGCGGCCAGCTCCCGCTTGAACGCCGCCGCCTGCGCCGGCCGCTCGGCCGGATCGGTGGACAGGTGCGAGCCGGCCAGCAGGAAGTCGACGCCGCCCACCCGGCACGCCGCGTACGCGGCCCCGCGCAGGTGCCGGCCCGGCGTCAGCGGGTAGCGCGCGCACCGGGTCTCGGTGACCCGCACCCGCAGGCTGGTCAGCAACACGTTGCCCAGCGCCGGCAGCCCGCCGGCGGCGACCACCAGGCCGAACGAGTCGGCCAGCGTGGCGCACTTCTGCCGCCACCGGAACCGGCGCGGGCCCTCCTGGACGATCACCACGTCCGGTCCGGCCTCCCGGACCACCTCGGCCAGCGCTGCGGTGTCGTCGCGCTGACTGTGGACGTTGTACGACAGCACCCGCAGCGG
The DNA here is from genome assembly GCF_044391475.1 of Micromonospora sp. NPDC018662. Classification (NCBI taxonomy): domain Bacteria; kingdom Bacillati; phylum Actinomycetota; class Actinomycetes; order Micromonosporales; family Micromonosporaceae; genus Micromonospora; species Micromonospora sp. NPDC018662. The sequence goes on from NZ_JBISAC010000007.1 coordinate 306,920, forward strand.
CACACCCGGACCCGGCACGTCAGATCCTCCGGGCCAGGTCGGCGGCGCCGATCACGCCGGCGGTGTTGCCCAGCTCGGCCGGGCGCACCTCGGCGACGGGCAGGCGACTGCGCTGGGCCAGCGCGTCGGTGAACGACCGCCGGGTCGGGCCGAGCAGCAGGTCGCCGGCGTCGATCACGCCGCCGCCGACCACCAGCACCTGCGGGTCCAGGATCTGTGCCATGTCCGCGAGGCTGGTGCCGAGCCAGCGACCGACCTGGGCGAACGCCTCGGTGGAGACCGGGTCGCCGCCCTTGGCCGCGGCGGTCACCATCGGGCCGGTGATCGCCTCCGCCTCGCCGTCGGCCAGCTCCAGCAGCGCGGTGGCCCGGTGCGGCTCCTGTCGGGCGGCGGCGCGGGCGAAGCGGACCAGGGCGCTGCCGCTGGCGTACTGCTCGATGCAGCCGAGCCGGCCGCAGCCGCACTGGTGGCCGTCCGGCACGGTGAGCATGTGCCCCAGCTCGGCGGCGATGCCGTTGGCGCCCCGGACCAGCTCGCCGCCGAGCACGATGCCGCCGCCGACGCCGGTGCCGATGGTGAACATGACCATCGAGTCGTCGGCGGCCCGGGCGGCGCCGTAGCGGAACTCCGCCCAGGCGGCCACGTTCCCGTCGTTCTCCACGATCACCGGCAGCCCGGTGGCGTTGCTCACGTACTCGCGCAGCGGCTCGTCCCGCCAGGCCAGGTTGGGCGCGAAGAGCACGGTGGAGCGGGACGCGTCGATCCAGCCGGCCGCGCCGATGCCGACCGCCGCGACGGTCCGGCCGGCGGTCAGCTCCGTGACCACCTCGATGATGACGTCACGGGTCTTGGCCACGTCGTCGGCGGGGGTGTCCCGTCGCGTCTGCACGAGTACCGCGCCGGTGTCGTCCACGACACCGCCGGCCACCTTCGTGCCACCGACGTCGACTCCGATGGTCAGCGTCACCGCTGCCACTCCCCTCTGCTGTGCTGCCCCGGGCGCCGGCCGAACCGGCCGTACGACCCGGGATGTCCGGTGGTCAGGCCCCGTCGCCTGGTGCGTCCGCGCCCGTCTCGCCGGGCGCCCGCGAGGCGGGCACCGTGGGACGGCCGGCCGGCGGCCGGCTCGTCGCCGGCCCCGCCGGCCCGGCGGCGTCGGCGGGCGGCTGCGACAACTCCGGTTCGGCGTGCCTGCCGCCACGCCGCGGCCCGGAGCCGTCGGAAGCACCCGGGTCGGCCGCGCCCTCCCCCCGGGTGGCGGCGGACCACACGTCCTGCTCGGGTGCCGGCTGAGAATCATGCCCGGTACGGGTGGCCTCGCGCCACACGTGGTCCCCCGACCCGGCCGGCGTGGGACCGCCGGGACCGGTCGGCGTCGCCGGTCCCGGCGGATCGGCCGGCCTCGCCGGCCCGGCCGGTTCCGCCGGGGCGAACGCCCGCAGCAGGCTGGCCACGCCGGCCGCGAGGTCACCGGCGCCGGTGGCGAGCCGCTCGGCGAATTCCGGACTCGGGTCCCGCAACGCCGCGATGCCGCGGCAGACCGGGCAGACGCAGCATTCCGGCGAGCCGGTGGCGAAACCGGCGCCGGTGCCGGTCGGGATGTGACCGAGGACACCCGAGAGGATCCCACCGAGCGGGCTGCGGCCCCCGGCGCCGGACGAGGCGGCGGCCAACCGCGCGGTGGCCAGCAGCGTGACGACGAGGCGCTCGGCCTCTTCCCGGGCCGAACCCGGATCAGTGGTGCCCATGGTTCGGCTCCTCCAGCGTGACGACCGGGACGGCGCTCGGGTCAGTTGCCCGCACCGGGTGCTTCTACCCGGCGCTTGAGCTGCTTCAACGCCGTATCCATGATCATTTTTTCGGCCTTTCGGCGGAACATGCCCAGCATCGCCACGGACAGTTCCACCTCCAGCGTGTAGGTGACGGTGGTCGTCCCGTCCGGATTGCCGACCAGGTCGTACGAACCGCGCTGGGACCGCTGCATCGTCGACGGCGCGACCAGGTGCCACTCGATCCGGGAGATGTCCTCGGCGTACTCGTAGGCCAGCACGTACTCGTCGGCCAGCACGCCCGCGTCCAGCGTGAACCGGACCTGGCTGGCGTAGCCGTCCTCGTACTCCTCGATCACCTCGGCCCGGCGCACCGACTCGGTCCACTCCGGGTAACGGGGGAAGTCACAGATGACGGCTGCCACCTGCTCCGGTGACGCGCCGACGATGATCGACTGGGTGGAGGAGTCCGCCATGGGGGGAGGCTACCCGGCTCCCCACCCCGGCGGGCGGGTAGGTTTCGACTGAGCCGACCAGGCCGGCCCGGCGCCGGTGCGAGCACGAGGGAGTGCAGGTGCGCGAGTTCTCCGTCCCGCCGATCGTCACCGTCGGCGACGCGGCCAACCTGACCGACCCGGTCTGGGAAAACGCCGAGGTCGCCCCGGACACCGTGCAGTTCGTCCGGCCGGCCGGCGACGCGGGGCCGGTCGAGGTGACCTGCCGGCAGTTCCGCGACGAGGTGGTCGCGGTGGCGCGGGGCCTCATCGCGGCCGGCGTGTCCCGCGGCGACCGGGTCGGGCTGATGAGCCGCACCCGCTACGAGTGGACCCTGCTCGACTACGCGATCTGGACGGCCGGCGCGGTCACCGTGCCGATCTACGAGACCTCCAGCGCCGAGCAGGCCGCCTGGATCCTCGGTGACTCCGGCGCGGTGGCCGTGGTGGTGGAGAGCACCGCGCACGCGACGCTCGTCGCCGGCGTCCGGGACCGGCTGCCCGACCTGCGCGAGGTCTGGCAGATCGACCTCGACGCGGTGGACGAGCTGGTCGCCGCCGGCGCGTCGGTGGACCCGGCCGAGGTCGAGGTGCGCCGGTCGACGCTCAAGGCCGACGACCTCGCCACGATCATCTACACCAGCGGCACCACCGGCCGGCCGAAGGGCTGCGTGCTGACCCACCGCAACATCTACGCCGACATCGCCAACGCGGTGCCGGTGCTGCCGAACCTGTTCCGCCAGGGCGCCTCCACGCTGCTCTTCCTGCCGCTGGCACACGCGTTCGCCCGGCTCATCCAGGTCGGCGTGGTGCAGGCCCGGGCCACCATGGCGCACTGCGCGGACACCAGCGACCTGGTCGGCGCGCTCCAGGAGTTCAAGCCGACGTTCGTGCTCTCCGTACCCCGGGTCTTCGAGAAGGTCTACAACGGCGCGCGGCAGAAGGCCGAGGCCGACGGCAAGGGCAAGATCTTCGACCGGGCGGAGAAGGTCGCCATCGCCTGGAGCGAGGCGCTGGAGACGCCGGGCGGGCCGGGCCTGGCGCTGCGCGCCCAGCACGCGCTCTTCGACCGCCTGGTCTACGGCAAGCTGCGCGCGGCCCTGGGCGGCCGGTGCCGCGACGCGATCTCCGGCGGCGCGCCGCTCGGCGCCCGGCTCGGGCACTTCTTCCGGGGCGTCGGGGTGACCGTCTGCGAGGGCTACGGCCTCACCGAGACCTCGCCGGCCGCCGCCGCGAACCTGCCCACCGGCACCCGGATCGGCACGGTCGGCCGCCCGCTGCCCGGCGTCACCGTCCGGATCGACGACGACGGCGAGATCCTGATCTCCGGCGACATCGTCTTCCAGGGCTACTGGCACAACGAGGCGGCCACCGCCGAGGCGCTCACCACCGACGGCTGGTTCCGCACCGGCGACCTGGGCCAGCTCGACACGGACGGCTACCTGAGCATCACCGGCCGGAAGAAGGAGATCATCGTGACCGCCGGCGGCAAGAACGTCGCCCCGGCGGTGCTGGAGGACCAGGTGCGGGCGCACCCGCTGGTCAGCCAGTGCGTGGTGGTCGGCGACCGGCAGCCGTTCATCGCGGCGCTGGTCACCATCGACGAGGAGGCGCTGCCGAAGTGGCTGGCCGGGCACGGGCGCCCGGAGACCACCAGCGCCGCCGAGCTGCGCGACGACGAGGCGCTGCGGGCCGAGGTGCAGACCGCTGTCGACCAGGCCAACCAGTCCGTCTCCAAGGCCGAGGCGATCAAGGTGTTCCGGATCCTGCCGCAGGACTTCACCGAGGCGACCGGCGAGCTGACCCCCTCGCTGAAGGTCAAACGGCAGGTCGTCCACAAGACGTACGCCACGGAGATCGCGGAGATCTACCGGCGCTGACTACGATCCGTCAGGTGCCCGCCTCCACATCCGGACAGCCACAGACGCAGCTCCTCGCGGTCGCGGCCCGCGCGGTCCTGCTCGCGCTGGTCGCCGCCCTGACCCTGTTCGCCACCCGCGACGCCACCCAGCTCTGGTGGATCGCCCTGCTCGGCGTCGCCGGGCTGCCCGCCGTGCTGGCCCCGCAGCACCGGCTCCTCACCCCGATCAGCCGCTTCGCCGAGGTGGTGGTGCTCGGGCTGGCGGCCAGCCAGGTCGCCGCCGACACCCAGCTCACCGGCGTCACCGGCGGTCTGGGCGCGTCGGCGGTGCTGCCGTACCTGGCCGTGCCGGTCACCGTGACCGCGCTGCGCCGCCGGTTCTCCGAGGGTGCCGCGCTGCTCGCGGTCACCGCGGCGACGCTGCTGGCCAGCGCCGCGTTCACCGAGGTCGACGGCGAGCCGCAGCTCGGCCAGCTCGGCTACCTCGCGGTCTGCGCGCAGTGGCTGATCCTGGCCGGCCTCGGCCTCTACACCGCCGGCACGCTCCAGCGGGTGATGCGGGTCCGCGGCGAGGGCAAACCCCAGCCGTACGCCGAGGCCACCCGGCTGCTGACCCAGCTGCGTACGGTCGCCCGGCAACTGCCCGGCGCCACCCTGGACCCGGGCGGCATCTCCGAGCACCTGCTGGAGGAGCTGCGGGTGGTGGCGAAGACCGACCGGGGCGCGGTGCTCTCCGCCAGCGGCGGCGGCCGGCTGGTGGTGCTCGCCCAGATCGGCGCGGACCGGGTCGACTGGGAGACCACGCTCGACGCCGACTCGGCCATCGCCGACGCCTGGGCCAGCCAGCAGCCGACCGTCTCGGCCCGCTCGCAGGCCCGGTCCCGGCACTCCGGCGAGGTGTCCGCGCTGATCGTGCCGCTGGTCGCCGGTGTGCGCACGGTCGGCCTGGTGGTGATCGAGGCGGACACCGGCGCCGCCTACCCGCCGCCGGTGGTGTCCCGGGTGACGGCGCTGACCGGCCCGGCGGCGCTGCGGCTGGAGGCCGCGCTGCTCTTCGACGAGGTGCGCTCGCTGGCCACCAACGAGGAGCGGCAGCGGCTGGCCCGGGAGATCCACGACGGGGTCGCCCAGGAGCTGGTGATGGTCGGGTACGGCATCGACAACGCGCTCGCCACCGTGCACGACGACGCCGAGGAGACCGCCGACTCGCTGCGCACGCTGCGCCAGGAGGTCACCCGGGTGATCCAGGAGCTGCGGTTGAGCCTGTTCGAGCTGCGCAGCGAGGTGGACCGGCACGGCGGCCTGGCCGCGGCCATCGCCGAGTACGCCCGCACCGTCGGCGCCTCCGGCGGGCTGCGGGTGAACCTCTCCCTGGACGAGTCCACCGCCCGGCTGCCGGCCGCCACCGAGGCCGAGTTGCTGCGCATCGCCCAGGAGGCGGTGACCAACGCGCGCAAGCACGCCGGCGCGTCGAACCTCTGGGTCACGTGTGAGGTGGATCCCCCGTACGCCCGGATCGAAGTGTCGGATGACGGTCACGGCATCGGTGACCAGCGGCCCGAGGGGCACTATGGTCTTGCGATCATGGCGGAGAGGGCGGAACGTATCCGAGGCCGGTTGGAGATCAGGCCGCGGCAACCCAGCGGCACAACCGTGGCGGTGGTACTCGGCTCGTCGCCCCGGCGCGATAAGGTGCGCGGCAGCGCCGCAGCAGCAGAAGGGGAGTAACCCGAGGATGACCACTAGCCCGACACCGGCCACCCGGACCAAGGTTCTCCTTGTCGACGATCACGACCTGATCCGCAAGGGGCTGCGGCACGCCTTCGAGCGGGACCGGCAGTTCGAGGTCGTGGGCGAGGCCGCCACGGCGGCGGAGGGTGTGCGCCAGGCCGGCGCGCTCCAGCCCGACGTGGTGATCATGGACCTGCGACTTCCCGACGGCAGCGGCCTGGAGGCCACCCGCGCGCTGCGCAAGTCCAGCGCCTCGATGGGCATCGTCGTGCTGACCATGTATGCCGGCGACGACCAGCTCTTCGGCGCGCTGGAGGCGGGGGCGAGCGCGTTCGTGCCGAAGACCGCACCGGCCGACGAGGTGGTGGCCGCCGCCCGGCACGCCGCCTCCTCCCCCAGCGCGTTCACCGCGGCCGACCTGGCCGAGGCGATGAAGCGCCGGCTGGCCCCGTCCGGCCCGCAGCTCTCCCCCCGCGAGGGGCAGGTGCTGCGGCTGCTCGCCGACGGCATGAGCGTGGCCGGCATCGCCAAGCAGCTCTTCGTCAGCGAGTCGACCGCCAAGACCCACATCTCCAAGCTCTACGAGAAGCTGGGCGCGGCCAACCGGGCCCAGGCGCTGATGACCGCGCTGCGACTGGGGCTGCTGGAGGCCCCCGACGCGCCGAAGTTCTGACGCCACCGCCGCCAGAGGCCCCGTCCGCACGCCGGACGCGGGCCTCTCCGGCATTCCGGGCGCGGGTCGACCGCGTACGGTGAACGGCCGGACGCGGAGCGACCGCAGTCTTTGCACCGCGACGGCGGGCGGGCAGAATACCCGGGTGATCCGCGCGGCGGTGACGCCGCGCGGCGCCGACACCCAAGGGGCAGGGACATGCAGCGGCCGGACTGGGCACCCGAGACGATCGACATCGAACGCCCGAGCGTGGCCCGCATGTACGACTACTACCTGGGCGGTTCGCACAACTTCGCGGCCGACCGGGCCGCCGCCCGGGCGATGGTGGAGGCGGTGCCGGAGGCCCCGTTGATGGCCCAGGCCAACCGCGCCTTCCTCCGCCGGGCGGTGCACCACCTGGCCGAGGCCGGGGTGCGGCAGTTCCTGGACATCGGCTCCGGCATCCCGACCGTGGGCAACGTGCACGAGATCGCCCAGCGGATCGACCCGGCGGCCCGGGTGGTCTACGTCGACGTGGACCCGGTGGCCGTCGCGCACAGCCAGGAGATCCTGGCCGGCAACGACCGGGCCGCCGTGGTCCGGGAGGACCTGCGCGACCCGGCGGCGATCCTGAACCATCCGGACGTCACCGGGCTGCTCGACTTCACCCAGCCGGTCGCGGTGATGATCGTGGCGGTGCTGCACTTCGTCCCCGACTCCGACCGCCCGGAGGAGATCCTGCGGACGCTGCGCGCCGCGCTGGCGCCCGGCAGCTACCTGGTGCTCTCCCAGGCCAGCGACGACGGGCGCGACGACGCCGACGCGCGGGCCGAGGCGGAGCGGGTCTACCGGCGCACCGACAGCCAGTTGTTCATCCGCGGCCGGGCCGAGCTGACCGCGCTCTTCGCCGGCTTCGAGCTGGTCGACCCGGGCGTGGTGTGGGTGCCGCAGTGGCGACCGGACGCCCCCGACCAGGCCGAGAATGCCGAACGGGCGGTCTTCATGGGCGGGGTCGGGCGGCTCGGTGCCTGACGACGTGGCCACCGTCGCCGCCGGCCGCTGCCGTCCCGGCGTCTTCGCCCGGGCCTGGGCCAAGGCGGTCTCCGGCACCAGCTACCTGCCGATGACCCAGGCGCAGCTGGAGGAGATGCTGCAACGGCTCACCGAGCGACTCGCCCAGGCGATCCGCGCCGACCCGTTCGACCTGCGCATCGGCCAGCAGGTGGGCGCCGAGCTGGTGCAGTCGCACATCGCCTCCGCCGAAGGGCTGGGCCGCACCGTCGAGGTGATCCAGCTCCGGCTGGTCCGCGACCTCGACCTGGACGTCGACGACGTCGAGGACCGGATGGCCCGGCTGCTCGCCACCGTCGCCACCGGGTACGCCCGGGCGCTGCGCGACCGCACGCTGGACGAGCAGGAGTCCATCCGGCGGGCCGCCATGATGGCGCGGGCCCAGGCCGAGCGGGCGCTGCGGGACAGCGAGGCCCGGTTCCGGCACCAGGCCACCCACGACCCGCTGACCGACCTGCCGAACCGCACGCTGTTCACCGAGCGGCTGACCGCCGCGATCGTCGCGCCCGGCCGGGGCGCGGACCGGATCGGGGTCTGCTTCCTCGACCTGGACCGGTTCAAAGTGGTAAACGACTCCCTGGGCCACCAGGTCGGCGACTCGCTGCTGGTGGCGGTGGCGCAGCGGCTGCGCCGGGCGCTCGGCGAGCATCTGGTGGCCCGTCTCGGCGGCGACGAGTTCGTGATCCTGGTCGAGCGCACCGCCGGCACCGACGACGTGGTCAAGGTCGCCGAGGCGGCGCTGGACGCGATCCGCGAGCCGGCGCTCGTCGACGGGCACGAACTGACGGTGTCGGCCAGCATCGGCATCGTGGAGCGGCCGGTGGCCGGCACCTCGCCGATGGAGCTGATGCGCGCGGCGGACAGCACGCTGCACTGGGCGAAGGCCGCCGGCGGGGCCCGCTGGTCGCTGTTCGACGCCGACCGCAACCGCCGCGAGCTGGCCCGGTACGCGCTCTCCGCGGCGATCCCCGCCGCGCTGGACCGCGGCGAGTTCTACCTCGACTACCAGCCGCTGACGTCGCTGCGCGACGGCCGGGTGCTCGGCATGGAGGCGCTGGTGCGCTGGCGCCATCCGGAGCTGGGGGTGCTCCGGCCGGACAGCTTCATCCCGCTGGCCGAGGAGACCGGCCTGATCGTCCGGCTCGGCAGCTGGGTGCTGGCCGAGGCGTGCCGCGAGGCGGGCACCTGGTCGGCGGCCGGCGGCGACGCCCCGTTCGTCAGCGTCAACCTGGCCGTACGCCAGTTGCACCGGGCCGACCTGGTGCCCGAGGTGCGCGGTGTGCTCGGCCGCACCGGCCTGCCCCCGGAACGGCTGCAACTGGAGATCACCGAGAGCACCATGATGAGCACCGTGGTCGAGCCGGTCCGGGCCCTGCGGGTGCTGGGCGACCTCGGCGTCCGGGTGGCCATCGACGACTTCGGCACCGGCTACTGCAACCTCGCCTACCTGCGGGACCTGCCGGTGAACGAGCTGAAGGTGGCCGGCGAGTTCGTGACCGGGCTGCGCGCGCCGGCCGGTGACCCGGGTGGGCGTACCGACGAGCGGATCCTCGCCTCGCTGGTCTCGCTGGCGCACGCCCTGGACCTCACGGTCACCGCCGAGGGGGTGGAGACGGCCGACCAGGCGGACCGGCTGCGCGCCATCGGCTGCGACGCCGGGCAGGGCTGGCACTTCGGCCGCCCCGGCCCCGCCACCGCCCACATGGCGCCCGCCGCGGTGTAAGGCGGGGGCCCTTCTTAACGCCTTCGGTATAGGAGGGGGCCCCGCTTAACACCTGCGACCGAGCGCGGAGGCGGCGCGTCAGCCGGCCGGCCGGCGGGCGTCCGCGCCGTCCAGATAGGCCAGCACCGCCCGTACCCGCCGGTTGTCGTCGCCGGACGGCGGCATCCGCAGCTTGCTGAAGATGCTGTTGATGTGCTTGTCGACGGCCTTCGCGGTGACGAAGAGCCGGGCCGCGATGGCGGCGTTCGAGCGGCCCTCGGCCATCAGGCCGAGCACCTCCCGCTCGCGCGCGGTCAACTCACCGAGCGGCTCGGCGCCGGACCGACGGGCCAGCAGCTGGGCGACCACCTCCGGGTCCATCACGGTGCCGCCGGCGGCCACCCGGCGCACCGCGTCGACGAACTGATCCACGTGGGACACCCGGTCCTTGAGCAGGTAGCCGACCCCGCCGCGCCGGTCGGCGAGCAGCTCCCGCGCGTAGAGCTGCTCGACGTGCTGGGACAGCACCAGCACCGGCAGCCCGGGCAGCTCGGCGCGGGCCCGCACGGCGGCCTGCAATCCCTCGTCGGTGAACGTCGGCGGCAGCCGCACGTCGATCACCGCGACGTCGGGCCGGTGCGCGGTCAGCGCGGGCAGCACCGACGGACCGTTGTCGACGGCGGCCACCACCTGGCAGTCGAACGCCTCCAGGATCCGGGTCAGCCCGTCCCGGAGGAGGGCGAGGTCTTCGGCGATGACAACGCGCACGGCAGCTCCATGCTGATGACGGTGGGCCCACCGGCCGGACTGGTCACCGTCATCGTCCCATCGAAGGCGGCCAGCCGGCGTCCCGTCCCGGCCAATCCGCCGTCGGCCGTCGACGCCGCCCCGCCCCGACCGTCGTCGCCCACCACGAGCGTCAGCCGCCCGGCGGCGTACCGCAGCTCCACCCAGGCCCGGGTCGCCCCACTGTGCTTGCCGACGTTCGCCAGCGCCTCGGCCACCGCGAAGTACGCGGCCGACTCGACCGGGGCCGCCGGCCGGCCCGGCAGGTCCACGGTGACGTCCACCGGCAGCGGCACGGCCAGCGCCAGCGCCCGTACCGCGCCGGGCAGGCCCCGCTCGGCGAGCACCGGCGGGTGGATGCCGCGGACCAGCCCGCGCAGCTCGGCCAAGGCCTGGCCGCTGGTCTCCCGGGCCTCGGCGAGCAGCCGGCGGACCGCCTCCGGGTCGTCCCGGACCAACTGCTCGGCCAGGCCGATGCTCATGCTCAACGCGACCAGCCGGGCCTGCGCGCCGTCGTGCAGGTCCCGCTCGATCCGGCGCAGCTCGGCGGCCTGCGCGTCCACCGTCTCGGCCCGGGTGACGGTGAGCTGCCGCACCCGCAGCGCCAGTTCCGCCTCCCGGGTCGGCGGCAGGAAGAAGCCGGCGACCGTCACGTGCAGCCGGATCGGCCAGCGGGCGACGACCAGGCCCCCGGCCACCAGCAGCGCGCCGATCGGGAAGCAGAGCAGGGCCTGAGCGGTGTTGTCGATCGGCCAGAACGGGCCGTAGCCGTAGTCGACGCCGGCGGTGTGCAGCACCAACGGCAGCCCGATCAGCCCCTCCAGCCCGTACGCCGGGAGGGCGAGCGGGGCCAGGCAGATCGCGCCGGTGAAGGTGCCCAGCAGCATCCAGGCCAGGTCCCGCCAGGTCGCCGGGTCGGACACCACCCAGCGGAACCGCCGCCAGGTGCCGAACTGCGCGCCGTCCGGTGCCGGCAGGTAGGGCGTGGCCAGCGTCACTCCCACCCAGCGGGCCAACCGGCGGTGCAGCCCGGCGCTGTACCGGACACCGACGGTGACCACCGGGAACAGCACGATCCCGACCCCGAACACCGGGATCAGGGCGAGCGCGACCACGGACAGCACGAACAGCGCCACGTTCGTGCCCAGCGACAGCAGTGCGATCAGCAGGCCCTGGCCGGCGGTGACCACGCCGGGCCGCAGCCAGGTTCGAACCGGTAGGTATGCCGAGGCGTCCACGAACCTCATTCTCCGGCACCGGCGCCCGGAATTCGGTGGTGCTGGCACCACCGACGGTCGTCAGCCCGCGAGCAGACCCGCCATCCGCTCGGCCTGGGTCTCCCAGCGCCACTCCCGCTCGACCCAGGCCCGGCCGGCCGCCCCGAGCCGGCGGGCCAGGTCCCGGTCGGCGAGCACTGTGGCCACCCGGTCGGCGAGCTGGGCGGTGTCCCGGCCCCGGACCACGTAGCCGGTCTCGCCCTCGCGGACCGCGTCCGGCGCGCCGCCGGAATCGCCCGCCACCACCGGCAACCCGGTCGCGCTCGCCTCCAGGTAGACGATGCCGAGGCCCTCCACGTCCAGGCCACGGTTGCGGGTGCGGCAGGGCATCGCGTAGACGTCGCCGGCGGCGTAGTGCGCGGGCAGCTCGGCGGTGGGCACCGAGCCGGTGAAGACCACGTCCCGCTCCACCCCGACCTGCCGGGCCAGCTTCGCCAACGTGGCCCGGTAGGGCCCGCCGCCGACCACCAGCAGCGCGGCGTCCGGCACCCGGCGGCGGATCTCGGGCATCGCCCGGATCAGGGCGTCCTGCCCCTTGCGCGGCACCAGCCGCGACACGCACACCACCACCGGCCGGTCGGCGAGGCCGAGCCGCGCCCGGACGGGCCCGCCGTCGACGCCGGGGTGGTAGGTCTCCACGTCGACGCCGGGCGCGAGGCGGCGCAGCTCGGTCAACCCGTCCAGCGCCCGGGCCAGCCGCACCCGGGTGTACTCGCCGAGGTAGGTGGTCACGTCCACGCCCCGGCCGATGCGCCGCAGCGCCGACCGGGCGCCGGGCAACGCCGCCCAACCGACCTCGTGCCCGTGCGTCAGCGCCACCGCCCGACGGATCCCGGCCCGCCGGCGCAGCCCCGGCGCGAGCAGCCCCAGCGGGGCCGCCGCGCCGAACCACACCGTGTCGCAGTCGTACGCCCGGGCCAGCCGGGCCGCCCGGCGGGCGATCAGCGGCGTGGGCAGCAGCACCTGGGTGCGTTCCCGGACCACCTCGAACGGCTGGTCGGCGTCGAACTTCTCCGCGCCCCGCCAGCTCGACGCGTAGACCACCACCGAGCCGGGCGGCTGGCGCACCGCGAGGTTGTGCACGAAGGACTGGATGCCGCCGGGGCGCGGCGGGAAGTCGTTGGTGATCAGCAAGGTGCGGCTCATCGGCCGTGCTCCCTGGCGTAGGCGCGGGCGGCGGCCATCCGCTCCACCGTGGACGGGTGGGACGCCGACCACAGGTACTCCCAGCGCGGCGGGTCCGGGTCGGCCAGGTTCACCCCGGCCAGCCGGCGCTGCATCGCCTCGAACGTCGCCGGGTCGCCGGTGAGCGCCAGCGCGTGCGCGTCGGCACGGGCCTCCACCCGTCGGGAGACCAGCGCCTGCACCGGGGTGGCGACCAGGCCGGCCACCGTGACCAGCGCGATCAGCAGCGGGAAGGCCCGGGGCTGGGCGATGGAGTCGACGCCGGCCAGCCGCAGCAGCGGGGCCCACGAGCCGACCAGGTAGAGCGCCACCACCACCGCGGCGGCGCCGAGCGCGCCGATCAGCGTGCCGGTCCAGACGTCGCGGTCCTTGGCATGCCCCAGCTCGTGGGCGACCACACTGGTCACCTCCGCCGGCTCCGCCTCCCGCAGCAGGGTGTCGTAGACCACCACCCGCCGGGTCGGCCCGAGCCCGGAGACGTAGGCGTTGACCGCCCGGGTCCGCCGGGACGCGTCGGCGACCAGCACGTCCCGGACCGGGACCCCGTCCCGGGCGGCCAGGCTGGTCAGCTCCGTGCGCAGCGGCCCGGGCTCCATCGGGGTGAACCGGTTGAACACCGGCTCGACCAGCACCGGCAGCACGAACGACAGGATCACCACCAGAGCGGCGGCGCCGGCCGCGCCGTAGGCCCACCACCAGCGGGGGGCGAGCCGGACCACCGAGTAGAAGGCGAGCAGGACGAGCGCGCCGATGACCGCGCTGACCGCGTACGACTTCAGCAGGTCGACCGTCCACCCGCCCCAGCCCTGGGTGCTCAGCCCGTACCGGACCAGCACGGTGCGCCGCCAGGCCGCGAACGGCAGGGTGAGCAGGTCGGCGAGGAACATGACGCCCAGCCCGCCGAGCACGGCCTGCGCCACCCAGTGTCCGCCGAAGGGCCGGCCGGCCAACTCGACCAGACGCCCGCCCAGCGGGGTGAGCCCGAGCAGCAGCGCCACCACCAACCCGACCGCGAGCGCGGACCAGCCGGCCGGCCGCAACGCGCCGCTGAACGCCCGGCCCCGGGCCACCTGCTCGACCGGGAGCGCCCGCAACGCGGCGAGCTGGTCGGCGCGGGGTGCCGGCGGCCGGCTCCACGGCACCAGCAGCGCCACGGTGACGACCAGCGCCACCGCCAACCCGGCCAGGGTCAGCAGCGCCCACCCGCGCGGGGTCATCGACCCACCTCGCCGTCGCGACCCGTCCGCGTCATGCCGCTCCCTTCCACCGTGACCGCCCATCCTATGGCCCGGTCCGAACGAATCCGCTCCGGTGCCCGACCGACGACGGCGGCCGCCCCACCAGCCCGGCCGCACCCCTCCGCCGGGCGGTCGGGCCGGCGGGGCACCTGGCGTCTCGCCTCGCGTCGGCCTTCCGCGGCCGGCAGGAACCGGGCGGCAGGAACCAGGCCGCAGACGGCGGGCGGCAGGCCGCGGGCGGCAGGCGGCAGGCCGCGCGAGCGGCGGGCCGCAGGCCGCAGGCCGCGCGAGCGGCGAACGGCGGGGCGGCAGGCCACACGGCGGCGAACGGCAGGAAGCGAGCGGCGGGCCGCGCGGACAGTGGACAGCGGACAGCGGACAGCGGACAGCGGACAGCGTTGGCCCGAGAGCGATATACCTGTCGGTCATAAATATGACTGACAGGTATATCGCTCTCGACGCATTTGTTTGGTTGCCGCGACACGCCCGGGACGTGCCGGGGTCCGGATCGCCCCGGCGGCAAGAGCCCGCGACATGTCGGCGGAGCGACCTGGGGTAGGACCATCGGGGGCCGGCCAGAGCCCTGGCCCAGTGGAACGCCGCACCTGACGAGCCGCACCGGAGCCGCGTCGGAGCCGCACCCTGAGGAGAGTCACCCGGGGACGAAGCCAGGCGGAGTCAGGCCACCCGGCGGCGGGCGGCACGGCGGGGTGCGGGTGCGGGTGCGGGTATGGCCGCCGGTGGCAGCACCTCCACGTCGAAGCCGGCCCGGGCGAACACCTCGATCGCCCGGTGCTCGGCCGGGCCCAGGTCGGCCGCCGGGGAGTCGGGGTCGAGCAGCGCGGTCACCAGGCAACCGGAGCAGCCGGCGCCGCGGATGCCGCAGCCGTCGCAGTCGATGAGCATGAACGCCTCCTGACGCGGTCGCCGGTGGCGGTCGGGGAAGGGACCACCACCGTCGGTCACCAGAAGGCTAGGCGGCGGGTGTGACAGAACCGGACAACGAGGCAGCACCCACCCCGAAACGATCATCACGGCACCGACGGGTCAGGAGCGGGCGAGCCGGCGCAACAGCGAGTCGGCGCCGAGCGGGTACGCGCCGTGCCGGCGTACCCCGTCGGCGACCTCGCGGTCCGACGAGACCACCACCACCGGCCGGCCGGCCGGTTCGGCGCGGACCAGCCGGCGGATCAGCTCGTCCGCGGTCTCCCCCTTGCGGGAGAACAACACCCGCACCCCGCGCGGCGCCGGCGGCAGCCCGTGGATCCGCTCGGCGCCGTCGAAGACCACGGTGACCTCGTCGCCGGTCTGCGCCGCGATCCCGCCCAGGCCGGTGATCAGCCGCTTGCGCTGCTGCTCCAGCGACATCTCACCGAAGCCGCGCTTGGTGACGTTGTAGCCGTCCACCACCAGGTGCGCCTTGGGCAACGCGAGGAGCTGGTCGAGCCGGGCCGGGTCGTCGGTGTCGCGGGCCCGGGTCGCCGCCCCGGCCGGCGCGGTGCCCGGCTGGTCGGCGAACGCGTCGGCGACGAAGTCCGCCGGCAACGTGTCCACCGGGTCGAGGGCCAGCTCCCGGCGCAGCCCGACGGCGGCCTGGCCGATCGTCTCCAGCAGCAGCCACAGCCGGGCGTCGTCGACGGAACGGGCCTCCTTGGCGCTGGCCCGGGCCACCCCGGCGGCGGCCTCCGCCTCGGCCAGCCGGGCCCGGGCGCGGCGCAGCTCCGCGTCCGCGTCAGCCGCCGCGCGGGCCGCCCGGCCCCGTTCGGTGGCCAGCAGCTCGGTGGCCTTGCGCTCCCGGGCCTGGGTCTCCCGCAGGGTACGGGCCAACTGGCGGGCCTCCTCGCGGAGCTGGCCCAGCTCCTCCCGGACCCGGGCCAGCTCGTCGCGGAGCTTCTCGGCCTCGACCCGGGCCACCGCCCGGTCGTGCTCGGCCCGGGTGGCCCGCTGCTCGGCCTCCCGGACCAGCTCCGCCACGACCGCGCTGTCCGCCTCGGCGCGCACCGCCTCGCCGCTGGCCTCGATCAGCTCCCGCCAGCCCCGGGGCCGGGCCAGGTAGGCCAGGGCGGCCACCTCGACCGGGTCGGCGGCGGCCGGCGCGGTGCCCTCCACCACCGCCGCGCCGAGATCGCCGGCGTCGGCCAGCACCCGGGCGGTGACCCGCTGCCGGAACAGTGGGTCGGCGGTGAGCTGGGCGGCGATCACCGGGGCGCCGAGCCGGGCGCGGCGGTTGGGGGCGAACTTGGCGACCCGCCGCAGCGGCACCGGCACCTCGTCGGTGGGCAGGCCGGGCAGGACCGCGGCGGTCAGCGTGACGATCCGCTGGCGGACCGGCTCGGGGAGGGTGGGCTCGGGCTCGGGCGTCGACGGGTCCTCACCGGCCTCGGGCGCGCCGACCACCGGCTCCTCCGCGGAGGAGCGGTCGTCGTGCGGCTCGGCGAGGGGCATGTGGCAAGTCTCCCACCCCGAACGGGCCCACCGCCCGGTGAGTGAGCCGATCTCTCATCGTACCCCCGTGGTAACGGCGGGGCCGGAGTGACGCGAGTGTCGGACCGTGCCGTTACCGTCCCGCGGGTGACGGGAACGGAGTACGTCCAGGAGGCGCTGGCCGGTCTGGACCGGGCGGCGGGCAGCGGCGTCGACCCCACGCTGCCGCTCTACGCGACCACCTTCGTGGTGGTCGACCTGGAGACCACCGGCGGCGCGCCGGACGGCGGCGGGATCACCGAGATCGGCGCGGTCAAGGTCCGCGGCGGCGAGGAGCTGGGCGTGCTCGCCACGCTGGTCAACCCGGGCGTGCCGATCCCGCCGTTCATCACCGTGCTGACCGGGATCACCCAGGCGATGCTGCTGCCCGCCCCGCCGATCGAGCAGGTGCTGCCGAGCTTCCTGGAGTTTCTCACCGACGCCGTGCTGGTCGCCCACAACGCCCCCTACGACGTGGGCTTCCTCAAGGCGGCCTGCGCGAAGCACGGCTACCGCTGGCCCAACCCGCGGGTGCTGGACACCGCCGCGCTGGCCCGACGGGTGCTCACCCGCGACGAGGTGCCCAACCGCAAGCTGGGCACGCTGGCCGGCTACTTCCGCACCGCGACCCAGCCCACCCACCGGGCGCTGGACGATGCCAAGGCCACCGTCGACGTGCTGCACGGGCTGATCGGCCGCCTGGGCGGGCACCGGGTCGACACGGTCGGTGAGGCGATCGAGTTCGCCCGGGCGGTCACCCCGACCCAGCGCCGCAAGCGGCACCTCGCCGACGGGCTGCCCAAGGTCCCCGGCGTCTACATCTTCCGAGCCGCCGACGACCGGCCGCTCTACGTCGGCACGTCCGGCGACATCGCCACCCGGGTGCGCAGCTACTTCACCGCCGGCGAGAAGCGGGCCCGGATCTCCGAGATGCTGGCCGCCGCCGAGCGGGTGGAGGCGGTCGAGTGCGCCCACTCGCTGGAGGCCGAGGTCCGCGAGCTGCGGCTGATCGCCGCGCACGCCCCGCCGTACAATCGCCGGTCGAAATACCCGGAGCGCCAGGTCTGGCTGAAGCTCACCGACGAGGCCTACCCGCGGTTGTCGGTCGTCCGCGACCTCGGCCCCACCGACACCGCCTACCTCGGCCCGTTCCGGTCCAGACAGGCCGCGGAGCTGGCCGCCGCCGGCTTCCACGACGCGGTGCCGCTGCGCCAGTGCACCCACCGGCTCTCCCGACGCACCACCATGCCGGCCTGCGCGCTGGCCGAGCTGGGTCGCTGCCCGGCGCCCTGCGAGCACCGGATCACCCCGGAGGAGTACGAGCACCGCGCCGCCACGCCGTTCCGCACCGCCACCCGCGACGATCCCGCAGTGGTGGTCGACGCCCTGCTCGCCCGCATCGACGTGCTCGCCGCCGCGCACCGCTACGAGGAGGCCGCGGTGGTCCGGGGCCGGCTGGCCGCGGTGCTGCGCGCGGCGGTCCGGATGCAGCGCCTGGCGGCGCTGACCGGCATCGTCGAGCTGGCCGCCGCCCGGCCCGCCGCCCGGGGCGGCTGGGAGCTGGCGCTGGTCCGGCACGGGCGGCTGGCCGGGGCCGGCGTGTCGCCACCGGGTGTCCACCCACGACCGACCATCGCGGCGATCCGGGCCACCGCCGAGACGGTGCTGCCCGGGCACGGGCCGGTGCCGGCCGCGACCGCCGAGGAGACCGAGCGGATCCTGTCCTGGTTGGAACGGCCGGAGACCCGGTTGGTCGAGGCCACCGCCGGATGGGCCTCGCCGGTGGCCGGCGCGGGGCGCTTCCGTGACCTGCTGGCGAAGGCCGAGAACGGCGGATCCCACCAACTCTCGACCGAACGCTCATGACCAAGTGTCCGATCGGACGACGTCGACTCCCTTAGGCTGTTGAAGAAGTGCAGCACTGCCCGATTCGCGGGCCTGCTCCCGGTCACCGGCCCCGGTGACCGCGGGCCGGGGTGAGGAGGTGTCCCAGGTGGACGTCGACGCCGGACACGGCGCCACCCTGGGCGGCGCCCTTCCGACCCAGGGTGAGTTGCCGCTCACCCGCCGACTGCGCTCGCTGCTCACCTGGCCCACCGCCGACGGCGACCCGGTCACCGCGCTGGTCCGCGCCCACCGCGGCATCCATGCCAACGCCGACGCCTCGGTGCTGCGCCGGGCGTACACGATCGCGGAGAACATGCACCGCGGTCAGTTCCGCAAGAGCGGCGAGCCCTACATCACCCACCCGTTCGCGGTGGCCCAGATCTGCGCCGACCTCGGGATGGACACCACCACGCTGGTCGCCGCGCTGCTGCACGACACGGTGGAGGACACCCGCTACACGCTCCAGGCGCTCCAGGAGGACTTCGGCCGCGAGGTGGCCCACCTGGTCGACGGCGTGACCAAGTTCGACAAGGCGTTCTACGGCAAGGCCGCCGAGGCGGAGACGGTCCGCAAGATGATCGTGGCGGCCGGCAAGGACGTCCGGGTGCTGGTCATCAAGCTGGCCGACCGGCTGCACAACATGCGCACGCTCGGGGTCCGCTCCGCCGCCTCGCGGGAGCGGATCGCCCGCAAGACCCTGGAGGTGCTGGTCCCGCTCTGCGACCGGCTCGGCATCCAGACGCTCAAACGCGAGCTGGACGACGTGGTGCTGTTGCACCTGCGGCCCGAGGAGCACGCGCGGATCGCCCGCTTCGTGCACGACCGGCCCGGCTGGGACGCCTACCTCGCCGACGTGGTGGCGCGCACCCGGGCGGCACTGCGCCGCAGCCGGGTGGACGCCGACGTCTCCCCCCGCCCCCGGCACCTCTACTCGATCTGGAAGGACACCGTCGCCGGCGACCACACCGCCCCGTACGACCTGCCCCGCATCGCGATCGTGGTGGACGGCCCACCGACCGACTGCTATGCCGCGCTGGGCGCCGTGCACGGGCTCTGGCGGCCGGTCCCGGGCCGCTTCAAGGACTTCATCGCCTCGCCGAAGAACAACCTCTACCGGTCGCTGCACACCAGCGTCTGCGGCCCGCAGGACCGCACCGTGGAGGTGCTGATCCGCACCACCGAGATGCACCGCTCCGCGGAGTACGGCGTCGCCGCCCACTACCGCTTCCCGCGAGCTGCCGGCCGGGCCGCCGACCGGGCGGACGAGCTGTCCTGGCTGCGCCGGGTGCTCGACTGGGAGCAGGACACCGTCGACCCGACCCAGTTCATGGCGTCGCTGCGCTGTGACCTGGCCGAGGCCCAGATCCAGGTGGTCGCCGACGGCCGGCAGGTGGTGCTGCCGGCCGGGGCCACCCCGGTCGACCTGGCGTACGAGCTGGGCACCGAACGCGGCGACCACTGCCTCGCCGCCCGGATCAACGGCCGGCTGGCCCCGCTCTCCTCCGAGCTGGAGGAGGGCGACGTGGTGGAGATCTTCACCGAGAGCGACGCGGAGAGCGGCTTCGAGGTCGACGTGGCGCCGCGCGGGCCACGCCGGGAGTGGCTGGGCTTCGTCAAGTCCCCGCACGCCCAGATGCAGATCAACAGGTGGTTCGCGGAGCACACCGAGCCGGGCATCTCGATCGCCGACAAGGTCCGGCTGGGCCGCGCCTCGATCGGCCTGGCGCTGCGCAAGCACGACCGGGGCCTGGCCAGCGACCTGCCGCTGCTGCGGCTCTCCGAGGAGCTGGGCTATCCCGACCTGGAAACGCTGCTGGTGGCGGTCTTCGACCGCTCGGTCGAGCCGGACACGGTGGTCGAGCAGCTCATCGACCTGGTCGACCACCGGCAGTAGGGCGAAGGGCGTTCGCCCCCGCCGACTCGCCGGCCACTAGCCTGAACGCATGATCCCCCGCGCGCGTGCCACCGGACGGGCCCTCGGCTACCGCCTCTTCTACCGGTTGCCGGTTCCGCTGCGGCGGCGGCTGGTCCGGCTGGCCGTGCCGAAGTACATCGTGGGCGCGGTCACGCTGGTCCGGGACGCGGAGGCCACCGGCGCGGGGCGGATCCTGCTGCTGCGCCAGCCCCCCGGCCACAGTTGGAGCCTCCCCGCCGGCCTGCTGCAACGCGGCGAGCCCCCGGTGGTCGGCGCGGCCCGGGAGTTGCACGAGGAGTCCGGCGTCCGGCTCTCCCCCGACCGGCTCCGGCCCGCCGTGCCGAACGCGGTCGTGCACGCCAAGGGCTGGGTGGACGTCGTCTTCGAGGCGGAGGTGCCGGCGTCGCGCACCGCGCTGAAGGTGGACGGGGCCGAGGTGCTCGAGGCCGCCTGGCACCCGTTGGACGAGCTGCCCCGGCTCAGCCGCGCCACCGCCAACCTGCTGGCCTACTACGGCATCGGCCCGCGCGCCGGCGAGGTCCCGCCGGCCGCGCCCCCGGCCGCGTGAGCCCCGGACCCGACCCGGGCGGCCCCGCCGCCGGGGGTGAGGTGTGCGCGGTGGTGCTGGCGGCCGGTGCGGGCACGCGGCTGCGCCCGCTCACCGAGCGGCTGCCGAAGGCGCTCTGCCCGGTCGGCAACGTGCCACTGCTCGACCGGGCGTTGGCACGGCTGGCCGGCCTCGGCCTGACCGGCCCGGCCCGGGTCGCGGTGAACGCCTGCTACCTGGGCGATCAGGTGACCGCGTGGGTGGGCGACCGGGCCCACCTCTCCGTCGAGCCGGGTGATCCGCTGGGCACCGCCGGCGGTGTCGGCCGGCTGCGGGACTGGATCGCCGGGCGGGGCGTGCTGGTCGCCAACGCCGACGCGTACCTGGCCGACCCGACGGCCCCACCGGGCCCCGACGTGGCCGCGCTGCTCGACGGCTGGGACGGGCGGAGCGTACGCCTGCTCGGCCGGCCGGCGGACGACCCGGCCGCCCCCGGCACCTTCGCCGGCCACCGCTTCGCCGGTCTCTCGCTGCTGCCCTGGCGGCTGGTCCGGGGCCTGCCGGCCACGTTCGACGAACTGGTGCGGGCGGTGTGGCGGCCGGCGGAGGCGGCCGGCGCGCTGACCGTGGTCCGCTACCGGGGAACGTTCTACGACACCGGCACACCGGCCGACTACCTGGCCGCCAACCTGCACGCCGCCGGCCCGGCCGGGCTGGTCGACCCGTCCGCGACGGTGGACGGGCCGGTCACCCGCTCGGTGGTCGGTGCCGGCGCGCGGGTTCACGGCGCGGTCGACCGGTCGGTGATCTGGCCGGGCGCGACCGTCGCCGCCGGGGAACGCCTCGACGGTGTGATCCGGGCCGGCGCCGACCTGACCGTCCCGGCCGCGCGGTGACCGCACCGGGCTCTAGCATGGGGCTCGTCGCCGACGAACGGAGAACCGTCCCGTGATCACCGCGATCGTGCTGATCGACTGCGCCACCGACTCCATCCCCGAGGTGGCCGAGAACCTGGCCAACCTGCCCGGCGTCAGCGAGGTCTACTCGGTGGCCGGGCACGTCGACCTGATCGCCATGGTCCGGGTGCGCGAGTTCGAGCAGATCGCCCAGGTCATCGCCGGCAGCATCTCCAAGGTGCCCGGCGTGCTCAACACCGAGTCGCATATCGCGTTCCGCGCCTACTCGCAGCACGACCTGGAGGAGGCGTTCGCGATCGGGCTGGCCAGCGCCGACTGAGACGCCGGTGGCCGGCCCACCCCGGTGGGGGGCGGGCCGGCCACCGCCGGTCGTACGGCTGGGTCAGCTCTGCGCGGGCGCCGGGGTCTCCGTGGTGCCCGGAGCGGGCTCCTCGGTCCCGGTGCCGCCCGGAGCCGGCGACTCGGTGCCGCCCGGCGCCGGCGACGTGGTGCCACCGGGGCTGGCCGTGCCGCTGGCGCTGGTCTGCGGCACCGGGACGCCCAGCGTCTGGGCCAGCGCCACCAACGCGTCGTAGTGCGCCTGCAGGACCGGCAGCGCGTCCTGGGCGAGCTGCACCACCGACTGCTCGGAGCCCTGCGAGATCTCCGTCTGGGTGGCCTGGATGGCCTGCACGGTGCCGGCGAGCTGGGCGGTCACCCACGCCTTGTCGAACTGGGCGCCGTTCAGCCCGTTCAGCTTGTCGAGGACCTTCTGCTGGTCGGCGGTCGGATTGGCCGGCAACTGCACGTTGAGCTGCTGCGCGGTCGACTTCACCGTCTGGTCCAGCTGGGTGTGGTCCGTGACGAACATCTTGCCCAGGTCCTTGACCTGCTGGTTCTGGCCCTTCTGCTGGGCCAGGTTACCGGCGGTGATCTCGAACAGGTTGACCTGGTGCACCGCCTGCAGATACTGGGTGTCCTGCGTCGACGGCTGCGCCGCGGCCTGCGCCGCGGCGGCGGGCGCCAGCCCCACGACCACCAGCGCGGCCAGCAGACCCAGGCGTTTGATTCCCCACATGCGTTCCTCCCCCATGAGACGTCGGACCGCACGGATACCCGGCTGACCGGGGTTATTCCTGCGATTCCACCCGTCCGGGGCGCACCGAGCCGCCGATCGGGGCGGAAACGGACGTGGCGCCCGCCGGATCACTCCGGCGGGCGCCACGGTCAGTCGTACCCGGAAGGGTCAGCGACGGCTGTCGCCGCTGCCGATCTCCTCCCGCTCCGCTCGGGGCTCGACCGGCGGGTGACCCGGCGAGACCGGCGCCTCGGCCGGCTTCTCGATCGGGTAGAAGAAGCCCCGGATGGCGGGCCCGAGGGCGCCGAGCCGGTTCATCTTCTTCGGCACCACCCAGCCGACGTAGTCCAGCGCCGGGGCGTGGCCGTCGTGCCCGTCCGCCGACGAGAGCGGCTGGTGGACCTCGACGAACCGGCCGTCGGGCAGCCGCTTGATGATGCCGGTCTCCACGCCGTGGGCCAGCACCTCCCGGTCGTGCTGCTGGAGACCCAGGCAGATCCGGTAGGTGACGTAGTAGGCCAGCGGCGGGATGACCAGCAGACCGACCCGGCCGGCCCACGTCATCGCGTTCAAACTGATGTGGAACTTGTCGGCGATCACGTCGTTGCCGCCGGAGAGCGTCAGCACGACGTAGAAGGCGACCGCCATGGCGCCCACCGCGGTCCGGGCCGGCACGTCCCGGGGCCGCTGGAGCAGGTTGTGGTGCTTGTAGTCCTTCAGGCGGCGGGCCTCCAGGAACGGGTACATCGTCGACAGGCCCACCAGGATGCCGGGGAGCACGACCGTCGGCCAGAACAGCGGCGGGATGACGTACCCGTCGCCGATCGGGATGCTGATCTCCCAACCCGGCATGAGTCGGGTCGAGCCGTCGAGGAACATGACGTACCAGTCGGGCTGGCTGGCCGCCGAGACCACCCATGCCTCGTACGGGCCGAAGTACCAGATCGGGTTGATCTGGAAGAGGCCGCCCATCAGCGCGATCACGCCGAAGACGACCATGAAGAAGCCGCCCTGCTTGAGCGCGTAGCGCGGGAACATCCGCTCGCCGACCACGTTCTCGTTGGTCCGGCCGGGGCCGGGCCACTGGGTGTGCTTCTGCTTGAACACCAGGCCCAGGTGCACGCTGATCAGCGCCACCAGCAGGCCCGGGATGAGCAGCACGTGGGCGATGAAGAAGCGGCTGATGATGATCATGCCGGGGAACTCGCCGCCGAAGATCGACGAGCTGACCCAGGAGCCGACCACCGGGATCGACAGGATGATGCCGGAGGCGATCCGCAGGCCGGTGCCGGAGAGGCCGTCGTCCGGCAGCGAGTAGCCGGTGAAGCCGGCCAGGAAGCCGACCCAGAACAGCAGCGAGCCGATGATCCAGTTGGTCTCACGCGGCTTGCGGAACGCGCCGGTGAAGAAGACCCGGAGCATGTGCACCACGATCGCGGCCATGAACAGCAGGGCCGCCCAGTGGTGCATCTGCCGCATGATCAGACCGCCCCGGACGTCGAACGAGATGTCCAGGCTGGAGGCGTACGCGGCCGACATGGGGGTGCCCCGCAGCGGCGCGTAGCTGCCGTCGTAGGTCACCTCGGTCATCGCCGGCTCGTAGAAGAAGGTCAGGAACACACCGGTCAGCAGCAGGACCACGAACGAGAACAGCGCGATCTCACCGAGCAGGAAGGACCAGTGGTCGGGGAAGACCTTGTTCAGCAGCTTGCGCAGCGGCGTGGCGACCTGGAAGCGGTCGTCCACCGCCCCGGCGGTCTTGGCCGGCAGCGCGGCCGCATCAAACTTTCGGCGCTTCATGGCCGCTCCCAGAAGTCGGGACCGATGGTCTCGGTGTAGTCGGACCTCGCCACGAAGAAACCTTCCTCGTCCACCTCGATCGGCAGCTGCGGCAGCGGCCGGTTCGCCGGGCCGAAGATCGGCTTGGCGTTGTCGGTGATGAGGAACTGGGACTGGTGGCAGGGGCAGAGCAGGCGGTTGGTCTGCTGCTCGTAGAGGCTGGCCGGGCAACCGGCGTGCGTGCAGATCTTGGAGAACGCGACGTAGTTGCCCCACATGAAGTCGCCGCGACCCTTGCGCTCGTTGGCGGCGCGCGACTTCTGCGCGTCGTCCTCGCGCAGGTGGATCAGCAGGGTCGGCGAGTCGGCGTGCCGGTTGCTGACGCCGCCCTCGATGCCCGGGAACACGGTGAGCTGGCCGCCGACGCTGACGTCCGCCGGGCGGATCGGCCGGCCGTCCTCGCGGATGAGCCGGATCTTCTCACCGCCCTCGGCCGGCGCGAAGCCGGTGGTGAACATCTGGTTGTTCTTGTGCGGCTGCTCGATCAGGCCACCGATCAGCGGCGCCGCGGCGACCGCGCCGACCGGCGCCAGGCCGGCCAGCAGCGAGATGCCGAGCAGCGGACGTCGCTTCACGCCGAGCTCGTCGGCCAGGTAGAGCATCGTCTCGCCGGTGATCTTGCGGTCCTCCGGGTTGCCGCCCTGGTCGTGCCGGTCCTGGATCGACACCTCCTTGGGCAGCAGCTTCTTGCCCCAGGTCAGGATGCCGAAGCCGACGCCGAGCAGGGCGAGGCCCAGGGTCAGGCCGAGCAGCGGCGTGTAGAGCTTGTCGCCGCCCCGACCGGCCTCCCACTGCCACGGCCACCAGATGTAGATCACCAGGAAGGCGGTGGCGGCGACGCCGGTCAGCAGGAACATCAGCGCGACCGTACGGGTCAGCCGGCGCTCCGCCTTGCTGCCCGGGACGACCTGCTCCTCGTAGTGGACGATCTCGATGTCGTCCCGCCGGGCGCCCTCCTGGACGATCTCGAACCGGGAGAGCCGGGGGTCGTTCACGTCGACCGGCTCCCGGCCCTGCTGGGCCTGGTGCTCGGTGTGGGTGCTCATGCCGTCACCTCGCTACGCGTGGCACCGGTGGCCGGCACCAGGGCAATGATACAGATGTTCGCCTGGGTCACGACTTGCCCGCAATCCACAGGCTCGCGAAGACCAGCGCGACGATGCCGACCAGGAAGATCGCCAGACCCTCGGTCGACGGGCCGTACCGGCCCAGGTTGAAACCGCCCTGGTCCTGGTCGCTCTTCAGGGTCTCCTGGATGTAGGCGATGATGTCCGCCTTCTCCTGGGGAGTGATCTGGTTGTCGCCGAACACCGGCATGTTCTGCGGGCCGCTCAGCATGGCGGCGTAGATCTGCCGGTCGCTGGCCGGCTTGAGGCTCGGCGCGTACTTGCCGGAGGAGAGCGCCCCGCCGCCGCCGCCGAACGCGTGGCACTGCGAGCAGTTGATCCGGAACAGCTCGCCACCGGTGGACATGTTGGCGCCGTCGCGCAGGTTGCCCGACGGCACCTGCGGGCCGCCGCCGAGCTCCTGGATGTACTGCCCGAGCTGGCGCACCTGCTCGTCGGTGAACTGCGGAGGCTTGCGCATGGCCTGCGCCTCCTGCCGGGCCATCGGCATGCGACCACTGCCGACCTGGAACTCGACCGACGCCGACCCGACGCCGATCAGGCTCGGGCCCCGACCCTCGACGCCCTGGGCGTTGCGACCGTGACAGGTCACACAGCTCACGTCGAACAGCGCCTTGCCCTCGTTGCCGGCGGCGGTCAGCGGCGGGTTGTCCTGCGCCTGCACGCCCGGGGCGAAGACGGTGTAGGCGCCGCCGGCCAGCATCAGCGCGGCGGCCAGCCGGACCGCGGCACCCAGCCGGCGGCGGCCCCTGCTGCGCGCCACGGGCCGCCCGCGCAGCCGCGCGAGCAGACCGCGTCGGCGGTCGTTGTCAGAAGTCATGACCTGTGTCCTTAACCGGTTGGACCTTGTCTCAGGGGACGGAGCAGCGGCGCGGTTCGTGACGCGCCAAGATCACTGAAGCCAGTAGATCATGGCGTACAGCCCGATCCACACGACGTCGACGAAGTGCCAGTAGTAGGACACGACGATCGCCGAGGTCGCCTGCGCCGGGGTGAACCGGCCCATGGTGGTGCGGACCATGAAGATGATGAAGGCGATCAGCCCGCCGGTCACGTGCAGACCGTGGAAGCCGGTGGTCAGGTAGAACATCGACCCGTACCCGTCTTCGTTGATCTTGACGCCCTCGTGCACCAGGGTCCGGTACTCGTTCGCCTGACCGAGCACGAAGATCAGACCCATCACGAAGGTGATCGTGAACCACCGACGCAGGGCGTGGACGTCACCCTTCTCGGCCGCGAAGACACCGAGCTGGCAGGTCACCGAGGAGAGCACGAGGATCACCGTGAAGGTGGTCGCGTACGGGATGTTGAGAACCTCGGTGTGCTTCTCCCACTGCTCCGGCGCCGCCGCGCGGATCGAGAAGTACATCGCGAACAGCGCCGCGAAGAACATGAGTTCGCTGGAGAGCCACACGATCGTCCCGACGCTGACCATGTTGGGACGCGTCAGGGAGTGGATCCGGCTCTTGTCAATGGCTGGGGCCGCAGTCACGCGGTCATTATTGCCCTTGACCGGGACCGACGATCAGCGGGGTGCCAAACCGGTGCCCGCAGTGGCCCGATCGTGGCCGTCCGCTTCGCCTGACCTACCCTGAAAAGCGTGCTGCACGTCGATCAGATCCTCGCCGTCACCTCGGCGACCCTGGCAGCGGGAGGCGAGGCCGCCCCGCCACCGTTCACCGTGTCCCGGGTGCTCACCGAGACCCGGCTGGAGAGCTGGCTCACGCTGGGCCTGGTGCTCGCCGCCGGGCTCTACCTCTACGGGGTGCACCGGCTGCGGCTGCGCGGCGACCGCTGGCCGGTGCTGCGCACCGTGGCGTTCCTCGGCCCCGGCCTCGGCGGCATCGCCCTGGTCACGGTCAGCGGGCTCGGCGCGTACGACACCGCGCTGCTCTCGGTGCACATGGTGCAGCACATGGTGCTGTCGATGATCGCGCCGATCTTCCTGGCCCTGGGCGCCCCGGTGACGCTGGCGCTGCGCACGCTGCCGTTGCGACCCCGCAAGCGGCTGCTCGCGATCGTGCACAGCCGGGTGGCCCGGGTCTACAGCTTCCCGCTGGTGGCGTTCGCCATCTTCGTGGCGAACCCGTTCGTGCTCTACTTCTCGAACCTCTACGAGTTCACCCTGCGCCACGAGTGGGCGCACGAGCTGGTGCACGCGCACTTCATCATGACCGGCTGCGTCTTCTTCTGGCCGCTGCTCGGCCTGGACCCGCTGCCCGGGCGCTGGCCGTACCCGGCCCGCGCGCTGCTCATGCTGCTCTCGGTGCCGTTCCACACCGTGCTCGGGCTCACCATCATGCAGAGCACCACGCTGCTCGGCGGCGACTGGTACCCGTCGCTGAACCTGGCCTGGTCCGACCCGCGCAACGACCAGGTGGTCGCCGGCGGCATCCTCTGGGCCGGCGGCGAGTTCGTCAGCGTCACCATGCTGGCCGTGCTGGTGGTGCAGTGGATCAAACAGTCCGAGCGCGAGGCCCGCCGGCTGGACCGCGAGCTGGACCGCCAGGAGGCCCGCCAGCTCGCCACCGAGGCGAACACCGGAGCCGGGGCCGGGCCCACCGGCTGAATGTGACGCCCGCTACGATCAGCGGGCAGCTACGAGGTGGGAGCCACGTCACGATGAGCGATCGTCTTTGCACCGTCCTGCTCTACAGCGACGACCCGAAGGTCCGGGACCGGATGCGGCTCGCCGTCGGCACCCGCCCGGCGCCCGGCATCGAGATCGAGTTCGTCGAGGCGTCCGACTACGCCGGCTGCGTCCGGCTGGTCGACGACTACGAGATCGACCTGCTCCTGCTCGACGGCGAGGCGAGCCCGGGCGGCGGCATCGGCATCGCCCGGCAGATCAAGGACGACCGGGACGACGCGCCGCCGACCTGCGTGGTGCTGGCCCGCGCCGCCGACCGCTGGCTCGCCGCGTACGCCGAGGTCGACGCCACGCTGACCCACCCGCTGGACCCGGTGACCGCCGGCAGCACCGTGGCCGAGCTGCTGCGCCGCACCCACGCCGCGGCCTGAGCCGCCCCGCGGCGCCACGGCGACGCGGCCGTGGCGCGCCCCCAACCGCTTTCCCTCACGCCGCTCGGGAGGCCCTGCCATGGGCGAACGGACCTGGCCGCTGCTGCTCAACGCGCTGCTGCGCGGCGAGGAGCTCTCCGCCGCCGACACCGCCTGGGCGATGGGCGAGATCATGGCCGGCTCGGCCACCCCGGCGCAGATCGCCGGCTTCGCCGTGGCGCTGCGCACCAAGGGTGAGACCCCGGCCGAGCTGGGCGGCCTGGTCGAGGCGATGCTGACCCGCGCCGTGCCGGTGCACCTGCCCGAGGAGGTCCGCGCCACCGCGCTCGACGTGGTGGGCACCGGCGGCGACCTCGCGCACACGGTCAACATCTCCACCATGGCGGCGCTGGTGGTCGCCGGCGCCGGGGTCCGGGTGGTCAAGCACGGCAACCGGGCCGCCTCCTCCTCCTGCGGCACCGCGGACGTGCTGGAGCAGCTCGGCGTACCGCTCGACCTGGCCCCGGAGCAGGTGGCCCGCTGCGTCACCGAGGCCGGCATCGGCTTCTGCTTCGCCGCCCGGTTCCACCCCGGCATGCGACACACCGGTCCGGTCCGGCGCGAGATCGGCGTGCCCACCGCGTTCAACTTCCTCGGCCCGCTGACCAACCCGGCGCGGCCCCGCGCCGGCGCGGTCGGCTGCTTCGACCGGCGGATGGCGCCGGTGATGGCCGCCGTCTTCGCGGCGCGCGGCGACTCGGTGGTCGTGCTGCGCGGCGAGGACGGGCTGGACGAGTTCAGCACCGGCGCGCCGACCCGGGTCTGGGTGGCGCAGCAGGGCACCGTCAGGGAGTCGCTGCTGGACGCGGCGGAGCTCGGGGTGCCCCGGGCCACCCTCGCCGACCTGCGGGGCGGAGACGCCGTCTACAACGCCGACGTGGTCCGGCGGCTGCTGGCCGGCGAGACCGGGCCGGTGCGGGACGCCGTGCTGGTGAACGCCGCGGTCGCGCTGTCCACCCAGGGCCCGCTCGACGGCGACCTGCACGAGGCGCTGCGCGCCAACCTGGACCGGGCCGCCGAGTCGGTCGACTCGGGTGCCGCCGCGACCGTGTTGGACCGCTGGCTGGCGGTCGCGCGCACCGCCTGACCGGGTTCCTGTCACACCCGCGTGCCAAACTACAGGGGAGTAATTTTCCGCTTTCGGTGGAAAGCTCTGCCGGGCGATGGCCCCCCGCCACCGCCGGCACCGGAGCGAGAGGAGACGCCCGTGTCGGATCGCGAGCTCTACTGCGACACCTGTGAGGGCGTCGTGCTGTTCGAGGCGCCGGTCTGCGGCGACGGGCACGGCGCCGACTGCCCGGAGCTGGCCTGCACCGGCTGCGGCGCGGCCGTGCTGATCGCCACCGTGCCGTTCCGCCCCTCGACGCGGTCCCGCCGGCGCGCGCCGCGCCCCCTGCACCGTCACGCCGCCTGACCTCATCCCGCACCGGGCAGGATGACCGCCGAGCACGGCCGGCGCCGCCCGCGTTCCACTCCACGAGAGCCAGCTCCCGCTTCCCGAGAAACGCGTAGATCTTGGTACGAACTGGCCCCTGGAGGGGCCACCAATTACCAAGATCTCCGGCGACCCCGGCCGGACGCGTCACGCGTGTCCTCTCCCCCGGCGGCCCACCACTCCGGTGACCAAGGAGTTGGCGTCGGAGAAGAGCACTCGCGCAGACACGAACCCCTTGATCACGCGGGTGGGGGCCGGCGGCCGGCGGAACGGGCGGGGAGAAGCGGCAGGCCCGCGTCCCCGGAGGGGGCGCGGGCCTGCGGCGGAGACGGAGCGGATCAGTGCTCGGCGGTGCGGCGGGTGCCCGAGTAGTACTCGAAGAGCAGCCCGCAGGCGGCGAAGACCACCGCCACCAGGCCCAGGCCCAGCAGCCAGAACTGCCAGAACACGAGCCCCAGGCCGGCGATCGCGGCGGCCAGGGCCAGGCCGAACGGCCAGTAGCTGCCCGGGCTGAAGAAGCCGATCTCACCGGCGCCGTCGGCGATCTCGCCGTCCGGCCGGTCCTCCGGGCGCAGGTCGATGCGCCGCGAGACGAACCAGAAGAAGCCGCCGCACATCGCGCACAGCAGGAAGGAGAGCAGCAGCGCCACCGTGCCGACCCACTCGACGCGGCCGCCGCTGTCGCCGTACGTCCAGGCGCCGTAGAGCACTGTCGCGCCGAGGAGGAACGTGGCGATGGTCAGGAAGATCTTCCACTCGGTCTTCATGCCGAACCCCTCAGCTTCCCGCGCCGGCCGACGCGTCGGACGGGTTGAAGTTGGCGGTGTTGCGCCGCGTGTCGAACGGCTTCGTCTCGGTGGCGTACTCGGGCTCACCGATCGCCTTGAGCGCGTCCTGGGTCGAGTTGCCGGCCTTCTTGGCGGCCAGGAACTGCTCGAACTTCTCCGGCGAGACGACCCGCAGCTCGAAGTTCATGAACGCGTGGTAGCTGCCGCACAGCTCGGCGCAGCGGCCGACGAACGCGCCCTCCTGGTCGATGCTGGAGACCTCGAACGTGTTGCGGATGCTGCCCGGCATGACGTCGCGCTTGAACAGCAGCTCCGGCACCCAGAACGAGTGGATGACGTCGCGGCTCTGCTCCTCGAACCGGATCGACCGGCCGCTCGGCAGCACCAGCACCGGGATGACCTCGCTGGTGCCCAGCGTCGAGGCGACCGTGTTGGCGTCCCGACCTTGGCCGTCGCGGTAGTTGAACTGCCAGTTCCACTTGAACGCGACGACCTCGACGGTGACGTCGGGGTTCTTCGTCTCCTTGTTCACGTCGGTCTGCACGACCGCCGTGTAGTAGAAGAGCACGGAGACCACGAGGATCGGCGCGATGGTGTAGAGGAACTCCATCGGCAGGTTGTAGCGGGTCTGCACCGGCAGCTCGTTGCCGCGCTTGCGGTAGCGGATGACGCACCAGAAGATCAGGCCCCAGACGAAGAAGCCGACCGCCAGCGCCGCGATGCAGGACGCGATCCACAGGTCGTACATCCGGTGCGACTCGGGCGTGATGCCCCCCTGCGGCCAGCCGAACCCGGCGAACGTCTTGCCGACGTCACAGCCGGTGAGCAGAACCAGCAGCGCCGCTCCGCCGAGACCGAGCCCGGCGAGTCGACCAGCACCACGCCGCCGGCGCCCACCGGCCCCCGGGGAAGCGCTGTGCCGTACGGCCGACGGCCGTACCTCCGAACTCCTTGCGACCACCTGGTCCTGCCTCCCTAGCGCGCCGCGGCGGTTGTTCTCTGACACCGACGGCAAAGGCGTCACCGACGGTCGCAGATTACTCGACCATGGCGGGCCTGGCCGTCTTGGGGTCACTGTCCGCCCCCTTCGGGGAGATAGTGGGCGCAGCCGGGCGATAGCGTGACGGACCATGAGCGCCTCCCCGGTCTACCTGGACGCCGCCTCCGCCGTACCGCTCCATCCGGTCGCGCGGCAGGCGCTGCTGGCCGCCCTGGACGACGGCTGGGCCGACCCGGCCCGGCTCTACGCGCCGGCCCGCCGGGCCCGCCAACTCCTCGACGCCGCCCGGGAGGCCGCCGCGCAGACGCTCGGCGTCCGCGCCGACGAACTCTCCTTCACCCCCAGCGGTACGGCCGCCGCGCACGCCGCCGTGCTGGGCGGACTGGCCGGGCGGCGGCGGGCCGGCACGACGCTGGCGCACTCGGCGATCGAGCACTCGGCGGTGCTGCACGCGGCGGAACGGCACGTCGCCGGCGGGGGCGACGCGGTCTCCGTACCCGTGGACCGGCTCGGCCGGCTCGACCTGGACGCCTGGGCGGCGGCGGTGGCCGCCCCCGGCGTGGCGCTGGCCGCGCTGATCGGGGCCAGTCACGAGGTGGGCACCGTGCAACCGGTGCCGGCCGCGGCGGAGCGGTGCGCCGAGGCGGGCGTCCCGCTGTACGTGGACGCGGCCCAACTGGTCGGCCGGGCGCCGCTGCCGTCGGGCTGGTCGGTGCTGACCGCCAGCGCCCACAAGTGGGGCGGGCCGCCCGGCGTCGGGCTGCTGGTGGTGCGCAAGGGCACCCGGTGGGAGTCGCCGTTCCCGGCCGACGAGCGGGAGTCGGGGCGTACCCCGGGGGTGGTGAACCTGCCGGCGGTGGTGGCCGCGGCGGCGAGCCTGCGCGCGGCGGCGGCCGACGCGGCGGCCGAGGCGGCCCGGCTGGCGCCGCTGGTGGACCGGATCCGGGCCCGGGTGGCCGCGGAGGTGCCGGACGTGGAGGTGGTCGGCGACCCGGTGGACCGGCTCCCCCACCTGGTGACGTTCTCCTGCCTGTACGTGGACGGCGAGGCGCTGCTGCACGCGCTGGACCGGCGCGGCTTCGCGGTCTCCTCCGGCTCGTCCTGCACGTCGTCGACGCTGCGCCCGTCGCACGTGCTGGAGGCGATGGGGGTGCTGTCGCACGGCAACGTGCGGGTGTCGCTGCACCGGGACACCACCGAGGCGGACGTGGAGCGGTTCCTGGCCGAACTGCCCGGCATCGTGGCGGCCCTGCGCGCGGAGGCGGGGGTGACCGGCCTGTGAGCGCGAGCATGCTCGCGGCTGCGGGGCTCGCCGGGCCGGCTCGAGAGGTGACCCCGTGAGCGCGGACAGCGAGCCGGTCGAGGTGCTCGACTGCCGGGGCCAGCGCTGCCCGCTCCCGGTGATCAACCTGGCCCGCCGGCTGCCCGACCTGCCGGCCGGGGCAGTGGTCCGGGTGCTGGCCGACGACCCGGCCGCGGCCGTGGACATCCCGGCGTTCTGCCGGATGCGCGGCCACGAGTTCCTCGCCGCCCACCCCGACCAGGGCCCCGCCTACGACATCCGCCGCACCCACTGACCCCGCCCCCGCGCCCTGCCCCCGCGCTCCCGCGCTCCGCGCTCCCGCGCTCCCCCGCCCCGCGCCTCCGCAGATTCACGGAAAGTGTGGCTAATTCCGGCCGGTAAGCCACGCTTTCCGTGAATCTGCGCGCTCGGCGGCGGGGTGAGGGGGTGGGGTCAGGTCAGGTAGGCGAGGATGCCGGGGAGCGGGTCGGTCGCCACGGCGGTGTCGACCACCAGGCGGGGGCCGATCAGCGGCTCGTACTGGGCGCGACGGGTCAGCGTCTGCTCCCAGGTCACGGTCGCGTGCTCGCCGGGCGGTCGGCCCTCGACCCGGCGCCGGTGCTCGGCCTCGTCACCGCAGTGCACCTCGATCACCCGCAGCGGCACGCCGGCCCGTTCGGCCAGGTCGTGCCAGAGGCCGCGGGCGGCGGCGACCGGGTTCACCGCGTCGACCACCACGCTCAGCCCGAGGCCGAGCTGCACCTCGGCGAGCCCGGCGACCGCGCCGTACGCGGCCATCCCGGGCACGTCGCCGACGAGGCCGTAACGGCCCAGGGCGCGCTCGACCGGGTCGACCGGCAGGACCGGGGCGCGCAGCGCGGCGCCGACCCGGACCGCGAGCGTGCTCTTGCCCACGCCGGGCAGCCCGGCGAAGGCCACCAGCACCGGGCCGCCCGAGCCGGGACGGGCCGCGTCCGGGCCGACCCCGCCGGCCGGGCCGCTCACAGCAGGTGCGGCCGGACGTCCTCGGCGGCCGCCTCCCCGTACGACTCGGCGAGCCGCTTCACGAACAGGTCCCGGCGGACCTCGTACTCCTGGCCGCCGAAGTTCTCCAGCACCAGGGTGGCCAGCAGGCAGCCGACCTGGGCAGCGCGCTCCAGCCCGACGCCCCAGTCGAGGGCGGCGAAGAAACCGGCCCGGAAGCCGTCGCCGACGCCGGTCGGGTCGACCGCCTGGATCTCCCGCGCGATCGGCACCCGGATGGTGCCGATCTCCCGGCCGGCGATCTCCACCCCGTGCTTGCCCAGCGTGGTCACCCGCACCTTCACCCGGTCGAGCAGCTGCTCGTCGGTCAGGCCGGCCTTGCTCTGCAGCAGCGACTTCTCGTACTCGTTGGTCATCAGGTAGTCGGCGCCGTCGACCAGGCCGAGCACGTCCGCGCCGTCCATGCGGGCGAGCTGCTGGGACGGGTCGGCGACGAAGGAGTAGCCGCGGTCCCGGCACTCGGCGGAGTGCCGGATCATCGCGGCCGGGTCGTTGGCGCTGACCAGCACCAGGTCGAGGCCGCCGAGACGCTGCGCGACCGGGTCCAGCTCGATGTTGCGGGCCTCGCTCATCGCCCCGGCGTAGAAGGACGCGATCTGGCACATGTCGGTGTCGGTGGTGCAGACGAAGCGGGCGGTGTGCGCGACCTCGCTGACGTGCACCGAGTCGCAGTCGACGCCGTGCCGCTCCAGCCAGGAGCGGTAGTCGGCGAAGTCGGCGCCGACCGCGCCGAGCAGCACCGGGCGCAGCCCGAGCTGGGCCATGCCGAACGCGATGTTGGCCGCGGTGCCGCCGCGCCGGAGCACCAGCTCGTCGACGAGGAAGGAGAGCGAGACCTTGTCGAGCTGGTCCGCGATGAGCTGGTCGGCGAAGCGGCCGGGGAAGCTCATCAGGTGGTCGGTCGCGATCGAGCCGGTCACGGCGATCTTCATGTCAACCCTCGTGGTCGGGAGCACGGCGCGGTCAGCCTACCGGTCGTTCCGGTGGCCCGGTCGACGGTCGGTCGCGAACCGGTCGTCCCCCGCACATCCGGATGTCACCGGGCGGACAGCACGAAACGGCGGGACCACCCCGAGGGGTGGTCCCGCCGTCGTTCGTCGGGCGTTTCGGCCCGTCGACTCAGCTGAACGAGTCGCCGCAGGCGCAGGAGCTGCCGGCGTTCGGGTTGTCGATGGTGAAGCCCTGGGCGTCGATCCGGTCGGCGAAGTCGATGGTGGCGCCGGTCAGGTAGGGGGCGCTCATCCGGTCGACGACGACCTCGACACCGCCGAAGTCGGTGACGACGTCACCGTCGAGCGACCGCTCGTCGAAGAAGAGCTGGTATCGCAGGCCGGAGCAGCCACCCGGCTGCACAGCGACCCGGAGCCGCAGGTCGTCGCGGCCCTCCTGCTCGATCAGGGCCTTGACCTTCTGCGCCGCGACGTCGGTGAGGACGACGCTGCTGGGGGCCTGGGTGGCCTCGGTCGACTCGGTCTGCGCTGGCGTGGTCACGTGGAAGTCTCCCTGCGCGGTATGAGGTCCGGACGTACTGGCCAACGCCGCACGTCCGCCAGTATTCCCGGTGGTCCGTGTCCGATCGTACGCCGCTGTCGGCGCCGCCACCCGTCGGCGTGACCAGCGGAACGCCGGTCAGCGGCTCCACTGGCCGGCCAGCCGGGCGCCGAGCGCCCGCAGCCCCTCGGCGGGCCGCTCCATCGCCGCCGCCACGCCCCCGCGCTCCTCGCCGCCGAAGTGCTCGACCAGGCTGTGCGCCTCGGTCACGCCGACCGCGGCGGCCTCCCGTCGCCCGGTGCTCACCCGTCCCGCCAGCACCACGCACGGCACACCGCGGTCGCGGGCCGCCCCGGCCACGCCGGCGACCACCTTGCCGCGCAGCGACTGGTGGTCGAAGGAGCCCTCGCCGGTGATCACCAGGTCGGCGACGTCCAGCGCGGTGTCCAGCCCGACCGCGCGGGTGACCAGGCCGATGCCGGACTCGCGCCGGCCGCCGAGGGCCAGCACCGCCGCGCCGAGGCCGCCGGCCGCGCCGCCGCCGGGCAGCGCGCCGAGCCCGGCCGGGCAGCCGGGCAGCGACTCGGTCAGCACGTCCGCCCAGCGCTCCAGCGCGGCGTCCAGCAGCAGCACGTCCGCCCGGTCGGCGCCCTTCTGCGGGCCGAAGACGCTGCTCGCGCCGTGCAGCCCGAGCAGCGGGTTGTCCACGTCGGTGGCGGCGACCAGCGCCGCGCCGCGCAACCGGGGTACGCCGTCGAGCGCGGCCACCGCGGCCAGCGCCGCCCCGCCGTACGGCAGCGCCCGGCCGGCGGAGTCGAGTGCTGTGACGCCGAGCGGGACGAGCATGCCGGCGCCGCCGTCGTTGGTGGCCGAGCCGCCCAGCCCGAGCACCACGGTCCGCGCCCCCGCCTCGACCGCGGCGGCGATCAGCAGTCCCAGCCCGTACGAGGTGGTGGCCTTCGGGTCGCGTTCGGCGGCGGACAGCAGGTGCAGGCCGCACGCCTGGGCGCTCTCCAGGTAGGCCACGCCGTCGTCGGTGAGCAGGATCTCACCGGCGGCGGGGCGGCCCAGCGGGTCGACCGTGGGCACCGGCAGCCGCCGTCCGGGCAGCGCCCCGGCGAGCACCTCGACGAACCCGGGCCCGCCGTCGGCCAGCGGTCTCAGCAGCAGGTCGTCGCCGGGGGCGACGGTCCGCCAGCCGTCGGCGACCGCGGCGGCCACCTCCGGGGCTGGCAGGGTGCCGGCGAACTTGTCCGGACAGAGCAGCACGCGCATGCCGAGCAGTGTGGCAGGCCACATCGGCGGCGGCTGCGCGGCGGCCGGGCTGTGGGACCATGGGGGTGTGACGTCGACCTGGGTTGAGCCCTCCAACACCGCCACTGCGCTGCTGCTCCTCGGCCGTGGCAGCGATCCCGCCACCGAGCGTGGCGTGGAGTGTCCGGGTGACCTCCCCGCGCCGAGCGATCCCGACCTGGTGGCCCGCGCGGCCGCCGCGAAGGCCGCGCTCGGCACGAAGGTGTTCGTGCTGGGCCACCACTACCAGCGCGACGAGGTCATCCAGTTCGCCGATGTGACTGGCGACTCGTTCAAGCTGGCCCGGGAGGCGGCGGCCCGCCCGGACGCCGAATACATCGTCTTCTGCGGCGTGCACTTCATGGCCGAGAGCGCGGACATCCTCACCTCGGACGCGCAGAAGGTGATCCTGCCCGACCTCGCGGCCGGCTGCTCGATGGCCGACATGGCCGCGTTGTCGCAGGTCGAGGCCGCCTGGGACACGTTGACCGAGGTGGGCGTGGCGGCGGACACCGTCCCGGTGACCTACATGAACTCCTCGGCCGACATCAAGGGTTTCGTCGGCCGGCACGACGGCGTGGTCTGCACCTCGTCGAACGCCAAGCGCGCCCTGGACTGGGCGTTCGAGCAGGGCCGCAAGGTGCTGTTCCTGCCCGACCAGCACCTGGGCCGCAACACGGCGGTGCTGGAGATGGGCTTCTCGCTGGACGACTGCGTGCTCTACGACCCGCACAAGCCGGGCGGCGGGCTCACCCCGGAGCAGCTTCGCGACGCGAAGATGATCCTGTGGCGCGGGCACTGCTCGGTGCACGGCCGGTTCACGCTGGAGAGCGTGCACGACGTGCGGGCCCGAGTGCCCGGCGTGAACGTGCTGGTGCACCCGGAGTGCCGCCACGAGGTGGTCACCGCCGCCGACCTGGTGGGCTCCACCGAGTTCATCATCAAGGCCATCGAGGCGGCCCCGGCCGGCTCGGCGTGGGCGGTGGGCACCGAGCTGAACCTGGTCCGGCGGCTCGCGCTGGCCCACCCGGACAAGCAGATCATGTTCCTCGACCGGGCGGTCTGCTACTGCTCGACGATGAACCGGATCGACCTGCCGCACCTGGTCTGGGCGTTGGAGGAGCTGGTCGCCGGCCGCGTGGTCAACCAGATCACGGTGGATCCGGAAACCGCCGGGCACGCCCGCGCGGCGCTGGACCAGATGCTGGCGCTACCGGGCACCTGATCACTCTCGGTGAGTTCGCTGGCACGGAAACGCACCGGAGGCCCCGGTTCGTGCCCCCGCTGGCGATGTGACCGATTCCATTCTCGTCACGGAGGGCTATGCTGCCGGGGCGACGACATACGCGTGCCGGTTTTCCCATGGCCGCGATCCGGGTAGCGATGAGCAATCGCGAACCCCCCCACCTACACGGCAACACCCAACGCGCTGGAGGTTGCGTTGACCGACGACGTCCTGGTCGTACACGGAGGCACTCCGCTCGAAGGGCGGATCCGCGTGCGCGGCGCGAAGAACCTCGTGTCCAAGGCGATGGTCGCCGCCCTGCTCGGCGACACACCCAGCCGACTGTTCGACGTGCCCCGCATCCGTGACGTCGAGGTGGTCCGCGGGCTGCTCGGCCTGCACGGGGTGAAGGTGACCGACGGCACCGAGGACGGCGAGCTGGTCTTCGACCCGTCCAACGTCGAGAGCGCCAGCACCGACCAGATCAACGTGCACGCCGGGTCCAGCCGGATCCCGATCCTGTTCTGCGGGCCGCTGCTGCACCGGCTCGGCCACGCGTTCATCCCCGACCTGGGCGGCTGCCACATCGGCCCGCGCCCGATCGACTTCCACCTCCAGGCGCTGCGCGAGTTCGGCGCGACTGTCGACAAGACCCCCGAGGGCCTGCACCTGTCGGCGCCGAACGGGCTGCACGGCACCAAGTTCGCCCTGCCGTACCCGAGCGTCGGCGCCACCGAGCAGGTGCTGCTGACCGCGGTGATGGCCGAGGGCGTCACCGAGCTGCGCAACGCCGCGGTCGAGCCCGAGATCATCGACCTGATCTGCATCCTGCAGAAGATGGGCGCGATCATCAAGGTCCACACCGACCGGGTGATCGAGATCCAGGGCGTCAAGAAGTTGCACGGCTACACCCACCGGCCGATCCCGGACCGGATCGAGGCCGCGAGCTGGGCGGCGGCGGCGCTGGCCACCCGCGGTCACGTCGAGGTGCTCGGCGCGCAGCAGGCCGACATGATGACGTTCCTGAACATCTTCCGCTCCGTCGGCGGCGAGTACGAGGTCACCGACGCCCGGCCGCCGAAGCTCGGCGACCCGGGCCAGGAGGGCGGCATCCGGTTCTGGCACCCGGGCGGCGAGCTGAACGCGGTGGCACTGGAGACCGACGTGCACCCCGGCTTCATGACCGACTGGCAGCAGCCGCTGGTGGTCGCGCTCACCCAGGCGCGGGGCCTGTCGATCGTCCACGAGACGGTCTACGAGCAGCGGCTCGGCTACACCGAGGCGCTGAACACGATGGGCGCCAACATCCAGGTCTACCGGGACTGCCTCGGCGGCACCCCGTGCCGCTTCGGCCGGCGCAATTTCAAGCACTCGGCGGTGATCGCCGGCCCGAGCAAGCTGCACGCGGCCGACCTGGTCATCCCGGACCTGCGGGCCGGCTTCAGCCACCTCATCGCGGCGCTGGCCGCCGAGGGCACCTCCCGGGTGTACGGCGTCGACCTGATCAACCGGGGCTACGAGGACTTCGAGGCCAAGCTGGCCGACCTGGGCGCGCACGTCGAGCGTCCCTGACCCGCCGTCTCCCGAGCCCGGTGCACCGCGATGTGCACCGGGCTCGACCGGTTGGCTACCCTTGCCGGCGTGCCGTCGCTGTTTCGCCGCAAGTCCGCCGACCTCGTCGAGGAGTCCGTCACCACGGTGACGACCGACGAGGAGTCCGCCGCTGCCCGGCCCCGGGGCTACACGCCCAGCAAGAAGGAGCTCGGGCGGACCACCCCGAAGCGCCCGGCCGCCGGTCGCCGGCCGGCTGCGCCGGCCCGCCCGCTGACCAAGGAGGAGGCCCGGGAGCAGCGCCGCGTGGCGCGCGCCGAGTCCGCCGCCGAGTTCCGCCGCGAGGGCGGCCCGCGTGACCGGGGCCCGGAGCGGCTGCTGGCCCGCAACGTGGTCGACTCCCGGCGTACGGTCGGCACCTGGTTCTTCGGCGGCGCGCTTATCGTGCTGGTCGGCTCCAACCAGGCGATGCCGCCGATCGTGCGGCTGCTGTCCAACCTGCTCTGGGGCGCGCTGGCCCTGGGCGTGCTGATCGACTCGGTGCTGATCGCCCGGAAGATCAAGAAGCTGGTCCGCGAGCGCTTCCCGAAGAGCACCGAGAAGCTCGGCTCGCTCTACTTCTACGCGATCATGCGGTCGATCACGTTCCGCAAGATGCGCGCCCCCGCCCCTCGCGTCGCCATCGGCGACAAGATCTGAGTGTTAAGCGGGGCCCCTTCCTATACGCCAGGCGTTAACAGGGGGCCCCTCCTTTCGCTGCGGTAGAGGCGGGCGACGACCTCCTCGATGTCCGGCTCCACGATCGAGATGTCCCGCAACGTGGCCAGGCCGGCCAGCCCGGCCACCACCTCGGCGACGCTCGCTCGTTCCAGCGCGAAGACCAGCCGCCGCCCGTCGGCCTCCACCCGCTGCACCGGCGCGCCGGGCAGCACCGGCGGCTCGGCCAGCGCGGTGTCCAGCTCGGCGACCACCATCCGGCGCGAGCCGTACCGGTGGTGCAGCTCGGCGATCGAACCGTCGTGCACCACCCGGCCGTGGTCGATGACCACCAGCCGGTGGCAGAGCCGTTCGATGTCGGCCAGGTCGTGCGTGGTGAGCACCAGCGTGGTGTCGCCGGCCCGGCCCAGCTCGGCCAGGAAGCCACGGACCGCCTGCTTGCTCACCACGTCCAGGCCGATGGTCGGCTCGTCCAGGAAGAGCACCTCCGGGCCGTGCAGCAGCGCCGCGGTCAGCTCGCCGCGCATCCGCTGGCCGAGGGAGAGCTGCCGGACCGGGATGTTCAGGAACGCGTCCAGGTCGAGCAGGTCGCGGCACCGGGCCAGCCGCGCGGCGTGCGCGGCGGCCGGCACCCGGTAGACGTGCCGCAGCAGGTCGAACGAGTCCCGCAGCGGCAGGTCCCACCAGAGCTGGGACCGCTGCCCGAACACCACCCCGATGCGCAGCGCCAACCGGGTCCGGTCGGCGACCGGCCGCAGCCCGCAGACCCGGGCGCGGCCCGCCGACGGCATGAGCACACCGGTGAGCATCTTCAGCGTGGTCGACTTCCCGGCGCCGTTCGGGCCGATGTAGCCGAGCATCTCGCCGCGCTCCACCCGCAGGTCGATCCCGTCGACCGCGGTCACCGTCCGCTTCTCGCGGCGCAACCGCCCGGCCCGGACCCGCACCGTGAACTCCTTGCGCAGCCCGTCCATCTCGATGACGCTCATGACCCCGTACTCCGGTAGTGACGGACCCCGACGCGCCAGGACAGCGCCGCGACCGCCGCCGCGACCAGCGCGACGCCCGGCGCGGCCCAACCCACCCAGGTCGGCAGGCCGAGCGGGTCGGCGCGGCCGAGCAGCGCCAGCGCCGGGTGGTAACTGACGAAGGCGAACCCCATCCCGTACGCGAACACCGCGCGGAACCACCCGCCGAAGACGGTGATCGGGTACGAGGTGAAGTCGCGCCCGCCGTAGGTGACCGAGTTGGCCAGCTCGCCGGAGTCGACCCAGTAGAACGACACCGTGGCGGTGGTGACGAAGACCGAGGCGAAGAAGACCACCGCGGCCGGCGGAGCGACCACGGCCAGCGCGATTCGGCCCGGGGTCCAGTCGATCCCGGCCGAGGCGAGCGCGAACAGCAGCACGGCCAGCCCGAACACGGCCCGGGACGCCTTGCGCAGCGGCAGGTCCATCAGGAGCAGTTGCGGCAGCGCGGCGAGCGGGCGGACCAGCACCGCGTCGAAGAGGCCGGTGCGCACGTACCGGGGCAGTCGTTCGACGTTGCCGACCAGCAGGTCGGCGGCGGCGAACCCGCACGACGACAGCCCGACCACTACCAGCGTCTCGCGCAGCGTGAAGCCGCCCAGCTCCCGCGTCACCCCGAAGATCACCAGGACGGTGACCACGTCGAACACGGTCGCGCCCACGTTGCCGACCAGGTCGACCACGAACGACGTGCGGTAGGCCGCCTGCGCACGCGCCTGCGCGCCGAGCAGCGCCCGGTACGCCCGCAGCGCCCCACCCCCGCCCCCCACCTCAGCCACCCTGGGCGCACTGGCGTGCTCAGCCACCCTGCACCACCAGGCGGCGCTCGGCCCGGCGCTGGACGAACCGGCAGAGCGCCAGCAGCAGCACCGCCCAGCCGAGCTGGAGCCCGACCAGGCCGAGACCCGTCGACATCGACTCCCGCTCGACCAGCACGTCCAGCGGGACCTGGAGGAGGCTCGGGAACGGGGTGGCGTAGCGCAGGGTCGCCTCCAACCAGCCCGGGAGGAAGCCGAGCGGGAAGTAGAGCCCGGCCAGCACGCCCGAGCCCAGCGTCCAGAGGATCATCGGGCCCCGGACGTCCTGCAACCAGTACGCGGTGGCGTTGACCAGGTAGCGGGCACCGAAGCAGACCACCACCGCGAGCACGGCGGAGAGCAGGAACAGCGGCACGGTGGCCCAGTGGCGGGGCAGGTACACCGCGAAGAAGAACGGGCCGACCACCAGCGGGGGCAGTAGCCGGGCGAGCGCGGCGAACCCGGCCCGACCCAGGTCGACCGCGAGATAGTTGGTCACCGGGTGCACCGGCCGCAGCAGGTCGGCGGCCACCTCGCCGGAGCGGATCCGGTCGGCCAGGTCGGTCCAGCCCCAGATGGCGATGACCGCCAGCAACCCCTGCCCGGCCCAGACGAACGTGGCGAGCTGCGCCCGGTCGTAGCCGGCGACGGTGCCCGCCGCGCCGGTGGCGGCGAGGAAGATGTAGCAGCGCAGGAAGCCGAACACGGTGTTGGTCACCACGCCGGCCACGGCCGCCTGGCGGTAGGTGGCGTGTCGACGGAAGCCAGCCGCCACTATCGCGCCGAATGTCCGAAACCATGGGGTAACGTGTCCGTCGGTGGGTGACGCCACAGTGGCGGTGACCGAGCCCACGCCGTTACCCTCCTTCCGCAGCCAAGACGTGCTGGCCGGGCGACTCTACGGCACGTCCGACGCCCCAGCGCGACAATTTCCAACGAGGTGACACCGCCGTGAGCGAGCGACGCGAGCCGGTTCCGGGGCCGCGCCGCGCGAGCCGCGGAAGAGGCTGCCGATGAGTGGCTGGGGCAGTTGGCGCGAGCCGGCCGAACCAGCCTGGGCGCTCGAGCCCACCCACGAGTGGCAGCCGCAGTTTCCCGGGCAGCGCTACCCGGGTGACATCGGCCTCGAACACCTGACGCCCCCGCCGCGTCGCCGGGCCGTGGTCGGACGCGCCGAGGTACGCCCGGTCAGCCCCGCCCCCGACACCGCGCACCCGATCAGCCCGGCGCCGTCCGACGCGTACCCGGTGAGCCCGGCGGGCACGCGCGGGGCGCACCCCGTCAGCCCCGCCGGACCGCGCGGGACGTACCCGGTCAGCCCGGCCGGACCGCGCGGGACGTACCCGGTCAGCCCCGCCGGACCGCGCGGAACGTACCCCGTCAGCCCGGCCGGACCGCGCGGGACGTACCCGGTCAGCCCGGCCGGACCGCGCGGGACGTACCCCGTCAGCCCGGCCGGGCCGGACGAGCCGTCCGGGCAGCGTCCGGTCGGCGCGCCGGGTGAGTGG
Source organism: Micromonospora sp. NPDC018662 (assembly GCF_044391475.1). Taxonomy (NCBI): domain Bacteria; kingdom Bacillati; phylum Actinomycetota; class Actinomycetes; order Micromonosporales; family Micromonosporaceae; genus Micromonospora; species Micromonospora sp. NPDC018662. The sequence continues at coordinate 350,657 of NZ_JBISAC010000007.1, forward strand.
CGCGGCGTGCCGGACCGGTCCGGCACGGACAGTCGACGGCCCCGGCCGGCGGACCGGACCCCGCCCGGCCCGCCTTCCTCGCCCGAACGCTTCGACCAGCGCTGGACACACCCGGGGACACCGTCACACCGGTCCGCCCCGCCCGCGCCGGGCTGGATGCCGGAGCCGAGCGAACTCCCACAACCCGCGGCGGGCTGGTCCGAGCGCCGCCGGCCGGTGGACGGGCACCGTCCTCTGGTGGACGGTCGCGAGGCCGTGTCCGACGGCCGACGCGGGCCGGCGGCCGACGCGGCGCGGGATCCCGCACCCGGCCGACCGGCGGACCGCCACAGTCAGGCCGCTCCCCCGCCCGAGCGCGGCACGCCGTCGTACGGCGAGCCGGGCCGTGCCGGTTGGCGCGAACCGGGACCGCGTACCCCGGCGGACCGACGCGAGCCGGGAGGCGGCCGGTGGGCGGACGGCCCGCCGCGCCGGGACCCCGCCGTCCCCACCGGGACCGACCGGCACGGCGCCCCGCGTCCCTCGGTCGACAGACGGTGGGACGGCCAGCCTCCGCCGGCCGACCGGATGCACGCCCCGCAGGGCGAGTGGCCGGTGATCGAGCGGCGACCGCGTAGCGAGCCGGCCGCGTACCGGCCCGACGAGCGGTCCCGCCCGCCCGCGGAGCGGCCGGCCCCGGACGGGTACCCGGTCCGCCCGACCGACGACCCGCGCCGCGACGGCCGCCGCCCGGAGCAGGACGGCCCGGCCCGCCCCCGCCCGGAGCCCCGGGACGCCCGGCCGCCCGTCGGGCCCTCCGAGTACCGGCCCCGGCCGGCACAGTGGCCGGGACACCCCGACGAGCACACACCGGTCCGTGCCGGCGACGCACCGGCGCGACCGGAACCGCCGGCCCGACCGGCCGAGCCGCTGCGGTCCGCTCCGCCGGCGCCGGGTCGCTACGACGAGATCCACCGCCCGGCTGCCGAGCACGACCGGCGGGCGTCCGCCGGACCGGCCGCCACCGCGCCCGTCTCCGGCGCTCCCGTCCACAGCGGGCCCGGAGCCGGCGTGCCCGCGTCCGGCATGCCCGCGTCCGGCATGCCCGCGTCCGGCATGCCCGCGTCCGGCATGCCCGCGTCCGGCATGCCCGCGTCCGGCATGCCCGCGTCCGGCATGCCCGG
>NZ_JBISAC010000007.1:351917-395000 GCF_044391475.1 Micromonospora sp. NPDC018662
GGAGCCGGCGGGCCTGTGTCCGGTGGGCCCATGTCCGGCAGCCCCGGCGCAAGCGGGCCCGGCGCAAGCGGGCCCGGAACCGGCGAGCCGGCGGCACCGGTGTCGCGGGCATCCGCGCCCCGGGCGGCGGCCGACGCGGCGGCTCCGGCCGCTCCGACTCGTCCGGCCCCGCCTGCCTACCCCGGCCCCGCGTCCAGCCGGGCACCCGGCGGCGACCCGGCCCGACCCGGCCACACCGGTCCGCCGGAGGTTCGGACACCCCACGACCCGCCGGCGGCCCCGGCCGAGAGTGGACGTCCGGCAGCCGGCGCGACCGACGGTGGCTCGGCGCCCGGCCAGGGTCAGGACCGGCCGGAGCGTGTCGGGCACCGCCCACCGGCACCCGAGGCGGCCCCGACGGCGCAGACCCGGGACTCCGGTGCGGAGGCATGGTTCCGGCCGAGCCAGCCGGCGACGACCGGCCAGCGTGACGACCAGCCGGGCGACACGCCCGCTCCCGTGGAGCAGGCCGCGCCGTCCGTTCCCACCGGGCCGACCGTGCTGGCGGACCCCGCCCCCGTTGCCGCCCCGGCCGACCACGCCCCGGCTGCGGCGGCGGTCGATCAGGTCCCGGCCGCGACACCCATCGCCCATGTTCCGACTACGACACCGGCGGAACAGGTCCCGGCTGCGACACCGGCGGACCCGGTCCCGGCTGCGACACGGATCGCCCAGGTCCCGGCTGCGACACCGGTCGGGCCGGAGCGCCAGGTCGGTTCGATCGCGCCCGCCGAACCGGCGAGTCCGGCCGGTGACCGCTACCGACCTGAGAGCGTGAGCGACTCGGCAGTCGCATCCGTGGACCAGGCGGTCCGTCCGGAGCCCGGTGACGTCGTCGGCCCAGTGGGTCCCGCCGGTCGGTCCGACGGCGAAGTGACCCGGCCCGGCCCGGACAGCCGGGACGTGACCGGGACCGTCAGTACGCCTCCGACGACCGAACGAGCCGGAAACCTCCGGCCCGCGTCCACCCCCGTCGACCACGTCGACCCGCCGGCCGGCCCGGCCGCCGCAACGGCCCCCGACGTGATGCTCCCCAGCGCGCGCTCGTCGCCCGAGTCCCCGGCGTCGGTTCCGGCCGAGCCCCGGACGCCGACACCGCCCGCGCTGTCCGCCGGCTCCCGAACCCCCACCCCGGCGGTCCCACCCACCGACTCCGCGCCGTCCGCCGGAGACGTCGGACCGGCAACGGCCGAGGAGCACGTCGTCGTCGTGCGCGACGAGAACGGGCCGCTCCCCGACGACCGGGCCGCCCGCCCGGTCACCCATGACGTGACGATCCGCGTGCGACCGGACGCCACACCGGACGCGGCGGCGGTCGACGACACGCCCCGCACGGCGACCGACGCCACACCGGACGCCGCGGCCCATGACACGCCGCGCACGGGCACCGGCGCCACGCCACACGCGGTCTCCCCCGACGAAGCGCGCACCCGGGACGAGGCCCCGGCACCTCCGGCGGCCCACGGCCGGCCACGTACGGGAGCCGACGCCGATGCGTACGCGGGTGCCGCGTCGCAGGCCACCACGGCCACCGGGACACCCGTCCCGACGGGAGCAGCGGCCACCTCGACCGCATCGGGCCCGGGGACCGGGGTCACCGGCCCGGACACGGACACCGACGGGCGCGCGCAGGCGGTGCCGGGCGACACGGGCGTCGACGCCGCCGCACCCGGCCCGGCGCCGACCACGGACGGCCCGACCGGTGACGACCGGACCGCCGACGGCCCGACCGACGACACCTCGACCGACGTCAGCCCGAGCAGTGATCCGGGAGACGCGCTCCGACCGGCGCCGGATCGGCACGTCCCGGTTCCGACCGCGGAGCGGCCCACCGGCCCGGACCTCGGCCAGGAAGAGCCGCGTCGCGTGGCCCGCGGCGAAGAGGATTCGGTCAGCACCCGCTCGGCCGCCACGGATCCGGCCGAAGAAGATCCGGCCGGGAGCACCGCGACGCCGACCGGCAGCGCCCGGACGAGCGCCGCGCCGACCGACAACCAGGCACCCGGCACGGCCGACGCCGACGCCACCGACACGCACGTCCCCGGCACGCCCCGGGCCGACGCCGCGACCACGACCACGACCCCGACCGCCACGACCGCGCCCGCCACGACCTCGACCGCCACGACCCCGACCGCCACGCCCCCGACCGGTCCGACCGCCGGAGGCCGGGGCGCACCCGAGCAGGCCGACACATCGACGGTACGAGCCGACGCCGGACCGGTGCCCGAGGAACCGGCCGACGGACCGGCCGACCCGCGTACCCCGGAATCGGGGCCGGCGGCCGACATCCGGGCGGACCTGCCGGACGACGAACCCGCGCCGGCGCGTCAGGTGGACCCGGAGCGGGCCCTGGCCGCCGTCGACTGGCGGCTGCACCCGGAGACGCTGCGCGAGGAGGCACCCGATCCGGCGGAGCTGCGGCGGATCCGGGACGGCCTCACCGGCAAGCTCGACACCGCACTGGACAACCGCAGCCGGGCCCGGCTGCTCAGCCTGCGGGCGGTGGCGTCGCGGGTCATCGGTGACGCCGACGACGCGGTCGCCGACGCGCGGCTGGCCCTGACGTACGCGGAGGCCACCGGTGAGTTGCGGCGGACCGCGCTGGCCCGCGCCCGGCTGGCCGAGGTGCTGCGCTGGCGGGGCGAGTACGCGGAGGCCGACCGGCTCTTCGCCGAGGCGAACTCGGCGGAGCTGCCGGACCGGTTGCGCGCGTTGCTGCACGAGCACGCCGGTCGCTGCTGTTACGACCAGGGCCGGCTGACCGAGGCGTGCCTGCACTTCGAGCGGGCGCTGGACCTGCGCCGGGGCGAGGACGCGGCGTTGAACGCCCGGACCCTTGTCGCGTTGGACGCGGTCGCGGCGCGCGCGGCGCGCGACGGGTTCGGGCCGGCGCCGCGCGGCCGGGCGGAGGTGCTCGGCACGCCGCGGTACCCGGTGGCGACGTACGACGAGGAGCAGCAGCTCTGGGGGTACGCGGACGCCGACGGCGAACTGGTGATCGGGCACCGGTACGCCGAGGTGCAGCCGTTCCACGAGGGGGTGGCCTGGGTCCGCCGGCCGGAGGCGTCCCGCTGGGCGCTCATCGACACCACCGGGGCGGCGCTGATCGAGGCGAACAACGGCTACCGGGCGGTGGGCGTGTTCGCCGAAGGACTGTCGTGGGTGAGCATGGACGGCAAGGGCCGGTGGATGGCCGTCGACCGGACGAACATCGTGAAGATCCCGCCCGGCTACGAGGAGGTCCGCCCGTTCCGCAACGGCCTGGCCGCGGTGCGGCAGAACGGCGGCTGGGGGGCCGTGGACCGCGCCGGCGAGGTAGTGGTGCCGACCCGCTACCACGGGCTCGGCACGTCGCTGGCGGACGGTCGGCACCTGGACGGCTTCACCGAGGAGGGGCTGGCCGTGGTCGAGCTGGCCGGCCGGCGGGGCGTGGTGGACCGGAACGGTCGGGTACGGGTGGCGCCCGCGTACCCGACGCTGGTGATCCACCCGGTGGCGTTCCTGGTCACCACCGAGGCGGGGCGCTGGGGCGCGCTGGACCGGCACGGTGAGCCGCTGATCGACCCGGTGCACCCGGGTCGGGCCGCGGTGGCCGCCGAGATCGACCGGCTGCTCGCGGACGCCTCCCCGGTGCTCTGAACCGGCGGGTCAGGACGGTCGGGGCTAGGGTCGAGGGATGGAATTCCGACACCTGGGCCGCTCCGGCCTGATGGTCAGCGAGATCTCGTACGGCAACTGGATCACCCACGGCTCGCAGGTCGAGGAGGAGGCGGCGGTCGCCTGCGTGCGGGCCGCCCTCGACAGCGGCATCACCACGTTCGACACCGCCGACGTCTACGCCGGCACCCGGGCCGAGTCGGTGCTCGGCCGCGCGCTGAAGGGCGAGCGCCGCGAGGGGCTGGAGATCTTCACCAAGGTGTACTGGCCGACCGGTCCGGGCCGCAACGACCGTGGCCTGTCCCGCAAGCACATCATGGAGTCGATCGACGGCTCGCTGCGCCGCCTCCAGACCGACCACGTCGACCTCTACCAGGCCCACCGCTACGACGTCAGCACGCCGCTGGAGGAGACGATGGAGGCGTTCGCCGACGTCGTGCACGCCGGCAAGGCGCACTACATCGGCGTCTCGGAGTGGACGGCGGCGCAACTGCGTGAGGCGCACGCGCTCGCCCGCGAGCTGCGCATCCCGTTGATCTCCAACCAGCCGCAGTACTCGATGCTGTGGCGGGTCATCGAGACCGAGGTGATCCCGGCCAGCGAGGAGCTGGGCGTCGGCCAGATCGTCTGGTCGCCGATGGCGCAGGGCGTGCTCTCCGGGAAGTACCTGCCGGGCCAGCCGCCGCCGGCCGGCTCCCGGGCCACCGACGAGAAGTCGGGCGCGAACTTCATCGCCCGGTGGCTCACCGACGACGTGCTCACCCGGGTGCAGCAGCTCGCACCGCTCGCCGAGCAGGCGGGGCTGACCATGCCGCAGCTCGCCGTGGCCTGGGTGCTGCAGAACCCGAACGTGTCCTCGGCGATCGTCGGCGCGTCCCGGCCCGAGCAGGTGCACGACAACGTGAAGGCGGCGGGCGTGAAGCTCGACGCCGGCCTGCTCAAGGCGATCGACGACATCGTCGAGCCGGTCACCGAGCGGGACCCGGCGAAGACCGAGAGCCCGGCGCAGCGTCCGTGACGCCCGTCGTCCCCGGGCCGGCGTCGCCGCCGGCCCGGGGGCGGCCCGGTCAGCCCTGCCAGAACCGGATCAGGTAGAGCCCCAGGCGGTAGAGGTCCGGCGGGAGGCCGAGCGCGTCCCCGACCGCGAAGACCCCGCCGAAGAACGCGCCGCCGATCCGCGGGCTCCACAGCAACGCGAAGAGCAGAATGAATCCGTACGGGGCGAACAGGTCGTACATCCGCCGGTAGGCGGGGCTGAGCCAGGGCTGGATCATGTTGCCGCCGTCCAGTCCCGGCACCGGCAGCAGGTTGAGCACGCTGGCCATGAGCTGGAGGAACGCGAGCAGCGCGACGCCGGCCCAGAACTCCAGCGGCCCGCCCAGCGCCGGCCCCCACGTCACGGCCGCCACCAGCAGCAGCGTGAACACCACGTTGGTGGCCGGCCCGGCCAGGCTGACCAGGGTGTGCCGCAGCCGCCCGGGAATGGCGTGCCGGTCCACCCAGACCGCGCCGCCGGGCAGGCCGATGCCGCCGAGCAGCAGCACGACCACCGGCAGCACGATCGACAGCAGCGGGCTGGTGTACTTCAGCGGGTTGAGCGTGAGGTAGCCGCGATGGGCGATGTCCCGGTCGCCGGCCCGGTACGCGATCACGGCGTGCGCGTACTCGTGCAGGCAGAGCGAGACCAGCCAGCCGGCGACCACGAAGAGGAACACGTCGAACCGGACGTTGCCGTACCGGTTCCAGGTCATCACCCCGCCGGCCACGAAGAGCGCGACCAGGGCCAGGAAGATCGGGCTGGGCCGGAACGCCGCCCGGGGCACGCCGAGGACCAGCGGGTCGCCCGGGCGGTCGTAGCCCGTCATTCGGCCGGGGGCTGCAGGCTCATCCGGTAGTCGACCCGGTCGTCCTCGACCAGCACGACGGTGGTGACGCCGGATGTCGCGAGATCCCGCCAGGTCTGGCCGATCCACGACTCGGCGTCGGCCTGACTCGGGAACGACTCGCCCGGCCCGTCGACCGGGTCGCCGTTCGCGCCCTCGTACCGCCAGCTCCACGCCATGCCGCGTCTCCCCTCGCCGCCCGTCGCCCCGCAGGACCGGAAACCTCCGCAAGCCTAGTCGCCCCGTCCCGCCACAGCCCTCACCGCTCCCGCGATCTTGCGGTTGCCGCCCCGACAGAACGGGTCATCTCCGGCATCCTGCGGGCGGCAACCGCAAGATCAACGCTGGGAGGGGGTGGGGCGGGGAAGGAGCGGGCGAACTAAGGTACGGGCATGTCCGTTGACGGGTGGCACACCCTCCTGGTGCTCGGCGGTATCCGCTCCGGCAAGTCCGAGTTCGCCGAGTCACTGGTCGCCGACGCGCCCATGGTCCGCTACGTGGCCACCGCCCCCGCCGGGGACCCGGAGGACACCGAGTGGGCGATCCGCCTCGCGTCGCACCGCGCCCGGCGGCCGGGCAGCTGGACCACCGAGGAGACCGCGACGGATCCGGGCCGGCTGGTCGAGGTGATCGCCGCCGCCGGCCCGCACGACACGCTGCTCGTGGACGACCTGGGCGGCTGGGTCACCGTGCTGCTCGACCCGGCCCACCAGCCGGCCGACGACACCGCCACCGTCGCCGAGCTGGCCGCCGCGGTGCGGGGCAGCGAGGCGCGGCTGGTGCTGGTCAGCCCGGAGGTCGGCCTGTCCCTGGTGCCCACCACCCCGCTGGGCCGGGCGTTCACCGACGCGCTGGGCGCGACCAACCGGGCGGTGGCCGACGCCTGCGACGCCGTCGCGCTCGTGGTGGCCGGCCAGACCGCCTGGCTCAAGCCGCCCGCCGCGTCGCTCCCGACCGTGCCGGCGCACCCGCCGGCGGCCCACGCCCCGGCCGACGCCCCCGCCACCGCCGGGGCCCACCCGGCCGGCGCCGCAACCGCCGCCGCCATGGGCGGGGTCCACGCGGCGAACACGGTCGGCACGCCGTCCGAGCCACGGCACGCCGCCGGCGGCCGGGGCGTCGCGGACGTGGCGCTGCCCGAGGTGCTCACCCCGGCCGCGACGCCGCCGCCGGCCACCACGCCGGCCGGCCCGGCCGGGGCCGGCGACTGGGCGGCGCCCACCATGGCGCTGCCGATGATCGCCACCGGCCTGGTCATCCAGCCCGGCATGGAACTGCCGATGCCGGACGACTACACCGGCCCGCAGGCCGTCGACCGGCTCGCCACGCTGGACGTCCCCGGCGCCGGTCTCGGCGTGCTGGAGCAGGTGGTCGGCTTCGCCGCCGCCACCCAGGGCACCTCCACCCCGCGCCCCTGGGACACCGTCCGGGTGCTGCTGCTGCACGGCGACCACGAGGGCGGCGCGTCGGCCGGCGCGGTGGCCGGTGAGTCGGCCCGCCGCGCCCGCCAGGCCCGCGCCGGCCGGGGCGCGCTGGCCCGGCTGGCCGCCGAGAACGGCGCCAGCCTCCAGGTCGTCGAAGCGCCCACCTCGGCACCGTTCGAGGACGGCCCGGCGCTGACCGACGAGCAGGTCGACGCGGCGCTGCGCTACGGCTGGCGGCTGGCCGAGCAGGCCGCCGACGCGGGCGTACACCTGCTGGTGCTGGCCGCCTGCGGGGCCGGCGCCGAGGCGGCCGCCGCGGCGGTGCTGGCGGCCACCGCCGGCGCGGAGCCGCCGGCGGTGCTCGGCCGGGTGGTCAACGACCAGGGCGAGATCGACGACAACGCCTGGATGGTCCGCTGCGCGGCGGTCCGGGACGCGCTGCACCGTACCCGGCGCTCCCCCCGCGAGGCCAAGGACGTCCTGGCGGAGCTGGGCGGCGGCGACATCGCCACGGCCACCGGCGTGCTGCTCGGGGCCACCGCCCGGCGGGTCCCGGTGCTGCTCGACGGGCCGGTCGGCACCGCCGCCGGCATGGTCAGCCGCGACCTGGCCGGGCAGGCCCGGCACTGGTGCCTGCTGCCCGACCACGGCGGCCGGCCCGGGGTACGCCTCGCCGCCGACGTGCTCGGCCTGACCCCGCTGCTGGACCTGCGCCTCGACCTGGGCGAGGGGGCGACCGCGCTGGCCGCCCTGCCGCTGCTGCGCTCGGCGCTGACGCTCGCCGCCACGCTGCCGGCGCACCCGACGCTCGGCGGCGAGCAGGACGAGGGCTTCGCCGAGCCCACGCCGGCCGGGCCGGGGCCGGCCGCCCCCGCCGACGAGCCGGACTTCGCCGAGCCGGAGCCGGCCGGGCCGGGTCCCACCACGATCGGGTCCGACGAGCCGGTCTCGCCCGGCCGACGTGCCGACTGAGCGCCGGCTCGCCGACGGTGTCCGGCTGGCGCTGACCACGTTCACCACCGCGCCGGTGCGCGCCGGCCGCGTCGACCGGGCCACCGCCGGCACCGCGATGGCGCTGGCCCCGGCCGTCGGCGCGCTGCTCGGCGCGGTGCTCGGCGGCGCGCTGCTGCTGGCCGGGGCGGTGGCCCCGCCGCTGGTCGCCGCCGGGGTGACGGTCGGGCTGGGTGCGTTGCTCACCCGGGGCCTGCACCTGGACGGGCTGGCCGACACCGTGGACGCGCTCGGGTCCTACCGGCGCGGGCCGGCCGCTCTGGCGATCATGAAGCAACCGGACGTCGGCCCGTTCGGGGTGGTCGCGCTGGTGGTCGTCCTCCTGCTCCAGACCGCGGTGCTGGCGGAGCTGGCCGGGCGGGACGCGCCCGCGGCCCTCGCCGCCGTGGTCGCGGCCACCGCGGCCGGCCGGCTGGCCGCCGCCCTGGCCTGCCGGCGCGGCGTGCCGGCGGCCCGACCGGAAGGGCTGGGCGCGTTGGTGGCGGGCACGGTGGGCCGGGGCGCGCTCGCGGTCGGCGCGCTCGCCGTGGCGCTGCTGGCGGTGCCCGCGGTGCCGGGCCGTCCGTGGCAGGGGCCGCTCGCCGTGCTGGGCGCGCTCGCCGTCGCGGCCGGGCTGCTCCGGCATCTGGTACGCCGCTTCGGCGGCATCACCGGCGACGTCCTCGGGGCCCTGGTGGAGGTCGGCACCACGCTGTCCTACCTGGGACTGGTGCTGACCGGCTGAGCTCGCCCCGGTCGGCCGGGTAGCGTTCGGGTGAGTGCACCGGCGTGGTCGAGGGAGACGGCATGCTCATCACTGACGACTTCCTGCCCGTACCGGTGCCGGAGTCGCTCGACGCGACCTACCTGGTGCCGATCGACGGGCTGCCCCGGGTGAGCCCGAAGACCGCTGTGGAGGGGCTGACCGGCCGGCTGGCCGGGCCGGTGCACGGGCTGGCCAAGCAGATGCTGGACAGCCCCCTGATGAGCGTGGACACCCGTTCCATCAGTGAGTTCCCCGAGCTTCCGCCGGACCTGCTGGCCGCGTTCGGCGCCACCGACGAGCAACTCGCCCGGCTGGCCGCCGCCACCCACCTGGTGGTGGTGCAGGCGGAGTACCGGCCCGGCTGGCCGCCGGCACACGAGTGGGCGGCCCGCGCGGTGGCCGCGGCCATCGCCGAGACGGTCGGCGGGGACGTGGTCGACGTGTTCGGGCTCCAGTTCCTCGACCCGGCGGCGGCGCTGCGTTCGCTCCCCGACGAGCAGGGTCGGATCCGGCTGGTCGACTGGGTGCTGGTGCCCTACTCCTCCGACACCGACGGGCTCTGGTTCACCACCAAGGGGCTGCGCCGGTTCGGGTTGCTGGAGTTGCAGGCCCAGGGCGTGCCGGACCATCTCACCCGGGCCTGGGGCGCGGTGATGACCGGCGCGGCCCGGCGGCTGCTGCGGGACTGGACCGACGGGCTGGCCGGCGAGGAGGTGCCGGCGTTCGTGCAGCTCCCGGTGCTGGCCACGGTGACCGGGCACGACATCGCGGTCGCGTACGGCAATCCCGAGCAGCACGGCGCGACCGCGCCGGTGCTGCTGCGCCTGGAGCTGGACCCGGCCACCGACCCGGACGCCGACTCGTTCCTCAGCCTGAACCCGCCGCCGGGGCACCCCGGGCCGCCGGGCCGCTACTTCGCCGCCGCCTGCGCGACGCTGTTCAACGGCATCCAGCCCGACGTCCGCTACACCCGCACGGGTGACGCGATGAGCCGGGCGGTGGCGACCGCACGGGCCGCGCTCGGCGACATCCGGGCCCGGTTCCTGGCCGGCGGGCTGCCGGCGGAGAGCCAGCTCGTGGTCAAGTACGGCCTGCCCGGCGACGACGGCCCGGAGTACGTCTGGGCCGGGGTGACCTCGTGGGACGCCCCGGAGCGGATCGTCGGCGCGAGCGCCACCGACGCCACCAGCGACCCGAGCGTGCGGATCGGCTCGCCGGTCGTGGTCGAGGCGTCGGACGTGGTGGACTGGGCCGTGCTCGACGGCACCGGGGTGCTGGAGGGCGGCTGGACCCAGGCCGTCCTCGACGCCGGCGAGCGCGGCGAGGGCTGACGCGGGCCGGTCAGCGCACCGAGGGCTGGACGAACGGCGGCCGGGTCAGGCGCATCCGGGCCCGGCGGCCCCGGATGTCCACCTCCAGCTCCTCGCCGTCGGGCCGCTTCGGGTCGGTGTCGACAAGCGCGAGCGCGATGCCGTGCTTGAGCGTCGGGCTGAACGTGCCGCTGGTGACGACGCCGACCTGGCGGTCCCCGGCGTAGACGGCCATGCCGGGGCGCGGGATGGCCCGGTCGACGGCGGTGAGCCCGCGCAGCGTACGGGCCGGGCCGGCGGCCTTCTCGGCGCGCAGCACGTCGCGGCCCCAGAAGGCCGGCTTGTCCCAGCCCACCGCCCAGCCGGAGCGGCCCTGCACCGGGGTGATCTCCAGGGACAGGTCCTGCCCGTGCAGCGGGTACCCCATCTCGGTGCGCAGCGTGTCCCGGGCGGCCAGCCCGCAGGCGCGTACGTCGTCGGTCGCGGCGAAGATCGCGTCCCAGACGGCGACCGCGTGCTCGGACGGGACGACCAGCTCATAGCCCAGCTCACCGGTGTAACCGGTGCGACAGACGGTCAGCTCGACGCCGGCCAGGGTGGCGGTGGAGAAGCTCATGTAGTCGTGCGCGGTGGGCAGCCCGAGCGCGTCGAGCAGTGCTGCCGAGCCGGGCCCCTGGACGGCGAGCACCGCGTACGCCTCGTGCTCGTCGGTGACGGTCACGCCGGCCGGCGCGGCGGCGCGCAACCGGCGGGCCACCTCGGCGGTGTTCGCCGCGTTGGGCACCAGGAAGACGTCGTCGTCGGCGTGCAGGTAGGCGATGATGTCGTCCACCACGCCGCCGGTGGCGTCGTCGCAGCAGAGGGTGTACTGCGCCTGGCCGGGCCCGATCCGGCCGAGGTCGTTGGTGAGGCAGGCGTTGACGAAGCCGGCCGCGCCGGGCCCGGTGACCCGGACCTTGCCCAGGTGCGAGACGTCGAAGACGCCCACCGCGGTCCGCACGGCGGTGTGCTCCCTGAGCACGCCGCCGCCGGCGTACTCGAGCGGCATCTGCCAGCCGCCGAAGGGGGCGAACTTCGCGCCGAGCGCGGTGTGTCGCTCGTGCAGCGGGGAACGGCGCAGCCGGGTCTCGGCGGCGTCGGAGGTCACCTCGGTCATGGGTGGCAACTTACCGGCCGGGACCACGCTGGTTAGCATCGGCGGGATCCCGTCGGTACGCATCGGCGGGACAGCCACGGTTCCGGCGGGTAGGTTGCCGCCGGAGAGACCTTCATCGCCGGTACGCGACGACGCGGCCGGCCCGGCCCGCCCGGAGTAGCTTTCGTGACATCGCCCCGCACCACCCTCAGCCTGGTCGACACCGACCCCGCCGAACTCGCCGTCGACGCGATCGTGATCGGCGTGCACAGCCAGACCACCGAACCGGGCGGCGGCGCACCCGCCGGCGCCCTGCTGCTGGCCAGCGGCGCGGAGAGCATCGCCGCCGCGTTCGACGGAAAGCTGACCGAGACGCTGGCCCTGCTCGGCGCGACCGGCGGCTCCGGCGAGGTGATCAAACTGGCCACGCTCGGCACGGTGACCGCCCCGGTGGTCGTCGCCGTCGGGCTGGGCCCGGAGCCCTCCGGCGCCGCCCCGGCCCCCGAGTCGCTGCGCCGGGCCGCCGGTGCGGCGGTCCGGGCGCTGGCCGGCGCCCCCCGCGTCGCCCTCGCCCTGCCACTGCCGGACGACGCGGACGCGCCGGCCGCGCTGCGCGCGGTCGCGGAGGGCGCGCTGCTCGGCGGCTACCGGTTCGCCGGCTACAAGACGAAGCCGCAGCCGGCCCGGCGCGAGCCGGTGGCCGAGGTGCTGATCGCGGTGCCGGACGCGGCCGACGCGACCGCCCGGGCCGAGGTCGAGCGCGCGCAGGCGGTGGCCGGCGCGGTGCGGACCAGCCGGGACTGGGTCAACACGGCTCCGAACGAGCTGCGTCCGCCGGCGTTCGCCGACGCCGTGGCGACCGCCGCCCGGGAGGCCGGGCTGGAGGTCGAGGTGCTCGACGAGGCGGCGCTGGCGGCCGGCGGCTACGGCGGCATCCTCGCCGTCGGCCAGGGGTCGGAGGCGCCGCCGCGGCTGGTGAAGCTGACCTGGACGCCGGACGGTGGCGGCAACGGCAAGCGGGTGGCGCTGGTCGGCAAGGGCATCACGTTCGACACCGGCGGCATCTCGATCAAGCCGGCGCAGGGCATGTGGGAGATGAAGTCGGACATGGCCGGCGCGGCGGCGGTCGGCGCGGCCATGCTGGCGGTGGCGGCGCTCAAGCCGAACGTGACGGTCACCGGCTACCTGCCGATGGCGGAGAACATGCCGTCGGGCACCAGCTACCGGCCGGGCGACGTGATCAGCATGTACAACGGCAAGAAGGTGGAGGTGCTCAACACCGACGCCGAGGGCCGGATGATCCTGGCCGACGCGATGGCCCGGGCCTGCTCCGACGGCACCGACTACCTGTTCGAGACCTCGACGCTGACCGGTGGCCAGGTGATCTCGCTGGGCAAGCGGATCGCCGGTGTGATGGGCAGCCCGGAGCTGTGCGAGCGGGTGCGGGTGGCCGGCGACGCGACCGGCGAGCCGGCCTGGCCGATGCCGCTGCCGGACGACGTGCGCAAGGGCATGGAGTCCGACGTCGCGGACATCTCCCAGGTCAACGCCGGCATGGACCGGGCCGGTCACATGCTCCAGGGCGGGGTCTTCCTGCGCGAGTTCGTCACCGACGACGTGGCCTGGGCGCACATCGACATCGCCGGCCCCGGCTACCACTCGGGCGAGGCCACCGGCTACTGGACCAAGGGCGGCACCGGCGTCCCCGTCCGCACCCTGCTCCACCTGATCGACGACGTGGCCGCCAACGGCTGAGATGTAAGGAGGGGCCCCCTGTTAACGCATTCCGCATAACAGGGGGCCCCTTTTAACACCTGCGGCCCGAGGCGCTCAGAACAGCTCGGGGCGGCGTTTGCGGCGCTCGTTGTAGTCGCGCATGCGCTGGGGGTAGCCCATCAGGCGGACGTCGTAGATCGGGATGGCGGTCTTGTGCGCCCAGCGCCGGGCGTCCTCCGGGCTGCCGACCCGCCGCCGGGTCCACTCGCCGTCGTCGGCGATCAGCATGACGGTGGTCTCGGTGACCGTCGTGCGCGGTTCCAGGAACGCCTCGACGCCCCGGCGGGTGCGGACGAAGTTCTCGAGATGGTCCAGATCGGCGCGCTCGGCGGCGCGGTCACGGCTCACCGCGGCCACCCGTTTGCGTCGTCGGAACAGCGCCACCGGACCCACTCCTCCCCCGGACGTCATCGAAGACGATGCCAAGGGTACGTGCCGCCGACGTGTCGTTGGGCACCTCGGTACGCGCTCGGCCGCCGGTGGTGACAAGATGACCGAGGTGGGGTGTGCCTAGTTACCCCGCCGTAACCCCCGATGCAGCGACGCGACCTGGGAGTTGGATGTGAGCGAGCCGAACGACACGACCTTCGACATCGTCATCCTCGGAGGTGGTAGCGGCGGCTACGCGGCGGCGCTGCGTGCCGCCCAGCTGGATCTCTCCGTCGCGCTCATCGAGAAGGGCAAGCTCGGCGGCACCTGCCTGCACAACGGCTGCATCCCCACCAAGGCGCTGCTGCACGCCGCCGAGATCGCCGACCAGACCCGCGAGTCCGAGCAGTTCGGCGTGAAGGCCGAGCTGGTGGGCATCGACATGGCGGCGGTCAACTCGTACAAGGACGGCGTGGTCTCCCGCCTCTACAAGGGTCTCCAGGGCCTGGTGGGCAGCGCCAAGAAGATCACCTTCGTGGCCGGCGCCGGCAAGCTGGTCGGCAAGAACGTGGTCGAGGTCGACGGCAAGCGTTACACCGGGCGCAACGTGATCCTGGCCTCCGGCTCGTACGCGAAGAGCCTGCCCGGCCTGGAGGTCGACGGCGAGCGGATCATCACCAGCGACCACGCGCTCACCCTGGACCGGGTCCCGGCGTCGGCGATCGTGCTCGGCGGCGGCGTGATCGGCGTCGAGTTCGCCAGCGTCTGGAAGTCCTTCGGCGTGGACGTGACGATCGTCGAGGCGCTGCCCCGCCTGGTCGCTGCCGAGGACGAGGAGTCGTCGAAGGCGCTGGAGCGGGCGTTCCGCAAGCGGAAGATCAACTTCAAGGTCGGCAAGCCGTTCGAGAAGGTCGAGAAGACCGACAACGGCGTCAAGCTGACCATCCAGGGCGGCGACACGGTCGAGGCCGAGCTGCTGCTGGTCGCCGTGGGCCGTGGCCCGAACACCGCCGACCTCGGCTACGAGGAGCAGGGCGTCAAGATGGACCGCGGCTACGTGCTGACCGACGAGCGGCTGCGCACCAGCGTGCCGAACGTCTACGCGGTCGGCGACATCGTGCCGGGCCTCCAGCTCGCGCACCGCGGTTTCCAGCAGGGCATCTTCGTCGCCGAGGAGATCGCCGGGAAGACCCCCGCCGTGATCGACGAGGCCGGCATCCCGCGTGTCACCTACTGCGACCCGGAGCTGGCGTCGGTCGGCCTGACCGAGGCGAAGGCCAAGGAGCAGTACGGCGCCGACAAGATCAAGACCTACAACTACAACCTGGGCGGCAACGGCAAGAGCCAGATCCTCAAGACCGCCGGCCACGTGAAGCTGGTCCGGGTGGACGACGGCCCGGTGGTCGGCGTGCACATGGTCGGCGCCCGGGTCGGCGAGCTGATCGGCGAGGCGCAGCTCATCTACAACTGGGAGGCCTACCCGGCCGAGGTGGCGCAGCTGGTGCACGCCCACCCGACCCAGAACGAGGCCCTGGGCGAGGCGCACCTGGCCCTGGCCGGCAAGCCGCTGCACGCGCACGCCTGACACCACAACCGCGGCGTCCGGCGACGGGCGATGATCCCACCAGGGGAATGAAGGAGTCTGGAGAACATGCCGGTATCGGTCACCATGCCCCGGCTCGGCGAGAGCGTCACCGAGGGCACCGTCACGCGCTGGCTCAAGCAGGAGGGTGACACCGTCGAGGTCGACGAGCCCCTGCTCGAGGTGTCGACCGACAAGGTCGACACCGAGATCCCGTCGCCCGCGGCGGGCGTGCTGAGCCGGATCGTCGTCGGCGAGGACGAGACCGCCGAGGTCGGCAGCGAGCTGGCGGTCATCGCCGGCGAGGGCGAGGACGCGGGCAGCGCCCCGAAGGAGGAGGCGGAGCCGGCCACCGAGCCGACCGCCGCCGCCGAGGGCACCGGCCCCGAGCCGGAGCAGGCCGCGCAGGCCGCCGCGGAGCCCGGGGCCGAGGCCGAGCAGCCGGCCGTCGAGGAGCCGGCCCAGCCCGCCGCGTCGTCGGGCGAGGGCACCCCGGTGACCATGCCGGCCCTGGGCGAGAGCGTCACCGAGGGTACGGTGACGCGCTGGCTCAAGCAGGTCGGCGAGACCGTCGAGGTGGACGAGCCGCTGCTGGAGGTCTCCACCGACAAGGTGGACACCGAGATCCCGTCGCCGGTCGCCGGCACCGTGCTGGAGATCAAGGTCGCCGAGGACGAGACCGCCGAGGTCGGCGGCGTGCTGGCGATCGTCGGGGCGGCCGGTGCCGCGCCGGCCGAGCCGAAGCCCGAGCCCAAGGCCCAGCCGAAGGCCGAGGCGAAGCCCGAGCCCAAGGCCGAGGCGAAGCCCGAGGCGAAGCCGGCGCCCAAGGCCGAGCCGAAGGTCGAGGAGCCCACCCCGGGCATGTCCTACAACGAGCCGTCCGCCGAGGCGGAGCAGGCCGCCGAGCCGGCCAAGGCCGAGCAGGCCGCCCAGCCGGCCGCACCGACCGCCACGCCGCAGCGCCCGACCGCCCCGGCCCAGGGCGGCGGTGAGGAGGCCGCCGGCTACGTGACGCCGCTGGTTCGCAAGCTCGCCGCCGAGCACGGCGTCGACCTGGGCTCGGTCAACGGCACCGGCGTGGGTGGCCGGATCCGCAAGCAGGACGTGCTGGAGGCGGCCGAGAAGGCGAAGGCCGCCAAGGCTCAGCCGGCCGCCACCGCCGCCCCGGCCGCGAAGGCACCGGCCCAGCCGGCCGCCAAGCCGCAGCCGAGCGCCAAGCGGGGCACCACGGAGAAGCTGCCGCGGATCCGGGCGACCATCGCCAAGCGGATGCAGCAGTCGCTGCACGAGACGGCGCAGCTGACCACCGTCGTCGAGGTCGACGTCACCAAGGTCGCCAAGCTGCGGGCCCGGGCCAAGGAGTCGTTCCAGGCGCGGCACGGCGTGAAGCTCTCCTTCCTGCCGTTCTTCGCGCTCGCCGCCATCGAGGCGCTCCAGACCTACCCGATCATCCAGGCCAGCATGGACCTGGACGGCGGCACCATCACCTACCCGGCCGCCGAGCACCTCGGCATCGCCGTGGACACCGAGCGCGGGCTGCTCGTGCCGGTCATCCACAACGCCGGTGACCTCAACATGGGCGGCATCGCGAAGCGGATCGCCGACCTGGCCGAGCGCACCCGGGCCAACAAGATCACCCCGGACGAGATGGCCGGGGCGACCTTCACGCTGACCAACACCGGCAGCCGGGGCGCGCTGTTCGACACCCCGATCGTGCCGTCGCCGCAGTCGGCGATGCTCGGCACGGGCGCCGTGGTGAAGCGCCCGGTCGTGGTCAACGACCCGGAGCTGGGCGAGGTCATCGCGGTCCGGTCGATGGTCTACCTGGCCATGTCGTACGACCACCGGCTGATCGACGGCGCCGACGCCGCCCGCTTCCTGACCGCGGTCAAGGAGCGGCTGGAGGCCGGCAACTTCGAGGCCGAACTGGGCCTCTGACGCCTCGGGCACACGAAGGGGTACGCGGCTCCGGCCGCGTACCCCTTCGCCGTTTCCGGCCCGGCGCGGACCGCACGCTGACAGACTCGGCCGGTGGGCGGGTACGGGTGGCGGGGGCGCCTCGGGCCGGCGGTGCCGGTGGCCCCGGGTGCCCGGGTGGACCGGTTCGAGATCTTCTTCGACCTGGTCTTCGTCTTCTCGTTCTTCATCATCACCCGGGCCACCGCGCTCCAGGTGACCGGCGGCGCGCTGCTGCACGCGCTGCTGGTCCTCGCCGTGCTCTGGTGGTCGTGGGTGGTGCACAGCGTGGTCGCCACCCGGGTCCGGCTCGGTGAGGGCTTCGTCCCGGTGCTCATGACGGTCGGCATGGCGGCGCTGTTCACGTTCGCGCTGTCGCTGCCGAACGCGTTCCGCGACCCGCGCGGCAACGCGGCCGGCCCGATCGTCGCCGCGATCAGCTACACCGTGCTGCGCGTGGTGCACCTGCTGCTCTACCGGCACGTGGTGCGGGACAGCCCGAACGAGCGCCGGCAGTTGATGCGGTTCGCCCCGGAGGCGATCGGCAGCACCGCGCTGCTGCTGGTCGCCGCGCTGGTGCCGCCGAAGATCGACGGACTCGTCTCGGCCTCGGTGGTCCGGGACGGGCTGTGGGCCACTGTCGTGCTGCTCCAGTACGGCACCGGCATGATCGCCGGCACGTGGGGCTGGGGCGTCGCCTCGGCCGAGCACTGGACCGAGCGGTACGACCTCATCCTGATCATCGCGCTGGGCGAGTCGGTCATCTCGGTCGGCGTGGGCAGCAACCTGCTCGGGCAGCCGCCCACCTGGCCGGCCGTGGCGGCGGCGGTGCTCGGCATCTTCTTCACCGCCGCGCTCTGGTGGGCGCACTACGACCTGGTCGGGCCGGCCGCCCGGATCGCCCTGCACGCCGCGCGGGACGGGCCGCGGGTGGCGATGGCCCGGGACGCGTACGCGTACCTGTTCCTGCCGATGATCGCGGGCATCATCCTGTTCGCGCTCGGCGCCGAGATGATCGTGCACGACATCGCCGACCCGCGGGTACCGCCGACCGAGCCCGCGCACTGGCCGGCCGTACCGCTGCTCTTCGGGGGCGTGGCCTGCTACCTCTGCGGCAACATGCTGTTCCAGGCGCGGACGCTGCGCACGGTGAGCTGGACCCGGGTCGCGGCGGTGCTGCTGCTCGGCGCGACGGTCCCGGTCGCGGAGCGGGTGCCGGGCCTGATCGCGATGACCATCCTGACCGTCATCACGGTGGGCATGGTGGCGGCCGAGGTGGTCGTCTTCGACGAGGGCCGACGGGCGCTGCGGAAGCTCATCTTCGAGGAGCGGACCAGCCACGAGGCGCACGAGGCGGCCTGGCGGGCCCGCTGGCACGAGCAGCCCGACGACCGCGACGA
Source organism: Micromonospora sp. NPDC018662 (assembly GCF_044391475.1). Classification (NCBI taxonomy): domain Bacteria; kingdom Bacillati; phylum Actinomycetota; class Actinomycetes; order Micromonosporales; family Micromonosporaceae; genus Micromonospora; species Micromonospora sp. NPDC018662. The sequence continues at coordinate 370,205 of NZ_JBISAC010000007.1, forward strand.
GGGCGAGTAGTCAGACTCCGGCCGGCAGCGGATGTGATGCCGGACATGTCCACCGGGGCAGTGCCGCCCACCCGGCACTTGTAGCGTGTGCATCAGTCCACATCGAACGCGGCAGATGTCGATGCGTCCGGTCGTCCGGCTCTGCGGGCGACGTTGGCCTCGGGGGGCGTCATCACTCACGATCACACGTCAAGGCAGCGCCGTCGGCGTGAGGCCCCAGCCGGGCATCCCGCCGATCCGCCGAGTCCGTCCCTCATCTCGTTCTAGTCTCGGCGCCGTCCCGTCCGGGGCGGCGCGCATTTCCACGGGGAGCAGGCATGGTTCTGAGAATGTCCGAGGAAGTCGCACCACCGGCACGGCGCCGCCGTGCCGGATGGCGACGGGCCGCGGTAGCCCACCTCACGGCGTTGGCCCTACTGGTCGGGCTGTTTCCGGCGAGTCCGGCCCGGGCGGAGGACCCGCCGCCTCCGGCCGTCGAGCGGACCCCGGTGGTGCAGGCGTGGTTGAACGGTGGCACCAAGGTGCGGGCCGCCGCCGAGCTGGCCCTGGTCGGCTCCGACGACGACATCCGGGCGTTCGTGAGCGACGGCTGGGCGAAGGCGCAGCGGCTGGACGAACGGGACGCGGTCGTGGCGGTGATCGCCGAGTCCGGGCCGGCGGTGCGGGGGGCGGCACAGACGGCGTTGAACGCCTTCGACGCCGGTGACACGAATGCGCTGTCGACATTCCTGATGAGTGGGTGGCGGCAGCCGTCGGACACCGATGCCCGGGTGCGGGTGAACCAGTTGATGGCCGCCGGTGGTGATCAGGTGAAGGCGGCGGCGCAGCAGGCGTTGGATTCTGGTGATCCGTCGGTGTTGCGGGAGTTCGTGGATTCGGGTTGGCAGTCGCGGTGGTTGACGGATCAGCGGGTGCGGGTCAATCAGGCGATGGCTGCGGGTGGGCCGCAGGTGAAGGCGGCGGCGCAGAAGGCGTTGGATGCGGGGACGCCGGAGGCGTTGGAGTCGTTCCTGGATGGTGGTTGGGCGGTTGCGGCGGCGCGGGATCAGGAGACCGAGACGCTGACGGCGTTGCGGGCGGAGGCGCAGGCGCAGGGGGATCTGGCGAAGCAGGAGACCGATCGGGCGGTTGGTGAGGCGGCGCGGGCGAAGGAGGCGGCGGAGGCGGCGAAGCGGTCGGCGCAGTTGGCGGCGGCGGCGACGGAGGCGGCGCGTAACGACACGCGTGAGGCGGCGGCGCAGGCGAAGCGGGCTGCGGTGGCGGCGCAGAAGGCGGCGTCGGCGGCGAAGGTGGCGGTGCAGGCGGCGGCGTCGGCGAATCGGGCGGCGCGGGCGGCGGCGGCGGCGGCGCAGCGGGCGGCGTCGGCGGCGTCGCAGGCGGAGCGGGCGGCGACGAGGGCGTACAACGCGGCGGCGGGTGCGGCGACGGATGCGTCGAAGGCGGACGCGGCGCGGGTGCGGGCGCAGGAGGCGCGGGACAACGCGCGTCTGTCGCGGGATTTCGCGACCACGGCGAATTTGGCCGGTCTGGCGATCCAGGCGGGTCTGGATTCGGTGGTGGCGGCGCGGTCGGCGGCGACCAACGCGAAGTTGGCCGCGACCGCCAACGACGACGCGACCCGCTACGCCAACGCGGCGGGCGCGGACGCGAAGGACGCGATCGCGGCGGCGAAGCAGGCGCGGGCCGACGCGGATCGGGCGTTGCGTGCGGCGAATGCCGCAGAGAGCTATCTGCTGGTGGCCGCGAATGCGGCGTTCCGGGCGCGGGATGCGGCGAATCGGGCGGCGCAGCACGCGGAGCAGGCGGCTGACGCCGCGATCGACGCGGCGAACCATGCCGGTGAGGCGGCGACGGCGGCGGCGCGGGCGACGGCGGCGGCGACCGCGGCGACCGCGGCGGCGAACGCGGCGGTGGAGACCGCCGGCCAGGCGATCGAGATCTACAACGCGGCGCGGGCGGCGGATGCCGAGCGGCTCGCGGTGTGGCAGGACGAGGGTTCGGAGGCGGCGCGGCAGGCGGCGGCGCAGTACGGCCAGGCGCAGGCGGCGGCGAAGTGGGACGCGGTGCAGGCCGCGCAGCGCGACGCGGAGACCAACCAGTTGATCGCCGAGGTGCTGAACCCGGGCACCGACCCGGCGGTGGCGGTGGTCAAGGCCCGCAAGGTGGCGTTGAACCTGAGCCAGGCGTCGGGGACGTGGACGCGTGAGGCGGCGATGACCGCGCTCGCCGGTGCTGACGCGCAGGTGGTGGAGTTCGTGCGCACGGGGATCGCGGAGGCGGCCGGGCAGGACGACCGGGTGGCGGTGCGGGACCTGGCGGTCACCGACATTCCGGCGTTGCGGGACGCGGCGTTGGCGGCGTTGGCCGGCAGCGACGCGCAGGTGTCGGAGTTCCTGCGGACGCAGAACTACACCGGTCGTTACACGCAGGACCGGTTGAAGGTCAACCAGATCATGTCGGCGGCGACGAAGGCCGGTGACACGTTCCTGGCGCAGAAGGCGCAGGAGGCGTTGAACTCCGGCGACGGGCAGAAGCTGCGTGAGTTCATCGCCTCGGGGCAGTACACGGCGGCGGCGGTCGGGCAGCGTGTCCAGGTCAATCAGATCATGGCCAGTGCGGACAGCGGGCCGGAGTTGAAGGCCGCCGCGCAGGTGGCGTTGGACGGGCCGCCGCCGGGGCTGCGGCAGTTCCTCGACGAGGGTCGTTACGCCGCGGCCGAGCGGGACCAGGAGGGTGCGGCGCACCTGGCGGTGGTCGCCGGGCTGGTGCAGCGGATCAACCAGATCGCGCAGACCGCGGTGCAGGACGCGATGACCGCGCAGTCGGTCGCGGCGCAGGCCCGCAAGGACGCCGCTGCCGCGGCGGACTACGCCAACCAGGCCGCCGCGTCGGCGCAGAAGGCCGCCGGTTACGCCACCCAGGCCGCCCAGTACGCCAACCAGGCCAGCCAGTCCGCCGAGAAGGCCGCCGCCGCGGTGCAGACCGCGAAGGCCGCCGCGACGAGGGCGTCGGCGTCGGCGCGCAGCGCGATCCGGTCGGCGTCCTGGGCCGTGACCTCACACGAGCACGCGGTCCAGTCCGCCAGGGAGGCCAACGCCTCCGCGGTCCGCGCCTACGACTCGGCGATCGCCGCCGGCAAGAGCGCCGACGAGGCCAACGCCGCCGCCCGCGACGCCTACCAGGAATACGAGTCGGCCAAGGGCCTGGAAATCGGCAAGTGCACCGTCGAGTACACCGCCGAGGGACCCCTGGGCGAGTGGGAGAAGCTGCTCACCGGCACCAAGGGTGACTACGCCAAGAACTGCGTCCGCAACGTCATCGCCGACCCCGCCGAACTGGCCACACGCGCCTACACCAACTCGGCGTTCTGCGGTGTCTACCCCGACGGCAGCCAACTGGCCAAGAACTGCCTCGCCACCGTCCTGGACCCCGACTTCCGCGGCGGCCAGACCCTGACCCTGCTCACCCAGATCATCGCCGGCATCACCACCCTGCTCATCCCGGTCGCGGTTGCACTCGGCATCGGCTGCATCGCCACCGTCGTCTGCGGCGTCGTCCTCGGCACCATCATCACCATCGGCGATGTCGGCCTCAACATCTACAAATACATCAACGGCGACCAAGGACTCGCCGACACCCTGCTGCACCTCGGCACCCTCGCCCTGGAAACACTGGCCTTCGCCGGCATCGCCAAACTCGTCGGCGCCGGCTTCAAAGCCGCCAAGCAGCTCTACACCCTCAGCCGCGCCGCCAAACAGGCCGAGGCGGATCTCGCGGTGGCCAACAAGGCACGACGTGAACTGCGGCTCACCTCGTGCCTGACCCGCAACAGTTTCTCCGCTGACACGCCGGTGCTGCTCGCCGACGGCAGCAGCAAGCCCATCGCGGACATCCGGGTCGGCGATCGGGTCCTGGCCACCGATCCGACGACCGGCGAATCTGCCGCCCGGCCGGTGACCGACCTCATCCGGAGCACCGATCCGACCCTCACCGACGTGACGGTCACACCGGCCACCGGACCGGAGGCGACCGTACACACGACGCCGCACCACCCGTTCTGGGACGTCGACGGTCGGCGCTGGGTGGACGCCGCGGACCTGACGGTGGGCAGCACCCTGCGCAACCCGGACGGCGGAACGGTCCGAGTCTCCGGCGTCCGGACCTTCGACGGGCCGCAGGTGATGCACAACCTGACCGTTGCCGAGACCCACACCTACTACGTGGCTGCCGGCTCGACCGCGCTGCTTGTCCACAACGTGGGGGGCTGCCTGGACGGTGAGAAGGAGTACGTTGTCATCGACCCCGTCACGAAGCAGATCGTCACCGACATCGACAGCATCGAGAACGGCGAACTGTGGGAGCTCAAGGACGGAATCCCGTGGTGGGGAGACGAAGCGTGGCTCGTCGCGCAAATTGACGGAAAGTTCGCGAAGTATCTGAAGTCTCGGACCATCCTTCCCGCCGACTACCGCAACGCCGTCATCGGCTTCCGCTTCCCCAACAAGAAGATCGACGCGCAGACGCGCACGGTCATCACGGAAAGGTTGAGACGTTTGGCCGAGGACGCCGGCGTTCAGGTGAAGATCGAGTTCGCCTCGTGAGCTATCCGTTCCAGACTGCCGAGAGACCGGTGTGGGACCCCGCGCTCCGGGTCGGGCGGGTATACCTCGGTCAGGCCCAGGCGGTGGCGGAGGTCATGGAGGTGGCGTCAGGTCTGGCTCCCCACCGCAACGGCAGTTGCGACCTTGATCCGGAGGTGTTCGCGGTCTTTGTGGATCACCTCCTCCGGTTCTACAACGCGGGCCGCCACCCCACCCTCTCGCAACTGCTGCGCGGGGTCCTCCTGGTCTCCCTGGTGTTGCTGAAGCGTGCCGGTGGGCCTCCTCCGCCGGCCGGCAATGAGGTGATCGACGCGCTGGTCGCCGAGGCGACCGCGCTGGAGCTGACCATGCCCGTCTAGATGACGCGCTCCGACCGTCGGGGCCGGTTCTCCCTCGCGGAGGACCGGCCCCGGCCGTTCCGACCTGAACCGGCGCACCGGAGCGTCCGTGGAACCAGGTTGTTGTGCCCGCCGGGTAAGCCGGGCGCGGCAGGACCACTTCGAAGAACGGGGACCCGCATGACCAACGACACCGTCCACGCCGACGCGGCCGGCACCTGGCAGCTCGGCGACCTGACCGTCAACCGGATCGGCCTCGGCGCGATGCGGCTCACCGCGAACGCCGACGGCAGCCCCAGCGACCGCGACCGGGCCGTCGCCGTGCTGCGCCGCGCGGTCGAGCTGGGCGTCAACCACATCGACACGGCGGCGTTCTACTTCTCACCGCTGCGCTCGGCCAACGAGCTGATCAACCGGGCACTCTGGCCGTACCCGGAGGATCTGGTCATCGTCACCAAGGTCGGGCCGGGCAGGGACCCGTCCGGCGAGTGGCTGCCGGCGGCCCGGCCGGAGCAGCTCCGCGGCCAGGTCGAGGAGAACCTGCGCCAGCTCGGCCGGGACCACCTGGACGTGGTCAACCTGCGGGTGTACGGGCCGGAGCCGCTGGCCGAGCACTTCGGCGCGCTCACCGAGCTGGTCGACGCCGGGCTGATCCGGCACCTCGGTGTCTCCGCGGTCCGCGCGCACCAGGTCGCCGAGGCGCGGACGATCGCCCCGGTGGTCTGCGTGCAGAACTCGTACGGGCTCGGCTACCGCCGGATCCACGACGAGCTGATCCGGGACTGCGCCGCGCACGGCACCGCGTTCGTGCCGTTCTTCTCGATCGTCACCAGCGGACGGGAGGCGGGTGCGACCGGCGAGGAACACCCGGAGGTGCTCGCGGTGGCGCGGGAGCACGGCGTCACCGCCGCCCAGGTCCGGCTGGCCTGGACGCTGGCCCGGGGCCCGAACGTGCTCGCCATCCCGGGCACCGGCGACCCGGCGCACCTGGAGCAGAACGTCGCGGCCGGCGCGCTCCGCCTCTCCCCCGCCGATCTGGTGCGGCTCGACGCGGTCTGAGGTTGTTAAGCGGGGGCCCCTGCTATGCACGAGGCGTTAAGCGGGGGCCCCTCCTTACCGTTCGGCCCTTGGCAGAAGGGGTGGGTGGGGAGCGGGGGGCGCGGCGGAGACTGGGCCGATGGCGACCTTCTCCGTGCAGGCCCGGCCCACCGACGCGGTGAGCTGGGGTGAGCTGGCCCGCACCGTCGAGGCCGCCGGCTTCGACGCGCTGCTGGCCGCCGACCACCCGGGTTTCGGCCCGTCCCCGTTCGTGGCGCTGGCCGCCGCCGCGGCGGTGACGGGCACCCTGGGCCTCGGCTCGTACGTGTCGAACGCCGGCGTCCGGGAGCCGATCCTGCTCGCCGCCGACGTGGCCACCCTGGACGTGGTCTCCGGCGGCCGGGCGCGGCTCGGCCTCGGCGCCGGCCACACGCCGGGCGAGTGGCGGGCGGTCGGGCGCGAGCGCCCGGACGTCGCCGGCCGGGTCCGCCGCTGCGTGGCGGTGGCCGAGGCGGTCCGGGCGCTGCTGGCCGGCGACGAGGTCACCGTGGACACGCCGGACCTGGCCGCGCACGCCGCCCGCCTCGCCGGTCCGCGGCCGGTCCAGGGCCGGATCCCGCTCACCGTGGGCACGGCCAACTCGACGCTGCTGCGGTGGGCCGGCGCGCACGCCGACGTGGTCGGCCTGACCGGCTTCGGGCGTACCCTGCCGGACGGCCACCGGCACGAGGTGCGGTGGCGGGCCGACCAGCTCGACGCGCAGCTCGCCCAGATGGCGGCCGGTGCGGCCGGCCGGGAGGACGCGCCGGCGCTGGAGGCGCTGGTGCAGCGCGTCGCGGTCACCGACGACGCGGAGGCGGTCGCGGCCGAGACGGCCGCGGAGACCGGCCTCACTCCGGCCGAGGTGCTGGCCACTCCGTTCGTGCTGATCGGCACCGCCGACGAGATCGTCGCGGCGGTGGCGGGGCACCGGCGCCGCTGGGGCGTCACCCGCTTCGTGGTACGCGCCGACGCCGTCGACGCGTTCGCGCCGCTCCTGCCGCGGCTGGCGGGAAACGGGTCGACTTCGAGCGCACTCGAGATAGGACACTGAAACCATGACGACGACACGACTGTTGGGCCGCAGCGGCATCGAGGTCAGCGCCATCGGCATGGGCTGCTGGGCGATCGGCGGCCCGCTCTGGGCGGGCACGCAGCCGCTCGGCTGGGGCGAGGTGGACGACGACGAGTCGGTCCGCACGATCCACCGGGCGTTGGAGCTGGGCGCAACGCTCTTCGACACCTCCAGCAACTACGGCGCCGGGCACAGCGAGCGGGTGCTCGGTCGCGCGCTCGCCGGCCGCCGGGACGGGGCGGTGATCGCCACCAAGTTCGGCTACCCGACCGACGAGGCGACCCGGCAGGCCGCCGGCGAGGACGGCAGCCCGGAATACGCGCGGCGCAGCCTGGAGGGCTCGCTGCGCCGGCTCGGCACCGACCACGTCGACCTCTACCAACTGCACCTGGGCGGCCTGCCGGTGCCGCAGGCGCTGGACCTGGTCGGCACGCTGGAGGACCTGGTCGGCGAGGGCAAGATCCGGGCGTACGGCTGGAGCACTGACGACCCGGCCTCGGCGCGCGCGTTCGCCGAGGCGGGCCCGCACTGCGCGGCGATCCAGCACGACCAGTCGGTGCTGCGGGACAACGCCGCGATGCTCGCGGTCTGCGAGGAGTTCGACCTGGCCAGCCTCAACCGGGGGCCGCTGGCGATGGGCCTGCTGACGGCGAAGTATCAGGACACCCCGACCGCCCGGGGCGACGACGACGTGCGCGGGGTGGCCCCCGAGTGGCTGACCTGGTTCAGCGACGGCGTGCCGCGCGCCGAGTGGGCCGATCGGGTGGCCCGGGTCCGCGAGGCGCTCACCGCCGACGGGCGCACGCTCGCCCAGGGCGCGTTGGGCTGGCTGCTCGCCCGCAGCCCGCAGACCCTGCCCATCCCCGGCTGCCGGACCGTCGGCCAGGCCGAGGAGAACCTCGGCGCGCTGGCGCACGGGCCGCTGCCGGAGGCGGCGTTCGCCGAGGTGGAGCGCCTCCTCGCCGACCTGCGCACCACCCCGGCGACCGCGTGAGTGCGGCAGGGTGACGAGTACGCCCGGCACCTGCGCCAGGGCGACACCCGGCGGGAGGCCATCGACGGCCGCACCGGGGAGTGGCGCGACCGCTCCGGTGCCGGGCGTGTCGCGGACGGCAGACATGTCTCGTCGAATGCGGTATGCCTCAGCGTCATAAATATGACGCTGAGGCATACCGCTGCCGAGGCGTCTCGGCTGCGGGGCGCGACACGCCCACGCGACGCTGCGCCGGTAGTCGTCAGCTCACCGTGTAGCACTTCGTAGCAACTGTGGGATAAGATTTCGGCGTGGCTGAGCACGCCCATCGAGAGATCACTCAACGTGAGCTGCGAAACGACTCCGGCGCCATCATGCGTGGGGTGGAGCGCGGCGAATCCTTCACGATCACGCGCAATGGCACGCCGATCGGGCGGTTGATTCCGATCCGAAGGCGCATGTTCGTACCCAGAGCCGAGGTGCTCGCGACCTTCGCCAGCGCCCCCAGGCTCGACGAGGCACGGCTGCGAGCTGACCTCGATGCCGCGATGGACCAGGATCTCCTCAGTCGTGACTGGTGAGAACTCCGTCCGGGGCTTGATCGACACCAACATCGTCATCCATCTGAGCGGCTTGGTCGCGTCGGAGTTGCCCGACGAGATGGTGATCAGCGCAGTCACCCTTGCGGAACTCTCGGCCGGCCCGCATCACACCGACGATCCCGGCGAGCGGGCCCGCCGGATGAGTGTGTTGCAGCATGTCGAGGCCACTTTCGAGCCACTTGTGTTCGACGCGGAGGCAGCACGGGCTTTCGGCCTGATCTCAGCAGCCGTGCGTGCCGCCGGGCGTGGGACACGCCGCCGAGTGACTGACCTGATGATCGCTTCCGTCGCGCATGCCAACGCCCTTCCTCTCTACACCACCAATCCCGCCGACTTCGTCGGGCTGGATGAGCTGGTAGCTGTTCGCCCAGTCAGTCGGCCGGCCGGCTGACGTTCCGGGTTCGACCAGGTGCGCGGCGTGCGTGACGAGTGAGTGATTCCGCTCCACGCATCCGGATCGCGTCGCGTACCCGAAGATGTGAGCATGCGGATCCTCATGGCCGGCGTGTCCGGCTTCCTCGGCACCCGACTTGTCGACCGGCTCGGCGCGGACGGGCATCAGGTCACCCGCCTGGTCCGCCGCGCGCCGCGCACCCCGGACGAGCGGCAGTGGAATCCGTCCGCCGCACAGCTCGACCCGCAGGTGGTCGCGGACGCCGACGCGGTGGTGAACCTGGCCGGCGCGGGGGTGGGCGACAAGCGCTGGAACGACGACTACAAGAAACTGATCCGGACCAGCCGGGTGGACAGCACCACCACGCTCGCCATCACGATCGCCGGCCTGCCCGCTGCGGACCGGCCGGCCGCGTTGCTGAACTCCTCCGCGGTCGGCTGGTACGGCAACACCGGGGACCGCACGGTGGAGGAGGACGCGCCGGCCGGCGAGGGGTTCCTCGCCGACGTCTGCCGGGTCTGGGAGGCGGCGACCCGGCCGGCCGAGGACGCCGGCGTACGGGTGGTGCGGCTGCGGACCGGGCTGCCGCTGCACCGCGACGGTGGTCTGCTCAAGCCGCAGCTCCTGCCGTTCCGGCTGGGCGTCGGTGGCAAGCTGGGCAACGGCCGACAGTGGCTGCCGTGGATCTCGATGCCGGACTGGCTGGACGCGACCGCGTTCCTGCTGGCCCGCGACGACGTGGCCGGCCCGGTGAACGTGGTCGGTCCGGCGCCGGTCACCAACGCCGAGTTCACCAGGGAGCTGGCCCACCAGCTGCACCGGCCGGCGATCATGCCGATCCCGGCGGTGGCGTTGCAGGTGGTGCTCGGCGGCTTCGCGCACGAGGCGCTCACCAGCACCCGGGTGCTGCCGGGCGTGCTCGACCGGGCCGGTTTCACCTGGACCCATCCGGATCTGCCGGGCGCGCTGCGTGCCGCCCTCACCGGCTGAGGGCGACGCGAGCTGCTGGTAGGTGTTAATCGGGGCCCCCGCCTCTACCGGAGGCGTTAAGCGGGGGCCCCTCCTTACATCGGGTCAGCAGCCGATGACCCAGTAGCTGGGCCCGGTCTGCCTCAACGACGTGGTGTAGAACGTGTTGTAGAGGCCCATCCGCTGACCGCTGCCCAGCGCGTAGGCGTACCCGCCGGACTGGTAGGCCCGGCCGGCCGCGACGTGCGCGTAGTTGCTGGCGGTGACGCAGACCGGCGCGGTGGTCGGCGACGCGGTCGGGGTGGGCGACGCGGTCGGTGACGCGGTCGCCGTCGGGGTCGGGCTGGGCGTGGCGCCGCCGCCTCCGAGGCCGAAGAAGAGCGCGTCACGGTACGTCGAGCAGATGGTGTCCAGGAAGTACGCCCCGGCGGTGCCGCACTGGTCCGCCGCCGGGCCCGGGTCGACCGGGGTGCCGTGGCCCATGCCGGAGACGCGGTAGACGCGCACCTGGTCGCTTCCGTAGACCTCCAGGCTGGTGCCACCCGGCAGGGACGAGGTGCTGGTCGGGGTCTGCGAGACGCCGAGCACGTTGGTCCACTGGTCCCGCGACTCGGTCGCGTTCGCCACGTTGACCGTGTAGTCGCTGGTGCCGTGCCACACGGCCACCCGGGGCCGCTTGCCGGCATAGCCGGGATACGCGTTGCGGACCAGGTCGCCCCACTGCGCCGGGGTCTTGTCCACGCCCGGGTTCATGCAGCTGAACGCGCTTGTGGTGCTGGTGGCGCAGCGGTACGGGAGGCCGGCGACGATCGAGCCGGCGGCGAACACGTCCGGGTAGGTGGCGAGCATGACGGCGCTCATCGCGGCGCCGGCGGAGAGACCGCTGACGTAGACGCGGCCGGCGTCGGTGCCGTAGTTCGACTTCGCGTAGTCGACCATCTGCTTGACCGACAGCGCCTCGCCCTGGCCCCGGGCGGTGTCGCCGGTCTCGAACCAGTTGAAGCAGGAGTTGGCGTTGTTGCCGGCGGGCTGCTGCGGCACGATCAGCGCGAACTTCCACTGGTCGGCGTACTTCTGCCAGCCGGAGTTGGTGAAGTAGGTGGCGGCGTTCTGGGTGCAGCCGTGCAGCAGCACCACGGCGGGCGCGTTGCCGGGCAGGCCGTCCGGGCGGTAGGCGTACATGGTCAGGTTGCCGGGGTTGGAGCCGAACCCGGTGACCTGGGTCAACGAAGCGGCCTGCGCGGGCAGCGCGGCGACCAGGACGCCGGCCGCGGCCAGCACGACCCCGGCCACCGCCCCGGCGAGGCGGGTGATGAGGGATGAGGAGCGGGACACGGGGACCTCCCGATCATGGAATGTGAACTGGGTCACTCTCCGAGTTGCCGGAACGTTACGTCCGTGTTTCATCGACGGGAATGGCTGTCGGTCACACATTCACCGTCCGGGCGGTGTGCCCGGGTCCGGTTGGTAACGTCCGCTGCGTGCCGTCCTCCCCGGTCGCCGACCCGCCGCCCGCCACCGCCGCCCGCGACCGGCGTGCCGACCTGCTGGTGACACTCGCCGCGGTGGCGCTGGCGCTCTGGGTGACCAGCGGGATGTGGCGGGACCCGAACACGCGGACGATCACCGTCAACGCCAGCGACCAGGCGCTCTTCGAGTGGCTGCTGGCCTTCGGCGGGCACGCGCTCACCCACGGCGAGAACCCGCTCTTCACCCACCTGATCAACGTCCCGGACGGGGTGAACCTCGCGGTCAACACCTCGATCACCGTGTACGCGGCGGTCTTCGCGCCGCTGACGTACCTGGTCGGGCCGCCCGCCACGTTCCTGGTGATCCTCACGCTCAACCTGGCCGCCACCGCGGTGGCCTGGTACTGGCTGCTCAGCCGGCACCTGGTCGGCAGCCGGCTGGCCGCCGGGGTGGGGGCATTGTTCATCGCCTACTGCCCGGCGATGGTGTCGCACGCCAACGCGCACCTGAACTGGACCGCCGGCTGGCTGGTGCCGCTGCTGATCTGGGGCGTGTTCCGGCTGCGCCGGCCCGGTCGCGCGGTCCGCGGCGGGATCGTGCTCGGCCTGCTGGTGGCCGTCGCGTTCTCGATCGCCGCCGAGGGGTTGTTCTTCACCGCGCTGGCGCTCGCCGCGTTCCTCCTGGTCTGGGCGCTGCACCCGGCCCGGCGCGCGGAGGTGCGGGCCGCGCTGCCCCGGATGGCGGCCGGGCTCGGGGTGACCGCGCTGGTGGCCGGCGTGCTGCTGGCGTACCCGCTCTGGCTGCACTTCGCCGGGCCGCAACGGTTCCACGGCACCGGCTTCGACCCGTTGATCCACTCCGAGGACATCGCCGCGTACCTGTCGTACCCGCGCCGGTCGCTGGCCGGCTGGGCCGGGTTCGGCACCTCGCTGGCCCCCAACCCGACCGAGGAGAACTCGTTCTTCGGGGTGCCGCTGCTGCTGCTCGCGGTCGCCTGCTTCGCGCTGCTCTGGCGGCGCGCCGACCGGGCGTTCCGGGCCACCCTGCTCGCGCTCGGCGTGACCGCTGTGGTCTTCGCGGTGCTCTCCTGGGGGCCGACCGCCAAGTGGAACGGCCGGCGTACCGACCAACTGCTGCCGTTCGGGGTGCTGGACAACCTGCCGGTGGTCAACGCGGCGTTGCCGTCCCGGCTGGCGCTTGTCGTCGCACCGGTGATCGGCCTGCTGCTGGCGTACGCGATCGACGCGCTGCGCGCCCGGCCGCCCCGGCGGCGGGTGACCGGCGCGGCCTGGTTGGTCGGCTTCGCCGCCGCGCTGCTGCCGCTGCTGCCCACCCCGCTGCTCACCAGCGTCCGCGAGCCGATCCCGGCGTTCATCACCGGCGGGGCCTGGCAGCGCTACGTCCCGCCCGACGGGGTGCTCACCCCGCTGCCGCTGACCGTCGACGTCTATCCGGACGGGCAGCGCTGGCAGGCGTACGCCCTCGCCCACCGGCAGGGTGAGTTCCGCATCCCGGCCGGTTTCTTCCTCGGCCCGGGCGGCCCGGACGGCCGGGGCCGGATCGGCCCGGTGCCGCGCACCTTCGACACGCTGATGGATCAGGCCGGGCGGACCGGGCTGGTGCCGATCATCACCGAGGGCAGCATCGAGGAGTCCCGGGCCGACCTGCGCTACTGGGGGGTGCGGGCGGTGGTGCTGGCCGACCGGGTGCACGGCGCCAAGTTCGACGTCGACGAGGAGGCGTTGCGCCGCACCGCCACCGCGCTGCTCGGCCCGCCGGAACGGGTCGAGGACGTGTGGGTGTGGCGGGTGCCTCCGGCGTGACGCGACGAGCGTCACCGGGAGGTGGCCCGGCCGGCGGGACTAGGCTGGTCGGGTGAGCGTGACGACTTCCGGACCGACCGCCGTCCGCGCCGGCCGGCTCGACTACCAGGCTGCCTGGGACGAGCAGCGCCGGCTGCACGAGGCCGTGGTGGCCGGCGAGCGGGGCGACACGGTGCTGCTGCTGGAGCACCCGAGCGTCTACACCGCCGGCAAGCGGACCGAGCCGTGGGACCGGCCGACGGACGGCACGCCGGTGGTGGACGTGGACCGCGGCGGCAAGATCACCTGGCACGGTCCGGGGCAGCTCGTCGGCTACCCGATCGTCCGCCTGCCCGACCCGGTCGACGTGGTGGCGTACGTCCGGCGCACCGAGCAGCTCCTGATCGACGTCTGCGCCGAGTTCGGGCTGACCGCCGGCCGGGTCGAGGGGCGCAGCGGGGTGTGGGTGCCGGCGGACGACCGGGGCCCGGCGCGCAAGGTGGCCGCCATCGGCATCCGGGTGGCCCGGGGCGTGACGCTGCACGGCTTCTCCATCAACTGCGACTGCGACCTGGGCTTCTTCGACCGGATCGTGCCCTGCGGCATCCGGGACGCCGGCGTCACCTCGCTCAGCGCCGAGCTGGGCCGGCCGGTCACGGTCGCCGACGTGCTGCCGGTGGTGGAGCGGCACCTGCCCACGCTGACCCGGGTCTGACCGGGTGCGGCTCGACCTGGTCACCCTCGTCGTCGCCGAGTACGACCCGGCGATCGCGTTCTTCACCGAGGTGCTCGGCTTCGAGCTGGCCGAGGACTCGCCCTCGCTGACGAACGACGGCCGGCCCAAGCGCTGGGTGGTGGTCCGCCCGCCGGGCGGCGGCACCGGGCTGCTGCTGGCCCGCGCCGACGGTGAGCACCAGGCCGGTGCCGTCGGCGACCAGACGCACGGCCGGGTCGGCTTCTTCCTCCGGGTCGACGACTTCGACGCCGTGCACCGCCGGATGGCCGACGCGGGCGTCGAGTTCGTCCGCCCGCCCCGCACCGAGCCGTACGGCCGGGTCGCGGTCTTCCGCGACATCGCCGGCAACGCCTGGGACCTGCTCGGTCCCGCCTGATCCAAGAAGGATCAATCGATAAGCATTGATATTTACTGTCGTGAATGCGACGCTGGGTATGGAAGCGCTCCCACTCCCATCCTATGCGCCGAAGGAGGACGTAACCGTGCGTTCCCACCACCAATCCGGACGACCGCGATCAACCGTCCGCGCGCTCGTCGTGGCGCTCGCCCTGATCGCCGGCATCCTGGCCGTGCCCGGCGCGGCCCAGGCCCACGGCACGATCGTCAGCCCGGCCACCCGCGCCTACAAGTGCTGGCAGACCTGGGGCAGCCACCACACCGACCCGGCCATGCAGCAGCAGGACCCGATGTGCTGGCAGGCCTTCCAGGCCAACGCCGACACCATGTGGAACTGGATGAGCGCGCTGCGCGACGGCCTCGGTGGCCAGTTCCAGGCCCGCACCCCCGACGGGCAGCTCTGCAGCAACGCGCTGTCCCGCAACGACAGCCTGAACCGGCCCGGGGCGTGGAAGACCACGAACATCAGCCGCAACTTCACCGTGCAGCTCTACGACCAGGCCAGCCACGGCGCCGACTACTTCAAGGTCTACGTCAGCAAGCAGGGGTTCAACCCGACCACCCAGACGCTCGGGTGGGGCAACCTCGACTACATCACGCAGACCGGCCGGTACGCGCCGTCGCAGAACATCAGCTTCAACGTCTCGACCTCCGGCTACACCGGACACCACATCCTCTTCGTCATCTGGCAGGCATCCCACCTCGACCAGGCGTACATGTGGTGCAGTGACGTGAACTTCACCTGATCGCGTACCGCACGTCGCTCCGGCCCAGGACCCCGTGTTCCTGGGCCGGAGCCGTGCCTCACGGGGTGAGGCGGTGCAGGTCGCGCGGGAAGGCGGTCACCTCGCGGACGTTGGCCGCGCCGGTCAGCCGGGCGACGAACCGCTCCAGCCCGATCGCGAAACCGCCGTGCGGGGGCATCCCGTGCCGGAACGCGTCCACGTACCCGGCGTACGGCTCCAGCGGCTCGCCGCGCGCCGCCAGCGCGGCCAGGTAGTCGTCGTACCGGTGCAGCCGCTGCCCGCCGGTGACCAGCTCCATCCCCCGGAACAGCAGGTCGAAGCCGTTCGCGTACGCCGGCCGGGCCGGGTCCGGGTGGGTGTAGAAGGGCCGCTTCGCCATCGGGTAGCCGGTGACGAACAGGAAGTCGCTGCCGTGCTCGGCCCGCGCCCACTCCCCCAGCGCCCGCTCGTGCGCGGGCGCCAGGTCGGGCTCGTCGGCCGGCGCCCCGGCGATCGTCAGCGCGTCGGTGAAGTGCACCGCCGGGATCTCGGCGGGCACCTGCGGCACCGTCACGCCGAGCGTGTCCAGCGCGCCGGCGGCCCGCTCGACAACGCCGGCGAGCATCCCGGCGAGGGTGTCCCGCAGCACGCCCATCACGTCCCGGTGGTCGGCCACGAAGCCCAGCTCGACGTCGAGCGAGGTGTACTGGGCCAGGTGGCGCACCGTGTCGTGCGGCTCGGCGCGGAACACCGGCCCCACCTCGTAGACCCGCTCGAAGACGCCGACCATGAGCTGCTTGTAGAACTGCGGCGACTGGGCCAGGTAGGCGGGCCGACCGAACCAGTCCAGCGCGAAGACGTTCGCCCCGCTCTCGGTGGACGAGCCGACCACCTTGGGCGTGTGCACCTCGACGAAGCGCTGCCGGTCGAGCGTGGCCCGGAAGCCGGCCACCGCCGCCGCCGAGATCCGCAGCGCGGCGGACCGGGTCGGGTGGCGCAACGCGGTCGGCGCGTGGTCGAGCTGGGTGGGCAGGCTCGCGGTGAGCGCCGGCCGGTACAGGTCGAACGGGGGCGGCACGGCGGGCGGGCCGAGCGGACGTACCGTCGGCTCGACGACCTCGACCCCGGCGGGCGCGGCGGGGTTCGCGACCACGGTGCCGACCACCTCGACGACGGTCTCCTCGGAAAGCGCCTCGACCTGCGCGCGCACGGCGGGCGCGGCGACCACCACCTGGGCGAGCCCGGTGGCGTCCCGGACGATCAGGAAGGCCACCGACTTGAGCAGCCGGCGGCGGTGGACCCACCCGGCGAGCCGGACGGTCGCGCCGACATGGGCGGAAAGTTCGTGGGACAGGATGCGTTGCACGGTGGCTACCTCCTTGATCAATCGCAACGCGATCCCCAGGGAGGTGTGGGCGAGCGGGAACCTCGCGGTGCCACCACACCTTCGCCCCCGCCGCAAGCGGGAGCCTCGTTCGTCGCCTTTTCACCGGGGCCAGCCGGGCGGGGTCTACTGGGCGCGGGTGTTAAGCGGGGGCCCCGCCTCTACCGGAGGCGTTAAAAAGGGGCCCTTCCTTACACACGGCCGTTCTTCCCGCAGCTCGGGAGGGTCTTCGCGGGCCGGCGCCAGACCGCCTCGCAGCAACCGGCGGCTCTCTGGGCTGGCGGGTCGGTCCGCTACTCGGCTCCGTCGCAGCTCTGCCGGCACGCTAGCACCGCGACCGCCCGTTGTGACGTGAATATTTTCGGCGCTCGTGTCCGGCGTCACAACATTTCCGGCGTGACGGCCGTCGCCCGACGTCCATCGACCGTCGCCGACCGGCGTAGGCTCGGTTTGTGACGATCGAGCATTCTGCGCCGACGACTCAGCAGCCAGCGTCCACCGCGACGGTCGCGCCGGAGGGGCGCCGCATGCTGCGGATCGAGGCGCGCAACGCGGAGACGCCGATCGAGCGCAAACCGCCGTGGATCAAGGTCAAGGCCAAGATGGGCCCGGAGTACACGCAGCTGCGCGGGCTCGTCTCGCGCGAGGGGCTGCACACCGTGTGCCAGGAGGCCGGCTGCCCCAACATCTACGAGTGCTGGGAGGACCGGGAGGCCACCTTCCTCATCGGCGGCGACCAGTGCACCCGGCGCTGCGACTTCTGCCAGATCGACACCGGCAAGCCGGCCGAGTTCGACGCCGACGAGCCGCGTCGGGTCGCCGAGTCGGTCGCCGCGATGGGCCTGCGCTACGCGACCATCACCGGCGTGGCCCGCGACGACCTGCCCGACGGCGGCGCCTGGCTCTACGCCGAGACGGTCCGGCAGATCCACGCCCTCCGGTCCGGCTGCGGCGTCGAGCTGCTGATCCCCGACTTCAACGCGGTGCCCGAGCAGCTCGCCGAGGTCTTCGGCTCGCGGCCCGAGGTGCTCGCGCACAACGTGGAGACCGTGCCGCGCATCTTCAAGCGGATCCGCCCGGCGTTCCGCTACGAGCGCTCGCTCGACGTGATCCGGCAGGCACGCGCCGCCAACCTGGTCACCAAGAGCAACCTCATCCTCGGCATGGGCGAGGAGCGCGCCGAGATCTCCCAGGCGCTGCGCGACCTGCACGAGGCCGGGTGCGAGCTGATCACGATCACGCAGTACCTGCGCCCCTCCCCCCGGCACCACCCGGTCACCCGCTGGGTCAAGCCGGAGGAGTTCGTCGAGCTGCGCGAGGAGGCCGAGGAGATCGGCTTCGCCGGCGTGATGAGCGGCCCGCTGGTCCGCTCGTCGTACCGGGCCGGCCGCCTCTACCAGCAGGCGCTCGCCGCCCGCGAGGGGATCGCCGTCGCCGGCTGAGGCCGGCCGTCGACCGCGTCACCCCCCGCCGGCCACCCGCCGGATGCCATGATCAAAGGCATGACCGCCGGGGTACGCCAGGAGCCACGCGACGCCGACCGGCCGCGTACGCCCCGGCGGCCCCGGCTGCCGACGCTGCTCGCCCTGCTGGTCGGGTGCGCCGGCGTCGGTTACCGGTTGGCGCTGCTGCTCGCCGACGCGCCACCCAGCAACAGCGACGAGGCGACCATGGGGCTGGCCGCCCTGCACATCGCCCGCGGCGACGCGTTCCCGGTCTGGTTCTACGGCCAGGCCTACATGGGCACGCTGGAGGCGTACCTGGCCGCGCCGCTGGTCGCGGTCGCCGGGCCGTCCGTGCTGGTGCTGCGGCTGCCCACGCTGGCGTTGTACGCGCTGTTCCTGCTGCTGTCGTGGCGGCTGACCCGCCGGCTCGGCGGCGACCCCTGGTACGCCCTGCTGGTCGTCGCCGTGCTCGCGCTCGGCGCGGACCGGGTGGTGAAGAACCAGCTCATCGCCGGGGGCGGCTATCCGGAGCTGAATCCGGCCGGGACGGCGCTGGCGCTGCTCACGGTCGGGCTGTGCGCCGACGGGCCGGGCACCCGGCTGCCCCGCTGGGCGGCCTGGGGCCTGGTCGCCGGCGTGCTGCTCTGGGTCGACCCGCTGGTCCTGCCGTACGTGACGGCGCTCGGTGCGCTGCTGCTGGTGTGGCGACGGCGGGAGCTGGCCGGCCGCGCCGGGGCGGTGCTGGTCGGCGCGCTGCTGCTGGGCGCCGCGCCGATGCTGCTGGACAGCCTGCGCCACGGTCGCAACCCGCTCACCGCTGTGGTGCGGGCCAGCAGCTCGGACGTGGCGGCGGGCTGGGCCGAACGGTTGCACGGCGGGCTGGTCCTCGGCCCGCCGCTGGCCATGGGTTTCTGCTCCCCCGGCCACTGCACTCCGTGGCAGCTCTGGTGGGCGCCGGTCTTCCCGGTCCTGCTGCTGCTCGCCGCGCTGGCCGCGTGGCGCACCCTGCGCGGCGCGGTTGCGCGCACAGGTCTTGGACACGTTCCGTTCGCGGCGAACGCCACCTGTCCACGATCCGGTGACGATCCCGCCGGACCGGCGGATCGGCGGGTGTCGGCTGGTGTGCGGTTGGCGCTGCTCGCCGGCGCGGCGACGGTGCTGGCGGCGTACACGGCGAGCAGCGCGGCCGGGCGGACGCCGATCGAGAGCAGCCGCTACCTGTCCTGTCTGGCGGTCGCCGTTCCCGCCCTGCTCTGGCCGCTGTGGCAGGCCGCCCGCCCACTCGCCCGGCCGCTCGGCGGGCTGCTGGCCGGGCCGCTCGGCGGGCGACGCCAGTTCGGCGAGGTGGCGGTGTCGGGGCGGCCGGGATACCGCCACTTCCCCGACCTGGAGTCGATCAAGACCGCGGCGGCGAGGGCCACCGTCGGTGGGGCCGCGGCGGTCGCGGTGCTGGCCGGGGTGCTCGGCACCGGGGCGAGCGCCACGGTGGACGTGATCCGGGCGGTGCCGGCCGTGCACGCCGAGGCCGATCGGCACCGGGCGCTCGTCGACACGCTCGGCGCGCTCGAGGTCCGGCACGTGTGGGGCGGCTACTGGACCTGTAACCGACTCACGTTCGCCACCGGCGAGGACGTGGTATGCGCGGTGGTCGACGACCGGCTGCGCCCCGGCTTCGACCGGTTGCCGGAATATCGGCGGGCCGTCGCCGCGGACCCGGACGCGGCCTGGGTGGCCCCGGACGGATCGCCGCTGGCCGCGCGGCTGGACGGACAGCTCGGCGCGGACCTGGGCGCGCTGCGCGTCATCACGATTCCCGGCTGGCGGATCTATCTGCCCCGTCGCTGACCGGCCGCGCACCCACCGGAGGCGGTGGCGGCCTACCGGGCCCGACGCGGGGCCGGGGCGGTTGACGGCGGGTCGAGCAGGCCGAGGCGGTGCGCCAGCGCGGCGGCCTCCACCCGGTTGGTCACGTCGAGCTTGGCGATGATCCGGGAGACGTGCACGCTAGCCGTCTTCGGGGAGATGAAGAGCCGTTCGGCGATCCGGCTGTTGCTGTGCCCCTCCGCGACCAGCCGCAGCACCTCCTGCTCCCGGTTGGTCAGCAGGTCCGGCCCGGGTCGCCCGGTGCCACGCAGCCCGACCCGGCGGGCCAGCGTGGCGGCCTGCTCGCCCAGCGGGGTGGCGCCCAGGCGGGCGGCCAGCTCGACCGTCTCCCGGACCGCGGCGGCCACCTCGTCCCGCTCGCCGGCCGCCGCGGCCACCTCGGCCAGCCCGAGCAGCGCCCGGCCCAGCGGGTACGGCTGCCCGGCCGCCCGCCACGCCGCCACCGCGGCCCGCCACGCGCCCAGCGCCTCGCCGGGTTCCTCGCCCTCGGGAAGCAGGCCGGTCAGGAGCGCGGCGACCTGGGCGGCGTGCGCCCGTTCGGCCGGATGGCGGGTGGGCAGCACGGCCGCCGCCGCAGCCACCTCGGCTGCCACCGTGCGGTCGCCGGCCAGCACCGCCGCCCGGGCCGCCGCGCTGAGCACCGGCCAGCCCTCGCGGGGCAGGTCGACCAGGTGCGTGTCGGCCAGGGCGGCGCGGGCCGCGCGTACCGCCTCCGGCTTGTCGTCGGCGGCCAGGGCGGCCTCGACGCGCAACTCGTGCAGCGGCAGCCGGTGGTTCGGCCAGAGGTAGGGCCGGCCCAGGAACGCCAGCGCCCGCCCGACGAGTTCGTCGGCGGCGGGATGGGCCCGGGCCAGCCGGAGCCCGGCGCGCAGTTGGAGCCAGTGCAGCCCGGAGACGCCCGGCGGGTCGATCCGGGCCGCCTCGGCGCAGGTCGCGTCCGCCTCGTCCCACCGGCCCAGCGCGATCAGCGCCTCGGCGCGGTTCGACAGCAGGTAGGCGCCGATCGAGCGGCTGATCCCGACCCGGCGGGCCTCGGTCACCCCGGCCGCGGCGGCCTGCTCGGACTCGGCGTACCGGCCCAGCTCGTAGAGCACGTCGGAGAGGAAGACCAGCGCGCTGACCAGCGCCCACGAGTCGCCGGCGGCGCGGGCGCGCGCCTCGACCCGGCGCAGCTCGGCGAGGCCGCGCTCCGGGGTGCCGTCGACTCGGTGCCGCACCGCGATCCGGGTGGGCAGGAGCACCAGGTCGGTGCCGGCCTCGGACGCGCCCGTGATCGCCTCGGCGGCGACCACTGCGGCCTCCCGGGGGTCGACCTTCATCAGGTGCGCCGCGATGTCGGCCAGCACGCCGATCCGGGCCGGACCACCGGGCGCGCCGACCGCCAGCCGGTACGCCTCGCGCAGCTCGGGCGCCCCGTCGCTCTTGCCGAGCAGCGCGAGCAGCCGGCCCCGGTGGTCGAGCAGGCCGGCGGCGCGCAGCGGCTCGGCGGCGGAGTCGACCTCGGCCAGCGCGGCCCGGGTGAGCGTGAGCGCCCGGCTCAGGTCGCCGGCGGTGACCGCCGCGGTGAGCGTCTCCTCCAGCACCCGCAGGTGGTCCATGCCGAGGCGGTCGGCGGCGTCGGGCACCTGCTCCCACAGTTCGAGGACGCGTTCCAGCAGCCGGCTCTGCTCGGCGTACGCGTAGCGGTCGGCAGCCGCGGCGGCGGCGACCCGGGCGGCGGTGAGGGCGCGCGGGTGGTCGTGCGCCGCGTACCAGTGGTGGGCGATCTCGGCCGGGGCGCGACCGGCGGCCACCAGGTGCGGCTGCGTCTCGATCGCCGCGGCGTAGCGGGCGTGCAGCCGGGCGTGCTCGCCGGGGAGCAGGTCGTCGTGCACCGCCTCGCGGACCAGCGCGTGCCGGAACTCGTAGTCGCCCTCCGGGTCGGCGACCACGAGCTGCCCGGCGACGGCGGCGCGCAGCGCGTCCTCCAACTCGGCCTCGGGCAGCCCGGCCACCTCGGCGAGGAGCCGGTGGGCGAAGCGGGTGCCGCCGGCGGCGGCGATCCGCAGCACCCGCTGGGCCGGCTCGGGCAGCCGGTCCACCCGGGCCAGCAGCAGGTCGCGCAGCGTCTCGGGGAGCGCGGCGCAGCCGACCGGGCTGCCGGCCGCGGCCAGCTCCTCGATGAAGAACGGGTTGCCCTGGGTGCGGTCGTGCACGTCGTCGACGGCGCGGGCGGACGGCTCGGCGCCGAGCAGGTCGGCGAGCACGGCGGCGGTGCCGTCGCGGTCGAGCCGGCCCAACTCGACGCGGTCGACGCCGCGGACCCGGTCCAGCTCGGCGAGGAAGGGCCGCAGGGGGTGGCCGCGGTGCAGCTCGTCGGTGCGGTAGGTGCAGAGGACCAGCAGGCGGGTGGCGCGGGCGGCCCGCACCAGGAAGCCGATGAGGTCCCGGGTGGACCGGTCGGCCCAGTGCAGGTCCTCGATCACCAGCACCAGCGGGCGGTCCTCGGCGAGCCGCCGGAACAGCTCGGCGACCAGGTCGAACAGGTAGCCGCGCGGGGTGTCGGCGAGCGCCGGCCCGGCGGGCACGGCGGCACCGGCCGGCATCCGGGCCAGCTCGGGCAGCAGCCGGGCGAACTCCGCCTCGTAGCCGGCGAACGCGGCCGGGCCGTCGTGCCGCAGCACGTCGCGCAGCGCGGCCGCGAACGGGGCGAACGGCAGGCCGGCCTCGCCCAGCTCGAGGCACTGGCCGACCAGCAGCCGCGCCCCGGCCGCGGCGACGTGGCCGCCGAACTCCTCCAGCAGCCGGGTCTTGCCGACACCGGCCTCGCCGCCGACCAGCACGGTGGTCGGGTCGCCGCCCCCGGCCCGGGCCAGCGCCACGCGCAACGCGGCCAGCTCGGGCTGCCGGCCGACGAGCACGGTGCTGGCGGCGCGTACGGTCACGCCGTCGAGCATGCCACGACGGTCCGACGCCCCGGCCGGGCCGAACGGGCCGCCGGGAACCGCCGGTCCGACCGCCCCCGTGACGGCCGGACCGACGACTGCCGGCCGCACAAACCCGGCAACGGCCGGACCGACGACTGCCGGCCCCGGGAACCCGGCGACGTCCCGCCGGGTGACCGGCGGGGCGGTCACCGGCGGGCGTCGGTGGTGCGGGCGGGGTGCTGGCGCCGGCCCAGCCAGCCGTGCGGGTGCCGGCGGGGCAGCGACCGGGCGAGCCGGTCGTGGGCCGCGTCGGCCTGCAACTCGGCGGCGTGGCTGCGGTGGATGCCGAGCAGGAACTCTGCGTCGTTGCCGAACATCTCGGTGCTCCCTGTCGTGCGGTGGTCGTGCTCCGTCGAGGTCGACTGTCCGCGCGAAGGTGCCCCCGGCGCATGGGTACGCCGCCCGATCTTCGGCTGCGCCGCCTCCTTACCCGGGGGCCGGCGGGACCCGGCGCGGACGTAAGGTACTCAGCCCCGCGCCGGAACGGGTGGCCACGGATCAACGGGGTGAGCGCCGACCACTAGACTCTGCGGCATGGCAAAGCCCCAGGAGAAGGTCTCGTTCGGCCAGCGGCTGAAGCAGATCGGGATGGTTTTCAAGTTCACCGCCAAGCAGGACAAGTGGTTCGCGCCGCTGACCGCGGCGGCGGTGCTGATCCCGCTCGCGCTCACCGTGGTCGCGGTGCTCGCCTGGGGCTGGCTCTTCCTCCCGATCGGCATCCTGCTCACCCTGCTCGCCGTGCTGATCGTGCTCAACCTGCGCTCCAACAAGGCGATGATGAACGCCGCCGAGGGGCAGCCCGGCGCAGCGGCGCAGATCATGGAGAGCATGCGCGGCGACTGGCGGGTCACCCCCGCGGTCAGCTCCACCACGCAGATGGACATGATCCACCTGGTGGTGGGCCGGCCGGGCGTGATCCTGCTGGCCGAGGGGAACGCGCAGCGCGTCCGGGGCCTGCTCGGCCAGGAGAAGCGCCGGCTGGCCAAGGTGATCGGCTCGGCCCCGCTGCACGACTACGTGATCGGTCAGGGTGAGGGTGAGCTGCCGGTCCGCAAGCTGCGGATGACGTTGATGCGGCTGCCCCGGTCCCTCTCGCCGAAGGACGTCAACGCGCTCGACAAGCGGCTCAAGGCGCTGACCGCACGGCCGCAGATGCCCAAGGGCGCGGTCCCGAAGAACATGCGGCCGGCGCGTGGCGCGTTCCGGCAGACCCGGGGTCGCTGACTCCCGGCGTACGCGAAACCGGAGCCGGCCCCGCGCGGGGCCGGCTCCTTTTTCGGTCTGGGTCAGCGGCGCGGCGCGTCGGTGACGACCGCGCCGGTGAGCCGGTCGTGCAGGCCCCGCCGGTGCTGGTCCATGACCAGGGCCGGCACGACGAGGGACAGCAGGAGGCCGCGCAGCAGCGCGCGGGCCAGCCCGATCCGGCCGCCGTCGGCCCAGGCGACGCAGCGCAGCCGGGTCAGGTACATGCCGGGGGTCTGGGCGAAGAGGCCGAGGAAGAAGCCGTACTCCAGGATCAGCACCAGGACCGGCGGCCACCCGTCGCGGACCGGGTCGGCGAAGGACCGGGCGACCATCAGGCAGAGCACCCAGTCGATGATCAGCGCGCCGAACCGGCGGCCGAGGCTGGGTGGCGTGAAGGCGGGGTCGGTGGCGGGTGGCACCGGGGCGGCGGCGGTATCGGTCACGCGGCCAGGGTAGCGCCGCCTCGACGCCCACCGAAAAATCCGACAAGGCCGTCATTGGCGGACAGACCGCGCGGGCGATGACGCTCCGCGAGCGACGTAACACGGCGGAAACAGAGGAGACACGGCCGGGCAACCCCCCGGCCATAGCGTCGCCAAGAGTCAGCCACCGGAGTGGACCTGCCAGGAGGACGTGTGTTCGCCAATTCCGAGGAACTCCTGCGATACCTCAGCAACGAGGACGTGAAGTTCGTCGACGTACGTTTCTGTGACC
>NZ_JBISAC010000008.1:0-99792 GCF_044391475.1 Micromonospora sp. NPDC018662
CGCCAGGGGCACGGCTGGTTAGCTACGTTCGGAAGGGATAACCGCTGAAAGCATCTAAGCGGGAAGCTCGCTTCAAGATGAGGTATCCCACCCACTTTGGTGGGGTAAGGCCCCCAGCTAGACGACTGGGTTGATAGGCCGGAAATGTAAGCCCGGTAACGGGTTCAGTTGACCGGTACTAATAGGCCGAGGACTTGACTACTAAGCTGCTACGCGTCCACTGTGCAACTCTGAACAAACACCAAACCCGTGTGGGTTGTTGGTTCATATGTTCATAGAGTTACGGCGGTCATGGCGGAGGGGAAACGCCCGGTTACATTCCGAACCCGGAAGCTAAGCCCTCCAGCGCCGATGGTACTGCACTCGGGAGGGTGTGGGAGAGTAGGACACCGCCGGACAATCTTCCAGTCAGGGCCACCCTTCGGGGTGGCCCTGACTGCGTTTCACCGACGCTGCACGCCCTCGCGGATCTTCCGGAACAGCGTCGCGGCGTCGTCGACCGGCCGGCCGGGGAACATGCCCATCGCCACGCTGCCGTGATCGGCCCAGCCGCACACCGCGAAGTCACCGCCGTCGCCGCTCGTGGTGCCGCACTTCATCACGCCACCCAGGCGGCCGGCGTCGACCTCGCGTACCGCTGACACCTTGCCGGTCTCGTCGGCCATCAGGCCGAAGAGCGTGTCCAGGTCCCGTTCGGGCTGCCAGAGCAGCGTGGTGCCGCCGAACAGCAGCACCGACCGCTTCGCGTCCGCCGGGTCGGTGTAGACCGTGCCGAAGCTGCGGTCCAGCTCGATGTCGGCGGCGAATCCGTCCCGCAGGTACTCGGCGGTGCTGCGGGCCCGGTCGCTGTCGTCACGGGTGAGACCGGCCACCCCGGCCGGCTGGGTCAGCTCGGTGTCCTTCTGCTGGAACACCCGCCAGCCGCCCAGGCCGAGCGCGCCGGCGCCGGCGAGACCGGCGACCAGGACCGCGGCCAGCACGACCTTGCGGCGCCGCGAGACGGGCCGTCGTTCGGGTTCCAGCGCGGGGTCGCGGCGGCTCAGTCGGATCGGCTCGTCGGTCAGCTCGACCGGACCGTGACCCCCGTCGACCTGACGCTCAGTGAGATGCGCGTCGGACATGTCCGCCACCGTACGCGAATCACCGGTGGCGCACGTCAGGTCTCCGGAAGCGCTCCGTAGACTTTGAGGGTGACCGAGAGACTGGATGCCCGACGCCCCGACGCCCCGACCCTTGCCGGCCAGTACCAGCCCGGCGAGGTAGAGCAGCGACGGTACGAGCAGTGGGTAGCCGGCGGGCACTTCCGGGCGTCGGCGGACAGCGACAAGCCGCCGTTCACCATCGTCATCCCGCCGCCGAACGTGACCGGCTCGCTGCACATGGGCCACGCGTTCGAGCACACGCTGATGGACGCGCTCACCCGGCGCAAGCGGATGCAGGGCTTCGAGGCGCTCTGGCTGCCCGGCATGGACCACGCCGGCATCGCGACCCAGAACCTGGTCGAGCGGCAGCTCGCCGGCGAGGGGCTGTCCCGGCACGATCTCGGGCGGGAGAAGTTCGTCGAGCGGGTCTGGCAGTGGAAGGCCGAGTCCGGCGGCGCCATCCTCGGCCAGATGCGCCGGCTCGGCGACGCGGTCGACTGGGACCGGGAGCGCTTCACCATGGACGAGGGCCTCTCCCGGGCCGTGCAGACCATGTTCAAGAAGCTCTTCGACGACGGGCTGATCTACCGGGCCAACCGGATCATCAACTGGTGCCCGCGCTGCCTCACCGCGCTCTCCGACATCGAGGTCGAGCACACCGACGACGAGGGCGAGCTGGTCTCGATCCGCTACGGCGACGAGGTCGTGGTGGCCACCACCCGGGCCGAGACGATGCTCGGCGACACCGCGGTCGCGGTGCACCCGGACGA
This sequence comes from Micromonospora sp. NPDC018662, assembly GCF_044391475.1. Taxonomy (NCBI): domain Bacteria; kingdom Bacillati; phylum Actinomycetota; class Actinomycetes; order Micromonosporales; family Micromonosporaceae; genus Micromonospora; species Micromonospora sp. NPDC018662. The sequence continues at coordinate 1,913 of NZ_JBISAC010000008.1, forward strand.
CGAGCGCTACCGGCACCTCATCGGGACCGAGGTGGCGCTCCCGCTCACCGACCGGCGGATCCCGATCGTCGCGGACGAGCACGTCGACCCGAGCTTCGGCACCGGCATGGTCAAGGTGACCCCGGCGCACGACCCGAACGACTTCGAGATCGGGCAGCGGCACGACCTGCCGTCGCTGACGATCATGGACGAGCGCGGCGTGATCACCGCGCCGGGGCCGTTCCAGGGCCTGGACCGGTACGAGGCCCGCCCGGCGATCGTGGCGGCACTGCGCGAGCAGGGTCGGATCGTCGCCGAGAAGCGGCCGTACCTGCATGCGGTGGGGCACTGCTCGCGCTGCAAGACGACTGTCGAGCCGCGGCTGTCACTCCAGTGGTTCGTCAACACCGGGCCGCTGGCGAAGGCAGCCGGCGACGCGGTGCGGGACGGCCGGGTGACGATCGAGCCGGCCGAGCTGGCCAAGCGCTACTTCGCCTGGGTGGACAACATGCACGACTGGTGCATCTCCCGCCAGCTCTGGTGGGGCCACCGCATCCCGGTCTGGTACGGCCCGGCGGGCGAGATCGTCTGCGTCGGCCCGGACGAGGCGCCGCCCACCGGCGAGGGCTGGCACCAGGACGAGGACGTGCTGGACACCTGGTTCTCCAGCGGCCTCTGGCCGTTCTCCACGCTCGGCTGGCCGGAGCAGACGCCGGACCTGGCCAAGTTCTACCCGACCAGCGTGCTGGTCACCGGCTACGACATCCTCTTCTTCTGGGTCGCCCGGATGATGATGTTCGGCCTGTACGCGATGGACGGCGTCCCGCCGTTCGACGTGGTGGCGCTGCACGGCATGGTGCGCGACGAGCACGGCAAGAAGATGTCGAAGTCGTTCGGCAACGTGGTCGACCCGCTGGACTGGATCGACCGGTTCGGCGCCGACGCGACCCGGTTCACGCTGGCCCGGGGCGCCAACCCCGGCCAGGACGTGCCGGTCAGCGAGGAGTGGTGCCAGGGCTCCCGCAACTTCTGCAACAAGCTCTGGAACGCCACCCGGTTCGCGCTGCTCAACGGCGCGCACACCGACGGTGCGCTGCCGCCGGCCGGTGACCTGTCGACAGTCGACAGGTGGGTCCTGTCCCGGCTGGCGCACGTCACCGCCGAGGTGGACGAGCAGTTCGAGGCGTACGAGTTCGCCAAGGTCTGCGACCTGCTCTACCACTTCGCCTGGGACGACGTCTGCGACTGGTACGTGGAGCTGAGCAAGCCGGTGCTCGCCGAGGGCGGGCCGGCTGCCGACGCCACCCGCCGGGTGCTGGGCCACGTGCTGGACCAGTTGCTGCGGCTGCTGCACCCGGTGATCCCGTTCGTCACCGACGAGCTGTGGACCGCGCTGACCGGCGCGGAGACGCTGCTGGGGGCGCAGTGGCCGGCGGTCGACCGTACCGGCATCGACGACGCCGCGGAGGCGGAGGTCGCCACGTTGCAGCGGGTGGTGACCGAGGTCCGCCGGTTCCGTTCGGACCAGGGGCTGCGGCCGACCCAGCGGGTCGCCGCCCGGCTCGACGGCCTGGCCGGCGCGGGCATCGCGGCGCACGAGCCGCTGATCCGGTCGTTGGCCCGGCTCGACGCGCCCGGCGACGACTTCCAGTCCGCCGCCACGCTGGCCATGCCGGGCGAGGTGAGCGTCGCGCTCGACACCCGTGGCGCGATCGACGTGGCCGCCGAGCGCGCCCGGCTCACCAAGGACCGGGCGGCGGCCGAGAAGGAGGCCACCCAGGCGCGGGCGAAGCTGAACAATCCGGCGTTCGTCGGCAAGGCGCCCGAGCCGGTGGTGGCGAAGATCCGCGAGCGGCTGGCGGTGGCCGAGACGGACCTGGTCCGGATCGACGCCGCCCTGGAGGCCCTGCCATCGTGAGCGACCGTACCGACCACGCCGCGTTCGTCGAGGTGGAGGCCGCGCTCAACGCGCGCGGCTTCACCCGGATGCGGTTCGAGCTGGAGAAGATCGAGAGCCTGCTGGACCTGCTCGGCAGCCCGCAGCGGGCGTACCCGTCGATCCACCTGACCGGCACCAACGGCAAGACCTCGACGGCCCGGATGATCGACTCGCTGTTGCGGGCGTTCGGGCTGCACACCGGGCGCTACACCAGCCCGCACCTGGAGACCGTCCGGGAGCGGATCAGCCTGGACGGCGAGCCGGTGAGCGAGGAGCGGTTCGTGTCCACGTACCGGGAGATCGCGCCGCTGGCCGAGCTGGTCGACCAGCGCTCCGCCGAGCCGCTGACGTACTTCGACCTGACCACGGCGCTGGCGTTCGCCACGTTCGCCGACGCCCCGGTCGACGTCGCGGTGGTGGAGGTCGGGCTCGGCGGCGCGGAGGACGCGACAAACGTGATCCAGGCCGGCGTCGCGGTGATCACGCCGATCGGGCTGGACCACACCGAGTGGCTGGGCGACACGATCGAGGACATCGCGCTGCACAAGGCGGGCATCATCCACCCCGGCGCCACCGTGATCGCGGCGGCGCAGGAGGAGGAGGCGGCCCGCCCGATCCTGGAGCGCTGCGCCGAGGTCAACGCCACGGTCGCCCGGGAGGGTGCCGAGTTCGGGGTGCTGCGCCGGGCGGTCGCCGTCGGTGGCCAGGTGCTGACCATCCAGGGCCTCGGCGGGGTGTACGAGGAGATCTTCATCCCGCTGCACGGCGCGCACCAGGCGCAGAACGCCGCCGTGGCGCTGGCCGCGGTCGAGGCGTTCCTGGGCGCCGGCGCGCGGCGGCAGCTCGACGTCGAGGCGGTCCGGGAGGGCTTTGCCGCGACCAGTTCCCCGGGCCGGCTGGAGCGGGTGCGTACCGCGCCGACGGTGCTGCTCGACGGCGCGCACAACCCGCACGGGATGGCCGCCACGGTGGCCGCGCTCCAGGAGGAGTTCGCGTTCAGCAAGCTCGTCGGCGTGCTGGCCGTGCTCGGCGACAAGGACGCGGCGAGCCTGCTCGAACTGCTGGAACCGGTGCTGGACACGATCGTGGTCGCGGAGAACAGCTCGCCCCGGGCGATGCCGGTCGACGAGCTGGCCGAGCTGGCCCGGGAGGTCTTCGGGCCGGACCGGGTGCAGGTGACCCGGGACATGCCCGACGCCATCGAGGCGGCGGTGGCGGAGGCCGAGTCCGACGTACCGGGCGAGCTGGCCGGGGTGGGCGTGCTGATCACCGGTTCGGTGGTGACCGTGGCCGACGCCCGCCGGCTGTTCAAGCGATGACCGGCCCGTCGCCGGAAGGCGCGGGCGGACCGCGCCGCTCCGGGCTGCGCAACCCGGACAAGGCGGTACGCGGTCTGGGCGCCGGCACGCTCGCGTTGGAGGCGCTGGTGCTGCTGCTGGCCATCCAGCCGATCCGGGTGGTCGGGGGGGATCTGAGCGGTGCCGCGATCGGCGTGATCGTCGCGCTGGCGGTCGCCTGCGTGGTGCTGGCCGGCATGATGCGCCGCGGCTGGGCGTGGCACGCCGGCACCGTGCTCCAGGGGCTGCTGCTGCTCTCCGGTCTGCTGCACTGGTCGCTGTTCGCGCTCGGCGTGATCTTCGCGTTGGTGTGGGCGTACGCATGGCACGTTCGGCGGGTCATCCTCGGCTGAGCCCGGCCCGCCGGGTTGCGCTCAGGCGTCGGCGAGCGTGCGCCACTGGGTGAGCGCCACGCCGTGGCCGTCGGGGTCACGGAACGCGGCGGCCCAGACCTCCAGCTTGGTGCCCCGGTTGACCACGCGCGGGGCGTACGTGAACCGCACGCCCGACTCGCGCAGCCGCTCGTACGCCGCCTGGATGTCGTCGACCTCCAGGTTGACGTGCACCAGCCGGCGGCTGATCGGGGCGGCCCCGGTCACCCGGCGCAGCACCAGCCGGGTCGGCCCGGAGGAGAGCACGGCGTTGCCCTCGCCCCGGTCCATCTCGTCGAAGCCCAGCTCGCGGTAGAAGTCGACGGACCGGTCCAGGTCGGTGACGAGCAGCGTGATGCCGACGCCGCTGATCGGGCTGGCCAGCTCGTCCGGCTCGGGGGCGCCGGCCGGGCCGAAGATGGCCTCGTCCAGTTCCTGCGGGGTGGGCGGTGCGTCGGGCTCCGGGGCGTCCAACGGCACGTCGATCGACTCCACAGGCACCGTGTCGGGGTCCTGCTCCTCGGCCGGCGGGCGGGGCGCCGGCGCGCGGCGCGGGAGCGGGCCGAGCGTGGTCGGCTCGACCAGTTGGCCCTCCAGCACGACCTGGCCGCCGGGCCGCTGGTGCATCACCACCGGCTCGCGTTCCTCGCCGCGCAGCGTGACGTCGTCCAGCAGCGGGTCCGGGGCGGGCGGGTAGTCGTCGCGGAAGTCGTCCTCCGGGGCGCGCCCGGCCCACGGCGGCGCCTCCTGCGCGATGAGCGGCTCGTCGAGCGGTTCCGACCCGGCGTACTCGGGTGGCAGGTCGGCGACCGTGGCGGCGCTCTCCGCGTGGGTGGGCACCTCGTCCCAGAGCACCCGGACGTGGCGCTGGTCGTCCAGGGCCACCCGGACCGGCAGCGCCTGGCCGAGCGACGGCCACTTGGCCACCGGTACCCGTGGCTCGATGATCTTCTTGGAGCGGGGCGGCAGCCCCGGGGCGTCGATGACCAGCTGCAACTCGCAGCGGCCGAACGCGTACTGGGTGGGTGGTTCGGAGGCGCTGTGCACGTGCCCCAGGCCGACCACCCAGGTGCGCCCGCCGCCGCGCACCATCGCCAGGGCGACGGCGAGCACCAGCAGCGCGATGCCGAGCGCCACGATCGCCCAACTGGTCATGCCGAGACCGAACAGGGTCACGAAGGCGGCCACGGTGCCCAGCACCGCGCCGATCAGTTTGCGTACCGGCGCGATGGTGCGGTTCCCGCCATTCGCCACAGTGGACCTCCCAGGGGTTCCAAGGCCAGGCTAGGCCGCCGCGGCGGGCCAGGGAAGACGCAGCCGCCGCGCCGGCGCCGGGACCGGGTCGCTACGCTGACCGTACCCAGCCCGACCCCGCTTCGTGCACAGGAGGAAACCAGCGTGTCCAGCAGCAGCCCGGAAGAGCGGACGCTCGTACTCATCAAGCCCGACGCGGTGCGCCGCGGTCTGGTGGGTGAGATCCTGTCCCGTTTCGAGCGCAAGGGCCTGCGGATCGACGCGCTGGTGAGCCGGACGATGGACGGCGACTTCGCCGACCAGCACTACGCCGAGCACGTCGACAAGCCGTTCTACCCGCCGCTGAAGGAGTTCATGACCGGTGGCCCGCTGGTGGCCCTGGTGCTCGTCGGCGACCAGGTGATCGAGGTGGTCCGCGGGATGATCGGCAGCACCGACGGTCGCAAGGCCGCCGCCGGCACCATCCGCGGCGACCTGTCGCTGTCGAACCGGGAGAACCTGGTGCACGCCTCCGACTCGACGGACAGCGCCAAGCGCGAGATCGCGCTCTGGTTCCCCGAGCTGGGCTGACTCTCCGCCCCGCCGGCGACGGCGTCCGCTCAGCCGCCGACCCCGGTCAGCTTGTCGGGGTTGCCGACCAGGTAGAGGCCGGTGATCCGACCGCCGGCCGCGGTGACCCCGAGCGTGTAGCGGGCGCCGCCGGGCCAGCGCAGCAGCAGGGCGGGCGCGCCGTTGAGCTCGACGGGCGTGGCCCGGACCCCGGGGCGGCGGTGGTGGTAGACCCCGACGAAGAACCGGGCGATCCGGTCCGCGCCGTGCACCGGTTTGCGGGCCGCGCGGATCCGCCCGCCGCCGTCGGACCAGGCGGTGGCGTCGGCCGCGACCAGGTCGGTCAGCCGGGCCAGGTCGCCGTCGCACGCCGCGGCGAGGAAGGCGTCGAGCAGCCGTCGCTGCTCGGCCGGGCCGGCGGTGAAGCGCCGCCGCTCCTCGGCGAGCCGGGCCGCCGCCCGGTGGTGCAGCTGACGGCAGTCCGCCGCCGACCGGTCCAGGATGTCGCCGATCTCCGCGTAGGGCAGCGCGAACGCGGTGTGCAGCACGTAGACCGCCCGTTCCGGCGGGGTGAGTCGTTCCAGCAGGTGCAGCAGCGCGCTGGAGACCGTCTCCCGCAGCTCGACGGTCTCCAGCGGCCCGAACGGCGACGGGTCGGTGGGCACCGGCTCGGGCAGCCACGCGCCGACGTACGTCTCCCGGGCGGCCTGCCGGGCGCGCAGCCGGTCCAGCGCCAGCCGGGTCACCACCCGGGACAGGTAGCGGCGCGGCTCGTCGACCGCCGCCCGGTCCACGCCGAGCCAGCGCAGGTACGCCTCCTGGAGCACGTCCTCCGCGTCGTGCAGGCTGCCCAGCAGCCGGTACGCCAGCCCGAGCAGCATCGGCCGGTGCGCGGTGAGCGCACCGGCCGACTCGGCCGCTTCAGTGGTGGTCACACCTCGAGCGGTGGTTGGGTCCGGCTGCTGATCACGATCCGGTTCCACACGTTGATTGTGGCGATCGCGACCACCAGGTCCGCCAGCTCCCGCTCCGACCAGACCTTCGCCGCGGCGTCCCACACCTCGTCCGGCACGCCGTGCTCGCCGAGCCGGGTGACCGCGTCGGTCAGGGCCAGCGCGGTCCGTTCCCGCTCGTCGAAGAACGGGGCCTCCCGCCAGGCCGCCACCGCGAACAGCCGCCGGCTGTCCTCGCCGGCGGCCAGCGCCTCCCGGGTGTGCATGTCGACGCAGAACGCGCAGCCGTTGAGCATCGACGCCCGCACCTTCACCAACTCCAGCACGGTGTGGTCCAGGTTGCCCCGGATGTAGGTCTCCAGCCCGAGCACCGCCCGGTACGCCTCCGGCGCCACCGCCGCCATGTCGATCCGTCTCACCGTTGCCTCCCTCGTGTCGTCCGTACGCCCACACGACGGATCCGGGCCCGGTCGGCGTGACGGCCCGGCGGTGTGACGCCGGTCATGCGCGGTGTGGGAGGGGTGTTAAGCGGGGCCCCCTGCTATGCGGAATGCGTTAACCGGGGGCCCCTCCTTACTCGGAGGCGGAGCGGGTGGTGGGGCGGGTAAGCTGGGGCGCACAGGCGTCGACCCGGCCATCACCGGCGAGCCTCCGGAAGAACAGCCGGGCAACCGGCCCAGTAGAACCGGACGGGTCCGGCCCGTCACAGCCGACGAACGAGCGGGCGGTCGCACCTCGACCGCCAAGCGGGGTGGTACCGCGGGCCAGCCCGGGGGCGTCGCACGGCGTACCCGGAGAGGTTCGTCCTCGCAGACCCACGACGAGTGAGCTGCGCGAGGAGAGCGACCCCCGATGGCCTATCCGTTGCACGACCCGACCGGCGCCGGCGTCCCGGCGAGCCCGGACCTGCCCGCGGTCGAGCGCCGGGTGCTGGAGCACTGGACCGCCGACAAGACCTTCGAGGCGAGCGTCGAGGCCCGCCCGACCGGCGCGGACGGCAAGAACGAGTACGTCTTCTACGACGGCCCGCCGTTCGCCAACGGCCTGCCGCACTACGGCCACCTCTTCACCGGTTACGTGAAGGACGTGGTGCCGCGCTACCAGACCATGCGCGGGCGGCACGTGGAGCGCCGGTTCGGCTGGGACTGCCACGGGCTGCCGGCCGAGGTGGTGGCCGAGAAACAGCTCGGCATCACCAGCAAGGCGGAGATCCTCGACCTCGGTGTGGCCCGGTTCAACGACGCCTGCCGCGCCAGCGTGCTGGAGTTCACCCAGGACTGGGAGCGCTACGTCACCCGGCAGGCCCGCTGGGTCGACTTCGCCAACGACTACAAGACGCTCGACCTGGACTACATGGAAAGCGTCATGTGGGCCTTCAAGACCCTGCACGACAAGGGTCTGGTCTACGAGGGCTTCCGGGTGCTGGCGTACTGCTGGCGGTGCGAGACCCCGCTGTCCAACACCGAGACCCGGATGGACGACGTCTACCGGGACCGGCACGACCCGACGCTGACCGTGTGGTTCGGGCTGACCGCCGACGAGAACGCGCCGGAGCCGCTGCGCGGGCCGGTCAAGCTCGGCGTCTGGACCACCACGCCGTGGACGCTGCCGTCGAACCTGGCGCTCGCCGTCGGCCCCGACATCGAGTACGCGGTGCTGGAGCGCGACGGCGAGCGCTACGTGGTCGGTGCGGCCCGGCTCGGCGCGTACGCCAAGGAACTGGAGGGGTACGAACAGGTCGGCACCGTGCACGGCCGGGACCTGGTCGGGCGCCGCTACACGCCGCTCTACGACTTCCTGGTCGAGCCGGCCGGGCCGAACGCCTACCAGGTGCTCGGCGCGGAGTTCGTCACCACCGAGGACGGCACCGGGATCGTCCACCTGGCGCCCGCGTTCGGCGAGGACGACCAGAACACCTGCAACGCGGCCGGCATCCCGACCGTGGTCACCGTCGACGACCACACCCGGTTCACCGCGCTGGTCCCGCCCTACCAGGGCGAGCAGGTCTTCGACGTGAACAAGCCGGTGATCCGGGAGCTGAAGGAGCGGGGGGTGGTGCTGCGGCAGGACGTCTACACCCACTCGTACCCGCACTGCTGGCGCTGCGACACGCCGCTGGTCTACAAGGCGGTGTCGTCGTGGTTCGTCGCGGTGACGCAGTTCCGGGACCGGATGGTCGAGCTGAACCAGGAGATCAACTGGACGCCGGGGCACATCAAGGACGGCTCGTTCGGCAAGTGGCTCGCAAACGCCCGGGACTGGTCGATCAGTCGGAACCGGTTCTGGGGCTCGCCGATCCCGGTGTGGCGCTCGGACGACCCGACCTACCCCCGGGTCGACGTGTACGGGTCGCTGGCCGAGATCGAGCGCGACTTCGGCGTACGCCTGACCGACCTGCACCGGCCGGCGGTGGACGACCTGGTCCGCCCGAACCCGGACGACCCGACCGGCAGGTCGATGATGCGCCGGGTGCCGGAGGTGCTGGACTGCTGGTTCGAGTCCGGCTCGATGCCGTTCGCCCAGGTGCACTACCCGTTCGAGAACCGCGACTGGTTCGAGCACCACTACCCGGGCGACTTCATCGTCGAGTACATCGGGCAGACCCGCGGCTGGTTCTACACCATGCACGTGCTGGCCACCGCGCTGTTCGACCGGCCGGCGTTCCGCAACTGCCTCAGCCACGGCATCCTGCTCGGCTCGGACGGACGCAAGATGTCCAAGAGCCTGCGCAACTACCCGGACGTCTACCACGTCTTCGACGCGTACGGGTCGGACGCGATGCGGTGGATGCTGATGTCCTCGCCGGTGCTGCGCGGTGGGGACATGGCGGTCACCGAGTCGGGCATCCGGGACGCGGTGCGCCAGGTGCTGCTGCCGCTGTGGAACGTGTGGTACTTCTTCACGCTCTACGCCAACGCGGACGGCTACCAGGCGCGTCGGCGCACCGACTCGACGAACGTGCTCGACCGGTACGTGCTGGCGAAGACGAACGAGCTGGTGGCGACCGTCGGCGCGCAGATGGACGCGTACGACATCTCGGGCGCGTGCGGCACCGTCCGGTCCTACCTGGACGCGCTGACCAACTGGTACGTGCGCCGCTCGCGGGACCGGTTCTGGGCCGGCGACGCGGACGCGTTCGACACGCTCTGGACCGTGCTGGAGACGCTCTGCCGGGTGGTGGCGCCGCTGGCGCCGCTGACCGCGGAGGAGATCTGGCGCGGGCTGACCGGCGAGCGGTCGGTGCACCTGACCGACTGGCCGTCGGCGGACGAGTTCCCGGCCGACCACGAGCTGGTCTCCGCGATGGACAACGTCCGGGCGGTCGCCTCGGCGGCGCTGTCGCTGCGCAAGGCGAAGAGCCTGCGGGTCCGGTTGCCGCTGGCGACGCTGACCGTGGCCTCGCCGGTCGCCGACCAGCTCCGGCCGTTCGCCGACCTGGTCGCCGACGAGGTCAACGTGAAGGAGGTAGTGCTCACCGGCGAGGTGTCGGCCTACTGCCAGCAGGTGCTGACCGTGGTGCCGCGGGCGCTCGGCCCGCGCGTCGGCAAGGCGGTCCAGCAGGTGATCAAGGCGGTCAAGTCGGGGGAGTGGGAACTCGTCGACGGTGCCCCGGTCGCCGCCGGGGTCACCCTGGCCGAGGGCGAGTACGAGCTGCGCCTGGTCGCCGCCGACGCGGAGCACTCCGCGCCGCTGCCCGGTGGTGAGGGCGTGGTGGTGCTGGACACCGCTGTCACGCCGGAACTGGCCGCCGAGGGGCTGGCCCGGGACGTGGTGCGGGTGGTGCAGCAGGCCCGCCGGGACGCCGACCTCGACATCTCGGACCGGATCACGGTGGCGGTGTCGGCCTCCGAGGAGGTGCGCGCGGCGGTCGCCGCGTTCCGCGACGTCGTGGCGCGGGAGGTGCTCGCCGACAGCATCGACTTCGTCGACGGGCTCGACGGCTTCGCCGGGGAGGTCGGCGAGGGCGAGCGCGTGGTGGTCAGCGTCCGCCGGGTGTAAGGCGGGGGCCCTTGTTAACGCATTCGGTATAGGAAGGGGCCCCGCTTAACCTCGACGCACCGAGCGGGTGGACTGCGGGCCACCCGCTCGGCCGGGGGTGGCGGCGTCGGCTACCGTGACAGCGCCTGTTCCGCGTACGACCGCCGGAGGACCCGTGCCCCTGCTCTACACCATCGGCAAGCTCACCGTGGCGCCCTCGCTCCGGTTGGCCTTCCGTCCGCACGTGGAGGGGTTGGAGCACATCCCGACGACCGGCGGCGCGATCTTCGCGGGCAACCACCTCTCCGTCGCCGACGAGCTGCTGCTCGGCACCGTGGTGCCGCGGCACCTGGCGTTCTGGGCCAAGTCGGAGTACTTCAACGGCACCGGGCTCAAGGGTGGCTTCTCCAAGTTCGTGCTCACCGGGCTGGGCGCGATCCCGGTCGAGCGGGCCGGCGGCCGGGCGGCGCTGTCCGCGTTCGACGCGGCCATCCCGGTGCTCAAGGCCGGTGACCTGGTCGCGGTCTATCCGGAGGGCACCCGCTCGCCGGACGGCCGCCTCTACCGCGGGCGCACCGGCGCGGCCCGGCTGGCGGTGGCCGCCGGCGTGCCGATCATCCCGGTCGGCGTGACCGGCACCGACAAGGCCCAGCCGATCGGGACGCGGGTGCCCCGCCCGGGCCGCGCCAAGATCACCATCAAGTTCGGCAAGCCGCTGGACTTCACCGGCCGGCCCGACGACCGGACGTCGCTGCGGGCCATGACCGACGAGCTGATGTCCGAGATCCAGAAGCTCACCGGCCAGGAGTACGTCCCGCGCTACGCACCGAAGCGCGCCGAGCAGACGCCGGGCGAGTCGCCCGCCTGACCCGCCCCCGGGTCAGGACTTCTTCGGGACCACCACCTGCTCCCGCAGGTCGTTGAGCAGCCGGCCGCTGTCGTCCACCGACAGCCGGGTGAACACGCCAGTGGTCAGGCTGCCGTGGTCGACCGAGGTGCACACCACCACCGCGTCGCCGTCCGACCGGCCGACCGCGCAGCGCTCGTACCGGCCGCGTACGCCGGTGTCCACGCTCACCGAGGGTTGCAGGGCGTAGTCGCCGGCCAGGCGCTTCAGCTCGGCCTCGGCGTCGGACTCCGGGGTGAACCGGAAACCGGTGCTGCCGAAGAGGGTGACCCGCTTGCCGTCGTCAGTGGCGTAGATGCCGGCGAACGTGTCCTCGGCGAGCAGGTCCGCCTGGCGTACCTGACTCTTCAGCTCCTCGGCGGCGGCCTGGCTGCGCTCGTCCTGCCGTAGCTGCATCGAGTCGAGCTGGTCGGGGAGGCTGGCACTGGCCGGGTACTGGCTGGAGAGCGGCTGCACCCACCAGAGCGGGATGCCGCAACAGCACGCCACGGAGAGCAGCAGCAGCCAGGGCCAGCGGCGCCGCCGACGGCGCGGCGCGTACCCCTTGGGGGCCTGCCAGCCGGGCGGCGGCGCGACCGGCGGCGAGGTCGCGCCCCGGCGCTGCTTCGGCGGCCGGGCCTGCTTCGGCGGTCGGGGGGCGACGACCGGGGCCGGCGGTGGGGTGTGCGCCGGCGGTGACACCGGACGGGCAACGGGCGACACCGGGTACGGCGGCGTGTGCGCGGGCGGGGAGACCGGCCGGGCGGCCGGCGGGCCCGGGTACGGCGGGGCCGGCGCCGGCGGTGACACCGGCCGCGCGGCCGGCGGCGGGGCGGGGTGCGGCGCCGGGTGCGCCGGCCAGGGCGCGGTGTACGGCATGGTCGCGGGCAGCGCCGGCAGGTCGACCGAGTGCAGGTCCCAGCCGGTGGTGTCCACGCCCGCCCACGGGTCGACCGGGGTGGCGTGCTCGGGGGAGTCCACCGGCGGCACCGGGGTGGGCTCGGCCGACTCGCCCCAGCCGCGGCGGCGCGGCTGGGGAGGCGGCACCGCGGCGGAGCCGCTCCACCTCGGCGCGGGCGGCTCGACACGGGTCGGCGGTGGCGCGTTCTCGACACGGGTGGCGTTCGGCCCGGTCTCGATGCGGGTGGCGTTCGGCCCGGTCTCGACCCTGGTGGGGTCCGGTGCCGGTGCCGGTGCCGGTGCCGGTGCCGGTGCCGGTGGTGGCGGTGGCGGTGCGGTGGCGCGGCCGGGCACGGTGGCGGAGCCTCGGGCGCGGCCGGCCGGTACGGCCGGGGTGGCGTCGGTGCCGGTGCCGGTGCCGGTGTTGCCGGTCGGAGGCGTGTCACGCTCCGCGACGGTCGAGACCGGGGCGTTCCCGGCCGGGGTGTCCGAGGTGTTCGGGGTGGCCGAGGCGGCTGAGCTGCCCACCGTGTCCGAGGTGTCCGAGGTGGCCGAGGCGGCTGAGGTGTCCAGCGTGTCCGAGGTGTTCGGGGTGTTCGAGGCGGCTGAGGTGTCCGAGATGTTCGGGTCGCCGGCGGCCTCCGGGGCCGTTTCCGAGGCTGCTCGGGCGGCGCTCGGCTCCTCCGCGACGACCGTGGACGGCTCGGCGGACGGTTCGGTGGGCGCCACCTGCGGAGCTCCCGGTTCCGGCGCGTCGGGCGGGGACGGCGGCGTGGCGCCCCCGGCGTCGGCCGGCGTCGGTTCGGCGGTCGGCGGCTCGGTGACGGACGGCCTGTCGGCCCCGTCGGCCGGCCGGCCCGCCCCCGGCTGCGGCTGCGACATCGCGGCAATCTCCTCTCGCGCCCGTTGCGAGGTTAGTACCGCCCCGCCACCCCCGACGAATCCCCGCCTTCCCTGGCCGGCCCGCTGATCAAGGAGTTCGCGTCGGCCGGAGCGTCGATTCGCGCGTCCGCTCCTTGATCACGGGGACGCGGTCGGGTGAAGGGTGCCGGTCGGGAAAGGCGGGGTGGGGGACCGCGTACCCTTGGGCATCATGAGTGCCCCGTCGACACCGCCGCGCCCGGCCGCGGCCAATTCCGTGTGGCCCCGGCTGGAGCCGTTGCTGCCCCAGGTGACCAAGCCCATCCAGTACGTCGGGGGCGAGCTGGGCGCGGTGGTCAAGGACTGGGACGCGGCGACCGTCCGCTGGGCGCTGATGTATCCGGACGCCTACGAGGTGGGCCTGCCCAACCAGGGCGTGCAGATCCTCTACGAGGTGCTCAACGAGCTGCCCGACGTGCTCGCCGAGCGCACGTACGCGGTCTGGCCGGACCTGGAGGCGCTGATGCGCGCCCACGGCGTCCCGCAGTTCACCGTCGACGCCCACCGCCCGGTGCGCGACTTCGACGTGTTCGGCGTCTCGTTCTCCACCGAGCTGGGCTACACCAACCTGCTCGCCGCCATCGACCTGGCCGGCATCCCGCTGCTCGCCGCCGACCGCACCACCGCCGACCCGGTGATCGTGGCCGGCGGGCACGCCGCGTTCAACCCGGAGCCGATCGCCGACTTCGTCGACGCCGCGGTGCTCGGCGACGGCGAGGAGGCGGTGCTGGAGATCACCGCCATCGTCCGGGAGTGGAAGGCCGAGGGCGCGCCGGGCGGCCGGGACGAGCTGCTGCTGCGGCTGGCCCGCACCGAGAGCGTCTACGTGCCGCGCTTCTACGACGTCGACTACCTGCCCGACGGGCGGATCCAGCGGGTCGTGCCGAACCGCCCGGACGTGCCGTTCCGGGTGCACAAGCGCACCACCATGGATCTGGACGCGTGGCCGTACCCGAAGAAGCCGCTGGTCCCGCTCGCCGAGACGGTCCACGAGCGGTACGCGGTGGAGATCTTCCGGGGCTGCACCCGGGGCTGCCGCTTCTGCCAGGCCGGCATGATCACCCGCCCGGTGCGGGAGCGTTCGATCACCACTGTCGGCCAGATGGTGCAGCAGGGGCTGGAGTTCTCCGGCTTCCACGAGGTGGGCCTGCTGTCGCTGTCGTCGGCCGACCACTCCGAGATCGGCGACATGTGCTCCGGCCTGGCCGAGCAGTACGAGGGCACCAACGTCTCGCTCTCGCTGCCGTCGACCCGGGTGGACGCGTTCAACATCGACCTCGCCCAGGAGTTGTCCCGCAACGGCCGGCGGACCGGTCTGACCTTCGCCCCCGAGGGCGGGTCGGAGCGGATCCGCAAGGTGATCAACAAGATGGTGTCGAAGGACGACCTGATCCGCACCGTGGTCACCGCGTACACCAACGGCTGGCGGCAGGTGAAGCTCTACTTCATGTGCGGCCTGCCGACCGAGACCGACGAGGACGTCCTCGAGATCGCCGACATGGCGCACGAGGTGATCCGGGCCGGGCGCGCGGCGACCGGTTCGAAGGACATCCGCTGCACGGTCTCCATCGGCGGGTTCGTGCCGAAGCCGCACACCCCGTTCCAGTGGGCCTCGATGTCCCCGCCCGAGGTCATCGACGGCCGGCTCAAGCTGCTCAAGCAGGCGATCAACAGCGACCGTTCGCTGGGCCGGGCGATCGGCTTCCGCTATCACGACGGCGAGCCGTCGCTGATCGAGGGCCTGCTGTCCCGGGGCGACCGTCGGGTCGGCGCGGTGATCCGCAAGGTCTGGGAGAACGGCGGCCGGTTCGACGGCTGGAGCGAGCACTTCTCCTACCGGCGCTGGGTGGACGCGGCGGCCGAGGTGCTGCCGACGTACGGGGTGGACCTCGACTGGTACACCACCCGGGAGCGCGAGGAGCTGGAGGTCCTGCCCTGGGACCACCTCGACTCCGGTCTGGACAAGGACTGGCTCTGGCAGGACTGGCAGGACTCGCTCTCCGAGTACGAGCAGGACGACTGCCGCTGGACGCCCTGCTTCGACTGCGGCGTCTGCCCGTCCATGGACACCGAGATCCAGATCGGCCCGACCGGCCGGAAGCTGCTGCCGCTGACGCCGGTCGGCGGGTTGACGCAGCCCGCCGCGGCCCAGGGCTGAGGCCGGCCGACGCGCGTACCGGAGCGCGGGCACCCCTCGGGGCGCCCGCGCTCCGTCGTGTCGGGCGCCGGCCGCCGGGAGCCCGGGCGGGGCTGCCCCGACTGGTGCTTCCTCGATACGCTGCGTCCGTATTGGACCGGCCGGGGCCGGTAGCGGGGAGGACAGCACCATGGGCATCACGCCGCCGGACACCGGCGACCTGCACGTCAGCGTCGAGGACCTGGACGCCGCCGCCGACTACGTCGAGCGCCTCAAGCAGTACGTCGACGACACCATCGGCTACGAGATGGAACGCATCAAGGAGCGGATGAAGGGCGACAGCAACAACGCCCAGGCGGTGCCGAACGGCACGCCGTTCGGCGCGTACGAGGACGCGCGGATGCAGTGGGCGGCGCTGACCCGGTCGACGGCCAACATGGAGGCCCATCTCAAGGCCATCTCCAGCAAGCTCGCCGGGCTGAAGCAGGGCACCGAGGACATCGCGCAGGCGTTCCGCGACGCCGAGGCCCGCAACGCCGCCAACGGCAAGCAGATCGAGCGGCTGCTGGAGTCCGCGGCGCCGCCGCCGGAGGCCGGGCAGCAGTCCACCTACCCGTACCCGGCCTGAGGGAGAGGCGATCATGGCTGGAGGCACCTGGGAGCGCTGCGTCCGGGAGGTGACGCTCGCCGCCGACCCGGAGACCGTGGGGTCGGTCGGCGTCGGCTGGAACAACCTCTCCACCGGGCTCGGCTATCTGCGCGACGCACTGGTCGGGCGCTCGTTCGTCGGCCCGGTCGCGTCCGGCCAGGAACGCCCGCACAGCGGCGGCCTCCCCGGGTTGCTGGCCGGCTGGACGGGCAGCGGCGGTGACGCGTACCGCGAGCACCTGGGTGGCATCGGCAAGGACATCGAGGAGCTGATCACCCACGCCAGCGACGTCGGCGGCGCGTTGTCGCGGATCGAGGGCGACATCCGCAAGGCGGTGGCCAGCATCCCGGTGCCGCTGATGGACGACTTCGGCTGGAACGAGTGGAGCCTGCCCGGCGGCACCGAGCTCGACGACGCCCGCGACGGCGAGAGCCAGTCCGGTTTCCTCGCCGCGTTGCGCAGCGACTACCAGCAGAACCAGTCGCTGTACGCCGACGGCGCGTTCCGCGACAAGGCCGACGACCTCGAGGCGACCATGAAGGTCGACGGCAACGCCGACGACCAGAAGCGTGGCGGCTGGTGGGACACCAAGTCGCACCTGGACAACTGGTACCGGGACAACCAGGAGGCGGCCAACCGGGCGATGTCGCCGCTGCCCGCCGCGGTGGAGACCGAACGCCCGAAGCTGGTCGTGCCCCAGCCTGCGACCGATGACGAGCGCGACGGCTACACGCCCGACAACCGCGTCCCGCCGTCCGGCGTACCCGACACCGGGTTGCCCGGTGGCGGTGGCGGCGGCGGGGCCGGAAAGATGCCCTCGCTGGGCAGCACCGGCATCGGCGGGGGTGGCGGTGGCTCGTACGACGGCGGCTCCTTCACTCCGCCGTCCACCACGGGCGGCGTCGACCTCGGTGGCGGCCACACCGGCGGCGCCGGCTCGTACGTGCCGCCGGTCACCGGTGGCGGCTACCCGGGCTCGGGTGACCACGACTACGGCACCGGCCTGGCCGGCGCGGGCGGGCCGGGCACGATCACGACCGGTGGTCCGGGCGGCACCTTCGGTGGTGGCGGTGGATTGAGCACGGTGGGTGGCGGTGGCGGCGGGTTCGGCGGTGGCGGCGGGCTGGGTTCCGCCGGCGGCCTCGGCGGCGGTGGTCTCGGCGCGGCCGGCGGGATGGGCGTGGGTGCGCTGCCCGGCATGGTCGGCGGCGGCAACGGCAAGGTCCCGCCGCTGACCAGCGCCGCCAGCGCGCTGCGCAACGCGACCGGCGCGGGTGTGGGCGGCCCGCGCGGCGGCATGGCCGGCGGGGGCATGATGGGCGGCGGGATGATGGGCGGCCACGGCGGCGGCGGTCACGGCGGCGGGGGAGAGCACTCGTCGTGGTTGACTGAGGACGACGATCCGTGGGGCGCCGGTGACGGTGCGTCCCCGGGCATCCTGCGATGAGGACGGACGGATGAGGGTGTACGTCGGCGCGCTCCGGCCGGTGACGGCCGGCCTGCTGGCCGGGCTGATGGTGCTGGGGGCGGCCCAACCGGTGGTCGCCGCGCCGCGCCGGGCCGAGCAGTGGTACCTGGACGAGCTGCGCATCGACCGGGCACAGCAGATCTCCACCGGGCGCGGGGTGGTGGTCGGCGTGGTGGACACCGGCGTCGACGCCACCCATCCGGCGTTGCGCGGTCGCGTGCTGCCCGGCGACCGCAGCTACGGCGCCCGGGGCGACGGCCGGGAGGACCCGCACGGCCACGGCACGCACATGGCCGGCATCATCGCGGCGGTCAACGTCGGCGACGGCGTGGAGGGCATCGCGCCGGACGCCCGGATCCTGCCCATCAAGCAGGAGCCCGGCCCCGGCACCATCCCCGACGGCGCGTCCGCCCTGGGCATCCGGATGGCGGTCGACGGCGGCGCGACGGTGCTCAACCTCTCCTTCGGCCGGGCCGGCGCGCCCGACCCGGACGACGAGGAGGCGATCCGGTACGCGCTGGAGCACGACGTCGTCGTGGTCGCCGCCGGCGGCAACCTCAAGGCGGGCGACGTGGACATCGCCTCGCCGGCCCGGATCCCCGGCGTGATCGCGGTGACCGGCACCACCCGTGGCGGCGGCTTCTGGTCCGGCTCCGCCCAGGGGCCGGAGGCGGTGGTCGCCGCGCCGGCGGACGGGATCTACAACGCCGGCCGCGACCACGGCTACGGCTGGGGTGACGGCACCTCCGACGCCAGCGCCATCGTCTCCGGCGTCGCGGCGTTGATCCGTGCGAAGTACCCGGAGCTCTCCGCACCCGAGGTGATCAACCGGATCATCCGCACCGCCCGGGACGCCGGCCCGTCGGGCCGTGACCCGCGCTTCGGCTTCGGCCGGATCGACCCGGTGGCGGCGCTCACCGCGGACGTGCCGTCGGTCTCGGCGAACCCGCTGCTCGCCCCGGCCTCGGCGAGTGCTGCGGCCCCGCCACGGGCGGCCGAGGACGACAACTTCGACGTGACGAAGTACGGCGACCGGGGCGGCCCCACCGACCAGCAGGTGATGGTGGTCGGCATCGGCATCGCGGTGGCGCTGGTGGTGTTGCTGGCGCTGGTGGTGTTCCTGGTCGGGAACCGGCGTCGGCACCGCCGTGAGCTGGCCCGGGCGGCGCAGATCCCGGACGACGTGCTCGACTGGATGGACGAACCCGCCCCACCCGGCGCCAACCGCCCCTGACAGCCCACCCACTCACCCACCCACCCCAGGGACCCCGGCCCCCCGGTCGATCATGAGGTCGGCGGCGCTTTCGGAGATCGAACTCGCCGCCAACCTCATGATCGGCGAGGTAGGGGTGGGGTGGGTGTGGGAGGCGGTGGGGGCTGCGCCAGGATGGGACGGACACGCAGGCACAGCCGAGGAGTTCACGATCGCCAGAAAGCCTCAACCCGAGGGCGGCCAGGCGCCCGTCGTCCAGCGGGTCCGCATCCGGTACGCCAAGCGTGGACCGTTGCGGTTCACCTCGCACCGGGACTTCGCCCGGGCCTTCGAGCGCGCGTTGCGTCGGGCCGGCGTACCGATCGCGTTCTCCCAGGGTTTCACGCCGCACCCCAAGATCTCGTATGCCTCCGCGGCGCCGACCGGCGTGGCCAGCGAGGCCGAGTACCTGGAGATCGGCCTGCGCGAGCCGGTCGACCCGGAGCGCCTCCGTGCCGCCCTCGACGCCGCGCTCTCGCCCGGGCTCGACGTGCTCGAGGCGGTCCAGGCCACCGGCGGCAGCCTGGCCGACCGGATCGAGGCGTCGCACTGGCGCATCGAGCTGCCGGAGGTCGATCCGGACGTGCTCCGGGCGGCCGTGGCGGCCTTCACCGCCGCCGAGGAGATCCAGGTCGAGCGGATGACCAAGCAGGGCCGGCGCACGTTCGACGCCCGCGCCGCCGTGATCGCCATCGATGCGCTGGTGTCGGCTGAGACGCCTTCCGGAGCGGCGGCCGTACCGTGTGCGATACTCGAACTGGTCGTGCGGCAGGTCACCCCGTCCGTGCGACCCGATGACGTCCTTTCCGGCCTCCGCGTGGTGGCCGACCTGGAGCCGCCGGTCACTCCGAAGGTGATTCGGCTGGCGCAGGGCACGCTGACCGCGCAGGGCGAGATCGTCGATCCGTTGGACGCGGATCGCGACGGGGCAGCCATCGGAGGGCACTGACCGACGGTCAGCGCTCTGGCAGGCAGACTTCGGCGGTCGCGCACCTGCGCGCCCGGCGGAAACACCTTTGCGGCAACCCTGCGTGGCAGCGCTCACCCGCGCCCGGGGCAGCCAGAACTGGAGAACGTCCATGCTCGAGAACGAGCCCGAGGGCGGCGAACGGACCGGCGCCGAGCCGGCCGACCCGACCGCCACCAGCACCGACAGCGCCGCCGAGGCGAAGCCGCCGGCCCGCAAGCGGGCCAGCCGCCGCAAGGCGGCTCCGCTCAACCAGCCGGAGCAGACCGACGCGCCGGTCGAGGCGTCCGCCGCGGCCACCGGTAGCGCCGAGTCGCCGCAGGCCGAGGTGTTCGCGCCGGTGGCCGGTGAGCTGGAGGCCGCGCCGAAGACCACCCGCCGGCGCCGCAAGGCGACCCCGGCGAAGGCGACCGAGGAGCCGGTGGCCGCCGCCGAGGTGCAGGCCGCCTCGGACGAGGTGGTGCCGCCGGTCAAGGTCACCCGGACCCGCCGCCGCAAGGCCACCCCGCCCGCCGCCGAGCCGACCCCGCCCGCCGCCGAGCCGACGCCGGTCGCCGAGTCGCCGACCGAGGCGCCCGCCGAGGCCGCCGCGCCGTCGCCGGTCGCCGAGGCCGCCGCCGTGGTCGACGGACCTGTCTCGGTCCCGGGCGGCGCGGACGAGATCGCCGAGGGCCGGGCCCCGCTCGACACCGACGAGGACGCGGTCGGCGAGGACGCCGTGGACGAGCCCACCCGGGGCGAGGTCGGCGGGTTGTCCCGTACCGACGAGGTCGCCGAGACCGAGCGCGCGCCGCGCCGTACCGGGAAGACGGCGCGCGCGCCGCGCCGTACCGCCGAGGCCGACCTGGCCCGGGCCGGCGGTCCGGCGGACGCCACCGGCGTGGTGTCGACCGGCGCCGCGGTGCCGGGTGTGGCGGACGAGCCGGCGGCCGAGGACCGGCCGGCCACCGGCCGCCGGCGTCGCGCCGCGCTCTCCGCGCCCACCGTCCTGTTCATGCCCCCGCAGCCCGAGGAGGTCCCGGCCGTCCGGGTCACCTACCCGGTCGTCGAGGAGGCGGTGGAGGAGGAGCCGGTCGAGACCGGCCGGCGTCGCCGTCGCGGCCGTCGGGAGGCCGAGCCGGTGGAGGCCGAGGTCGAGCCCGAGGCGGTCGAGGAGGAGCCGGCCGACGAGGCCGACGAGTCCACCGACGCCGAGGACGACGACGACACCGCCGAGGGTCGCCGCCGCCGGCGTCGTGGCCGCCGGGGCCGTGGCCGGGGCAAGGGCGGCGCCGACGAGGCCGATGAGGACGAGAACGGTACGACGGAGGCGGCCGACGCCGAGGCCGAGGAGAGCGACGAGGACGCCGAGGGCGAGGGGATGACCCGTCGCCGCCGTCGGCGTCGTCGTCGGGGCGCGGGGGAGGCGGAGACCGCCACCGAGGACGGCGTACCCACCGTCGTCAAGATCCGTGAGCCGCGCAAGGCGGTCGACGAGGTGCAGGGCGTCTCCGGGTCGACCCGGCTGGAGGCCAAGCGGCAGCGCCGCCGGGACGGTCGCGAGCAGCGGCGTACCCGGCCGCCGATCCTGAGCGAGTCGGAGTTCCTGGCCCGCCGCGAGGCGGTCGACCGGACGATGGTGGTGCGCCAGCGCGGCGACCGCACCCAGATCGCGGTGCTCGAGGACGGCGTGCTGGTCGAGCACTACGTGACCCGCAACTCGTCGGGCACCATGGCCGGCAACGTCTACCTGGGCAAGGTGCAGAACGTGCTGCCCAGCATGGAGGCGGCCTTCGTCGACATCGGGCGCGGGCGCAACGCCGTCCTGTACGCCGGCGAGGTCAACTGGGACGCCACCGGCCTGGAGGGCCGGGCCCGGTCGATCGAGCAGGCGCTGCGCTCCGGCGACCCGGTGCTGGTGCAGGTCACCAAGGACCCGATCGGGCACAAGGGCGCGCGGCTGACCAGTCACGTCGCGCTCTCCGGCCGGCACCTGGTCTACGTGCCCAACGGCAACGCCTCCGGGATCAGCCGCAAGCTGCCGGACACCGAGCGCAAGCGGCTGCGCGACGTCCTCAAGAAGCTGGTGCCGGACGGCGCCGGGGTGATCGTCCGGACCGCGGCCGAGGGCGCCAGCGAGGACGAGTTGGCCCGGGACGTCAAGCGACTCCAGGCGCAGTGGGACGACATCCAGGCCAAGGCCGCCTCCGGCGGCGCCCCGGTGCTGCTCTACGAGGAGCCGGACCTGGTCATCCGGGTGGTCCGGGACCTCTTCAACGAGGACTTCCGCGAGCTGGTCATCGAGGGTGAGTCGGCGTACGACGTGGTCGAGTCGTACCTGTCGCACGTCTCGCCGGACCTGGTGGCGCGGCTGCGCCGGCACGCCGGCGTCGCGGACGTGTTCGCCGAGTACCGGATCGACGAGCAGATCCTCAAGGGGCTGGACCGGAAGGTCTTCCTGCCCTCCGGCGGGTCGCTGGTGATCGACCGGACCGAGGCGATGACAGTCGTCGACGTCAACACCGGCAAGTACACCGGCTCCGGCGGCAACCTGGAGGAGACGGTCACCCGCAACAACCTGGAGGCGGCCGAGGAGATCGTGCGTCAGCTGCGGCTGCGCGACCTCGGCGGCATCGTGGTGATCGACTTCATCGACATGGTGCTGGAGTCGAACCGCGAGCTGGTGCTGCGCCGACTCACCGAGTGCCTGGGCCGGGACCGCACCAAGCACCAGGTCACCGAGATCACCTCGCTGGGCCTGGTGCAGATGACCCGCAAGCGGATCGGCGCGGGCCTGCTGGAGGCGTTCAGCGAGACCTGCGAGTGCTGCAAGGGCCGGGGCGTGGTGATCCACACCGAGCCGGTGCCGGAGAAGCCGCGTGCCGTCGGCGCGGGGGAGAAGGTCAAGGCGGTCGCCTCCGCGGTCGCGCCGGTCGAGGAGAAGGGTCGCCGCCGGGGTCGCAAGGCCGCCGCGGAGAAGCCCGCCGTGGAGGCCGCGCCGGAGCCGCCGGCCGCCGCCGAGCCGGAGCGGACCGTCGCCGAGGTGGTCGAGGCCCCCGCCGACGACTACTACGACACCCAGGGCTACGACCTGTCCCGGTTCGCCGCCGACACGCCGGCCGCCCCGGCGGTCGCGGACAGCCAGGAGGGCGACTCGGCCCGGCTGGCGGCCTCCGACGACCCGGACGCGCTCGGTGACGGCGAGGCCGACGACGAGGGCGCCGACGGTGGCACCCCGCGACGGCGGTCCCGGCGTGGCGGCGCCCGGCGGCGTACCCGGCCGTGAGCCGCTGACCTGCGTGGCGTTTGACAGGGCCCCTGCTCCGGCAACAGAGTGCCGGAGCAGGGGCCCTGCCGTTTCCCCGTCGACCCCCGGTCGGGCCGGCCGCGCCCCGGAGGGAGGAGACATGCGCCGGGTGTTAGCGGTCACCGCGCTGACCGGACTGGTGCTGGCCGGGGCGGGCTGTGCCGAGCGGGGCGACGACCCGTTCTCCGTGGGCTTCGCCTCACCGGCCCCGGCCGCCACGTCGCCCACTCCGGCCCCGACCGCCACCGGCGACGCGGGCGTCTGCGCCCGCGCGAAGCAGGCCGGGTCGGCGGCCGTGCAGACGTACGTGCAGAAGCTGGCGGAGATGCTGCGGGCCGGCGGCACCGGGGACCGGAGCACGGAGAAGGCCGCCCAGCGGGACGCGGAGACGGCGCTGGCGGGCTGGCGGGACGTGCTGCGGGAGCAGTCCGGGCGGGCCACCGACCCGCGGCTGCGGACGCTGCTGGCGGACCTGGCCACCGAGGTGGGTGGGCTCGGCACCGACGTGCGGGCGATCGACGAGACGGCGTTCGACCGGCTCCAGCAGCGTCTCGACCAGCTCTGCCCGGCGTGACCGGCGGCCCGGTTTGGGCGGCGGACCGGGTATGGCGTACTCTTGCCTGCGGCGCACTTTGGTGTGCCTAGTTCCCGCGCGCCCGCGCCGCCGGTGTCACGGCTCCCGGCGAGACGCCGTGGGAACGACCCGCCGGCGACGGTGGGGAAAGACGCCAGCAGACTCAACGACAGGGAGTGCGCCTCCGATGTACGCGATCGTCAAGACCGGCGGCAAGCAGTACAAGGTCGCCGAGGGCGACGTGATCGAGGTCGAGAAGCTCACCGGTGCCCCCGGTGACGCGGTGAAGCTCACCGCGGTGCTCCTCGTCGACGGTGACGACCTGGTGACCGACGCGGCGAAGCTCGCCAAGGTCGCGGTGTCCGGCGAGATCGCCGCGCACACCAAGGGCCCGAAGATCCGGATCCACAAGTTCAAGAACAAGACCGGCTACCACAAGCGCCAGGGTCACCGCCAGCCGTTGACCCAGGTCAAGGTGACCGGCATCTCCAACAGCGGGAAGTAGGTCGTCGGAAATGGCTCACAAAAAGGGTGCGTCCAGCTCGCGTAACGGTCGCGACTCCGCGGCCCAGCGGCTCGGCGTGAAGCGCTTCGGTGGTCAGGTCGTCAGCGCGGGTGAGATCCTCATCCGTCAGCGTGGCACCAAGTTCCACCCCGGTGACCTGGTCGGCCGTGGCGGCGACGACACGCTGTTCGCGCTGTCCGCCGGTTCGGTGCAGTTCGGCACCAAGCGCGGTCGCAAGACCGTCAGCATCGTGCCGCAGCAGTAGTTCGAAGGCGAAGCGGGCCGCGGACCTCGGGTCCCGGCCCGCTTCGCCTTTCCACGTGCGGGGCGGACCCCGCTGGAAGGATTGGCGTCGTGACGACGTTCGTTGACCGGGTCGTCCTGCACATGCAGGCCGGCGACGGCGGGCACGGCTGTGTCTCGATCCACCGGGAGAAGTTCAAGCCCTTCGGCGGCCCGGACGGCGGCAACGGCGGCCATGGCGGCAGCGTGTCGCTGGTGGTCGACCCGCAGGTCACCACGCTGCTCGACTTCCACTTCCGGCCGCACCTGAAGGCCGACAACGGCAAGGGTGGGGCCGGCTCGAACCGGGACGGCGCCAACGGCCGCGACCTGGTGATCAAGGTGCCGAACGGCACCGTGGTGCAGACCCTGGACGGCGAGGTGCTGGCCGACCTGGTCGGGGTGGGCACCACGTTCGAGGCGGCCCGCGGCGGTCGGGGCGGCCGGGGCAACGCCTCGCTGGCCAACGCCCGCCGCAAGGCGCCGGGCTTCGCCGAGCTGGGTGAGCCCGGCGACAAGCTCGACGTGGTGCTGGAGCTGAAGAGCGTCGCCGACGTCGGCCTGGTCGGTTTCCCGTCCGCCGGCAAGTCCTCGCTGATCTCGGTGATCTCGGCCGCGAAGCCGAAGATCGCCGACTACCCGTTCACTACGCTGGTGCCCAACCTGGGCGTGGTCCGGGTGGACAACCACACCTTCACCGTCGCGGACGTGCCCGGTCTGATCCCGGGCGCCGCCACCGGCAAGGGGCTGGGTCTGGAGTTCCTCCGCCACGTCGAGCGCTGCGCCGTGCTGGTGCACGTGGTCGACACCGCGACGCTGGAGCCGGGCCGCGACCCGCTGGCCGACATCGACGCCATCGAGTCGGAGCTGGCCCAGTACGGCGGGCTGGCCGACCGGCCTCGACTGGTCGCGCTGAACAAGGTCGACGTGCCGGACGGGAAGGACCTCGCCGACATCGTCCGCCCCGACCTGGAGGCCCGTGGCTTCCGCGTCTTCGACGTCTCCAGCGCCACCCGCGAGGGCCTGCGCGAGCTGACGTACGCGATGGCCCAGTTGGTCGACGAGGGCCGCCGGGCCGCTCCGGAGGTCGAGCCGACCCGGGTCGTGCTCCGCCCGAAGGCGGTCGACGACGCCGGATTCACGATCGAGGCCGAGCCGGACGGCTCCTTCACGGTGCGGGGCAGCCGGCCGGAACGCTGGGTGAAGCAGACGAACTTCGACAACGACGAGGCGGTGGGCTTCCTGGCCGACCGGCTGGCCCGGCTGGGCGTCGAGGAGAAGCTGGCCAAGGCCGGCGCGCAGGCCGGCGACCTGGTGCGGATCGGCGACCGGGAGTTCGACTGGCAGCCCACCCTCTACGCCGGCGTCGACTTCACGCCCGGCAACCGGGGCACCGACGTGCGGCTGGAGGACAAGTCGACGCGCCCCTCGGCCGCGGACCGGCTGGAGGCCCGCAAGGCCCGCCGGCAGCGCCCGGAGGACGAGATCGAGGCGGGTCCGACGGCGGAGGAACCGGACGACGATTAGTTCGGTCGCGTCCGTGTTGCGGACGTTGGCCGGAAACCTCCGTGAAATCCGGCCGACCTACCGTGACGGGATGCTGATCGAATCCCGGCCCGCCACCGACCCGGAGGTCGCCGCGCTCGTCGTGGCCCAGCAGCGTGAGCTGCGGGACGCCGATGGCGGGCTGGACGGGCAGGTCACCGTCACACACACCGACATCCGCTACCTGGCGGCCGTGGTCGGCGGCCGGGCGGTCGGCTGCGGCGGCCTCCAGGCGCTCGACGCCGACACCGGCGAGCTGAAGCGAATGTACGTCCGGCCGGCGTACCGGGGGCGCGGCATCGCCCGGCAGTTGCTGCTCGCCTTGGAGGAACTGGCCTTCCGGGAGGGGCACCGGACGGTGTGCCTGGAGACCGGCACCTACCTGCCGGCCGCGATCGGGCTCTACCGGTCCAGCGGCTACCAGCCGATCCCGGTCTACGGCGAGTACGTCGACAACCCGTACAGCGTCTGCTTCGCCAAGCAGCTCCCGGTGGCGGCGTAAGGAGGGGCCCCTTCTTAACGCCTGGCGTCGAGAAGGGGCCCCTTCTCACACACCGCTCCGGCGCTCGTCTGCGCGTGCCCTCGTGCGCCGTGACGGCTCTGGTCAGGGTCGATCGATCGGGGTGTCGAGCCGGCCGCCGGTGCCCACCTCGTTGTTCAGCAGCAGGCCCGTGGCGAGCATGCCGAAGCCGAGGAACAGGTGCAGCCAGTTGTCGGCGTCGTTGATCGGCACGAAGTTCGCCGCGCTCTCCCGGTCGATGGCGAAGCCGTACAGCCAGAGGACCAGGTAGAGCGCGCCACCGCCGGCCAGGAACACCCGCGCGCCGGCCAGCCGCCGCGCGGCCAGCAGCCCGACCAGCCCGAACAGCAGGTGCACCAGGTTGTGCAGCACCGACACCTGGAACACCCCGAGCAGCTTCGCTCCCGAGTGGTGCCCGGCGAACGCCATCTCGCCGTAGTGGGCGGTGACGCCGGGGACGAAGCCGAGCACGCCGATCAGCACGAAGACGGCCGCCACCGCGAGCGCGACCTTCTGCACCGCCGGCCGGGCCGACGGGTGTCCGCGCACCTCACGTGCCATCGCTGTCACCCCCGTGGAGCCCACCCGGGCGGGCCGGCCTCCCCATTCTGTGATCGGGACGGGTCGCTTCCGCAGAGAAATGACGAATCAGGCATGGACCCGACGACCTGGGGTAGGGCAGTTGTCACGCGGAAAGTATTCGCGTGAACCCCCCGAACACAAACCGCTGGGAACGCACGAGCGGAAGGGACACCATGACTCAGGACTTTTCCTCCACGACCGCCACGTACGAGTCGACCAACGGCGGCGTACGCGATCAGGCCCGCCAGGTCGGCTCCGACGCCGCGAGCGCGGGCGGCGCGGTCGCCCAGACCGCCAAGGAGCAGGGCCAGGAGGTGGTGGGCGAGGCCAAGCGGCAGGTCCGCGACCTCTACGGCGAGACCCGCAACCAGGTCACCACGCAGGCCAGCCAGCAGCAGCAGCGGGCCGCCAGCGGCCTGCGGTCGCTGGCCGACGAGATGCGGTCGATGGCGCAGCAGGGCGGCGGCTCCGGCCCGGTCACCGAGCTGGCCCACCAGGCGGCCGAGCGGGTGCACGGCGTGGCCGGCTGGCTGGAGCAGCGTGAGCCGGGCGACCTGCTCAACGAGGTGAAGGGCTACGCCCGCCGTAACCCGGGCACGTTCCTGGTCGGCGCCGCCCTGCTGGGCGTGGTCGCCGGCCGGCTCACCCGGAACATCGCCGCCGTCGGCAACGACGGCAGCGGCGCCCGGCCGGCCTACGACCCGGAGCGGACCGCGGTCCTCCCGACCACGCCGAGCGTGCCCACCCAGGCGCCGGCCGGTGGCTACCTCGACCCGACGCCGGGCACCTACGCCGAGCCGGACCCGGGCTACTCCGCGCCGGGCGCGACCTACCCGGGCGGCGGCGCCCCGAACACCTGGGCCGACCCGGCCGGCGGCACCGGCCAGCCGCTGCCGCCGCCGAGCCAGACCGACCCGCTGCCGGGCGTGCCGTCGACCGGCGCTCCCCGCCCGTGAGTCGCCGGACCGGCAGAAGGGAGACCACGGCATGACCGTGCCGACGCAGGACCCCGGCTACCAGGCGGCGGGCGCGCCACACCACGCCGACGAGGTGCGGGGCAGCTCGATCGGGCAGTTGATGAGCCAGGTCACCGGCGACCTCTCCACGCTGATGCGGCAGGAGGTCGAACTGGCCAAGGCCGAGATCCGCCAGGAGGGCAAGAAGGCGGGCAAGGCCGCCGGCCTCTACGGCGGCGCCGGCTTCGGCGGCTACATGGTGGCGCTCTTCGTCTCCGTCGCGGTGTGGCAGTTCCTCGACAACGTCATGGACTCCGGGCTGGCCGCGCTCATCGTGGCCGTGGTGTGGGCCGCGATCGCCGCGGTCCTCTACTCGAAGGCGAAGAAGAACGCCGAGCAGATTCGTGGCCTGAAGCAGACCAACGACAGCGTCCAGCGCATCCCGGACGCACTGAAGCCGCACCCGGAGGGAGTCACCCGATGAGCACCGACCCCGACCAGATCCGCCGGGAGATCGAAGCCACCCGCAACAACCTCAGCTCGGACGTGGACGCCCTGGCGTACAAGGTCAGCCCGAGCCGCATCGTCGACGACCGCAAGCAGCGCGTCCGCAGCGCGCTGACGAACGTGAAGGACAAGGTGATGGGAACCGCTTCCGACCTCGGCCACAGCACCGGCCACGCCGCCCACTCGGTCGGCGACCACGCCTCCTCGGTCGCCTCCACCGTGGGCGACCGGGCACACTCCGCCGCCTCCACGGTGGGTGACGCCGCGCACCGGGCGCCGCAGGTCGTGCGGCAGAAGTCCCAGGGCAACCCGATCGCCGCCGGCGTGATCGCCTTCGGCGTCGGCATGCTGGTCTCCTCGCTGATCCCGGCCACCCGTCGCGAGCAGGAGCTCGCCGCGCAGGTCAAGGAGAAGGCGACCGAGCACAGCGGCGTGGTGAAGGAGAAGCTCGGCGAGGTCGCGGGCGAGCTGAGGGACGAGCTGCGCGAGCCGGCCCAGCGCGCCGCCGAGGCGGTGCGTTCCACCGCCCAGGACGCCGTGCACGCGGTCAAGGACGACGGCCGCAGCGCCGCGCAGGACGTCCGGGAGAGCGCCCACCAGGCACGCTCCTGAGCGCCGTCTGTTAAGCGGGGGCCCCTGCTATCGCCCAGGCGTTAACAAGGGCCCCCGCCTTCGCATGTCTCGACCCAGAGTGACAGCTCGTCGGGGTGGCGGCGGGCCAGCCGACGGCGCAACGTGCGGGTGCTGTGGGCCGCCACCCGCAGGCGGCTGTCCGCGTACGGCACGCCGCCGCGCAGCCGCCGGCCGACCGCCAGCCAGGCGCACACGCCACGCTCCAGCACCCACACCGGCGCCGCGAGCGTGGCGTGCGCCGGGAAGACCCGCGCCCCGCCCGCCCGCCGCCGGCCCAGCTCCGCCACCGCCACCGTGACCAGCCCGGCGCGCAGCAGCAGCCCCGGGCGGCGGGCGGCGAGCGCGACCGCCGTCGCCGGCAGCACCGCCAGCGCGGCCACCAGCCACACCGGGCGGGCCGTCTCGTGGTACGCCTGGCGTACCCGCTGCCCGAGGAAGTGCCCGGTGGTGGGCGGGAGCCGCCGCACGTACAGCCAGGCCGGGGTGGCCGTGCTGCCGCCGTACGCGCGCACGGTCCGGTGCAGCTCCAGGTTCGCGAAGAGCACGTCCGGGTCGTAGCCGCCCATCGCCAGGAAGGTGGCCCGGCGCACCGCCAGCGTGCCCGGCCAGTCCCCGCCGAACACCCGGGCGAGCAGCGTCCGGCCGGTGTCCCACCAGGCGTGCCAGGGCAGCGTGGCGAAGTGGTTCTGCGGCCGGACCAGGTCCACCCGGTCGAGCAGGCCGTGCACCGCGCGCAGCGCCGGCAGGTCGTACCGGATGTCGTCGTCGGCGATCACCACGTGTTCGTGCCGGGCCAGCGCGACGCCGGTGAGCACCCCGAGCACCGTGCCGTTGCGCCCGCGCAGCGCGGGATCCGGCGGTACGTGCCGGACCAGCCCCCGCCAGGCGTCGGCGTGCCGGGCGAACAGGTCCGGCGGCGAGCCGTCCACCACCACCACGTCCACCCAGCGGCGCAGCTCGCGCAGGTAGCCGGTCAGCTCGTCGAGGCCGTGGTCGTCGGCGGCGTGCAGCGGCAGGACGTACGCCATCGGAAGCCGGTCCGGCGCGGACGCCGCGGCGGTCCGGCCGGGGTGCGGCAGCGGGGGAGCGGTCGTTCGGGTCACGTCGCCTCCGGTCGGCTCGGGTCCCGCGACTTGCCCGGAATGCGGCTCCTGAAACCGTTTCGGCCGCCGTGGGTCGGGTAGCGGGAAGAGGGAGGACGGCGGCCAGCTCAGCCGGCCGGCCGCACCCCGTCGACGACCAGCCCGCTGGGCGGCAGCGCCGGCATCGTGCCGAGGTCGAGCGCCAGGTCCTGCGGCGGGACGCGGTAGCTCATCGCGCCGGTCAGGTTGGCCACCGCCCGCTTCATCAACTCGATCGTGATCCACTCGCCGGCGCAGCGGTGACCGGTGTCGTGGTCGCCGCCGCCCTGCGGGACCAGCCCGAACGGGTCGTCCCGCCAACCGGCGAAGCGCTCCGGGCGGAACCGCTCCGGCTCCGGCCACAGGCCGGGGTGGTGGTTGGTGCCGTACAGGTCGAGCAGCACCCGGCGGCCCTGCGGGAACGCGTACCCCCGCCACTCGAACGAGCGACGCACCCGGGCGGCGGCGACCGGGAAGAACGGGTAGTAGCGGCGGACCTCCTGCACGAACTGCTCGGTCGCGTCGTCGTCGTCGCGTACCCGGTCGCGCCAGTGCGGGTGGTCGTGCAGCGCCAGCGCGGCGAAGACCACGTACCGGTCCACCGCGACGGTGGGGCGGAGCACGTTGAGCAGCTCCACCGCGGCGATCCGGCGGGGCAACGGCTGGCCGCGCTCGTCCCGGTGTTCGGCGACGACCCGCAGCGCGCTGCCGTCGGGCGCCGGGAGCGCACCCGAGCGGGCGCGCTCGACCAGCGCGCCGGCCCAGCGTTCGGCCCGGCGGCGGCCGAGCAGCCCGCGCCAGTGCTTCGGGCCCAGCACCGACGGTCCCTCGATCATGGCGTGCATCTCGGCGGTCCGGCGGCGCGCGTCGGCCTCGGCCAGCGGCACCCCGGCCCAGGCCCAGACCGCGCGCGTCAGCAGCCGGGCCACCTCGTCGTAGAGCACCACCGGCCCGCGCTCCGCCCAGACCGGGATCCGGGCCCGCCACTCGTCGTCGAAGAGCTGCCCGAGTCGCCGGACCGCGGCCGGCGTCATCATCGACATGAACATCGCCTTGCGGGCGCGGTGCGCCGCCCCGTCGAGGCCCTGGACACCGCCCACCCCGGTCAGCGTGCGCTGCCCGCGCATCGGCATGGCGCCGCGCCGGACGAACCGCTCCTCGTCGTAGAACAGCTCGGCGGCCTCCCGGCCGCGCAGGCAGATCGTCGGTTCCAGCAGCAGCCGGGTCTGCACCACGTCGGAGCCGTACCGGTCGCAGCGGGCGCCGACGAAGCGGTAGCCCTCGCGGAGGTAGGCCAGCGTGCTGTCCGGGCTCCGGTCGCTCGGCATGGTGCTCATCTCGGCTGCTCCTGACCCGGCTCGGCGGGTGTGCTGCCTACCCGGGGTGACGCGGCCGAACCCTCCGGTGCCCCAGCTCCACCCGGGCGGGGGAGGGGCCAGCCGGGACCTGGCGCTGGCCCCTCCCCGGGCGCGGAAAAGCTGGTTTCCTCGATGTGCGGATCGGCGGCGACCGGTCCGGCCCCGCCGGCACGGCCTCCGGCGGCGGTCATCGGCGACGGAGGAGGGCACGGATGCGCGACGACCGGGCGACACCACGGCGGCACCGCGACGCGGTGGCCGGGCTGCGGGGCGGCGGCCGGGAGGAGCGGCTGATCGCCGCGCCCCGCCGGGCCGCCGCCCGCCCACCTCGGTTCTTCACCGTGCACCTCGGCTTCGCGGCCACCGGCGCCGCCGTCGCACGCGACCTGGCCGTGTCGTACGCGGAAGCGCTCGACCTGCTCCGCCCGGAGCTGGCGCTCGGCGCGGCGGCGCTGTCCCCGGCCGACGCCTGGCACCGGGCCGAGCGGCTGTTCTGCGGGGCGGTGGGCCCCGACGACGAGCGGTGCGTCGACGTGGCCGGCCATCCCGGCTTCCACCACGCGCCCGGGCCGGGCGGGCTCGGCTGGGGCGACGGTGACTGACCCGGCCGGCTCAGTCCAGGTCGAACTCGCCGTCCTGGGCGCCCGCCACGAAGGCGTCCCACTCGGCCTGGGTGAAGACCAGGACGGGGCCGTCCGGCTCGGCCGAGTTGCGCATCCCGATCAGGTCGTCGACGAAGGCCACCTCCACCGCGCCCTCGGACGTGTCGCCCTCCGCTCGCTGCCAGACCGCCCGAGAACTGTCGAAATCGCCCTTGGGATGCTGACCCATCGTTGTTCCTCCATCGCCACGCGTCACGGAACGGCCCGTGCGGACCTCATCGGGCAGGATAAGCGGATGCCGAGCCTGACCCGTGCAGAGGCGACCGCGCGCGGCGCGTCGATCACCGTCGAGTCCTACCAGGTGGACCTCGACCTGACCGGCGACGCCGAGCGGTTCCGCTCCACCACCACCATCCGGTTCCGGGCCACCCCCGACGCCGAGACGTTCGTCGACGTCAAACCCCGCCGACTCCTGCGGGCCCGCCTGAACGACCGCGACCTCGATCCGGCCCTGCTGACCGACGAGCGGCTGCCGCTCACCGGGCTGGCCGGGACCAACACGCTCACCGTCGAGGCCGAGATGGCCTACTCCAACACCGGCGAGGGGCTGCACCGCTTCGTCGACCCGGCCGACGGCGAGACCTACCTCTACGCGATGTCCTTCCTGGACGACGGGCCGCGCATCTTCGCCGCGTTCGACCAGCCCGACCTGAAGGCCCCGGTGACGCTGGCGGTCACCGCGCCACCGGAGTGGACGGTGGCCGCCAACGGGCAGCTCGCCGACCGGCCGGCGCCGGGGCGGTGGGAGTTCGCCCCGACCGCGCCGCTGGCCACGTACTTCGTCTCGCTGGTCGCCGGGCCCTGGCACGTGCGTCGCGCCGAGCACGACGGCATCCCGCTCGGTCTCTACTGCCGGCGTTCGCTCGCCGCGCACCTCGACGCCGACGCGGACGAGATCCTCACCGTCACCCGGCAGTGCCTGGACCGCTTCCACCAGCTCTTCGCCGAGCGCTACCCGTTCGGCAAGTACGACCAGGCGTTCGTGCCCGAGTTCAACGCCGGCGCGATGGAGAACCCGGGCCTGGTGACGCTGCGCGACGACTTCGTCTTCCGTTCCGCGGTCACCGACAGCCAGCGCGAGCAGCGCGCCACCACCATCGCCCACGAGATGGCGCACATGTGGTTCGGTGACCTGGTCACCATGCGCTGGTGGGACGACCTGTGGCTGAACGAGTCGTTCGCGGAGTACCTCGGCACCCGCGTCACCGCCGAAGCCACCCGCTTCGACCAGGCCTGGACCACCTTCGCGCTGCGCCGCAAGGCGTGGGGATACGCCGCCGACCAGCGGCCCTCCACCCACCCGGTGGCGCCCGAGGAGGTCGTCGACGCCGCGGCGGGGCTGCTCAACTTCGACGGCATCTCGTACGCCAAGGGCGCCGGCGTGCTGCGCCAGCTCGTCGCCTGGCTCGGCGACGACGCGTTCCTCGCCGGCCTGAACGCGCACTTCGCCGCGCACCGGTTCGGCAACGCCACCCTCGCCGACCTGCTGGCCAGCCTCGGCGCGGCCAGCGGCCGCGACCTGACCGACTGGGCCGAGCGGTGGCTGCGTCGCGCGCAGGTCAACACGCTGCGGGTGGAGACCGCGGTGGACGCCGACGGCCGGTGGACCGAGGTTGCCGTGGCGCAGACCGCGCCGGCGAGCCACCCGGTGCTGCGACCGCACCGCATCGGCGTGGCCCACCACACCGCCGAGGGCCCGGTGCGCCGGTTCGAGGTCGCCCTCGACCCGGCCGCCGACGGCGGCCGGACGCCGCTGCCCGAGCCGGTCGGCCAGCCCGCCACCGGCCTGCTGCTGCCCAACGCCGGCGACCTCACGTTCGCCAAGATCCGGCTCGACCCGGCCTCCGCCGACGCGGTGGCGACGCTGCTCCCCGGGCTCGACGACCCGCTGGCCCGGGCCCTGCTCTGGGGCGAGGCGCTGGACGCCGCCACCGACGGCGAGCGGCCGGTCGCCGAGCTGGTCGCCCTGGTCGCCGCCGCGCTGCCGGCCGAGACCGAGGTGATCATCGCCGAGGACGTGCTCGCGCTCACCCGCAACCTCGTCGACCGCTACCTGGAGCCGCTGGCCCGGGACGCGGCGCTGCTGCGGATCGCCGGGGCGTGCCGGACGCTGCTGGCCGGCGCCCCAGCCGGTGGGTCGCTCCAGCTCGCCGCCGCGCGGGGCCTGATCGGCGCCACCACGGATGCCGACCTGCTCGCCGGCTGGCTGGCCGGCGCGGACGTGCCGGAGGGGTTGGCGGTCGACGCCGACCTGCGCTGGGAGCTGCTGCTCCGGCTGGTGGTGCTGGGCGGCGCCGGTGCGGCGGAGATCGACGCCGAGGCGGCCGCCGACCGCAGTGCCACCGGGGCCGAGCGGGCGGCGGGTTGCCGGGCCGCCCTGCCGGACGCCGACGCCAAGCGGGCGGCCTGGGAGATCGTCATCAGCAACACCGAGTTGTCGAACCGGTTGGTGGAGGCGACCGCCGAGGGGTTCTGGCAGCCGGAGCAGGCGGAGCTGACCGCCGGTTACGTCACCCGATACTTCACCGACATGCCCGCGGCCGCGCGACTGCGTACCGCCTGGGTGGCGGACCGGGTGGCCGCCCTGGCGTTCCCGCGCTACGCCGTGTCGCAGCCCACCCGGGAGCTGGCCGCGGCGCTGCTGGCCCGCGACGACCTGACGCCGGGGCTGCGGCGGCGGGTCGTCGACCTGGACGACGACCTGCGCCGCGCGCTGGTGGCCCGGACGGCGGTGGCCGCCGCGAGCGCCTGAGTCGGCGGTTCGCGCCGGGCGGGCCGATCGCCCGTCCGGCGTGACCCGGCGACCCGGGCCGGCCGGCTCGGCGGCGCGGCCTAGGATCGCGGGGTGGAGGAAGACATCCGGCGGATCGGCATCATGGGCGGCACGTTCGACCCGATCCACCACGGTCACCTGGTGGCGGCGAGCGAGGTGGCCGACCGGTTCGGGCTGGACGAGGTGGTCTTCGTGCCGACCGGGCAACCGTGGCAGAAGGCGGACGAACCGGTCAGCCCGGCCGAGGATCGCTATCTGATGACCGTGATCGCGACGGCTTCCAACCCCCGCTTCCAGGTGAGCCGCGTCGACATCGACCGCGGCGGCCCCACCTACACCGTCGACACGCTGCGCGACCTGCACGCCGAGTACGGCCCGAAGGCGCAGCTCTTCTTCATCACCGGCGCGGACGCGTTGGAGCGCATCCTCTCCTGGAAGGACCTGGACGAGGTCCTGGAGTTGGCCCACTTCATCGGGGTGACCCGGCCCGGCTTCGAACTGTCCGACAAGCACCTTCCGGCCGACTCGGTCAGTCTGGTGCAGGTGCCCGCCATGGCCATCTCCTCCACCGACTGCCGCGCCCGGGTCGGTCGGGGCGAGCCGGTCTGGTACCTGGTGCCGGACGGTGTGGTGCAGTACATCGCCAAACGGCGTCTCTACCAGGCGTGATCTCGCCCGTTACGTCCCCGTTCGTGCCACTAACCGGCCAGAACTGACAGGTCGTCGCACCGGCCGGTGTGAGAGGCTTGGAGGGTCGCACGGTTGATCGAAGGAGAACGGTGACCACCATTCCGGAACGCGCCTACGAGCTGGCGATGGCCGCTGCCCAGGCCGCGGCCGACAAGAAGGCACAGGACATCGTCATCATCGACGTGGGCGACCAGCTCGCGATCACCGACGCGTTCCTGGTGGCCTCCGCTCCGAACGAGCGTCAGGTCCTCGCCATCGTCGACGCCATCGAGGAGCGCCTGCTGGAGCTGCCGGAGAAGGCCAAGCCGGTCCGCCGCGAGGGTGAGCGGGGCGGCCGCTGGGTGCTGCTCGACTACGTCGACATCGTGGTGCACGTGCAGCACACCGAGGAACGCGAGTTCTACGCGCTCGACCGGCTCTGGAAGGACTGCCCGCAGATCCCGTTCGTGGACCGCGACCTGGCCGACTCGGCCGCCGGCACCGCCACCGCCGAATGACCCGCCTGATCGTCTGGCGGCACGGCAACACCGACTGGAACGCGCAGAGCCGGGTCCAGGGCCAGACCGACGTGCCGCTCAACGACCTCGGCCGGGAGCAGGCCCGCGCCGCCGCGCCGGTGCTGGCCGCGCTCCGCCCGGACGCCATCGTCGCCAGCGACCTGCGCCGCGCCGCCGACACCGCCGCCGCGCTGGCGGCGCTGACCGGGCTGCCGGTCCGTTCCGACCCGCGGCTGCGCGAGCGGCACTTCGGCGAGTGGCAGGGCCTGGCCCTGACCGAGGCCGCCGAGCGGTTCCCCGACGAGTACGCGCGCTGGCGGGCCGGCGACCCCGACCCCGGCGCCGGCATCGAGAGCCTGCACGATCTGGGCAGGCGGCTCGGCGCCGCGTTCCGCGACGCGGCCGATCTCGCCGAGGGCGGCACCGTGGTGGTCGCCACCCACGGCGGCGGTGCCCGGCAGGGCGTCGGGCACCTGCTCGGCTGGGATCATGCGGTGCTGCGCAGCGTCGGCTCGCTGGCCAACTGCCACTGGACCGAACTGCGTCACGACGACGTCCGCGGCTGGCACCTGCGCGCGCACAATGTCGGGCTGATCACCCAGCCGGCGCTCACCGACGCGGTCTGAGCCGGCCGGCCCCGGCGCGTCCCCGCGACATCGGCTAGCGTGCCGGTCATGCCCGTAGCGGTCGTCACCGACTCCACCGCCTACCTGCCCCCCGAACTGGTCCGCGCGCACCGGCTCACCGTCGTCCCGCTGACCGTCGTGCTCAACGGCGCCGAAGGGCTGGAGGGCATCGAGACCTCCCCGGCGGACGCCACCCGCGCGCTGGGCGCCCGGCGCGTCTCGGTGAGCACCTCCCGGCCCGCGCCGGAACAGTTCGCGCAGGTCTACCGCGCGCTGCTCGCCGACGGCGCGGACGGCGTGGTCTCGGTGCACCTCTCCGCCGAGCTCTCCGGCACCGTCGAGGCGGCCCGCCTGGCCGCCGGCGAGGTCGGCGCCGACCGAGTCGCCGTGGTCGACAGCCGCTCCGCCGGCATGGGCCTCGGCTTCCCGGCGCTCGCCGCCGCCTCGGCCGCCGCCGGGGGCGCCGACCTGACCGGGGTACGCGCGGCGGCGCTGGACGCGATCGACCGGACCACCATCTTCTTCTACGTCGACACGCTGGAGTTCCTCCGTCGGGGCGGCCGGATCAACGCGGCCGAGGCGCTGCTCGGCACCGCCCTCTCGGTCAAGCCGATCATGCACATGCCGGACGGCGCGATCGTGGTCCGGGACAAGGTCCGCACCGCGAGCCGGGGCGTGGCGCGCCTGATCGACCTGGCCGTCGAGACGGCCGGTGACGCCGACGTCGACCTCGCGGTGCACCACCTCGCCGCCCCGCAACGCGCCGAGGCGTTGCTGGCGGCGCTGACCGAGCGGCTGGGCGACCGGCTGCACGACACGTACGTCACCGAGGCCGGCGCGGTGGTCGCCGCGCACGCCGGCCCCGGACTGGCCTGCGTGGTCGTCCACCGCCGCCGATGAGCGCGCGGTCGTACGTCGTCACCGGGGGTGGCCGGGGGGTCGGGCGGGCGATCGTCGAGCGGCTGGCCGCCGACGGTTCTGCGGTGGTGGTCGTCGAACGGGACGCCGACGCGACGGGCTGGCTGGCCGGGCACCCGGCCGCCGACCGGCTGCACGCGGTCACCGGGGACGCCGCCGACGAGACGGTCACCGGCCGGGCCGCCGACCGCGCGGAGGCGTCCGCCCCGCTGGCCGGCTGGGTGAACAACGCCGCCGTCTTCCGCGACGCCGACCTGCACCGGGTGCCCGCGACCGAGGTGTTCGAGCTGATCGCGGCCAACCTGCGTCCCGCCGTGGTCGGCGCCGGCACCGCCGTACGCCGGTTCCTGGCCGCCGGGAGCGGCGGGGCGATCGTCAACGTCTCCTCCCACCAGGCCCGTCGGGCGGTGCCGGGCGCCCTGCCGTACGCCACCGCGAAGGCGGCCGTGGAGGGGCTCACCCGGGCGCTGGCGGTCGACTACGGCCCGCACGGCATCCGCACCAACGCGGTCGCGCTCGGCTCGATCCACACCGAGCGGCACACCGCCTACCTGGCCGGGCTGGACCGGGCCGGGGTGGAGCACGTCGAAGCGGAGCTGGCCCGGCTGCACCCGGTGGGCCGGATGGGGCGTACCGGGGAGGTGGCCGACGTGGTCGCGTTCCTGCTGTCGGCGGCGGCCTCGTTCGTCAACGGGGTGACGCTGCCGGTCGACGGGGGCCGGGCCGCGCTCGGACTGGACCCGGAGGCGCGCTGACCGGTGCGCTCCCGCTGGATCGTGCTGGCCGATGGCCAGGACGTGAGTGACGGTGCACGCAGGAGACACCCATGACGTTCCACCCACGCCGCACCTGGCCCATGAGTGGAACGCCACGGGTGTATCCGGCTCGTTTTGGCACCTATGACGTTCCACCCACCGCTGGACCACCCACCCGCGCCGGAGAGGCCAAGCGCGGCCCCGGTATCCCTGATGGATGTCGGGGCTGCTTCGTGTCGGGGTACGCGAGAAAAGCCAGTCATCACCAGCACATCGCCAGCATGATCGGGTGGTTGTCCACAACCGCTGTGCTGTCCACAGGCGAGGGTACGTGGGACAGCGCTCGGCCCGGCGTCGCCGCTAGCGTCCCGGCCGTGTCAGACGACGAGGAGACGACGGTACGGCGGAGGCTCGCCCGGCTGTTCACGCCAGCAGCGGGTAGGACTGCCGTCCCGGCTCCCGCCGGCACTGCTCCGCATGCCGTCCGGGCGGCGACACCCGGGCCGCCACCGGCGTACCCGTTCGCCGAGCCGGACCGGCCCGGACCGCGACGCGGTCACCCGGCGCCCGACCACCTGCCGCCGCCCCTGTTCGGGGCGCCGATGGTGGACGATGCCGACGGGCCTGCGGAGAGCCCGGCCCCGGAGGCTGAGCATGGGCTGGCGTCCCGCCTGCCCGGACCGGGCGCGTTCGACCCGGGCCGGCGCGGCGTCCGCGCCCTCGCCGCCGTGGCCGCGATCGTCGTCCTGGTGGCCGCCGTCTGGGCGTGGCGATCCCGGCCGAGCGCCGAGCCCG
Organism: Micromonospora sp. NPDC018662; assembly: GCF_044391475.1. Lineage (NCBI taxonomy): Bacteria > Bacillati > Actinomycetota > Actinomycetes > Micromonosporales > Micromonosporaceae > Micromonospora > Micromonospora sp. NPDC018662. The sequence continues at coordinate 41,038 of NZ_JBISAC010000008.1, forward strand.
TCCGCCCGGTCGCGCCGGTCGGTGTGGCGTCGACCGGGGAGGCGTCGGCCGGCGCGGTGACCGAGGGGGCCGCGCCGGCCGGCTCGCCCGCCCAGGTGGTCGTCACGGTGGCCGGCAAGGTCCGCCGCCCCGGGCTGGTCCGGCTCCCGGCCGGCGCCCGGCTGGCCGACGCCCTGACGGCGGCCGGGGGAGCACTGCCCGGCATCGACGTGGCGTTGCTCAACCCCGCCCGCAAGGTCACCGACGGCGAGCTGATCCTGGTCGGCGTCACCGCCCCGCCGGGGCAGGCCGCGCCCGGCCCGGCGGCCGGCGGCGGTGCGCCCGGTGGTCCGGCGGCCGGGCCGGTCAACCTGAACACCGCCACGCTGGCCCAGCTCGACGCGCTGCCCGGCGTCGGCCCGGTGCTCGCCCAGCGGATCCTCGACCACCGGGAGCAGCACGGCCCGTTCCGGTCCGTGGCCGACCTGCGACAGGTCGACGGCATCGGGGACGCCCGCTACGAGCAGCTCAAGGAACTGGTGACGGTGTGAGCGCCGACGGTGGAGATGTCGGGCCGGACCTGCGGCTGGTCGGTTTCGCGGTGGCGGCCTGGCTCGCCGCGCTCGCCGGGCTGCACCTTCCCGTCCGGTCGACCGCCGGGCTGGCCGCCGTCGCCGCCGCGCTCGCGCTGGTCGCGGGCCTGCGCCTGCGCCGCGGGCGCTCGGTCGGTCCGGTGGGCCGGTACGGCTGGGCCGCCGTCGCCGTCCTGCTCGGCACCCTCTGCGGGGCGGCGGCCACCGGGGCGCGGGTCGTGGTCCGCGACGCCCCGACGGTGCGCGCGCTGGTCACCGAGCGTGCCCTGGTCACCGCCGACCTGGTGGTCCGGGACGATCCCCGCCCGGTGCGCGGCGCGCCCGGCCGTCCGGCCACGCTGCTGGTCCGGGCCGATCTGGTACGCCTCACCGGCCCCGACGGCGGCCAGGTCACCGGCCCGGTGCGCGGCCTGGTGCTCGCCACCGACCCCGGCTGGCGAGGGCTGCTGCCGGGTCAGCGGGTCACCACCGGAGGGCGGCTGGCCGCGCCGCGCGGCGGTGACCTGACCGCGGCCGTGCTCTCGGCCACCGGGCCGCCCACCCGGCACGGCGCCGCGTCCTGGCCGCAGCGGGCGGCCGGCGTGTTGCGCTCCGGGTTGCAGCGCGCCTGCGAACCGTTGCCGGACGCCCCGGGCGGGTTGCTGCCCGGCCTGGTGGTGGGCGACACCAGCCGGCTGCCGCCCGAGGTGGAGGAGGACTTCCGGGCCACCGGGATGACCCACCTCAACGCGGTGTCCGGGTCCAACGTGGCGATCATCGTGGGAGCGGTGCTGCTGCTGGCCCGTTGGGCTCGTGCCGGTCCGCGGACCGCCGTGGCGCTCTGCGGTCTGGCGCTGGTCGGCTTCGTCATCCTGGTGCGGCCCTCCCCGAGCGTGGTGCGTGCCGCGGCGATGGGTGCGATCGGGCTCACCGCGCTGGCCGCCGGGCGGTCCCGGGCGGCGCTGCCCGCCCTGGCCGCGGCGGTCGCCGGGCTGGTGCTGCTGGACCCGGACCTGGCCGGCGACCCGGGCTTCGCGCTGTCGGTCTGTGCCACCGGCGGGCTGCTGCTGCTCGCGCCGGGCTGGCGGGACGCGCTGCGTCGTCGGGGCGTACCGCCGGGGTTGGCGGAGGCGCTGGCGGTGCCGGCCGCCGCGCAGCTCGCCTGCGGCCCGGTGATCGCCGCGCTGTCGGCGACCGTCAGCCTGGTGGCGGTGCCGGCGAACCTGCTGGTCGTGCCCGCCGTCGCGCCGGCCACGGTGCTGGGTGTGCTCGCGGCGGTGCTGTCGCCGGTGTGGCCGGCCGGGGCGGAGTTCCTGGCCTGGCTGGCGAGCTGGCCGGCGCGCTGGCTGGTGGCGGTGGCGGCCCACGGGGCCGGGCTGCCGGCCGGGAACCTGCCCTGGCCGGGTGGGGTGGCCGGCGGTCTGCTGCTGGCGGCGGTGAGCGTGGCGCTGCTGCTCGCCGTCCGGCGGCGCCGGGCCCGACGGCTGGTCGCGGTCGTCGTGGTCGCCGTGGTGCTGGGCGCGCTGCCGATCCGGCTGCTCGCCTCCGGGTGGCCGCCGCGCGACTGGGTGGTGGTGGCGTGCGCGGTGGGTCAGGGCGACGCGGTGGTGCTGCCGGTGGCCGCCGGCCGGGTCGTGGTGGTCGACGCCGGCCCGGAGCCGTCCGGCGTGGACGCCTGCCTGCGCCGGCTCCGCGTACGCGAGGTGTCGTTGCTGGTGGTCAGCCACTTTCACGCCGATCACGTGGGCGGGGTGGCCGGGGTGTTCCGGGGCCGGCGGGTGGGCGCGGTGGTGGGCCCGCCCTGGTCCGAGCCGCCCTATGGGGTGGCCCAGGTGCGCGAGGCGGCCGGCCGGGGCGGCGCGCCGCTCGCCCCGGCGCCGGCGGGCTGGCGTTGGCGGTCCGGCGCGGTGGAGCTGGTGGCGGTCGGGCCGCCGTACCCGCTGCGCGGCAGCCGCTCCGACCCGAACAACAACTCGCTGGTGCTGACCGCCACGGTGGCCGGCGTGCGGATCCTGCTGGCCGGTGACGCCGAGACCGAGGAGCAGCGGGCGTTGCTGGAGACGGTGCCGGCCGGCGCGTTCCGGGCGGACGTGCTGAAGGTGGCGCACCACGGGTCGGCGTACCAGGACCCGGACTTCCTCGCCACGGTCCGCCCGGCGGTCGCGCTGGTCTGCGTCGGTGTCGACAACGACTACGGGCATCCCCACGCCGGTCTGCTCGGCCGGTTGGGCAGGGGCGGCGCGCGGGTGATGCGTACCGACACCGACGGGGACGTGGCCGTCGTCCGGGCCGGCGTCGGCCTGGCGGTGGTGGCGCGCGGCGCCGAGCGGGGGCGGTCGCGGTGAACCTGCTGAGGTTCTGACGGTATAGATGGAGGATCGAGGCAAATGTCTGGATTTGCGTTGTGTGCGGGCTGCGCCGTCACAGTCCCTGATGAGCAGGCACGATCCGCCCGGAGGGCGTGCGAGTATGTGCGACGTGACCCCCGCCAGCCTGCCTCCCATTCTGCTCGTCCTCGGCGACGAGGAGCTGCTCGCCACGCGCGCGGTCTCCGAAGCGGTCGCCCGGGCCCGCGCGGTGGACCCCGACGTGGACGTACGGGAATACCAGGCCGGCTCGGTGGCGGTCGGTGAGATCGACGAGATGCTGAGCCCGTCGCTGTTCGGCGGTCGCCGGGTGCTGGTGCTCCGCTCCGGCCAGGACACCCGCAAGGACCTGTCCGCCGCGCTGCTGGCGTACGCGAAGAACCCCGACCCGGACGTGCAGCTCGTGGTGCTGCACCTGGGCGGCGCCAAGGGCAAGGCGTTCGCCGACGGCCTGCGGTCGGCGGGCGCCACAGTGGTGCCGGCGGGGAAGCTCAAGGGGCATCGGGAGCGGGTCGCCTTCGTCCGGGACGAGATCCGCCGCCGAGGCGGGAAGTGCGCCGAGGACGCGGCCGAGACGCTGATCGCGGCGGTCGGCAACGACCTGCGTGAGCTGGCCGCCGCCTGCTCGCAGCTCGTCGCCGACACCGACGGGCGGATCGACGCGGAGACGGTCTCCCGCTACTACCGGGGCCGGGTCGAGGTGACCGGCTTCACCGTGGCCGACGCGACGATGGTCGGCGACGTTCCCGGTGCCCTGGAGGCGCTGCGTTGGGCGTTGCACGTCGGCGTCGATCCGGTGCCCATCGCCGACGCGCTCGCCGACGGCGTTCGGACCGTGGCCCGCGTCGCCTCGGCCGGGCGGGGCAGCGCCTATCAGCTCGCCAGCAGCCTGGGCATGCCGGCGTGGAAGATCGAGCGGGCCCAACGCCAGGGTCGGGGCTGGACGCCGGAGGGCCTGGTCGCGGCGATGCGGGCCGCGGCCGAGTGCAACGCGGCCGTCAAGGGTGGCGCCGACGACCGGGCGTACGCGTTGGAGCGGGCCGTCTTCTCGGTCGCCGCGGCCCGGCAGGGCGGCGCCCGGTGACCCGAGCGTGGTCGACCGTGCCGACGGACGAGGACCGTTATCGGCCCCTCTACGCCCGGGTGCTCGGTCTGCGCTTCGTGAACCCGGGCGGGGTGCTCTGCTTCCTCTTCTTCGAGGGCGCGGTGGCGCTGGCCGTGCTGCTCTCGCTCGCCGAGTTGGTGAGCTGGTGGGCGGTGCTGGTGCTGCCGACGGCCGTGGCGGCCATGGTCAAGCTCAACGACGTGGTGGCCGAGGTGGTGATCCGCACCGCGGCCCAGGTGCCCGACCAGGAGCGGGACCGCTTCCGCCGGCAGATGGAGCCGGTCGTCGGGCGGGCGCCGGTGCCCACCGCGGTCCGGGCGCTACCCGGTGGCCCGAGCCTGGCCGGCGACCGGAGCACGACCCGTCCGGTCCTTCCGTACCACCGGGCGGGGCGTTCCGTGCTGCCGTTCGACCGGCCCGACGACGGGGGCCGGCGGGCCGCCTCCGAGGTCGCCTGGCCCGATCCCTTCCGCTGACCGTCGGTCACACCGCCGCGTCGCCCAGCCGCCGCCCACCCCGCGCCCCGCATGCGGCCCAGTCGGGCCGCGCGCCTGCCCCAGCATCCCGAGATCTTGGACGCGAACGGCCCCCAGAAGGGCCGGAATCTTCCAAGATCTCGACTGTTCAGCGCAAAGGGGGGAGCTGTCCGGTCGCTGCCCTGCGTCGGAGAACGCGGACAGCCGGAAGCCCCGGGGCGGTGGCCCCGGGGCTTCCGGTCGGGTCTACGGTCTCGTCAGGCCGAGAACGAGGCGACGCGCTTGGCGATCGCCGACTTCCGGTTCGCCGCCTGGTTGGCGTGGATGACACCCTTGCTGGCGGCCTTGTCCAGCTTGCGGGTGGCCTCCTGCATGAGCACGGTGGCCTTCTCGGCGTCGCCCGCCTCGGCAGCCTCGTGGAACTTCCGGATGGCGGTCTTCAGCGACGACTTGACCGACTTGTTACGCAGCCGGCGCTTCTCGTTCTGCCGGTTGCGCTTGATCTGGGACTTGATGTTCGCCACGCGACAGCCTCGTCTTGATAGCTCGGGTTGGTCAGCTTGCGTACGCGACGAGCATGCGTCATCGCCGCGCGAATGGTCAGGCTACCAGGTCGCCCCCGGACGAGCCAAAACGCCTCCCGAACGCACCGGTCAGCAGGGGTGAGAGGGGGCCCCTTCTCTACCGGAGGCGTTAAGCGGGGGCCCCTCCTTACCCGCTAGGCCCAGGCGCGGCGGGCGGTGAGCCAGGCGAGGGCCTGCTCACCACTCCACTGCTGGTGGGAGCGTAGGTGTGGGGAGGCGGTGGACGGGCCGGCGGCGGCGCCGGTGAGGAAGTAGCCGGCGAGTGCGGCGAGGCTCACCTCCAGCGCGTCCGCGGGCGCCCCGGCGGTCACCGGGTGGCGGGCGAAGGCGGTGTCCGCGTCGAGGCCGCTGGCGTAGCCGGTGAGCAGCAGACCGGCCAGGTCGAACCAGGCGGGTCCGTGGCAGAGCCAGGGCCAGTCGCAGAGCCAGACGCGACCGTCGGCGTCGAGCAGGAGGTTGTCCACCCGCAGGTCACCGTGGGCCAGCCCGGGGGCGGCGTCGGCGTAGCCGGGGAGGCGGGACTCCAGCGCGACCAGCTCCGCCAGCGGGGCGCCCGCCGCCGCTTCGGGCAGCGGTTCGCGGCCGGCGGCCACCTCGCCCCACCACAGGATGTCGTCCCGGGCCAGGTCGGCCAGGCGCGGCAGCCCGAGCGCGACGAGATCCCCGGGCGGTTCGGCGAGCGCGGTGGCCACCTCGGCGTACGCGGCGAGGGCCGCCGCCAGCTCGGCCGGGTCCCAGGGCAGCCGGGGGGTGTGCCCGTCGATCGCGTCGAGCGCGAGCGCGTACCAGCCGGCCGCGGTCAACGCCCAGCGCGGCCGGGGCACCGGCAGGCCGGCGGGGAGCCGGGCCAGGATCGCGGCCTCGCGGGCGTACCAGTCGACCAGGTGCCGCTGCCCGGTCAGCGCCGCCGCCTTGACGAACACCCGGTCGCCGGTCGGGTCGGTCAGCACGGCGGCGAAGCCGCGGGTGAAGCCGCCGCCGGCCACCCGGACCGCGGCCGGTGGGCCGCCGAGCCGGGCCGCCAGCGCGTCGCGCAGCCCGTCCGGCAGGTCGGTCCAGCCGGGCCGGTCGGCCGTCTGCCCGTACGGGACGGGCGGTAGCGAGATCGGGCGCACCGCACCATGCTGCCGCACCGCCACCACCGCCGGGTGCGGGCGGCGCGTCGGTGGGCTCTGCCAGACTGCCGACCATGAGGACCGAGGACTTCTGGCAGTTGATCGACCAGGCCCGGGCCGCGGCCGGGGGAGAGGCCGACGCGGTGGCCGTGCGGGCGGTCGCGCTGCTCGCCGAGCGCGATCCGGAGGAGATCGTCGGGTACGCCCACCACCAGCGGCGGGTGCTGGCCGCCTCCTACCGGGTCGACCTGTGGGGCGCGGCATACCTGATCAACGGCGGCGCCTCGGACGACGGCTTCGAATATTTCCGGGGCTGGCTGATGACGCAGGGTCGGGCCGTCTTCGCGCGGGCGGTGGCCGAGCCGGATTCGCTGGCCGAGCTGTCCCGGGTCCGCTCCGCCGCGCTCAGCGGCGAGGAGTTCGAGTGCGAGCGGATGCTGTCGGTGCCCTGGGAGGCCTACCGGCAGGCCACCGCGTCGGAGTTGCCGGCCGATCGTGATCCGGTGAAGGTGCCCGACCTGAACGACTTCTGGGACTTCGACGACGAGGAGGAGGCCCGCCGCCGGCTGCCCGGGCTCGCCGCGCTCTTCGTCGAGCCGCCGGCGGAGTGACGCCCCGCGCGGCGGCGGGCGGCGGGACAGTGCCGGGGGAGCCCGGGCGCGCGCCGGACGACGTGGGAGCATAGAGGGGGCCGGCGGCGCGCCGGCCCGCCCACGTCAGCCGACCAGAACGGACCGCTGTGCCACCGAAGCTCGATCCCGGCGCGAACGCTCCTGGTGCCACCGACCCGGCGCGCATCCGGAACTTCTGCATCATCGCCCACATCGACCACGGGAAGTCGACCCTGGCCGACCGGATGCTGCAGCTCACCGGCGTGGTCGACCCCCGGCAGATGCGCGCGCAGTACCTGGACCGGATGGACATCGAGCGCGAGCGCGGCATCACCATCAAGAGCCAGGCCGTCCGGATGCCGTGGACCATCCGGGAGGGTGACCGGACCGGCGAGACTGCCGTGCTCAACATGATCGACACCCCCGGTCACGTCGACTTCACCTACGAGGTGTCCCGCTCGCTGGCCGCCTGCGAGGGCGCGGTCCTGCTGGTCGACGCCGCGCAGGGGATCGAGGCGCAGACGCTGGCCAACCTCTATCTGGCGCTCGAGAACGACCTGCGCATCATCCCGGTGCTCAACAAGATCGACCTGCCGGCCGCCCAGCCGGAGAAGTACGCCGAGGAGCTGGCGCACCTGATCGGCGGCGACCCGGCGGACTGCATCCGGGTCTCCGGCAAGACCGGTGAGGGCGTGCCGTACCTGCTCGACGAGATCGTCCGGCAGTTCGTGCCGCCGGTCGGGGCGGCCGACGACCCGGCCCGCGCGATGATCTTCGACTCGGTGTACGACGTCTACCGTGGCGTGGTCACGTACGTCCGGGTGATCGACGGCCGCATCTCGGCCCGGGACCGGATCAAGATGATGTCCACCGGCGCGGTCCACGAGCTGCTGGAGATCGGCGTCATCTCGCCGGAGATGGTGAAGGCCGACGCGCTCGGCGTCGGTGAGGTGGGCTACCTGATCACCGGCGTGAAGGACGTCCGCCAGTCGCGGGTCGGTGACACGGTCACCATCAACGGCAATCCGGCCCGGGAGGCGCTCGGCGGCTACAAGGACCCGAAGCCGATGGTCTACTCGGGCCTCTACCCGATCGACGGCTCGGACTACCCGAACCTGCGCGAGGCGCTGGACAAGCTCAAGCTCAACGACGCGGCGCTGGTCTACGAGCCGGAGACGTCCGGCGCGCTGGGGTTCGGCTTCCGCTGCGGCTTCCTCGGCCTGCTGCACCTGGAGATCATCCGGGAGCGGCTGGAGCGGGAGTTCAACCTCGACCTGATCTCCACCGCGCCGAACGTGGTCTACCGGGCCATCACGGAGGACGCTCAGGAGATCGTGGTGACCAACCCGAGCGAGTACCCCACCGGCAAGATCGCCGAGGTGTACGAGCCGACCGTGCGGGCCACCGTGCTGACGCCCAACGACTACGTCGGCGCGGTGATGGAGCTGTGCCAGGGCCGCCGGGGCAACCTGCTCGGCATGGACTACCTCTCCGCCGACCGGGTGGAGCTGCGCTACACGCTGCCGCTGGCCGAGATCATCTACGACTTCTTCGACCAGCTCAAGAGCCGCACCAAGGGGTACGCCTCGCTGGACTACGAGACGTCCGGCGAGCAGGCGTCCGACCTGGTGAAGGTGGACATCCTGCTGCACGGTGAGCCGGTGGACGCGTTCAGCGCCATCGTGCACAAGGACAAGGCCTACACGTACGGCACGACGATCGCGGCGAAGCTGCGCTCGTTGATCCCGCGTCAGCAGTTCGAGGTGCCGATCCAGGCGGCCATCGGCAGCCGGGTGATCGCCCGGGAGACGATCCGCGCGATCCGCAAGGACGTGCTCGCCAAGTGCTACGGCGGTGACATCAGCCGTAAGCGCAAGCTGCTGGAGAAGCAGAAGGAGGGCAAGAAGCGGATGAAGATGGTGGGCCGGGTGGAGGTTCCCCAGGAGGCCTTCATCGCGGCGCTCTCGTCCGACTCCGGCGACGGCAAGCCCGCCGGCAAGAAGTAGCCCGGCGACCCACGAAACCGGCCGGCATCCTCCGTCGAGGGTGCCGGCCGGTTCGCGTACTCAGGAAATTTTCAGCTCCTGGGAAGCGCTCCCACCTGCGGTTTCAGGCTGCCGGGCCGGCGCGGGGCGGCTCGCCGGTGATTCGGCCGGTTTCGGTTTTCGGCCGGTCGGGAACTTACCGGTCACGACAGCAACCGCACAGAACGTGCGAAACCGCTTATAGGAGGACCGACCGTGGAGTTCACCGTCTGGGGCATCATCACCGCGCTGATCGTCGGCCTGATCGTCGGCGCGCTGGGCCGGCTGGTCGTGCCAGGCCGCCAGAACATGCCGATCTGGCTGCACATGCTGATCGGTGTGGGCGCCGCGCTGCTGGGCACGATCGTCGCCCGGGCGTCCGGCTTCGCCGACACCGCCGGCATCGACTGGCGCGAGCTGCTGCTGCAGGTGCTCTTCGCCGCCATCGCCGTGGCCCTGGTGGCCGGGGTCGGTCGTCGGCGGGGTGTCACCCACCACTGACCGCGTCATCTACGCGCCGCGACGGGCGCCCGGCCTTCCGGCCGGGCGCCCGTCGCCGTTTCGCATTGAAGTCGATCGGTTGGCCGACGGTATGGCAGACGACGGCCGGTGTGGTCATTTGGGCGAGAATCCCCAGCTCGGGGCGCGGCCGAACAATTCGTCACCGGAGTCGGTTTGGATTTTTCGCCGGTCGGGAACTTAGCGGTCACGACAGAAACCACACGACATCGTGTGACTCGATCTGAAGGAGGAGGGCGACCATGGAGCTCACCGTTTGGGGCATCATCACGGCGCTGGTCGTTGGTCTGATCGTCGGCGCGCTGGGCCGGCTGGTCGTGCCGGGCCGTCAGAACATGCCGATGTGGCTGCACATGCTGATCGGTGTCGGCGCCGCGCTGCTGGGCACGATCGTCGCCCGCGCCTCCGGCTTCGCCGAGACCGCCGGCATCGACTGGCGTGAGCTGATGCTGCAGGTGCTCTTCGCCGCCATCGCGGTGGCCCTGGTGGCCGGCGTCGGTCGTCGGCGGAGCGTCTCGCGCTACTGACCTTCGCACCACGACGCTCGACGGGCGCCCGGCCACCGGCCGGGCGCCCGTCCGCGTACTCCTGCTCTGACCTGCCCGGACGGCACCCCTGCCGGCCGGGCGTTCGGCTGCGATACGGTCGCCTCGGCCGCCCGCCGGGCCCACCCCCTGTTGTAAAGGAAATTTTCCTACTAAGGTGCGGCGGAGAAGGTTAGTGCCAAACGGCCCTGAGGGAGATATGGCGTGAACAGGTGGAAGCGGCTGGCTCCGGTCACCGCCATCGTGGCGTCGGCCGCGCTGGTGCTGACCGGCTGCGGTGGCTCCGGCGACGATGACAAGGCCGCCGACAACAGCAAGCTGACGGTCTGGATGATGGGTGAGGGCGGCGACGCCCAGACGAAGTTCCTCGACACGGTCGAGGCGGAGTTCAAGAAGAAGCACCCCGAGACCGACGTCGTGGTGCAGTACATTCCGTGGCTCGAGGCGCCGAAGAAGTTCCAGGCGGCGCTCGCCGGCGGCGAGGGCCCCGACGTCACCGAGCTGGGCAACACCGAGACGCAGGGCTGGGCCGCACAGGAGGCCCTGGCCGACGTCACGGACAAGTTCAACGGCTGGTCCGAGGGCAAGGACATCCTGCCCGACCTGGTGAAGAACGCCCAGCTCGACGGCAAGCAGTACGGCGTGCCGTGGTACGCCGGCGTGCGCGCCGTCTACTACCGCACCGACTGGTTCGCCGAGGCGGGCGTGAAGCCGCCGACGAACTGGGACGAGATGGTCGCCGCCGCGAAGGCGGTCCAGGCCAAGAAGCCCGGCACCTACGGCATCGCCCTGCCCGGCAACTCCGAACTGCCGTTCTACTCCTTCCTCTGGGGTGCCGGCGGGGAGATCGCCACCAAGGACGGCGACACCTGGAAGTCCGGCTACCACACCCCCGAGGCGCAGAAGGCGGTCAAGTTCTGGACCGACCTGGTGACCGTGCACAAGGTCGCCCCGCCGGCCGCCGCCGGCTGGAACGAGGTCGACGCCCGGACCCAGTTCGCCACCGGCAAGGCCGCCATGGCGTTCGCCGGTAGCTGGCAGGGTGGCGCGATGAAGAAGGACAACCCCGACATCGAGAAGGTCTGGGGCACGTTCCCGATCCCCGGCCCGGACGGCAAGGCCGCCCCGGCGTTCGCCGGCGGCTCCGACATCGCGGTCTGGAAGGACAGCGAGCGGCAGGCGCTGGCTTGGGACTACATGACCGTGCTGCTGAGCAAGCAGAAGGACCAGGAGTTCGCCAGCAGCCTCGGCTTCTTCCCGGTCTACCAGGACCTGGTCAGCGGCGGGAACTACGCCAACGACAAGGTGATGGCCGCGTTCGCGACCGCCATCCAGAACACCAAGCTGACCCCGCTCACCCCGAAGTGGGTCGAGGTCAGCCGCACCAAGACGGTGACCCAGGCGATGAACAGCTCGGTCATCAAGGGCCAGAAGACGGTCGAGAAGGCAACCGCCGACGCGGCCACCGAGATGGAAAGCATTCTCAACGCCAAGTGAGCACGCTGACCAAGGCCACCGGCGAGGCCGCCGCGCGGGAGACCCCCGCGCGGCGGCGCCGCCCCCGGGTGGACCGCCTCCCGTACCTGCTGCTCCTGCCCTGTCTGGCGATCATCGCCGTGCTCCTGCTCTGGCCGCTCGGCCAGGTCGTGATGATGTCCTTCTACAAGCTGGACAGCGTCCGACAGCTCCGGGGGGACCGCGAGTGGCCGTGGGTCGGCCTGGCCAACTACGCGCAGATCCTCGGCGACCCGTTCTTCCGTACGGTGCTGCGCAACACCGTGCTCTTCGCGTTCGCCAACGTGGCGCTCACCATGGTGCTCGGCACCCTGGTCGGGCTGCTGCTCAACCGGCTCGGCAAGCGGATGGCCACGTTCGTGGCGAGCTGCGTGATGCTCGCCTGGGCCACCCCGGCGCTGACCGGCACCATCGTCTGGAAGTGGATCTTCGACGACACGAGCGGCCTGGTCACCTGGCTGTTCAACAAGCTGCCGGACGGCCTCTCCACGACCCTGTTCGGGCGTAGCGACTGGACCGGCTACGGCTGGTTCAACGACCCGCTGCTGTTCTTCGGCATCCTGACGCTGGTGGTGGTCTGGCACTCGTTCCCGTTCATCGCGGTGAGCGTGCTGGCCGGGCTCAAGAGCGTGCCCACCGAGTTGCAGGAGGCGGCCCGCGTCGACGGCGCCGGACCGTGGCGCGTCTTCTGGGCGGTCACGTTCCCGATGTTGCGGCCGGTCTTCGGCATCCTCGTGGTGCTCTCCACGATCTGGGACTTCAAGGTCTTCACCCAGCAGTTCGTGCTGGCCGGCGGCACCCAGGACCGGTCGACGTTCATGCTGTCGATCTACTCGTACGCGGAGGCGTTCTCGCCGCCGCCCAAGTACGGCCTCGGCTCGGCGATCGCCGTCATCCTCACCGTGATCCTGCTCGCGGTGACCGCCCTGTACGTCCGCATGGTGCTCAAGCAGGAGGACGAGTCGTGAAGAAGATCGCGCTCAACGGGGCCGGCCTGCTGGTCGCGCTCTTCGCCGCGTTCCCCGTCTACTGGATGATCGCGACCTCGCTGAAGCCCAACCGGGAGATCTTCTCGGCCACCCCGCGCCCGGTGCCGGCGGAGCCCACGCTGGAGCACTACCGGGAGATCCTCACCGGCAACCTGATCCCCGGCGTGACGTTCCTCGACTTCTTCCTCAACAGCGTGCTGGTCGCGGTGGCCACCGTGCTGCTGAGCGGACTGGTCGCGCTGCTCGCCGCGACCGCGGTGGCCCGGTTCCGGTTCAAACTGCGCACCAGCTTCCTGATCCTGCTCCTGGTGGTGCAGATGATCCCGCTGGAGGCACTGGTCATCCCGCTGTTCCTGATGATCCAGCGGCTCGGCCTCTACAACACGTTGCCCAGCCTGATCCTCACCTACCTCGGCTTCTCGCTGCCGTTCGCGGTCTGGATGCTGCGCGGTTTCGTCGCGGCGGTGCCGAAGGAGTTGGAGGAGGCCGCCGCCATCGACGGGGCGAGCCGGGCGCAGACCTTCCGCAAGGTGCTGTTCCCGCTGGTCGCGCCCGGCCTGGTGGCGACGAGCATCTTCTCGTTCATCACCGCCTGGAACGAGCTGATCTTCGCGTTGACGTTCATCAACGACCAGCAGAGATACACGCTGCCGGTGGCGATGACGTTCTTCTTCGGCCGGGACGACACCGCCTGGGGCTCGGTGATGGCCGCGTCCACGCTGTTCACCCTGCCGGTGATCGTCTTCTTCCTGCTGGTGCAGCGCCGGATGGTCTCCGGGCTGGTCGCCGGCGCGGTGAAGGGCTGAGCCCCGGTCGACCTCGATGACGGGCCGTCGGCGGGACGCCGGCGGCCCGTCGCCGGCTCAGGTGCCGGCTCAGGTGTCGGCGAAGACCTCGGCCAGCACCTGCGTCGCCGGGTCGCCCTTCACCCGGCCCCAGGTGCCCTGCTCGGCGGTCCACTCCAGGCTGCCGAAGCGGACCCGCTTCACGCCGTTGTCGTCGGCGTGCGAGACCAGCCAGTGCGCGTAGCGCCAGCCGTCCCGGTCGTCACCGGCCGGCACGGTCAGCCCGGTCAGCGTCGTCGCCGCGGTCAAGCGGGGCAGGCCCCAGTCCAGCGTCAGGCCCTCCAGCACCGCGCTGGCGGCGGCCGGGCCCCGCAGCGTCGGAGTCGACCCGACCGTGCAGGCCACCGCGCCGGTCGCCTGGCCGAGCAGCGCGCGGGTGAGGACCTCCGACTCGTCCGCCCATTTCTGGTACGCCTCGGGGTAGGCCGACCGCTGCACCCGCTGGGCGGCCTCGGTCACCCGCATCTGCTCCCAGCCCTTGACCTTCTTCAGCGCGGCGTAGAACTTCCGCGTGGCGTAGCGCGGGTCCTGGATCTCCTCCGGCGTGCCCCAGCCCTGGCTCGGGCGCTGCTGGAACAGGCCGAGCGAGTCGCGGTCGCCGTGGGCGATGTTGCGCAGGTGCGACTCCTGGTAGGCGGTGGCCAGCGCCACCACCACCGCGCGCTCCGGCATCCGGCGCTGCGCCCCGATGGCGGCGATGGTGGCCGCGTTGGCCATCTGGTCGGCGCCCAGCACCACCTCGCCGTCGGCCTGCACGGTGCAGGTCCGGCTGGCCAGCGGCAGCCGTAGGTGGTGACCGAACTGCTTGGTCACGAACCAGATCGCGAGCAGGGCCAGCACGCACACCACCACACCAGATGCCACGATCGCCGGTCGAGTCCGCACTCGCACCCCCTGTCCTGACAGTCCGACCAGCGTACGTCGCCGGTGCCGCTTCCCGACTCGGCCGACCGGCCTGCTCGCCGCCGTGTCACCGCCCCGTGACGGGTCGCTGTTAAGCGGGGGCCCCGCCTATACCGGAGGCGTTAACCGGGGGCCCCTCCTTCTATCCTCCGGCGGGCACCCACGCCGCCGGGCGCTTCTCGCGGAACGCGAGCACCCCCTCCCGCCCCTCGTCGGAGAGGAAGTACCCGGTGGAGAGCGCCGCCAACTCGGCAACCTCCGCCCGCAGATCGGTCGCGGCCGGCCGACGCAGCAGCTCCTTGGCCCCGGCCAGCGCCGCCGGCGCGCCCTTGACCAGCGCGGCGCGGTAGCGCTCCACGGCGGCGTCCAGCCCGTCCGCAGGCACCGCGGCGGTGACCAGGCCGACCTCGGCGGCCCGCCGGCCGTCGAACGTCTCACCGGTCAGGTACAGCTCGGCGGCGGCCCGCGGGCTCAGCCGGGGCAGCACGGTCGCCGAGATGACCGCCGGGATCACGCCGATCCGCACCTCGGTGAACGCGAACGTCGCCTCCTCGGCGCAGACCGCCAGGTCGGCGGCGGCGATCAGGCCCAGCCCGCCGGCCCGGGCCGGCCCGGCCACCTTCGCCAGCACCGGCTTCGGGCACTCCCGGACGGCGACCAGCACGTCGCCGAGCATGCCGGCCGGCACGGTCCCGCTGGCGTACGCGGCGGCGGTCTCCTTCAGGTCGGCGCCGGAGCAGAAGACCGGGCCGGTGTGGTCCAGCACGATCGCCCGGACCGCGTCGTCGGCGACCGCCGCGGCCAGCCCGGCCAGCAGCTCGGTCATCAGTGGCGTGGAGAGCGCGTTGCGGTTGTGCGGGCTGTCCAGGGTGAGGGTGGTCACCCCACGGGCCGTGGCGACCCGTACGAGAGCGTCCGGAGAGGTCATGCCGGGCACACTAGTGGCCATGCCCGGCGTCCTTCCAGAAGGCGAACCCGTCCCCCGCGACGGGTCGCTGCCCGCCGCCGCCCGCCGCGCCGTCGGCGGCCGCGGCTTCGGCGTGTACGTGCACGTCCCGTTCTGCGCCAGCCGGTGCGGCTACTGCGACTTCAACACGTACACCGCGTCGGAGCTGGGCGGCGGGGCGAGCCGGGAGACGTACGCCGACAGCGTGCTGGCCGAGCTGGCGCTCGCCGGCCGGGTGCTCGGCGACTCCCCGCCGCCCCGGGTGGACACCGTCTTCGTCGGCGGCGGCACGCCCACCCTGCTGCCCGCCGACGACCTGGCCCGGATCCTGGAGGGCATCGACCGCACCTGGGGCCTGGCCGCCGACGCCGAGGTGACCACCGAGGCCAACCCCGAGTCGGTCACCCCGGAGTCGCTGAGGACGCTGCGGGCGGCCGGCTACACCCGGATCTCGCTGGGCATGCAGTCGGCCGCGCCGGGCGTGCTCGCCGTGCTCGACCGGCGGCACAGCGCGGGCCGGGCCACCGCCGCTGCCGCCGAGGCGCGCGACGCCGGGTTCGACCACGTGAACCTGGACCTGATCTACGGCACGCCGGGGGAGACCGCCGACGACTTCGCCGCCTCGTTGGCCCAGGTGGTCGACGCGGGTGTGGACCACGTCAGCGCGTACGCCCTGATCGTGGAGGACGGCACCCGGCTGGCCGCGCGGATGCGCCGGGGCGAGCTGCCGTACCCCTCCGACGACGTGGCGGCGGACCGCTACCTGGCCGCGGAGGCGGCGCTGCACGCGGCCGGTTTCTCCTGGTACGAGGTGTCCAACTGGGCCCGCTCCGAGGCGGCCCGGTGCCGGCACAACCTGCTCTACTGGACCGGCGCCGACTGGTGGGGCCTGGGCCCGGGGGCGCACAGCCACGTCGGCGGCGTGCGCTGGTGGAACGTCAAGCACCCGGCCGCGTACGCGGAGCGGCTGGCCGACGGCGCCTCGCCGGCGCTGGCCCGGGAACGGCTCACCGCTGACGAACAGCACATGGAGGACGTGATGCTGCGGCTGCGGCTCGACTCCGGGCTGCCGCTGGACGGGCTGGACGCCGCCGGTCGGGCCGGCGCGGAACGGGCCCGGGCCGGCGGGCTGCTCGACGCCGCCGCGTACGCGGGCGGTCGTGCCGTGCTCACGCTGCGCGGCCGGCTGCTGGCCGACGCGGTCGTCCGCGACCTGCTGCCCTGACCGGTCCGGCCGGTCCCGCCGCGCGGGACCGGCCGGCACCCGTCACTTGATCAGGCTGGCCGACATCGGGTAGCGGTAGAGCTGCCCCTCGTTGGCCTTCACCCCGGCCAGGATGCCGAAGATGATGCCGACGATCATGGCGCCGAAGCCGACCACCAGGCCGATCAGGATGCAGGTGAGGATCCAGCCGACCAGCGCGATGACCGACCAGATGAGCTGGAAGTTCAGCGCGGCAACCGCGTGCGCCCGCACGGTCGGGGACTGGTTGCCGCGGGCCAGCAGCGCCACCAGCGGCGCGATCCAGCCCAGCACGCCGCCGCCGATCAGCATCCCGGCCGCGCCGCCGAAGTGCGCGACCAGGGCCCAGGTCTTGTCGTCGTTGTTGGCGTAGCCGGCCGGCGGGCCGTAGGAGCCGCCGGCGGGGTAGCCACCGCCGGGCGCGCCGTAGCCCGGCGTGCCACCACCGGGCGGGGGATAGCCACCCGGCGGGGGATAGCCACCCGGCGGAGGCTGGCCGCCCGGGGGCGGATAACCGCCGGGCGGGGGATAGCCGCCCCCACCCGGTGCCCCGGACAGTGGTGCGGTGGGGGGCTCGTCGGCCGGCGAGGAGCCGTAGGGTGCCGACGGCGGGAACGGGTCGGGCTGGGGGCCGGGGTCCCCCGCTCCGGGAGGGCGAGGAGGTTCAGTCATGGACGTCACGGTAGGTCCCGGGGGCAAGCGGCACCAGGGCTGTTCGGTCCCGACGCGCCGCCGTTGTGCGACGGACCGCACCCGAGGTCCGTCGCTGATCATCGCGTCGGCGGGCGTGCCGACGTAGACTGGCACTCGCTACAGTCGAGTGCCAGCCAGCTCGGGAGGTGGGTGACATGGGTCTCGACGACCGCAAGCTCGCCGTGCTGCGCGCCATCGTCGAGGACTACGTCGCCACGCAGGAACCGGTGGGCAGCAAGGCCCTGGTCGAGCGTCACCAGCTCGGCGTCTCGCCGGCGACCGTGCGCAACGACATGGCGGTGCTGGAGGAGGAGGGCTACATCCGGCAGCCGCACACCAGCGCCGGCCGGGTGCCCACCGACCGCGGCTACCGCCTCTTCGTCGACCGGCTCTCCCGGGTCAAGCCGCTCAGCCCGGCCGAGCGCCGGGCGATCGAGCGCTTCCTGGTCGGCGCCGTCGACCTCGACGACGTGGTGCACCGCACCGTCCGGCTGCTGGCCCAGCTCACCCGGCAGGTGGCAGTGGTGCAATATCCGAGCCTGGCCCGGTCCAAGGTGCGCCACCTGGAGCTGGTGCCGATCTCCACCACCCGGCTGATGGTCGTCATGATCGCCGACACCGGGCGGGTCGAGCAGCGGCTCGTCGAGCTGCCCGCCCCGGTCCCCGCCGAGCACGTGACCGACCTGCGCCGGCTGGTCAACGAGAAACTGGTCGGCAGCCAGCTCGCCGAGACGCCGCCGCTGGTGCAGGCGCTGGTCGAGGAGTCCGCGCCGCACCTGCGTCCGGCCATGACCACGCTCTCCACCGTGCTGCTGGAGACGCTCGTCGAGCGGCACGAGGAACGGATCGCGCTGGCCGGCACCGCCAACCTGACCCGGGGCGGCCTGCTCGACTTCCAGGGCTCGCTGCGTCCCATCCTCGAGGCGCTCGAAGAGGAGGTCGTGCTGCTCAAGCTGATCGGCGAGACCGAGCCGAGCAACACCACCCGGGTGCTCATCGGCGACGAGAACGAGATCGACAACCTGCGGGCCGCCTCGGTGGTCAGCACCGGATACGGCCCGGGTGCCACGATCGTCGGTGGGCTCGGCGTGCTCGGGCCGACCCGGATGGACTACCCCGGCAATATCGCCATGGTGAGGGCCGTGGCACGCTACGTGGGCGAACTGCTGGCCCAGAACTGACCAGTCAGGGCCGACGGCCGGGAACGGCCGGCGACCGGCGACGTGAGACGAACATGAGGACACCGAACGCAGTGGCCAGGGACTACTACGGCATTCTCGGCGTGAGCCGGGACGCCTCCGACGACGACATCAAGCGTGCCTACCGGAAGTTGGCGCGGCAATACCACCCGGACGTCAATCCGGACCCGGAGGCACAGGAGAAGTTCAAGGACATCAACGCCGCGTACGAGGTCCTCTCGGACGACCGGAAACGGCAGATCGTCGACCTGGGCGGCGACCCGCTCGCCCCGGGCGGCGGGGGCGCGGGCGCGGGTGGCCCGGGCGGCGCCGGCCCGTTCGTCGGCTTCCAGGACATCATGGACGCGTTCTTCGGCGGCGCGGCGGGCGGCAGCCGGGGTCCCCGGCCGCGTACCCGGCCGGGCGCCGACGCGATCCTGCGGCTGGAGCTGGACCTCAACGAGACGGCGTTCGGCGTCGAGGCGCCGATCACCGTCGACACCGCGGTGCTCTGCACCACCTGCTCCGGCGCCGGCACCGCCGCCGGCACCCACCTGGCCACCTGCGAGGCGTGCGGTGGCCGCGGCGAGGTGCAGTCGGTGCAGCGGACGTTCCTCGGCCAGGTGGTCTCCGCCCGGCCGTGCACCGTCTGCCAGGGCTACGGCACCACGATCCCGCACCCCTGCCCGACCTGCGCCGGTGACGGCCGGGTGCGGACCCGCCGCTCGCTGACCGTCAAGATCCCGGCCGGCGTCGAGGACGGCATGCGGATCCGGCTGGCCCAGCAGGGCGAGGTCGGCCCGGGCGGTGGCACCGCCGGTGACCTCTACGTCGAGATCCACGAGCGGACCCACGACGTCTACTCCCGCAAGGGCGACGACCTGCACTGCCGGGTGACCGTGCCGATGACCGCCGCCGCGCTCGGCACCCGGCTGACCATCAAGACGCTGGACAGCGAGGAGACCGTCGACGTCAAGGCCGGCACCCAGCCCGGCAGCACGCTGCGGCTACGCGCCCGCGGGGTGCCGCACCTGCGCGGCACCGGCCGCGGCGACCTCTACGTCCACCTGGACGTGCGGACCCCGACCAAGCTCGACGCCGACCAGGAGAAGATGCTGCGCGACTTCGCCAAGACCCGTGGTGAGGAGGTCGCCGAGCTGACCAAGCAGGGCGGCTTCTTCTCCCGGATGCGCGACGCCTTCAACGGGCACGCCTGACGTGTCGGCACCGCTGTTCCTGGTCGAGGCGCTGCCCACCGGTGACACGGTGACGCTGGACGGCCCGGAGGGCCACCACGCGGCCACCGTGCAGCGGCTGCGCGTCGGCGAGGAGCTGCTGCTCGCCGACGGTCGGGGCGGCACCGCCGCCGCGGTCGTCACCGCCGTCGGCCGGGGCACGCTCGAGGCGCACGTCACCTCCCGGGGGTACGCCGACGCGTGCGTCCCCCGGCTGGTGGTGGTGCAGGGGATCGCCAAGGGCGAGCGGGGTGAGCTGGCCGTGCAGGCGATGACCGAGGTCGGGGTGGACGAGATCGTGCCCTGGGCGGCGTCCCGCTCGGTCGCCCAGTGGCGGGGCGACCGGGGCGTACGGGCCCGGGAGAAGTGGGTGGCCACCGCCCGGGAGGCCGCCAAGCAGGCCCGCCGTCCGTGGCTGCCGGTGGTGGCCGGCGCCCCGGACGAGTCCACCGCCACGGTGGCCCGCCGGATCGCCGGCGCCGACGCCGCCTTCGTGCTCCACGAGGAGGCCGAGGAGCGGCTGACCACTGTCGACCTGCCGTCGACCGGCGAGATCGTCCTGGTGGTCGGCCCCGAGGGCGGCATCGCCGAGCCGGAGCTGGCGACATTCCGTCAGGCCGGTGCCCGCCCGGTCCGCCTGGGCCCCACGGTGCTGCGCACCTCCACCGCCGGGGTGGCCGCCCTCACCGTCCTCTCCACCCGCCTCCCCCGCTGGTAACCCCCACCCCCTGGGCCCCCCGGCCGCTGTTTCACGGAAAGAGTGGCTATTCGCGGCCGGATAGCCACTCTTTCCGTGAATCAGCGCGCGGTGGGGTGGGGGTGGGGGTTGGGGGGTGGGGGTCAGGTGCGGAGGTAGGAGGCGCCGTTGAGGTCGATGATGGTGCCTGACGCCCACTCGGCCTCGGGGCTGGCGAGCCAGTGGACGGCGGCGGCGATCTCCTCGGGGCGGGCCACCCGACCGAACGGCGACTGCGCCCGCACCGCCTCGCCACGCTCGCTCTTGAGGTGCTCGTTGGTCATGTCGGTCTCGACGAAACCGGGCGCCACGCAGGCCACCCCGATGCCGTACGGCGCCAGCGCCACCGCGAGCGACTGCGCCATCGCGTTCATCCCCGCCTTGCTGGCCCCGTACGCCGGATTGGCCGGCTCGCCCCGGAACGCGCCCCGGGACGACACGTTGACGATCCGGCCGCCCCGCTCCCGCATGTGCTGGGCGGCGCACCAGGCAGCGTTGGCGGCGCCGACCAGGTTGGTGTCCAGCACCTCCCGCCAGCGCGCCCGCCACTGCTCGTAGCTGCTGCCGAAGACCGGGTGCGGCGGGTCGGCCGGCCCGAACACGCCGGCGTTGTTGACCAGCACGTCGAGGCCGTCGAGCAGCCGGGCCGCGGAGTCCACCATGGTCCGTACGGCGTCCGGGTCGGCCAGGTCGGCGCGGACCACCACGTGCCCGTCACCGGGCAACTCGGCGCGCAGCGCCTCGGCCAGCTCGGCCGAGTCCCGGTGGTGGACCGCCACCCGGTCCCCGCCGGCCGCGAACGCCCGTGCCACCGCCCGCCCGATGCCCCGCGAGGCCCCCGTCACCAGCACCGCCCGTCCCGCCATGGCGGCCATCCTGCCGTACGTTCCCTACACTGCTGCGATGGACTGCCTGTTCTGCCGGATCGTCGCCGGGGAGATCCCGGCCACCATCGTCCGCGAGACCGCCACCACCCTCGCCTTCCGGGACATCGACCCGAAGGCCCCCACCCACGTGCTGGTGATCCCGAAGGAGCACTACGCGGACGTGGCCACCCTGGCCCAGGGCGACCCGACGCTGGCCGGCGAGGTGCTCCACACCGCCGCTCTGGTGGCCGAGGAGGAGGGCCTGACGGTGGACGGGTTCCGGCTCATGTTCAACACCGGCCCGTACGGCGGCCAGGAGGTCTTCCACGTGCACGCCCACCTGCTCGGCGGCGCGCCGCTGGGCCCCATGCTCTGCCGCTGACCGGTGACCGCGATCTCCGACCGGCTCGACCGGATGGCGCGGCAGGCCCAGGCGAAGGGGCGGATCCCGGCGCTGTCGGCGGCGCTGCACCGGGCCGACCGGCCGCTCTGGGCCCGCGCGGTGGGTGGCACCGGCAACGACACCCCGCTCGACCCGGAGACCGTCTTCCGGATCGGCTCGGTCACCAAGACGTTCACCGCGGTGCTGGTCATGCAGTGCCGGGACGACGGCCTGCTGGACCTGGACGACCCGGTCGGACGGCATCTCGACCTGCCCGCGCACGGTGGGCTGACCGTCCGCCGGCTGCTGTCGCACACCGCCGGCCTGCAACGCGAGCCGCACGGCGACGTGTGGGACAGCCTGCGTGTCCCGGCCGTCGACGAGCTGCTCGCCGACCTGGTCCGGGTGGAGCGGGTGCTGCCCACCGGCCGGCGCTTCCACTACTCCAACCTCGGCCTGGCGCTGCTCGGCGAGCTGGTCGCCCGGCGGCGCGGCGGCACCTGGGCCGAGGTGCTCGCCGACCGGGTGCTCGCCCCGCTCGGGCTGACCGCCACCGGCGTCACGCCGGGGGAGCGGGCCGCCACCGGCTTCCTGGTGGACGCGTACTCCGACGAGGCGCACCCGGAACCGCCCACCGACTTCGGCGCGGTGGCGCCGGCCGCCCAGCTGTGGAGCACCGCGCCGGACATGGCCCGCTGGGCGGCCTTCCTGGCCGACCCGGCCGCGCTCGACCCGGCCGGCGCGGTGCTCACCCCGGCCACCGTCGAGGAGATGCGCTGGCCGCTGACCACCACCGACGAGTCGCTCTGGGCGGTCGGCTTCGGCCTGGGGCTGATCCTGGTGCCCCGACCGGGCCGGGTGACCCACGTCGGGCACGACGGCGCGATGCCCGGTTTCCTGGCCGCCGTCTACGGCCGACGCGGCGGGGAGGGCACCGCCGGCGGAATGGGGTGCGCGGTGCTCGGCTCGTCCGGCACCGGCGTCGAGGCGCTCGCCCTGGCGCACGAGCTGCTCGACGCCGCCGCCGAGCACGACCCGGCGGAGATCGAACCGTGGCGTCCCGGCCCGCCCGCGCCCGCGCACCTGCGCGGCATGCTGGGCCGCTGGTGGGGCGAGGGGTTCGAGTCCGTCTTCAGCTGGCACGACGGCGCGCTGCGGGCCCGGGGCGCGGACGACCCGGCCGGCAAGCCGCCGTCGGTGTTCGCGCCGCTGCCGGACCGGCCGGACGTGTTCCGTACGGTCTCCGGCCGGGAGGCGGGCGAGCTGCTCCGGCTCACCCGGGACGAGCGGGGCGTGGTGGTCCGGATGCACTGGGCGACCTACCGTTTCACCCGGCGGCAGGAGGCGTTCGACGGGTACGACTTCCGGGCCGGCGACTGACCGGCCGGGCACCGGAAATGGGCGCGGTGCGTGCGGTGCCGACCCGATACGATGGGAGCAACCGTACGCCGCGCCAGCAGGGCCCGGCGCCGAGATCGGAGAGCAGGTGGCGCAGGGCCCGACGGCCCGACCTATGACCGGCACCCCACCTCCCGGCCCGCCCCGGGTGCAGACCAGGATCACGGTCGGAGACCAGAAGATCATGGTGAACCTGCTCGGCGCGGGCGACGAGATCCTGCGTCTCGTCGAACGCTCGGTCAGCAGCGACGTCCACGTGCGCGGCAACGAGATCACCATCACCGGTGCGCCCGCCGACAACGCCCTCGCCGAGCGTCTCTTCAGTGAGCTCCTCGAACTGATCGAGAAAGGCGAGACCCTGACCACTGACGCCGTCCGGCGTACCGTCGGCATGCTCGAGCAGGGCGGCGCCGAGCGGCCCGCCGAGGTCCTGACGCTCAACATCCTCTCCCGGCGCGGCCGCACCATCCGTCCCAAGACGCTAGGGCAGAAGCGCTACGTCGACGCGATCGACGCGCACACCATCGTCTTCGGCATCGGCCCGGCCGGCACCGGCAAGACCTACCTGGCCATGGCGAAGGCCGTCCAGGCGCTCCAGGCCAAGCAGGTCGACCGGATCATCCTGACCCGGCCGGCGGTGGAGGCGGGCGAGCGGCTGGGCTTCCTGCCCGGCACGCTCAACGAGAAGATCGACCCCTACCTGCGCCCGCTCTACGACGCGCTGCACGACATGCTCGACCCGGAGTCCATCCCGAAGCTGATGGCCGCCGGCACGATCGAGGTCGCGCCGCTGGCATACATGAGGGGCAGGACGCTGAACAGCGCGTTCATCATCCTGGACGAGGCGCAGAACACCACGCCCGAGCAGATGAAGATGTTCCTCACCCGGCTCGGCTTCAACTCGAAGATCGTGGTCACCGGTGACATCACCCAGGTGGACCTTCCCGGCGGGACGACCAGCGGCCTGCGGGTGGTCCGGGAGATCCTGAACAACGTCGAGGACGTGCACTTCGCCCAGCTCTCCAGCTCCGACGTGGTCCGCCACAAGCTGGTCGGTGAGATCGTCGACGCGTACGCCCGCTGGGACGCCGAGCGGGAGAACCAGCAGGCGCAGAGCGTGCACGCCGTGCCGGGGCGGACCGCCCAGGGCGGCCGGGCCGGCCGGCGCCGCTAACCACCAGAGGAAGACAGTTGTCCATCGAGATCGCCAACGAGTCCGGTGTCGACGTCGACACCGACGCCGTGCTCGCCGTCGCCCGGCACGCCCTCGACGAGATGGGGGTGAACCCGCTCGCCGAGCTGTCGGTGCTGCTTGTCGACATCGAATACATGTCGGAGCTGAACCACCGCTGGATGGGCGGCGACGGCCCGACCGACGTGCTCGCGTTCCCCATGGACGAGGGCAGCGTCGACCACGGTCCGGGCGAGAGCAGCCCGGCCGGCGGCGAGCCGGCCCTGCTCGGCGACATCGTGCTCTGCCCGGAGGTGGCCGCCAAGCAGGCGGCCGCCGCCGGGCACTCCGCCGCCGACGAGCTGCACCTGCTCACCGTGCACGGCGTGCTGCACCTGCTCGGCTACGACCACGCCGAGCCCGAGGAGGAGCGGGAGATGTTCGGTCTCCAGGCCCGGCTGCTGGCCAGCTGGCGGTCGACCCGGTCCCGGTGATGGTCACTCCCGTGGCGGCGGCCCCGGCCGGCCTGCCCGATCTCCAGCTCCTGTTCTTCGGGGCCGGGCTGGTGGTGCTCGCCGGCCTGATCGCGATGACCGAGGCGGCGCTGGCCGCGGTCTCCCCGGCGCGTGCGGCCGAGCTGACCCGGGACGGGGCCCGCGGCGCGCGTGCCCTCCAGGCGGTCGCCGGCGACGTCGTCCGCCACCTCAACCTGCTGCTCCTGCTCCGCCTGCTGGCCGAGCTGACCGCCACCACGCTGGTCGCGCTGGTGGCGGTGGACACGTTCGGCGCCGGTTGGCGGGCGGCCCTGGTCACCGCCGGGGCGATGACGGTGGTCAGCTTCGTGGTGGTCGGTGTGGCGCCGCGCACGCTGGGCCGGCAGCACGCCTACGCGGTCGGCCGGGCGGTCGCGCCGCTGGTGCGCTGGCTGGGCCGCGCGCTCAACCCGCTGGCGTCGTTGCTGATCCTGATCGGCAACGCGGTCACCCCGGGCAAGGGCTTCCGCGAGGGCCCGTTCGCCACCCAGGTGGAGCTGCGTGAGCTGGTCGACCTGGCCGAGCAGCGGGGCGTCGTGGAGCACGGCGAGCGTCAGATGATCCACTCGGTCTTCGCGCTCGGCGACACGATCGCCCGTGAGGTGATGGTGCCGCGCACCGAGATGGTGTGGATAGAGGAACGCAAGACGCTCGCGCAGGCGCTGGCGCTCTTCCTGCGCTCCGGGTTCTCCCGCATCCCGGTGATCGGTGAGAACGTCGACGACGTGCTCGGCGTGCTCTACCTCAAGGATCTGATCCGGCGTACCCAGGGCGACCGGGGGGCGCGGCAGATGCCGGTGGCGGAGCTGATGCGCCCGGCGACGTTCGTGCCGGAGTCCAAGCCGGTGGACGATCTGCTCTCCGAGATGCAGGCGGCCCGCAACCACCTGGTCATCGTGGTCGACGAGTACGGCGGCACCGGCGGGCTGGTCACCATCGAGGACATCCTGGAGGAGATCGTCGGCGAGATCACCGACGAGTACGATGTCGAGCGCCCACCGGTGGAGCATCTGCCGGACGGGGCCGTGCGGGTGACCGCCCGGCTGCCGGTGGAGAATCTGGGCGAGCTGTTCGACACCGAGTTGCCCACCGACGAGGTGGAGACGGTCGGTGGGCTGCTCGCCCAGGCGCTCGGCCGGGTGCCCATCCCGGGCGCGGAGGCCGAGGTGGCCGGCCTGCGGCTGATCGCCGAGGGCACCACCGGCCGACGCAACCGGATCGACACCGTGCTGGTGAGGCGGTCCGAGCCGGGTTCCGCGTCCGACGGCGCGGGGCGACCCGATCCGACCGAGTCCCGTGGCAACCACAACCGTTCCGAGGAGAGGCAACCCGCCGATGCCTGAGTCACCCGCCGTGCCGGCCGCCCGGCCCACCCCCGCCGATCCGGCCGAGCTGAGCGCCGAGGACGGCAAGCTCGTCGTGCTGGCCCGGGGCGCGCGGGGCCGGGTGGGGGCCGTGGAGGGCGCGGCGGTCCGCGACCAGGACGGCCGGACGTACGCGGCGGCCAGCGTGGCGCTGCCGTCGCTGACCCTGACCGCGCTCCAGTTGGCGGTCGCCTCGGCGGTGGCCGCGGGCGCGAGCCGGCTGGAGGCCGCGGTGGTGGTGACCGAGGCGTCGACGCTGGACGGCGCCGGGCACGCGGCGGTGCGCGACCTCTCCGCCGACGCGCCGATCCACGTGGCCGCGCCGGACGGCACGGTGCTCGGCACGGTGGTCGAGTGACCACGCCCGAGGACCGTCCCTACCGGGCCGGTTTCGCCTGTTTCGTCGGCCGGCCGAACGCCGGCAAGTCGACGCTTACCAACGCGATCGTCGGCACCAAGATCGCCATCACGTCGAGCAAGCCGCAGACCACCCGGCACGTCATCCGGGCGGTGCTGCACCGGCCGGAGTCGCAGCTCGTGCTCGTCGACACGCCCGGCCTGCACCGTCCCCGCACGCTGCTCGGCGAGCGCCTCAACGACCTGGTCCGGGAGACCTGGAGCGAGGTCGACGTGATCGGGCTCTGCGTACCGGCGAACGAGCCGGTCGGCCGGGGCGACCGATTCATCACCGGCGAGCTGGCCAGCCTCAAGGCCACCGTGTTGGCCGTGGTCACCAAGACCGACCTGGTGGACAAGAAGCGGCTGGCCGAGCAGCTCCTGGCGGTCAGCGAGCTGGGCGACTTCGCGGCCGTGGTGCCGGTGAGCGCGGTCTCCGGCCACCAGGTCGACACGCTCGTCGACGTGATGACCGGCTACCTGCCGGAGTCGCCCCAGCTCTACCCGGACGACATGCTCACCGACGACCCCGAGCAGGTGCTCGTCGCGGAGCTGGTCCGGGAGGCGGCGCTGGAGGGGGTCCGGGACGAGCTGCCGCACTCCATCGCCGTGGTGGTCGAGGAGATGATCCCGGAGGGCAACCTCACGAAGATCTACGCGGATCTCTACGTGGAGCGGTCCAGCCAGAAGGCGATCGTCATCGGTCACCGGGGGAGCCGGCTCAAGCACGTCGGCACCACCGCGCGCCGCCAGATCGAGGAGCTGTTGGGCACCCGGGTCTACCTGGACCTGCACGTTCGGGTGGCGAAGGACTGGCAGCGCGACCCGAAGCAGTTGCGCAAGCTCGGCTTCTGAGGGTCGGATCAGCCAGACCTATGGGACATCTCACGTCCCGTCGGCGTCTTCACACGTTTCACAGGCTGCCGGAGCAGGGTAGGGGCCAGAGTCTCTGCCCCCGGACCCTGCTGCGAGCTGATGCGAAACCGCTACCTCGACCTGCTCCGCTTCCTGGCCATCCTGCGCGTCGTCACCTACCACGTCACCGGCTACGCCACGCTCACGCTGGTGTTCCCGGCGATGGCGGTGATGTTCGCGTTGGCCGGGTCGCTGATGGCTGCGTCGCTGGATCGCAGCGGGGTGTCCGCGGTGGCGCGGCGGCTGCGCCGGCTGCTGCCCTCGCTCTGGGTGCTCGCCGCGGTCTTCGTGCCGGCGATGCTGCTCACCGGTCTGACGTTCGGCCCGAGGGTGCTGCTCTGGCTCTTCCCGATCGGTGACCCGCCGGCCAACTACTGGGGCGGGCTGGCGCTCAGCCCGATCTGGTACCTGCGGGACTACCTCTGGTTCGTGCTCGCCTCGCCGCCGGTGCTCTGGCTGTTCCGCCGCGCGCCGCTGCCCACGCTGGCCGCCCCGTACGCGCTGCTCGCCGCCATCGAGTTCGGCATCCTGCGGAACCCGCCGACGGTGCTGCGCGAGTTCGGTCTCTACTTCGGCGCGTGGCTGCTCGGCTTCGCGCACCACGACGGCCTGCTGCGGCGGATGCGCAACCGGGTGCTGCTGCCGGTGGCCGGCGCGTTCGGCGTGGCCGGTCTGGCCTGGATCGTCACCCATCCCGGGCCACGTGGCTACGACATCAACGACATCCCGCTGGGCAACGCGCTCTGGGCGACCGCGTTCATCCTGGTGGCGATCGGCCGGGCGCCCACGGGTGCGGCGTGGGTCGACCGCGTTCCGGTGCTCGGCCGGGCGGTGACCGTGATGAACCGGCGGGCGCTCACCGTCTATCTCTGGCACATGCCGTTCGTGGTGGCGCTCACCCCGCTGGTCGGTCTGGTCGGCTGGTCGCCGCGTGACCCGGTCGGCCTGTGGCTGCGGGTGGGCCTGGTGTTCGCGCTCGTCGGCGTGGTGACGCTGCTGGTCGGCTGGGTCGAGGACGTGGCGGCCCGGCGTACCCCGGAACTGGTGCCCGGCCGGCCCCGGCGGACCGTGCCGGAACGGGCGGCGGACGCGCCGGCCAGCCCGGCTCCGGCCGGCGCGGCGGGCCGGCTGGTCGGGGCCGGGACCCGGGTGCCGGCACCCCGCCGCGCGGCCGGGCCGACGAGCGGCGCGGCCGGGCCGTCCCGGGACCGGGCCGGCGGGTCGTCCGCGAACCGTGTCGCCGGGTCGTCCGCGAACCGTGTCGCCGGGTCGTCCGCGCGCCGCGCCGTCGACTGAGCGACGGCCGGCTCAGCGGCTGGTGACCGTGACGTTGCCGCTGGTGGCGGTCACGTCGAGCAGCAGGGACGCACCGGGGTCGTTCGACACCCGCACGTCGGTGTCGCCGGACTTCGCGTCGGCCCGCACCCGGTACCGGCCGGCCGGGACGGCGAGGTCGACGTTCCCGCTGGTGGCGTGCAGCCGGACCGGGGCCGGCTGGTCCAGCTCGACGACCAGGTTGCCCGAGGTCGCCTCCGCGTCGACCGCGGAGGCGAGCCGGCGGGCCTCGATGTCACCGGAGCTGGCCCGCAGCCGGACCGGACCGGCCGCCTCGGCCAGCCGGATGTTGCCCGACGTGGTCGAGGCACGGACCTCGCCGCTCGCCCCGCTGACGGTCAGGTCGCCGGAGCTGAGCGTGAACTCCACGGCCCCGACCTCGCTGAGGTCGACGTTGCCCGAGCCGGTGCCGCCCCGGACCGCCACGCCGGCCGGCGCGGTCACCTCCCAGGAGATGCTGCACCGCTGCCCGCAGTCGGTGGGCAGCACCAGCTCGTCGCCCCTGATCTCGTAGCGGCTGTTCGGCTCGCCGCCCTGGTAGCGGACCACGCGCTTGATCTGCACCTGGTCGGCCGGGCCGGTGGCCCGCACCACCACGTCCCCGGAGCCGTCGCCGTCCACGGTGATCCGGGTGACCTTCACGCGCTCGGTCTGGTCGTAGTCGAGCCGGCGGAACGAGAGGGTGTCACACCCGGCGAGCACGATGAGCGCGGCAGCCGCGGTCGCGGCCACCACCGTACGCGGCCGGGGCGCCGTTCGGAGCGAAGCCATGGCCAGCACACTAGGACCGACCGGGCGACCGCCACATCCGGGATCGCCCGCCGGTCCACCCCGAGCCGACCCTGAGATCGCACCCCGAGGGAGAATGGACCGATGGCCGGGTACCGCCGACAGCTCTACCGCGACGACGCGGTGGTGCTGCGCGTGCAGAAGCTGGGCGAGTCCGACCGGATCATCACCCTGTTCACCCGCCGGCACGGCCGGCTGCGTGCGGTGGCCCGGGGCGTCCGGCGCACCACCAGCAGGTTCGGCGCCCGGCTGGAGCCGTTCGGCCACGTCGACCTCCAGCTCGCCGGCGACCCCAAGGGCAACCAGGGCAGCTCGCTGCACACGGTGAGCCAGGTCGAGGCGATCGAGCTGTACGGCAAGCGGTTCCTCGGCGACTACCCCCGCTACACGGCCGCCAGCGCGATCGCCGAGACCGCCGAACGGCTGACCCCGGTCGAGCGGGAGCCGTCGCTGCGGCTGTTCCAACTCACCCTCGGCGCGATGAAGTCCCTGGCCCGCGGCGATCACGCCACCACGCTGGTGCTCGACGCGTACCTGCTGCGCGGCATGGCGTTCGCCGGTTGGGCGCCGGCGCTGGCCGCCTGCGCG
This sequence comes from Micromonospora sp. NPDC018662, assembly GCF_044391475.1. Lineage (NCBI taxonomy): Bacteria > Bacillati > Actinomycetota > Actinomycetes > Micromonosporales > Micromonosporaceae > Micromonospora > Micromonospora sp. NPDC018662. Next base: position 70,954 of record NZ_JBISAC010000008.1, read on the forward strand.
GTCTGCGGCGAACCGGGCCCGCACCGCGCGTTCTCGGTGCCGGCCGGCGGCGCCGTCTGCCCGGACTGCCGGCCGCCCGGCGCGGCCCATCCCGCGCCGGCCACGTTCGTGCTGATGTCCGCGCTGACCAGCGGCGACTGGGGGTACGCCGACGCCGCCGAGACCGGCGTACGCCGGGAGTGCAGCGGGCTGGTCGCGGCGCACCTCCAGTGGCATCTGGAGCGCGCGCTACGCTCGCTGCCGCTGGTCGACCGGGGTGGCCCGGCGCCCGGCGCGGTCCCGCCGCCCGGCGGCGCGGGGCCGGGTGTGGTCCCGCCGCGCACCGGCGCCGGGCCCGCCGCCGCTGGTGTGGACAGGGAGATGACCGAGTGATCCGATCGACGAGGGCGCACCGCCGCGAGCCGGTGCCGCCGACCCCGCATCCGTCCGGCGCCCGGCCGCCGGCGTTGCCGGCCGCCGCGGTGCCCCGGCACGTCGCCATCGTGATGGACGGCAACGGCCGCTGGGCCAAGGAGCGGGGGCTGCCCCGCACCAAGGGGCACGAGCAGGGCGAGCACAGCCTGTTCGACACCGTCGAGGGCGCGATCGAGATGGGCATCCCCTACCTGTCGGCGTACGCGTTCTCCACCGAGAACTGGCGTCGCTCGCCGGACGAGGTCCGCTTCCTGATGGGCTTCAACCGCGACGTCATCCGCCGCCGCCGGGACCAGCTCGTCGACCTGGGCGTCCGGGTGGTGTGGTCGGGGCGGGCCGGGCGGCTCTGGAAGAGCGTGATCTCCGAGCTGCAGACCGCCGAGGAGATGTCGCGCGACAACTCGACGCTGACGCTCCAGTTCTGTGTCAACTACGGCGGCCAGGCGGAGATCGCGGACGCCGCCGCCGCGATCGCCCGGGACGTGGCCGCCGGCAGGCTGCATCCGGACAAGGTCACCGAGAAGACGGTGGCGCGTTACCTCTACCACCCCGAGGTGCCCGAGGTGGACATGTTCCTGCGTCCCTCCGGCGAGCAGCGGATCTCCAACTTCCTGCTCTGGCAGACCGCGTACGCGGAACTGGTCTACCTGGACACGCTCTGGCCCGACTTCGACCGTCGCCACCTCTGGTACGCCTGCGAGCTGTACGCCCAGCGGGACCGCCGCTTCGGCGGCGCGCTGCCCAACCCGGTGGCCCCGGGAGTCTGAGCTCACGCTTACCGACGCGACGCGCTGGGTACCGGTACGGACAACAGCCAACGCGGAGGTGAACCACATGATTCAGAAGCGGATCGGGCAGTGGGCGGTCATGGCGGTCGCCGTGCCGCTGGCGGCGGCCGGCGCGCGCCGGCTCAGCCACACGCTGGAGGCCCGTCGTGGCCCGACCGGGGTGAGCCGTCTGCTGACCAAGGGCGCGGACCTGCTCCGGCCGCAGAAGGCCAAGCGGCGCCGGTTCTTCTGACCTTCGGCGGCCGGATCGCACCGGCCGTCCCCGGAACGCCCCGCATCCGCGGGGCGTTCCGCTTTACCATCGGCGCAGGGCGCGCCGCCGGGACGCGCCGCCACGGGGGTGGAGGATGCGCGATCTCCGGTACGAGATGACGGCCGCCCTGGCCGGCGCCGACCTGGTGGAGCCGAGCCGCCGGGAGGCGGTCGCCGAGCTGTGCGCCGGGGTGGCCGAGCGCTGGTGCGCCGACCTCGGGCACACTCCGACGGTTCGCTCCGGCGAGATCGGTGAGCTGGCCGACGGTGAGCCGGCGGCGGACTGGGCTCGGTGACCCGGCGACGGCCCCGGCCCGGCGCGCCCGATGACGCGCCGGGAGCCCGGGCCGCCGGCCGGGTGGGCGTGCGGCGGCTCAGTCCTCCACTTCGGAGCGGTCGCCGGCCCAGCGGGTGTGGAACGAGCCGTCCCGGTCCACCCGGCGGTAGGTGTGCGCGCCGAAGTTGTCCCGCAGCCCCTGGATCAGCGCGGCCGGCAGCCGTTCGGCCCGCAGCGCGTCGAAGTAGGCCAGCGACGACGCGAAGGCCGGGGTCGGCACGCCCGCCCGGGCCGCGTCGGCCACCACCCGCCGCCAGGCCGGGACGCCGGCGCTGACCCGGTCGGCGAACCAGGGCGCGACCAGCAGCGTGGCCAGCTCCGGCTCGCTGTCGTACGCCTCCCGGATGCGGTCCAGGAAGCGGGCCCGGATGATGCAGCCGCCCCGCCAGATGGTGGCGGTGCCGCCCAGGTCGATGTCCCAGTCGTACTCCCGGCTGCCGGCGCGGATGTGGTCGAACCCCTGCGCGTACGCGACGATCTTGCTGGCCAGCAGCGCGCGGCGCACGTCCTCGACGAACGTGTCCCGGTCGTCCACCTGCCACTTGTCGCCGGCGTCGGGGAACACGCGGCGGGCGGCCTCGCGCTGGTCGGCGTGGCCGGACAACGACCGGGCGAACGTGGCCTCGGCGATGCCGGTGATCGGGATGCCCAGGTCCAGCGCGCTCTGCACGGTCCAGCGGCCGGTGCCCTTCTGCTCGGCCTGGTCGAGCACCACGTCCACGAACGCCCGGCCGGTGGCGGCGTCGGTGTGGCCGAGCACGTCGGCGGTGATCTCGATCAGGAACGACTCCAGCTCGCCGCCGTTCCACTCCCGGAAGATCTCCGCGATCTCCGCCGGGCTCGCCGACAGGCCGGCCCGCAACAGGTCGTACGCCTCGGCGATGAGCTGCATGTCGGCGTACTCGATGCCGTTGTGCACCATCTTGACGAAGTGGCCGGCGCCGTCCGGCCCGACGTGCCGGCAGCAGGACTCGCCCTCGACCTGCGCGGCGATCTTCTCGAAGATCGGCCCGAGCTTGCGGTAGGACTCCGCCGAGCCGCCCGGCATGATGCTCGGGCCGCGCAGCGCGCCCTCCTCGCCGCCGGAGACGCCGGTGCCGACGAAGTGCAGCCCGTGCCCGCGCAGCGCCTCCTCCCGGCGGCGGGTGTCGGCGAAGTGCGCGTTGCCGCAGTCGACGACGATGTCCCCCTCCTCCAGCAGCGGGATCAGCTCGTCGATCACGGCATCGGTCGGCGCGCCGGCCTTCACCATCACGATCACCGCGCGCGGCCGCTCCAGCGAGGCGACGAAGTCGGCCAGCGACTCGGACGGCACGAACGTGCCCTCGTCGCCATGCTCGGCGACCAGGCTGCGGGTGCGTTCCGGTGACCGGTTGTGCACCGCCACGGCGAACCCGTTGCGGGCCAGGTTCCGGGCCAGGTTGCGACCCATCACGGCCAGACCGGTGACCCCGATCTGCGCCGTCGCCTGCTCTGCCATGCGTACCGCCACCTCTCGTCCTCGTTGCCGTCCTGTGACCGTATCGCGGTCGTAGCCTGAGGGGATCACACCTCGACGATGGGTGAGGAGCCGGTGGCGCCGCGTCTCACCCCTCGGCGAGACGCGCCTCGACGCGCGCCACCTTCGCGGTCAACGCGTCGGTCACGCCGGGACGCAGGTCGGCCTTGAGCACCAGGCTGACCCGGGGTGCCTGGGCCGCGACGGTGTCGACAGGATCAATGACTGGCGTGTCGATCGTGATTGGTGCTCACGAGATTACCTATGGTGATGGTGTGAGGTTGAGGGAGTGTGCAGCGGCTACGGGCGTCTTGAGGTTCTGACCTTGTTATGTGCGGGGCCGTACGGTCGCCGGGCTGTTGCGGATCGGGCCCGCCGCGCGAACGCTGCGGTGACCGGGGAAGATCCAGGGTGAAAACCATTCAGGCATACCGGTTCGCCCTCGATCTGACCCCAAGTCAGGAACGTGATGTATGGGCGCACGCTGGGGCTGCTCGGGTCGCGCACAACTGGGCGCTTGCCCGGGTCAAGGCGGTGATGGACCAGCGAGCGGCTGAACGCTCCTACGGCGTGCCGGAGGAGTTGTTGACGCCGTCGTTGTCGTGGTCGCTTGCCGGGCTGCGTAAGGTGTGGAACTCCGCGAAGCCGCAGGTGGCGCCCTGGTGGAGGCAGGTTTCCAAGGAGGCATTCAACACCGGCCTGGACGCCCTGGCCCGCGGGTTGAAGAACTGGGCCGACTCCCGCGCAGGCCGACGCGCCGGTCGGTCGGTTGGTTTCCCCCGATTCGCATCCCGTCGTCGTAGCAGCCCGTCGGTGCGATTCACCACCGGCGCCATCCGGGTCGAGCCGGACCGGATGCATGTCGTGTTGCCTCGGATAGGCCGGTTAAAGCTGCATGAGTCCGCCCGGAAACTGGCCCGTCGCGTCGACGCGGGCTCGGCGCGGATTATGTCCGCGACGGTGCGTCGTGACGGCGGGCGCTGGCACGTCTGCTTTTGCGTCGAGGTGCAACGTGGCGAGCAGGTTCCCGCCCGGCCGACATCCGTCGTCGGCGTGGATGTCGGCATCGCGCACCTCGCGGTGTTGTCCACCGGGGAGGTGATCGACAACCCGCGCCACCTGCTCACCGCACAGCAGCGGATACGCATGCTGAGCCGGGCTTTGTCGCGTAAGGCCGGCCCGAACCGGCGTACCGAACGCCGACCGTCGAACCGGTGGCGAAGGGTCTCGGCCCGGCTTGGCCGGGTCCATGCCCGGGTGGCGAACCTGCGCCGTGACGGCCTACACAAGCTCACCACCCGCTTGGCCCGCGAGCACGGCACCATCGTGGTGGAAGATCTGAACGTCACCGGCATGCTGCGTAACCCTCGTCTGGCCCGGCACATCGCCGACGCCGGCTTCGCGGAGATCCGCAGGCAGCTCGCCTACAAGACGGAATGGAACGGCGGTCGGCTGCTGGTTGCCGACCGCTGGTATCCGTCCTCGAAAACCTGCTCGGGCTGCGGCACGGTGAAAACCAAACTGGCCCTGTTCGAACGTGCATACCATTGCCAGACATGCAGTCTGAGCATCGACCGCGACCGTAACGCGGCACTGAACCTGGCCGCACTCGCGGCCGAGTACGACACCGCCGGGAGTGGCTCGGTGGCAGCACGTGGAGCCGACCGGAAGACCCGCGTAAGCGGGCAGGTGGCTGTGAAGCGTGAACCCGGCACGACGCCAGTCGGTCAGACCGGGAACGTCCCACCGCAAGGTAGGGCGACCGATCGTGTGCTCACCAAGGCGCACTGAACGGTAACGGTGATCGAGAACGCGATCGATGGTGGCAGTATTTCAAGTGCGCGGCGCGCGGGCGTCACGGTAGCCTCCTGGCATGCGTAAGTGACGCCCTTTCTCCGAGCCCGGTCCACCGCCGCAGCTGCCGTGGACCCGTCCTGCTCCGGGCGTCCGCATCCTCTTCCCGCCGCCGTTGTTCGCGGTGTCCGTCGTGGTCGGATCGCACCGGGGCACCCGCTCGGCGCGTCCCTGGTCGGCGCGCCCGACAGACAGGAGGCCCGCGGATGCCCGCGAAGCGCAGCCCGAAGAAGTCCCGCAAGCCGTCGTCGTCCCCGCTGGGGTTGACGCCGACCGATCTCGACGCGCTCACCGCGTCCCCGTCGACACCGGTGACCCTGTCCGTTTCGACGCCCGGTTCGGCGTTGGCCGTTCCGGTGTCGGCTGGTTCAGCGCCGGTCGGGTCGGAGTCGGCTGGTTCGACGCCGGCTGGCTCGGGGCCGGTTGGTTCGGGGCCGGTTGGTTCGACGTCGGCTGGTTCGACGCCGGTCGGGTCGGCGGCGGCTCGCTCGGCGCCGAAGGCCGGCCCGCCCGCCGGCCGCGACGCCCGGTTGGCCGGCCGTAGCCAGCGAGCCGCCCAGAACCGGTTCTACGCCTTCCGGCGCAGCTGATCCTCACCCGTCCCCGGTCTCTGCGTGCCCCGTCGCGGGGTGCGCGGAGACCGCAATAGATCTTGGAAGCTCCCGGCCCCTCCGAGGGCCCTTTCCTTCCAAGATCGCCCCGCCGGGCCGGGCCGGGTCGGGAGGGGGAGGGGGAGGGGGTCAGCCGATCAGGGGGCGGAAGGTGCCCAGGAGGATGCTGGTGGTCAGGGCGGCGGCCGCCAGTGCGGCGGCGGTGACCACGAGCAGGGTGTCGGCGCGGGTGAAGCGCTGTCGTCGGGCGACCGTACGCGGGGTGCCCGCGTCGAAGCCCCGGGCGTCCATCGCCACGGCCAGTCGGGTGCCCCGCCGGATCGCGCCGACCAGCAGCGTGAACGCGGTGGACGCGAAGAGCCGCAGCTTGGCCACCGGGTTGCGGCCGGCGTCCACGCCCCGGGCCCGCCGGGCCATGCTGATCATCCGCCATTCCTGTTCGAGCAGCGGCACCAGCCGGAACGCGGCCAGCGCGCCGATGGCGAACCGGGCCGGCGCCTTCGCGTTCTGGATGAGCGCGTCGGCCAGCTCCGTCGGGTCGGTGGTGGCGAACACGATGATGCCGGGCAGCGCCACCGCGAGCATGCGCAGCACCAGCCCGAGCGCGGTGACCAGGACGCCCTGGGTGACCAGCACCGGCCCGGCCTCGACCAGCACCGGACCGGACCGGTCGGCGGCGAAGAGCACCAGCGTGACCAGGATGCCGACGGCGGCGGCCAGCAGCGGCCACGCCCGGCGGGCCAGCACCCGGTAGCGGACCCCGAACAGCGGCAGCACGGCCAGCTCGACCGCGATGGCGATGGCCGGCGCGACCGGGTCCAGCGTCGCCACCAGCACGATGGTGAACACCATCGCGGCGGCCAGCTTCGCCACCGGGTTGCGTCGGGCCAGCGGGGCGCCGGGCGTCGCGACCGGTTCCAGGTCGATCACGGCGCACCCGCCCCTCGGCCCGGCGGTGACGGACGCCGCGCCGAACCGGGACGGCCCGGCTCGTCGGACCCGGTCGGGCGGTCCAGGGTGAGCGTCCGGTCGGCCAGCGCGGCGACGAAGTCCGCGTCGTGGGTCACCGCGACCACGCCGTGGCCGGCGTCGCGCAGCTCGGCGAGCAGGTCGACCAGCTCCCGCCAGGTGCGCCGGTCCTGGCCGAACGTGGGCTCGTCGCAGATCAGCAGGCGGGGCGCGGTGGCCAGGGCGGTCGCCACGCTCAGCCGCCGCGCCTCCCCACCGGAGAGGGTGTACGGGTTGGCGCCGGCCAGCCGGTCCAGCCGCAGCCGGTGCAGCAGCGCGTCCACGGTGGCGGTCACCGCCGCCTCGGACTGCCCGGTCCGGCGTGGTCCGAGCGCCAGTTCGTCGCGGACCGTGCCGGTGACGAACTGGTGCTCCGGGTCCTGGAAGACCGACCCGATCCGGCGGGCCAGCGCCGGCGCCCGCCAGCGGTACGGGGGAGTGCGCGCGTCCCGGCCGGCCAGCTCGGTGGACGCGGTGACCGTCCCGGTGCCGGGGCGCAGCAGGCCGCCCAGGAGCAGCGCCAGCGTGGACTTGCCGGCGCCGTTCGGGCCGAGGACGGCGAGCGCCTCGCCGGCGCGTACCCGGAGGTCGGTGGGGGCCAGCCGGGGCGGCAGGCCGAGCCGCTCGGCGGTGAGCAGCACGTCTCCGGCCGGCGCGGTGGCGTGTCGCGGCGGCGCGGTGTGCCCGGGGACCCAGACCCCGGCGGCGGCCAGCGCCTCGCCGTGCGCGGCGAAGACCGCCTCGGGTGGTCCGTCGGCCCGCACCCCGCCACCCGGTTCCAGCACCACCACGCGGTCGACGAGCGGCAGCGCCTCGGCGACCCGGTGCTCCACCAGGACCAGCGTGGTGTCCGGGTCGAGCGCGTCCGCGACCGCCCGGCGGATCAGCGTGGCGCCGGCCGGGTCGAGGTTGGCGGTGGGCTCGTCGAGCAGCAGCAGCCCCGGTCGCAGCGCGAGCGCCCCGGCCAGGGCCAGCCGCTGCTGTTCGCCGCCGCTGAGCGCGGCGGTCGGGCGGTCCCGGTGGTAGGGGAAGCCGACCCGGCGCAGCGCCTCGTCCACCCGGGGCCAGATCTCCTCGGCCGGCACGCCGCGGTTCTCCAGCCCGAACGCGACGTCGTCGCCGCTGCGGGCCATCACGAGCTGGGTCTCCGGGTCCTGGAACACCACGCCGACGCGTTCACGGGCCTTGCGCGGGTCCAGCCCGTCGATCTCGACGGTGCCCTCCTGCTCGCCGGAGTCCTCCGGCAGCAGCCCGGCCAGCGCCGCCAGCAGCGTGCTCTTCCCCGCCCCCGACGCCCCCAGCAGCAGCACCCGCTCCCCACTCTCGACCCGCAGATCAACCCCGCGCACCGCCCAGCCCCGGCGTCCCCCATGCCGCCACCCAAACCCCCGAAGAACCACCCCGCTCACCGTGCCACCCCCTCCGTTCCGGCCCCAGCCTCGTTGATCAAGGAGTTCGCGTCAGGAAAACCGCCCACGGTTGACGCAAACTCCTTGATCAACAGGGGGAGGGGTGGTCAGACCAGGGCGCGGTCGCGGCCGGCGGGGAAGCGGTCCAGGACGCCGGTGTTGGCCAGCGCCCGGGTGAGCACCCACGCGCCGAAGCCGGCGATCACGGTGGCGCTGACGATGGTGATCAGCGCGTAGGGGATGCGGTAGGTGGTCAACTCGTACGCCTTGTTCCAGTAGACGAAGTCGAAGATCGCGGCGCCCAGGCCGGTCAGCGCGCCGGCCAGCACCGCCACCGGCAGCTTGAACGAGCGGTAGCGGAACGCGGCGAACGCCAACTCCGCGCCCACGCCCTGCATCAGGCCCTGGAGGATCACGATGCCCGCCCATTGGCTGCCCAGCAGCGCGGAGACGATCGCGGCCACCGTCTCGCAGTAGAGCGCGGCACCCGGCTTGCGGATGATCAGGCCGGCGAGCACCGCCGGGATCAGCCACACGCCGTAGAGCACCGCCTGCGCCGGCGGAAAGAACGCGAACGCCGCGTCGGTGGCGCTCCAGAGCAGGCCCCAGGCCCAGAAGACGACGCCGAAGGCGACGGCGATGACCGAGGCGACGACGATGTCGACGGTACGCCAGCGGTTGCTGTCGGTGTGGTTCACGGTTGCTCCCAGTTCGTGGTGAGGAACCAGGAGAAGACGCACGCCGCGTCCGGAATGCCGGACGTCGACGCGGCTGGAGGTCGACCGAACTCCCTGCGCTGGCATTACCCAGATCAGGTTCGAGGGTCTGCGGGCACCGGCCCGCACTCTCAGCGCTGTGCGCTCCCCTGTCGGATGTGAAGTTGTCTCGTCGCAGACGCTAGCATCGCCGCCGGTCCCGGGCCCAGCAGGGCGACTGTCGGTAGGCTGGCGATCATGCGGGTCGAGACGCGAGGTCTGACGTTCGAGGTACGCACCGGCGGCCCCGAGGACGGCGATCCCGTCCTACTGCTGCACGGCTTCCCGCAGCACGCCGGCGAGTGGGACGCGGTGACGCCCGCGCTGCACGCCGCCGGGCTCCGCACGTACGCGCTCGACCAGCGCGGCTACTCGCCCGGCGCACGGCCGGAGGCGGTCGAGGCGTACCGGATCCCGGATCTGGTGGCCGACGCGGCCGGCGTGCTGGACGCGCTCGGGGTGACCGGCGCGCACCTGGTCGGCCACGACTGGGGTGCGATAGTGGCCTGGGGCCTGGCCGCGGCGCACCCGGAGCGGGTGCGGACGCTGACCGCGGTGTCGGTGCCGCACCCGGCCGCGATGGGCCACGCGCTCGCCACCGACCCCCGGCAGAAGGCCAAGTCCGCCTACATGGCGCTGTTCCGGATGCCGGGCAAGGCGGAGAAGGTGCTGCTGGCGCTGCACGGCGCCGCGCTGCGCCGGCTGCTGCGCGGCGTCGGCGACGCGGCCACGGTTGCCCGGTACGCCGACCCGATGCGGGAGCCGGGGGCGCTCACCGCGGCGCTCAACTGGTACCGCGCGATGAGTGGGTCGGACATGAAGGCGGTCGGGCCGGTGGCGGTGCCGACCACGTACGTGTGGAGCGACAAGGACGTGGCGATCGGCCGGACCGCCGCCGAGGCGTGCGCGGGGCACGTCACCGGTGACTACCGCTTCGTGACCCTGCCCGGCGTCAGTCACTGGATTCCCGACGAGGCCCCGGGCCCGCTGGCCGAGGCCGTCCTCGCCCGGGTCCGCGGAACGGAGGAAGCATGACGGTGAGCGCCGAGGCGTACCTGACGGTGGTGACCGAGACGATGAGCCGGGTGGCCGCCGCGCAACGGGCGAACGTGGCCGACGCGGCCGACCTGATCGCGGCGGCGCTGCGTGCCGACGGGGTGGTGCACGCGTTCGGCACCGGGCACTCCGAGGCGCTCGCCATGGAGATCGCCGGTCGGGCCGGCGGGCTGGTGCCCACCAACCGGATCGCGCTGCGTGACCTGGTGCTGATCGGCGGCGACCCGGCCGATGTGCTGGGCCCGAAGCTGGAACGCGACCCGGCGGTGGCGCACCGCCTCTACGAGTTGGCCCCGATCCGGCCGACGGACGTGTTCGTGCTCGCCTCCAACTCGGGCGTGAACGGGGCGATGGTGGAGTTCGCGTCGATCGTGAAGGAGCGCGGGCACGGCCTGGTGGCGATCACCTCCGCGCAGCACTCGGCGCGGATGACCTCGCGGCATCCGTCCGGCCGCAAGCTCGCCGACTTCGCCGACGTGGTGCTGGACAACGGCGCCCCGTACGGCGACGCCACGCTGCCGCTGCCCGGTGGCGGCGCGGTCGGCGCGGTCTCCTCGATCACCGCGGCGCTGCTGGCCCAGCAGATCACCACCGAGGTGGTGGCGCGGCTGGTGGCCGCGGGGGAGCGGCCGCCGGTCTACCTGTCGGCCAACATCACCGGCGGCGACGAGCACAACGCCGAGCTGGAAGCACGGTACGCAGGGCGGATCCGCCGGGGCTCGTGAACCGGTTTCGTGATCATCCGAATCGGGCACAGGCGCTGCTGCCGGCGGGCGTTCACTCGCCGGCCGTGCCGTCTTCACCGGAGGTTCACGAGTGTCCAAGGAATCCGAGAAGCAGCGCTGGCAGCGCAACTTCGCCGATCTGTTGCAGGAGCTGCGTGTCGCGCAGACCGGCGTGCAGATCCTCTTCGCCTTCTTGCTGACGCTGCCGTTCAGCAACGGGTTCACCCGGACCACCGAGTTCCAGCGTGACGTCTACATCCTGGCACTGCTGACCGCCGCCGCGTCCGCTGCGATGATCATCTCGCCGGTCGCGTTCCACCGGGCGCTGTTCCGTCAGGGTCGCAAGCCGGAGCTGGTCCGCTTCGCCCACCGGATGGCCACCGGCGGCCTGTTCTTCATGCTGATCGCCATGGTCAGCTCGGTGCTGCTGGTCACCGACTTCGTGCTGGACCGGCCGATCGCGTTCCTGCTCAGCGCCGTTACCGGGATCTGGTTCCTGACGTTCTGGGCGATCCTGCCGTTCGCGCGGCGCAACTGGGGTGAGGACGACATCGACGACGATGACGACGACCCGCAGACGCTGACCGGCGACTGACGGCCCGCCAAATCGGACGTGCACACGACGCTACCCCTGGGTAACACCCGGGGGTAGCGTCGTTTTCGTCGCATCCGGACCGACCATCCAGGAGGCAGCCGTGACCACGACACAGAACAATGCCGACGGGGTGGGGCCGCTGCCCACCGAGGCGGGCCAGGTCTCCGAGGAGGAGGCCCGCCAGGTCGCCGAGGCGGCCCGCGAGGCGGCCTGGGACCGGCCCAGCTTCGGCAAGGAACTCTTCCTCGGCCGGTTCCGGCTCGACCTGATCGACCCGTGGCCCCGGTCCGACCCGGCCGACGTGGCCCGCGCGGAGGAGTTCCTCGGCGCGTTCGGGGCGTACCTGGGCGACGAGGTGGACGGCGCGGCGATCGAGCGCGACGCGCGCATCCCCGACGACGTGTTCCACGGAATGGCCCGGCTCGGCGCCTTCGGCATGAAGATCGACCAGAAGTACGGCGGGCTCGGGCTCAGCAACCTGCACTACTGCCGCGCGTTGATGCTCGCCGGCTCGGTGAGCCCGGCGATCGGCGCGCTGCTCTCCGCGCACCAGTCGATCGGCGTGCCGCAACCGCTGAAGATGTTCGGCACGCCCGAGCAGAAGGAGCGTTTCCTGCCCCGGCTGGCCGCGGGCGAGGTCTCCGCGTTCCTGCTCACCGAGCCGGACGTCGGCTCCGACCCGGCCCGGCTGGCCACCACCGCCGAGCCGACCCCCGACGGCACCGGCTACCGGCTCAACGGGGTGAAGCTCTGGGCCACCAACGGCACGGTCGCCACCCTGCTGGTGGTGATGGCCCGGGTGCCGGCCACCGAGGGGCGGCGCGGCGGGATCACCGCGTTCGTGGTGGAGGGCGACAGCGAGGGCATCACGGTGGAGCGGCGCAACGCCTTCGTCGGGCTGCGCGGCCTGGAGAACAGCCTCACCCGGTTCCACGACGTGGTGGTGCCGAAGGAGAACGTGATCGGCGGCGAGGGCAAGGGCCTGAAGATCGCGCTGACCACGCTGAACACCGGTCGGCTGTCGCTGCCGGCGATGTGCGTGGGCGCCGGCAAGTGGGCGCTCAACGTGGCCCGGGAGTGGGCCGCGGACCGGGTCCAGTGGGGCCGGCCGGTCGGCGAGCACGAGGCGGTGGCGAAGAAGCTCGCGTTCATCGCGGCCACCACGTACGGCATGGAGTCCATGCTGGACCTGTCCTGCCTGCTGGCCGACGACGACCGCAATGACATCCGGATCGAGGCGGCGCTGGTCAAGCTGTACGCCAGCGAGATGGCCTGGCGGATCGCCGACGAGCTGATCCAGATCCGGGGCGGGCGCGGCTACGAGACCGCCGACTCGCTCGCCGCCCGGGGCGAACGCCCGGCCGCGGTCGAGCAACTCCTGCGGGACCTGCGGATCAACCGGATCTTCGAGGGCTCCACCGAGATCATGCACCTGCTGATCGCCCGCGAGGCGGTCGACGCGCACCTCTCGGTGGCCGGCGACATCATCGACCCGGACGCCGGGCTGGGCCGCAAGGCCGCCGCCGGCGCGCGGGCCGGTGCCTTCTACGCGAAGTGGCTGCCCACGCTGACCGTCGGCAAGGGGCAGGCGCCCGGGGCGTACCAGGAGTTCGGGCCGCTGGCCGGGCACCTGCGGCACGTCGAGCGGACCTCCCGCAAGCTGGCCCGGTCGACGTTCTACGCGATGTCCCGGTGGCAGGGCAAGATGGAGCGCAAGCAGGCGTTCCTCGGCCGGGTGGTGGACATCGGCGCGGAGCTGTTCGCGATGTCCGCAGTCTGCGTCCGGGCCTGTGCCGAACGGCTCGAACACCCGGAGAACGTCGAGCTGGCCGACCTGTTCTGCCGCCAGGCGCGGCTGCGCGTCGAGGAGCTGTTCACCGGCCTCTGGTCGAACACCGACTCGGTCGACGTGGCCGCCGCGAAGCGGATCGTCGCCGGCCGGTACCCCTCCGTGGAGGCCGGCGTGGTCACCCCACCGGCCGACCTGCCGTGGGTGGCCCGCTGGGAACCCGGCCCGTCCACCGCCGAGGACGTCCGCCGCCGCATCCCCCCGGCCGGCTGACCCGCCATCCCCGGCCCCTGCCCGCCTCGGCCCCTGCCCGTCTCGGGGTGCGTTCGGTCGGTCCGTGGCCACGTCGGCATCCGTCGGTTGCGCCGGGTAGCCGCTGGGAGAAGGCATCCCGTTGACGCGGTATACCTGTGAGTCATAAAAATGACTCACAGGTATACCGGGAAAAAGCATGCACCTCTTTCCCGGGAGCCGGTGAGCGAAGCGTCAGCGGGCGATGGCCCAGGCGAGGACGGCGGCGAGGATCAGGCCGTTGAGCGCGGCCAGCACCAGGTAGGCCGCGGGCGGGATCTTGCGGCCCTTGCGGACGAAACTCACCAGCACGCCCGCGTAGGCCAGCAGCAGCACGGCCACGACGATCAGGAAGTACAGCACCGGGACACCCTACCGGCCGGTGCGCAACCCCAGTCTGCGCAGCTCCAGCGCCGCGAGCGCGTCGACGGTGGCGTCGTCGCCGCGCCGCCACGCCTCGGCCACGTCCGGCGCGATCCGCTGGAGCTTCGACAACGGCTGCCCGGCGAGCGCGCGCAGCGCCAGCAGGTCCCGCCCGGCCGGCCCGGTGGCCATCGCCTTCGCCGCGCCGGCCCGGCGCATCCAGCGCACCCGCAGCGGCAGCCAGCCGAAGAGCACCAGGCCGAGCGGGAACACCAGCACCGCGACGGTCAACGCGAGCGCCAACTGGCCGACCAGCTCCTCCTGGTCCCGGCCGGCCTCGGCCATCGCGCGCGCGGCGTCGGCGGCCCGCTTGAAGGGCGCGGTCAGCTCGTCGCCGACCAGCGGCACGCGGCCCACCTTGCCGCCGGCGTCGGCCAGGTTGTCGGCGAGGCCGCCGCCGGCGCCCTCCAGCTTCTGCCCGGGTACGGCGAGCTTCTCGACCAGGTCGTGCAGCCAGAGCGCGAAGCGGATCGCCGCGTACACCCAGACGACCACGAGCAGGTCGGTCAGGAGCTGGCGGAGGGCGGTCGGAAAACGGTCGGCGTAGATCTTCACGCCGGACAGCCTGCCACGGCGTGGCCCCGGCGGCACCGGTCGGATTTACCGGCCGGCGCAGGCCGGGCAGGTGCCGAAGATCTCCAGGGTGTGGCTGACCTCGGTGAAGCCGTGCTCGGCGGAGATGCGGTCCGCCCACTTCTCCACCGCCGGCCCGGCCACCTCGACGGTACGACCGCAGCCCCGGCAGACCAGGTGGTGGTGGTGCCCGTCGTCACTGCACCGCCGGTAGAGGTGCTCGCCGCCGGGCGGGCGCATCACGTCGATCTCGCCGGCGTCGGCGAGCACCTGGAGCGTCCGGTAGACAGTGGTCAGCCCGATCCGGTCGCCCCGCCGACGCAGCATGGCGTGCAGGTCCTGGGCGCTGTGGAAGCCCTCGACCTCGTCCAGCAGCGCGCTCACCGCGCTGCGTTGCCGGGTGGTACGCGGGGTGCCGGCGGTCATGCCGGTCCCTCCCCGGCGTGGCTGACCGCGTCCGCCACGATGTGCGCGACGTGCTCGTCGACGAGCGCGTACGCGATCTCCCGGCCGCGTCGCGAGCCGCGCACCACCCCGGCGCCGCGCAACACGCGCAGGTGCTGGGAGACCAGCGGCTGCGGGGCGCCGAGCGTCTCGACCAGCTCGTGCACGCAGCGCTCGCCCTCGGCCAGCTCGCTGACGATGGCGAGCCGGATCGGGGCCGAGAGGGCGCGTAGCAGCTCGCCCGCGCCCTCGAAGGCGTCGTACCCGTTGGTGCCGGTCACCCCGTAACGATAACCACTGCCGGTTGTGCCGGCCTCATCCGAGCAGCACCTCGTGCTCGGCCGGCTCGACGCCGGGCGTGGCCGGCGCCGGTCGGCCGCGCCGCAGCTTCCGCACGCCGGCCGCGAGCAGCGCCACCACCAGGAACGAGCCGATCGCCACCAGCACCACCGAGGCGCCGGGCGCGGTGTCGGCGGTGGCGGCCACCCACACCCCGGCCCCGGCGGCGAACAGGCCCAATGCCATGGCCGCCGTCATGGTGGACCGGAAGCCGCGGGTCACCTGCTGGGCGGTGGCCACCGGCACCACCATCAACGCGCTGATCAGCAGCACCCCGACCGCCCGCATGGCGATGGTCACGGTCACCGCGGTGCCCACCGCGATGAGCAGGTTCAGCGCCCGCACCGGCAGGCCGGAGACGCGCGCGTACTCCTCGTCGTGGCAGACCGCGAACAGCGCCGGGCGCAGCAGCAGCATGGTCACCAGCAGCACCGCGCCCAGCACCCCGATGGTGACCAGGTCCGTCGGCGACGTGGTGGTCAACGACCCGAACAGGTACGCGTTGAGCGATCCGCTGCTGGCGTCGGAGAGCCCGACCAGCATCACGCCGCCGGCGATGCCGCCGTAGAACAGCAGCGCGAGCGCGAGGTCGCCGGAGGTCCGCCCGTACGCGCGGACCAGCTCGATGACGACCGCGCCGAGCGTGGCGGCGAGCACCGCCACCAGCACCGGGGAACGGTTGAGCAGCAGCCCGGCGCCGACGCCGGTGAGCGCCACGTGCCCGATGCCGTCGCCGATCAGCGCCAGCCGGCGCTGCACCAGGTAGATGCCGAGCGCCGGCGCGGCCAGGCCGATGACCAACGCGCCGACCAGGGCGCGGAGCATGAAGTCGTACTGGAAGAGATCCATCTCAGATGCCTGTCCAGAGCCCGGCGGGCTCCTCGTCGCAGTGCGGGTGCACGTGCTCGTGGTCCGGGTCGGCGTGGTGGCCGGCCGGCTCGGGCACCGCGCCGTCGTGGGCGATCCCGCCCTGGTGCACCACCACGGCCCGGCTGATCAGCGGGCGCAGCGGCCCCAGCTCGTGGGCGACCAGCAGCACCGTGCCGCCGCCGTCGCGGAACGCGCGCAGCGCCCCGGCGAACGCCTCCTGGCTGGCCGCGTCCACCCCGGCGGTCGGCTCGTCGAGGACCAGCAGCTCCGGGCCACCGGCGAGCGCGCGGGCGATCAGGACGCGCTGCTGCTGGCCGCCGGAGAGCGTGGCCACCGGGTCGCCGGCCCGGTCGGCGAGCCCGACCGCGCGCAGCGCCTCGGTCACCGCCGCCCGGTCCGCCCGACCGGCGGGCCGCAGCACGCCCCGGCGGGCCAGCCGGCCGGACGCCACCACCTCGGCCACCGTGGCGGGCACCCCGCCGCCGGCGCCGAGCCGCTGCGGGACGTACCCAACGCGGTGCCACTGCCGGAAGCGGCGCTGCGGCGTGCCGAACAGGGTGACCGATCCGGCGCCGAGCGGCACCAGGCCGAGCGCGGCGCGGACCAGCGTCGACTTGCCGGAGCCGTTGGCGCCGAGCACGGCGACCACCTCACCGGCGGTCAGCGTCAGCGAGACGTCGCGCAGCACCGGCCGGCCGTCGTAGCCGACGGTGGCGTGCCCGATGTCGATCACGGGTGGGGTCATGAGCAGTCCAGGGCGGTTCGCAGGGTCTGGAGGTTGGTACGCATCGCGGAGAGGTAGTCGCCCTCGGCCGGTGGGCCCTCGATCGGGTCCAGGACCGCGGTCCGCGCCCCGACCGTCCGGGCGATCGTCTCGGCGACCTTCGGGCTGACCAGCGTCTCGAAGAAGATCGTGGTGGCACCGTGCTCGCGGGCCTCGTTCGTGACCTCGGCGAGCCGCTGCGGGGAGGGCTCGGACTCCGGGGTGAGGCCGGTGAGCCCGATCTGCTCCAGCCGGTAGTGCGCGGCCAGGTAGCCGAAGGCGGTGTGGCTGGTCACGATCTCCCGGCGCTGGCAGGTGCGCAGGCCCTCGGCGTACGCGGTGTCGAGCGTGGTCAGCTCGGCGCGCAGCGCGCCGGCCCGGGCGGTGTAGTCGGCGGCGTGGTCCGGGTCGACCGTGCCGAGGCGCTCGGCGAGCTTGTCGCCGACGGTGGCCAGCCGGGTCGGGTCGAGCCAGAGGTGCGGATCCTTGCCGCCGCCCTCCTCGTCGTGGCCGGCCTCGCCCCCGTGGTCGTGCTCGTGGCCGCCGGCGGCGGCGTCCAGCAGCGGGGTGACGCCGGCCACGTCGAACGCGCGGTCGCCCCCGTTCTGCTCGACCGCCTCGTCCACGGCCGGCTGGAAGCCGGTCAGGTAGACGATCAGCTCGGCGTCGACCACCTGGCCGACCTGGCGGGGGTTCAGCTCCAGGTCGTGCGGCTCCGCGCCGGGCTTGGTCAGGTTGCCGACCACGACCCGGTCGCCGCCGATCCGCTCGGTCAGGAACTGGAGCGGGTAGAACGCGGCCACCACGTCGACCCTGCCCGGGTCCTTGCCGCCACCGCCGTCGCCGTCCGAGCAGGCGCTGAGGCCGCCCACCGTGAGCAGGGCGGCGGTGGCGGCGGCCAGGGCGCGGGGGGTGGCACGAACGGTCATGGGAGCAACTGTCCGCGACAACGAAAATTATTGTCAAAAACGCATGCTTGCATGTCAGCGCGGGTCGGCCCGGCCCGGCGCGGCTCAGCCGACCGTCAGCTTGGCCAGCGCCACCGCGATCAGCAGGGTGAGCATCAGCAGCCGCAGCACCCGGGTCGCCGGCCGCTGCACCGGCCAGGTGACCGACATCAACCCGACCAGCCCGGCCGCCAGCACCAACAGCAGGACGCCGCCGGCCGGGCCGGGCGCGAAGAGGCCGACCAGCACCAGCACCAGCGCGGCGAGGAACACCGTCGTCGGGTTGAGCCGGGCCAACCGGGACAGCACGGGACTCTGCGTACGCTGCATGCCACAAACTCTACGAGGAGGAACGCCGTGCTGGTCACCAACCGGTTCGTGGTGGACGCCGAAACGGCTGACGAGTTCACCCGGGAGGCGCACGCCGCGCTGGCCGCGCTCGCCGCCCGCCCCGGCTACCTGCGCGGCGAACTGCTCCGGGCGCTCGACGACCCGGCCCACTGGTGCCTGCTCACCGAATGGGAGTCGGTCGGGGCCTACCGGCGGGCGCTGGGCGGGTTCGACGTCAAGGTCACCGCCGTGCCGCTGCTCGCCCGATCGGTGGACGAGCCGTCGGCGTACGAGACGCTCGCCAACGCCGCACCGCAGGGCGAGATCGTCGTCGTCGCCAGTGATCGTGCCGCAGGCCCGTACCGCTGAGTCCCGGGGCACTACCCTGGCGCGTATGACCGCTCCCGGACCGGCCGCGCCACCTCCGCCACCCGTGCCGCCCGGCACGCCGCCGGCCGCCCCGGCGGACCCCGGCGTACCCGCGCCGCCGCCCGGTCCCGGCGTCGCGCCGCCGTTCGCCGCCCCGCCCACCGAGGGCGGACGGGCCCGGCTCTGGCTCGGTCTCGGCGTCGGCGCGCTGGCCGTGGTGCTCTGCTGCGGCGGGGGCGGCGCGGCGGTGGTCGGGTTGGCGGTGAGCAACGTGCAGGCGGTCGGCGAGCAGGGCCGGGCGGTCACCGACGACTACTACCAGGCGCTGGTCGCCCGCGAGTGGTCCAAGGCGTACGACCGGCTCTGCGACGACGCCCGGCGACGCGAGTCCCGGCCGGAGTTCGAGCGGCGGGCCGCCACCGAGCCGCAGATCTCCGGCTACCGGGTCGGCAAGGTCGACACCACCACGCTGACCGTGCCGGTGGACGTGACGCTGGCCGGTGGGCGGCGGGAGGCGCAGACCGTCACGCTCGCGCCCGACCGGCAGACCGGCGGCATGGAGGTCTGCGGGGTGAGCTGACCGGCCCCCGGTATTCTGCTGGGCTCGGGGCCGAGGCGGTCGTACCGTGGTCCCGAACAGCCCGGTTCCATCCATCTCGACCGCGCCGACCGCCAGCCGGCGTAGGAGGAAACATGCCAGCCGACCGTATCGACGCCGTCGTCAGCCTCGCCAAGCGCCGGGGCTTCGTCTTCCCCTCCAGCGAGATCTACGGGGGCACCCGGTCGGCGTGGGACTACGGCCCGCTCGGCGTCGAGCTGAAGGAGAACGTCCGCCGGCAGTGGTGGCGGACCATGGTCCAGCAGCGCGACGACGTGGTCGGCCTCGACTCCGCGGTCATCCTGGCCCGCAAGGTCTGGGAGGCCAGCGGCCACATCGCCGAGTTCGTCGACCCGCTGACCGAGTGCCAGTCCTGCCACAAGCGGTTCCGCGCCGACCACCTGGAAGAGGCGTACGAGGCCAAGCACGGCAAGCCGCTGACCTCGCTGACGGAGCTGAACTGCCCCAACTGCGGCAACAAGGGCACCTTCACCGAGCCGAAGATGTTCAACGGCCTGATGAAGACCTACCTGGGCCCGGTGGAGAGCGACGAGGGCCTGCACTACCTGCGCCCGGAGACCGCCCAGGGCATCTTCGTCAACTACAAGAACGTCGAGACGGTCGCCCGCAAGAAGCCGCCGTTCGGCATCGCGCAGACCGGCAAGTCGTTCCGCAACGAGATCACCCCGGGCAACTTCATCTTCCGCACGCGCGAGTTCGAGCAGATGGAGATGGAGTTCTTCGTCGAGCCGGGCACCGACGAGCAGTGGCACGAATACTGGCTCCAGGAGCGCTGGAACTGGTACCTCGACCTCGGCCTGTCCGAGGAGAACCTGCGCTTCTACGAGCACCCCAAGGAGAAGCTCTCCCACTACTCGAAGCGCACCGTCGACATCGAGTACAAGTTCCGGTTCGGCGGCACCGAGTTCGCCGAGCTGGAGGGCATCGCCAACCGCACCGACTTCGACCTCTCCACGCACAGCAAGCACTCCGGCGTCGACCTGTCGTACTTCGACCAGACGAAGCAGGAACGCTGGATGCCGTACGTGATCGAGCCGGCCGCCGGCCTCACCCGCGCGGTGCTGGCGTTCCTGCTCGAGGCGTACGACGAGGACGAGGCCCCGAACACCAAGGGCGGCGTGGACAAGCGCACCGTGATGCGCTTCGACCCGCGGCTGGCCCCGGTCAAGGTGGCGGTGCTGCCGCTGTCCCGCAACGAGGCGCTCTCGCCGAAGGCCAAGCAGCTCGCCGCCGACCTGCGCAAGCGCTGGGTGGTCGAGTTCGACGACTCGCAGGCGATCGGCCGCCGCTACCGCCGCCAGGACGAGATCGGCACGCCGTTCTGCGTCACCGTCGACTTCGACACCCTCGACGACAACGCGGTGACCGTCCGGAACCGGGACACCATGGCCCAGGAGCGCGTCGCGCTGGACCAGGTAGAGCGCTACCTGATCGAGCGCCTCCCCGGCTGCTGAGGTGTAAGGCGGGGGCCCTTCTTAACGCATTCGGTAGAGGAAGGGCCCCCGCTTAACACCCCGCTGCCGGCGCGGCATGGACTACGACGGTTGCCCCGAGACCCTGCCGGGAAGCGTGCGCCTGCTCCACCGTCCGGCGTACCCGCTGGGGCTCGCGCCGGATCTGCGCCGGGGTGAAGTGCAGGATCATCACCCCGAGCCGGCTCAGCTCGTTGTGGCGGTCGAGCGTGCGTGCCCAGCCTTCCGGGCTGAGGTGGTACTCCCGCGAGTCGACCTCCAGCGCCAGCGCCGACTCGGCAAGGTACCCGTCGGGCGTCGGCAGCGTGTGCCCCTCATCGGTCGTCAATCGTGGGTTCCAGAGGATCGCCGGGAGCAGCCGGCTCCCGGCGAGACAGTCCCGCAACTCGGCCTCCGGCGCGGAGCGGGTGCCGGCCGTCACCTCGTGGAAAGCCTTCCGGACCAGTGCCGTACGGCTGCGCCTCGCCCGGATGATCTCCTCGTCCAGGGCGGCCAGGTCGGTGAAACTCCGTTGGACGGCCTCGGCCACGATCGCCCGTACCGTCCGCAGGTCGCGCAGGTCACGGGCGGCGTCGACGACAGCCCGCGCGGGCGAGCACACCGGGTAGTGGTCGGTCGGCCGTGCCTTCGGATCGAGCGACAGAGCCCGGGACACCAGCACGTGACCGGTCGACTTGCGGCTCGTCTCGTGTGGGACGAGCAGGTGTACGTCGGTGGTCCGCGGACTGTATCGGAAGCCGTACCAGGAGAGCGCGGACAGCCCGGTCAGCTGGGCGCCTCGGCCGGCGTACAGGGCGGCGGAGATCCGTCGCTGTTCGTCGGTCAGCACGCCGGTGACCAGGGCGTACGTCGCCGGCAGGACGCGTTGCCAACGGCCCCGACGGGTCTGTCGGTAGATGAACATGTCGTCGTAGCCGGCTTCCAGCAGTTGGACGCGCGTGACCAGATCCTGTTGGCGGTGCGCGACTTCCGCCAGCCGGGGCGGGTGATCGACCATGCGGCAAGCGTGGGCGACGCGCGGGCCTTCGTCCTGCCCGTCGCCCCGTCCTGTGGACAACCACCCTGCTTGTGGAAGCCTCGCAGCTCCCACCGGCGCTGTGATATGCGCCGTGTTAAGCGGGGCCCCCGCCTATGCAGAAGGCGTTAAGCGGGGCCCCCTCCTTACACTTGGGCGGTGAGTGAGCTGAAGATCGGGCCGTATGCGGTGTGGCCGCCGGTGGTGCTCGCGCCGATGGCCGGGATCACCAACGTCGGCTTCCGGCGGCTCTGCCGCGAGCAGGGCGGCGGCATCTACGTCTGCGAGATGATCACCACCCGCGCGCTGGTCGAGCGGAACCCGAAGACGCTGCGCATGATCGCGTTCGGCGCCGACGAGCACCCGCGCAGCCTCCAGCTCTACGGCACCGACCCGGAGATCACCGCAGCCGCCGTGCGGATCGTGGTCGAGCGGGACCTCGCCGACCACATCGACCTGAACTTCGGCTGCCCGGTGCCGAAGGTGACCCGTCGGGGCGGCGGCTCGGCCCTGCCGTGGCGGCGCCGGCTCTTCGCCCGGCTGGTCAAGGCCGCGGTGGACGCCGCGTCACCGGCCGGGGTGCCGGTCACGGTCAAGATGCGCAAGGGCATCGACGACGACCACCTGACGTACGTCGAGGCCGGGCTCGCCGCCCAGGACGCCGGCGTGGCGGCGGTCGCCCTGCACGGGCGTACGGCGGCGCAGCGCTACTCGGGCACCGCCGACTGGGACGCGATCGCCACGCTCAAGGCGGCGCTGGACGTGCCGGTGCTCGGCAACGGCGACATCTGGGAGGGCGGCGACGCGTTGCGGATGGTCGCCCACACCGGCGTGGACGGCGTGGTGGTGGGGCGTGGCTGCCTGGGCCGGCCGTGGCTCTTCGCCGACCTGGAGGCCGCGTTCGACGGCCGTACCGACCGGCGGCTGCCCACGCTGGGCGAGGTGGCGGTGACCATGCGGCGGCACGCCGAGCTGCTGGTGGAGCAGTTCGTCGCCGGGGCCCGCAACCCGGCCCGGGGCGAGCGGGACGGCTGCACCGACTTCCGCAAGCACGTGGCCTGGTATCTGAAGGGCTTCCCGATCGGCGGCGAGCTGCGCCGCTCGCTCGCCATGATCGAGAGCCTGGCCCAGCTCGACGACCTGCTCGGCAAGCTCGACCCGGAGCTGCCGTTCCCGGTCGAGACGCTCGGCCAGCCGCGCGGCCGGACCAATTCTCCGGGCAAGGTCTTCCTGCCCGACGGCTGGCTGGCCAGCCGCGACGACGACACCCCGCCGGACGGCGCCGAGCTGGACGACTCCGGCGGCTGAGCCGGGTACGCCGAAGGGCCCGACCCCGCGGGGTCGGGCCCTTCGGCACATGGTCAGGAGCTGTAGCCGCGGCTGGCGATCCAGTGCGCCAGGGCGTCCACGTCCATCCGGTAGGAGGCCTGGTCCGGGTTCGCCGAGTCGGCGATCGTCACGACCTTCCCGCCGTCGCGGTAGCCCACCACGCTGATGTAGTGGCCACCCTCGAAGGAGTGGACGTTGCCGTCGGTGTCGGTCGCGGTGCCGGCGATGTTGGCCACCACGGCCCGGCCGTCGTCCACCGCTCGCACGATGTCGCCGCGCAGCTTGTCGACCTTGTCACCGGCCTTGTCCACCGGGATCTCGGTGGACTTGTAGACGTCCTTGCCGGTCTCCTTGTTCAGGATCGGGGTGATGTCGTTGATGCTGTTGGTGCCGGCCTCGGTGGTGCCCATCTCCTTGGCCATGGCGTCCACGTCGATGTTCTTGCCCTGCACGCTGAGCGCGTTGCGGGCCGCGGCCGGGCCGCAGAAGTAGAAGTTGGGCTGGGCCTCGTAGCGCACGTTCAGCTCCCGCTCGCCGTGGCCCCGACGGTCGGTCGTGACCTGGGCGGTGCGCTCGGCGGGGGCGGCCTGGGCGGCGATGGCGGGGCCGGCGATGCCACCGGCGGTGGCGGCGATGCCGGCAGCGGTCAGCACGGTCTTGCGCAGCAGAGTGGTAGCCATGATCAGTTGCCTCTCTGTCGGGGGTGCGCGGCGATCGGGGGATGCCGCGGGAAGTGTGACGGGGCCCGGCGGGGTGGCTTCGGACCCGGGGGCCGGCGGCCGGGCGGCCAGGGGCCTGCTCCGGCGGCTCGGGGTGTAACGACCGGCGGCCGGGGGCCATTCCCGGCCCGTCCGGCGACGGCCTCAGGGGGATGGCTCTTCCCGCTGTCCTCGGCGGCCCACCGTGTGGGCGGCCGGTTCGGCGCGGTCAGCCATGTTCAACGCCCCCACCCCGGCGTCGATTCCGCCGTGGCGGTGGCGCCGACCACCGTCGCCGTCCACCGAACCGGACATTCCCGCGTCGCCCGACGAAATCCTGCCTTCGAGATCTTGGTAGGAGATGGCCCCCATAGGGGCCGTTCCGTGCCAAGATCTCGTCGAGTCCTACCTTTCGGAACGTCAGTCCTGATGGGTGAGAGTGGTGGGGCGGACGGGGCCGGTGGGCTGGCGGGGGATCTTGGTGGCGGTGGTCGGCCAGGGGATCTCGGGGGCGGGGTGGAAGGTGATGCCGGCGGTGGCCCAGCGCGGGCCGTGGCCGGCGAGCCGGGCCCGGAACCCGGCCCAGTCGTGCGTCGAGCGGGGTGACCAGCCCAGCTCGGCAACGGCGGGCAGGCGGGGGAAGAGCATGAACTCCAGCTCGGCGCGGGTGGTGAGCGACTCGGTCCACAGCGGCGCCTCCACGCCCAGCACGGCCTCGGCCGGTACGCCGTGGACGTGGTCGCCCGGGTCCCAGTCGTACGCGCGTCGCACGTCGATGAGACCCGCCCAGTCGTGCCCGATCGGCGTGTCCGGGGCGTACTTCATGTCCAGGTAGGCGTGGTTGCCGGGGGAGAGGATCAGCCGGGCGCCCCGGCGCACCGCGTCGGCCGTCTCGGGGTCGTCGCCGTTCGTGCCCCACCACTGCAGGACGCGCCCGTCGACGTGCTCGGCCGGGGCGAGTTGGTGCCAGCCGACGACTGTCTTCCCGGTGGCCGCCACCAGGGCCTGGGCCCGCTCGACGAAGGCGCGGTAGCTCGCCGCCGGCACCTTGAACGCCTCGTCGCCGCCGAGGTGCAGCCACGGTCCGGGGGTCAGCGCGGCCACCTCGCCGAACACGTCGGCGACGAAGGCGTACGTCCGCTCGTCGGCGGGGTCGACGTAGCTGAACCCGACGTCGGTGCCGGTGTACGGCGGTGGCGCGGTCTTGCTCGGCGCCAGTTCGGGGTACGCGACAAGCGCCGCGTTGGTGTGCCCCGGCAGGTCGATCTCGGGCACCACTGTCACGTGCCGGCGGGCGGCGTACGCGACGATCCGCCGGTAGTCGTCAGGGGTGTACCAGCCGCCCGGGCCGCCGCCGACCCCGGTGGCGCCGCCGACCTCGGCGAGTCGGGGCCAGGAGTCGACGGCGATCCGCCAGCCCTGGTCGTCGGTGAGGTGCAGGTGCAGGTGGTTGAGCTTGTACCGGGCCAGGTGGTCGACCATCCGCAGCACGTCCTCGACGCCGAAGAAGTGCCGGGCGACGTCGAGCATGGCGCCCCGGTAGGGGAAGCGCGGCCGGTCGACGATCGTGCCGCCGGGCACCGTCCAGCGTTCGGCGACCGTTGTGGCGCTCTCGACCGCCGCGGGCAGGAGCTGCCGCAGCGTCTGCGCGCCGTGGAACAGCCCGGCCGGCGTGTCGGCCGTGAGCCGGACGCCGGTGGCGGTGACGTCGAGGCGGTAGCCCTCGTCCCCGAGCGCCGCGTCGCCGCCCGGCGCGTCGCCGCCCGTGGTGCCGCCGGCCGCGGAGACGGTGAGCGTCAGCGGGGCGTCCGGCCCGGGATCGGCGACGTCGGTCACCGGGAGCGGGAAGCCGGTGGGCGGGCGCAACCAGCCGGCGAGCTGCTCGGCCACGTCCCGGCCGGCGGGGCTGACCCGCAGCGCCGCGTCCGGCGGCAGGGTGAAGTCGCCCGCCGGGTCGGGGTGCACCCGTTCGGGGGCCGGCACGACGTCGGCGAGGCGGACCGGCGCGGGCGGGGCGAGCTGCTCGGCGGCCCGCTCGGCGGCGACGCGGGCCAGCTCGGCGGTGCTCGGCGACACGCCGGGCAGGGGACCGGTCTCGGGGGCTACGGGGTTGGTCGACACGGCGACGGCTCCGAGGGGTGTATTCGTGCGGGATATGGCAAAGGTCAGGTTCGGCGATATCCAGTGCCGTCAAGAGTACGAGGGGAATCGGAATTGCGTGATCCTGCGCGTGGAAGCGTTCCCAAAAACCGGTACGGACGTGGGCAGTGGTGACTGTTGTGCCGATCGTCACCGAACGGTCCCAGGTCCCGCGAAGTTCGCTTAACCTTCGCCCACCGATCGCTGACGAGCCGGGATTACCGGTGGTCGCTCCCGGGGTATGTCCGAACTGAACCTTCGTTAAGTGTCAATGGCGCGCGTGGGAGGCTCTGGTGGCAACGCAGGAAACGGTCGAGAGTAAGTACGTCTACGACTTCGCCGAGGGCAACAAGGATCTCAAGGACCTGCTCGGCGGCAAAGGGGCCAACCTGGCCGAGATGACCAACCTCGGCCTGCCCGTCCCGCCCGGCTTCACCATCACCACCGAGGCCTGCCAGGCGTACCTCTCGACCGGGCGGGAGCCGGACGGCCTGGCCGGGCAGATCGAGGCGCACCTGGAGTCCCTGGAACGCCAGATGGGCCGCCGGCTCGGCGACCCGGACGACCCGCTGCTGGTCTCCGTCCGCTCCGGCGCCAAGTTCTCCATGCCCGGCATGATGGAGACCGTCCTCAACGTGGGCCTCAACGACCGCAGCGTCATCGGCCTGAGCACCCAGGCCGGGGGGAACGACAGGTTCGCCTGGGACTCCTACCGCCGGCTGATCCAGATGTTCGGCAAGACCGTCTGCGAGGTGCCGGGCGAGGAGTTCGAGCACGCGCTCGACGACGCCAAGCACGCCAAGGGCACGCGCAACGACCTCGACCTGGACGCCGACGACCTGCGTGGGCTGGTCGACGCGTACAAGAAGATCTTCGCCAAGCACACCGGGCGGGAGTTCCCGCAGGAGCCGCGCGAGCAGCTCGACCTGGCCATCCGCGCGGTCTTCGAGTCGTGGAACGCGGAGCGGGCCATCCTCTACCGCCGGCAGGAGCGCATCCCGGCCGACCTGGGCACCGCGGTCAACGTGGTGAGCATGGTGTTCGGCAACCTCGGGCCGGACTCCGGCACCGGCGTCGCGTTCACCCGCGACCCGGGCAGCGGCGCGCAGGGCATCTACGGCGACTACCTGGCCAACGCCCAGGGCGAGGACGTGGTGGCCGGCATCCGCAACACCGTGCCGTTGCAGGAGCTGGAGCAGCTCGACAAGAACTCCTACGACGAGCTGCTCGGGATCATGGCCCGGCTGGAGGAGCACTACAAGGACCTCTGCGACATCGAGTTCACCATCGAGCGCGGCAAGCTCTGGATGCTCCAGACGCGGGTCGGCAAGCGCACCGCCGCCGCCGCGTTCGTCATCGCCGGCCAGCTCGTCGACGAGGGCCTGATCGACCTGGACGAGGCGCTGCACCGGGTCAACGGCGCGCAGCTCGCCCAGCTGATGTTCCCGCGCTTCCAACTCGACCACGACTTCCAGCCGGTGGCCCGGGGCATCGGCGCGTCCCCCGGGGCCGCCTCCGGCAAGGTGGTCTTCACCTCGGCCCGCGCGGTCGAGCTGGCCGCCGAGGGGGAGTCGGTGATCCTGGTCCGCCGGGAGACGAACCCGGACGACCTCACCGGCATGATCGCCGCCAAGGGCATCCTCACCTCGCGTGGCGGCAAGACCAGCCACGCCGCCGTGGTGGCCCGGGGCATGGGCAAGACCTGCGTCTCCGGCGCCGACGAGCTGGAGGTGAACGTCCCGGCGAAGCGGTTCACCGTCGGCGGGCACACCGTCGGCGAGGGCGACGTGGTCTCGATCGACGGCACCACCGGCAAGGTCTACCTCGGCGAGGTGCCGGTCATGCCGTCCGAGGTGGTGCAGTACTTCGAGGGCAGCCTCGACCCGGCGCACATCGACAACCCGCTGGTCCGCGCCGTACACCGGATCATGACGCACGCCGACGCGGCGCGGCGGCTGCGCGTGCGGACGAACGCCGACACCGGCGCGGACGCGGCCCGGGCCCGGCGCTTCGGCGCCGAGGGCATCGGCCTGTGCCGCACCGAGCACATGTTCCTCGGCGACCGCCGGGAGCTGGTCGAGCGGCTCATCCTCGCCGCCGGCGAGCGGGAGCGGGAGGACGCGCTCGCCGCGCTGCTGCCGCTCCAGCGGGCCGACTTCGTGGAGATCTTCCGCGAGATGGACGGCCTGCCGGTGACCGTGCGGCTGATCGACCCGCCGCTGCACGAGTTCCTGCCCCCGCTGGAGCAGCTCGCGGTCAACGTCGCGGTCGCCCAGGAGCGCGGCGAGGACGTGGCCAAGGAGGAGGCGCTGCTCTCCGCCGTCCGGCGGATGCACGAGGAGAACCCGATGCTGGGCCTGCGCGGCGTCCGGCTCGGCCTGGTCATCCCCGGCCTGTTCGCCATGCAGGTCCGCGCGATCGCCGAGGCCGCGGTCGCGGTCACCCGCGACGGCGGCACGGCCTGCCCGGAGATCATGGTGCCGCTGGTCGGCGCCGTCCAGGAGCTGGAGACGGTACGCGCGGAGGCCGAGAAGATCATCGCCGAGGTGGTCGGTGACAGCGGTGTCGAGGTGCTGATCGGCACCATGATCGAGGTGCCCCGGGCGGCGCTGACCGCCGGGCAGATCGCCGAGGCGGCCGAGTTCTTCTCCTTCGGCACCAACGACCTGACACAGATGGCCTGGGGCTTCTCCCGCGACGACGTGGAGGGCGCGTTCTTCTGGCGCTACCTGGAACTGGGCATCTTCGGCATCTCGCCGTTCGAGTCGATCGACGCCGACGGCGTGGGCCGGCTGGTCCGGATCGCCGCCGAGGAGGGCCGGGCCGCCCGCCCCGGGCTGAAGCTGGGCGTCTGCGGCGAGCACGGCGGCGACCCGGACTCGGTGCACTTCTTCCACGCCGTCGGCCTGGACTACGTCTCCTGCTCGCCGTTCCGGGTGCCGGTGGCCCGGCTGGAGGCCGGCCGGGCGGCCATCAGCACCACCGGTTCCGACTCCCGCTGAGCCGGCCGGGGGGGGGGCGCCGGGGGCCGCCGGCGGCCCCCCCCCCCCCGCCCTTGCGGCCCCCCCGGCGGAACCGGAGCGTCCGCCCCGTGTCGCTCAGGTGGGGTGGGCGCCGGTCCGCCGGC
>NZ_JBISAC010000008.1:99802-309286 GCF_044391475.1 Micromonospora sp. NPDC018662
CGGCCCCCCCCCTCCCCACATCCCGGGGGGGGCGCCCGGGGCCCGGGGCCCCCCGCCCGCGCGGGGGGGGGGCGGGGGGGGGGGGGGGGGGGGGGGGGGGCGGGGGCGCCCGGGCCCCCCCCCCCGACGCGCCTTTCCGGCCACCCGGGCGTAACCTGAGCTTCCGCCACGTGTCGATCAGGAGGGGTGGCCGCATGACCGCCGTCTGGGAGAACCTGACCGTCGACGCCCGGGACCCGTCCCGGCTCGCCCGCTGGTGGGCCGAGGCGCTCGGCTACCAGGTGATCACCGACAAGCCGGACGAGGTGGAGATCCGCCGCACCCCCGACACGCGCCCCGGCCTGGTCTTCGTCCCGGTCTCCGGCCCGAAGCAGGGGAAGAACCGGCTGCACGTCGACCTGCGCCCGACCGACCTGGAGGCCGAGGTGGAACGACTGGTCGACATGGGCGCGCGGCACGTCGACGTCGGGCAGGGAGAGGCGGGGTGGACGGTGCTGGCCGATCCCGAGGGCAACGAGTTCTGCGTTCTCCGGGAGCGCGAGGAGTGAGCCGGTCTTGCGAGCCCCGCAGTCGCGACCTCCGGCTGCTGCCACCGCGTTGACCGACGACGCGGCGCGGCTGGTCGCCGAGGCGCCGAAGGACACCGGGTACGGGCGGTCGCCGTTCGAGCGCGACCGGGCCCGGGTGCTGCACTGCGCGGCGTTCCGCCGGCTCGCCGCGAAGACCCAGGTGCACGCCGCCGGCACCGACGACTTCCTGCGTACCCGGCTGACCCACTCGCTGGAGGTGGCGCAGATCGCCCGCGAGATGGGCGCCCGGCTCGGCTGCGACCCGGACGTGGTGGACACCGCCGGGCTGGCCCACGACCTGGGTCACCCGCCGTTCGGGCACAACGGCGAGTACGCGCTGGACGAGCTGGCCGCCGCGGCCGGCGGCTTCGAGGGCAACGCGCAGACGCTGCGGGTGCTCACCCGGCTGGAGGCGAAGGTGCTCACCCCGGACGGGCGGTCCGCCGGGCTGAACCTGACCCGGGCCGCGCTCGACGCGGTCGGCAAGTACCCGTGGCCGCGCCGCCCCGGCGAGCGCAAGTTCGGCGTGTACGCCGACGACCGGCCGGTCTTCGACTGGCTGCGCGCCGGCGCCCCGCCCGGCGACCGGCGCTGCCTGGAGGCCCAGGTGATGGACTGGGCCGACGACGTGGCCTACTCGGTGCACGACGTCGAGGACGGCATCCACGGCGGGTACGTCGACCTGCGCCCGCTGCTGGCCGACGAGGGCGAGCGGCGGGCGCTCTGCGCCGACGTGGCGGCCGCCTATTCCGGGGAGGCCCCCGAGGACCTGGGCGAGGTGCTGGCCGACCTGCTCGCCGATCCGGTGCTCGCCCCGCTCGCCGCGTACGACGGCAGCCATCGGGCGCTCGCCGCGCTGAAGGCCACCACCAGCGTGCTCACCGGCCGGTTCGTGTCGAGCGTGGTGGCCGCCACCGAGGCACGCCACGGCCCCGGCCCGCACCGCCGCTACGCCGCCGACCTGGTGGTGCCGCGCCGGATCAAAGCGCAGTGCGCGCTGCTCAAGGGCATCGCGTTGCGTTACGTGATGCGCCGGCCCGGTGCCAGTGGCCGCTACGACCGGCAGCGGGAACTCCTCACCGAGCTGGTCGCCGCGCTGCTCGACCGGGCGCCGGACGCGCTCGACGAGGTCTTCGCCCCGCTCTGGCGGGACGCCCCGGACGACGCCGCGCGGCTGCGCGTGGTGATCGACCAGGTCGCCTCGCTCACCGACCCGGCCGCGCTGGCCTGGCACGCCCGGCTGGTGTCGTCGAGCTGACCGCCCGGCCGACCCGGCCGGGAAGTGAGGGTAGCCTAAGCGGCATGACGGATCGCCCGAAGACGCTCACCGCCGCCACGGTCGTCCGGACCTCGCGGCCCACCCCGCACCTGATCCGGCTCGTGCTGGGCGGCGACGAGCTGACCGGCCTGCCGGTGGGCG
Organism: Micromonospora sp. NPDC018662; assembly: GCF_044391475.1. Lineage (NCBI taxonomy): Bacteria > Bacillati > Actinomycetota > Actinomycetes > Micromonosporales > Micromonosporaceae > Micromonospora > Micromonospora sp. NPDC018662. The sequence continues at coordinate 101,792 of NZ_JBISAC010000008.1, forward strand.
CGTACACCGACCACTACGTGAAGTTCGTCTTCCCGCCGGCCGGGGTGACCTACCCGCACCCGACCGACCTGGCCACCATCAAGCGCGAGTTCCCGGCGCCGCAGTGGCCGCGGCTGCGCGCGTACACGGTGCGGGCGTTCGACCCGGTGGCCGGCGAGCTGACGGTGGACGTGGTCCACCACGGCGAGGAGGGGCTGGCCGGCCCGTGGGCGGCCGCCCTGCGCCCCGGCGACCGGGTGCTGTTCACCCGGCCCGGCGGCGCGTACGCGCCGGACCCGACCGCCGACTGGCACCTGCTGGCCGGCGACGAGAGCGCGCTGCCGGCGATCGCTGTCGCGTTGGAACGGCTGCCGGCCGGCGCCCCGGCCCGGGTGTACGTCGAGGTCGAGGGGCCGGCCGACGAGCTGCCGCTGCCCAGCGCCGGGGCGGTCGAGCTGCGCTGGCTGCACCGGGCCGGCCGACCGGCCGGGGAGGCGTTGGTCGAGGCGGTCCGGGCGCTGGCGTTCCCGCCCGGTCGGGTGCACGCGTTCGTGCACGGCGAGGCCGGCGCGGTCAAGGAACTGCGCCGGCTGCTGCGGGTCGAGCGCGGTGTGCCCCGGGCCGACCTGTCCATCTCCGGCTACTGGCGACGCGGCCTGGACGACGAGGGCTGGCGCTCCACCAAGCCGGCCTGGAACGCCGAGGTCGAGGCCGAGGAGGCCGCCGTCCCGGCCTGACCCGGCTCCTGAGGCGTTCCGCCCCGCCGTGGCGGCCGGGCCGCCCAGGATGGGGGCATGGCGGAACAGGTGGGCGAGCGGCCCGCGACGGAGCCGGCCGACCGGGTGGTGCTCGGGCTCGGCGTGGCCGGCGTGCTGGCGGTGGTGGCCTGGGGCGTGTTCGCCCGCGGTTCCCTGGCGTCGTTCGGCGCGACCGGGCTGAACTGGACGATCGACACGTTCGGCTGGTTCTTCGTGGTCGCGGCCGACGCGTTCCTGGTGCTGGCGGTGGTGGTCGCCGCGTCCCGGTTCGGCCGGATCCGGCTGGGCGCCGACGACGACGAGCCGGAGTTCAACGGGCTGGCCTGGATCGCCATGATGTTCAGCGCCGGCATGGGCATCGGCCTGGTCTTCTTCGCCGTCGCCGAGCCGATCCAGCACTACGCGGCGCCGCCGCCGGCCTCCGGCGTCGAGCCGCAGACCGGTGCCGCCGCCGCCACGGCCATGCAGTACACGCTGTTCCACTGGACGCTGCACCCGTGGGGCATCTACGCGATCGCGGCGCTGGCGCTGGCGTACTCGACGTTCCGCAAGGGGCGGGGAAACCGGATCTCGTCGGCGTTCGTGCCGCTGCTCGGGGCCCGGGCGTACGGCCCGGCCGGGCGCGCGATCGACCTGCTGGCGGTCTTCGCCACCGTGTTCGGCTCGGCGACCAGCCTGGGGCTCGGCGCGCTCCAGGTGGCGGCCGGCCTGGACCTGGTCAGCGGCGTGCGGGACAGCCGGACGGTCGAGTTGGTCATCATCGGCGCGCTCACCCTGGCGTTCGTGCTGTCGGCCTTCTCCGGCCTGCACCGGGGCGTCAAGTGGCTGTCCACCACCAACGTGCTGATCGCCGTCGCGTTGATGCTGTTCGTGTTCGTGGTCGGCCCGACCGTCTACACGCTGGAGGTGCTGCCGGCCGCGGTCGGCGACTACCTGAGCGGCCTGGTGCGGATGTCGACCCGTACCGGCGCGTTCTCCGACCCGGCCTGGCTGGGCTCCTGGACGATCTTCTACTGGGCGTGGTGGATCTCCTGGGCGCCGTTCGTGGGCACGTTCATCGCCCGCATCTCGCGCGGGCGGACGGTCCGGCAGTTCCTGATCGGGGTGCTGCTGGTGCCCAGCGGCGCGAGCGCGGTCTGGTTCGCGGTGATGGGCGGGACCGCGTTGCGGACCCAGGCCACCGGCACCCGGGACCTGGTGGCCGACGTGGGCGCCGGTTCGGAGCAGGCGCTGTTCGGCCTGCTGGATGCGCTGCCGCTGGCCACGGTGACCAGCGTGCTCGCCATGGTGCTGATCGCGCTCTACTTCGTCACCAGCGCCGACTCGGCGTCGCTGGTGCTCGGCTCGCTGAGTTCACGAGGCGCGCTGCGCCCGCACCGGGGCGTGGTGGTGCTGTGGGGCGTGCTCATCGGCGCGGTCGCGGCGGCGCTGCTGCTGGTCGGTGGCCTGGACGCGTTGCAGCAGGCCACCATCCTGGTCGCGTTGCCGTTCGTGGTGGTGATGCTGGGCCTGGCGGTGTCGCTGGTCCGGGAGATGTCCGCCGACCCGGTGCTGCGCGCCGGGGCCCGCCCGCGCCGGTCCGGCCTGGCCGCCGCCGTGCGCGCGGCCCGGTCGTACGAGGAGGAGGACCCGCCGCCGGTGACCCGCTGGCTCCACCGACCCCGCGAGTGAGTGCGTCTACCTCGATTTGTAGCAGGAGTGCTACATTCCGAGGCATGACTGCGGTCGAACTTCCGGGGGCGGTCGCGGCCCCCCGGCCTCCCGACGAGGATCTGGTCCTCGACGTCCGCGACCTGCGCATGCGCTACGGCGCCGTCGACGTGCTGCACGGCGTCGACCTCACCGCCCGGCGCGGTGAGGTGGTCGCGCTGCTCGGGCCCAACGGCGCCGGCAAGACCACCACCATCGAGATCCTGGAGGGCTTCCGGCTGCCCTCCGCCGGCACGGTCCGGGTGCTCGGCGTCGACCCGGCCCGCGGCGACGAGCGCTGGCGCGCCCGGCTCGGCGTGGTGCTCCAGTCCTGGCGCGACCACGGCAAGTGGCGGGTCCGGGAGCTGCTCGCCCACCTCGGCGACTTCTACGCGCCATACGCGACCGACCGCTTCCCGCGCCCCTGGCCGGTCGACGACCTGCTGGCCACCGTGGGGCTGACCGCGCACGCCGGCACCCGGGTGGCCCGGCTCTCCGGCGGGCAGCGCCGCCGGCTCGACGTGGCGGTCGGCATCGTGGGCCGGCCGGAGCTGCTCTTCCTGGACGAGCCGACGGTCGGCTTCGACCCGGCGGCCCGCCGCGAGTTCCACGAGCTGGTGCACCGCCTCACCGACACCGACGACACCACCATCGTGCTGACCACGCACGACCTGGCCGAGGCGGAGAAGCTGGCCGACCGCATCCTGATCCTGGCCGGCGGCCGGATCGTCGCCGAAGGCTCGCCGGACCAGTTGGCCCGCCGCGTCGCCTCCGACGTCGAGGTCCGCTGGACCCGCGACGGCGAGCGCTACGTGCACGCCACCGCCGACGCCACCGGCTTCCTGCGTGACCTGCTCCGCGAGCACGGCGACCGGGTGCAGGAGCTGGAGGTGCGCCGGGCCAGCCTGGAGGACGCGTACCTGGCGCTGGTGCACGAGGAGGAGACCGGCATCCGCACCGGGCGGGCCGAACGGGTGTGGCAGCAGGAGGCGACGCGATGAGCCCGACCACCACCGCCCTGCGGGCCGGGCTGCGACGCGGCCTGATCGAGCTGCGCGCCACGTTCACCAACGGCCAGGACCTGTGGAACTACTTCTTCCCCACGGCGGTGCTGCTGGTCGCCATGTTCTTCATGCGCGGCTCGACGGTGCCCGGCACCGACTTCTCGCTGGGCGCCCGGACGCTGCCCAGCGCGCTCGGCATGGGCCTGCTCTTCGGCGGCCTGCTCGGGCTGGCCCAGCAGCTCATCGTCGACCGGGAGGACGGCACGCTGCTGCGGGCCAAGGCGATCCCCAACGGCATGCTCGGCTACCTGGTCGGCAAGCTGGTGCTGATCTCGGCGATCTCGCTGATCGGGGTGACCATCCAGCTCGTCCCCGGCCTGTTCTTCCTGGACGGGCTGCGACTCGGCGACCCGGGCGCCTGGCTCACGCTGGCCTGGGTGGTGCCGCTCGGGCTGGTGGCGACGCTGCCGCTGGGCGCGGTGATCGGCTCGGTGATCGAGAACCCGCGCAACATGGGCCTGGTGGTCCTGCCGATCTTCGGCCTGATCGCGCTCTCCGGCATCTTCTACCCGATCAACGGCCTGCCCGGCTGGCTCCAGGGCGTCGCCCAGGTCTTCCCGCTCTACTGGCTAGGCTTGGGCATGCGCTCGGCGCTGCTCCCGGCCGACCTGGCGGCGGTCGAGCTGGGCGGCTCCTGGCGGCACCTGGAGACGCTGGGCGTGCTCGGCGCCTGGGCGGTGCTCGGGCTGGTGCTGGCCCCGGTGGTGCTGCGCCGGATGGCCCGCCGGGAGTCCGGCTCCCGGGTCGCGGCCCGGCGGGAGCGGGCCATGCAGCGGGTCGGATGAGAGGGCGTCGATGAGCGAGACCGTGCACAACCGGATCGCGGTGCTGCGCGCCGAGCGGGGCGTCTCCCGCCGGCAGCTCGCCGACGCGCTCGGGGTGCACTACCAGACCGTCGGCTACCTGGAACGCGGCGAGTTCCGGCCCAGCCTGCACCTGGCGCTGCGCATCGCGGCCTACTTCGAGGTGCCGGTCGAGGTGGTCTTCTCCATCGAGCCGTTCCCGCGCATCGGCGACCCCGCGGCGGCCCGCTCGGCCTGAGCCGGCGAGGGCGGGCGTGGTCCGCCACACGCCCGTCCCCCCGGCCGCCGGATCGTCGGTCCGGCAGGGCAGGATGTACGCCGAGGGGGTGGCGGTCATGGCGGGGCGGATCCGGGACGAGGACATCGCGTTGGTCCGCGAGCGCACCGCCATCGCGGACGTGATCTCCGAGGTGGTGACGCTCAAGTCGGCCGGAGGCGGCAACCTCAAGGGGCTCTGCCCGTTCCACGACGAGAAGAGCCCCTCGTTCAACGTGTCGCCCGCCCGCAACGTGTTCTACTGCTTCGGCTGCGGGGTCGGCGGCGACGCGATCAAGTTCCTGATGGACGCCGAGCACCTCGGTTTCGTCGAGTCGGTCGAGAGCCTCGCCGCCCGCGCCGGCATCCAGCTGCGCTACGTCGAGGACGACCGCTCGACGCCGCGCGCCCGGCCGCAGCAGGGGCAGCGGCAGCGCCTGGTGGCCGCGCACGCCGCCGCCGTCGAGTTCTACCGGGCCCAGCTCACCACCGCCGGCGCCCGCCCGGCCCGGGAGTTCCTGGCCCGCCGGGGCTTCGACCGGGCCGCCGCCGAGCGCTACGGCTGCGGCTTCGCCCCCGACGGGTGGGACCTGCTCACCAAGCACCTGCGCCAGCAGGGTTTCAGCCACGACGAGCTGGTCACCGGCGGCCTGTCCCGGCCGGCCCGGTCGGGCTCGCTGATCGACCGGTTCCGCCGCCGCCTGATGTGGCCGATCCGGGACATCACCGGCGACGTGATCGGATTCGGCGCCCGCAAGCTGTTCGACGACGACGACGGCCCGAAATACCTCAACACCCCCGAGACGCCGATCTACAAGAAGTCGCACGTCCTCTACGGCATCGACCAGGCCAAGCGGGAGATCGCCAAGCAGGGCAAGGTGGTGGTGGTCGAGGGCTACACCGACGTGATGGCCTGCCACCTCGCCGACGTCCCGACCGCGGTGGCGACCTGCGGCACCGCGTTCGGCGGCGACCACATCTCGGTGCTGCGCCGGGTGCTCTTCGACAGCGACGAGCGGGCCGGGGAGATCATCTTCACGTTCGACGGCGACGCCGCCGGCCAGAAGGCCGCGCTGCGCGCGTTCGAGGACGACCAGCGCTTCGTCGGGCGTACGTTCATCGCGGTCAGCCCCGACAACATGGACCCGTGCGACCTGCGGCTGGCCAAGGGCGACCTGGCCGTCCGCGACCTGGTGGCCCGCCGCGAGCCGCTCGTCGACTTCGCGCTCCGGCACGTCATCAACCGGTTCGACCTCGACACCGTCGACGGCCGGGTCGAGGCGATGCGCCGCGCCGCGCCGCTGGTCGCGCAGATCAAGGACCGGGAGAAGCGCCCGGAGTACGTCCGCAAGCTCGCCGGCGACCTCGGCATGGAGATCGAGCCGGTGCAGCGCGCCGTGCTGGCCGCCGGCAACGGGCAGCCGGCCAACGGTCGGCCCGCGCCGACGCGCCCCGGCCCCGCCACGCCCGCCGTGGACAGTCCCCGCTCCATGGTGGAGCGGGAGGCGCTGAAGCTGGCGTTGCAGGAGCCGGTGCTGGCCGGTCCGATGTTCGACGCCGTCGAGGCCGCCGACTACCAACACCCGGTGCACGCCGCGGTGCGGCTCGCCGTCGCCGCGGCCGGCGGGGCGGCCGGCGCCACCGGCGGCGCGGTCTGGATCGAGCGGGTCCGTGACGCCTGCGGCGACCTGGCCGCCCAGGCCCTGGTGGGAGAGTTGGCGGTGGAGCCGTTGCGCATCGACGGCGAACCCGACCCGAGGTACGTCTCGGTCACCATGGCCCGGTTGCAGTGGAGTTCGGTCACCGGCCGGATCCGGGATCTCAAGTCGAAGATCCAGCGGATCAACCCGGTGAGCAACAAGGACGAATACTTCGCCCTGTTCGGGGAGTTGCTCTCGCTGGAACAACACGCGCGGGCGCTGCGCGAGCAGGCCGCCGGGGGACTGTGATGGGACTCTTCCGCCGCCGCCCGAAGCTGCCACCGGCCGATCGCCCGCCGCTGGCCGCCGACGAGCGGGTGCTCGCCTGGGCCGCCGCCGGCAACGGCGAGGGCGACGGCGTGGTGGTCGCCAGCAACCGTGGGCTCTGGCTGCCCGGCCGCGGCGAGCGCCTCGGGTGGCACGACGTCCTCAAGGCGGTCTGGTCCGGCCGGGAACTCGCCGTCACACCGGCCGAGCCGGTCGCCGAGCGGGACGGCTACCTGGTGGTCGCCGACGCCCCGGCCGAGACCTATCTGCTGCTCGACCCGGGCGAGCTGCCGCACCAGGTGCGGACCCGGGTCACCGGCTCGGTGGCGTACACCGCGCACCACCCGGTGCCCGGCGGCGGTGGGCGGATCGCGGCCCGGCGGGTGCCCGGGGTCGATGGTCTGACCTGGACGGTCCGCTACGACCCGGGCACGCCGGCCGACGACGAGGCGGTGGCCGCCGAGACCGGCCGCCTGGTGGCCGAGGCCCGCGCCGCCACCACACCCGCGGACGTCTGACCGAGACCGGCGCGGGGTGGGCCCCCTCAGCGGCGTTGAGCGACATCCTGCCGATAGGTGGTTGGGCGGCCCTTGCCGCCGTCTTGGTGTACGAGGCCACGATTGCGCAGACCCCGGAGCGCCTTGCGAATGTTGGGGCCGGTCAGGTTGAGCGTGGCTTCGAGTTGAGCGACAGTCATCGGTCCGGGTGCGAGCGCGTCGTAGATTCGCAGCTCGGTGGCGTTGAGGGTCTTGCCCATCGGGGTGGCTGCGGGGCTGCGTAGCAGCACGGTGAACCTGATGTTGGTGTCGATGTACTGCGCCGGTGGCAGGGAATGACCCGACAGCTCGTGCGCGATGGTAGGGATGCCACTGGCGAGGGCCTCGATGACGCGGCCACCGGTGGCGGCTGAGCGGACGTGTTGGCAGACGGACACGAGAAGACCGTTGCGGGCAGAGGTGACGGCGTCGTGGCCGAGCCGGTCGACGGTGATGCCGTACAGACCACCAGGGTTGGTGATGACGAGACGGTCGCGGCGCAGCCGCACCTCAATGGCGAAGGCTTGCGACCAGTGGTCGAGGTCGCGGTGGATGAGGGCATTTGCGATAATCTCCCGGAATGCGACCAGGGGGTACGCGGGGCGATCGGCGACGCTGCCATCGGGGTTGGCGACGATGACCGTGTCGAACGCGCGTCGGGCCCAGTCCAACGCGGTGTCGAGCATACGGGGAATGGGGCCGGTGATCGTGATCTGGTTACGCGCTCGCGCTGCGGGCGGATCATGAGGCAAGGGCTCTGCGGCTGCCTGAATGACGTAACGGGGAAAAAATTGCTGTGGATGGACGCCGAGGGCTAGCAATCCGGCCGTAGTGGGTTGTCCCCCATGCACGATGACGCCGGCTCGACGGAGCAACTCGTCGTCGCTGGTGAAGCGTCCCAGCCCGGTGGCATCCCGCTCGCGTACCGTTGCGAGGTACGAGGCGACCAGTTCCGGGTCGAGGTCGTCGAAGGTGGCACCGTCGACGGGGCGTCGGTCGAACAGCGGCGGTCGCCGGGCGGCAAGGAACCCCTGCGTTTCCAGGTCGGACAGCGGAAAGTCGCCGTCGTAGCTGCGAAGGTAGGCGGTGCCGGTAGCAGTGACCCGGCATGGCTTCGCCGATGGGTCGCATTCGTGAACCCGAGCCACGACCACCGGTTGCCCGTCGACGGTGCCGTCATCGATGGAGAGCCGCACGGGTGGGGTGTACGCCCGGGCCTTCGTAGCGAGCCCTTGCTTGAGGACTTGCGGATCGGCCAGCGTGACCGGGCGAAAGCCGGTGCGTTCGTCTAGGCCCAGGATGATCGTTCCCCCGCCGGGGAGATTCGCCAGGGCGCTCAGCGAGGCGGTCAGCGAGGCGGGTAACCCCCCTGCGGCGGCCTTGACCTCGACGTTGGTCGTATCCCCGCCCGACGCGCGGAGCGTCCGTATCAGCTCGTCCAAGCCATCGATCATGGCGTGGAATGTAACCGGAGGTGAGTTACATTTCAAGCTCATGGGTTACATTTCTGCGTCGCGGCGGCCGGTTGCGCGTCGAGAACGATCATGCTCCAGTGCCTCCAGCGACAGCCCTGTCGAGCGGGGCGTCATCGCGTCACCTCTCGGCTGACCGGAGAGTCTTGTGCACCTGCGGCCTCGCAATTCAGTCGTGTGGTTCGATGCCGGCTGTTAGCGTCGCGGGATGTTCGCCACCGACCGGGTCCGGTTGCGCCCGCCCACGCCTGACGACGCGCCGAGCTTGTTCCGGCTGCGCAGTGATCCGGAGCAGCACCTGCTCACCGACGACGAGCCGTTCCTGCCGCACCACGTCGGGCAGGAACGAGCCCGGCTGGAGAAGCAGGTCACCGATCCGCCCGACGGACGCACCTGGGTGTCCTTCCTGGCCGAGACCGTGGCCGACGGCACGTTCCTCGGTGGATGCACGCTGTGGGGGATCAACACGTTCGAGCGGTACGCCCATCTCGGCATCTCGCTGGTGCCCGAGGCGCGTGGCCAGGGCTACGGGACCGAGGTGGTCCGGCTGCTTTGCCGGTACGGCTTTCGCAGCCGGAACCTCCGCCGGCTGGAGCTCGAGACGTTGGCCGGCAACACGGCCATGCGGCGGACCGCCGAGACGTGCGGCTTCGTCCACGAGGGCACCCAGCGGGAGCGCGCCTACGACGGCGACGGCTTCGCGGACCTGGCGATCTACGGCCTGCTCCGGCGCGACTGGACGCCGTAGCCCAGCGACGTCGACGGCCTCACCGGCATGCCCGAACGCGCTACCGCACCGTCGCACGACCTGTTTAGCTGGCTCGATCCGTCAGAGCCCTGAGCCCGCTCGCCGGAGCGGCAGCGGCGGGCCGCCTCACCGGAACTCGCTGCGGTAGGTCGAGGCCAGCTCGGCGGCACGGCGGCGACGCTCGGCGAGTTCGTCCGGGGAGAGCTGTGGCGGCGGTACGTCCCGGCCCGCGACGACGTCGCCGATGCGGGCGAAGTACTCGTCCTGCCCGGCCGGGGTGCACATGCACAGCATGTGGGCCGGTGCACCGGAGACGTTCCGGAAGTGGTGCGGCGCGTTGGCCGGGATGTTCACCGTGGACCCGGCCCGGACGACGTGTTTCCCACCGCGGAAGGTGAACTCGATCTCGCCGTCGAGGATGGTGAACATCTCCTCGAAGTCGTGCCGGTGCGGCGGTGGGCCGCCACCGTCAGGGACGCGCATGTCGATCAGGCAGTACGCGCCGTTGGTCTGCTCGCCCGTGATCAACATTCCGTAGGTGTTGCCCACCAGGGAGATGTAGGTCGTGTCGGGATCGTCGGGGTTCGCCACGGTCAGCGAGCGAGCGGGGTCGTCGTCGGGAATCATCATGATCATCTCCTGGGTGTGCGACTGGTCCGGGTGGATCGTCCGAGCGGCCCGGGACTGTTACGGCCGCGGTTCCTGCGCCTCGGCTACCTGCACACATCGGCGCAGGGCAGCCGCCATGTACCGGCGCCACAGGGGGGCGAAGGGACCGGCGAGGAAGGGGCGCCGACCCGGGAGCGGCTTGAACTCGTAGGTCCAACGGATGAGGGTGCCGTTCCCGTCGGGGTTGAAGTTGAATTCGCCCCGCACTCCGGCTGCAAGGCGCGAGAGGACGTTCGTGAACCCGGTCAGCTGGTACGCGAAGATCGAACCCTCGGTGTACTCGGTCAACTGCTCGTTGGCCTGTGACCCGTCCTCGAACTGCGGGTTACGGGTGGGGCCGACGTGATCCCAGGCCTCCGTCTGGTTGGCCACGCCCCGAACGCCCGGGAACGGCCCGACCCGGTGAAAGACGCTCGGCAGGTCGATCGGCGCGATCACCCGGAACGCGGTGGCGGGCGCCACCCGGGTGCGCTGCTGGACCGTGATCGAGACCGTGCGATCGGTCGGGCCGATGAGCAGCGGTACGGGTGGAGTGCCTGACGGGTTCGTGCGGCTGTCGGTCATCGGTTTCCCATCCTCGGGTGATGGTCGGTCGGCCTGGACGGGTATCAAGCGGTGGGCGCGAGGACGACGGTCTTGCCGGGCAGTTCACCCGCGCCGGCCCGGGCGTGGAGCGCGGGCAGGTCGGCCAGCGCCACCCGCTCGGCGACGTCGACCCGCAGCTCGCCGGTGCCGATCCGGGCGGCCAGGTCGGCGAGTTGGTCGGCGTCGCTGCGGACGAACAGGTCGATGCCACGCACGCCGCGCCCCTCGTCGGCGGGGGCCGGCATCCAGACGGTGGTGTTGACCAAGGCGCCGCCGTCGCGGATCAGCGTGACCAGCGCGGCGAGCTGTTCCGGGGCGACGGGTGCGAGGTTGAGGACGAGGTCGACCGGCTCGGTCACCGCAGCGGTCACGTCGATGCTGGTGTGGTCGATCACCTCGTCGGCACCGTTGGCCTGGACACGCTCGGCGCTGCGCGGGCTGGCCGTGGCGATCACGTGGGCGCCGACCTCCTTGGCGAGCTGGACCGCGTATCCGCCGACCGCTCCGCCGGCGCCGTTGATCAGCACCCGCTGACCGGCGGTCAGCTTGCCGTGGTCGAACAGCGCCTGCCACGCGGTGAGGCCCACCAGCGGGAACGCCGCCGCGTCAGCCAACGGGATGTTTCGGGGCGCACCGGTCAGGATCTCCGCCGGCGCGATCACGTACTCCGCCGCCGCCCCGGTGCCCGTCATCGGCAGGAAGCCGACGACCTGGTCGCCCACCGCGACGTCGGTCACGCCGGCACCGAGCGCGTCGACCGTGCCGGCGACGTCGAGGCCGGGGGTGTGCGGCAGCTCGACCGGGATCGGGCCCTGCATGAAGCCGGCGCGGATGTTGCCGTCGACACCGTTGAACGACGTCGCCGCGACGCGGATCCGGACCTGACCGGCACCGGGGGCGGGCTGCTCCACGTCCTCGTAGCGCAGGACCTCGGGACCGCCGAACTCGTGGAAACGCACTGCCTTCATCGCTGAACCTGCCTTCGTGGGCCGATGTGCCTCCGCGGTTGCCGGAGACGTCACCCAACTTCGCAGGATCCGGCGCGGTTAGCCTGGGCCGGGTTGGCCCACCCTGATGACGGCCGGTTCCCCGGCGACCGCGACGATCTCGGCCAGACGCGCCGCGTCGGCCGAGCCCGGCGCCGCGGTGAGCATCAGAGCCGACAGATCGTCGCCCGGGACGGAGAGCAGGCTGCCGACGAGCGTGACCGCGCCGACGTCCGGATGGATGAAGGCGGCGCTGCTCTCGTACGCCGCCACCGGTCGCGGCGCGCGCCACAGCGTGTCGAAGAGGCGGCTTCGGCTGCGCATCTCGTCCACCAGCGCGGCGAGCCGCGCATCGGCGGGGTAGCGCAACAGTGCGCTCCCGAGCTGGGCGGCGAGGATCGCCTCATGGTCGGTCGCGTCGTCCGCGGACTGCTTGAAGTCGTTGAACGGAGCGCAGAACGTGCGCCAGGCGATGTTCCACTCCCACGGGTCTCCGGTGAGATCCCAGTGCCCCAGGGCCAGGAACGCGCTGTTCACGGCCACCAGGTTCATCGCCGCGTCGGAGACGAACATCGGAGTGTCGGTGAACCGTTCCAGCAGCCGCGTCGCGCCCGGACCGACCTCGTTCGGCACCCGCCCGTCCGCGGCGGCGTACCCGGCCAGCGCGCAGAGCCGCTCGTAGTCCGCCCGCCCGGTCCGCAACGCACGGGCGATGGCGTTGACCACCCCGGCCGACGGATGGCTGCGGCCCTGCTCCAACCGGCGTACGTAGTCCGCCGACATGCCCGCGAGATCGCCAAGTTCCTCCCGCCGCAACCCCTGCGTCCGCCGCCGGCCGACCGGCAGCCCGACGGCCTCGGGTGCCGTGTTCTCCCGCAACTGGCGCACGGCGGCACCGAACTCGTGACGTTCCACGGCCCAATTGTGCCCGGTCAGCGTGGCGACGCCGGCACGGATGCCGGCCGCTCAGCGGTCTTCGGCGGCCGTCCCCTGCCAGGGATCGACGACCTCGATGCCGGTGTCGGCGAAGTCCTTGGTGTTCCGGGTGGCCAGTGCGGCGACCTGAGTGCGGCAGATGGCCGCGATCTGGGCGTCGAAGCCGTCGATGGGCCGGCCGAGCCTGTCCCGGCCGGCCACCACGTCGGCGTAGGCGCCGGCTGCTGCGAGATCGAAGGGCAGCACCTGGCGAGGGAACGCGGCGACGCCGGAGCCACGCCAGCACCACCGGCGCGGGCTCAGCCCGCATGAGTTCGGAGACGACGTTGGTGTCGAGAACGATCATCACTCGGGCAGGCTCGCCGCGCGGGGTCGAGTGGAACGGGCAGGTAGGTCCAGCTCGACGCCACCGAGCCCGGTGAACCGGGCGGTGAGCGCGCTGAACAGGTCGGTTCCCGGTGCGTCCTCGGCAACGGCCGCGGTGAGGATGTCCCGGATCTCGGCTTCCATGGACTTGCCGTGTTGCGCGGCGCGGATTCGCAGCTTTTCGCGGACCGCATCATCAAGATCTCTGATGCTGAGGGCTGCCACCATTTTCCTCCTATCGGAGCCGATGAGAGCAATGCTGGCACTTCGGGGCGCGCGGTTGAGCGGCTGTTCGTGAATAGAAAAGGTCGGCGACGACCAGGGCGAGCTGCTCGACCGGCTGTCGAGGTGATTCGGGGCCGCCGGCTGATCGGCCGCGGGTCCCGTCGGCCCGGCCGCGCATTCGGTTGCCGACGCAGGCCGGCGCGGAGTCGCCGTTCAGACCTCCGTTGTCAGGACGTTTGGCAGGTCGCCGAAGCGTGCTTTGGCGTCCCGGCTCAGGACGATCCGTCCGGTTTCGGCCGCGTGGGCGGCAATGATCAGGTCGTGGGCGCCGCGCGGTGTCCCGGCGCGGCGTACGTGCGCGACGAGTCGGGCGTGGTGGGCGGCGGTCGCCTCGGTGAAGTCGAGGACGTCGACCGCGCTGACGATCGCCGCCAGCGCTCGCGCCCGGTCCGCCGGGCGGGCGACCGTGTCGGCCAGTTCGATGCCGACCCGGTATTCGACGACGGTGACGGCGGCGATCGCCAGCTCGTCCTCATCGAGGGAGGCGCGGTCGAGCGTGCCGCGTTCGTAGGCGATGAGGACGTTGGTGTCGAGGATCAGGCGCGCACCGGCACCTGCATCTCGGTCACCCACCGGTCGAGGTCGTCCGGTGGGCAGTCCAGGTAGACCTCGCGAGCGAAGCCCGGCTCGACCGCCCGGTGGCCGTTGTCGTCGATCCAGGTGGCGATCTTCTGCCCGGTGCGGAACGCCTCCGACATCGGGCCGTGGTGCAGCGCGGTCGCCGCGTACGCGATGGGGGGAAGCGTGACCACCTCGAAGCCGGCGGCGGCGGACACCTCGGCCGATCCGACCGGGAAGGCCGCGTGCACCCGGATCGTCTCGTCGCCCGGCTCGGCCGGCGCCGGCTCGTACCAGGCGATCGGCGCACCGGTGATGTCCACCCGGTGCCGCTCCAGCAGCTCCATCAGCCGGGGATAGAGCGGGCTGAGGTTCTCGGTGATCGACGTCGGGTGGTCGTAGCCGGCGGCGGTGCCGGACAGTTGCGCCACCCGGATCGCCGGGATGCTCTTCAGGACGACGTCTCCGGTGTCCATGTGTCCCTCGCTCTCGATCATGCGGAGTCGCGCGTCGACCTGGGCCAGGCGGGCGGTGTCCTGCCGCATGCGCGTGGCCAGCTCGGCCCGGCGCAGGCGCAGCATGCCGCGCAGCTCGGCGGCATCCACCTTCTCGTCGAGCAGCGTCTGCACCTGCTGGAGGCTGAAGCCCAGGTCCTTCAGGGCGGTCACCCGGTTGAGCAGGCGTAGTTGCGCGGCGGTGTAGAAGCGGTAGCCGCTGTGCGGGTCGACGTGGGCGGGACGCAACAGGCCGATGGCGTCGTAGTGGCGCAGCATGCGCACCGACACCCGGCCCAGGCCGGCGAACTCTCCGATACTGAACATGGTCCACCCAGCTTCGGCCCTGACACGGTGTGAGGGTCAAGCGCTCACTCGTAGTGGTAGCGGCACTGCGCGATCTGTACGGTGTCATCCGTGATCCGGTAGACCAGGCGATGCTCCTGATCGATACGCCGTGACCAGAACCCCGCCCAGTTACCCCGAAGCTGTTCCGGCTTGCCGATGCCCTGGTGGCCATTGCGCCGGATGTCCTCGATCAGCGTGTTCACCCGCTTGAGCATCTGGCGATCCCGTTGCCAGGTTAGGTAGTCCTCCCAGCCACGGCCGGCGAACTCGACCTTCACGCCGCCGACGCTCCGTCCGAACCGGCGTCGGGGTCGATCAGGTCGTGGGTCTCCCCGCCCCCGCTGCGCAGTTCCTCGACAGCTTCGTTGAGCCGACGCGCGTTGGCGGGGCTGGCCATCAGGTACGCCGTCTCCTTCAACGACTCGTATTCGCGCAAGGAGATGATGACGGCGGCCTCATGGCCGGAGCGGGTGACCACGATTTCCTCGGCATCGTCGACGACATGGTCGAGCATCTTGGCCAGGTTCTGTCGGACTTCCGAGTAGGGCACGGTACGCATGACGCCTCCCAGGCTAACGTACAATAAATTGTACAACTAGCGCTCATGCGCTGCGATAGAACCGCCGCGCGCCGGGATGCAGCGGGATCGGTTCGGCCAGCGACGCGACTCACCGGGCGCGGGCCCACATGATGAAGCGTTCGGCCAGGCCCTGCGGGGTGGCGCCGTCCCGCCCGGCGGTCAGGTCGGCGGTGGCCTCGCACAGCAGCGTGCCGAGATGGATCAGCAGCGCGACCCGGTCCTCGCGGTACTCACCGAGCAGCGCCAGCCGGGCCGGGGAGCAGGGCCACGCCGCGCCGCAGATCCGGCAGCGCCAGGACGGGCGTGCCGCGA
Source organism: Micromonospora sp. NPDC018662 (assembly GCF_044391475.1). Lineage (NCBI taxonomy): Bacteria > Bacillati > Actinomycetota > Actinomycetes > Micromonosporales > Micromonosporaceae > Micromonospora > Micromonospora sp. NPDC018662. The sequence goes on from NZ_JBISAC010000008.1 coordinate 117,182, forward strand.
CGTGCGGACGGTACCGGGGCATGGGCGTACCTCCGTCGCAGTGGGAGGGGGCGTCGACGGACCTCGTCGTGCGCCGACGCCCCCGGCGTGGTTCCGCCCGCCGTCCGATCCCGTGAGCGGTCCCGCTGCGTGACAGTCTGGTGACGTTCCGACTACGGTGGGGCGTCCGGCACGGCGACGACCAGCGCGTCAGACGGCCGGCTCCCGGGTGTGTCGAGGATGTACGGAGGCTGTCCGTGGAACTGTCGTCCATGCTGGAGCACTTCGCGGAGGAGCTGCGGCTGGCCCGCGCGGCCAACGGCATGTCGCAGGCGGCGTTGGCCGAGGCGCTCACCTACTCCGGTGCGCTGGTGGCCAAGGTGGAGACCTGTGAGCGCCGCCCGAGCCTGGACTTCGCCCGCCGCTGCGACACGGTGTTCGGCACCGACGGGCGCTTCGAGCGCATCCAGCGGCGCATCGGCCGGGAGGCCGTGGTGCCGTGGTTCCGCGACTGGCCCGGCATCGAGGCGGAGGCCACCGCGCTGCGCTGGTTCGAGCCGATCTGCGTGCCGGGCCTGCTCCAGACCGAGGGCTACGCCCGCGCGCTGCTCGCCGGCGGCCGGCTGTTCGCGCCGGACGAGGTGGAGCAGCAGGTGACGACGCGGCTGGACCGGCAGGCGTTGCTGACCCGCGACCGGCCGCCGCTGCTCACGTTCGTCGTCGACGAGCACGTGCTGCGCCGGAGCGTCGGCGGGCCCGAGGTGATGCGCGAGCAGGCTCGCCACCTGGTGAAGGTCGGCTCGGGGCTGCCCCGGGTGCGGATCCACGTTGTGCCGCTCACCGTCGGTGCCTACGCTGGCGTCAGCGGCCCGTTCGTGATCGCCACCCCACCGCACGGCGAGGACGTCGTCTTCCAGGAGGGGCAGCTCCACGGCCAGGTGATCGACCGCGCCGACCACGTGCGGCGGATGGTCGAGGTGTGGGAGTCGGTCCGCGGTGAGGCGCTGTCGCACCAGCAGTCAGTCGATTTCATGACGGAGGTGGCGGAGACATGGACCTGAGCAGTGCCCGGTGGCGCAAGAGCAGCCGCAGCAATGCCGCAGGCGGAGCCTGCGTGGAGGTGGCGGACGCCCGGCCCGGCGGGGTCGCGGTGCGCGACTCCAAGGACCCGGCCGGCCCGGTGCTGGCCTTCGCGCCCGACGCCTGGCGCGCGTTCGTCGACCGGCTCGCCGCCCGCTGACCGACGCCGGGGCGGCGGTGTCGAGGTGACCCGCCCGCTGACCGACGCCGGGCGGCGGTGTCGAGGTGTCCCGCCACCGCCGCCCGTCGGCTCGGTCCCTGATCATGCGGCACCGGCCGGTCCCGGGTTTCCTGGGAAGTGGCTGGTTACCCGACCCGACCTCGGGGCAAGTCGTGCAGGACGGCACGACGACGAGGGAGGTGCGATGGCCAGCGACGAGTCTTCCGCCCGTGAGGGGCGCGAGCACACCGGGCCGGTGGGGCCGGACGACGGTCCGGACAGCCCGACCGACCTGCCGGGTCCGGGCTGGGTGGCGACGCTCAAGCGGACCGTCCGGGAGTTCTCGGACGACAACTTGACCGACTGGGCCGCCGCGCTCACCTACTACGGCGTGCTCTCCATCTTCCCGGGCGTGCTGGTGCTGATCTCCGTGCTCGGCCTGCTCGGCGAGCGGGCCACCAACGGGGTCCGGGACACGGTCGGCCAAGCGGTGCCGGAGCCGAACATCCGACAGATCATCGAGAGCGCGATCGACCAGGCCGGCCAGTCCGGCGGGCTGGCGAGCATCGCGGCGGTGATCGGTCTGGTCGCCGCGTTCTGGTCGGCCTCCGGTTACGTCGCCGCCTTCATGCGCGCCTCGAACAGCATCTACGACGTGCCGGAGGGCCGGCCGATCTGGAAGACGCTGCCGATCCGGCTCGGCGTGACCGCGGTGATCGGCGTGCTGCTGCTGGTCAGCGCCGTGATCGTGGTGTTCACCGGTGGGCTGGCCGAGCAGGCCGGCAACGCGATCGGGCTCGGCTCCACCACGGTCACGGTGTGGAACATCGCCAAGTGGCCGGTGCTGTTGCTCCTGGTCAGCCTGATGTTCGCGATCCTCTACTGGGCCTCGCCGAACGCCCGGCACGGCGGCTTCCGCTGGGTCAGCCCCGGCGGGATCCTCGCCGTGGTGCTCTGGCTGGTGGTGTCCGGCCTGTTCGCGCTCTACGTGAGCAACTTTGGCTCGTACAACAAGACGTACGGCGCGGTGGCCGGCGTGATCATCTTCCTGGTCTGGCTCTGGCTGAGCAACGTGGCCATCCTGCTCGGCGCGGAGTTCGACGCCGAGTTGGAGCGCAGCCGCGCCATCGCCGCCGGGCTGCCCGAGGACGAGGAGCCCTACGTCGAGCTGCGCGACGATCGCAAGCTGCGGAAGAAGCGGAACGCGCCCGCGCCGCGCTGACCTCGCACGTCGCCGCCCTGCCCGGAGAACCGGGCGGGGCGGCGCGTTTTCATGATCCGAAAGGAGCTTTTGTTCATACGGACAGAAGTTTTCGCTGAATGAGCCGAAGCTATGGACACGTGACCCGGAAGGCTCCTACTGTGTCGGACACGACACCTCGGCATTGCGTCGATGTGCACGACTCCGATGCGGAGGTGACTGCCGGTGCGGACGGTCGATCCCCTGCACGTACGGCTCCTGCGGCTGCTCCGGGACCAGGGCGCGATCTCCCGCGCCGAGCTCGGTGACCGCCTCCAGATGCCCCGCCCCCGGCTGCTCGCCGAGCTGGAACGGCTGGTCTCCCTCGGCTACGTGGCCGAGGCCGGGTTGGCCGCCTCCCGCGGCGGGCGCCGCTCCACCCTGGTCGAGCTGAGCCCGCGCCTGCGCTTCGCCGCGGTCGACCTGGGCGCCAGCTCGATCGACGTCGAGGTGGTCAACGGCCGGCTGGAGCCGGTGACCGCGTACACCGAACCGGCCGACATCCGCTCCGGCCCCAAGGTGACCCTGCAACGGGTCAACGACCTGCTGCACAAGGCCAAGGCGGACGGCGCGTACGAGCGGCTCGACGCGATCGGCATCGGCGTGCCCGGCCCGGTGAGCTTCCGCGACGGGGTGCCGGTCTCCCCGCCGATCATGCCGGGCTGGGACCGCTTCCCGGTCCGCGAGCTGCTGACCCGAGAGCACGGCTGCCCGGCCGTGGTCGACAACGACGTCAACATCATGGCGATCGGCGAACGGCACGGCGGCGTCGCCCACTCGGTCGACGACTTCCTCTTCATCAAGATCGGCACCGGCATCGGCTGCGGCATCTACCTGCACGGCGAGGTCTACCGGGGCACCGACGGCTGCGCCGGCGACATCGGCCACATCCAGGTCGACCCGAACGGCCCGATGTGTTCCTGCGGCAACCTCGGCTGCCTGGAGGCGGTGTTCAGCGGCGCGGCGCTGGCCCGGGAGGCGACCGCCGCGGCCCGCGCCGAGGTCTCGCCGGCCCTGGTCGAGCGGCTCGCCGCCCGGGGCGCGGTGACCGCGCTCGACGTGGCGCAGGGCGCGGTCGAGGGCGACGTCACCTGCATCCAGCTCATCCGCGACGGCGGCCGGCGGGTCGGCAGCGTGCTGGCCGGGCTGGTCAGCTTCACCAACCCGTCGATGATCGTCATCGGTGGCGGGCTCGCGCAACTCGGCCACATCCTGCTCGCCGAGATCCGCAGCGTGGTCTACCGCCGCTCACTGCCGCTGGCCACCGGCAACCTGCCGGTCGTCCTCTCCGAGCTGGGCCCGCGCGCCGGCGTCGCCGGCGCGGCCGTGCTGGCCAGCGACCTCGCGTTCGGGGAAGCCGCATGAAGGGGGTGGAGATGACCGGGAAGGAGCCACTCGTCGAGGCGCCCGCCGACGCCGTCGCGGGCGAGGTGGTGCTGCGCCTCACCGACGTGGTCAAGACGTTCCCCGGGGTACGCGCGCTGGACGGCGTGCGGCTGGAGGTGCGCGCCGGTGAGGTGCACTGCCTGCTCGGGCAGAACGGCGCCGGCAAGTCCACCCTGATCAAGGTGCTCGCCGGCGTGCACCGGCCGGATTCCGGCGCTGTGGTGTGGCGCGGCGAGCCGGCCGCGTTCGCCAACCCGCAGGCCGCGATGCGCGCCGGCATCGCCACCATCTACCAGGAACTCGACCTGGTCGACGACCTGTCGGTGGCGGAGAACGCGTTCCTCGGCCACGAGCCGCGCCGGCTCGGCTTCGTCCGGCGCGGGCAGATGGCCCGGCGTACCCGGCAGATCCTGGCCCGGCTCGGCCACCCGGAGATCCCGCCCGGGCGGCTGGTCCGGCACCTGCCGGCGGCCGGCAAGCAGATCGTCAGCATGGCCCGGGCGCTGTCCCACGAGGCGCGCCTGATCATCATGGACGAGCCGAGCGCGGTGCTGGCCCACGACGAGGTGGGCAACCTGTTCCGGATCATCCGGGAACTCACCGCGCAGGGCATCGCGGTCATCTACATCTCGCACCGGATGGAGGAGATCCGCGAGATCGGCGACCGGGTCACCGTACTCAAGGACGGCCGGACCACGGCGGCGAGCCTGCCGGCGCGCGACACCCCGACCCGCGACCTGGTCGCCCGGATGACCGGGCGGACCATCGAGTACGTCTTCCCGCCGCGCCCGGCCGACGACGGCGCCGGCGCGGAGCTGCTGCGGGTGGACGGGCTGACCCGGCACGGCGAGTTCGCCGACGTGTCGCTCGGCGTGCGGGCCGGGGAGATCGTCGGGATCGCCGGGCTGGTCGGCTCCGGCCGCTCCGAGCTGCTGGAGACCATCTTCGGGGCCCGCCGGGCGCACGCCGGGACGGTCCGGCTGGCCGGGAAGGCGTTGCGCCCGGGCAGCGTGGGCGCGGCGGTCCGGGCCGGCATGGGCATGGCGCCCGAGGAGCGCAAGAGTCAGGCGTTGCTGCTCGGCGAACCGATCTACCGCAACGTCACGCTGGCCACCTTCGGCCGGTACGCCCGCCTGGGCTTCACCGACACCGGGCGGGAACGGGCCGAGGCGGACCGGATCGCCGCCGCGCTGGAGCTGCGCCCCCGGGACGTACGCCGGCCGGTGCGCACGCTCTCCGGCGGCAACCAGCAGAAGGTGGTGGTCGGCCGGTGGCTGCTCGGGGACACCCGGCTGCTGCTGCTCGACGAGCCGACCCGGGGCGTGGACGTGGGCGCCCGCGCCGAGCTGTACCAGGTGATCCGGGACCTGGCCGCCCGGGGCGTCGGGGTGCTGCTGGTCTCCAGCGAGGTGCCCGAGGTGCTGGGCCTGGCCGACCGGGTGCTGGTGATGCGGGAGGGCCGGGTGGTCCGCGAGGCCCCGGCCGGCGAACTCGACGAGAACACCGTGCTCGACCTCGTGATGGCGGGGTCCCTCATGGAAGGCACCCCGGCATGAGCGATACCCACACCACGCTCCCCGCGCAGTCGCCGCCGGTGGACCGGGCGGAGACCGCCAAGGTCGACGCGCCGGCCCGGCTCTCCTGGTGGCGCGGCGACGGCGGGGAGGGCGCCAAGCGCAACCTCGGCCTGCTGGCCACGCTGGTGGTGCTGGTGGTCATCGGCATCCTGACCCGCCCCGACCTCTACGGCGACCCGAACTGGGTGTGGGGCAACACGCTCACCATCCTCAAGCTCGCCTCGGTGGTCGGCGTGGTCACCGTCGGCATGACCTTCGTGATCATCGGCGGCGGCATCGACCTGTCGGTCGGTGCGATCGTGGCGCTGGCCGGCGTCTGGTGCACCACTGTCGCCACCCAGAGCTACGGCGCCGGCGGCATGATCTTCAGCGCGCTGACCGTCGGGCTGGCCGTCGGCGTGGTCAACGGGCTGCTCATCTCGTACGGGCGGCTGGTGCCGTTCATCGCCACGCTGGCCATGCTGGTCGCCGCCCGAGGGCTGGCGGCGGAGATCTCCGACAAGCAGACCCAGGTCTCCACCAGCTCGTTCATCAACGGCATCGCCACCACGAACGTGCTCGGCATCCCGCTGCTGGTCTACCTCCTGATCGCGGTGGTGGCGGCCGGCTGGGTGCTGCTCAACCGGACCACGTTCGGCCGTCGCACCGTGGCGGTCGGCGGCAACCCGGAGGCGGCCCGGCTCGCCGGCATCAACGTGCGCCGGCACACCGTGCTGCTCTACGCGCTCTCCGGCCTCTGCTGCGGCATCGCCGCGGTGATGCTGACCGCGCAGGCCACCTCCGCCCAGGCGGCCATGGCCAACCTCTACGAGCTGGACGCGATCGCCGCCGCGATCATCGGCGGCACGCTGCTCAGCGGCGGGCGGGGCACCATCATCGGCTCCCTGCTCGGGGTGATCATCTTCTCCACGATCACCAACCTGTTCGCCATCAACAACCTCTCCGCCGAGGCCCAGAACATGGTCAAGGGCGGCATCATCGTCGCCGCCGTTCTGGTCCAGCAGGTGCAGTTCCGCAGCCTGACCCAGTTCCTCGCCCGCAACCGGGCCACCACCACCTGACCCCACCGCACCGCCCGGCCGCCGTCGAGCAGACGGTGGCCCGACCCACCGCACCCGAAACCACCCCACCACCTCATCAGGGAGCCGTCATGACAAGGGACCTGTCACGCCGCCGGTTGCTCTTCGGCGGGGCCGCCGTCTCCGCCGGGGTGCTGCTCGCCGGCTGCACGAGCAACGAGCAGTCCCCGACCGAGGCGCAGACCAAGGCCGCCGCGACCGGCGCCGCCGCCGAGCCGGGCAAGAAGGTGACCATCGGCTTCTCCGCCCCGGCCGCCGACCACGGCTGGATCGCCGCCATCACCAACAACGCCAAGGCGCAGGCCGGGGCGTACGCCGACGTGGAGCTGAAGTCGGTGGAGGCCGGCGCGGACGCGGCGGCCCAGCGGGCGGCGCTGTCCACGCTGATCTCGCAGAAGCCGGACGTGATCGTGCTGCTGCCGCACGACGGCAAGGAACTCAACGCGTTCGGCCTGGAGGCGATGAAGGCCGGCATCCCGGTGGTCAACCTGGACCGGGCGTTCCCCGACGCGCGGGCCTACCGGCTCCAGATCAAGGGCGACAACTACGGCATGGGGGTGGCCGCCGCCACCTACATCGCCGAGCAGCTCAAGGCGAAGGGCGTGAGCAACCCGGTGATCGGGGAGATCCCCGGCATCGATTCGCTGGAGCTGACCCAGGAACGCTCCAAGGGCTTCGCTGACACGCTCGCCTCGTACGGGCTGAAGGTGGCCAACCGCCGCCCGGCCGGGTTCACCGTGGACTCCGGCCAGCAGGCCGCCACCGGCCTGTTCCAGGCGCTGCCGAAGATCGACGCGCTCTGGAACCACGACGACGACCAGGGCATCGGTGTGCTCGCCGCCGTCACTCAGGCCAACCGCAAGGAGTTCTTCATGGTCGGCGGCGCCGGCTCGAAGAAGGCCATGGAGGACATCGCCGCCGACAACACGGTGCTGAAGGCCACCGTCACGTACAGCCCGTCGATGGCCTCCTCGGCCATCTCCCTGGCCCGGCTCATCGGGCAGGGCAAGGGCATGTCCGACCTGGTGGAACTCCAGGTACCGAAGGAGATCGTGCTCTCCTCCGAGACGATCACCAAGGAGAACTCGGGCGACTACCTGAAGCTCGGGTTCTGACACACACGGGGGGAGACCCAGCTTGTCCAGTCACGACAGCATCCTGCGGGTCGGCATGGTCGGCTACGCGTTCATGGGCGCCGCGCACTCGCAGGCGTGGCGCACCGTGAACCGGGTGTTCGACCTGCCGGCGCGGGTGCGGATGGCGCTCGTCTGCGGCCGGGACGAACCGAAGGTGGCCGAGGCCGCCGACCGGCTCGGCTGGGACGGGTACACCACCGACTGGCGGCGACTCGTCGAGTCCGACGAGATCGACGTGGTGGACATCTGCACGCCCGGGGACAGCCACCGCGAGATCGCCCTCGCCGCGTTGGCCGCGGGCAAGCACGTGCTGTGCGAGAAGCCGCTGGCCAACACCGTCGCCGAGGCCCGGGAGATGACCGCCGCCGCAGCCCGCGCCCGGGAGTCCGGGGTACGCGCCATGTGCGGCTTCAACTACCGGCGGGTGCCCGCGGTCGCGCTGATGCGGCAACTCGTCGCGGACGGGCGGCTCGGCGAGATCCGGCACGTCCGGGCGGTCTACCTCCAGGACTGGATCGTCGACCCGCAGTTCCCCCTGGTGTGGCGGTTGCAGAAGGACCGGGCCGGCTCCGGCGCGCTGGGCGACATCGGCGCGCACATCATCGACCTGACCCAGTTCGTCACCGGGCAGCTCGTCACCGGGGTCAGCGCGCTCACCGAGACGTTCGTCAGGCAGCGGCCGTTGCCGGCCGGGTCGAGCGGCCTGGCCGCGCAGGCCGACGGCAACGGCCGGGGCACCGGCGAGGTCACCGTGGACGACGCGGCGGTCTTCGTGGCCCGGCTCGACGGCGGCGCGCTCGCCACGTACGAGGCCACCCGGTTCGCCACCGGCCGCAAGAACGCGCTGCGGGTCGAGATCAACGGCTCGCGCGGCAGCGTGGTGTTCGACCTGGAACGCCTCAACGAACTGGAGTTCCTGGACGCCACCCGACCCGCCGCCGAGCAGGGCTTCAGCCGGATCCTGGTGACCGAGCCGGAACACCCGTACCTGGCGGCGTGGTGGCCGCCCGGCCACCTCATCGGCTACGAGCACTCCTTCACGCACCAGATGCGCGACTTCGTCGAGGCGGTCGCCACCGGCGCCGACCCGACCCCGTCGTTCGCCGACGCGTTGCAGGTGCAGCTCGTGCTGGACGCGGTGACCCGGTCCGCCGCCGACGCCGCCTGGGTCGAGGTGGCGAAGGAGGGGGCCCCGCTTAACGCATTCGGTAGAGGAAGGGGCCCCGCTTAACACCCCGCGCGGCGTGTGAGCGCCGCCGACACCCTTCCGGCGCCGGCCGGCGAGGGCCCGCCGCGGTTGCGCCCCGTGGCGGGAACGAGGCCGGCGTCGGGGAGCGTGCCGCCGCCGGAACCCTCCGGCCGGCACGACCAGCACGGCCCTCCGGTGTGGCCGGACCGGGATTCCCCGGCCGCACCGGAGGGCCGACTTTTGTCGTTCACAGTCAAAAGTTTACGACGATAGATCGAAAGCTATGGACACGCTGATCGAAAGGTCTTACTGTCGTGGCCAGCACAACGCTTCCCCCTTCGGCATCCGGCGCGACGCGCGCCCGGTCCTGGCTGCGCGCGTCAGGAAGGACAGCACGGCATGTCCAGCCACCCCCATCACCACCCCCACGCCCGACGACGACTCGCCGCCGGCGCGGCGCTGCTGCTCGCGATCACCGCCGGCACGGTCACAGTGGCCACGACGCCCGTCCCGGCGTCCGCCCACCCCATCCCGGCGAGCGACTTCCAGCAGGTCGAACTCGCCCGCGGCGTCGCCGAGACCGGCGAACCGATGTCCCTCGCGGTGCTGCCCGACCGGTCGGTCCTGCACACCGCCCGCAACGGCACGCTGCGCCGCACCGACGCGGCCGGCGTCACCACCGTCATCGGCACGCTGCCGGTCTACACCCACGACGAGGAAGGGTTGCAGGGCGTCGGCGTCGACCCCGGCTTTCCCACCAACCGGCACATCTACCTCTACTACGCGCCCCCGCTGTCCACCCCGGCCGGGGACGCGCCGGCCACCGGCACCGACTTCTCCGCCTGGCAGGGCGTCAACCGGCTGTCCCGGTTCACGCTCAACGCCGACTTCACGCTCAACCAGGCCAGCAAGGTCGACGTCCTCGACGTGCCGGCCGACCGGGGACTCTGCTGTCACGTCGGGGGCGACATCGACTTCGACGCGGCCGGCAACCTCTACCTCTCCACCGGCGACGACACGAACCCGTTCGACTCCGCCGGCTACGCCCCGATCGACGAGCGGACCAACCGCAACCCCGGGTACGACGCGCAGCGCAGCGCCGGCAACACCAACGACCTGCGCGGCAAGATCCTCCGCATCAAGGTCAACGCCAACGGCACGTACGCGATCCCGAGCGGCAACCTCTTCGCGCCCGGCACCGCGAGGACCCGCCCGGAGATCTACGCCATGGGCTTCCGCAACCCGTTCCGGATGAGCGTCGACAAGGCCACCGGCATCGTCTACGTCGGCGACTACGGGCCGGACGCCGGCACCACCTCGGCGCGCGGCCCGTCCGGGCAGGTCGAGTTCGACCGGGTCACCGGGCCGGGCAACTACGGCTGGCCGTACTGCACCGGCACCAACACGGCGGCCGAGACGTACGCCGAGTGGGACTTCGCCACCGGCACCGCCGGCGCGAAGTTCGCCTGCGCGAGCGGCCCGACCAACAACTCGTTCCGCAACACCGGCCTGGCCACGCTGCCGGCGGCCAAGCCGGCCTGGATCCGCTACGCCGGCGACGCCGGCAGCCCGCCCGAGTTCGGCGGCGGCTCCGAGTCGCCGATGGGCGGCCCGGTCTACCGGTACGACGCGGCCAACCCGTCCACCACCAAGTTCCCGCAGTCCTTCGACGGGCAGTTCTTCGCCACCGAGTTCGGCCGGGGCTGGATCAAGCCGATCCACGTCGACGCCGACGGCTCACCCGGCGCCATCGACGCGTTCCCGTGGACCGGCAAGCAGGTGATGGACTCCGCGTTCGGCCCGGACGGCGCCTACTACGTGCTCGACTACGGCACCGGCTACTTCAACGGGGACGCCAACTCGGCGCTCTACCGCTTCGACTACCTGGGCGGCGGCAACCGCGCCCCGGTGGCCCGCGCCACCGCCGACAAGACCTCCGGCACCGCCCCGTTGACCGTGGCGTTCTCCTCGGCCGGCTCGTCCGACCCGGAGAGCGGCGCGCTGACGTACGCCTGGGCGTTCGGTGACGGTGGCACCTCCACCGCGGCCAACCCGTCGCACACCTACACCGCGAACGGCCGCTACACCGCCACGCTGACCGTGCGGGACCCGCAGGGCGCCACCGGCACCGCCAGCGTCACCATCACCGTGGGCAACACCGCGCCGACGGTGGTCATCGAGACGCCCGGCAACGGCAAACTGTTCGCCTTCGGCGACACCGTGCCGTTCCGGATCACCGTCACCGACCCCGAGGACGGCACGATCGACTGCACCAAGGTCAGGATGACCTACGTGCTCGGCCACGACCAGCACGGCCACCAGATCACCTCGGCGACCGGCTGCACCGGCACCATCGCGATCCCGGTCGACGGCGAGCACGACGACGCGGCGAACATCTTCGCCATCTTCGACGCCGAGTACACCGACGCCGGCGGCCTCACCACGCACACCCAGCACACGCTCCAGCCCCGGCACCGGCAGGCCGAGCACTTCAAGACCTCGTCCGGGATCAACACGTTCGACAAGGGCACCGCCGAGGGCGGCAAGACCGTCGGCGACATCAACAACGGCGACTGGATCGCGTTCCAGCCGTACCTGCTCGCCGACGCGACCGGGTTCACCGCCCGGGTCTCCTCGGCCGGCGCGGGCGGCACGCTCCAGGTGCGGGCCGGCTCCGCCACCGGCACCGTGCTCGGCTCGGCCACCGTCCCGGTCACCGGCGCCTGGGACTCGTTCACCACGGTCACCGGCACGATCACCAACCCGCCGGCCGGCACCACCACGCTCTACCTCACGTTCGCCGGCGGCACCGGCGCGCTCTACGACCTGGACGCGTTCACGTTCACCACGTCGAGCGTGCGCACCGGCCCGGTGAAGGGCCTGGCCGGCAAGTGCCTGGACGTGCGCAACGCGGCCACCGCCGACGGCACGCAGATCCAGCTCTACACCTGCAACGGCACCGCGGCGCAGTCCTGGACCGTCACCCCGAACTCGACGGTCAAGGCGTACGGCAAGTGCCTGGACGTCTCCGGCGGCGCCAGCGCGGACGGCACGAAGATCCAGCTCTACACGTGCAACGGCAGCGGCGCGCAGAACTGGGCGGCGCAGGCCGACGGCACCGTCCGCAACCCGCAGTCCGGCAAGTGCCTGGACGTGTCCGGCAACAACTCGGCCGACAGCACGCCGGTGCACCTGTGGACCTGCACGGGCGCGGCCAACCAGAAGTGGACGCTGCCGTGAGGCGGGAAGGGAGAACGCCGATGAGACTCCTCCGAATCGCGCTGGTGGCGGTGACCGCCGTGGCCGCCACCAGCGCCGCCACCCCGGCGAGCGCCGCCGACGCCCCGTACGACGTGCTGGTCTTCTCCAAGACGGCCGGCTTCCGGCACGACTCCATCGCGGTCGGCACGCAGGCCGTCCGGGACCTGGGCGCGGCGAACAACTTCACCGTCACCGCCACCGAGGACGCCGCCCAGTTCACCACCGCCAACCTGGCCCGCTTCGAGGCGGTGATCTTCCTCAACACCACCGGCGACGTGCTGAACGCGACCCAGCAGTCGGCGTTCGAGGCGTACATCGGCGGTGGCGGCGGGTACGTCGGCGTGCACTCCGCCGCGGACACCGAGTACGACTGGCCGTTCTACGGCAACCTGGTCGGCGCCTGGTTCGCGTCCCACCCGGCGATCCAGCCGGCCACCGTCAAGGTGGAGGACCGGGCGCACGCCGCCACCGCGCACCTGCCGCAGCGGTGGAACCGCACCGACGAGTGGTACGACTACCGCACCAACGCGCGCTCCACCGCGCACGTGCTGGCCAGCCTCGACGAGTCCACGTACTCCGGGGGCGCGATGGGCGGCGACCACCCGCACGCCTGGTGCAAGACGTACAGCGGCGGCCGGTCGTTCTACACCGGCGGCGGGCACACCCAGGCGTCGTACGCCGACGCGGCGTTCCGGGCGCACCTGCTCGGCGGCATCCGCTACGCCGCCGGCCGCACGACTGCCGACTGCCGGCCGGAGACCGGCTACACCGCCCTCTACGACGGCGGCACCACCGGCTGGTCGCAGGCCGGGCCGGGCAGCTTCACCAACGCCGACGCCACGCTCACCTCGGTCGGCGGCATGGGCCTCTACTGGTACAGCGCGAAGCAGTTCACCAACTACTCGCTCAAGCTGAACTGGCGGCTGGCCGGCGACGACAACTCCGGGGTGTTCGTCGGCTTCCCGCCGTCGAGCGACCCGAACTCGGCGGTGAACAACGGCTACGAGGTGCAGATCGACCCCACCGACGCGGCGGACAAGACCACCGGCGCGATCTACGGCTTCAAGTCCGCCGACCTGGCCGCCCGGGACGCGGCGCTGAACCCGGCGGGGGAGTGGAACACCTACGAGATCCTGGTCGAGGGCGAACGGCTCCAGGTCTTCCTCAACGGCGTGCGCGTCAACGACTTCACCAACACCGACCCGGTCCGCTCGCTCGCCGGGCACGTCGGCATCCAGAACCACGGCACCGGCGACGACGCGTCGTTCCGCAACATCCGGATCAAGGAGCTGGGCGGCACCCCGCCGCCGGGCGGCACCACCACCGTCCAGGCCGAGGCGTTCAGCGCGGCCAGCGGCGTCAGCGCGTTCGCCAAGGCCGGCGCCAACGGCGGGCAGACCCTGGGGTACGTCGACCCGGGCGACTGGGCCGCGTACCAGAACCTGGACCTGACCGGGGTGACGTCGCTGCGGGCCCGGGTGGTCTCCGGCGGCCCGGGCGGCGCCATCCAGGTGCGCACCGGCTCGCCGACCGGCCCGGTGCTCGGCCAGGTGGCGGTGCCGAACACCGGCGGCTGGACCACTTTCGCCGACGTCAGCACCACGCTGAGCGGGGTGCCGTCGGGGACGCAGACGGTCCACCTGACGTTCACCGGCAGCGGTTCCGGGCTGTTCGACGTCGACGACTTCACGCTGGTGCGGGGCGGCGGCACCGGCGGCACCGGCCCGGTGCGGGGCCTGGCCGGCAAGTGTCTGGACGTGCGCAACGCGGCCACCGCCGACGGTACGCAGATCCAGCTCTACACCTGCAACTCCTCGACGGCACAGTCCTGGACGGTGACCCCGAACGGGCCGGTGAAGGCCCTGGGGAAGTGTCTGGACGTCTCCGGCGGCGCCAGCGCGGACGGCACGAAGATCCAGCTCTACACGTGCAACGGCAGCGGCGCGCAGAACTGGGCGGCGCGGGCCGACGGCACCCTGCGCAACCCGCAGTCGGGCAAGTGCCTGGACGTGTCCGGCAACAACTCGGCCGACGGCACGCCGGTGCACCTGTGGACCTGCACCGGGGCCGCCAACCAGCGCTGGACCCTGCCGTGAGGTAGGCCATAGAGTGGGGACGGCGACCGCGAGGTGGCCGGTGACCCGTCGGGAGGCGCAACCCGCCGGGCGCAGACGCTCTACGCGTCCACCGGTGCCGGGCCGTCGCCGTCCCCGGTCGCCCTCGCCCCGGCCCGCACCCGGAATCCCCCATCACGACAGGGGAGAACGACAATGGCGCGACCCATCACGCTCTTCACCGGCCAGTGGGCCGACCTTCCGTTCGACGAGGTCTGCCGGCTCGCCGCCGAGTGGGGCTACGACGGGCTGGAGATCGCCTGCTGGGGTGACCACTTCGAGGTCGACAAGGCGCTCGCCGACGACTCGTACGTCGAGCGGAAGCGGGAGACGCTGGCCAAGCACCACCTTCAGGTGTTCACCATCTCCAACCACTTGGTCGGGCAGGCGGTCTGCGACCACCCGATCGACGAGCGGCACCAGGACATCCTGCCGGGGCGGATCTGGGGCGACGGCGAGCCGGAAGGGGTGCGCCGCCGCGCCGCCGAGGAGATGAAGGACACCGCGCGGGCGGCGGCGAAGCTCGGCGTACGGACCGTGGTCGGCTTCACCGGCTCGTCCATCTGGCACACGCTGGCGATGTTCCCGCCGGTGCCGCCCGCCATGATCGAGCGCGGCTACCAGGACTTCGCCGACCGGTGGAACCCGATCCTGGACGTCTTCGACGCCGAGGGCGTGCGCTTCGCGCACGAGGTGCACCCCAGCGAGATCGCGTACGACTACTGGACCACGAAGCGGACGCTGGAGGCGATCGGCCACCGGCCGGCGTTCGGGCTCAACTGGGATCCGTCGCACTTCGTCTGGCAGGAGCTGGACCCGGTCAACTTCATCTTCGACTTCGCCGACCGGATCTACCACGTGGACTGCAAGGACGCGAAGGTGCGCACCGGGGACGGCCGGCGTGGCCGGCTCGCCTCCCACCTGCCCTGGGCCGACCTGCGGCGCGGCTGGGACTTCGTCTCCACCGGCCATGGCGACGTGCCGTGGGAGGACTGCTTCCGCGCGTTGAACGCGATCGGCTACGACGGCCCGATCTCGATCGAGTGGGAGGACGCCGGCATGGATCGCCTGGTCGGCGCACCCGAGGCGCTCCAGTTCGTCCGCCGCCTGGCCTTCGACGCCCCCACCGCCGCCTTCGACGCCGCCTTCAGCACCACCCGCTGACCCCCTTCCCGCCCTGCCCATTTGCGCGATCTTGCAGTTGCGGCCCTCCGATAAGGGGTCAACCCCGGCATATTGTGGGCCGAAACTGCAAGATCGCGCGGGGTGGGGGCGGGTCAGCGAGGGGTGAAGGTCTGGTCGCTGATCAGGCGGGCGGCGCCGATCAGGGCGGCGCGGTCGTCGAGGTCGGACAGGACGATCGGCATGCTGCCGGTGGCCAGCGGCGTGGAACGCCGGTAGACCACGCCCCGGATCTCGGCCAGCAGGACCGGCCCGATGCCGGGCGCCGCACCGCCGATGATCACGATGGCCGGGTTGACGAAGCTGACCAGTCCGACCAGCACCTGCCCGAGCCGGCGGGCGGCGTCCCGGACCAGTGTCTGCGCCGCCGGATCGCCAGCGGTCGCCACCGCGGCCACGTCGGCCATCGTCAGCGCGCCGGCCGCCGCAAGCCGCTCCGCCAGCGCCGCCGAGCGCCCGGCCCGCGCGGCCGTCACCGCGTCCCGCGCCAGGGCGGCATCCCCGCAGTACGCCTCGACGCAGCCGGTGTTGCCGCATCCGCAGAGCGGTCCGTCCTCGGCCAGTTGGAGGTGCCCGATGTCGCCGGCGCCGCTGGCCGCGCCCCGGTAGAGCGAGCCGTCGAGCACCAGCCCGCAGCCGACGGCGTCGCCGAGCTTGACGTAGAGGAAGTCGTCGAACGGGCGGCCGGTGCCGGCGTGCGACTCGCCGAGCGCCATCGCGTTCGCGTCGTTGTCCACGTGCACCGGGCAGCCCAACTCGGCGGCGAGCGTGTCACGTACCGGGAACCGGTGCCAGCCGGGCAGCGCGGGCGGGGAGACGGGCGTGCCGTCGCGGACCGCTACCGGCGCGGGCAGCGCCACCCCGACGCCGGTCAGCCGGGCCAGCCCGGCCTCGGCCCGCAGCTTGCCGAGCAGTTCGGCGGTCCGGCCGACCACCGCCTCGGGGCCGTGCCGCACGTCGACGGGCTCGTCGATCCGGGTGATCGGGTTCAGCTCACCGTCGGTGAGCGCGACTCGCAGCCGGCCGTCGCCGACGAGCACCGCGCCGAAGCGCACCTGCGCGCCGATCCGCAGCAGCGACGAGCGGCGACCACCCCGGGACGCGGCCGGCCCCGCGGTCTCCACCAGGCCCTGCGCGGCCAACCGGTCCGCCTCGGCGGCGAACCGCGCCCGGGGCAGCCCGAGGACGTCGACCAGTTCGACCCGGGACCGGGGGCCGTCGTCGCGCAGCAGTCGCAGCAACCGCGCCTGATCCGCGGTCTCCGGTCCGACCATCGTCATGCGATCGTCCACCTCCCCTTGCGGAGAATGTGCCACACCGGCGTCACGGCGACGTGACGTGAGGGGAGGGGCGGACACACAGGAGCGGGCCGGTCACCCGAGGGTGAGTCGGCCCGCTGTCCGTGCGTATCAGAGGGTGCTGCTCGTGCCGTTCGGCTTGGTGCTCGTGCCGGTCGTGGTCGAACCGGTCACGCCGGTCGAGCCCGTACCGCTGGTGCCGGCCTTGCTGCCCACCGCGGCCGGCGTGCCGGCGAACGGCTTGTCGGCCTCGCTCAGCCCCGGCGTGCTGCCGTTGCCGGTCGAGATCTTCTCGCCGAGCTTGGTCTGGCCGAGCTTGTCCTTGCCCTCGGAGTAGAGCCGGGTCGCCTGAGCCTGCGCGACGCCGGCCGCCTCCTGGACGGTCGGGTGGTCGAGCACCTTGCGCCCGCGCACCACCAGCTCCTCGTACTTCTCCCGGCCGGCACGGGCGCCCAGGACGAATCCCGCTGCCAGCCCGCCAAGAAACATGATCTTTCCGCGCATGGCGGCTCCTTCCGTCCCTGAACTCTGTTGACGCCTAACTACCCATCCTGCTCGCCGCTCATGCCTCCCTGTGCCGAGATGACGATTTATCCCGATTCTGCGCCGCCGGCAAACCCCCTGGCGCGCCACCCCCCGATGTCCTGTATTCTTTTCCCGTCGCACGGCGCGGGGAGATCCGAGCCGAGCGGTGCACGGTCCCCTGTAGCTCAATTGGCAGAGCAGCCGGCTGTTAACCGGCAGGTTATTGGTTCGAGTCCAATCGGGGGAGCTTCGCTCCACCTCACGCCCGTCGGCCACGCCGACGGGCGTTTCTCGTCGCCGATCCCCGTGCGCCCGCCCGGTTTCCGCCCGCGAACGCCGCTTCGGACGGCAGGATGGTCGGGGTCGACTTAGACTCCCGCTGCGTCGATTGTTGCGTCGATCCGAGGGTGGTGGAGATGGCCGCAGGACGCAGCCGCTGGACCGCGACGCTGATCGCGGTGGCGGTGGTGCTCGGTTGGCTGATCGTCGGCGGGGTCGCCGGCCCGTACGCCGGCAAGCTCGGCGACGTCGCCACCAACGACAACGCCTCCTTCCTCCCGACCGACGCCGAGGCCACCCGCGCCCAGGACCTCGCCGCCGGCTTCGTCGACCGGGAGACCACGCCGGCCCTCGTGGTCTACGAGCGCGCCAGCGGCATCACCGCTGCCGACCAGCAGCGGATCCAGGCCGACGCGGCCCGCTTCGCCCAGGTGCCCGGCGTGGTCGGCCCGCTGCCGCCGCCGGTCGTCAGCCAGGACAAGCAGGCCGCCCAGGTGATCGTCCCGATCGACAGCGCCGAGGGCGAACAGATCCGCAGCGTGGTCGACCAGCTGCG
Organism: Micromonospora sp. NPDC018662; assembly: GCF_044391475.1. NCBI lineage: Bacteria > Bacillati > Actinomycetota > Actinomycetes > Micromonosporales > Micromonosporaceae > Micromonospora > Micromonospora sp. NPDC018662. The sequence continues at coordinate 135,223 of NZ_JBISAC010000008.1, forward strand.
CGCCATCACCGGCCCCGACCGGGACGGGCTCACCGTCGACGTGGCCGGCCCGGCCGGCCTGCTCGGCGACCTGATCGAGGTGTTCTCCGCCATCGACGGGCCCCTGCTGCTGGTCACCCTGGTCGTGGTGCTGATCATCCTGCTGATCGTCTACCGCAGCCCGGTGCTCTGGATCTTCCCGCTGCTGGCCGCCGGGATGTCGTACTCGCTGGCCGCCGTCTTCGTCTACCTGCTCGCGAAGCACGACGTGGTGAAGCTCAACGGGCAGGCGCAGGGCATCCTCACCGTGCTCGTCTTCGGCGCCGGCACCGACTACGCGCTGCTGCTCATCGCCCGCTACCGGGAGGAACTGCACCGGCACGAACGCCCCTGGGACGCGATGAAGGCCGCCTGGAAGGGCGCCGCCCCGGCCATCATCGCGTCCGGCGCCACCGTCATCGTCAGCCTGCTCTGCCTGCTGCTGTCCAGCCTCAACTCCAACCGGGCGCTCGGCCCGGTCAGCGCCGTCGGCATCGCCGCCACGCTGCTGGTGATGCTCACGTTCCTGCCCGCCCTGCTGGTGCTCGGCGGCCGGTGGGCGTTCTGGCCCCGGCGACCCCGGCACGACGACGCCGACCCGCGCACCGAGCACGGCCTCTGGGGGCGGATCGCCGGCTTCGTGGCACGCCGCGCGCGTACCGTCTGGATCGTCACCGCCGTGGTGCTGGCCGCCCTCGCGATCGGGGTGAGCCAGCTCGGCGCCACCACGCTCGGTCAGTCCCAGCTCTTCACCCAGCGCACCGACTCGGTGGCCGGCCAGGAGGTCATCGACCGGCACTTCCCGGCCGGCACCGGCAGCCCCGCCACCATCTTCACCGAGCAGGCCGCCGCGCAGCGGGTCGCCCAGGTGGCCCAGGGCGTCAAGGGCGTCGCCTCGGTGCTGCCGCTCGGTCAGCAGGGCCAGAACGCGCCGCCCGACCCCAACGCGCCGCCGAAGGTGGTCGACGGCCGGGTGCAGCTCAACGTGACGCTCGCCGACCCGCCCGACAGCAACGGCGCCGAACAGACCATCCGCGACCTGCGCGAGGCGGTGCACGCGGTGCCCGGCGCGGACGCCGTGGTCGGCGGCTTCACCGCCATCAACGTGGACACCGCCGACGCCTCCGTCCGCGACCGCAACGTGATCATCCCGGTGGTGCTGCTGGTCATCGCGATCATCCTGGCGCTGCTGCTGCGTGCCCTGGTCGCCCCGCTGCTGCTGATCGCCACCGTGGTGCTGTCGTTCCTGGCCACGCTCGGCCTCTGCGCGCTGCTGTTCAAGCACGTCTTCGACTTCCCCGGCGTCGACCAGTCCTTCCCGCTGTTCGCGTTCGTGTTCCTGGTCGCGCTCGGCATCGACTACAACATCTTCCTGATGAGCCGCGTCCGCGAGGAGTCGGTGCGACGCGGCACCCGGGCCGGCGTGCTCGCCGGCCTGGCGGTCACCGGTGGCGTCATCACCTCCGCCGGCATCGTGCTCGCCGCCACGTTCTCCGCGCTCGCCGTGCTGCCGCTGGTGGTGCTGGTGGAGCTGGGCGTGGCGGTCGCGGCCGGGGTGCTGCTCGACACCATCGTGGTCCGCTCGCTGCTGGTGCCCGCGCTCGCGTACGACATCGGGCCGAAAGTGTGGTGGCCCAGCCGGCTGTCCCGGTCGCACCGCGACGGCGACCGTGCCGGAGCGGGGGTGGACCGTGCCTGACACCGACGTGGTGATCGTCGGGGGCGGCCTCGCCGGCCTCGCCGCCGCCCGCCGGCTGCACCGCGCCGGCGTGTCGTGGCGGCTGCTGGAGGCCGGCGACCGGCTCGGCGGCCGGGTCGCCACCGACGAGGTCGACGGGTTCCGGCTGGATCGGGGCTTCCAGGTGCTCAACGCCGCCTACCCCCGGCTCGGCACGCTGCTCGACCTCGACACGCTCGACCTGGGCTGGTTCACCTCCGGCGTGCTGGTGCGCCGCGGCGACCGGCTGGAACGGCTGGTCAACCCGCTGCGCGAGCCCACCGGCGCGCCCGGCGCGCTGACCGCCGCCGTCGGCTCGCTGCGCGACCGGCTGCGCCTGGCCGCGCTCGCCACCGGCTGCGCCACCCTGCCCGTCGGACGGCTGCTCACCGCACCGGAGACCAGCACCGAGGCCGCGCTACGCCGGGCCGGGCTCTCCGACGCGATCATCGAGGAGCTGATCCGGCCGTTCCTCTCCGGCGTGCTGCTCGACCGCGAGCTGGCCACCTCCAGCCACGTGTTCGCGGTCATCCTGCGGTCCTTCGCGCGGGGCCGGATCGGCCTGCCCGCGCACGGCATGGGCGCGCTGCCCCGGGCCGTCGCCGCGCCGCTGCCCGCCGAGCAGATCACCCTGCGGACGCCGGTCACCGCTGTCGCGCCCGGTCGCGTCCGCACCGAGGCCGGCGAGATCACCTGCCGCGCCGTCGTGGTCGCCGCCGACCCGCCGGCGGCGGCCACGCTGCTGCCGAAAATCGATCGGGTACGCATGCACGCGTACACCACCTACTACCACCGCACCGACGCACCACCGCTGGACGAGCCGATCCTGTTGCTCGACGGCGACCGTCGGGAGCTGATCGCCAACACGGTGGTGATCAGCAACGCCGTGCCCACGTACGCGCCGGCCGGCCAGCACCTGGTGGCCACGTCCGTGGTCGGCCCGCAGGCCCCGCCCGAGCCGGTGATCCGGCGCGAGCTGGACCGCCTCTACGGCCGGTCCACCGCCGACTGGACGCACCTCACCACCGTCTCGGTGCCGGACGCGCTGCCGGCCGCCCCGCCGCCGCAGGGCCGGCTGCGCAAGCCGGTGGCGCTCGGCGACGGCCTCTACGTGGCCGGCGACCACCGGGACAGCCCGTCCATCCAGGGCGCGTTGGCCAGTGGCTGGCGGACCGCAGGCGCGGTGCTCGACGAGATGCGGGGCTGAGTCAGCGCGTCACTGCTCGCTGTTATCCTCGCGTTGCCCATCGTGCTGACGCGGCGGCGTACGTCGCCGGGTCGGTGGTGGCCGGTGATCGATCGGCGGGTTACGATCCGGCGCGGTGACGGGGCGGTAGCTCAGCGGGTTAGAGCAGGGGACTCATAATCCCTCGGTCGCGGGTTCGAACCCCGCCCGCCCCACCACGCCGAACGCCCGAGTCAATCGCGCTGATCGCGCCCGGCCCACGACGTGTCGGGCCGGGCGCGTCGCGCGAGCTATGCCACGAAGCGGGAGCGGCGCCGGCGCCCGATCACGTAGCCGACGCCACCGAGGACCAGGAGCACGCCGCCGATGCCGGCGACGGTGGCGGTGTCGGAACCGGTCACCGGCAGCCCGCCACCCTCGCCGCCCTCGCCACCGGGAGCGCCCGGGCTGACGGAGGGGGCAGCGGTCGGCACGACCGTCGTCGAGGCGCTGGGCGTGACGCTCGCCGTCGGCGTGGGCTGAACCGTCGGGGTTGCCGTCGCCGTCGGCGTCGGCTGAGCCGCGCAGTCGAGCGCACGGGCGTCGTACAGGCCGGTGTTCAGGTAGGCCAGGAGGACGTCGGTGGACCCGTCGTCGAGTGCCTTCTGCGCCGCGGCCCGCACGTTGGGGCCGGCGCCGGTCATGGTCTGGCCCGTCTTGACCCGCAGGTCCGTCTGCCAGCGGTCCTGCACGCCCGACTTGAGGAACGCGCGCAGATCGTCCGCAGTGCCGTTCAGCCGCTTCTCGAGGTCATCGGGTAGAACGTGCAACGATTCGGCTTGCGCCTCGGCCAGGAGCCGGTAGGCCAACAACCGCACCTCGGCATTGTTGGCGGTGTCCAGGTCGATGGTGATGAGCTCGCGGAAGTCCTTGTAGACCTTGCGCTCGACCGTCTGGCAGGCCGGGTCCAAGCCGGGCACCTGAGCCTGAGCCGCCGCTGGCGCCGCCGGAATCAGAAAAGCCAGCGCTATCACGACACCGGCCGACAACTTCCATCGCATGTGGATGGTCCTCCCCGTAGCAGGCAAAAACATGGAGATGCTACCGGCAGCGGGCGGACCGCACTGCCCCGCTCGAAGTCTCCATTTGCCCGTGGGCCCTGTGCTGGCGGCCCGCCCGGTAACGTCGTCGACCATGCAACGGTTGGCGCTCTTCGATCTCGACAACACGCTCGTGGATCGCTCGGAGGCATTCCGGCGCTGGGCGGTCGAGTTCTGCGCCGACCACGAACTGCCGGACGACGCGCGGGAATGGCTGATCGACACGGATCAGGACGGGTCCGTCTCCCGTGACTGGTTCTTCGGCGAAGTGACCGAGCACTTCGGACTAACCGCCCCGGCTGGCGAGACCTGGCGGCAGTACCGACGCCGGATGCCCGAGTTGGTGAGCTGTCCCCAGGAGGTGTTGGAGGCGCTGACGCTGCTGCGCGAGGACGGCTGGACGGTCGCGATCGTGACCAACGGCCAGGCCGACAACCAGTTGGGGAAGATCCGGCGTACCGGGCTGGACCGGTGCGTCGATGCCTGGGCGGTCTCCGGCGAACTGGGCATCCGGAAACCGGCACGCGAGATCTTCGAGGCGGCAGCCCGTGGGTGCGGTCGCGATCTGCGGGGCGGCGGCTGGGCGATCGGGGACAGCCCGCTCCTCGATGTCGAGGGTGGCCGCGCGGCAGGGCTCGCCACCCTGTGGATCAGCAGCGGAAAGGACTGGCCGACGACGCTCGCACCGCCCGACCGCGCCGTCACCGACGTCGTTGCTGCTGTCCGCCTCCTGCGGGGGACAGACGTCAGCGGTCAGCCGGACGGGAGCGCTCAGGCTCGGCACGTCGTCCCGGATCCTCCGCCGGCGGCAGTGGCACCATGCGTTCCTCGTACACCTGGATCTCGGCCCGGAAACGATGCGCGGCCGGATGCCAGATCTCCTCGAACGGCCCCATGACGTTGTCGCCGACACCCCGGCGACGGACCCGTGCCGCCAGCCATGCGAGAGACCCCAGGATGGCCGCCAGGACACCGACGACCAGCGCGATCGCCAGCAGCTCAGCCATCGACCCACCCTAGCCCCGCTCCTCGGTGCCAGGGCTGCGCAGCCAGGGGCGGATGCCGCATGCTGTCCGCCATGGCGATCTTCGACCCGAAGGCGGACCTGCTCGACTACCTGCGCGGGGCGCGCAGCGTGATGGTGTGGAAACTCGACGGGCTGAGCGAGTACGACGTCCGCCGCCCGCTGACGCCCACCGGCACGAACCTGCTGGGCCTGGTCAAGCACCTGGCCCGAGGCGAGTTCGGCTACTTCGGCGAGACCTTCGGTCGGCCGGGTGACGCCGTGCCGCGGTGGCCCGAGGGCGAGGAGACGTGGGAGGCGTGGGCCCTGCCGACGGAGTCGCGGGAGTCCGTCATCGAGCTGTACCGGCGGTCCTGGGCACACGCGGACGCGACGATCGAGGCGTTGCCGCTGGACGCGGTCGGTCGGGTGCCGTGGTGGGGCGACGGCGGCGAGGTGACGCTGCACCACGTCCTGGTGCACATGACCGCCGAGACGCAGCGCCATGCCGGTCACGCCGACATCGTCCGCGAGTTGATCGACGGCGCGGTCGGTCTGCTCCCCACCATGACGAACGTGCCGGCCCTGGACCCGGCGGCCATGGCTGAGCATCGGGACATGGTGGAGCGAAACGCGCGGGAGGCCGCCGGGCGCTGAGGTCTGCTCGGGCCAGCCGCCATCTCGTCCCTGACCGTGGCGACCGGGACCAGTCGTATGCGGCAGCAGGTCATCTCCGGCTACGTCCAGCGGCATCGAGCGACTTGCCCAGCCGGTACCGCAACGCGCGCACCTGACCGATCGACAACGCCACCTGGGCGCCTCCTGTGTCGTCGGTCGCGCTCAGCACCACCACTGGTTCCGCAGCGGCATGACCGGCCTGCACCAGCGCCACGGTGACTAGGTACGCCTCCGGCCGGCTGGTGTTGATCTCTGACGACCGTGACCGGTGCTCTCCCCGCTGGGCGCAGTCGCGCCGGTCGCACCACCGGGGATGCCGGTCGTCTGCCCCCAACATGCCGGTGGGAAAAAGGTGAACGTGTCCGCATATCCGCGCCACGCCGGGCGGCAGGTCCCATGACATGGACGCGGTCAAGCCGGCCGCCGTGATGGCGCGCGCCGCCGCCTCCGAGTGGGTGCGACAGACGTAGGCGACGCCGTCCAGCGACTCGGTGAGGAGGTCACTGTAGATCTCGATTCGACCAACCGCCGATGCTCCACAATCGGCAAGCCTGAACGGTAGGTCGCGCATGGGGCATACCTCCGATGCGATCAAGGCCACGACCAGCGTCCCGACGCGAGCCGAGGGCGACTCTCCAAAGCCAAGCCGACTCTACGGGATTTAGGCCCAGTTATGCCATAACTCATTTGGCCTAACTTATGCCCCGCAGCAGTTGGCCCAAAGGGGTGCCGGCGAAGATGGCCTAGTGGATCTCGATGGGGCCATGCGTGCACTGCGGGACGCCGAAGAGGCGCTACCCGGTGCGGACGAGCGTGCCGCGCAGGCCGCCCGGCAGATCAAGGCCGAGGCGCGCGCCCGGGTTGAGGCGGCCCGCGTCGAGCTGCATCGCGTCATGGTGGCGGAGTACCGGGCCGGTGCCCGCCAGGTAGATCTCATTCGCCGCACCGGCTACAGCCGCGAGCGGGTCCGGCAGATCCTGCGGGCCGCCGGCATCGAGGGGGACTGACTCAGGGGTGCAAGGGCGTGCGGCGGGGGGTCACCCTCCGGTGCGCGATCCGCCACCCGGCAACCTCGCGGCGGACGACGTCCTCGTACACGACGCTGCCGACCGACCCGTCGGCGTGGACGCCGATTCCCTTCGACACCGCTCGGACCGTGCCGTCCGCGTCCTCGGTCACGTGGACGTTGGTGACGTGGTGCCCGACCGGATTCCGGCTCCCCAGAGCGAGGGCCGCGCTCCTGATCGCCTCGTGGCCGTACAACTCGCCGAATCCGAAGGCCGCCACGTCGTAGACCACGTCCACAGCGAACAGCTCGTCCATCCGGTCGAGTTCGCCGGCGTCCATGAGATGCCCGTGCAGGGCCAGCAACTCGTGGATCGCCAGCCTGTCCGCCACCGACAACGTCATCGTTCGGCCCTCTCGTCGCGCAATCTCTTGATGTTATCAAGAGTTGACGTTACAAAGAGATCGTGACTGACGAGACGTCCGAGGATGCCTTCTTCCGGGAGCTGGGCGGCGCCTGCACCGAGCTGCGGCAGGCGTTCGCCCGACACGTGGGCATGAGACCGCAGCGCGTGCAGATGCTGGTCCGGCTGCGACGGGCGGGGGAGACCAGCCACCGCGACCTGCGCCGAGTGTTGGGCATCGACGGCGCGAGCGTCACCCGGCTGGTCAAGGAGTTCGAGGCCGAAGGGCTGGTCGGCCGCCGTCTCGACCCGGCGGACAACCGCTACACCCTGGCCGCGCTGACCCCCACCGGCGTACGCGTCGCCGACGACCTGGTGCGGGCCCACCAGGCGTACCAGGAGCGGCTGCTCGACGGCGTCACCGCACGCGACCGGCAGACCGTGCGGCGCGTCCTGCAACGCGTCCGCGCCAACGCGACCGAACCGGACGGCCGGTGACCGACGACGGGCGCGCCGTGGCCCGGCGCATGTACGCGGCGTTCAACAATCGTGACTTCGACGCCGTGCCAGGGATTTTCGCGACGGACTTCCGCAGTCATCCGCTGGGGACCATCGGGCCGGAGCCCGTGGCGCAGGCCTGGCGGCGATTCCACGAGGCGGTCCCCGACGTTCGGGTCGTCGTCGAGGACATGGTCGTCGAGGGCGACCGGGTCGCGGTCCGCACCAGCGTGCACGGCGTGCCCGGGCAGCCGCCGTCGACCATGCTGGAGTTCCTCCGGGTACGCGACGGACGCATCGCCGAACTCTGGGGCCTGTCGGCCCTCACCCGCGAACGCTGACCAGCCTCGTCGAGACGGGACCCGGCCGGCTCGGGCGTCACGCCTCCCGGACGCTCGCGGTGGCCCGACGGTGGCGGGGCGTCTCGATCTCGTCGAGCAGCGCGATCGCGAAGTCCGGGTAGCTGATCCGGCTGGCCGGGTCGCCGTGCTCGGCGAACTCGTAGCGGCCGGTGCGGACGCCGTCGTGGTCGAAGTCGCCGGCCGGCGCCACGTAGGACCAGTCGAGGTCGCAGTGTCGCAGCTCGGCGAGGCCCGCCGCGTGGCCGAGGAAGAACGAGCGGTACTCGTTCGGGTAGCCGGGCTCGTCCATCAGGGGAGCGCCGGACGGCCCGGGCAGGACCGGTGCGAGGCCGACCACCACCAGGCGGCGTACGCCCGCCTCGGTGAGCCCGGCGGCGAGGGCGCGGGACGCCGCGGGGAAGAACTCGTGCGGAGGCACGGTCAGGTCCGCCGCCGCGCTGACCGCCGCGTCCTGCCCGGCGGCCGCCCGGGCCACGCTCGCCGGGTCGGTGACGTCACCGGCCACCACCCGCGCGTCGATCGGGTCGCGGAGGCCGGCGGGGTCGCGTACCACCGCCGTGACCTGGTGGCCGCGCCGCCGCGCCTCGGCCACGGCCCGGCGTCCGGCGCGACCGCCGGCGCCGAAGACCACGATGTCCATGAGGAACGCCTCTCACCAGGGCCGGAGCCCGTGTGCCCGGCCGGTGCGCTGACGTTATCGACGGGCGTGGTTACCTCGGGGATACCAGCTATCGTGAGCCGCATGAGGCCACCGTTGCCCGCCGACATGTTCGACGAGCTGTGCCCGTCCTCGCTCAACCCGATCCGGTTCGGTGACAAGTGGGCGGCGCTCATCATCCGCTGCCTCGACGGCGGCCCCCGGCGCTTCTCCGAGCTGCGGGTGCCGCTGCGGCGCGTCACGCCGAAGGTGCTCACCCAGTCGTTGCGCGCCCTCGAACGCGACGGCCTGGTCAGGCGCACCGTCCACGCCGGACGCGCCGCGCACGTCGAGTACGAGCTGACGCCGGTGGGCCGCAGCATGCTCGAACCGATCGCGGTGGCGTGCGCCTGGACCGAGCGGCACTGGGACGCGCTGCTCGACGCCCGTGAGTCCTACGACAACGCCACCCGGCACCACCGGTGAGCCGGCCTACCGCGTTCCGGGCAGCGCCGCGGTCACGTCCAGTTCGACCAACTGCCCGGTGAAGCCCAGTTGGGCCACCCCGAGCAGGGTGCTGGCGGTAGTGAACGCGGCGGCGAGGGGCGAGGCCAGGAACCGACGCCACACCTGCGCGAGGACGGCCTGGTCGGCGCTGACGACGTAGATGACGGTCCGTACGACGTGCTCCGGGCCGGCGTCGACCGACCGGAGAGCGGCCAGCGCGTTCGCCGCGACCCGGTCGACCTGGGCATCGACGTCGCCGGGGCCGACCAGGGACCCCTGCGCGTCCAGCGGGCACTGGCCGGCCAGGTAGGCGATGCGTCCGGCGGGAGCGATCGTGACATGGTGGTACCCGGGGGTCGAGTGCACACCCTCGGGATTGGCGCGAGTGATGGTCATGGCGTGCAGCATTCCGGATCCCCGGTTCGCCCGCACCGGGGAATCCAGCACGCTCCTCGGGGACGGTGGGGAGGACGGCGAGGTCGATCACCGGCGTTGCGCCCACGGCATGGTGACGGACGACCGGGTCGCGTAAAGTCACCACTCGTGAACACCGGACCGGCCCGACGCCATGCACGGATTGGTGATCCGGTGGAGGTCTGACCGCCCCGCGGGTGCGCCCCGGGCGCCCGCCAGGTCGGGCCCGCGGACCTCCCCACCGCTCGCGCACCGATGGTTCCCATTCGTGTCGAGCACCGCGAGGTCAACCGCATGACCGTTTCGTTCAACCACACCATCGTCGCCGCCCGGGACCGCCACGCGTCGGCCCGGTTCTTCCGGGAGCTGCTGGAGCTGCCCGAGGCGCCGTCCTGGGGTCCGTTCACCAATGTGCAGCTTCCCGACGGCGTGCTGATCCAGTTCGCCGAGCCGCCGGTGGAGATCCAGATGCAGCACTACGCGTTCCTGATCGACGACGACCTGTTCGATCGGGCGTACCAGCGGCTGTGCGACCAGGGCGTCGAACACTGGGCCGATCCGCAGATGCGTCGCCCCGGTGAGATCAACAACGAGCACGGCGGCCGGGGTGTCTACTTCAAGGACCCCGGGGGCCACGCCATCGAGCTGATCACCCGCCCGTACCTATAGTCGGGACGGTGTGCCGGCCGGGCGCCGAAACCGGCGTCCGGCCGGCACGTCAGGCACCTCGGGGCGGCGGGTGCCGGTGCACGTAGTCGCGGGCGCGGGGGATCGGGTCCCGCCAGTATTCGTGCGGCATCCGGTGGTGGTGCGCCGAGCAGAAGTCGGCCAGGTCGTCGGTGAGCGCGATGCGTTCCAGCGGCCGGCTCTCGACGTCACGGTTGGCCGCGAGCAGATCTGGCTCCGGGTTCCACCCCGAGTGGTCGAACGCCCAGCCCGCCCAGGTCGCGTACACGTGGCAGACCTGCCGGTCGCCGACGAAACGCAACCCGGCCAGCCGGATCACCCGGTCCGGGTGGGCGTCCCGGCACACCCAGGCCAGGATGTGACACGCGCCGGCCGCGAAGAACGCCTGGTCCGTGCGCTGCCAAGCGATGCGCTGGTCCGACCGCTCGAGGGCGGTCCGCCGGAAGACCCCGGCCGCCACGGCTGCCACCCCCGAACGGTAACCGACGTGGGCGGCGCGGCGCCCGGCCCTGTGGGACGCTGGCGGGGTGGCTCGACAGTCGACGGCATGGTCCCGGATGTCCACCCGGCAGCGTGGCGTGGTCGGGCTCGCGCTCGGCCTGGCCGTCGGCGGCGTCGTACTGGCGCTGGCGGTCGATCCGGCGCTCGGGGCGATGATCATCTCGGCCGCGTCGCTGGTCGCCATCTTCACCGTGGTGTTCACCCCGCCGGCCTGAGACGGCGTCCACGTCGTCAGCGAGTCGATTCGACGTACGCGGCCAGGTTGGCCAGCGAGGACGCGATGCCCTCCTCGTGCACCGCCTGGTCGATGCCGGGTGGCACGCCGGTCGCGGTGACGGTCACCTCGGTCGCGTCGCCGGCCGCGGCCAGGTGCCAGGTCATCGTCATGACGCCGGCGTACGCCGGGTCGTCGGCCTGGAACACCGCCGTCTGCACCATCAGCTCCGGCCGGACCAGGTCGGCGAACCCGACGTCGACGACGTCCGTCGCGTCCGACGTCTTGCCCGGGCTGCCGGTGGGGTCGAGGTAGGTGAGCGCCATCCGGAAGCCGCCACCGGGGCGGGGATCCCACCGCTCGATCCGCCCGCGCATGCCGTCCGGCGGCAGCCACGCCTCCAGCGCGTCCCGGTGCAGAAGCGCGTCGTAGACCGTCGCCGGCGCCGCGGCTATCGTCCTGCTCGCCCGATCGATCCTGCTCACCACTCGATTCTAGGAGCCGGTCGAGTGGAGGATGGGCGGGTGAGGTTTCCACTTTCGACACCGCCCGCCATCCCCGCCGGCACCCTCGCGGCCGGTCCGCAGCCGACGCTCACCGCCGCCGACGACCTCGTCCTGCGGCCCTGGCAGGCGTCCGACGCCTCGACGTTCCTGGCCGCGTACCAGGATCCGGAGATCCGGCGCTGGCACACCCGCCGTCCCGACTCCGAGGAGCAGGTGCGCGAGTGGTTCGCGTTCTACCACCAGGCGTGGCGGCAGGAGACGGCGGCGAGCTGGGCGATGACGTACGGCGGCGGTGAGCCGCTGGGGCGCATGGTGCTGGGCGCGATGGACCTCGGGGACGGGGTGGCGGTGTGCGCGTACTGGGTGGTGCCAGCCGCTCGCGGCGCGGGCGTGGCCTCCCGGTCGTTGCGGGCGGTGAGTGACTGGGCGCTCGGCGCGGGTTTCCACCGTCTCGAACTCGACCACTCGACCCGCAACCACGCCTCCTGCCGGGTCGCCGTCAAGGCCGGCTTCCATCCCGAGGGCACCAGACGCAACGCCGCCGTCCACCCGGACGGACGGCACGACATGCACCTGCACGCCCGCGTCCGCGACGACGCATGACGCCCGCGTGCGTGGGTCGTACCCGACGCGGCCATGCTGCCGAAGGCGCCCGGTTGTGGCAGCGCCCCGCCTTGCGGTCGATCAGATCTTGAGGATGTCAACATCGTATTGGGCGATCGAGCCGTCGCGCGAAGCCAACGTCATGTGCTCGGTGACCGCTTGGGCCACCAACATGCGGTCGAAGGGGTCGCGGTGATGTGGTGGCAGCCGTCCGGCGCAGATCGCGTGGGCATGGGTCACAGGCAGCTCCTGGAAACCCATGTCCCGGATCCGTTCGGCGAGGTCAGGCGGTCCGGCGAGCTTGCCCAAGCCCTGCTTGACGGTGATCTCCCACAGGCTGACCGGGGACAGGAAGACGTCGGGGTCGTGGCGTAACCGGTCGAGGAATTCGGTGTCGAGCGTCGGCTCCCCAGCGATGGCCCAGAGTGCGACGTGGGTGTCCAGCAGGAGGCTCATGCCCCGACGCCGAAATCAGCCGCGATCTCGGCGTTGGTTTGCGGCGAGTCCCAATCGTCGGTGAGGTCGATCTGCCCCGCGAGAGACCCGATAGCGGTGCGGTTGGTCCGTCGGATCAAGGGCACGACCTTGGCAACTGGCGTCCCCGCCCGGTCGATGAAGATCTCCTCGCCGCGTTCTACCCGCTCGATGATCCGCGAGAGGTGGGTCTTGGCGTCATGCATGTTGTAGTGAACCTCGGCAGACATAACCACCCTTTCGGTTAGCTAGGAGCTTAGTCCAGCTGGACGGCGGCTGCCACGGGCACGCCGCGCTCGGCTGGTCGCGTGGATGAGAGAGTGGCGGCGTGGGCCGGTACGCGCGGGCCGCCGAGCTGCTCGGCACGTCCGACTCGCTGCGCGGCTGGCCGGACCGGTCCAACCCGGACGCGCAGCGGCTCGCCGAGCGGCTGCGGGCCGAGCTGGGCGACGACGGGTACGCCGCCGCGTACGCCCGGGGGCGCGGCCTGAGCCGGGCCGACGCCCTCGCGTTCGTGGGCGGCGACCCGGCTCGGTGAGACGGCCGCCGCCCCGGCGTTCGCGGGGCGGCGACCCGGCTCGGTGCGGCCGGTCAGGCGCGGCGGCGGTAGGCCCGCACGGCCAGTGGCGCGCAGACCGCGATGATCGCCACGGTCCAGATCGGCGACCGGGTCACCGGCCCGGCGACCGGCCCGGGCGTCGCGGCCGCTCAGGTCGAGCAGCCGGCCGATCAGCACCAGGTTCTGGGTGCCGGTCAGGTCCTCGTCGACCGAGGCGTACTGCCCGGTCAGGCCGATCAGCCGGCGTACCTTCCCGGCGTCGGCGACCACGTCGTGGCCACCGACCGTGGCCCGGCCCTCGTCCGGGCGTAGCAGGGTGGCGAGGATCCGCACCGCGGTGGTCTTGCCGGCGCCGTTCGGCCCCAGCACGCCCAGCACGGTCCCCCGTCGTGCGGCGAGGTCGATCCCGGCCAGCGCGGTCGTCGAACCGAACCGCTTGACCAGGCCCTCCGCCTCGAATGCGTAACTCATGGCGCCGACCATGGCCGGTGCCGCTGGCAGCGCCCGCACCCCGCGCTGGCACCGGCACGCACCGGGGGAGGACCCCGAAGCCCGAGACGGTGTACGACGCGCGACGTGTGGATCAGCGACTGGCGCTGACGGGCCCGGCCCCGGGGCCGGTGAGCAGGGCGCCGTGCTCGGCCCAGAGCCAGCGCAGATAGTCGCGCAGCCGGTCCGGCGTGGCGATCCAGCCCTGGTCGGGATAGTGGAGCAGGCGCCCGACCTCGCCGGCCACCAGGTCGTAGCCGGACGCCCCGGTCTCCGGGACCGGGGCATCCGGGGCGACCGCCACCGGGAGCGGGACCATCGGGACCCGCAGACCGGCCTCGTCGCAGGCCCGCAGCACCGTGAGATAGGCCCGGACCAGGTGGTACGGGGAGACGACGAGCGCCATGCTGCCAATGCCCAGGGCGCCGACCCGATCGGCGATCCAGGCGGCCTGCCGGCCGGTGTCGGTGGCCGGCTCGGCCTGGAGCACGACGCCGTCGACCCGGCGCAGGCCGAGACTCCGCAGCCGGTCCAGCGTGAGCGGCCGGTAGGTCCGCTCGGCCCGGTTGGTGCTCGCCACCAGCAGGTGGCGCAGCGCCGGGCCGGCCTCCCAGGCGCGGATCGCGTCGGTGAGCCGCCAGTCCTCGCCCTGCCCGGTGGGGACGACCAGCGCGTCCACCCGCTCGGCGGCGCGACCGGGGAGGGTGAGGACCATCGTGACCGCCTCCAGCACCGCCAGGAACCGGCCGGGCGGTACGTCCGCGAACGCCTCCGCCGGCACGATCCGCGGCAGCGCGCCGTACGGGCGGGACACACTCGTCATGGAAGTGATCTTGCCACCGCTGGCTCGACGGTGTCTTCCGTCCGCCCGTGTCGGACGCCCGGGTGGCGCCGGGCGCTCGCCTAGGATGGCGGCATGAGCGCTGAGGCCGTCGGCATGCACATGCCCGCCGTCGTGACGCTCGACGACGTGGCGACGATGAACGCGACCGACCCGAACGGTCACCGCTACGAGACCAGCCCCGAGTGGGTCCTGTCGGTCATGCCGCCGCCTGACTCGGAGCACGCGATCATCGCGAGCCGCCTCTTCGCCTGGCTGATCATGGCCGGCTGGCCCGCCGAGCAGGTGCTCCAGGCGGTCGGCGTACGCGTTCCCGGGCCCAACGGCGACGGTGGCCGGATCCCCGACCTCACCGTGTGGCGGAAGCCGCCGGCGCGGGGCGTCTGGTCGGCGGTGGTCGACCTCGCTCTCGTGGTCGAGATCGTCTCACCCGGCACCGAGGCGATGGACTCCGTCACCAAGGTCCGGGAGTACGCCTCGGCCGAAATCCCGCGCTACTGGGTGGTCGAGCGGGACGGCGCGCAGACCGTCACGCTCCATGAGCTGACCGGCGACGGTCGGTACGCCGAACACGCGCGGATGCCGCTGGCCTGGCTGTTGCAGACCGCACCCGCCGACCACCTCGACCGGTAGGGCGACCGAGGGGCGGTGGCGCCGATGCTGGCCGCACTGCGCGCCGGCTCCCGCGACCACCATGCTGCGGTGGAGCGCCGGCTGGCCCTGCCCGATCGGATCCGTACCCGGCCCGAGGTTTCAGGGATTGTCCAGGCGTTCGGCGTACGCGTCGCGCAGCGCCGTCCACTCGAACTCCTTCGCCTCCGCGCCCCGGATCGGGCCGACCGGTTCGCCGTCGAGCAGGTGGCCGGCGACGTCCAGGCAGAGGTGCCAGCCGGCGGCCACCATCGGGGCCAGGTCGGGCTGGTCGATCCGGTGCCGCAACGTGAGCCTGGTGCCGGCGCCGGCCGGGGCCAGCTCCCAGCGGAGCAGGGCGCTGCCCCAGGTGTACTCCAGCACGCTCGGGCGGTCCGCCCGCAGGATCGTGGCCGGTGTCGGGTGCGCCTGGTCGCCGTCGACCGTGCGGAGCGTGGTGTCGCCCGGGCTGCCCAGGTCGCGGTCGGCCAGGAACGGGGCCCACTCGGCGAGTTGCGCCGGGTCGGTCAGCGCGGTCCACACCCGCTCGGGCGGGTGTCGCAGGTCCCGGACGAGGACCAGGTCCCACCGGTCGTCGACCGGAACCCGGTCCACGTCGGCGAGCGGGCCGGGGCGGAAGCTGTCACGCGGCATCGTCACTCCTGACGGTCGAGATGGCGTTCCAGGGCGTCGAGGCGCTCGGTCCACATCAGCCGGTACGGCCCGAGCCAGTCGTCCACGGCCCGTAACGGCGCGGTGTCGACCCGGTAGATCCGCCGTTGGGCGGCGGTCCGGCAGGTGACCAGGCCGGCCTCGCGGAGCACCCGGAGGTGTTTGGAGACGGTCGGCTGGCTCATGCCCAGCGCGTCCACCAGCTCGCCGACGCTGCTCTCCGCCCGGCGCAGCCGGTCGAGGATGTGGCGGCGGGCGGGCTCGGCCAGCACGGCGAAGGTGTCCACGGGCACCCACCCAATATGCCACACCGGTTATATGCCGGCAAAGGCATGGAGGCTGTCCCTATGCTCGGGGCATGGAACTGCGGATCTTCACCGAACCCCAGCAGGGGGCCAGCTACGACCAGTTGCTCGCCGTGGCGCGCCGCGCGGAGGAGACGGGCTTCGCCGCGTTCTTCCGCTCCGACCACTACCTGAAGATGGGCTCGGTGAGCGGCGACCCCGGCCCGACCGACGCGTGGACCACACTCGCCGGCCTCGCCCGGGACACCACCAGGATCCGGCTCGGCACGCTGATGAGCGCCGCCACGTTCCGACTGCCCGGCCCGCTCGCCATCACCGTGGCGCAGGTCGACCAGATGAGCGGCGGCCGGGTCGAGCTGGGCATCGGCACCGGCTGGTACGCCGAGGAGCACGCCGCGTACGGCATCCCGTTCCCGCCGCTGGGCGAGCGGTTCGCCCGGCTGGAGGAGCAGCTCGCGGTCATCACCGGGCTCTGGTCCACCCCGGCCGGGTCCACGTTCGACTTCCCCGGCACGTACTACCCGGTCACCGACTCACCGGCGCTGCCCAAGCCGGTGCAGCGGCCACGCCCGCCGATCCTGCTCGGCGGCATGGGCCCGAAGCGCACGCCCCGCCTGGCCGCCCGCTACGCCGACGAGTTCAACCTGCCGTTCGCCTCGGTCGACGACACGACGGCCCAGTTCCGGCGGGTGCGGGACGCCTGCGCCGAGATCGACCGGGACCCGGCCACGATGACCTGGTCCAACGCGCTGGTGCTCTGCTGCGGCCGGGACGACGCCGAGGTGGCCCGGCGGGCCGAGGCGATCGGCCGGGAACCCGCCGAACTGCGCGCGAACGGCGCCGCCGGCACGCCCGCCGAGGTGGTCGACACGCTCGGCCGGTACGCCGAGGCGGGCAGCGGCCGGGTCTACCTCCAGGTGCTCGACCTGGCCGACCTGGACCACCTGGAACTGGTCGCCGCCGAGGTGATGCCGCAGCTCTGAGCGCGCGCCCCAGCGCGGCTCGGCCCGGGCCTGGCCGGTGCCGGCAGCTTCGGGGCTGCCCCGCCGGGTTCCGGAACAGAAGGCGTCGGTCAAAGGCGGTATACCGCAGAGTCATAAATATGACCAGGAGGTATATCGGCTTCCCGCAAAGTGCCGTCACCGGCCACCACGGAGGGTGACGGGCGGAGCGGGGCCGGAGGAAGCGGCGCGATCCGCACCGGCAGCCAGGCCGGGCGGCCCCGAGTCGGTCGGCGGCGAGCGGCGGTCGGTGGCAGCGTCCAGGCCGGCGGCGGTCAGCCCGCCGTCGCGCGCCGGATCGTGTCGAGCCGGCCGTCGCGGTCGCTGTCCAGGTACGTCAGGTCCGGGACGCCGTCGCCGTCCAGGTCGACCTGCACCACGTCGGCCACGCCGTCGCCGTCCAGGTCGGTCACCACCTCGACGGAACCGTCCAGGTGCCGGGTCACGATCGACCGGCCCGGCCCCTCGCGGGGCGGCGGCCCCGGCCGGGGCACCGGGTCCGGCTCGGGTTCCGGCGTCGGCGCCGGCACCGGCGCGGTCAGGTCGGGGCCGACGCCGGTGGGATCGATCTCCTCCTCCGACGGGTACACGTCGCCGCGGAGGCTCGGGTCGCGGTAGCTGCTCATCCGTACCGGATTCCCGCTGCGACCCCGGAGCAACCCTGCCCGCGCCGGATGGCGGATGATGCAGCGCATGACCGACACCAACTGGGCCGGCAACGTCCGCTGGTCGGCTCGGGAACGGCACCGGCCGGCCTCCCTCGACGAGCTGCGCCGGCTGGTCGCCGGCGCGGACCGGGTGCGGGCCGTCGGCACCGGCCACTCGTTCAACCGGCTCGGCGACACCAGCGGCATCCAGCTCGCGCTCGGCGGGTTGCCACCCACCGTCGCGCTCGACCCCGACCGCGGCACCGTCACGGTCGCCGCCGGCCTGCGCTACGGCGACCTGGCCACCGCGCTGCACACCCAGGGGTACGCGTTGGCGAACCTCGCCTCGCTGCCGCACATCTCGGTGGCCGGCTCGGTCGCCACCGCCACCCACGGCTCCGGCGTCGCCAACCGCAACCTGGCCGCCGCCGTCGCCGTCCTGGAACTGGTCACCGCCGACGGCGACCTGCTCACCGTCGACCGGACCGATCCCCGCTTCGCCGGGCTGGTGGTCAACCTCGGCGCGCTGGGCGTGGTCACCCGGCTCACGCTCGACGTCGTCCCCACGTTCACGGTGCGGCAGTACGTCCGGCTCGGCCTGCCCCGGGCCGCGCTCGACGAGGCGCTCGACGCCGCGTACAGCGTCAGCGTGTTCACCGGCTGGCGGTCGGCGCGCTTCGACCAGGTGTGGATCAAGCAGCGGGCCGACCAGGCGCCGCCGCCGGCCGATTGGCTGGACACCGTCGCCGCCGAGACGCCGCAGCACCCGGTGCCGGGCATGTCACCGGAGCATTGCACCGCCCAGTTCGGCGAGCCCGGGCCGTGGCACGAGCGACTGCCGCACTTCCGGCTCGGCTTCACCCCGAGCAGCGGCGACGAGTTGCAGTCCGAGTGGCACGTGGCCCGCGCCGACGCCGCGGCGGCGCTCGCCGCGCTCGACCCGGTCGCCGAGCGGATCGCCGCCGTGCTCCAGGTCTGCGAGCTGCGTACGGTGGCCGCCGACGAGCTGTGGCTCAGCCCGAACCACCGGCGCGACACGCTGGCGCTGCACTTCACCTGGATCGGCGACCCGACGGCGGTGGCGCCGGTGCTGGCCGAGGTGGAGCAACGGCTCGCCCCGTTCGCGCCGCGCCCGCACTGGGGCAAGCTGTTCGACCGCGACCCGGCCGCCGCGTACCCCCGGCACGCCGACTTCGCGGCGCTGCTGCGCGAGTTCGACCCGACCGGGAAGTTCCGCACCGCGGAGCTGGACCGCTACTTCCCCCGCGACTGAGCTCAGCGGCCGGCGGACGTCTGCTGACGCAGGCTGCCGCGCTGCACCGCGCGGCTGATGTCGCTGGGCGAGACGATCCCGACCAACTGGTCGTCGATCACCACCAGCGCCCGGCCGTCGGTGCACTCGTTGAGCCGGGGGAGCAGGTCGGTGAGCTGTTCCTCCGGGCGGGCGAGCACCAACTCGTCGGCCCGGCAGGACACCTCGGCCAGCGTGGTGGACGGGCGGCGGTCCGGTGCGATGCCGCGTACCCGATCGAGCGTGACCAGGCCGACCGGCCGGCCGTCGGCGGTCAGCGGCAGCGCCGAGTGCCGGTACGCGAACAGGTAGTGGTCGACGAAGTCGGCCACGGTCAGGTCGCCGGACGCGGTCTGCGGCTGCGGCGTCATGACGTCGCCGACCCGGATGCCGCGCAGCGCGTCGCCCATTCGCGCCTGGCGCTCCTCCTGGCCGGCCGCGCCGATCAGGAACCAGCCGATCAGCGCCAGCCAGAGCCCACCGAACCCGGCGCCGCTGAGGAACCGCCACAGCCCGAGGCCGATCAGCACGATGCCCAGCACCCGGCCGGCGCCGGCGGCCACCACCGAGGCCCGGGTCCGGTCGCCGGTCGCCTTCCACACCGCCGCCCGCAGCAACCGGCCACCGTCCAGCGGTGCGGCCGGCAGCACGTTGAAGAGCGCCAGCAGCACGTTGATGCCGGCCAGCCAGGACAGCGCGCCGAGCAGCAGGCCGTGCCCGCCGGCCACCGCGACGGCCACCGCGATCGCGCCGAACACCACGCCGATGATCAGGCTGACCAGCGGCCCGACGCCGGCGATCCGCAGCTCGGCGCCGGGGTCCTTCGCCTCGCCCTTCAGCTCGGCGACGCCGCCGAAGAGCCAGAGCGTGATGCCCTCGACCTCGATGCCGTTGCGCTTGGCCACCACCGCGTGCGACACCTCGTGGGCGAGCAGCCCGAGGAAGAAGACCACCGCGGCGGCCAGGCCGGCGGCGACGTAGGCCACCGGCGAGTGGCCCGGGTACGAGCGCGGGAACAGGCTGGCCGACAACGTCCAGGCGATCAGCACGAAGATGACCAGGACACTCCAGTTGACGCCGACGGGTACGCCCGCGACCCGGCCGAGCCGGAAACTCGCCCTCATCGCTCCGTCATACCCGCCCCACTCACGCCCACACCAGTCCCGAACGGCCCAGCGCGCCGCGCTCGCCACGAAGCAGGCACCCACGATGCTGGGAGCATGACGCGGCGGATCACGATCAGCCTGCCCGACGACGTTGCCGATGACGTCGAGCGCTCAGCCGGCAGGATGTCTGGCTTCATCGCGGACGCCCTGCGACGGAAGATGCGGGCGGACGGGCTACGGGCCCGGTGGGCCGAGCGCGGTTACCTGGTGACCGACGAGGACTGCAGGCGCGCCTCGCGAGATCAGCCAGAGCTTTACGGAGAGCCTTGCCTGGGATGACTATGCGTCGAAGGGCTCGTGCCAGGAGGGTGGGCACCGGCAGGTGCCTAGCTCCGATGACAGACCGCCTCCAGGTTGATGCCGTGCGGATCTAGCACGAAGGCGCCGTAGTAGTCGTCGTGGTATTCGGGGTGCATCGCGGGCACCAGCAGTGAGGTGGCGCCGGCGTCGAGCGCGGCACGGTAGAACGTGGTGACGTCGTCGCGGGTGTCGACGGTGAAGGCCAGGTGCATGTTCGTGCCGACCGTGCCGCCGTCGATCAGCCAGAAGTACGGCTTCACCCCGGCCAGCCCGAAGCCGGTCATGGCCGTCGGCTGGTTCGGGGTCGCGTTCGGCGGGATCTCCAGCATCTTGCTGATGCCGATGCTGGCCAGCACGGGCTCGTAGAAGGCCACGGCGGTGGCGAGGTCGGGCACGGCGACGTTGAGGTGGTCGATCCTGGACCCGGAGCGATCAAGATTCATGGCCTGAGCCTGCCCGGGGTGGCGGTCAACCGGTGACCGCTACCCGGCCCGGTTGCGTCGGGGCGCCGCGCTGACCACGGTCGGGGAGAACTCGTTCGCCGCCTCGACCGCCCACTCCAGCGCGAAGTCGGCCTCCTCCTCCCAGCCCGGCTCGCCGCCGAAGAAGTGCGACCGGCCGGGGAACTCCCGATAGCTGGTCACCGCCGTCGAGCTGCGGTAGAGATTGGCCAGGCTGGTGGCGAGCGAGGGCGGGACCACGTGGTCCTCGCCGCCGGCGGTGATCAGCAGCGGCGCCCGGTCGGCGCGCTTCCTGTCGATCTCGGTGGCCGAGTCCGGGTCAAGGTTGGCGAACGAGCCCTCGAACAGCACGTGGCCGGCGCCGGGCACGGCGTACCGCTCCCAGGCGGCGTCGGACTCCGCCCGGGTGAGCGTGTTGCCGAAGGCGTACCGGAAGTCCTCGGCGGTGAACGGGACGGCCCGGTGCCGGTTGGCCGGGTTGTGCAGGATCGAGAACCCGGAGCGCAGCGTGCTCAGCGGAAGCTTGAGCACGCCCTTGACCGGCGCGGGGTGCACGCCGACGACGGCGGCGCCGAGCCGGCGGTCCAGCAGCAGTTGGGCGACCAGGCCGCCGAACGAGTGCCCCATGACGATCGGCGGCCGGGGCAGCTCCCGGATGATCGCCGCGTAGTGGTCGACGATGTCGGCGATCCGCTGGCCGGCGATCGGTGTGGGATCGGCCCGCAGCGCCGCCGGCTCGCGGTCCATGCCGGGCCAGGCCGGGGCGAGCACCCGGAAGCCGCGCGCCGCGTAGCGCTCGGCCCAGCGTTCCCAGCTGCGCGGGGTCATCCAGAGCCCGTGGATGAGCACTATCGTGTCGACGCGTCCGGTCGGTACGCCCATGGCGCGGCTTACCCGGCCCGGCGGCCCTCACTCCCGGCCTGTAAGCAAGGAAGGGCCCCCTGTTAACGGATCCGGTAGAGGAGGGGGCCCCGCTTAACTGGTTCGGTTCGCGCTGGCGAGATCTAAGCAGGGTCTTTGCCGGGTGGCCGTTCTGACGCGGCGGGGGAGACATCGGTGAGGTCGGGGAGGCCACCGCTCTTGAGCCACGCGGCGAATTCGCGGCGCATCTCCAACGCTTTCACGGCCTGGACCACACTGGCCGCCGTGTCGTGCCCGGCTGCCTGAGTCGGCTGGGTGTGTGGTTCGTCGTTCGAGTCGAACTCGGTGGAAGTCATGAGCTGACCCTTCGCTCACCACACCGGATGCGAATCAATCGTCTGTGTGCTCCCGCTGGAAACCGCGAAGGAAGCTCCGCCACGCCTGCCCGTCGAAGAGGAGGACCGGGCCGCTCGCGTCCTTGCTGTCCCGCACGCCGACCCGGCCGGAGAGGTGGCCCGCGACCTCGACGCAGTCGCCGGAGCCGTTGCTGCGGGTGCTCTTCCGCCAGGTCACCGCGGCCTTGTTGGTCTCGCCCACCCGGTCTCGTCCCCTCAGAGCTGGTTGATCGCCCCCCGGATCAGGTCGCGTGACTCGCGGGCGCCGGTCGCCGTGGCGACCAGGTGCTCGAAGACGCGGGAGTATTCCCTGACCTGTTGGCCCTCCAGATAGAGGCTACCCGCGCGGGTCTCGACGTAGACGATGCCCGGGTCGGCCGGCTCCGGGAAGGCGAGCAGGCTGAAGGCGCTGCCCATCGAGCCGTACTCGCCGGACGCGAACGGCAGGATCTGCACGGTGTTGCCGGGACGGTCGGCTTCCTCGGTAAGCCGCTGCAACTGCGCCTTGAACGTCTCCGCTCCGCCGATCGGCCGTCGCAGCGCGGCCTCGTCCAGCACCACCCACAGTTTCGGCGAAGATTCGTTGCCTTGGCGGCGCATCCGCAACTCGACGCGACGTTCGACCTCATTGTCGGGTGCGTCCGGGTGCTCGGCCCGGACGACCGCGCGGGCATAGTCGGCGGTCTGAACCAAGCCGGGCACCAGTTGAGGCTCGAACGCCCGGATCTCCGATGCCTCGGCCTCCAGTCCGACGTAGACCTCGAACCAGTCCGGCAGGACGTCGTCATACGCCTGCCACCAGCCGCGCTTGCGGGCGTCCCGCGCCACCTGCACGAGCGCGTCGACCTCATCGCCCTCGACGCCGTAGAGGTGGAGAAGAGCCCGCGCGACCGGCGGCATCACGGACACCTGGGCGTTCTCGATGCGGCTGACCGCCGACTTGGAGATGCCGATCTCCTTCGCCGCCTGGTCAGCCGTCATGCCGGTCTGTTCACGAAGTCGGCGGAGGGCGGCGGCGAGTCGCTGGCGACGGACGGTCGGACTTCCAGTCATGGGGACCAGTGTGGGTCTTCTGCGACCGTCGAGTGGCGGGCGCGCAGCGCTGTCGGCTCCGGCCCGACCACGACGGCGCGTGCGCACGTCGATTCCGGGTGCGGTGACTGCTGTCGGTACGCCATAGCGGCGCACCTGACAAATGTCACGGGCGGAAGGTGACGGCCGCTCCGGGGACCCCGATCCCGCACGCCGGAGCATTCTTGGCATGACCGACACCGCACCGGCCGTCGAACTGGCCGGGCTCACCAAGACCTTCGGCCCGGTGACCGCCGTCGACGGGCTCAGCCTGCGGATCACCCCCGGCGAGGTGGTGGCCTTCCTCGGCCCCAACGGCGCCGGCAAGACCACCACCGTCGACATGCTGCTCGGCCTCGCCCGCCCGGACGCCGGCACGGTCCGGCTCTTCGGCGGCAGCCCCGCCGACGCCGTCCGGCTCGGCCGGGTCGCCGCCGTGATGCAGACCGGTGGCCTGCTCAAGGACCTCACCGTCGCCGAGACGGTACGGATGACCGCGCACTTCTACGGCCACACCCGCCCGGTGACCGAGGTGCTGGAGCGCGCCGGCATCGCCGAGATCGCCGACCGGCCGGTGGGCAGGTGTTCCGGCGGCCAGCAGCAGCGGCTGCGGTTCGCCCTGGCATTGCTGCCCGACCCGGACCTGATGGTGCTGGACGAGCCGACCACCGGCATGGACGTTGAGGGCCGACGCGACTTCTGGCAGGCGATCCGGACCGACGCCCGTTCCGGCCGGACCGTCCTGTTCGCCACCCACTACCTGGATGAGGCCGACGCGTACGCGGACCGGATCGTGCTGGTCCGGGCCGGTCGGGTGGTCGCCGACGGCACCACCGCCGAGATCAAGAACCTGGCCGCCGGCCGGGTGGTGCGGGCCACGCTGCCCGGCGCCGACCAGGCCGCGCTCGCCGCGCTGCCGGGCGTCCGCTCGGTCGAGGTACGCGGCGACGCGATCCTCGTGCACAGCGAGGACTCCGACGTCGTCGCCCGGCACCTGCTGACCCGGACCGACGCCCGGGACCTGGAGATCACCTCGCGCAACCTCGAGGACGCGTTCCTCGCCCTGACCGCCGCTGCCTGACCCACTTGCCCGGGAGCCCTGCCATGACCGCCACGTCCTCACCCGCCACCGTCGACACGCGCCGGACCGACCGCCGGCCCCCGTCCCTCGGGGGCTTCTCGGCCGCCGTGCTCGGCATCGAGATCCGCCGGGTACTGCGTAACCGCCGCACGCTGATGTTCATCCTGGTCATGCCGGCGGTCTTCTTCCTGCTGTTCGGGCTGCCCTCGCGCGGGGAAAAGCTCGACAACGGCCTGCCGGTCACCGGCTGGATCATGATCAGCCTGGCCGTGTACGCGGCCATGGTGGCCACCACCAGCGCCGGCGCGGCCGTCGCCACCGAGCGGGCGCTGGGCTGGAGCCGGCAGTTGCGGCTGACCCCGCTGCGCCCGGCCGCGTACGTGGCGACGAAGGTGGCCACCGCGATGGTGCTCGGCCTGCTCGGCGTGCTCGTCGAGTTCGGCGTCGGCGCCGCCTCCGGCGTCCGGCTGCCGGCGCACGTCTGGCTGGAGTCCGGCCTGACCGCCTGGCTCGGCTCGCTGGTCTTCGCCGCGTTCGGCCTCTTCGTCGGCTACCTCGCCCCGGCCGAGAACGTCATGCAGTTCATGGGCCCGGCGTTGGCCATCCTGGCCATGCTGGGCGGCCTGTTCGTCCCGCTGAGTCTGCTGCCCGACGTGATGCAGCAGGTCGCCAAGTTCACCCCGGTGTACGGGGTCGGTCAGCTCGCTCGCGCGCCGCTGACCGGCACCGGGGTGGACTGGGCGGCGGTCGGCAACGTGGCCGCCTGGACCGCGTTCTTCGGCCTCGGCGCGGCCCGGCTGTTCCGCCGGGACACCACGCGGGTCTGAGCGGGGACTAGCGTGATCGGCGTGAAGCTGCTGCCCGAGGACCCGCACCCGGTGAGCCGTCGCTGGCGGCTCACCGGGTGGCTGCTGGCGGCGGTCTGGCTGGTCTTCCTCAACGTCGCCCTGGACACCGCCCTGCACCAGGAGCAGGTGTGGCGGCGGGTGCTGGGGGTGGGCACGCTGGTCGCCTTCGGGCTCGGCTACGTGCTGGCGTTCGAGTGGGGCCGGTTGATGCGCCGGTCCCGGCGGCAGATCCCGCCGCGCCGGGCATGGGTGATCCTCGGTGGACTGCTCGCCCTCGGCCTGGCCGGGATCCCGGGCACCGGGGGCGAGTGGATGGCCACCCTGGTCTTCGTGGCGGCCGCGGCGATCTTCCTGCTGCCGACCCGGCCGGCCGTCGTGGTGGTGCTGCTCGCCGCGTTCACCCCGGTGGTGCTGGGCCGGTTGGTATCCGGCTGGCAGGCCGAGCAGACCATCGTCTTCGCCGTCGTCCTCGCCTCGTTCGCCATGTTCGGGGTGAGTCGGCTGGCCCAGCGCAACGGCGAACTCCAGGCCGCGCAGCAGGAGATCCGGCGGCTCGCGGTGGCCGAGGAACGCGCCCGCACCGCCCGGGACCTGCACGACATCCTCGGGCACTCGCTGACCGTGGTGGCGGTGAAGGCGGAGCTGGCCGGTCGGCTGCTGGAGCTGGACCCGGCGCGCGCGGCGGTCGAGATCGCCGACGTGGAGCGGCTGGCCCGGGAGGCGCTGGCCGACGTGCGGGGCACCGTCGGGGCGTACCGCGGGGTGGATCTGGCGTCCGAACTGGCCGGCGCCCGGTCGGCGCTGGCCGCCGCGGGCGTCGTCGCGGAGCTGCCGGAGACGGTGCCGGAGCTGCCGGCGGACCGGGACGAGTTGTTCGGCTGGGCGGTCCGGGAGGGGGTGACCAACGTGGTGCGGCACAGCGGCGCGCGGCGCTGCGTGATCCGGGTCGACCCGGCGGCGGTGGAGGTACGCGACGACGGTCGGGGGCCGGCCGCCGGGTCGCCGGCGACCGGGCACGGGCTGGTCGGGCTGCGGGAGCGGGCCGACCTGCTGGACGCGACCGTGACGGTGGCCCGGCCGCCCGGCGGGCGCGGGTTCCTGCTCCGGGTCGCGGTGCCGGACCCCAATGGAAGGACACCCGGATGACCGCGTCGATCAGACTGCTGCTCGCCGACGACCAGGCGCTGGTCCGGGGCGCGCTGGCCGCGTTGTTGTCGCTGGAACCCGACCTCTCCGTGGTGGCGGAGGTGAGCCGCGGTGACGAGGTGGTGCCGGCGGCGCTGCGCACCCATCCGGACGTGGCGCTGCTCGACGTGGAGATGCCCGGCCTGGACGGGGTGGCCGCCACGGCGGCGCTCCGGGCCGCGCTGCCCGGCTGCCGGGTGCTGGTGGTGACCACGTTCGGCCGGCCCGGCTATCTGCGGCGGGCGATGGAGGCGGGCGCGAACGGCTTCGTGGTCAAGGACACCCCGGCCCGTCAGCTCGCCGACGCGGTCCGCCGGGTGCACGCCGGCCTGCGGGTGGTCGACCCGACGCTGGCCGCCGAGACGCTGGCCACCGGCGCGAGCCCGCTCACCGAGCGGGAGACCGAGGTGCTGCGGACGGCCCGGGGCGGAGGCACGGTGGCCGAGCTGGCGGCGACGCTGCACCTGTCCGAGGGCACGGTCCGCAACCATCTCTCGTCGGCGATCGGCAAGACCGGCGCCCGCAACCGCGCCGACGCGGTGCGGGTCGCGGAGGCCAACGGCTGGTTGCTGGGGTGAAAGGCGGGGGCCCCGCTTAACGCATTCGGTAGAGGCGCGGGCCCCGCTTAACACCCACGTGTTAAGCGGGGCCCCCGCCCAACAAGCGGGCGGCGGGGCGGTCAGGGGAGGCGGTCGACGACCACGAAGCCGGTGCCGGGCGCCAACTCGGCGAGGAGTTGGCGTTGGGCGGCGCGGGTCAGCCGGATGCAGCCGTTGGTGACGTTCTTGCCGAGCGTGTCGTCGTCGTACCAGGTGTGCAGCCCGATGTGGGCGCCGCGCAGGCCGGTCGGCACCGCGTCCGGGTCGTCGGGGACCGCGCCGAGCGCGAAGATGTCGACGCCGCCGTAGACGTCCTGCGGCGGTGGCGTGCGACCCAGGATGAAGGTGCGCCCGAGCGGGGTGAGCTGGCCGCGCATGCCGAGGCTGACCGGCCAGGTGTGGACCGCGCGCCCGTCCCGCAGCCAGGTGAGCCGGTGCGTGCGGCGTTCCACCACGATCTGGTCGCGCAGCGCGACAGTGGTCCAGCCGCCCTCCGGCAACCAGGCGATGGTGCGGTTCGCGGAGGGGAGCAGCACCGCGGTCCACCCGCTGCGGCGCTCGACGATCGGCATGGTCAGCGGGACGTCGCTGATCGTCGGCGCGAGGAAGGCCCGGGGCCGGCCGCCGGGCGCGTCGTACGCGGCGATCCTGCGGTTGGGCCGCGCCCCCTCGCGGAGCTGCCGGGTGTCGGCCGGCGCCGGGTCGGCGGGGAAGCCGCGGGGCGCCGGGTCGTAGGTGACCACCGGCAGGCCGGCCGGCGCGGGCGCGGCGGGCGGCACGGACTCCACCGGCGACGGTCGCGGTGAGGCCGGCGGCGTGGTGGCGGGCCCGGCGCCGGCCGGCACGGGCGCCGGCGTGCCGGTGAGCGCGTGACCGACCAGCAGCGCGGTGGCCAACAGCAGCGGTACGCCGAGCGCGGCGAACAGCCAGCCGGGTATCCGCCGCCCGGTGATTCGGTCGAAAGGCACGAAAACGACTGTAACCGACCGGAGGCCCCCGTGCCGCCAACTGCGACACGGGGGCCTCCGGACCAGGTCAGCTCACCTTCGCTCCGACGTGGATGGCGATGGCGTCGTGCGCGTTGACCGTCGCGGCGAACCAGCCCGACGAGTCCACGGTGATCACCGGGCCGCTGCACGACCCGTTGCTGAACGTGCCGTGGATGACGTCGCAGTAGCGGCCGGCCGGCAGTCCGGTGTAGTAGGAGCGGCCGCTCACCGCGGCGTCCTCGTCGTTGATCGTCAGGTAGCCCTTGCCGGCCCGGCTGAACGCGATGTGCTGGTAGCCGTTGTCGTACCAGTTGGCGACCGCGGCGCCCTCGGTGGCGTTGCGGAAGCCGACCATGTTGGCGATGGCCGCCCAGCGGTGCTCGCACTCCCAGCCGGAGTAGCAGGTGGTGTTGGTGATCCTGTTGCTGCCGTCCGAGGGCGGCCCCTGGTCCTTGCCGCTGAACGTGAAGCTCGACATCACCGCCGGGGTGCCGTACGGCCAGGCCAGCATGAACGCGTTGGCCAGCGCGTACGTGCCGCGGTCGCGGTAGGTGAGCACGCCGCCGTCGCGCTGGGTGTCGTGGTTGTCGGTGAAGACCACCGCCGAACCGCCCGGCAGGTAACCCCAGGACTCGCCGAAGTTCTTCAGGTACGCCAGCCGCTCGTTGTTGAACATCCGGGCCAGGTCCTTGCCGTACCGGAACTCGTGCACGTCGCCGTTGCCGGTGTACTCGGTCGGCTGGACCGGCTCACCCGCGCCGTAGATGACCTCCTGCACCAGGTAGGCCGGACGGGACAGCTTCGCCTTGATCGCCGCGATGTCGGCGGCCGGCATGTGCTTGCTGCCGTCCAGCCGGAACCCGTCCACGCCGAGCGAGAGCAGGTCGTTGAGGTAGGTGGCGAGCCGGGTGCGGACGTAGTCCGACTCGGTCTTGAGGTCGGCCAGGTTGACCAGCTCGCAGTTCTGCACCTCGTACCGGTCGTTGTAGTTGGCGATGTCGTTGGTGCCGTTGCGGCCGCAGTAGTGGAAGTCCGCCGCCGAGTAGGTGCCCGGGTAGTTGTAGTGGCCGTAGGACGTGCCGGCCCAGCCGGTGCCGCCGTTGTCCTGCCCGGACATGTGGTTGACCACCGCGTCGACGATCACCTTGACGCCGGCGTTGTGGCAGGTGTTCACCATGGACTGGAACTGGGCGCGGGTGCCCTTGCGGGACTCGATCCGGTAGCTGACCGGCTGGTAGGACACCCACCACGGGCTGCTGTTGACGTGCTCCTGCGGCGGGGACACCTGGACGTAGCCGTAGCCCTTGGGGCCGAGCGTGCTGGTGCACTCGCTGGCCACCGAGGTCCAGTTCCACTCGAAGAGCTGGACGATGACCTTCTTGCCGCCAGGCGTGGCGGCGGCGGCCGGGGGTGCCGCCACTGTGGTCG
Source organism: Micromonospora sp. NPDC018662 (assembly GCF_044391475.1). Lineage (NCBI taxonomy): Bacteria > Bacillati > Actinomycetota > Actinomycetes > Micromonosporales > Micromonosporaceae > Micromonospora > Micromonospora sp. NPDC018662. The sequence goes on from NZ_JBISAC010000008.1 coordinate 164,535, forward strand.
GGACGAGCAGGCTCGCGGCCACGGTCAGCGCGAGCGCCGCGGCGCGGCATCGGCGTCGATGCATCAGGACTCCTCGGGGGTGCGGGGGAGTGAGGGAGTGGAGCCTGGGGAGGGCTTCAGTGCCGGCTTCTTGCAGCCGGTGCTGAAATTTTCCGCAAGGTTACGAGCATGTTGCAAGAAATGTCAACGCATGGGCATCCGTCGTTGCGTGCAGCGCTACACGCGCGTCCGGCCGGCACGGTTCGAGGAACGGGTCGAGAAATTCGCCACCGGAGGTGATCCGTCCGGGCCGTCGCTCCGTACCTGAGTGGGGAGCAGGGTCGGCCGGTGGGGGCGCCGCCGCGAGACGATCGAGGAGCAGATGGGCCGGGCACAGCAGAACGAGAAGGCGACGACCGTCCGGACCACCACCTCCAGCCGTGGTGTCCGGACCATGTCGAAGTCCGCGATGGTGGCACTCACCGCCTCCGCGCTCGGCCTCGCGTGGGCGGGTGTGGAGCTCGCCGGCGCCGGCGGCGCCATGTACGCGTACGGATTCTTCTTCACCGAGTTCTTCGCCGGGGTGGTCACCCTGGTCTCGCTCAGCCTCACCGTGATGCTGGGACTGCTCGCCACCGACCGGCTGGTGCTGCTCATCCGGCACCGGGTGCTGCTCCAGTCGGCGCACCGCGCCACCGGCGTGCTCGGCGTGGTCGGGCTGGTCTTCCACGTCATCACCAAGATCGCGATCGGCCGGGCCGGGCCGACCGACGCGGTGGTGCCGTTCATCGGCGGCAGCGGCCTCTACGTCGGGCTGGGCACCGTCGCCGCGCTGCTCATGGTGGGCGTGCTCTGGACCGGGCTGATCCGGGTCCGGTTCGCCGGCGTCGGTCCCAAGTGGTTCTGGCGCGCGCTGCACTCGATGGCGTACGTCTCCTGGCCGTTCGCGCTGTTCCACGGCCTCAACGCCGGCCGTGCGGCGGCGAGTTGGGTGGTGGTCAGCTACCTCGCCTGCGTGCTGCTCGTGGTGATGGCGCTGCTGGTGCGCCTCTCCGTCCACCTCGGCAAGCGCAGCCGCGAGCAGCACCAGGCCGCCGCCCTGAACAAGGCGATGGCCGGCAAGGGCGAGGAGCGTACCGGCGTGTTCGCCGCGCTGGGCCGCAAGAAGACCACGGAGAAGGAGGAGAAGGCCGCCGGCCGGGGTCGTGGCGGCCGCTGGGCCGAGGCCACCGCCACCTGGACCGCGCCGGCCGGCACCGCCCGGCAGCGGGATCCCGAGCGGTTCGCCGTACCGGTGGTGCCGGAACCCGGATCGCTGCGGGAGCCGGTCCGCGCGGCCGCCGCCCGGCGGCGCGCCGAGGAGCCGGCCGAGCCGACGCGGCGCGCCCGGACGCAGGAGGTGCCGGCCGAGCGGCGGTCCACCCGGAGCCGGGACACCGAGCGGGTGACCACCCGGGTACGCGACGACGAGCGCGAGTCGGTGCGCCCGAGCCGCGACGAGGAACTGGAGCCGGTCGCCGGCCGGCGCGACGGGGAACGGTCCCGCCGACGTCGCCGGGACACCGAGGAGCGGGTCAGCCGTCGGGCCCGGGCCGCCGAGGAGGCCGCCGCGCAGTACTCCGCCCCGCCGGAGAGCGGCGGTCGGCACTCCGCCCCGCCGGACACCGGTGGCCGGCACTCCGCCCCGCCGGACAGCAGCCGGTACGCCACCCCCGCCGAGGTGGCCCGCTACTCGGCCCCGCCCCGCCCGACCGACGAGGCCGAGGAGCCGTGGGACAGCCCTCGCCGCTGGGCGAGCGAGCCGATCTCGGCCGGCCCGATCTCGGCCGGCCCGATCTCCGGTACCCCGATCTCGGCGGAGCCGCGCAGCGGGACCGGTCGGCGCTACCGGGACGAGGAGGACGTGCCGGAGGAGCCGGACTACTGGCGCCCGCCGGCCCGCTACACCGCCGACGACGCGTTCGTCGACGACACCCCGACGCTCGTCGACCTCGCCTCCCGCCGCGCGCTGCGGGCCACCAAGGACAGCCGTCCCAGCCGCCGCCGGAAGGCCGACGCGGACGCGGTCGACGGGGCCTACTGGGCCGGGCTGCGGGGTGAGGCCCGGTGAAGCGGACCGCCGTCCCCCCGGTCGCCTGCGTCGGGGAACCCCGCCTCACCGCCGGGTTCGCCGAGTTCGGCCGGCTCGACCTGCTCGCCCACGAGGAGGTGCGCGGCCCGATCGGCCCGATGGAGCCGGCCGCGTTGCTCCGGCTCGCCGAGGCGATCGACCTCAAGGGCAAGGGCGGGGCGGGCTTCCCGTTCGCCCGCAAGCTGCGCGCCGTGCTGGAATCCTGCGAACGGCAGGACCTCGCCGCCGTGGTGGTGGTCAACGCCACCGAGGGGGAGCCGGCGAGCTGGAAGGACAAGGTGCTGCTCACCCGGGCCCCGCACCTCGTCCTGGACGGCGCCGCGCTGGCCGCGTTCGCGCTGGACGCCGAGGAGATCGTGATCGGGGTGGCCGACGACGACCTGGGCCGGCCCTCGCTGACCGAGGCGTTGCAGGAACGGCGGATGCCGGTGCCGACCACCATCGTCACCGTGCCGCACCGGTTCATCTCCGGCGAGGGCGGCGCGCTGGTCAACGGCATCAACGGCCTGCCGCACATCCCACCCGGCACCAAGAAGCGGTCCAGCGACTCCGGCGTCAACGGGCTGCCCACCCTGCTCTCCAACGCCGAGACGTACGCCCAGCTCGCCGTCGCCGCCCGGATCGGCCCGTACGAGTACGCGGCGCTCGGCACCGACGACGAGCCGGGCACCGTGCTGCTCACCGTCACCGGGTCGGCGAAGCGCCCGGCCGTGGTCGAGTGCGCCGCCGGCACCCCGCTGCGCGAGATCCTCGACCTGTGCGAGGTGCCGCCCGGGCCGGGCATCCTGATGGGCGGCTACCACGGCAAGTGGATCACCGCCGAGGCGGCGGAACGGGCCGAGGTCTCCCGCAAGGGGCTCGCCGCGGTCGGCGGCACGCTCGGCGCCGGCATCATCGTGCCGCTCGGCACCGACACCTGTCCGCTCGGCGAGGCCGCCCAGGTGGTCCGCTACCTGGCCGGCGAGTCCGCCGGCCAGTGCGGCCCGTGCAAGATGGGCCTGCCCGACCTGGCCCGCTCCGTCGACCTCGCGGTCTCCGGCAGCGCGCCGATCGAGCTGGTCCGCGCCGCGGCCGGCGACGTGAAGGGACGCGGCGCGTGCAGCCACCCGGACGGCACCGCCCGGTTCGCGCTGTCCGCCATGGAGGTGTTCGCCGACGACCTGCGGCTGCACGCCACCGGGGAGGGCTGCGGCAAACGGGTCAAGGGCACCATGGGTCTGCCCGGGGCGCCCGACGGCAACCCGCAGAAACTCACCCTGGACTGGTCCCGCTGCGACGGGCACGGGCTCTGCGCGCACGTGGTGCCGGATTTCATCCGGCTCGACGGCAACGGATATCCGGCCTTCCCGCCCACCCCGGTCCCGACCTGGCTGCGCGAGGGCGCGCTCAAGGCGGTCAAGGTCTGCCCCGAACTCGCGCTCCGGCTGGTCAAGGCCGAGTAGCCGTCCCGCCCAGGAGGCGCCGATGCCATCCCGTACCGTCCACCGCCTCGGCGCCGCCGCCGTGCTGGCCGCGACGCTCGCCGGCACCGCGGCCTGCGCGGTCGGCCCCGAGCGGACCACGCCGGCCGGCGCGGCGCCCGCCGGGTCCACCGCCGCCCCGACCGCGACCGCCCCGACCGCGTCCACCGGTACGCCGTCGGCGCCGCCGGCCCGGGTGCCGACGACGCTGGCGTTCACCGCGAGGACGCTCGACGGTACGGCGTTCTCCGCCGCCGCCCTCGCCGGACGCCCGGTCGTGCTGTGGTTCTGGGCGCCCTGGTGCGCCACCTGCGCCAGCCAGGCGTGGACCGTCGCCGAGATCGCCCCGACCTATCGGGACACCGTGCCCATCGTCGGCGTCGCCGGCCTCGGCCAGCAGCGGGCGATGAAGGACTTCGTCACCGAGTTCGACCTGGCCGGCACGCCACAGCTCGACGACCGCGCCGGCACGCTGTGGCGCCGGTTCAAGGTGGCCGAGCAGAGCACGTTCGTCATCGTCGACCGGGACGGAAAGGTGGTCCACCAGGGCTTCCTCGACGGCGAAGCACTGACCCGGCAGGTCGAGACGCTGGCCCGGGGATGACCGGCGCGCTGCTGCTCGCGCTCACCGCCGGCATGCTCGGCGCGGTCAACCCGTGCGGCTTCGCGATGCTGCCCGCGTACCTGTCGTTGCTGGTGGCCGGCCCCGGCGACGGGCGCGGCGCGGTCGGCCGCGCGCTCACCGCGACGGCCGGGCTGACGCTCGGGTACGCGCTGGTCTTCGGCGCGTTCGGGCTGGCCGTGGCGCCGGCGGCGGACTGGCTGCGCCCCCGGCTGCCCTGGCTGACCGTGACGCTCGGCGTGCTGCTGGCAGTGGCCGGCCTGTGGCTGCTCGCCGGCCGGCGGCTGCCCGCGCCCCGCCCATTGCGCACCGCGCCCCGGCTCATCCGCACCTGGCCGTCCATGGCGCTGTTCGGCGCGGCGTACGCGCTGACGTCGCTGACCTGCGCGATCGCGCCGTTCCTGGCGATCGTGGTGACCAGCCTGCGGGTCGGCTCGCCGCTGCGCGGGCTGGCGCTGTTCGGCGCGTACGCGCTGGGGATGGCGCTGGTGGTGGGCGTGGCCGCGCTCGCCGTGGCGCTGCTGCGCGGGCGGGTGGTGGCCGGGCTGCGCGGCGCCGGCGCGTGGGTGCCCCGGCTGAGCGGCCTGGTGCTGCTGGTCGCCGGCGGCTACGTCGCCTGGTACGGCTGGTACGAGGTGCGGCTGGCCCTGGGCCGCCACGACGCGTTCGGTGACCCGGTGGTGCGCGCCGCCGCCCAGCTCCAGCAGCCCCTGGTGCGCACCCTGGACACCGCCGGCCCCGTCCTCCTCGCCGCGCTCGCCCTAGCCCTGCTCGCGGTGGGGTTGGTGGTAAGGCGGGGCCCCCGCTTAACGCATTCGGTAGAGGCGGGGGCCCCGCTTAACGCCGAGGCCCCCGCGAGCAGCGCGGCCCCTGTGCGTGGAGCGGTCAGCGAGTCGGGGTGAGGCGGTCGGTGCCGAGCTTGTCGCGCAGGACCTCGGGCACCACCACCGAGCCGTCGGGCTGCTGGCACTGCTCCAGGATGGCCGGGAACAGCCGGCTGGTGGCCAGCGCCGACCCGTTGAGCGTGTGCACGAAGCGGGTCTGCTTGCCGCCCGGCTCGCGGTAGCGGATGGCCGCCCGGCGGGCCTGGTAGTCGCCGGCCCAGGAGACCGACGACACCTCCTTGTACTTACCGGTGCTCGGCATCCACACCTCGATGTCGAGCGTCTTCTTCATCGAGGCGCTGGCGTCGCCGGCGGCGAGCAGGCTGGTCTGGAAGTGCAGGCCGAGCTGCTCGACCAGGCCCTCGACGTGGCCCACCATCGCCTGGAGCGCGGCGTCGGCCTGCTCCGGCAGCGTGAACTGGAAGATCTCCACCTTGTTGAACTGGTGGCCGCGCACCGTGCCGCGCTCGTCGGAGTGCGAGCCGGCCGCCTCGCGCCGGTAGCACGGCGTGTAGGCGAACGCCTTCAGCGGCAGCTTCCCGGTCTCCAGGATCTCGTCCTGGTAGGCCCCCAGGATCGCCGTCTCCGACGTGGGCAGCAGGAACTGGCCGCGCGGGGCGGACTGCCGGTCGAGGTGGTAGACGTCGTCGTAGAACTTGGGGAACTGCCCGGCGGCGAAGCCGGCGGTGTCCAGCAGCAGGTGCGGCGGGAGCAGGAACTCGTAGCCGGCCTCGATGTTCCGCTCGATCAGCCAGTTGAGCAGCGCCCACTCCAGCCGGGCGCCCAGGCCGGTGTACATCCAGAAGCCGGAGCCGCCGAGCTTCACGCCCCGCTCGTGGTCGACCAGACCGAGCGCGCGGCTCAGCTCCACGTGGTCGCGCACCTTCTCGATGGCCGGGGCCTCGCCGAACGTCCGCACCACCCGGTTGGCCTCCTTGCCGCCGGCGACCACGTCGTCGGCGGGCAGGTTGGGCAGCTCGCTCATCGCCGAGCGCAGCCGGGACTGCACCTCGTCGAGCTGGGACTCCAGCTCCGCGAGCTGCTTGCGCTCGGCCTCCGGCGCGGCCGGCTGCGGCGTGGCGCCGGACCGCTTCGCCTCCGCGTACGCGCGTGCCTCGGCCTTGCGGCGCTGCCGCTCGGCGTCGATCTCCGTGATCAGGGCACGCCGCTCCTGGTCGAGCCGCTGGATGTCGTCCAGCGCCCGGGTGACCTCGGCGGGATCCAGACGCTTCGCCAGCGCGGTCGCCACCGCCTCGCGATCCTTCCGGATCAACTCCATGTCGAGCATGCTGCTCGTACGCCTCCGTCCAGGCCGTCAGGTGGGACCCACCGATGCTACCGTCGCGGCCCCGCCGGCTCGGGGCCGCCCGCCGCTACAGGCGTACCGGCATGAGGATGGAGAACGCGCGCGCGTCGTCGGCCCGGCGCACCGCCAGCGGGGTGATCGGGCCGTCCAGCTCCAGCACGAGCTGGCTGCCGCCGGCGTCCAGCGCGTCGAGCAGGTACTCCCGGTTCAACCCGACCCGCAGCCCGCCGCCCGCGTCCCCAACGGCGGCCGGATCGACCAGCCGCACCTCGCCACCGCCGCCCAGGCCGAGTGCGACCACCGGGTGCTCGACACCGTCGTGCGTCCGGTGGCACACCCGCACGTCGTCGGCGGTGAGCGCCGCGCGCAGCGCCGCGCCGTCCACCGGGATCCGGTACGCGGGCGCGGCACCGAGCTGCGCGCCCAGCAGCCGGCGGTGGTCCGGGAAGTCGTACGGCAGCGGGGCGGCGGTCAGCGTGCGCCCGGCGACCGAGCACGTGACCCGGTCCGCGGCGACGACCACCTCCGCGGTCGTCCCGTCGTGGTCGAGCAGCGCACGCAGCTCGTCGACCGCGGCCACCGGCAGCAGCGTGCGCACGGACGGCCCGTCGACCGTGGCGTCGACCCGGGCCACCGCCATCCGGTGCCGGTCGGTGGCGACCAGGTGTACGCCGTCCGGCTCGACCTCCAACAGCACGCCGGACAGGACCGGCAGCTCCGGGTCGGCGCCGACGGCGAACCGTACGGCGTCCACGGCGGCGGCGAGGTCGGCGCGGGACAGCACGAGGCGGGTGGACATGATGGTCTCCTCCGGGTCGATCAGGCTGCGGATCCGGGAGAGTTCGCGGCGCGCGTCGGCGAGGCCGTCCTCCAGCCGGCGCAGGTGCGCGTCCAGCAGGCGGTGCACCTCGGCCGGGTGGCGGCGGTGCCGCAGCGCCTCGGCGATGCCGGCCAACGGCATGCCCACCCGGCGCAGGCCGGCGACCAGGCGGGCCGGGCCCACCTGGTCGTCGGCATACCAGCGGTAGCCGGTCACCGGGTCCACCCGGGCCGGCGGCAGCACGCCGGAACGGTCGTAGAACCGCAGCGCGCTGACCGTCAACCCGCTGGCCCGGGCCAGCTCACCGATGCTGCGAAGGTCGCTCTCCACGGCCGTCATCCTGTCCCCTGCACCAGGTCGAGGGTCAACGTCCCGAGTGTTAAAAGGGGGCCCCGCCTCTACCGAAGGCGTTAAGAAGGGGCCCCGCCTTACGCCGACAGCGTGCGGAACGTGATGCCGGCGCGCACCAGGCGGTCCAGCAGCGCGTCGCCCATCGCGGCCACCGGGGTGAGCTGGCCGGCGGTCCCCGGCAGCTCGTCGAAGGCCAGGCAGAGCGCCGACTCGGCGAGCATCTTGGCGGTCTCGTCGTAGCCGGGGTCGCCGCCGGCCACCTCGGTCACCACCCGCCGGCCACCGCCGGTGCCCACGAACCGCACCCGGAACCAGGACTTCGCCCGCTGCTCGGCGCTCGGCCCCTGGCCGGACGCGAGCCGGCCGAGCAGCCAGCGCCGGGTCGGCGGCAGCTTCACCAGCCCGACCACGCCGGCCAGGCCCACGCCGGCGACCAGCACGGTGGGCAGCCGCTTCAGCGCGGCGAAGTGCCGGTACCGGAAGTCCGGGCCGTACTCCGGGCGGGCCGCCGCCGACCGGCGGACGACCTGTGGGTCGATGGTGGGCAGCGGCACCGCCCACTGGCCGAACTCGCGGACCCGCCCGACCCGGCCGGGCACCGCCCGCACCCGCCGCCCCTCCGGCCGTGGCTCGACCGCCCGCCGGGCCTTCGCCGCCCGGCTCGTCTCGCCGGTGCGGGAGAACGCGGTCAGCGCCGAGTGGTACGTCCCGGCGGAGAACCGGCCGCCGGCGCGCACGTAGCCGTCCACGGTGACCGGCCCGTCCGTGGCGAGCTGCTTGACCGTGTACCAGACGCCGAGGTCGTGCGGGATCGAGTCGAAGCCGCACGCGTGCACCAGGCGCGCCCCGGTGCGTACCGCCTCGGCGTGGTGTCGCACGTACATCAGGTCGACGAACTCCGGCTCCCCGGTGATGTCCAGGTAGTCGGTGCCGGCGGCGGCGCACGCGGCCACCAGCGGCTCGCCGTGGTGCACGTACGGGCCGACGGTGGAGGCGACCACCCGGGCGCTGTCCGCCACGGCACGCAGCGACGCGGCGTCGGTGACGTCGGCGGTGAGCAGGGGCAGCTCGGCCAGGTCGCTGTCGATGGCGGCCAGCCGGTCGCGGACGGCCGCCAGCTTGGCCGGGTTGCGGCCGGCGAGCGCCCAGCGCAGCCGGTCCGGCGCGTGCCGGGCCAGGTACTCGGCGGTGAGGCCGCCGGTGAAGCCGGTGGCGCCGAACAGGACGAGGTCGTACGCGCGGTCTGCGGGCATCCGCCGAGTGTGCCACCCGCCGGCCGGACTCACGGCGTGAAGACCGCCCGTACGCAGCCGTCGGACCGGTCCCGGAACAACGCGTACCCCTCGACGCCCCGGTCCAGCGGCAGCCGGTGGGTGGCGAGGTGCTCGGTGACCAGCTCGCCCCGGGCCATCCGGTCCAGCAGCGCCGGGATGGCGCGCGAGCCCGCCCGGGCGCCGCCGCGTACGGCCAGCCCCTTCTCGGTCACCGCGCCGAGCGGGAACCGGTCCACGAACGTCGTCCCGCCGGCGAGCGCCACCACCGTGCCGCCCTTGCGGCAGGCGTGCACCGCCTCGCGCAGCGCCACCCCGGCGTCCGGTTCGGCGGCCGGCCACCGCGCCGGCCCGGCCGGCGGACCGGCCGCGTCCACGCACACGTCCGGCCCCCGACCGCCGCTGCGTTCCCGCAGCTCGGCGAGGACGTCGACGGACCGGTGGTCGAGCGGCTCGGCGCCGGTGTGCCGGGCGGCCATCCGCAGCCGGTCGTCGTGCTCGTCCACCATGATCACCCGGGCCGCCCCGCGGGCCACGGCCGCCGCCGCGGTGAGCTGTCCCACCGCGCCCGCGCCCCAGACCGCCACCACGTCACCCGGGGCGACGCCTCCCAGCTCGGCCCCGTGCCAGCCGGCCGGCGCGGCGTCCGCGGCGAAGACCGCCCGGTCGTCGTCGACCCCGTCCGGTACGGCGAACGCGCCCACGTCGGCGTACGGCACCCGGACGAACTCGGCGTGGCCGCCGGCGAAGCCGCCGAGGCGGGCCGGCCGGCCGTAGCACCCGGCGGCCGGCGGTCCCCACTCCGGCTCGGCGGCCACGTCGCTGGTCCCGTTGTCGCAGTAGGCCAGCAGCCCCTGGCGGCAGAACCAGCAGGCCCCGCAGGCGACCGCCGCACCGACCACCACCCGGTCCGCGACCCGGTGCCGGCGTACGTCCGGACCGACCTCGACCACCTCGCCGACGAACTCGTGCCCGAGCACCTCGCCGGTGGCCGCCTCGGGCACCCGCCCGGCCAGCAGCGGCAGGTCGCCGCCGCAGGTGGCGCTGCGCCGCACCCGGACGATCATGTCCTGGGCGTTGCGCAGCTCCGGGTCGGGGACCTGGCGCACCGCGAGCGCGTCGGCGCCCTCCCAGCACAGCGCCCTCACCCGGCCGCCCCCGGTCCGGGTCGGCGCGTTCCGGAACGGTCCGGCGGTGCGCGGTCCGCCCGCAGCACCTCCCCGGTCTCCAGGAGCTGCCGGGTCTGCCGGAGCACCTGCCGCAGGTAGCGGCCGGGATCGTCGCCGACGAGGTGCGCGGCGAACCCGGCCAGCGCCGGCGTCCCGCCCAGCGGGCGTACCGCCAGCTCGGTGCCGCGCCCGCCGGGCGCCGGGCGGGCCCAGACCTCCACCGCGCCGTCGAGCCGGCGCAGCGGCTCGGGCCACCGCCCGCCCGGGAGCACCTGTTCGGGCCGCCCGGTCACGGTCACCACCTGCCAGCGCCCGGGCCGGGGGTCGGTCGCGGTCCGCGGTGGCCGTCGGCGTACGAGCGCCCGTGCGCGGGCCGCCAGCGCGCGTGCGCCGTCGGTCAGCCGTCCGGTCCCGGTCACCTGCCCTCCCCGAGGTCGCGGGTCACCGGGCGGCCGGCGGTGCTGCGGCCGGCCGCCCACGTGTCCCCAGCGTGGCGGCGGCCCGGGTGACGCGGGTTCGCCCGGAAGGGGTGAACCGGCGCGGTCCGGGTAACCGCCCCCCGCACCGACGGGGGAGGGGACGCATGCCGGAGGAGGCCGACCGGGTCGGGTTCGCCGCCGCGCCGACCGTGGCCGGTGGCGTGCCGTTGCTGGCGTCCCGGCTGGCGCCGCCCGCGCTGCCCGAGCCGCTGCTGCGGCGTCCTCGGCTGCTGGACCGGGTGGAGCAGGGCGCGGCGGGACCGGTCACGCTGCTCCTCGCGCCGGCCGGCTGGGGCAAGACGACGGTGCTGTCCGGGTGGGCGCGGGCGGACCGGGCGGGTCCGGCGCCGGCCTGGGTAACAGTGGCGGAGGGGGACACCAGCGGGCGGCTCTGGGCGTACCTGGCCGCGGCGCTGCGCACCGCCGTCGCCGGTGACCCGGGCGAGGAGCCGCCGCCGGTGCCGGCCGGCCCGCCCCGGCCGGAGCAGCTCGAGGCGCTCGCCGCCGCGCTCGCCGCCCGGGAGCGCCCGCTGCTGCTGGTCCTGGACGACCTGCACCGGGTGACCGACCCGGAGGCGCTGGCCGGGCTGGAGTTCCTGCTCCGCCACGGCGACGGTCGACTACGGCTGGTGGCCGGCGCGCGGCGGGAACCGCCGCTGGCCCTGCACCGGTGGCGGTTGGCCGGCGAGCTGACCGTGCTCGGCCCGGACGAGCTGGCGTTCACCACCGACGAGGTGGCCGACCTGCTGGTGGCGTACGGCGTGCCGGTGCCGGCCGAGGCGGTGCCCCGGCTCGCCGAGCGGACCGCCGGTTGGCCGGCCGGGCTGCGCCTGGCCACGCTGGCGCTGGGCGCCGGCACCGACCCGGCGCGGGCCGTGGAGCAGGTGACCGGCGACCAGCCGGACGTCGCCGCGTACCTGCGGGACGAGGTGCTGGCGCCGCTGGACCCGGCGGCGCGCGACGTCCTGCGTCGCGGCGCGGTGGCGGTCGCGGTCTGCGCCGACCTGGCCGTCGCGGTGACCGGACGGCCCGACGCCGGACGCCTGCTGGCCGAGGCGGCCCGGGAGGGCGGCTTCGTCCAGCAGGACGGGGGCAGCCCGCCCTGGTACCGCCCGCATCCGCTGCTGGCCGACCTGCTCCGCGACGAGGTGGCCCGGCTGCCCGCCGACGAGCTGGTCGAGCTGCACCGGCGGGCGGCCGGCTGGTTCGCCGCGCACGACCGGCCGGCCGAGGCGCTGCGGCACGCGCTGGCGGCCGGCGAGTGGACCGACGCCACCGGGTTGCTGGTCGCCCGCTGGCCGGAACTGGCCCCGGACGAGCCGGCCCGGCCGGTCCCGCCCGCGCCGCCCGAGCCGCCGGCCGAGGCGGTACGCCGGGACCCGGAGCTGGCCCTGGCCGCGGCTGCCGAACGGGCATACGCCGGGGACCCGGCCGCCGCCGACGCGCAGGTGCGGCGCGCGGTCGCGCACGCGGCGGACCTGCCGGCGCCGCGCCGCGACCGGCTCCGCCGGCTGGTCACCGCGGTCGAGCTGAGCCTGGCCCGGCTCGCCGGAAACCACGCGGAGGTACGCCGGGCCGCCGACCGCCTGCTCGCCACCGTCCCGGCGCCGCACGACGACACCGCCGGGTCGGGCGGCGGGCTCGACGTCGCCGGGGCCGACGGGCGAGCTGCGGGCGACGGGCGAGCCGGGGTCGACGGGCGAGCCGGGGCCGATCCCCGCGCCGGGGGCGGTGACGTCGACGACGTGCGGGCGGTGGCCGGGGCCGCGCGGGGGCTGGTCGCGCTCGCCGAGGGCGACCTGCGGGAGGCGGACGGGCGGTTCGGGGCGGCGCTCGGCGCGGCGCGTCGGGCCGGCCGGCCGCGCACCGAGCTGCTCTGCGCCAGCCGCTCGGCGCTGCTGGCGGCGGCCCGGGGCGCGCTGCGTACCGCCGAGGAGCACGCCCGGGCGGCCCTGTCGATGCCGCCCTGCCGGGGCTGGTCGTCGCGGCTGGACTGCGGCTACGCGTACCTGGCGTTGGCGTTGGTGGCCTGGCACCGGGACCGGCCCGCGGAGGCCGTGGCCCCCTTGGCGCTCGCCGGTCCGGCCGGCGCGGAGCCGGGCGGGGCGGCGCTGGTGGCGCTCTGCCGGGCCGGGCTGCTGGCCGACGGCGGGGAGCCGGCCGCCGCGCTGCACACGCTCGCCGCGGCCCGCGCGGCGGCGCCCGGGCCCGAGCTGGGCGCGTGGCTCACCGCCGGTGAGGCCCAGCTCCGCGCCGCGGTCGGCGACCCGGGCGGGGCCCGCGCGCTGCTGGACGCGGCCGACGGCGACCCGCCCGACCCGGCGCTGGCGCTGGTCTCGGCCCGCCTGTGGCTGCGGGCCGGCGACGCCCGGGCGGCCGAGCGGGCGCTGCCCGACTGGACCGGGCCCGACGCGGAGCGCTGGCCGCTGCCGGTACGACTGGGCGCGGGCCTGCTCGACGCGGCGCTGGCCGGGGCGGCCGGCGACGCCCGCCGGGCCGGTCGGCTGCTGGAGGAGACGCTGGCGCTGGCCGAGCCGGACGGCTGCCGGCGCGTGTTCACCCGGGCCGAGCCGGGGGTACGCGATCTGCTGGCCAGCCACCTGGACTCCGGCACCGCCTACTGGGCGACCGTCAGCGAGCTGGTCCGTGGTGTCGACGCGTCAGGGGTCGACGGGGTGCCGGACGGGCCGGCACGCGCGCTGGACGAGCCGCTCACCGAGCGGGAGCTGACCATCCTGCGCTACCTGCAGAGCATCCTGACCAACGTGGAGATCGCCGCCGAGCTGTCGCTCTCGGTGAACACGGTGAAGACGCACGTGCGCAACGTCTACCGCAAGCTCGACGCGACCCGCCGGCGGGAGGCGGTACGGCGGGCGCGCGAGCTGCGGTTGATCTGACCGGTCGGGTCGGGTCGGCCCGGTCAGGTGGTCGCGGCGGCGTCCACCACGGCCAGCAGCTCGGCCAGGTCGTAGCCGCCGTCGTGGCGGATGTCGTTGACGAAGAGCGTCGGCGTGCCGTTGACGCCGCTGCGGATGCCGCCCACGAAGTCCTGCCGGACCCGGTCGGCGTAGGTCTGCCGCCCCACCTCCGCGTCCAGCTCGTCGGGGGGCAGCCCGATCTGCTCGACGCCGAGCGACAGGTGCACCGGGTCGAGCTGGTCCTGGTGCTCGTAGAGCCAGTCGTGCATCTCCCAGAACCGGCCCCGCGCGCCGGCCGCCTCGGCGGTCTCCGCCGCGTGCTCCGCGTACGGGTGGACGTTGGTGATCGGGAAGTGGCGGTACGCCAACCGCACCACGTCGGCCCGCTGGCGCAGCACCTCGGCCAGGTTCGGGTAGGCGGCGCCGCAGAACCGGCACTGGAAGTCGCCGTACTCGACGACGGTGACCGGGGCGTCGGCCGGGCCGCGGACGTGGTCCCGGTCGCCGACCGGGACCCGCAGCCGGGCGGTGGTGACCTGCAACGGCGTGGTCATCGCGCGCTCACCCGCCGATCCGTGCCGAGCTGGTCCAGGGCGTCGAGGATGCCGTCCACGCCCGGGTTCACCTCGGGCGGGGAGAGGTGGCTCCAGGCCACCCGGCCGTCGGTGTCGATCACCACGAGCGCCCGGTCCGACTGCCCACGCGGGGCGTACGCGCCGTAGCGGCGGGACACCTCGCCCTTGGGCTCGAAGTCGGCCAGCAGCGGGAACCGGATGCCCCGGCTCTGCGCGAACGCCCGGTGCGAGTCGACGCTGTCCACCGAGATGCCCAGCAGCACCGCGCCGTACCGTTCCAGCTCGGGCAGGGCGGCCTGGTAGAGCGCCATCTGGTCGCCGCACACCGGGGTCCAGTCGGCCGGGTAGAAGGCCAGCACGACCGGCCGGCCCGGGAACTGCCCGGGGCCCACCTCCCGCGCGTCCGGCGACGCGGGCAGCGTGAACCCGGGCGCGGCCTGCCCGGGCGTGATCAGCCCGTTCGGATCACTCATACCGCCCAGCCTGCGCCGCGTCGGGGTGAGCCGGGCTCACCCGGGCCGGGTGGTTCGCCGGTCACTGTCGCACCGTGAGCCCGTTGCTCAGGCCGCGTACGCCGGTGAGCCGGGCGACCGACCGCTCGGCGGCCCGCCGCTGGTACTCCCACCCGACCTCGCCGCGCAGCGTGACCCAGCCGTCGGCGACGGTCACCCGCAGCGCCTCGACCGGCAGGAACGCCTCCCACGCGAGCGCGCGGACGACCGCGACGGCGAGCCCCGGGTCGTCCGGGCCGGCGGCGGGGACGGTCGGGACGGTCGGGACGGCGAGGTCGTCGGCGACCGCGCGGACCCGGGCGACCCGGTGCGTGGCCCGCTCGGCGGCCCACCTGGCGGCGGCGTCGTCCACCGGGCCGGTCAGCGTCACCACGCCGGCGGTGACTGTCACCCCGATCCCGTCGAGGCCCACCCGGGTCAGCTCGTCGCATACCGCGGCCCGGATCTCCCGGTCGGTACGCGTCGTCGTCTCGGTGGTCATCCGGCGCTCCCTCCGGTCGGTCGTCGGCGCGGGGGCGGTCCCGCACCCTGCGATCCTGCGCGGGACCGGGTGATCCGCCCCCATCCGGAACGGGTGATCTGGGAGCGCTTCCATGGCGCGGTCGGGCGGCGTACGCTGAGGGTCCCTCGGCTGCGGGAGCCAGCACGCCGACGGGGAGCCCGGGCAGCTCCCCCTCACGAAGCGCCACCCCCTGCTCCCGTTCCCCCACCTCAGGGCAACCGAGAGGACCCGCCCCATGCGCAGAAGTCTCGCCGGCCTGGCCGCCGTCGCGCTGGCCGCCACCGTGGCGACCGTCGTCGTGCCGCTCGTCGCCACCGGCGTACCCCCGGCCGCCGCCGCGGCCGCCGAGCCGTACACCTGGAAGAACGTCCGGATCGACGGCGGTGGCTTCGTCCCCGGCATCGTCTTCAACCCGACCGAGAAGAACCTGATCTACGCGCGGACCGACATCGGCGGGGCGTACCGCTGGGAGCAGGCCACCCGGTCGTGGACGCCGCTGCTGGACTGGGTCGGCGCGGACCGGTGGGGCTGGAACGGGGTGGTCAGCCTCGCCACCGACCCGGTGCAGACCAACCGGGTGTACGCCGCGGTCGGCATGTACACCAACGACTGGGACCCGAACCACGGGGCGATCCTGCGCTCGACCGACAAGGGCGCCACCTGGCAGGCCACCGAGCTGCCGTTCAAGAACGGCGGCAACATGCCCGGCCGGGGCATGGGGGAGCGGCTGGCGGTCGACCCGAACCGCAACAGCGTGCTCTACTACGGCGCCGAGGGCGGCAACGGCCTGTGGCGCAGCACCGACTTCGGGGCGACCTGGGCCAAGGTCGCCAACTTCCCGAACGTGGGCAACTACCGGGCCGACCCCAACGACAGCAGCGGCTACCAGAGCCAGAACCAGGGCCTGACCTGGGTCAGCTTCGACAAGAGCACCGGTACGGCCGGCGTCGCCACGAAGACCATCTACGTCGGCGTGGCGGACAAGCAGAACCCGGTCTACCGCAGCACCGACGCCGGCGCGACCTGGGAGCGGATCCCCGGCCAGCCCACCGGCTACCTCGCGCACAAGGGCGTGGTGGACCCGGTCGGCGGCTTCCTCTACCTCGCGACCAGCGACACCGGCGGCCCGTACGACGGCGGCAAGGGCGACGTGTGGAAGTTCAACCGGGCCACCGGCGCGTGGACGCAGATCAGCCCGGTGCCGTCGTCCAGCGCTGATGCCTACTTCGGCTACTCCGGGCTGACCATCGACCGCCAGCACCCGAACACGCTCATGGTGGCCAGCCAGATCTCCTGGTGGCCGGACGCGATCTTCTGGCGCAGCACCGACGGCGGCGCGACCTGGACCCGGATCTGGGAGTTCACCAGCTATCCGAACCGGAGCAAGAAGTACACGATGGACGTCAGCTCGGTGCCGTGGCTGACGTTCGGCACCAACCCGGCGCCGCCGGAGGAGTCCCCGAAGCTGGGCTGGATGAACGAGTCGCTGGAGATCGACCCGTTCGACAGCGACCGGATGATGTACGGCACCGGCGCGACGATCTACGGCACCACCGGCCTGACGAAGTGGGACACCGGCGGCACCTTCACCATCACGCCGATGGTCAAGGGGCTGGAGGAGACCGCCGTGCTCGACCTGGTCAGCCCGCCGTCGGGCGCACCGCTGGTCAGCGGCCTCGGTGACATCGGCGGCTTCCGCCACACCGACCTCGCGGCGGTGCCGCCGATGATGTTCACCCAGCCGGGCTTCACGAGCACCACCAGCCTCGACTACGCGGAGACCAAGCCGGCGGTGATGGTCCGGGCCGGCAACTTCACCGACTCCGACCGGCCCAACGACAGCCACGTGGCGTTCTCCACCGACGGTGGCGCGAACTGGTTCCAGGGCACCGAACCGGGCGGGATCAACAACGGCGGCACGGTGGCCGCGTCCGCCGACGGCAGCCAGTTCGTCTGGGCCCCCGCCGACGCCGGGCAGCAGGTGGTCCGTTCGGTCGGCTTCGGCAACTCGTGGACCGCCGCCACCGGCATCCCGGCCAACGCGACTGTCGAGTCCGACCGGGTCAACCCGAACAAGTTCTACGGCGTCAGCGCCGGGAAGTTCTACGTCAGCACCAACGGCGGGGCGGCGTTCACCGCCACCGCGGCGACCGGCCTGCCCACCACCGGCGTCAAGTTCAAGGCGCTACCCGGCGTCGAGGGTGACATCTGGCTGGCCGGTGAGGGTGGTCTCTGGCACTCCACCAACTCCGGCGCGAGCTTCACGAAGGTGACCGGCGTGTCCACGGCGGTGAACGTCGGCTTCGGCAAGGCGGCGCCCGGGAAGACGTACCCGGCGTTGTTCACCGTCGGCACGGTCGACGGCACGCACGGGGTCTACCGTTCCGACGACGCGGGCGCGACCTGGGTGCGGATCAACGACGACCAGCACCAGTACGGCAACGCGGGCGAGGCGCTCACCGGCGACCCGCGCGTCTACGGCCGGGTCTACCTGGGCACGAACGGCCGGGGCATCCTGGTCGCGGACCGCCTCGGCGGCACGCCCACGCCCACCCCGACGTCGGCGAGCCCGACCCCGACCAGCCCGACCCCGTCGCCGACGAGCCCGACGCCGTCGCCGACGAGTCCGACCCCGACGCCGACGGGCCCGTCGCCGTCGCCGACGTCACCGACCCCGGCGCCGACCGGACGCGGCTGCGCCGCCGCGTACGCGGTGACGAACTCCTGGCCGGGCGGCTTCCAGGGCGAGGTGACGGTCCGCAACTCCGGCACCACGCCGATCGCCGGCTGGACGCTGACCTGGACGTTCCCCGACGGGCAGCGGATCGCCCAGCTCTGGAGCGGGACGTACACCCAGACCGGCTCCGCCGTCACGGTCACCGACGCCGGCTGGAACGGCGCCCTCGGCGTGGGCGCGTCGACCACTGTCGGCTTCACCGGCACCGCGACCGGCGGCAACCGCGCGCCGACCGTCTCCTGCGCCGCACGCTGACCATCCCCCGCGGACCGCGCGCCGATCGCCTCCCGATCGGCGCGCGGTCCGCGTGTGACGCCACTCACTGACCACGAGGTTGACCGCCCAGGACACCCCCGCCCTGGACGTGATCAAGGGTTTTGTGTCGGAGTCGATCTCGGGGGTGACGTGAACTCCTTGATCACCCGCTCACTCCTACCGGTCGGGCTGTTGGGCGCGAGCGGGTGGGCGAGCATTGGTCGCACGGGGAAGCGCTCCGTCAGCCGTCACCCTGTCCGGCGGACGGTTACTCATGAGGGCTTGCGGGGTGCGCTGCGGAGTTTCGGGAGCGCCTCCTCAGCGGGCGTCCGGCAGACGGGTGGAACGCCATGGGTGTCTACCGGGCCGTGACACACCCATACCGTTCCACTCACGGGCAGGGTGAAGCACGGGTGGAACGCCATGGGTGTCTACCGGGCCGTGACACACCCATACCGTTCCAGTCACAGGCAGGGTGAAGCACGGGTGGAACGGTATGGGTGTCTACCGCGACCTGACACCTGAGGCGTTCCACCGCCGGGCGGGCGGGGCAGGCCCGACGGACCGGATGATCATGAAGTTGGCTGCCCCGGAAAGCGCTCTCCGGGCCGTCAACCTCATGATCACCGAGGTTCGGACAGGGTGACGGTGGCCGTCCCGTTGCCGGGAGGGCCACCGTCGGTCGTGCGGGGTGGGGGTGTGCGGTCAGCCGTCCAGGCCGGCGGGGGAGTTGGGGCGGTCGACGTCCACGAACTCGATCTCGTCGGCGCCGCGCTCCCGGCTGCCGGCGGCGCGGGCGGCGGTGCCGGCGGCCCAGCCGATGGCCGCGCCGGCCAGGGCCGCCGCGATCAGCAGCGTCCACGGCAGTGCGGGGCGCCGGCCGGCGAGCGCGTCGAAGGCGAGGCCGGCCCGGCGGCGTGCCTCGTCGGCGGCGGAGCCGACCAGGTCGGTGGCGTCGTCGGCCAGGCCGGAGGAGTTGCGGCGGGCGACGCGGGTGGCGTCCCGCACGCTGTCACCGGCGGACCCGACCGCGGAGAGCAGGTGCTGCCATGCTTGGTCCGCGACCCGCTCGGGCTTGCTGCGGCGGTCCAACAGGCTGGATCCGAACATCGTTCTACCTCCTCGGGTGCCGAAGCCCGGCGGCCAGGTCGGACTCCGGTGTTCATCCGGCGCGTCACGGTTCACTCCCCGGGGGCAGTGCCCCGACCGCTCCCGCGCCAAACCCCCTCCCGTGCCGCTTGCCATGCGAACGGCACCGTGCCGGGATCCGGCGGTGTCGGCGCGGGAAAGGGACGGGGTGGGCGGAATCACCCGTACGCGCCGGGGACCGGGTACCCCGGCGGGGTGTGCGGGCCCGCTACCCTGGGTCGGCGGATCGGCCGACCCGGTCCGGTCGTTCGGCCGGTCACTGGTCCGTGTCGAAGGGAAATCGGAACCCGGAGGTCCGGATTGGGCTCGCCCAGGTGTGCCCAGTCCGCGAATTGCTCATCCCGGGGGGTGGCGACCGGGGCCGTTGGAGGAATACTCTCGGTCGCGGCCCGCGTACTGATGAGGCGCCCGTTGGGGCGAGTGGAGGTGCTCGCGTGAGCCTGTCGATCGTGAAATCGGTGCGTCCGGGTGGTGTCGTCCAGATCGCGCCCCGTGGGGAGATCGACGTCGACACCGCGTACGAGGTGCGGGAAGCGATCGCCGAGGTGCTCGCGAAGGCGCGTCCCGCCCGGATCGAGCTCAACATGCGGCTCGTCACGTTCATCGACTCGGTCGGCATCAGCGCCATGGTCGCCGGCTTCCAGACCTGCGAGGTCAGCGGCGTCAAGCTGGTGGTCACCGAGCCGAGCCGGTTCGTGCACCGACAGCTCTGGGTGACCGGCCTGCTCGGTCTCTTCGGCGCGCCGGAGCCCTGGTTCGCCGACGACGCCCCCGAGGTGCTCCCCGGCGCCTGAGCGTCACCCGGCGCCACCGAACCCTGCTCCCGGCCACCGCCGACCGGGGGACCTTCGACCCGTTGCCAGGCCGCCCCCGGTACGGGACGATCGTCCGGACCCACGACGGCGAGGGGGACGGGTTGCAGAGCAGCGACAGCTTCAGCTACACCGTGCAGGCCCGGTGCAGCCGGGCGGACGCGGTGGCCCTGCTCGGCGACCTGAGCCGGCAGGGCGAGCTGCATCCGTTGATCGTGCGGGTCCGGCAGTTGCCGCCCCGTCCGGGCGCGTTGGCCAGCTTCGCGATCACCGACCGGCTGGAGCTGGGTCCGCTGCACTTCCCGGTGACCTACCAGGCGGACGTGCTGATCGCCACCGAGGACGAGGTGGTCACCGTGGCCCGGCAGCAGCCGGCGACGACGGTCCGCAACCACACCCGGCTGCGCGACGAGCCCGACGGCGTGGTGCGGATCGACGTGGAGATCACGCTCACCGCGCCGGCGCCGCTGTTCGGTTACGCGTTCCGCCAGGCGCGGGCCGCTCACCTGGGCCTCGCCGCCCGCCTGGGCGCGACCCTGGAGGGCCGACCGGCCTGACCGGGCCCCGCCCGTGCCGGCTCGCGTGCGACGGCACCCGGCGTGTGACCGGGTGCCGTCGCGACGGTCAGTACACCGACAGGTGCACGTGGTTGGTGTGGTCGCTGGACGGGTCGCCGTTGCCCCCGCTGTACGACTTCCAGCCACTGCTGGGCAGCCAGATCTGCTTGAACCAGATCACGTAGAGCACCGCGAGCGGGTCGGCGTTGCGCACGAAGTACGCGGCCAGGTTGTTGCCGTACGTCCGGTCGCCGCCGCTGGCCACGCCACCGAAGCCGCTCTTCTGCGCCGCGAAGTCGCAGGCCCGACCCTTCGGGTGCTCGCCGGAGCCGCTGGGCCGGTGGCAGGAGACGTACCGGGTGAAGCCGGCGGCCTTGGCCTGTTGCAGGGCGTGCAGCGTACGCGGGGTGATGCAGCCGCTGGCCGGCGTCGGGTCGTTCACGCTGCACGACTCCGCCGGCCAGGAGCCGTCCGAGTTGCGCTTGGCCGGCTTCGCGTTCGCCGTGGAGGTGCCCCGGCTTCCGCTGCCGTCGCTGCTGCTGCCGCTGCTGCTGGCGGACGGCCGGTTGTTGGCCTCCTCCAGCGCCTGCTCGGCCTGCTCCTTGCGCTTGGCCATCACCGTGACCTGCTTGCGCTGTTCGCGGACCTCGCCGTCGAGCGCGGTACGGGTGCGGATCGCCTCGTCGCGGGTGGTGATCAACT
The DNA here is from genome assembly GCF_044391475.1 of Micromonospora sp. NPDC018662. NCBI lineage: Bacteria > Bacillati > Actinomycetota > Actinomycetes > Micromonosporales > Micromonosporaceae > Micromonospora > Micromonospora sp. NPDC018662. The sequence continues at coordinate 185,726 of NZ_JBISAC010000008.1, forward strand.
CCCGCAGTGTCCGGTCCTCGTGCGCGGCGACCGTCTCCAGGGCGGCGGCCCGGTCCATGAAGCCTTCCGGGCTGGTGCTGCCGAGCAGTGCCGCGGCGGTGCCCATCCGGCCGGTGCGGTACGCCACCTCGGCGATCTCACCGACCTTGGCGTTGCGTTCGGTCAGCTCCGCGTCGATCGTCACGAGTCGTTCGTTGAGCTGCTTCTGCCGGGTCACCGACCGGTTCAGCGCGGCCTTGGCCTCCAGCCAGCCCTTGCTGGCGGCGTCGAGCTTGGCGCGCAGCGCCGGCGTGCCGCCCTCGTCGTCGTCGCCGGGCGCGGCGGCGAGCCGGCCGGTCGCGGGTGCCGCCGAGGCGGGGGAGACCGGCGCCGTCGCGAGGCCGAGGGTCAGCATCGCGACGAGCAGGGCCGCCATCCGGGCGGCCGTTCGTCGTACGGGTGCCACTGGGGGCATTCACGTGTCCTTCCGTCAACCGCCGACCGGGTTAGCTGACGGGTTCGGGACGGAAGATCCCTACCGCTGACGCGGATGCACCCCACGTACGTGGTTCCCCGGCTCGCCCCGCGGGCGATTAGGCGACGGCCGCTCCGCCGACGCCGGATGACGCCTGCGGGGTGGCCGCGACCGAGCCTACCGGCGTTGCCCGGTTCCGGCGCCGTCACCCGGCGTCGAGAACCGGGCAAAACCGGCATAAGTCAACAATAGCCACTCAGATTTAAGGCTGTCCTCATTACCAGCCGGTCGGCCCGCAGGCACCGGTGGACGCTCCGGGTTCGATCTGCAACGTGGCGTGATCGATCGAGAAGTCCTCGTGCAGCGCGGCCCGGGCGGCGGCCAGCACGGTGGCGACCTCGGCGCCCGGGTCGGTGGTCAGGTGCGCCGAGGCCACGTCCATGCCGGAGGTGAGCGTCCAGACGTGCAGGTCGTGCACCTCCGCCACGCCGGGCACGGCGGTCAGCCGGTCGTGCACGGCGGTCACCTGGAGGTGTTCCGGCGCGGCCTGCACCAGGATGCGTACCGCGGCCCGGCCGAGCCGCCAGGTGCGCGGCAGGATGAACAGGCCGATCGCCACCGCGACCAGCGGGTCGGCCCACCACCAGTCGGTGACCGCGATGACCAGCGCGGCGCCGATCACGCCGAGCGAGCCGAGCAGGTCGCCGAGCACCTCCAGGTACGCCCCGCGCAGGTTGATGCTCTCCTGCGCGCCGGAGCGCAGCAGCGCGAACGCGGCGATGTTGGCGAGCAGGCCGAGCACGGCCACCACCAGCATCGGGCCGGCGAGAACCTCCGGCGGCTCGCCGAACCGGCGTACCGCCTCGATCAGGACGTAGACCGCGACGGCGCCGAGCAGCACCGCGTTGGCCAGCGCGGCGAGCACCTCGAGCCGGTAGAGCCCGAACGTGCGCTGCGGGTCGGTCCCGGCGCGACGGGTGGCGGTGATCGCCGCGAGCGCCATGCCGATCCCGAGCACGTCGGTGAACATGTGCCCGGCGTCGGAGAGCAGCGCCAGCGAACCGGTCGTCACGGCGGCCACCGCCTCGACCAGCATCAGCACGGCGAGCAGCGCGAACGCCGCCCAGAGTCGGCCCCGGTGCCGGTGCGCCGCGTTGGTCACCGCACCGCTGTGGTCATGGCCTGCGCCCACGCACACACCCTCCCGTCCCGCGCCCCGGACGGGCCCAATCTATGCTCACATCGCTATGTGTGCAAGTGACTGCGGTGTCACCCCACCGGATCGAGCGTGGTCAGGCGCTGGGTGGCCCGGGACAGCGCGACGTAGAGCGTGCGGACCCCCGAACCCGGGTCGGCCCGGATCTCGCTCGGCGCGACCAGCACCACCCCGTCGTACTCCATGCCCTTGGCCTGGAGGCTGGTGACCACCTGGAGCCGGCCGGCGCCCAGCTCGCCCAGCCAACCCGCCACCTCGTCCCGGCGCGGCACCGGCGTGATCACGCCGACCGTGCCCTCGACCTCGGTCAGCAGCACCCGGGCCGCCTCGACAGTGGCCGCCGGCAGCTCGGCCGCGGCCACGGTCCGCTCCACCGGCGGCACACCGGTGGACCGCACCGCGTCGGGCAGCGCCAGATCCGGGTACAGCCGGCGGATCTCCGCCGCCGCCACCGCGAAGATCTCCGCCGAGTTGCGGTAGTTGGTGGTCAGCTCGTAGCGGCGCCGGGGACGCCGCCCCAGCGCCTGGTCACGGGCCCGGTCCAGCTCCTGCGGATCGCCGGTCCAGGCGGTCTGCGCCGGATCGCCGACCACGGTCCAGGACGCCAGCCGGCCGCGCCGCCCGACCATCCGCCACTGCATCGGCGAGACGTCCTGCGACTCGTCCACCACCACGTGGGCGTAGTCGCGGTAGTCCACCGGGCGCTCCCGGGCGGCCGCCCGCGCCGCGCGCTGCCGGTCCGCGTACGTGCTCAGCTCGCGCACGCCACCGGCCAACTGGTACGGGTCCCGCTTCGGCTTCGCCCGCCGCACCGGCGTGCCGAGCAGCGCGTCCAGCTCGTCCAGCAGCGCGATGTCGGCGACGGTCAGCCCGTCCGTGTCCAGCGTCCGGTACGCGTCGGTGAGCAGCCGGATCTCGGCCGAGGAGAGGACCCCGCCGGCGTAGCGACGCAGCCGCTCGGGCCGGGCCAGCCAGCCCAGCACGTGGCGCGGGTGCAGCCGGGGCCACCACGACTTGAGGAACTCGCGGAACTCCGGCCGCTCGATGATCTCGTCCTCGAACGCGGGCTGCTCCGGCAGCCGGCCCACCCGCAGCGTCCGGGCCTGCGCGTAGAGCGCGGCGAGCACCGCGTCGAACGCGGCCCGGCGCACCTCGTTGCGGCGCGCGCCCCGGGTCAGCGTGCGGTCCCGCACCCCGTCCAGCGCCGGCCGGTCCAGCCGCAGCAGCTCACCGCGGTAGAGCAGGCGCAGCTCCGCCGGCGAGTCCGGCACCGCGTCCCGCGCGGCACGCTCCAGCACCCGGCGCATCCGCAGCGAACCCTTCACGGCCGCCACCTCCGGCGGGTCGGTCCGGGTCGCCGACAGGCCCGGGAACAGCGAGCCGAGCGAGCGCAGCGTGGCGGTCTCCTCGCCGAGCGAGGGCAGCACCGACGCGATGTACTCGACGAACACGCCGGACGGACCGACCACCAGGATGCCGCCGCCGGCATACCGGGCCCGGTCGGAATAGAGCAGGTACGCGGCCCGGTGCAGCGCCACCGCCGTCTTGCCGGTGCCCGGGCCGCCGGAGACGATCGTGACGCCGGCGCCGGGGGAGCGGATCGCCTCGTCCTGCTCCCGCTGGATGGTGGCGACGATGTCCCGCATGCCGCGACCGGTGGCCCGGGACAGCGTGGCCAGCAGCGCGCCGTCGCCGACCACCGCCATGTCCGCCGGCGCGGCGTCCGGATCCAGCAGGTCGTCCTCGATCCGGGTGACCTTCTCGGCGGCCGACTGGATGGTGCGCCGGCGCACCACGCCGCGCGGCTCGGCGGGCGTGGCCCGGTAGAACGCGGCGGCGGCGGGGGCCCGCCAGTCGACCACCAGCGTCTCCGCGTCGTCGGCCCGCACCCCGAGCCGACCCACGTGCAGCACCTGCCCGGTGTGCAGGTCCAGCCGTCCGAAGACCAACCCCTCGTGCTCGGCGTCCAGCACGTGCCGGCGCTGGGCGGCGTGGAAGACCATCGCGTCCCGCTCGACCAGCGCGCCGAACGTGCCGACCCGGGCCAGCCGGTAGCCCTCCCGCTCGGCGTCGGCCGCGGACCGGCGCAGTTCGGCCAGCCGGGCGTACACCCGGTCGAGATGCCGCTGCTCGGCGGCGATCTCCCGGTCCAGCGTGGTCTGGTCGGTCAACGCGGTGCTCCTGTGGTCGGACGGCACGACGGGCTGAATGAGGGTACGGGCCGCCGGCAAGGTGGATGTCAGGGCCATGCCGTCGACCGGCCCGGGCCGGTGCCGGTACCGCCGTCAGGCCGCGGCCGGGCTCGGGGTCCCCGTGCCGGCCAACACCCGACGCAGCACCCCGGCCACGGCGGCGTTGACCACGTCGGGCCGTTCCATCATCAGCATGTGGCCGGCGCCGGGGCAGACGGTCAGCTCCGCGGTGGGCAGCGCCGCCGCGATCGACTCGGCGCACGGCGGCGGGGTGAGCCGGTCCCGGTCGCCGACCAGCGCGGCGGCCGGCAACCCACCAAGCGCGGCCAACGTCTCCAGCCGGTGCTGGGCGCCGATCGACGCGCGGAACCCGCCGATCGAGCGCAGCGTGGCGTGCGCCACCGCCGAGGTGACCAGCCGGATGTCCGCCGGGTCGCAACGGTCGCCGAAGAGCATCCAGCGGATGCTCGGACGCAGCGCGCGCAGCAACGCGTACGGCGGACGCCAGCCGCCGCAACGGGCCAGCACCCCGGCGCCGGTGGTCTCGGCGAGGCGGATCAGCCGGGTGATGCGGGGCGAGAGCCCGTAGGCGGTGTGCGTGTGCCCCTCGGCAGTGGTCGAGACGAAGACCAGGCCGGCGGTGCGGGCGGCGAACCGGTCGGGGTGGCGGTGCGCGTACTCCATCACGGTCATCCCGCCCATCGAGTGCCCGACCAGCACGACCGGGCCGGACGGGGCGAACTCGTCGACCACCGCGGCCAGGTCGTCGCCGAGCTGGGCCAGGGTCGCGTCGCGCAGCGTCAGGCAGCTCGACCGGCCGTGGCCGCGCGCGTCGTAGGCGACCACCCGCACCCGGTTGCCGAAGCGGTCCCGCAGGTCGGTGAGCTGGCGGTGCCAGCTCCGCCCGTCCAGCGTCCAGCCGTGCAGCATGATCACGGTGACCTCGGCGTCGGCCGGCCCCGTCACGGTGACGTGCAGGCGTACGTCGTCGGGAAGCCGCAGCTCCATGGTCCACCTCCCCGGGCCGTCAGCGCGCCCACCGGAGTGACCCGGCGGTGACACCGGCGTTACCCGCCATGACATCACGGCAACCGGGGCGGGGAGAAGATTCCCGGTCCGCCCGCGTCGGGTCGGATCGCCGACCAGGCTGGGGGCATGCCGTCCCCGCCCGCCGCCCGCAGCCCCCGGGGCGCCCTGGCCGAGCTGCTCACCGGCAACCGCCGCTTCGTCAGCGGCCAGCCGCTGCACGGGCACGACGTGACCGCCGCCGCGGCGGTGGCCTCCGGCGACCAGCAGCCGTACGCGGTGGTGCTGGGCTGCATCGACTCCCGGGTACCGCTGGAGGCGATCTTCGACCAGACGTTCGGCTCGATCTGCGTGATCCGCACCGGCGCGCACGTGCTGGACCGCGCGGTGTGCGGCTCGATCGAGTACGTGGTGGGCCAGCTCGGCGTACGGCTGGTGATGGTGCTGGGCCACGAACGCTGCGGCGCGGTCGGCTCGGCGGTCGACGCGGTGCGCACCGGGCGGCGGCCCGGCGGCGCGCTGGGGTACGTGGTGGACCGGATCGCCCCGGCGGTGGTCGAGGTCGGCGTGACCGACCCGGCCGTCCACCCGCTGGCGGTCCGTCGCCACGTCCGGCGGACGGTGACCGCGCTGCGCGCCGACGACCTGCTCGCCGGCCCGGTGGCGGCCGGGGAGCTGGCCGTGGTGGGCGCGCTCTACGAGCTGGCCACCGGCGAGGTCACGCTGCTGCCGGAGGAGGGGACGCACGACCGCCCGCCGGGGTGATCCCCGACGGGCGGTTCGCGGTGGTGCGGGTGAGGGCGCTCAGCCCTCGAAGACGCCGGCCTCGACGAGACGCTTCTCGGTCGCGTCCCAGCCGTGGTCCGGGTAGGACGCGGCCAGGCCGTTGATCTCGGCGCGGATCTTGGCGGCGTGGCCGGCGGCGGCCAGCACGCGGATCTCCTCGACGAAGGCGTCGGAGTCGGTGCGCAGGTGCGCGGTCTTGCCGTTGGTCAGGTTGCGCACGTAGGCGTGCTTGCCGCCGTTGAGCGGGATCAGGTACTTGAACTCGCCCAGCACGCTGAGGGCGCCACCCTGGCCAGCCTGGCCGGCCCGGACTGACGCGCGCGCGGTCTTAGAGGTGTTGCTCGCCACGGAGGTACTCCTTGCAGACGTACGGTGGGGACGGGAACCGTCCGGGGGCTGTGCGAGTGACGCCCGGGGTGAGCGCCGGCCCGCGAAGACGTGCGGCGGCACAGAACCGCCCAGAGAACTGTACACGAACGCGACGCCTGGCTGGTGGTCGCGCCGTCACCGGGACACAACCGGGTCCGCCACCCGGGTATTTCCGGCCGCCCGACCCCGGCGAATTTTCCGATTCGCTGGCGCACCACCTGTCACAGCGGTCATCATGTGTGCCAGAGGCCACTCGGGTGACGAGGTCGTAGGGGAAGACGCACCTCGGCTCACCGGGAGGTCACCGTGCCAACGCGTGGCGTCGTATACGTCCACTCGACCCCGCTCGCCGTGTGCTCGCACGTCGAGTGGGCGATCGCGCGCGTCCTCGCCGCGCCGGTCAACCTGCACTGGACGGGTCAGCCCGTCGACCCCGGCGCGCGGCGCGCCGAGTGCGGCTGGACCGGCAGCCCGGGGACGGGCGCCGAGCTGGCCGCTGCCCTCCGGCAGTGGCCCATGATCCGTTTCGAGGTCACCGAGGAGCCCAGTCCCGGCGCCGACGGCGAGCGCTTCATGTACGTCCCCGGCCGGGGCCTGTTCCGGGCCACCGTCGGCGCGGCCGGCGACATCCAGCTCGGCGAGGACCGGCTGCGTACCCTGATGGCCGCCGCCCGCGCCCCGGAGGCGCTCGCGCACGCGCTCGACAAGGCGCTCGGCACCGCCTGGGACGCCGAGCTGGAGCCCTACCGGTACGCCGGTGACGGCGCGCCGGTGACGCTGCTCACCCGGGTGGGGTGACGCCGGGCGAGTTGCCCCGATACGGTGGGGCCCGTGTCGATTCCCCGGCGACGCTCCGCCGTCGCGCTCGCCGCCCTGACCGCGCTGGTCCTCACCGGCTGCTCCGACCGGCCGGACCGGCCCCGCCCGACGCCGTCGACAGCGGCGCCGACGTCGGGCGCGAGCGCGCCGGCGTCCACCGACCCGGCCGCCGCCGATCCCGCCGCCCGGGCCGCCGCGCTGGTCGCCACGCTCTCCGACGAGGACCTGGTCGGCCAGGTGCTGATGCCGTACGCGTACGGCAGCTCGGCCACCGAGGTCTCCGCCGGCTCGGCCGCCGGCAACCGGGCGCTGGCCGGCGTCGACACGCCCGCCGAGATGGTGGCGAAGTACCGCCTCGGCGGCGTGATCCTGGTCGGCTTCAGCGCCGACGACCCGACCTCGGGCAACCAGGCGACCACCAACGTCGACAACCCGAAGCAGGTTCGCGCGCTGACCGACGGGCTGCGCGCCGCCGCCGGCAAGCTGCCGGCCGGCGCCGCGCCGTTCCTCGTCGGCACCGACCAGGAGTACGGCGTGGTCACCCGGATCACCGACGGGGTGACCCAGCTCCCCAGCCCGCTCGCCGCCGGCGCGGCCGGCAACCCGGCGTTGACCGAGGCCGCCTGGCGGGCCGCCGGGGCCGAGCTGGCCGCGATGGGGATCAACCTGGACTTCGCCCCGGTCGCCGACGTGCTGGCCACCCGCAGCACGGTGATCGGCTCCCGCTCCTTCGGCGCCACCCCGGCCACCGCGTCGCCCCAGGTGGCCGGCGCGGTCCGCGGCCTGCAGGCCGAGGGCGTCGGCGCGGCGGTCAAGCACTTCCCCGGGCACGGCCTGAGCGCCGCCGACTCGCACACCGAACTGCCGGTGGTCGGGCAGTCCCGGGCCGTGCTGGACCGCACCGCGTTCCCGCCGTTCCGCGCCGGGATCGACGCCGGCGCGATGGCGGTGATGTCCGCCCACCTGGACGTGAAGGCGGTCGACCCGGGCACCCCGGCCACGTTCTCCCGCAAGCTGCTCACCGACGTGCTCCGCGGCCAGCTCGGCTTCCAGGGCGTGGTGATCACCGACGGGATGAACATGGCGCCGGCGAAGAAGTGGTCGCCGGGCGAGGCGGCGGTCCGCGCGCTCAACGCCGGCAACGACCTCATCCTGATGACCCCGAACGTGGGCCAGGCGTACGACGGGCTGCGCGCCGCGCTCAAGGACGGCTCGCTGTCGCGGGCCCGGCTGGTCGAGGCGGTCACCCGGGTGCTGACCATGAAGTTCCGGCTGGCCGGGCACCCGCAGCCGGAGCTGTCGACGCTGGACGGCGCCGACCACCGCAAGGCCGCCGCCGACCTGGCCGCCGCCGCGGTGACGGTGCTGCGCGGCACGTGCGGCGGCGCGGTGGCCGGCCCGGTCCGGGTGACCTCCTCCGGCGGCCGGGACCGCACCCGCACCCTGCTGACCGAGGCGCTCACCGCCGCCGGGGTGAAGGTGGTGTCCTCCGGCGGCACCGTGGTGCACCTCGTCGGCTACGGCGACGGCACGAAGGACCTGCGCGCCGACGCGGCCGTGACGGTGGCCATGGACACCCCGTACGTGCTGGCCGGGGCGAAGTCGCCGACGGTGCTGGCGACCTACTCGTCCACCCGGGCCTCGATGACCGCGCTGGCCGCGGTGCTCGCCGGCAAGGCCCGCCCCACGGGCCGCGCCCCGGTCCCGGTCCCCGGCCTGCCGGCCACCACCTGCTCGTAAGGAAGGGCCCCCGCTTAACGCTTCCGGTATAGGAAGGGCCCCTTCTTAACACTCACGTGTCAAGAAGGGGCCCTTCCTTGCAGCACGGCTCAGGGGCGGGTGAAGACCAGCGCCACGTTGTGCCCGCCGAAGCCGAACGCGTTGTTCAGCGCGGCCGGGATCTCCAGGTGACGGGCCTTGTGCGCGGCCACGTCCAGGCTGAGGCCGTCGTCCGGGTCGTCCAGGTTGATCGTGGGCGGCACGACCCCGTCCCGGATGGAGAGGATGGTGGCGATCGACTCCAGCGCGCCGGCCGCGCCGAGCAGGTGCCCGGTCATCGACTTGGTGGCGGTGAGCAGCGGGTGGTCGCCGACCGCCTGGCGCAGCGCGCCGATCTCCAGCATGTCGCCGACCGGCGTGGAGGTGGCGTGCGCGTTGACGTGCACGATGTCCGTGCCGGTCACGTCCGCGTCGGCGAGCGCCCGGACGATGGCCCGGATCGCGCCCTCGCCCTCCGCGTGCGGCTGCACCATGTCGTACGCGTCGGAGGTGATCCCGGCGCCGGCCAGGCGCGCGTAGACGCGGGCGCCCCGGGCGGCGGCGTGGTCGGCGCGCTCCAGCACCAGCACGCCCGCGCCCTCGCCGAGGACGAAGCCGTCCCGGGCCTTGTCCCACGGCCGGGACGCCTTCTCCGGCTCGTCGTTGCGGGTGGACATGGCCCGCATCGAGGCGAAGCCGGCGATCGGCAGCGGGTGGATGACCGCCTCGGTGCCACCGACCACCACCACGTCGGCCCGGCCGGCGCGGATGATGTCCAGCCCCAGCGAGATCGCCTCGGCGCCGGTCGCGCAGGCGCTGGCCACCGAGTGCACCCCGGCCTTCGCGCCCAGCTCCAGCCCGACCCAGGCGGCCGGGCCGTTCGGCATCAGCATCGGCACCGTGTGCGGGGAGACCCGGCGCGGGCCGGACGCCTCCAGGATGTCGTCCTGGGCGAGCAGGGTGGTGGCGCCGCCGATGCCCGAGCCGACGCTGACCGCCAGCCGTTCCGGGTCCGGCCCGGCATCGGCCAGCCCGGCGTCCGCCCAGGCCTCCCGCGCGGCGATCAGGGCGATCGCCTGCGAGCGGTCCAGCCGGCGCAACTTCACCCGGTCCAGCACCTCGGCCGGGTCGACCGCCAGTTGGGCGGCGATCCGGACGGGCAGTTGCCCGGCCCACTCCTGGGTGAGCGCACTCACCCCGGAGCGGCCGGCGAGCATGGCGTCCCAGGTCGACGCGACGTCCCCGCCGAGCGGGGTCGTCGCGCCGAGCCCGGTGACGACGACGTCGGGGCGACTCATGATCAGGACTGCGCCTCGATGAAGCTGACCGCGTCCCCGACGGTCTTCAGGTTCTGCACCTCGTTGTCCGGGATCTTGACGCCGAACTTCTCCTCGGCCGCCACCACGACCTCCACCATGGAGAGCGAGTCGACGTCGAGGTCGTCGGTGAAGGACTTCCCCTCGGCCACCTCGTCCGGGTTCACCCCGGCAACCTCTTCGAGGATCTCGGCGAGGCCGGCGGTGATCTCGTCACGGGTCATTGCGGTTGGTTCCTCTCATTGGGGTTTCCCGGTGGCCGGCGACGCCGGCCACCGCACCTGGAGCGCCTTCGCGCCCGAGGGGGTCATCAGGGGCAGCGGACGACCTGACCGGCGTAGGTCAGGCCGCCGCCGAAGCCGAACAGCAGCACCGGGGCGCCGGCGGGCACCTCGCGCCGCTCGACCAGCTTCGACAGGGCCAGGGGGATGCTGGCCGCCGAGGTGTTGCCGGACTCGACGATGTCCTTGGCGATGATCGCATTCGGGATGTTCAGCCGCTTGACGATGCCGTCGATGATCCGGGCGTTGGCCTGGTGCGGCACGAAAGCGGCCAGCTCCGACGGGTCCACCCCGGCCCGCTCGCAGGCCTGGAGCGCCAGCGGGGCCAGCGCGGTGGTGGCCCAGCGGAACACCGACTGACCCTCCTGCGCGATGTACGGCCGCCAGCCCTCGATCCGGACCGCGTCGCTCTTCTCCGGCGCGGAGCCCCACACCACCGGCCCGATTCCGACCGGCTCGTCGTCGGCGGTCGCGGTGACCACCGCCGCGCCGGCGCCGTCGCCGAAGATGATGCAGGTCGACCGGTCGGTCCAGTCGGTGAAGTCGGAGAGCTTCTCCGCGCCGATGACGATCGCGTTGCGCGCCGCGCCGGCCCGGACCGCGTGGTCCACCGTGCCCAGCGCGTACGCGAAGCCGGAGCAGGCGGTGTTGAGGTCGTACGCCGCCGGCGCGTTGATGCCCAGCTTGGCCGCGACCCGGCAGGCCACGTTCGGGCTGCGGTCGATGGACGTGCAGGTCGCCACCACGACGAGGTCGATGTCGGCGGCGGTGAGGCCGGAGTTGGCGAGCGCCTTGCCGGCGGCGGCGGTGGCCATGTCGGCGACCGTCTCCTCGCCGGCGATCCGCCGGGTGGCGATGCCGACCCGGTCCCGGATCCACTCGTCGTTGGTGTCGACCATCTGCGCGAGTTCGTCGTTGGTGACGACACGGGTGGGCTGGTAGTGCCCCATTGCGGCGATCCGGCTGCCGGCCATTTAGTGCGATCCTCCGATGCGGACGAGGGGCTGGCCCGGGGCGACCGGGTCGTCGTGGTGCGCGAGCCACTCGGTGAGCAGTCCGCTGTCGTGCGCGGTCACCTCGACCTGCCCCTGCCGGGCGGTGACGTGGCCGACGACCTGGCCGGCGCGCAGGCCGGTGCCCTCGGTCAGCTCGACCATCGGCGTGAAGACGCCGGCGGCGGGGGAGACCACCACCCGGAAGCCGGATGCCGGCGGGCGGGCGGCGCCGCCGCCGTGCCGGGCGATCAGCCGCCGCGCGGCGGGCAGGTCGTCGGGCGTGTTCAGGGTGACGATCTCCGGCGCGTGATCGCCCTTCAGCTCCCGCTTGACCAGGCCGGCCAGGGTGCCGGCCGGCGGCAGCTCGACCACGCCGGTGACGCCGAGGTCGGCCAGGGCGCGCATGCACAGGTCCCAGCGGACCGGGGCGGTCACCTGCCGGACCAGCCGCTGCACCGCCTCCCGGCCGTACCCGACCGGCGTGCCGTCCAGGTTGGACAGCAGGATGCGGGCCGGGTCGGCCACGGTGACGCCGGCGGCCACGCCGGCCAGCGCGGTCTCGGCCGGAGCCATGTACGGGGTGTGGAACGCGCCGGCCACCTTGAGCCGGATGACCCGGGCCCGGGCGGGCGGCTCGGCGGCGAGCTTCTCCAGCCCGGCGATGGCGCCGGCGGCGACGATCTGGCCGGCGCCGTTGCGGTTGGCCGGCTGCAGCCCGTGCGCCTCCAGCGCGGCGAGCACCTCGTCCGGGTCGCCGCCGAGCACGGCGGCCATCCCGGTCGGCTCCAGCGCGCACGCGGCGGCCATCTCCCGGCCGCGTACGCCGGCGAGCGTCACGGCCGCCTCGGCGGGCAGCACCCCGGCCAGGGCGGCGGCGCCCAGCTCGCCGACGCTGTGCCCGGCGACCAGCCGGACGTCGTGCATCGGCAGGTGCTCGGCGGCGAGCAGCGCGGCGGCGACCAGCAGCGGCTGGGTGCGGGCGGTGTCCTTGATCTCGTCCGCGTCCGCCTCGGTGCCGAGGTGGATCAGGTCGACCCCGGCCAGCGCCGACCACCAGCGCAGGCGCGCCTCGGCGCCGGCGAGGTCGAGCCAGGGGTTCAGGAAACCGGGCTTCTGTGAACCCTGTCCGGGGGAGAGTACGGCGAGCACGTGTACGACTCTGACGGATACTCGCGGGTCGCGCTGTAACGCACGGCACCAAACCGCACTAGAAGCTTTAGAGGAAACCTACAAAGATCGGCGTCGGTCATCGCCGGTCTGGGCAGCTTTCCGACCGCCTGGGCTCGCTGTCTGGTTCGGGACCGGTGCGACGGCCGGGACCACCGGGTCGAGCCGGCCGACGGTCAACGCCACCTGCAGCGCGAACGCGTCCCGCGGGGCGAGCGGGGAGAAGCCGGTCACCTCGGCGATCCGCTTCAGCCGGTAGCGCACGGTGTTGGGGTGCACGAACAGCGCCCGCGCCGCGCTCTCCAGCGTGCCGCCGGCGGCGAAGAACGCGTCGAGCGTCTCCAGCAGCTCCCCGCCGCCGGCGCGGGCCAGTGCCGCGTACACGTCGTGGCGCAGCCGGCGGCGGGCCTCGGTGTCGCCGGCCAGCGCCCGCTCCGGCAGCAGCTCGGCGGCAGCGACCGGGCACGGCGCGGTCGGCCAGGCCGGCGCGGCCCGGAACCCGGCGAGCGCGGCCCGCGCGGACTCGGTCGCCTCGTCGAGGCTGGGCACGGCCGGACCGACCACCACCGGCCCGTCGCCGAACGCGGTACGCAGCTTCCCGGTGGCCGCCAGCGGGTCGGCCGCCCCGCCCAGCACGATCACCAGGCGGTCGCCGTGCACGCCACCGATCACCTCGACGCCGATCCGGCGGGCCTGCCGGTAGACGGTGTGCAGCACGGCCGACACCTCGCCGCCGGGCGAGCGGCCCACCGCCACCGCCACCGGCGGCGCGTCCGACCAGCCCAGCGCGGCGGCGCGGCTGGCCAGCACGTCCGGCGAGTCGCCGCGCAGCAGCGCGTCCACCAGCAACGCCTGCAACCGGGCGTCCCAGGAGCCGCGGGTCTCGGCGGCCCGGGCGTAGACCCGCGCGGCGGCGAACGCGATCTCCCGGGAGAAGCGCAGCACCGCCTCCCGCAGCGACTGTTCCTCGCCCGGCACGGCCAGGTCCGACACCTGTTCCTCGACCACCTCGATGGTCACCTTGATCAGCGCCACGGTCTGCTGGAGGCTGATCGACCGGGCGAGCGCCTGCGGCGCGGTGGCGAAGACCTCGTCCGACACCTCCTGCGTGCGGTCGGTCGCGCCGCCGCCCTGGCGCAGCCACTGCACCAGCGACCGCACGCCGGCCTGGGCCACCAGCATCACCCAGGAACGCTGGTCGGCCGGCAGCTCCCGGAACCACAGCAGGCTCTCGTCCATCCGGGCCACGCTGGCGGTGGCCAGGCTGCCCGCGGCCCGCTCGATGCGGCGCAGCGTGGCCGACGTCTCGGTACCGCCCGGTTCGCTCACCGCACCAGCCTGACATGGGCTGACCAGCGGATCCACTCCGAGCTGCCGGCGGCGCCGTCGGCGGACGATCTCCACCGGTACGCGCTGACGATCTCGTCGGGCCGGGCCAGTACGGTGTCAGGGCGCGTCGGGGCGTTCCGCCCGACGGGCGATGGCGAAGGGTGAGGGGGACCGGGATGGCGCACGGGGAGGCCGAGCACGGCTGCGCCCAGCACGAGCACTGCCGGCCGGGCCACGACCAGCCACGCCGGGCGGGTCTGAGCCACTCGGGCGAGCCCGCTGCCGGGCGGTCGCCGGAGCGTGCCGACGACGAGCCGGCGGTGCCGCGTCAGCGGGTCGTCGAGCCGGCTGGTCCCGCGGCCGAGCCGGCGCCGGCCCAGGGCTGCCGCAGCGACCAGGGCGGCTGGGCGGGCGGCCACCGGCACGGCGCGGTGCGTCCGGGCAACCGCACGAGCCGCCGGGAGCGGCCGCCGCGCCGCTGGTGCTGACCACGCGAGGCCCGTCCGGCGGTTAGCGTGGGTGGGTGAAGGCGATGGCGATCGACGAGTACGGCCCGGCCGACCGGCTCACCGCGCGTGAGCTGCCCACACCGCCGGTCGGGCCGGACACGGTCCTGGTCCGGGTGCGGGCCGCCGGGGTCAACCCGGTCGACTGGAAGGTCCGGGCGGGGCACCTGGCCGGTGCGTTCCCGAGTCACTTTCCGCTGGTGCCCGGGTGGGACGCCGCCGGGGTGGTCGAGGCGGTCGGCCCGGCGGTGTCCGGGTTCGCCGTCGGCGACGAGGTGATCGGCTACGTCCGTCGGGACGACGTGCAGCACGGCACGTACGCGGAACTGGTCCCCGCGCCGGAACGCTGCCTGGCCGACAAGCCGGTGCGGGCGTCCTGGCCGGAGGCGGCCGGCCTGCCGCTGGCCGGGCTCACCGCCTACCAGGCGTTGCAACTGGCCCGCACCGGCGCCGGTGACACCGTGCTGGTGCACGGCGCGTCCGGCGGGGTGGGGCACCTCGCGGTGCAGGTGGCCCGCGCCCTCGGCGCCGACCGGGTGATCGGCACGGCGAGCGAGGCGAACCACGACTTCGTCCGGTCGCTGGGCGCGGAGCCGGTCAGCTACGGTGACGGCCTGCCGGACCGGGTCCGCGCGGTCGCGCCGGACGGCGTCGACGTGGTGCTGGACCTGTTCGGGGGCGACGCGCTGGACGCCTCCGCCGAGCTGATCGGCCGGCCGGGCCGGCTGGTCTCCACCGCCGACCCGGAGCACGTGACCCGCCTCGGCGGCGCGTACGTCTTCGTCAAGCCGTCGACGGCCGACCTGGGCGTGCTCGCCGGGCTGGTCGACGCCGGCCGGCTCACCGTGCACGTGGCCCGGACGTTCCCGCTCGCCGAGGCCGCCGAGGCGCAGCGGCTGGTGGAGGCGGGACACGTCCGGGGCAAGGTCGTGCTGACGCTTTGAGCCCGGGGCTCAGCGGGTGCGGCGGCGCACCAGGAGCGCGATGCCGGCCAGCCCGACGGTGATGACCAGCACCACGCCGACGTTGAGCAGCAGCAGCCGCTGCAACTCGCCGAGCGCGGTGTCGAGGCCCTCCGCCGGGTCGAGCCCGTCCTCCGGCAGGACGCGCTCGCCGCCGCCGATGCCGCCGGAGAGCGTGTCGAACCGGGGCGCCAGCGGCACGCCGACGGCGCGCAGCGTCTCGGACATGTTGAGGCGACCGAAGAACCAGCCGGCCCGGGGGTGGCTCAGGTCGGGCTGCTTGGCCGGCCGGTAGACCCGGGGACCCCCCTTGGCCAGCGGGAAGAGGTCGTAGGTGTGCTGCGGGCTGCCGGCGGCGAGCACCACCACCGTGTACTTCGGACCGAGGTCCTTGGCCGCCGGGCCGCGTAGCTGCCCGGTCGTCCCCAGCCACTTGACCTGGTCGACGACCATCGTGACCTCGGCCGGGTGGGTGTCGGCCCGCAGCTGCAACGGCTGGTCGAGCTGGTCGCCGGTGATGTCCACCCCGGCCGGGGCGAGCTTCGGCTTCGGCGCGGCCTGGGCCGCCGTCGTGCCGGTGAGGGCCAGCGCGCACGCCAGCACCGCCGCCCCGGCCACGACGGTCAGCAGCCGCCTCACCTTCCGGACCATCGCCGCCTCCTCGCCCCGTTCGATGGCTGGCCTCCGCTGCCGGTCACACTGGACCTGCCCACCCCAAAGACTCCGCAGAACGTCGCGGGGTTGCAGTAGGTGGAAGAGTATTTGGAACTATCTGCGAGCTGAGACCGACCAATGAGCGGTCGACGATCAGCGGCCGGATCTTACCCGGACGGAGGGGCTCATGGGGGGCAGGGTTGCCCGTAGGACACGCACCTGGTTGGCGGTGCTCGGGCTGGCGGCGGGGGTGTCGCTGCTGCTGCCGGCCGCGCCGGCTGCCGCGCACAACTCGTTGACCGGCAGCGATCCGCGGAACGGGGCCCGGGTGGCCGCCGCGCCGAAGCGGATCGAGTTGCGGTTCCTGGCCACCCCGAAGGAGGCCGGCACGACGGTCACGGTCACCGGGCCGGACAACGTGGCCGCCGCGGGCGGACCGCCGACCTTCTCCGGCAAGCGGGTGAGCGTGCCGTTCAAGCCCGCCGCGGCCGGGCTCTACATCGTGGCGTACCAACTCGCGTCCGACGACGGTCACCCGATCAAGGGGGAGATCCGGTTCACGCTGACCACCGGCACCCCGGCGGAGACGCCCTCGACGGCCACCGGCGCCGCGCCGACCACCGCGACACCCCCCACCAGCGCCGCGCCGTCGCCGGTGAGCCCGACCCCCGCGGCCGCCGCCGCGGACGACGACGGGGGTACGGGTTGGCTCTGGGCGGCCGGCGCGGTAGTGGTGCTGGCCGCGTTGGGCGGCGGCCTGCTGCTGCGTCGCCGCGCCGGTCGCCGCTGACCGGGCCGGGCGCTGTCCCTGGCGGTCCGGCGTGGGTGGTGGGTTGTCGGGCAGTGCCGGCCCGGACCAGGCGGTGGGTCGTCGGGCGCGACGAGGCCGCGCGCTCGGGACATGCCGGGCCACCGAAGGGGAGTCTGCTCGCCCGGTCACCTTGCGTGACGGTGAGGGACAGACCTCTGCCGTGGCACGTTATGCCTCCTGGTCATAAATATGACCAGGAGGCATGACGCTCGAAGGGCATTCGTTTCCGGCGCGCGACACGCCGAGGCGTCAACCGCCCGCCACGGCGACCCGCCGAAGCCTCACCGCGGGCTCAGACCAGGCGTACCCGGGCGGCGCGCAGCCGGGTCAGCGTACGGTCGCGGCCGAGCACCTCGAGGGACTCGAACAGCGGCAGCCCGACGGTGCGGCCGGTGACCGCGACCCGGACCGGCGCCTGCGCCTTGCCCAGCTTCAGCCCGCGCTCCGCGCCGACCGCCTCCAGCGTGGCCTTCAGCGACTCGGCGTCCCAGGTCTCCAGCGCGTCGAACGCGTCGATCGCGGCGTCCAGCAGCTCGGCGGCGCCCTCCTTCATCGCCTTCGCCCAGGCCGCCTCGTCGATCAGCGGGTCGGCGAGGAAGAGGAAGTCGACGTTCGGCACGATCTCGCTGAGCACCGCGATCCGGGTCTGCGCCAGCGGGGCCACCGCCGCGAACGCGGCCCTGTCGAACTCGGCCGGCTGCCACGGCGGCGGGGCGATGGTGTCGGTGCCGGTGAGCCATGGCTGGCACGCGGCGACGAAGTCCTCGACCGGCAGGGCCCGGATGTACTCGCCGTTGAAGGCGCGCAGCTTCTTCTCGTCGAAGAAGGCCGGGGACGGGTTGACCTCGTCGAGGCGGAACTCGTCCTCGATGACCGACCAGGGCACGATCTCCCGGTCGCCCGACGGCGCCCAGCCGAGCAGCATCAGGTAGTTGCGCATCGCGTCGGCGAGGTAGCCCTCGTCCCGGTACGCCTCCAGGGCGACCTTGTCGCGCCGCTTGGACAGCTTCTGCCGCTTCTCGTTGACCACCACCGGCACGTGCGCCCAGATCGGCGGCTTGACCCCGAGCGCGTCCCAGAGGAGCTGCTGCTTCGGGGTGTTGGGCAGGTGCTCCTCGGCCCGGATCACGTGGGTGATCCCCATGGTCATGTCGTCGACCACGTTGGCCAGCAGGAAGACCGGGGAGCCGTCGCCCCGGGCGATGACGAAGTCCTCGATCAGCTTGTTCTCGAACGTCGGCTCGCCGCGGATCAGGTCGACCACCACTGTCTCGCCCTCGTCCGGGGTGCGGAAGCGCAGCGCCCGGCCCTCGCCGGCCGGCAGGCCCCGGTCGCGGCAGAAGCCGTCGTAGCCGCGGTGCTGCGAGCCGGTGCGGGCCTGCACGTCGTCGCGGGTGCAGTCGCAGTAGTACGCCCGGCCGCCCTCGTACAGCCGCTGCGCGGCGGCGCGGTGCTCGCCCGCGTACGAGGACTGGAAGTAGGGGCCCTCGTAGCTGCCCCGGGCGATGCCGATCCAGTCGAGCGCGGAGAGGATGCCCTCGGTCCACTCCGGCCGGTTGCGGGCCGCGTCGGTGTCCTCGACGCGGAGCACGAACACCCCGCCCTGCTGCTTGGCGAAGATCCAGTTCTGCAGCGCCGAGCGGGCGCCGCCGACGTGGAACATTCCGGTCGGGGAGGGGGCGAAGCGTACACGTACCGTCACGTCCCCCAGCCTACGGCGGACCGCTACCGCTTTCCGGCAGGGGGCCCGGTCAGGGCACCGCCCTGATCTTCACGACCAGGGCGCTGCCGAGCAGCGTGACGGCCGCGGTGACCGCGTAGAGCGCCGGGTAGCCGCCCAGGTGCACCACGATCGGGGCGGAGAGCGCCGGCCCCAGCACCTGCGGCGCGGAGTTGGCGATGTTGATCACGCCGAGGTCCTTGGCCCGGTCCGTGGCGGCCGGCAGCACCTGGGTGATCAACGCGGCGTCCACCGCCAGGTAGACGCCGTAACCGGCGCCGAGCAGCAGCGCGGCGACGATCGCCATCGACCAGACCGGCGCGACCGCGAGCAGCGTCGCCGCCACCGCCATGATCAGCCCGGACACGATCACGAAGACCTTGCGCCGGCCCGAGCGGTCGGAGAGCCGCCCGGCCACCACGGCGGTGAGCATCATGCCCACGGTGTAGAGCAGGATCAGCACCAGCAGCGAGCCCTCGGGGTCGGCCACCCGCACCCCGTCGGTGAGGAAGTAGAGCAGGTAGAGCGTGCCGAGCGCGTTGCCGAGCTGCACCAGGAACCGGGTGAACCAGGCCCAGGCGAAGTCCGGGTGGCGGCGCGGGCTGATCCACATCGAGGCGACCAGCGCGCGCGCCCGCAGCGGCGGCCGGTGCTCCCGGGGCAGCGGGTCGTCCTGGGTGAGCAGCGCGAACGGCAGCGACAGCAGCAGCACGGCGAGCGCGATGGCGGCGTACCCGGCGGCGTTGCCGGTGACCACGGCGGTGACCAGCACCGCGCCGAGCACCAGGCCCAGCGCCTGCGGGATGCCCACCCAGCCGGAGACGCCGCCGCGCTGCGCCACCGGCACCCGGTCCGGGATCGCGGCGGTGAGGCTGGCCAGCATGGCGTTGAAGCAGACCTGCGCGGCCACCCAGGCCACCGCCACCCCGGCGATGCTGTCCTGCCGGGCCAGCAGCAGCAGGGCGAGCGCGCCGACCACCGCGCCGGTCGCGGTCCAGACGTGCCGGCGGCCGAGGTGCCGGTTCGCCAACCGCAGCGAGGTACGGTCCGACAGCGCCCCGGCCAGCGGATTGGCCAGCACCGCGGCGAGCGCGCCGAGGCCGGTGACCACCGCCAGCATGGCCTCCTTGTCGCCCGGCGCGATGCGTTCCACCTGCTGCGGCAGCAGCACCTGGATCGGCGTGAAGAACGCCATCCAGACGCCCAGGTTGGCCGCGAAGATCAGCGCGATCCAGCTCCGCCGCACCGGCACCGTCGGTTCGGCGAGCGCCGCCGGCAGCGAGGCCGGCGTCGGGTTCACCGTGGTCATCGCCGGGCCAGGTCCCGGAACCAGGCGTACGACGACTTCGGGGTACGCCGTTGCGTGGGGTAGTCGACGTGCACCAGGCCGAACCGTTTGGTGAACCCCTCGGCCCACTCCCAGTTGTCCAGCAGCGACCAGACGAAGTACCCGGTCACCGGCACGCCCGCGGTGATCGCCTCGTGCACCGCGCGCACGTGCCCGTCCAGGTAGGCGATCCGCTCCGGGTCGTCCACCCGGCCGTGCGCGTCCGGCGCGTCGTCGTACGCGCAGCCGCTCTCGGTGACCTGGATCGGCGGCAGCGCGTCGCCGTACCGGTCGTGGAGCTGGAGCAGCAGCTCGCGCAGCCCGTCCGGGGCGACCGGCCAGTCGAACGCGGTGCGCGGGTAGCCGTCCAGCGGCACCATCTCGAACGGCAGCGGCGAGCCCTCCTCGGGTGCCCGGATGCCGGTCGGGTTGTAGTAGTTGACGCCGAGCACGTCGATCGGCGCGGCCAGCACGTCCAGGTCGCCGTCGCGGACCACGGCCGGGTCGAGGCCGGGCGCGTCGGGGTAGCCGCGGCCGAGCAGCGGGTCGGTGAAGAGCCGGTTGTGCAGCGCGTCGTACGCCTCGGCGGCGGCCCGGTCGGCGTCGGTGTCGCCGACCTGCCGCACCGGCGAGTAGTTGTTGGCGATCGCCACCGGGCTCGCGGTGCGGGCGCGCAGCGCGGCGACCGCGAGACCGTGCCCGAGGAGCTGGTGGTGGGCCACCGGGAAGGCGTCGAAGAGCAGCATCCGGCCGGGCGCGTGCGTGCCGATGCCGTGCCCGAGGCTCATGTGGATGAACGGTTCGTTGAGCGTGATCCACAGCTTCACCCGGTCGCCGAGGCGGGCCGCGGTCAGGTCGGCGTACTCGGCGAAACGGGCGGCGGTGTCCCGGTTCAGCCAGCCGCCGGCGTCCTCCAGCGCCTGCGGCAGGTCCCAGTGGAAGAGCGTGGCGACCGGGTCGACGCCGGCGGCGAGCAGGCCGTCCACCAGCCGGTCGTAGAAGCCCAGCCCGGCCGCGTGCGCCGGGCCGGCGCCGGTGGGCTGGACGCGGGGCCAGGCGATCGAGAACCGGTACGCGGACACGCCCAGCCCGGCCAGCAGCGCGGTGTCCTCGGCGTGCCGGTGGTAGTGGTCGCACGCCTCGTCGCCGGTGCTGCCGTCGACGATCCGGCCCGGGTCGTGGGCGAACGTGTCCCAGATGGACGGTCCCCGGCCGTCGACAGTGGTCGCGCCCTCGATCTGGTACGCGGAGGTGGACACCCCCCAGCGGAAGCCGGCGGGGAAGTCGGGCATCGGCACTGTCGTCAATTCGCCCTCCCAATACGTGAAGCGTGTTCGCGACTCTAGGGCGCGGGGGATCGCCGCGCCATAGGCCGGGAAGTCGGGCGACACAAGGGCTTTCGGCGTGTCTTCTGCAATCCCGTCCATTTAAGTCCGATTTACACATAGAGTGCTGAATGTCGCGGATGTAGTTTAAGTGGGGGAAAGACGCTCATGATCCTCGTGGAACGCAGCGCACACGTGGCGGCGCCGGTGGAAATGGTCTGGGACGTCGTGCAGCGCGCCGAGCAGCTGCCGGCCTGGCTGGCGGGGGTCCGCGCGGCCGAGGTCCTCTCCGGGGAGGGGTTCGGCCGGCGGCAACTGGTCCAGGCCGGACGCGGCGCCGCGCACGAGGCCGAGGTGATCGCCTATCAGGAGCCGACGCTCATCGGCTGGCGCGAACGGGCCAAGGGCGCCGGCGCCCGGGCCGAGGCGCGTACCGAGATCTACGTCCAGCTCACCGCGGACGAGGAGGCCGGCGGCACCGTGGTCCGGCTGATCGTCGTGCGCTGGCCCGCAGGGCCGGTCAAGGCCGCACTGCTGCGGCTCGGCCTGCGCCGGGTGGGCGCCGACCTGGAGGACTCGCTGGCCCGGCTGACCGACCTGGCCGCCGTCGGCTGACCGAGTCGAAGTCCCGGCGTCGCCCGCAACGACGATGGTCCGGCATCCCAACCAGGGACGCCGGACCATCGTCGTCGGCGGTGAGAAGGGGCCCCTTCTCTGCCGGAGGCGTTAAGCAGGGGCCCTTCCTTTCACCTTCTAGCTGTCGCCGCCGGTCTCACCGACCGGGGCGGCGGTGACGTCGTCCAGCGCGTACTTGCGGGCGGCGTCGGCCGGCACGTGCGCCGGTACGACGCCCCGCAGCGCGAGCTGCCGCAACGTGGCGACCGCGATCGACTCGGCGTCCACGTGGAAGTGGCGGCGCAGCGCGTGCCGGGTGTCCGACATGCCGAAGCCGTCGGTGCCGAGCGAGGTGTAGTCGCCCGGTACCCAGCGCGCGATCAGGTCCGGCACCGCGCGCATCCAGTCGCTGACCGCGACCTTCGGGCCGTCGGCGTCGGCCAGCTTGCGCTGGATGTACGGCACCCGCTGCTCCTCACCCGGGTTGAGCAGGTTGTGCTCCTCGCACTCCACCGCGTCGCGGCGCAGCTCGGTCCAGGACGTCACCGACCACACGTCGGCGGCCACGCCCCAGTCCTCGGCGAGCAACTGCTGGGCCTTCAGCGCCCACTGCATGCCGGTGCCCGAGGCGAGCACGTTCGCCTTCGGCGCGTCCGCGCCCACCTGCGGCGCGGGCGAGTAGCGGTAGATCCCCCTGAGGATGCCCTCGGTGT
The DNA here is from genome assembly GCF_044391475.1 of Micromonospora sp. NPDC018662. Taxonomy (NCBI): domain Bacteria; kingdom Bacillati; phylum Actinomycetota; class Actinomycetes; order Micromonosporales; family Micromonosporaceae; genus Micromonospora; species Micromonospora sp. NPDC018662. The sequence continues at coordinate 208,067 of NZ_JBISAC010000008.1, forward strand.
CCACGCCCTCCGGCTCGGCCGGCTGGAAGATCGGCTCGTTGTAGACGGTGAGGTAGTAGAAGACGTTCTCCTGCGCCTCGCCGTACATCCGGTGCAGGCCGTTCTCCAGGATGTGCGCCAGCTCGAAGGCGAACGCCGCGTCGTACGCGACCACCGCCGGGTTGGTGGCGGCGAGCAGCAGCGAGTGGCCGTCCTCGTGCTGGAGGCCCTCACCGTTGAGCGTGGTCCGGCCGGCGGTGGCGCCGAGCACGAAGCCGCGCGCCATCTGGTCGGCCGCGGCCCAGAACCCGTCGCCGGTGCGCTGGAACCCGAACATCGAGTAGAAGATGTACATCGGGATCATCGGCTCGCCGTGCGTGGCGTACGACGTGCCGGCGGCGGTGAACGAGGCCACCGACCCGGCCTCGTTGATGCCCTCGTGCAGGATCTGCCCGGTCGTCGACTCCTTGTACGACAGGAACAGCTCCCGGTCGACCGAGGTGTAGCGCTGGCCGTGCGGCGAGTAGATCTTCTGGGTCGGGAAGAGCGAGTCCATGCCGAACGTGCGCGCCTCGTCCGGGATGATCGGCACCCAGCGCTTGCCGAACTCCTTGTCCTTCATGACGTCCTTGAGCAGGCGGACGAAGGCCATCGTGGTGGCCACCTTCTGCTTGCCCGACCCGCGCTTGACGTCGGCGAACCGCTCGCTGCCCGGGATCGCCAGCGTCTTGTGCGCGGTGTTGCGCGACGGCAGGAAGCCGCCGAGCTGGCGACGCCGCTCCTTGAGGTATTCCATCTCGTCGGACTTCTCGTCCGGCGTGTAGTACGGCGGGAGGTAGGGGTTCTCCTCCAGCTGCTTGTCCGGGATGTCCAGGTAGAGCCGGTCGCGGAACAGCTTCAGGTCGTCCAGCGTCAGCTTCTTCATCTGGTGCGTGGCGTTGCGGCCCTCGAAGTGGGAGCCCAGCGTCCAGCCCTTGATGGTCTTGGCGAGGATCACCGTCGGCTGGCCGGTGTGCTCCATCGCCGCCTTGTAGGCCGCGTAGAGCTTGCGGTAGTCGTGGCCACCCCGCTTGAGGTTCCAGATCTCGTCGTCGCTCAGGTGCTCGACCATCCGACGGGTCCGCGGGTCGCGGCCGAAGAAGTGCTCCCGGACGTACGCCCCGGACTCCGCCTTGTAGGTCTGGTAGTCACCGTCGGGCGTGGTGTTCATCAGGTTGACCAGCGCGCCGTCGGTGTCCGCCGCGAGCAGCGGGTCCCACTCCCGGCCCCAGACCACCTTGATGACGTTCCAGCCGGCGCCCCGGAAGAACGCCTCCAGCTCCTGCATGACCTTGCCGTTGCCGCGGACCGGGCCGTCCAGGCGCTGGAGGTTGCAGTTGATCACGAAGGTGAGGTTGTCCAGCTCCTCACGGGCGGCCACGCCGATCGCGCCGAGCGACTCGACCTCGTCCATCTCGCCGTCACCCAGGAACGCCCAGACGTGCTGCTGGGAGGTGTCCTTGATGCCCCGGTGGTGCAGGTAGCGGTTGAACCGGGCCTGGTAGATGGCGTTCAGCGGGCCGAGGCCCATGGAGACGGTGGGGAACTCCCAGAAGTCCGGCATCAGCCGCGGGTGCGGGTAGGACGGGAGCGCGCCCCCGGGGTGCGACAGCTCCTGCCGGAAACCGTCGAGCTGGTCGGCGCTGAGCCGGCCCTCCAGGAACGCCCGCGCGTACATGCCGGGGGAGGCGTGACCCTGGTAGTAGATGTGGTCGCCGCCGCCCGGGTGGTCCTTGCCGCGGAAGAAGTGGTTGAAGCCCACCTCGTAGAGCGACGCCGAGCTGGCGAACGTGGAGATGTGGCCGCCCACGCCGATCTCCGGGCGCTGCGCCCGGTGCACCAGCATGGCGGCGTTCCACCGGATGTACGCGCGCAGCCGACGCTCGATGTGCTCGTCACCGGGGAACCACGGTTCCCGCTCCGGAGTGATGGTGTTGATGTAGTCGGTGGTGGTCAGCGACGGCACCCCGACCTGGCGTTCGCGGGCCCGCTCCAGCAGGCTCAGCATGACGTACCGGGCGCGCTTGGTTCCGCGCTCGTCGATGACACCGTCGAGCGACTCGACCCATTCGCTGGTCTCTTCAGGGTCGATGTCCGGAAGCTGGCTCGGCAGACCAGCGGTGATCACCGGGCGCTTGCGTTCCGTAGCCACAGGCGTTCCCTCGGTTCTGTGTGGGATAGGTCTCTAGCGCCATCCTGCCCCCTCGTGGCGCTCGTCGTCACGTCTGGCTCCCCCAGACGCGACGCTGAACACAGGTACCCGCCGGTAACTTTGCGCGATCACCGGCCCCGCCGTCCGGCCTGGCGGTTGGCGGCGTCCGATTACCCTGCCGGCATGCGGGGACGGGCGGGCCAGGTGCTGGTGGCGGTGGGCGCGCTGGTGGTGGCGGGCTCGGCGGTCGGGCTGGCGCGGGAGATCGCGCGTAATCCGGCGTGGGGGCCGGGGTGGCTGTTCGGCGTCGGCGTCGGCGTGATGCTGGTCCTCGCCGGCGTGGACGAGATCCGCCACCGACGCCGGTTCGGGACCGGCTACCGGGAGGCGGCCGGCGGGGCCGGCATCTTCCCGCACACGCCCGGCCCGGAGACCGGCGGCGGCGAGATGCCCGACTACGGCTCCGGGGACGGCGGCGGTGGCGGCGCGGACTGCGGTGGCGGCGGCGGGAACTGAGCGGCTGCGGCAGAATGCGCGGTATGCGCAGTGAGGTGATCAGCGTCCGGACCGGGTCCCGACCGACCGTCCGGGACATCACGGCCGAGGCCGAGCGGTTCGTCGCCGGGGCCGGCGACGGGCTGCTGCACGTCTTCGTGCCGCACGCCACCGCCGGGCTGGCGATCATCGAGACCGGCGCCGGGTCGGACGACGACCTGCTCCGGGCGCTCGACGACCTGCTGCCCACCGACGACCGGTGGCGGCACCGGCACGGCTCACCCGGGCACGGTCGCGACCACGTGCTCCCGGCGTTCGTGCCGCCGTACGCGACCCTGCCGGTGCTCGGCGGGCGGCTCCAGCTCGGCACCTGGCAGTCGATCTGCCTGGTCGACCCGAACGGCGACAACCCGGACCGCCAGGTCCGCTTCTCCTTCCTCCCCGCCTGACCCCCACCCCCACCCGGAGACGGCCCCGGATTCACGGAAAGAGTGGCTATCCGACGCGGAATAGCCACTCTTTCCGTGAATCAGCGCGCAGGGCGGCCGGCGGGGTGCGCGGCTCGTTGGAGGGTCCGGTCGGCTATCGCGGGCGTGGGCTGTTAGTGGAGGGAGTCAATTGTTGATCCGTCACGTAGGCTGGGTGGCATGGCGGAACGCTCGCTCCCCGGCACGCCGTCCGAGGTCGACGACCGGCTCGGCCTGGCAGGGGACACCGTGCGCCGGATCCTGCACGTCGCCGCCGCGCTGCGGCACCGGCAGGACGAGGAGATCGCCGCGCTGGGCCTGACCCCGGCGGCCGCCCGAGCGCTGCACGAGCTGGACCCGGACCACCCGTCGCCGGCCCGTGACCTGGCCGCCCGCCTCGGGTGCGACCGCTCCAACGTGACCGGGCTGGCCGACAAGCTGGAGCAGGCCGGGCTGGTCGAGCGCCGGAGCGACCCGACCGACCGGCGGCAGAAGGCGCTGGTCGTCACCGCGCGGGGCCGGCAGGTCCGGGAGCGGGTACGCCAGGTGATGTCGGACTCACGACTGCTCGACGGGCTGAGCACGGCGGAGCTGGCCATGCTGGGTGACCTGGTCTGGAAGGTTTCCGACGGCGGCTGCCCGGAGGAGTGCGGCGAGGTCTGAGCCGCGCCGGGTGGGAACGTGTCCGACTGGGCGAGGTGGGCATGAGTCGGTAATGCTGTCCGACGTGACCTCCCCGCACGATCTCGACGACCGGTTCCGAGCCGACCTGGCCGCGCTCGGCGCGCCGGACCAGCGGCGCGACCTGGGTGAACCGCTGCCCGACGGCGGGCTGCTCACCGGGGCGCAGGTGCTGGCCCTGTTCGACGCGCAGCTCACCAGTCGGCTGCTCGACCTGGCCGGGCGCTGGCTGCGCGGTTTCGGTGAGGGGTACTACACGATCGGCTCGGCCGGCCACGAGGGCAACGTCGCGGTGGCCGCCGCGCTGCGGCCGACCGACCCGGCGCTGCTGCACTACCGGTCCGGCGCGTTCTACTGCCTGCGCGCCGCCCAGGCCGCCGGCGAGTTCCCACCCGACGCACCACCACCCGCTCCCACCTCCCGGAACCAGCCGCCCGAAACGCGGGACACGGATGGATCTTGGAAGGACCGCGCCCCCATGGGGGCCGTTTCCCACCAGGATCTCGCTCCGGGTGCCCCCGAGGGCGGCGGGGACGAGCCGGCGGACGGGGGTGGCGTCGAGGCGGCGCCGCTGCCGAGCGGGGCCGGGGTGGTGGTGGACGCGGACGGCGACGCGACGGTCGGCGTACCCGGTCTGCCGTCGCCGTCGCTCGACGACGCGTTCGCCGCCGCGGCGCGCGACGTGCTGCGCGGCATGGTCGCCTCCGCCGAGGAGCCGATCGCCGGCGGCCGGCACAAGGTCTTCGGCCGGGCCGACCTCGCGGTCGTGCCGACCACCTCGACGGTCGCCTCGCACCTGCCCCGGGCGGTCGGCCTGGGGTTGGCCCTGGAACGGCTGCGCCGGGGCGGGCAGCGCGTCGACGGCGACCCGGAGGTGGCGTCCTGGCCGCCGGACGCGGTGGTGGTCTGCTCGTTCGGCGACGCCTCGGTCAACCACGCCACGGCCACCGCCGCGCTCAACACCGCCGGCTGGTACGACCACACCGGCCTGCGGATCCCGGTGCTGTTCGTCTGCGAGGACAACGGGCTGGGCATCAGCGTGCGCTCGCCCGACGGGTGGGTGGCCGCCACACTGCGGTCCCGGCCCGGCATCCGCTACTTCGCCGCCGACGGCACGGACGTGGTGGAGAGCCACCGGGTGGCGGCGGAGGCGACCGCCTGGGTGCGCCGGCACCGCCGGCCCGCCGTGCTGCACCTGAGCACGGTCCGGCTGATGGGGCACGCCGGCGCGGACGCGGAGACCGCGTACCGGAGCCCGGCGGAGATCGCCGCGGACGTGGCCCGGGATCCGCTGCTGGTCACCGCGCGGCGGCTGGCGGCGGGTGGCTACGTGAGCGGCGCGGAACTGCTCGCCCGGTACGACGAGCGGGGCTGGCAACTGCGGCGGATCGCCGAGGAGGTGCTGGACGAGCCGAAGTTGACCACCCCGGTCGACGTGGTGGCGGAGCTGGCGCCGCGCCGGCCGGTGCGGGTGTCCCGGGCGGTCGCCGACGCGGCGGCGCACGCGGCCGGTCCGGGCGCCGGGGCCCGGGCGGAGGCGTTCGGCGGGAAGCCGCCGGAGCTGACCGGGCCGCTGACGCTGGCGCAGAGCATCAACGCCGCGCTGGCCGACGGCATGCTCGACCACCCGCAGATGGCCGTCTTCGGCGAGGACGTGGCGGCCAAGGGCGGGGTGTACGGGGTGACGAAGGGGCTGCGGGACCGGTTCGGCGTGGCCCGGGTGTTCGACACGCTGCTCGACGAGACCTCGATCCTCGGGCTCGGGCTCGGCGCCGGGCTGGCCGGCATGCTGCCGGTGCCGGAGATCCAGTATCTGGCGTACCTGCACAACGCCGAGGACCAGCTCCGCGGTGAGGCGGCCACCATGCGGTTCTTCTCCCGGGGTGCGTTCCGCAATCCGATGGTGGTGCGGGTGGCCGGCCTGGCGTACCAGGAGGGCTTCGGCGGGCACTTCCACAACGACAACTCGGTGGCGGTGCTGCGGGACGTGCCGGGGCTGGTGATCGCCGTGCCGGCCCGGCCGGACGACGCGGCGTCGATGCTGCGTACCTGCCTGGCGGCGGCCCGGGTGGACGGCGCGGTCTCGGTCTTCCTGGAGCCGATCGCGCTCTACCACGCCCGCGACCTCTACGCCGAGGGTGACGGCGAGTGGCTGGCCGAGTACGCCGAACCGGGCGCCTGGGCGGACCGGCACGTGCCGATCGGCCGGGCCCGGGTCTACGGGGTCGGCTCCGCCGAGGACCTCACCATCATCACCTTCGGTAACGGGGTGCGGATGTCGCTGCGCGGGGCGGCCACGCTGGCCGACGAGGGCGTCGGCACCCGGGTGGTGGATCTCCGCTGGCTGGCGCCGCTGCCGGTGGCCGACATCATCCGGGAGGCGTCGGCGACCGGCCGGGTGCTGGTGGTGGACGAGACGCGGCGCTCGGGCGGGGTGGGCGAGGGGGTGTTGGCCGCGCTGGTCGACACCGGCTACGTCGGCGCGGCGCGGCGGGTGGCCGCGCTTGACTCGTTTGTACCATTAGGTCCGGCTGCTCATCAGGTTCTGGTGTCCGAGGAAGCCATTACCCAGGGTGCCCGTACGCTGCTGGCACGGTAAATTCCGTTCCACCCGGTGCGCCACTTGCGCAGCGAGCCGCAACTGTGTGGACTGGGCCCGACGGTGTCACCCGACGCCGCGAGCAGGGATGAGATGAGGAGGCACGCGACAGTGAGCGCGACCGCTGGTCAGGCCGCCGACGGGGTACGCAGCCTGGCGGACCGGTTCGGGATCGAACCGGGCATGGTCGTCATGGAGATGGGCTACGACGACGACGTCGATTCCGATCTCCGGGACGCCCTGACCGACCGCTGTGGAGAACTGGTCGACGAGGACACCGACGAGGTGGTCGACGCGGTTCTGGTCTGGCACCGGGACGGCGACGGTGACCTCTTCGAGCTCCTCGTCGACGCCCTCGGCCCGCTGGCGGACAACGGGGTGGTCTGGCTCCTGACGCCCAAGGCCGGCCGGGACGGCCACGTCGAGCCCAGCGAGGTCGCGGAGAGCGCCCAGACCGCCGGGCTCCAGCAGACCTCCACCATCAACGCGGGCCGCGACTGGAGCGGCGCCCGCCTCGTGCTGCGGCGCGGGTCGAAGAGCAAGAAGTAGGAGAGCACGCATGCCCATCGAGGTTGGCGCCGAGGCGCCGGACTTCCTGCTCAAGGACCAGAACAACCAGGAGGTCCGACTCTCCGACCTCCGCGGTCGCAAGACCGTGCTGCTGGTCTTCTACCCGCTCGCCTTCACCGGCGTCTGCCAGGGTGAGCTGTGCGAGGTGCGGGACAATCTCAACGAGTACGTGAACGACGACGTCCAGGTGCTGACCGTCAGCGTCGACTCGGTCTACGCCCACAAGATCTGGGCCGACCGGGAGGGCTACCAGTTCCCGCTGCTGGCCGACTTCTGGCCGCACGGCGCCGTCGCCCAGGCGTACGGCGTCTTCAACGACGTCGCCGGCATCGCCAACCGGGGCACGTTCGTCATCGACAAGGCCGGCGTGGTCCGCTTCGCCGAGATGAACATGCCCGGCGAGGCGCGCGACCAGCAGAGCTGGCGCAAGGCGCTGGCCGAGGCCGTCGCCGCCTGATCCACCCCGAGCACGTCGTTCGACCGGGCCGGAGGCCGGCAGGTAAGCTTGCCGCTCCGGCCCGCCGTACGGGCGTTCCGGGCGCGTAGCTCAGTGGGAGAGCACTCGCCTTACAAGCGAGGGGTCGCAGGTTCGAAACCTGCCGCGCCCACCACTTTCCGGACCAGCGCCGCCACGCCGCCGTGCACGAGCGGTAGGCCGCCCAGCTCGTCGATCCGGACCCAGGCCATGTCGTCGTGCTCGTCGGGCGCGTGGTTGGTCGGCGAGCCGACCCACCCGCCGACGTGCCAGACGCACAGGTGAACGGCGTCCTCGCCGTCGCCGAGGTGCAGGTCGCCCAGCCGTGCGGAGGATTCGGTGACGATGTGGACGCCGAGTTCCTCGTGCATCTCCCGCGCGAGGGCCTGGAGTTCCGACTCACCCGCCTCGACATGCCCGCCGGGGAGATCCCAGAGGTCGGGGTAGGCCCGGCGGGTCGGACTGCGGTGCACCAGTAGGACGGCGCCGTTCTCCACGAGCGCGCCGGTGACGACCATGTGCATGCCGAGATTCGAGCACAGGGGTGGGACAGCGGCGGTCGGCGGAAGCAGAGGCAGTGCCGGAGAGTGATATGACCCCTAGGCATAATTATGACTCAGGGGTATGTCGCCGAAAGGCGCACCTTCCTTGCCGGACATGACGCGGAGTGACCGAACGTCAGGGGAGTGGGTCGGTGATGCGCACGCCGTGGGCGCGCAGCACCGCCTCCACCCGCTCCCGGTCCGACGGGTCCGGCCGGCGCCACTGCCAGACGCGTCCGACCAGGACCGCGTTGTTCGGCCCCGGCACGTCCCACGGGCCGCCCTCGGGGAACACGGCGAGCGCGAGCCGGCCGAAGCCGGGGCGGGTCAGGTTGGCCTGACGGATCTGCGCCCAGCGGTAGCTGCGAGTGACGCGTCCCCGGTGCCGGATCAGCAGCCCGGTGTCGTCGGCGAGCAACGCGCCGTCGCGCTGGACCCACGCCGCGATGACGGTGGCTGCCGTCAGTCCGGTGTACACCACCAGCGAAGCGGTGCGCAGCCGGAGGCCGATCGCGATCGTCAGGGCGAGCAGCCCGAGCGGTACGAGCACCGCCGGCCACCACCGCGACGCGAACAACACAGTCGGTTCCGAGCCGGGTCCCCGTTCCTCCGCCATCCCTCGTTGCTGCCCGGATCGGTCGCGGTCGAACCGCGTGTCGTAGGCGGCGGGCATAATCGCGGAATGACCGAACGACTGGCGCCCGTCCTGCGGGTTCGCGACGCCGACGCTGCCGTGACCTGGTACGCCCGCCTGGGGTTCGCCCGGCAGTGGGAGCACCGATTCGCGCCCGACCTGCCGCGCTACGTCAGCATCGCCCGACCCGGTATGGAGATCCACCTGTCCGAGCACGCCGGCGACGCCCGGCCCGGGACGCTGGTCTACCTCTACGTCGACGACGTGGACGCGCTGGCGGCGGCCTGCGGCGGGGTCGAGGTCGGCAGCCAGGACTGGGGGCGGGACTTCGTGGTCACCGACCCGGACGGCAACCGGATCCGGGTCGGCACCGTGCCGGGGTGAGCCGCCCTACTGGCGGCGGCGGGCGTCGGCCTCGGCGTCGAGCAGGTCGTTCAGCGCCAGCGCCGAGTTGATCAGGGAGAGGTGGCTGAACGCCTGCGGGTAGTTGCCGATCTGTTCACCGGTCGCGGCGATCTCCTCGGCGTACAGGCCGAGGTGGTTGCTGAAGGTGAACATCTTCTCGAAGGTGAGCCGGGCGTCGTCCAGCCGGCCGGTGCGGGCCAGCGCCTCGACGTACCAGAACGTGCACATGTTGAACGTGCCCTCGTGGCCGGGGAGGCCGTCGGGGGAGTGCACCGGGTCGTACCGGTGGACCAGGCTGTCGGAGACCAGGTCCCGCTCGATCGACGCCAGGGTGGACTTCCACAGCGGGTCGCTCGGCGTGATGAAGCCGACCGCCGGCATGGCCAGCAGCGCGGCGTCCAGCACGTTCTCGTCGTACGCCTGCACGAAGCTGCCGCGTTCCCGGTGGTAACCGCGGGCCATGACCTGGTTGTAGATCCGGTTGCGTTGCTCGGTCCAGCAGGACATGTCCCCGGGGCGGCCGGTGCGGGTGGCCAGCCGGATGGCCCGGTCCAGCGCCACCCAGGACATCACCCGCCCGAACGTGTAGTTGCGGGGGTGGTGGCGGCTCTCCCAGATGCCGGCGTCGCGCTGGTCCCAGTTGTGGCAGAGCCAGTCGACGAGCCGGACGGTGCTCTTCCACACCTGGTGCGAGACCCGGATGCCCTGCTCGTCGGCGAGGTGCATGGCATAGAGCGCCTCGCCGTGGATGTCGAGCTGGAGCTGGTCGGCGGCGCCGTTGCCGATCCGCACCGGGCGGGAGCCGCGATAGCCCTCCAGATGGTCGAGGACCTCCTCGTGCAGGTCGGAGGAGCCGTCCACCCGATACATGATCTTCAGTGGGTCCTGGTGGTCGCCGGCCTCGCGGATCCGTTCGTCCAGCCAGTCCATGTAGCGGCTGACCTCCTCGGTGAACCCGAGGCCGAGCAGCGCGTGCACGGAGAACGACGTGTCGCGTACCCAGGTGTAGCGGTAGTCCCAGTTGCGGGTGCCGCCGACCAGCTCGGGCAGCGCGGCGGTGGGCGCGGCGATCATCGCGCCGGTCGGCGCGTACGTCATGAGCTTCAGCGTGATGGCGGAGCGTTCGACCATCTCCCGCCAGCGCCCGGTGTAGCGGGACCGCTCGACCCAGCGACGCCAGTAGTCGCGGGTCCACTCGAACATGCCCTGGACCTCTTCCGGGGAGATGATCCGGGGCTCGGCGCCCTCCGTCTCCAGGACCACTCCGCCGGTGTCGCCCTCGTTCAGCGTGCCGTGGGCGATCAGGTCGCCGTCCTCCAGTCGGACGTCGCCGCCCTGGGCGAGGAGCTGCCGCACCGGGTCGACCGGGTTGAAGGTGAGCGTCGCCGACCGGCTGCGGAAGACGTACCCGTTCTGGTGCCGTTCGAGTTCGTGTCGCTGGCGCGCGTAGTCGAACCGGGGGCGGCACTCCACCCGGAAGCGCATGCTGCCCCGGACCATGTTCACCATGCGGACCAGGCGGTGCGTGTCGGTGGCCCGCTCACCGGTGACCGGCATGAAGTCCATCACCTCGGCGACGCCGTCCGCGCTGATGAACCGCGTGATCAGGATCGGCGTGCCGGGCAGGTAGAGCTGCTTGGTGACGTACCGGACGTCGTGCGGGGCGATCCGGAAGTAGCCGCCCTTCTCCTTGTCCAGCAGCGCGGCGAAGATGCTCGGCGAGTCGAAGCGCGGCGCGCAGAACCAGTCGATCGTCCCGTCGCAGGTCACCAGCGCGGCGGTCTGCAGGTCGCCGATCAGCCCGTGATCCTCGATCGCCGGATAGCTCTCCACGTCGCCCCCCGGTGTCGACTGCCTCCTGCGCATTCCAACCTAGGGGAAGAATTGTCGGGTTAGGCAGGATTCGTCATCTGCAAGCGGGATTGCCGCCATGGCAAACTGGCGGGATGGACGACGACCTGGACCGGGCGCTCGACGCGGTCGGTCCCCGCCTGCGCGCGTTGCGCCACGAGCGGGAGACGACGCTCGCCGACCTCTCCGCCGCCACCGGCATCTCGGTGAGCACGCTCTCCCGGCTGGAGTCCGGCGGCCGGCGGCCCACCCTGGAGCTGCTGCTCCCGCTCGCCCGGGCGCACGGCGTCTCCCTGGACGAGATGGTCGGCGCGCCACCCACCGGCGACCCGCGCATCCACCTGCGGCCGGTCGCCGCGCACGGGATGACCATGCTGCCGCTCACCCGGCGGCCCGGCGGCATCCAGGCGTACAAGCTGATCATCCCGGCCGGCGGCCGGGCCGAGCCCGAACCGAAGACCCACGAGGGGTACGAGTGGGTCTACGTGCTCAACGGGCGGCTGCGACTGCTGCTCGGCGAGCACGACCTGGTGCTCGCCCCGGGCGAGGCGGCCGAGTTCGACACCCGGGTGCCGCACTGGTTCGGGCGGGCCGACGCCGAGGGCGTGGAGTTCCTCAGCCTCTTCGGCAGCCAGGGCGAGCGGGCCCACCTGCGCGCCCGCCCGCGCGGCCGGGAGTGATCCCGGGTGAGCTACGCCGATGTCCGCGGGCTGCGGATCTGGTACGAGGTGCACGGCACCGGCAAACCGCTGGTCCTGCTGCACGGCTCCTACGGGTCGACCGAGACGTTCGCCCCGATCCGGCCCGCCCTGGCGGCGCGTCGGCGGCTGGTCGCGGTCGACCTGCGGGGCCACGGCCGCACCGCCGGCGCGGACCGGCCGCTGCGGTACGAGTCGATGGCCGACGACGTGGCCGCGCTGCTGCGTCACCTCGACCTGCCCGAGGTCGACCTGCTCGGCTACTCGCTCGGTGGCGGCGTGGCCCTGCGTACCGCGATCCAGCATCCCGCGCTGGTCCGCCGCCTGGTCCTGGTCTCCACCCCGTTCCGGCGTCGGGGCTGGTACCCGGAAGCGCTGGCCGCGATGTCCGCCCACGACGAGCGCGCCGCCGAACGGATGCGCGGCACGCCGTCCCACGAGCGGTACGCGCGGGTCGCGCCCCGGCCGCAGGACTGGCCGGCGCTCTGGGCCCGCAGCGGTGACCTGCTGCGCCGCGACTACGACTGGTCGGCCGAGGTGGCCGCGCTGCCGATGCCGGTGCTGCTGGTCTTCGCGGACGCCGACGCGATCCCGATGGGTCACGTGGCCGAGTTCTTCGGCCTGCTCGGCGGCGGTCACCGGGACGCGGGCGGCGACGGACCGGACCGTCCCGCGTCCCGGCTGGCCGTGCTGCCCGGCCTGACCCACGACGAGGTGGTGGCGTCGCCCGCGCTGCCGGCGGCGGTGCTGCCGTTCCTCACGCACGTGGCGCGCGCCCCCGGCTGAGCCGGGAGGTCTCGGGGGCGGACGTCTGAGTACCGGTACTCAGACGGGACCGGGTATGCGGCGGGCTGACCGGCGGCGCCCGGGCTGGCAGGCTTGCCGCGTGATCACGTGGAGGACGTCGAGACCGGCCGCCGTCGCGTTCCAGCTCGGAGCGGTCTGGGCGGTGGGGGCGCTCGTCCTGCCGGCGACCGGACAGTCCCTGCTCCTGATGATGTTCGCCGGTGGAGTCGGCCTGGCCGCCGTCGTCGCCGTCGCGGGGCTGGCGGCGCTCCTGGCGTACCTGATCGTGGTGGTTGCGGTCACCCGCGAGGTGACGGTCCTCGGCGCGACCGGCGGGCGTCGACTGCTGTGGGCGCTGCTCATCCTGTGTGGAGGCACCGTCGGCGGCGCTCTGAGTTGGGCCGTCGCGGAGGCCGCCGGGGTCGCGGTGAGCCGTACCCCGGCGGTGACGGCCCTACTCGGCGGCGTTCCCTACGCGCTGGTGGCCGGGTTGCTCCTGACCCACCGATGGTTCCGCGCGACCGCGCTCGGGCTGAGCGTGGTGCTCGCCGGCGTCGGGGTGGCGGTGCTGCGCCACGAGTCGCCGGACGAGCTCGACGCGCGACTGGCGGCCGCCGACGTGCACCGGGAGACCGCCTTCTCGGTCGCCGTTCCCGGCTACCGGCCCACCGACGGCCGTGACTACGGCGGCGGCCGGGGTGGGGGAGGCTTCACCCCGGCGGACCCGGCCGCGGTTCCGCCCGACCGGTACGTCACGATCACCACGTACGACCGGGTGCTGCCGGGGGAACGGATGTGCGGGCAGCCGAACGCCCAGGACTCCCGCCTGACCTGGGGCTCCTGCACGGTCGAGGCGGGTGGTCTGGTCTACCGGCACAACGAGATCGAACACGGCTACCAGGTTCCGGTCGGCCGCCGGTACGTCACAGTCGTCGGCACCCCGGCGGTCGGCCACGACGTGCTGCGGGCCGCGGCGCGGACGGTGCACCTGGCCACGGTGAAGGAGCTGGGTGGGCACCAGGAGCAGACCGGCGACTACTACGTGGCGACGGTCCCCGGCTACGTCGGGCAGGTGGGCGGGATCCCCCCGAGCATGATCTACGCGCCGGCCGACCACCTCGGCAGCGGGGGGCAGAGCGTGTCCGTCACGCTCTACGTCACGTACGCGTCCGGCGACGACGTCTGCCTCGGCGCCATCGAGTGCCGGCCGGACGCCGGCCCCACGTTCGTCCGGGGTGAGGACACGCACGGGTACGTGGCCCGGCACGACGACATGAACGTGCGGGTCATGGGCGGGCTGCGGGTCGACCGGGCGCTGCTGCGACAGGCCGCCCTGGACGCCCGGCCGGCAACCGACGAGGAACTGCGCCGGGCGCTTCCCCCGCTGAAGCCGCGCAACCTCGTCGACCGCCTCCGTCAGTGGCTGCGGTTGTTCTGACCGGCGCCGCGGTCGGGGCTTCCGTCCGCCGTGGGGCCGGGGCCCAGCCGAACGCCGACCGGACGACTGCGGTCTATCCTCGGACGACAAGTCATGGGTCAGGTGCCCGCCACGGCGAGCGGACGCGCCGGGCGTCCGTCCTTCGTGGTCCGGCCGGAGTCCGAGGCCGTCCACGTCCTCGCCTTCGACATCGCGGTGGACCGGCTCGTGGCCGCCGGGGCGTCCTACTGTGGGACGCGCCCCCGGCTGACCGGGGCCGCCTCAGCCGAGGGCGCGGCGCCCGCCGTCGGGCGCGGGCGCAGCATCGCGTACGCGAGGACGGCGGCGACCGCGACGAGCCCGGCGCCGACCGCGAACGCCAGGTGGAAGCCGCTGGTCAGTGCCGTGGCCCGGTCGTCGCCGAGGGCCGTCCGGTCGGCGGTGCGGGCGGCGGCCAGGGTGGACAGCACCGCGACGCCGAGCGCCATGCCGAGCTGCTGGGTGGTGTTGAACAGCCCGGAGGCGAGGCCGGCGTCCTCGGCGCGGGCGGCGGACATGCCCAGCGTGGTCAGCGCCGGCAGCACCAGCCCGAACCCGGCGGCGAGCAGCATCACCGGCAGCACGTCCGTGACGTAGTCGCCGTCGGCCGGAACGCGGACCAGCAGCGCGAAGAGCGCGACCAGCATGGCGAGCCCGGCCAGCAGCACGGCCCGCTCGCCGAACCTGGCGTTGAGTCGGGCGGACATGCCGAGCGACACCGCGCCGATGGTCACCGCCGCCGGCAGCAGGGCCAGCCCGGTGTGGGTGGCGTCGTAGCCGAGCACCTGCTGGAGGTAGAGCGTGACCAGCACCTGGAACGCGAACGTCGCGGCGACGGTGAGCACCTGGACGAGGTTGGCCACGGCGACGCCGCGCGAGCGCAGGATCCGCAGCGGCATGAGCGGGCGGCGCGCGGTGGCCTGCCGGACGACGAAGCCGGCGAGCAGGGCGACGGCGAGGGCGCCGAGGCCGAGCGTGTGCGCGGACGTCGCGCCGTACCGTTCGATGGTGACCACGGCGTAGCTGCCGGCGACCAGGCCGGCGGTGACGAGCAGCGCGCCTGCCACATCGGCGCCGCCGGAGAGGCCGAGGCCCCGGTCGGCGGGCAGCGCCCGGACGGCGAGCACGAGCGTGGCCAGGCCGATCGGCAGGTTGATCAGGAAGATCCAGTGCCAGCCGAGCGCGTCGGTGAGCAGACCGCCGGCCACCTGGCCGATCGCCGCGCCGGCGGCCCCGGTGAAGCTGAACACCGCGATCGCGCGGGCCCGTTCGGCGGTTTCGGGGAAGAGCGTGACCAGGATGCCGAGGCTGACCGCGGTCGCCGCCGCGCTGCCGACCCCCTGGAGGAAACGGGCGGCGATCAGGACGGCCGGGGAGCCGGCCACGCCGGCCAGCACCGAGGCGGCGGTGAACAGCCCGGTGCCGGCGAGGAACAGGGTCCGGCGGCCGAGGAGGTCACCGAGTCGACCGGCGAGCAGCAGCAGACTGCCGAAGGCGATCAGGTAGGCGTTCACCACCCAGCTCAGGCCGGCCGGGCTGAAGTGGAGGTCGCGCTGGATGGCGGGCATCGCCACGGTGACGATGCTGCCGTCGAGGATGGTCATCAGAGCGCCGGTGGCGAGCACGAGGAGCGCGAGCGGGCGGGACATGAGGTCCTCCTGTCGAGAGGTGCGACAGTGGGACCGTAACGGATGGTTCCGTTAGAGACAATCTCTTTGGCGTCTACTGGCGGGCCCGGCGCGCCGGGCGGGGGCCCGGTACCGGATCGGCCAGGTGGCCGGCGGTCAGGCGCTCCAACGCGCGCAGGAAGACGCCCCGCTCGTCGTCGGGCAGGCTGGCCAGCGCCTCCGCGTGCACCCGGTCGACGATCTCCTGACTCCGCGCCGCCACCCGCGCCCCCTCCTCGGTCACCGCGATGATCCGCGCCCGCCGGTCCGTGCTCGAGGGGCGGCGCTCGGCCAGCCCGGCCCGCTCCAGCGCGTCCACCGTGACCACCATGGTGGTCTTGTCCATGTCGCCGATCTCGGCCAACTGGATCTGGGTGCGCTCCTCCGGCAGCGCGTGCACCAGCACGCAGTGCATCCGCGCGGTCAGCCCGATCTCGGCCAGCGCCGCGGCCATCCGGGTGCGCAGTACGTGACTGGTGTGGTCGAGCAGGAACGACAGGTCCGGGGTGGCGCGCGACGGGCCCAGGGCGGTCATGTCACAAGCGTACCGACGGTTCCGTGCCGGATCATCCGACACGGAACCGTCGCCCTTGCGGTCCGCGACAGCGCGGGCGGCCGCTGCGCCACTCGTAGCCCGTCTCCGACATACCACCCCGCACTGCGACGAACATCGGTCGGCCGCCATCGGGTTGAGGCGCGGCGGGTTCGGGCCGTGGCCGCGATCGATGTGGGGCACCTATCCTCGGATGACAAGCCAAGTGTCAGCTGACGGGGTGGTCGATGCTGCGGGATCTGGCTGCGGACCGGCACGCGCCGGGGGACAGTCGGCGGCGCAACCTCGGTGCGCTGCTGCGCCGGGTCCACCTGGGCGGCCCGGTCTCGCGCGTCGGGCTCGCCGAGTGGATGGGCGTCAACCGCAGCACGATCATGGCGCTCACGGCGGAACTCGCGGCGGCCGGCCTGGTCCGAGAGGTGCCCGCCACGACGAGCGGACGCGCCGGGCGTCCGTCCTTCGTGGTCCGGCCGGAGTCCGAGGCCGTCCACGTCCTCGCCTTCGACATCGCGGTGGACCGGCTCGTGGCCGCCCGTGTCGGCCTGGGCGGGGCGGTGGCGGCCCGGCTGGAGGCGACCCGGCCCCGGGCCGGGGCCGACCTCGACGCGGTGGTCTCCGTGCTCGCCGACTTCGGGCGGGCGCTGCACCACGATGCGCCGCCGTCGTCGGTGTGCGTGGGCGTCGGCGCGTCCTACTGCGGGATGATCCGGCCCGAGGACGGGATGGTGCGGTTCGGCCCGGACATGGGCTGGGTGGACCAGGCGTTCGGCGCCGAGCTGGCCCGCCGGTTGGGTCTCGGCCTGCCGGTCCTGGTCGGCAACGAGGCCCACCTGGGCGCGATGGCGGAACACCAGCGTGGGGCCGGCGTCGGCGTGCAGAACCTGATCTACCTGCACGGTGACGTCGGCGTGGGCGGCGGGATCATCGTGGGCGGGGACCTGCTCGACGGCGACGGCGGATACGGTTCCGAGGTCGGGCACATGCTGGTCAACCCGTACCAGGGGCGGCCCTGCGGCTGCGGGTCCCGGGGCTGCCTGGAGGCCGAGGTCGGTGAGCGGGCGCTGCTCGACGAGGCCGGCCGCCCGGCCGACCACTGGGGACGCGAGGCGGTCCGAGCCGTGGTCGCCGCCGCCGGTCGAGGCGACGTCGCCGCCCGGGAGGCCCTCGGGCGCATCGGTGACTGGCTGGGCATCGGGGTGGCGAACCTGGTCAACCTGTTCAACCCCGGCGTGGTGATCTTCGGCGGGACACTCCGCGAGGTGTTCCCGGCCGCCGCGCCGCAGATCCGCCGCCGGATAGCCGCCAACGTGCTCCCCGTCTCCCGGGACAAGGCCCGCCTGGCCGTCTCGGCCCTGGGCTACGACGCCACCCTGATCGGCGCCGCCGACCTGGCCTTCACCCCCCTCCTGACCAACCCCCTGGTCACCGCACCCCGCTGACCTCCGCCCCGCGCCGCCCGAGATCTTGGAAGGAAACGGCCGCCGGAGGGGCCGCCGGAGGGGCACTTTACTTCCAAGATCTCTCTGGCTCCCGGCATGCGGGAAGGCTTGACCGCCAAGTGGGAGCGGCATGGCGGGTGGGACGGCCGACGGCGGCGGCGCATGAACGGCCGCGCCCCGTGGGTCAGGTTCGCTACGACCAGGGTGTCCAGCGTGCCGACCAGCCTCGGGTCGAGGTGTGCCAGCAGCAGTTCCCGGCCCGGTTGCGCGTGCAGGTCCCGCCAGGCCGCGACGAGCGCCTCCCGGGCGGGACGGTCGTCGGCGGGGCCAACTGCCACCGCAGATCGAAGACCTGGTCGACGTCGTCGTCAGGTGTCGCCGGACGGATCGTCAGTTCAGCGGGCGCAGTGGCCGAGCCTAATCCTCCGCGTCGGCCGCCGGGCGGTCGAGCACACCCCGACGGTACGGCCCCCATCCGACGAACCGGTCGAACAGGTCACGAGGCGTCGGGCCGTCGTGCGGGTTGAGGCGGAACAGGTCGTGGGTGGCCTCGTGGTAGAGCCCGGAGAGGTAGACGGCCAGGTCGACCGGGTGATCGGCGTACTCGACCGTGAGCAGCAGGCGGGCCTGGGCGCAGGGCCACGGTGCCCCACAGGCGCGGCAGAGCCACAGTGGCCGGATCGGCAGGTGCGCCGGGTGGCCCGGCGGGTAGGGGCGCGGCCGGTCGGGATGCGGCCCGAGCCGGGGTACGGGGAGCGCGGCCACGTTCATCACGACCTTCCTCGGCGGCGGAGGGTGGGCCGCCCCGGCATCGGGGGGACATCGGGGCGGCCCGATGGCGGCCGGACGGGAGTCGGCTCGCCGGATGACAGTCTGTAGCGGACGGCACTACGCTCGGAAGGCTTCGCACCACTCCTGGTAGTGGCCGGGCGGGCTCGGGACCTGGTCCGGGAGGGCGTGGGAATCCGTCGAGGGAGTTGGGGAGATCGTGGGTGAGTCGTGGTGGGACTTCATCGCCGGTGAGCTGCGGCAGGCTCGCGCGCGGGCCGGGCTCAGCCAGGAGGATCTGGCGCGGCGGATCAACTACTCCGCGTCCCACGTGTCCGGGGTGGAGACCGGCCAGCGTCCGCCGAAGGCGGACTACCTCACCGCGATGGACCAGGCGCTGGAGACGGGCGGCCTGTTCCTCCGGATGCTGCGCCGCGCCTCGCTGACCGACGGGGCGCCGGCATGGATGCGTGCCTGGGTCGACGACGAGCGCGCGGCCAGCATGCTCCGCTGGTACGAGCCGGCCTACGTGCCGGGCATCCTCCAGACCGAGGCATACGCGCGGATGACGTTGGCGGAGAGCCTGATGAGCGCCGAGGAGGTCGACCAGCGTGTCACCTCCCGGCTGGGACGACAGACGATCATCACTCGGGAGCATCCCTGCCGTCTCGTGGCCGTCATCGACGTGATGGTGCTCCGTCGTCCGCTCGCCGGCCACGCGGCTCTGATGGGCCAACAGTTGGCGCACCTGGTGAAGATGGCCGTGCTGCCGCACGTGCAGATCCTGGTGGTGCCCGAGGAGGCCGGCCTTTACCCCTCCCTTCAGGGCGGCTTCATCCTGGCGAGCCTGACCGATGGATCGGTGGCCGCATACCTCGACAATCAGATCCGGGCGCAGATGATGCACCAGGTCGAGGACATCGCTGCCCTGGAAGCATGCTGGGAGGCGGTGCGCGGGGAGGCGCTGTCCCGCAGGCAGTCCCTCGACCTGATCAAGGAGGCGGCAAGCTCATGGATCTGACCGGTGCGCGGTGGCGCAAGTCTTCCCGTTCGGGCTCCAACGGTGGTGCCTGCGTCGAGGTGGCGGACGACCTGACCGGGGTCGTGGGCGTGCGGGACAGCAAGGACCCGTCCGGCCCGACCCTCGCCTTCGCGCCCGCCTCCTGGCGCGCTTTCGTCGCGTACGCGAAGCGGGTTTGACTCACCCGGCCAGCCGGCGGGCCAGCCAGGGCAGCAGCGCGTCGGCCTGGAGTCGCTGGAACGCCCGCACGGTGGGGATGCCGGGCGGCGGTGGCTGACGGGCGCTGTCGAGGAAGAAGCCGGTGAGGCCGGCCAGCACCCCGGTCAGGTCGGCCGGGTCGACGTGCGCGGTCAGCGGCCGGGCGGCCAGCAGTGCGTCCGGGTCGTGGCCGCCGTACACCTGCACGTTGACGACGGTCAGCAGCGTGTCCAGCCAGGCCGGCCCGCGACAGGCCCAGGGCCAGTCGACCACGGTGACCGTACCGTCCGGGCCGACCAGCAGGTTGTCGGCGCGGACGTCGAGGTGGCAGAGCGTGTCACCGGTCAGCGCGGCGAGGCCGCGGTCGGCGGCGGCGCGCAGCTCGCTCAGGTGGGCGCGCGCCCACGGGTCGAGGTCGGCGGGCGGATCGACGGCGATCCGCCGCCAGCCGCCGAAGTCGTGCCCGAGCGCCTCGGCGGCGGTGGTGGTCGCGACCGTGGGGGCCGGGGTGAGCGTCGCGGCCATCGTCTCCAGCGTGGACAGCACGGCGGTCAGCTCGCCGGCGTCCCACGGGGTGACCGGGTGCCGGCCCTCGACGTCGGCGTAGACCAGCGTGATCCAGTCGCCGTCGTCGTGGCTGCCGAGCAGCCGCGGGGTCGGCGCGGTCGCGGGCAGGGCGGCGGCGATCCGGGCCTCGGCGCGGTGCATGGCCGGGGTATGGCTGTTCAACGCGGGGCTGACCGCCTTGACGAAGGCCCGTCCGCCGCGCGCGGTGCGGACCCGGTCGGCGGTGCCGGGGGAGAAGCCGCCCGGCTGCGACTCGGCGGCCACCACCCGGTCGTCGAGGATGGCCTCGACCGCGGTACGGACGTGGGGCGGCAGCTCGTGCCAGTGGAGTCGGGTCACCGCCCCACGGTGGCCTGCCGCCGCTCATCGGGGCAACCGGGTTAGCGAGGGCTGCCGCCTGTTAAGCGGGGCCCCCGCCTCTACCGAATGCGTTAACAGGGGGCCCCGCCTTACCGCGCGTAGCGCAGCACGACCACGCCGCTGTCGAACGGGCGCGCGGAGGTGAGCGTGAACCGCCTCGGGTCGAAGCCGCGGTCGACCAGCGGAATGCCACTGCCGACCACCACCGGGTTGAGCTTGACCACCAGCTCGTCGATCTCGTCGAGGAGCTGCCCGGCGAGCTGGCCGCCGCCGCAGAGCCAGATGTCGCCGCCCGGCTGGGCCTTCAGGTCGCGGACGAACGCCGCCGGCTCGCCGGTCACCACCGAGACGTCCGAATGGTCGGCCGGGGCCAGGGAGCGGCTGAAGACGTACTGCTCGAGGTGGGCGTAGGGGCTGGTGACGCCGGCCTTCAGCGCCGGGTCGTAGGTGGCGCGGCCCATCAGCACGGTGTCGAAGCGGCCGGCGGGCGGGGATTCGACGCCCAGTTGGGCGTGGGCGAACGTGGGCAGCGTCTGCGGCCACTCGGACACCAGGTAGGGGGCCACGTCCGGTTCCAGCGGGAGGAAGTCGAACGACCCGTCCGGCGCGGCGATGAAGCCGTCGAGCGTGCTGGCGACGAAGTAGACGAGCTGGCGCAAACCGACTCCCGGGTCCGGCAAAACCACGACAGGTGTCGTGGTGGACCGAATGTACAACACCTGTCGTGGTCGTTGCTACTGTGAGCGGCGTGGCCAGGAACCCGGAACGCCGTACCCTGCTCGCCGACGCCGGCCTGCGGATCCTCGCCGCCGCCGGCGCGCGCGGGCTGACCCACCGGGCGGTCGACGCCGAGGCCGGCGTGCCCACCGGCACGACCTCCAACTACTTCCCGTCCCGAGCGGCGCTGCTCGCCGGCCTGGCCGAACGGATCTTCGACCGGATCGCCCCCGACCCGGCGGTGCTGGCCGACCTGGGCCGCCGGGAGCCGTCGCTCGCGCTGTTCACCGACTACCTGCGCGACATCGTCACCCGCACCACCCGCGAACCCGACCTCACCCGGGCGCTGTGGGAGCTGCGGCTGGAGGCCGGCCGCCGCCCCGAGCTGCGGGCCGCGCTCGGCGACGTGCTCCGCCGGGGGTACGCCGACGACGTCGCCTTCCACGTCGCCGCCGGCCTGCCCGGCGGGGCGTACGAGATCGCGCTGCTGCACTACGCGGTCGACGGGCTCCTGCTCGACCTGCTCACCACCTCGATCGACGCCGGGTTCGACCCCGATCAGGTGGTCTCCACCCTGGTCTCCCGTCTGGTCGGCGGTGCGGACCCCGCCCGCTGAGCCGGCCCCGACCGGGTTACCCCACCGGGCACAGCGGGAACGCCGGCCGGGACGCCCCTGGGAAGGAGCATCGGATGACCGAAGGCGCCGGACTGACCATCGGCGTGCTCGGCTCGTACGGCGGGCGCAACCTCGGCGACGAGGCGATCCTCACGGGTCTCCTGGCCGACCTGCGCCAGCACGAGCCGAACGCGCGGATCATCGTGTTCTCCCGGAACCCGACGCACACCGCGCTGGCCCACCCCGACGTCGAGGCGGTGCCGTGGGAGGGCGTCAGCCGGGTCGACTCGTCCCAGGTGCTCAACCAGCTCGACCTGCTCATCCTGGGCGGCGGCGGGATCCTCTACGACAAGGAGGCCCGGCGTTACCTGCGGGTGGTCCGGGTCGCCCAGGAGCGGGGCCTGCCGCTGCTCACGTACGCGGTCGGCGTCGGCCCGCTCACCGACGGGGTGGACACCGGCATGGTCCGCGAGACGCTGGCGCAGGCCGTCGAGGTGACCGTCCGGGACCAGGAGTCGCGGATGGTGCTGGAGGAGGCCGGCCTGGTCAACCCGATCACCGTCACCGGTGACCCGGCGTTCCTGCTCACCCCCGAGGAGTTCCCCGCGCAGTGGCTGCGCGAGGAGGGCGTGCCGGCCGGTTCGCGGCTCGTCGGGTTGAGCGTGCGCGAGCCGGGCCGGGCCGCGGAACGCCTCGACGTGGACGGCTACCACCGGCTGCTCGCCCAGATCGGCGACTTCCTGGTGCACCGGATCGACGCGCACGTGCTCTTCGTACCGATGGAACGCGACGACATCCGGCACTCGCACGGGGTGCTGTCGCACATGATCGCCGCGGACCGGGGCCGGATCCTGCACGGCGACTACCGCCCGGCGCAGATCCTCGGCCTGATGCGCCACTTCGACCTGGCGGTCGGCATGCGGCTGCACTTCCTGATCTTCGCGGCCATGATGAACACGCCGTTCCTGCCGCTGCCGTACGCCGGCAAGGTCTTCGACCTCGCCCAGCGGCTCGGCGTGCCGGCGCTGCGCGGCATGGAGCGGGAGGTGGAGGGCCCGCTGCTGGCCGAGGTGGACCGGCTGTGGGACGAGCGGGCGGCCCGCGCCGACGAGACCGCCCGCCGGGTGGCCGAGGTCTGCGAGCAGGCGCGGGGCACTTCGCAGGTGACCCGCAGCGTGCTGGAGAGCATCCGGGCCCGGGCGCTGACCCCGGTGGCCTGAGCCGGCGCGGTCAGACCGCCGGGCCGCGCCAGGTGTAGATCCATTCGTGGTCCGGCCGGTCGCCCGACTCCAGCTCGTAGATCTGCGCCTCCGCCAGCCCGCCCGCCCCGAGGTGGTGGTGGGTCAGCGGCGGGCGACCGTTGCTGTCCAGCTCGACCGTGACGGTCTCGCCGTCGGCCGCGCCGCCCACCAGGGGAATGTGCACCGTGGTAGCCATGCGCCCATCCTGCCCCGGCCGGAGCGCACGCGCAGCGGATAGCGGGGCAGCGGGCCGACCGGTCCGGCGACTAGGGTCCGGTAATGGCGACCCCGACTATCGACCCGACCCTCGGTCCGGTCCTCGCCCGCACGGGCGACGAACGGGCGATCCTCGACGCGTTCCTCGACTTCCACCGCGCCACCGTGCTGCGCAAGGCGCGCGGCCTCACCGACGCCGACGCCGGCCGACGGCTGGTGCCCTCGCAGACCACGCTGGCCGGGCTGCTCAAGCACCTCGCCATGGTCGAGGGGAACTGGTTCGCCCGGCTGTTCGCGCCGGAGCCGGGCGACGTCTACCTCACCTCCCAGGCCGACGCCGACGCCAGCTTCACGCTCGGCCCCGACGACACGGTCGAGGCGCTCACCGCGGCCTACGAGGCGGCCTGCGCCCGGTCCCGCGCCGTCGCCGCCCGGTTCGACCTCGACCACGTGGTGCCGCACCCGCAGCTCGGCGAGGTGTCGCTGCGCTGGGTGCTGGTGCACCTGATCGAGGAGACCGCCCGACACGCCGGGCACGCCGACATCCTGCGCGAGCTGACCGACGGCGAGACCGGCGCGATCTGAGCGTCGAGTGGCCGGCCCGCGGGCGTCACCCGCGGGGCAGCAGCCCGTCCGGATACTCCATCCCGTCGTGGGTGCACGCGGCGGCGGCGACCCGGGCGGCGTAGCGGGCCGCGTCGATCGGGTCGGCCCCGCGCAACCGGGCCGCGATCAGGCCGGCGGCGAAGGCGTCCCCGGCGCCGTTGGTGTCCACCACCGGGGCCGGTGGGGTGGCGGCGGGCACGTGCGCCGGCGGCGCGTCCGGGGTGTGGAGCGTCGCGCCGGCCGCCCCGCCGGTGACCAGCACCGTGCGCGGCGACAGCCCGGCCGCCGCCTTGCCGGCCCGCTCACCCAGCTTCACGTCGCTGACGAACACCAGGTCGGCGGCCTCGGCGAACGGCCGGTGGTAGTCGTTCTCGCCGTCCCAGTCGTGCAGGTCGGTGGAGAGCGCCGCGGCGCCACGCAACGTCGGCAACGCGTCCCGTGCCCAATCCACGATCGACAGGTGGGTGTGGGCCGCGTCGGCGACCAGCGCGGCCAGCTCCGCCTCGGCGAACGGCGCCGGGCCGGACCAGGGGCGCGGGTCGTAGAGCGACATCCGCCGACCGGCCGGGTCGACCAGGTTCACCGACCGGCGGGTGCCGGCGGGCGCGTCCACCAGCACGGTCCGCACCGAGGTGCGCGCCAGCGCCGCCCGCACCACGTCGCCGGCCGGGTCGGCGCCCAGCACGTCGACGAGCGTCACCCGCAGGCCGAGCGCGTGCGCGGCCAGCGCCACCCCGGCCCCGGTGTTGCCGATCCGCAGCTCGACCGGGGGCACGGTCAGCGAGTCGGCGGCGGGCAGCGGCAGCACGGGCACCCGGGCGCGTACGTCCACGCCCAGCCCGCCGATCACGAGGAGGTCGACCATGGCGCCGACGATATCCCCGTCGCGCCGCCTATCCTGGCCCCGGGCGTCGTCGAGGGGGAGAGCACGTGCTGGTCATCCACGGGCTGTGGCTGCCCGGCGCCGGGCTCGCCCTGTGGGCGGAGGACGGCACGCTGCCGGCCGCCGCGCCACGCCGGCCCGGCCGCGCGCCCCGGGAACGGCCGCACCCGTTCGCCGCCGACCACGCCGCGCTCGCCGCCGCGCTCGATCCGATGCCGGGTGAGCCGATCTCCGTGCTGCTCGGCCTGCCCACCCGCGCCGGCTCGCCGCTGGACTCGCCGGAGCTGGTCCGGGCCGCCGTCGGGGACCCGGTCCGCGGCCCGGTCACCCGCGCCGGTTGGCGGGTCCCCGCCCTGGCGTACGCCCCGGACGACGCGTACGCGCTGCTGCGCGCGCCCCGGCCGGACCCGGTCGGGGCGAGTCTGCGACACCTCGCCGAGCTGGCCGACTTCGCCGCCGACCTGGTGGCGCGCGGCCGACTCCTCCCCGGCGTGCTGGGGGGTAAGGAGGGGCCCCCGCTTAACGCCTCCGGTAGAGGAGGGGCCCCCTCTTATCACCCGGGCAAATCCCGGCGGCTGCGGGCGGTCGACGAGGCGGACGTGGCCACCGCGTTGGCGCTCTGGCGGCCGTTGCTCACCGGCACCGACGCGGCCTGGGCCCGCGACCTGGCGTCGGCGCTGCCCCCGGCGGCCCGCGCCGCCCGCGAGTGGCAGCCGGCACCGTCGGGTGCAGTTGTCGTCGCCCAGGCAACGACAACTGCACCCACACTGCCGGTCGCCGCCGCCGCGCGCCCGCCCGGGGCGGCCGGGCGGGCGGAGGGCGTGGGGCCGGGCGAACTGGTCGCGGACGCGTTGGACGCGCTGGTCGACGCCGCCGCCCGGGCGGCCCTGGCCGACACCCGGCTGCACCGGGGCATGCGCCCTGGCGGGCCGGTGCCGCGCTGGCTGGCCGCGCTCACCGGACCGGAGCGCGCCTTCACCGTCGAGCCGGCCGCGTTGGCGACACTGCGCCGCGAGCTGGACGCCTGGCAGCGCGACGCCGCCGGCGGCGCGGCACGGGCCACGTTCCGCCTGGTCGAGCCGGCCGCCGACCCGGTCGCCGAACTGGTCGAGGGCGGCGCGTGGCGGGTCGAGTTCGGCCTGCACCCGGCCGACGAGCCGGGGCTGGTGGTCGACGCCGGGCACATCTGGCAGCGGCCCGCGCCCGCGCTCACCGCGCGCGGCATCGAACCGCAGGAGACGCTGCTGGCGGAGCTGGGCCGGGCCAGCCGGCTCTGGCCGGAGGTGGACGCGGCACTGCGTACCGCCGCGCCGGAGGGGATGGAGCTGGACGCCGAGGGCGCGCACCGGTTCCTGCGCGAGGGCGCGCCGGTGCTGCACGCGGCCGGCTTCGGGGTGCTGCTGCCGTCCTGGTGGCGGCGTTCCTCGTCCCGCCTCGGCGCCCGGCTGCGGGCGCGCAGCCGCACCGCGCCGGGCATGGTCGCCACCACCGCCGGCAAGCTGGGCCTGGACGCGGTGGTCGACTACCGCTGGGAGCTGGCGCTCGGCGACCAGCCGCTGACCGCCGAGGAGTTGGCCTCGCTGGCCGACCTGAAGTCGCCGCTGGTCCGGCTGCGCGGTCGCTGGGTCGAGTTGGACCCGCAGCGGCTGGAGGCCGGGCTGCGGCTGCTCCGTTCCTCCGGCGAGCTGACCGTGGCCGACCTGCTGCGGATGGGGCTCGCCGGCGAGGAGGGCGGCGGGGAGTTGCCGGTGCTGGACGTGGTCGCCGACGGGGCGCTCGGTGAGCTGCTGGCCGGCGAGGCGGAGCGGCGGCTCACCCCGGCCGACCCGCCGCCGGGCTTCGTCGGGACGCTGCGGCCCTACCAGCGGCGCGGGCTGGCCTGGTTGGCCTTCCTCCAGTCGCTGGGGCTGGGCGGGATCCTCGCCGACGACATGGGGCTGGGCAAGACCGTGCAACTGCTCGCGCTGCTCGCCGGTGACCCGCCGGAGGCCGGGCCCACGCTGCTGGTCTGCCCGATGTCGCTGGTCGGCAACTGGCAGCGGGAGGCAGCGACGTTCGCGCCCGACCTTCGGGTGCACGTGCACCACGGCGCCGAGCGGGCCCGGGGCGGCGAGTTCACCACCGCCGTGCAGGAGGCGGACCTGGTGCTCACCACCTACTCGGTGGCCGCCCGGGACGCGTTCGACCTGGCCGGCGTCGACTGGCACCGGGTGGTGGTGGACGAGGCGCAGGCGATCAAGAACGCCGCGACCCGGCAGGCCGAGGCGGTCCGGTCGCTGCCCGCGCGGCACCGGGTCGCGGTCACCGGTACGCCGGTGGAGAACCGCCTCGCCGACCTCTGGTCGATCATGCAGTTCGCCAACCCCGGGCTGCTCGGCCCGGCCGCGACGTTCCGCAAGCGGTTCGCCGAGCCGATCGAGCGGCACGCCGACGCCGAGGTGGCCGAGCGGCTGCGCCGGATCACCGGCCCGTTCGTGCTGCGCCGGCTCAAGACCGACCCGTCGATCATCACCGACCTGCCGGAGAAGCTGGAGATGGAGGTGCTCTGCAACCTCACCGCCGAGCAGGCCGCGCTCTACCGGGCCGTGGTCGACGACATGATGGCGAAGATCGAGTCCAGTGACGGGATCGAACGTCGGGGACTGGTGCTGGCCACCATGACCCGGCTCAAGCAGGTCTGCAACCACCCCGCCCAGTTGCTGCACGACGGCTCCGCGCTGGCTGGCCGGTCCGGCAAGCTGGAACGTCTCGACGAGATCGTCGACGAGGTGCTCGCGGCGGGGGAGAAGGCGCTGCTGTTCACCCAGTACGCCGAGTTCGGCGGGATGCTGCGCGGGCACCTGTCCGCCCGTACCGGCCGGGAGGTGCTGTTCCTGCACGGCGGCGTCGGCAAGGCCGAGCGGGACGCCATGGTGACGCGGTTCCAGTCGCCGGACGGCCCGCCGCTGTTCGTGCTCTCGCTGAAGGCCGGCGGCACCGGGCTCACGCTGACCGCCGCCAACCACGTGGTGCACGTCGACCGCTGGTGGAACCCGGCGGTCGAGGACCAGGCCACCGACCGGGCGTTCCGCATCGGCCAGCGTCGCCGGGTGCAGGTACGCAAGTTCGTCTGCGCCGGCACCGTGGAGGAGAAGGTGGCCGCGATGATCGCCGACAAGCGGAACCTGGCCCGGTCGGTGGTGGGCAGCGGGGAGCAGTGGGTCACCGAGCTGTCCACCGAGACGCTGCGGGAGCTGTTCACACTGGAGTCCGGGGCGGTGGTCGAGTGAGCACGAGCTTCGACGACTACGGGCCGCCGCGTCGCGTCGAGGGCGGGCTGCGGGCGCGCAGCACCCGGGGCGCGATCGGGCGTTCCTGGTGGTCGCGGCGGTTCCTGGAGGTGCTGGAGTCGTTCGCGCTCGGCTCCCGGCTCACCAGGGGCCGGGCGTACGCGCGCCGGGGGCAGGTGCTCCGGCTGGACGTCGCACCCGGACTCGTCACCGCCGAGGTGCAGGGGTCGCGGCCGAAGCCGTACCCGGTGCGGATCGGGCTGTCCGCGTACCCGGAGGAGGTCTGGCGGCGGATCGAGGCGGAGCTGGCCGGGCAGGCGTTCTTCAGCGCCCGGCTGCTCGCCGGTGACCTGCCGGCGGAGCTGGAGGAGTTGTTCGCGGCGGCGGGCGCGCCGCTGTTCCCGGCCGAGGTGGGCGAGCTGGCGCAGCGCTGTGGCTGCCCCGACTTCGCGGTGCCGTGCAAGCACCTGGCGGCCACGTTCTACCTGCTCGCCGAGGCGTTCGACGCCGACCCGTTCCGGCTGCTGCACTGGCGCGGCCGGTCCCGGGCCGACCTGCTGGACCGGCTGCGGACGCTGCGCGGCGTCCGGCCCGGCGGGGTGGCCGCGCCGAGCGGCGCGGCGGCGGATCCGGCCACGGCGGCCGGTCCGGTGGCAGTCGGCGCGGCGGCTGCTCCGGCGGAAGCGGGCGCTACGGCTGCGGCGGCCGGGCCGGCGGACCTGCCGGTCGGGACGACGGCGTCGCCGGTGACCGGCGCCGGACGGGTGCTGGCCGGGTTGCCGCCGATCGAGCCGGCGGCGGAGCTGGACCGGTTCTGGCTCTCGCCGGTGGCGCTGCCCGACCGTCCACCCACCCTGGACACCGGTCCGGAGCTGCTGCTGCGGCAGCTCGGCCCACCCGGCGCCGAGATCGGCGGGCCCGGCCTGGTCGAGCGGCTGCGCCGCGCGTACCGGGAGTTCCACGGGCCGCCCGGTTAGGCGGGGGCCCCGCCTCTACCGAATGCGTTAAGCGGGGGCCCTTCCTTGCGCTCACAGCAGGCGGCGGCGGAAGCGCCACATCAGGGCGGCGTTGGCGACCAGCACCGTGGCGCAGATCGCCCCGGCCAACCGTCCGGCCAGCACGGTCATCGCCGGCAGCGAGGCCCACAGCACGATCGTCAACAGCATCAGGTACCGGCCCCGGCGTCCCTTGACGCGGTTGTCCAACCGGGCGAAGAATCGCGGATCGCTCTCCCGTAGCTGGCGGGTGATCTGTTCGAACCTGCGCTGATCCTCTTGGCTGAGCATGGCGATGCCTTCCCCTCACGGCTTCAGCGGTTCGGCGGCTTACCCGATTTCCCCGCCCATCACGCCCCCCTGCCGCTGCTCGTTTCCCTCCCCCCGCCGCCGTGCGCCCTCTTTCCCGGAAAGAGTGGCCATCCAGGCTCGGATGACCACTCTTTCCGGGAATCTGCGCGACGGGGGTGGGGGTGGAGGGTGAGGGGAGAGGGTGAGGGAGGGGTAGGGGAGGCTTAGCGGTGCCTTAAGTTTGCCTGTGGGGGTGAACGGGGGGTGTGGGCCCGATGGCGGGCGAAACCTCGCGTCGAGGCGGTTGGTGGGCGAGTCGGCCCTGCTCCCGGGGGTGCCGGGGTGGGGGGTCGGCGTCGGGTGCCCCGCGCCGGGCCTGAGCACCGTCTTAAGTGCGCCCGCGAGCCCGTCCGGGCCGCCTTGAGCAGCCGCTCCCGCCTGGCTACTTTCCCGTAGCAACTCTCCGGCAACCGTCGCCGCCCCTCCCACCCAACCCCCGGGTGGCAGGCGTGCCGGCGCTCGAAGAAAACGGGATAGCTACATGGCCGACCTGAACGTGCCACCGCGTCGACCTCGGGACGACCGCGGCTGGGACGGATACCAGCACCCCCATCCGGACGGGTACCGCGATCTGGGCTCCACCGCCCCGTACGCCGGCGGTCACCCCGCCCCGGCGCCGCAGCCCGCCCCGGGCCCCCAGTGGGTCGGACCGAACGGCTTCGCCCCGGCCGGCCACGCGCCCGGCGCGGGCCACCCCCAGCAGCACCCCGGCTACGCCCAGCCCGCCGGCGGGTACCCGCCGCCGGCCGGCCCGGGACTGCCCAACCTGGACGACGACTCCGACGACGCCCCGCGGCGTGGTCGGCGTCGCGCCCTCGCCACGCTCGGCGGCGCGGCGGTGGTCGCCGGCGGCGCGGCCTTCGCGCTCTCCCCGCAGCTCCGGGGCATCTTCTCGGACGGCCCGGAGGCCGGTGACGCCACCGGCACGGTGACCACCGACGGCACCCAGGCCCGGCCCAGCGGCCAGCAGCCCAGTACGGTGCGGACCTACACCGAGCAGAACGAGAGCTACATGGGCTCCCGGGCGGGCGCGGCGCTCAAGCGCAACGCCCCGACCGGCGGCCGGATCTTCGGCAGCCCGGCCGCCGCTGCGGCGGCGACCCAGGTGACCGTGAAGACGGTCCTCGCCAAGGACCCGATCCGTCACCTGGCCAGCCGGGCCACGTTCGGCGCGACGCCGAAGGTGATCGCCGACATCAAGAAGCTCGGCATCGACGACTGGCTGCGCCGCCAGCTCGAGCCGGAGAAGATCGCCCCGACCAAGGCCGAGCTGAAGCTGGCCGAGCTGCCCTCGCTCAAGCTCAGCCCGACCCAGCTCCGCGACCAGCGTGAGCAGCTCAACGAGCGCGGCGTCGACCCGGCCCGGGAGACGGTGGACGCCACCATCGCCCGGCAGATCTGGTCCGACCGCCAGCTCTTCGAGGTGATGGTCGACTTCTGGAACGACTTCCTGCACGTGGCCGCCGACTTCGACGGCGGCGAGACGTACCGCAACTCGTTCGACAAGGACGTCGTCCGCAAGTACGCGCTGGGCAGCTACCCGGACATGCTGGTCGCCGCGAACAAGCACCCGGCGCTGCTGCTCTACCTGAACCAGGTCGACTCGCGCAAGGACGCGATCAACGAGAACCTGGCCCGGGAGAACCTGGAGCTGTACTCGGTCGGCGTGGACGGCGGCTACACCGAGAAGGACGTCCGGCAGGCCGCCATGCTCCAGACCGGGCGGGGCGTCGCCGACGGCAAGTACATGTTCTTCGGCGACCGGCACTACGTCGGCAAGGTGAAGATCCTCGGGTTCACCCACGCCAACAACTCGAACGACCCGAAGGTCGCCGACAAGGTGATCGACTCGTACATCAGGTACATCGCGCTGCACCCGTCGACCGCGAAGTACGTGGCCCAGAACCTGGCCACCCGGTTCGTCTCCGACACGCCGCCGAAGTCGATCGTGGACCGGCTGGCGAAGGCGTACACCACCAACAAGGGTCAGATCCGGCCGGTGCTGGCGACGCTGTTCAGCTCCTCCGAGTTCTGGGCCGCTGTCGGCCAGAAGGTGCGCCGCCCGATGGAGTACCTGGTCGCCACGTACCGGTCGCTGGGCGTGGGCCCGGACGCGACCGCCGGGTTCGAGGGCGACCAGCGCCGTACGCCGTTCGCCCAGGGGCTGCGGCAGATCCAGGACAAGATGCGCGAGCTGGGCCAGTACCCGATGGGCAAGCCCACGCCGGACGGCTACGCCGACGTCTACCTCGCCTGGACCTCGGCCGGCACCATGGTCGACGGCTGGAACGAGGCCGGTGACCTGCTCGGCGGCTGGCGCAAGCAGTTCACCTACGTCAAGCCGGAGAAGCTGGTGGCGAAGCCGCCGGCGACCGCCGGGGCGTACGTGGACGCGCTGGCGGTGAAGCTGGTGCACCAGAAGCTCAGCGCCAAGGAGAAGAAGCTCGTGCTCGCCGTGGCCGGGGTGTCCGAGGGCGCCAAGGTCGACGCCACCTTCAACGGGGCCATCGCCGCGGTCGCGCGGACGATCCTCGCGTCCCCCCAGCACCACCTCCGGTGAGGCATTCGATGGAGATGACCGTGAACCCGTACCCCCTGCACCCCGAATGCCCCGACGTGCGGCGGCTGGCCGACAACCCGACCGAGGCGCTGCTGCGAGCCGAGGCGGACATCGTGGCGGCCGAGAACGCCGCTGAGACCGACCGGTACCGCCGGCTGGAGGAGGTCGAGGAGGCCCAGCAGGACGGCCGGGGCGTCACCCGGCGTACCTTCGTGGCCGGCGCCGCGGCCACCGCGACCGCGCTGGCGACCGCGCAGTTCGTCACCACCTCGGCGTCGTTCGCGGCGACCAAGACCGGCACCCTGATCCACGTCTTCCTCTACGGCGGGCTGGACGGGCTGAGCCTGGTCGCCCCGGCGAACGACCCGGTGCTCAGCAAGGCCCGCCCCGACCTGCTGCTCGGCAACGACTCGCTGGCCCTGGCCCGCGGCTTCAAGCTGACCAGCGCGTTCGCCCCGCTGGAGAAGTGGCTCAAGGCCGGTCAGCTCGGCTTCGTGCCGGCGGTGTCCGACCCGCGGCTGTCGCGCAGCCACTTCCAGGCCGCCGACGCCTGCAACCTGGGCGGCCTGCCCGGCGAGACCGGCGGCCGGGGCTGGCTGGACAGCCTCGTCGACACGCTCGGCAAGGGCACCGCGTTCCGCAGCGTCGGCATCGGCAGCACGCTGCCCCGCTCGCTGGTCGGCGTGAACGGCGCGATCTCCCTCAACAACGTCGGTGAGCTGCGGCTCAACGGCGACGACAAGTACCGCGCGGCCACCGAGAAGGCGATCCGCGGCCTGTTCACCGGCATCAACCACCCGGTGGAGGACGCGGTCATCGAGGGCATGGGCGCGCTGGCCACCGCCCAGAAGCTCGCCGCCAAGCCGTACGCGACGGCGGCCGGCGTCAAGTACGAGGGCGTCGGGTCGGCGTTCCAGCAGCTCGCCCAGCTCATCAAGGGCGGGGCGAACGTGCGGGTGGCGACCGTCGGCATGGGCGGCTACGACACCCACGAGAACCAGGGCACCAGCGAGGGCGGGCAGCTCTGGCGGCGGCTCAACGAGCTGGCCACCGCGATGGCGGCGTTCTTCACCGACCTGGGCGACCGGGCGGCGGACGTGACGATCATGGTGTCCAGCGAGTTCGGCCGGCGGGTCGGCTCCAACGGCGGCGGCACCGACCACGGGCACGGCGGCGTGGTCACCGTGCTGTCCGGGCGCAAGCTGGCCGGCTCGCTGCTCGGCACCTGGAACGGCCTGGACAAGTTGGACAGCGGCGACGTGCCGGAGTACAACAACATGTTCAACGTCTACGGGTCGGTGGCGCAGGGCCGGTTCGGTCTCACCACCGCCCAGGTGGACAAGGTCTTCCCCCGACAGAAGTTCACCCCGATCAAGATGTACGCGTGACGTATCAGGACACCTCCGCCGCCGGCCGTCGTACCGGGCACTCCGCCCCGTACGGCGGCCGTCCGGCTGCTCCCGTACCACCCGGCCGGCCGCGCCGCGGGCCCGGCGGCCGGCGTGCGCTCGCGGCGGTGTTCTGGCTCGGTCTGGTCGTCGCGGTCCTGCCGTGGTGGCTGGACACCCCGGCCGGCTCGCTGGCCGACACCGCCGACCTGCTCACCGCCGGCGGTCGGATCACCGGCCTGATCGCCGGCTACCTGCTGCTGGTGCAGGTGCTGGCGATGAGCCGGCTCGGCGTGCTGGAACGCGTGCTGGGCGGCGAGCGGATCTCCCGGCTGCACCGGGACCTCGGCGCGACGCTGCTGGTGGCGGTGCTCACCCACATGTCGCTGCTGGTGGTCGGCTACGCGCGGCAGGAGCGCAACTCGGTGTTCGGCGAGGTCGGCGCGCTGCTCACCGACTACGAGGACATGCTCTCCGCGTTCCTGGCCGCCGGCGTGCTGGTGGTGGTCGGCTGCACCGCCGTGCGTGGCGTCCGCCGCCGGCTGCCCTACGAACTCTGGTACGCGCTGCACCTGACCAGCTACCTCACGCTGCTGCTCGGCTACGCGCACCAGTTCAGCAACGGCGCCCAGCTCTACGAGCCCGGTCCGGTGCGCACCGGTTGGATCGCCGCGTACCTGCTGGTGGTGGCCGCGTTGATCTGGGGCCGGGGGATCGCGCCGCTGGTGTTCAACCTGCGGCACCGGCTGCGGGTGGCCGACGTGGTGGCGGAGAGCCCGGACACCGTCTCGGTCTACCTGACCGGGGACCGGCTCAACCAGATCGACCTGCTCGGCGGCCAGTACTTCCGCTGGCGATTCCTCAACCCCGGCGGCTGGTGGCAGTCGCACCCGTTCTCGGTCTCTGCGGCCGGCAACGGCCGCTGGCTGCGGCTCACCGTGAAGGTGGTCGGCGGGCACACCGCCGACCTGCGCGACCTCACCCCGGGCACCCGGGTCTGGGCCGAAGGCCCGTCCGGCACGTTCACCGCCGCGCACCGCACCCGGGAGCGGGCGCTGCTCATCGCCGGCGGCAGCGGCATCGCGCCGCTGCGGGCGATGCTGGAGGAGTTGCCGCCCGGCGCGGCGCTGATCTACCGCGCGCGTACCCCGGCCGACGTGCTGCTGCACCGCGAGCTGGACTGGCTCGCGCAGGCCCGGCAGACCTCGGTCTGGTACGTCATCGGCCGCCGCGACGACCCCGGCCCGCGTCAGGTGATGAACCCGGAGGGGCTGCGCCGGCTGGTGCCGGACCTGACCCGCCGCGACGTCTACCTGTGCGGGCCCGGTGGCATGGTCGACGAGACCGTGAAGGCGCTGCGCGCGGCCGGCGTGCCGCGCCGCCAGATCCACCTCACCGCGTTCGAGCTGTAGGAAGGCACCCACCATGCGTCGCGCGCTGATCGCGATCACCGGACTGGCCGCCGGCACCACCGCGCTGGTGGTGCTCAAGGGCGGTCCCGGCGCCGGCCAGGCCACCGCCGGTGACCTGCCGGCCGCGCTGGCCCCGGTCGCGCCGGGCGGCACACCGGCACCCGGCGGTGTCACGCCCTCGGCCGCGCCGAGCGCCCCGGTCTCGACGAAGCCGAAGGCCTCGACGAAGCCGAGCGCCACGCCGTCCGCCGACCGGAAGCCGGCCAGCCGGGGCAGCACCCGCACCAGCACCGCGCCGGCCGCGCCGAGGACCACCACGAAGGCGCCGAAGCCCACCACCCGCACCGTCACCGGGTCGTCGGTGCGCTACGAGTACGGCTCGCTCCAGGTCCGGATCACGCTCAGTGGCAGCCGGATCGTCGACGCCACCGCGATCGGCCTGCCGCTCGGCGGGCAGTCCGGGCAGCGCAGCGACGACGTGCAGGCCCGCTACAGCGGCAGCTCGGGCGAGGTGGTGGCCAAGCAGAGCGCCAACCTGAGCACCGTCTCCGGGGCCACGTACACCAGCACCGCGTACAAGCAGTCGTTGCAGTCCGCCCTCGACAAGGCGTGACGGCTTGGCCGCCGCCGGCCGGCCCGGCCTGCGTCGGGTCGAGCAGATCATGGGTACGGCGATCAGCCTCGACCTGGCCGACGACCTGCCCGCCGCCACGTTGCACGAGCTGGCCGAGCGTACGTTCGACTGGCTGCGCGAGGTGGATGCCCGGTTCAGCACGTACCGGGACGACAGCGAGGTGTGCCGGCTGGACCGGGGCGAGCTGCGGGCGGCCGACGCCTCCGGCGACCTGCGGGCGGTGCTGGCGCGCTGCGCCGACCTGTGGACGTCCACCGACGGGTTCTTCGACGCGTACGCCACCGGCCAGCTGGACCCGTCCGGCTACGTGAAGGGCTGGGCGGCGCAGGTCGCGTCGGACCGGCTGCTGGCGGCCGGCGCCCCGAACCACTGCGTGAACGCCGGTGGCGACGTGCGGGTGCGGGGCTGCACCGCCACCGGCGGACCGTGGCGGATCGGGGTGCGGCATCCCTGGGACCCGGCGGCCACCTGCCTGGTGCTGACCGGCACCGACCTGGCGGTCGCCACCAGCGGCGTGTACGAGCGTGGCCACCACGTCGTCGACCCGCGTCGTGGGGTGCCGGCCGCCGGCCTGCGCTCGGTCACCGTGGTGGGTCCGGACCTGGGCGTGGCGGACGCGTACGCGACGGCCGCGGTGGCCATGGGCGAGCCCGGCATCGCCTGGCTGGACCGCCTCCCCACTCCCTGGCAGCACGCCGTGGTGACCGACGACGCCCGCCTCCTCCACTCCCGCACCCTCCCCACAACCCCCTGACCCCACCCTCACCCCCACCCTCACCCCCACCCACCCCGCGCTGTTTCACGGAAAGAGCTCTTATCCGAGCGCTCATAAGCGCTCTTTCCGTGAAACAGCGCGAGGGAAGGGGGCGCGAGGGAGGGGGGCGGTCAGCGGAGGGGGGCGGTCAGCGGAGGGGGCGGTGGAGGATGGCGGGGCGGGAGCCTGGGGGGCGGGCGCCCGGGGGGCGGGAGCCTCGGGGGCGGGTGAAGGACCACGGGTGCGGACGGCGGCGGTGCCGCGGTGGTTCGGTGCCGCCGGTGTGGCGGGCTGCGTCGTCCCTGGACATCGTCAAACCCCCGCTCTGGCGCGTACGCGCTCTCGGCAGGCACAACGAGGCCGAGGCCGGGGAGGTCGCTGTCGGGCACCCGTCCCGCCGGCGACGGTCGGGTCAGCGACCCCGCCGGGGCAGCGGAAGGTGGCCGGGGAGCAGCTCCGGGGTGAGCGTGACGCCGGCCGCCCGTAACGCCGCGATCAGCGCGTTCTGCACCAGGTAGGAGTCGGGCAACTGCCACCGGGCCTGCTCCGGGGCGACCGCCCAGCGCACGGTGCCCTCGGGCAGCCGGGTCGGCGGGGCCGGGATCCACGAGCCGGGGCCGTGCCGCACCACGTGGAAGCAGTGTTCCAGCTCGGGTCGCAGCGGGTCGCCGGGCCGGACCAGGAACATCCAGCGGCCGGTCGGGGTGACCAGCACCGGCCCGCGTACGCCGAAGCCGGCCGGGTGGGCGGCGACCGTGTCCAGCACCTGCCGGCCCAGGTGGGCGGCGACCTCCAGCACGTCGAACGCGTGCCCGGTGGGCAGCAGCACCCCGTGCGGGCGGTTGCGCCACCAGGTGGCCACCCGGGCCGGGTCGGCGCTGGCGGCGTGTTCCCACTCCTCCAGCGCCGGGTGGCAGCCCACCGTGGGGCAGCCGGCCCGGCCGCACACGAAGCGACTGTTGGCCAGGCAGGCGCCGGGCGTGACCGGCCAGCCGTGCAGCGCGTACCGGATCGCGACCCGCCGCAGCCGCACCCGCTCCAGCGGCGACAGGTGAGCGACGCGCGGTCGGACGTTCCCCCACATGTGTGCCATCCCCTCTCGCCCACGGAACCCACCGGACCCACCGAATCGTCCACCGTCACGCGTCGAGGACCGTCACTGCCGTAACCCGGGATCGTTGACCTGACGAACGGCCGGTGCAACTTGCACGAAAACTACGAGAACTGGCTGGACGGCTGACGTACAACCTGTGCGACCAGGGCAAATTGGTGGACGTGCGGGGACCGGCCGGCGCCGACAGGGGGAGGAGTGGGGATGGACGAACTACCCATAGGCCGGCGGGTGGCGTACTGGCGGAGCCGTCGCAAGATGTCCCAGCAGGTCTTCGCCGACCGGCTCGGCAAGTCGAAGAGCTGGGTGGACAAGGTGGAGCGCGGCGTCCGCCGGTTGGACAAGTTCTCCGTGCTCTACGAGATCGCCGACATCCTCCAGATCGACGTGCAACTGCTGCACGGCAAGGACCCCGAGCGGCGCAGCGACGCGCTCAACTGCATCGACCAGGTCGAGGTGGAGGAGATCCGCACCGCCCTGGAGCGGTACGACTCGATGAGCGCCTACTTCGACGCGGCGCCGTACCCGCCGGCGCTGGCCGACATGCGCAAGGCGGTCAACCACGCCTGGCTCACCTACCAGTACGGCCGCTACGGCATGCTCACCCGGGCGCTGCCCAAGCTGCTGCGCGACGCCCAGGCGGCGGACGCCGTCTACGGCGGCGGCGACGACCAGGGCCGGGAGGCCGCGCACCTGCTCGGGCAGGTCTACCAGATCGCCTCCTCGGTGCTGCGCAAGCTGGGCGAGTGCAACCTGTCCTGGCTGGCCGCCGACCGGTCGATGGCGGTGGCCCAGCGGGCCGACGACCCGCTGCTCGCCGGCATCGCCACCACCCGGGTCTGCAATGCGCTCGTCGCGATGGGCCGCCCCCGCCCCGCGCTCGAACTCAACGTGCGGATCGCCGACCGGCTCGCCCCCGGCAGCGAGAACGACGCCCGGCCCGAGCGCCTCTCGGTCTACGGCTCGCTGCTGCTCCAGGGCGCGATGGCCGCCGCCCGGATCGGTGACTCGGCGACCGTGGACGACCTGCTCAGCGGCGCCGCCGAGGCGGCCGTCCTGCTCGGCGGCGACCACAACCACTACTGGACGTCGTTCGGCCCGACCAACCTGGAGCTGCACCGCGCCGCCGCGGCGGTCGAGCTGGGTGACGGCGGCCGGGCGGTGGAGACCCACCAGGGGCTCTCTCCGTCGGCGTTCAACGCGCTGCTGCCCGAGCGGCGCGCGCACCACCTGCTCGACCTGGCCCGCGGGTACGCCCAGATCGGCGACGTCGCCAACGCCGGCGACATGCTGTTGCAGGGCGACCGGCTCGCGCCCTCCGAGATCCGGTGCCGGCCCATCGCGCACGAATTGATGTCGGACGTGCTCCGTCGCACACGGGGTGCGCCGCCTCCGCCGATTGCGGAGTTGGCTGAGCACATGGGAGTCGGAGTATGAGCGTGGGCCGGGCCGAATGAGCGGTCCGCACACCAGCGCCGGGCACCGTGGGGTGCTCTACGTCATCGCCTGCGGTTCGCCGCTGGCCCGTCACGTCGGCCGGCTGGTCGACCTCGCCCGGTCCGACGGCTGGACGGCCTGCGTGGTCACCACGCCGGACGGCGCGAAGTTCGTCGACCGGGCGGCGTTGGCCCGGCAGACCGGTCACCCGGTCCGTACGCACTACAAGAACCCGGGTGACCGGGACCTGCTGCCCCCGGCGGACGCCATGCTGGTCTGCCCGGCGACGGTCAACACGGTAAACAAGTGGGCGGCGGGCATCACCGACACGCTCGCGCTCGGCCTGCTGATCGAGGCGCAGGGGCTCGGCGTGCCGATCGCGGCGGTCCCGTTCACCAACGCGGCGATGGCCGGGCACCCGGCGTTCCGGGCGAGCCTGGCCCGGCTCGCCGAGTGGGGCGTCCGGGTGGTCTTCGGCGACCACGTCGTCCGCCTGCACCCGCCCGGGACCGGCGAGCAGCACCTGGACGCCTTCCCCTGGGAGGTCGGCCTGGCCGCCCTGCGCGGCGCGGCCCGGCCGGTGGCCGCCTGAGGTGTAAGCGCGGGCCCCTTGTTAACGCATTCGGTAGTACAGGGGGCCCCGCTTAACGCCGTGGACGTGGAAACCGCCGGTCGGCCGGTAAGCTGGCCGGCCGTGAGCACAACCGGATCGCCGCCCACGGTCGCCGACGTGGTGGCCGCCCTGGACCGCCGTTATCCGCCCGCCTGGGCGGAGGAGTGGGACCGGGTCGGCCTGGTGCTGGGCGAGCCCGACCACCCGGTC
Organism: Micromonospora sp. NPDC018662; assembly: GCF_044391475.1. Classification (NCBI taxonomy): domain Bacteria; kingdom Bacillati; phylum Actinomycetota; class Actinomycetes; order Micromonosporales; family Micromonosporaceae; genus Micromonospora; species Micromonospora sp. NPDC018662. The sequence goes on from NZ_JBISAC010000008.1 coordinate 247,482, forward strand.
CGCCGGGTCGCCTGCGTGGTCGACGTGGTCCCGGAGACGGTGGACGAGGCGCTCGCCGCCGGCGCCGACATGATCGTCGCGCACCACCCGCTGCTGCTGCGCGGCGTCTCCTCGGTGGCCGCCACCACGTACAAGGGCCGGATCGTGCACCGGCTGATCAAGGCCGACGTCGCCCTGTACGTGGCGCACACCAACGCCGACGTGGCCGACCCGGGGGTGTCCGACGCGCTCGCCGCCCGGTTCGGGCTGACCGGGCTGCGCCCGCTGCACCGGCCCCGCCCCGGGTCACCGGCGGACGGGCCGGGCCGGGGCATCGGCCGAGTCGGCGAGCTGCCCGTCCCGATGACCCTCGCCGAGCTGACCCGACGAGCCGCCGACGTGCTCCCGGTCACCGCCTGGGGCGTTCGCGCCGCGGGGGATCCCGGGCGTATGGTTCGTACCCTCGCCGTCAGCGGCGGCTCGGGGGACGGCTTCCTGGCCGAGGCGGCGGCGGCCGGGGTGGACGCGTTCCTCACCGCGGACCTACGCCACCATCCGGCCGGCGAGCACCTGGCCGCCGGCGGCCCGGCCTTGCTGGACGCCGCCCACTGGGCGACCGAACGGCCCTGGCTGGACGACCTGGCCGCCCACCTGGCCGCCGACCTGGGCGTCGAGACCGAGGTGTCCGACCTGGACACCGACCCCTGGACCGTGCACGCCGCCGCGCCCCGACCGGACGACAAGGAGCCCCGACCGTGAAGGCTGACCCGAAGGTGCAGCGTCGCCTGCTCGATCTCCAGGCGATCGACACCACGCTCGCCCAGCTGGCGCACCGCCGCCGGAGCCTGCCGGAACGGGCCGAGCTGGAGGCGCTCGCGCGCGAGCTGTCGGCGCTGGAGGACGAGCGGGTCCGCGCCCAGGTGGCCGTCGACGACCTGGACCGGGACATCGCCCGGTTGGAGAAGGACGTCGACCAGGTGCGGGCGCGCAAGAGCAAGGACGAGGCCCGGCTGGCCTCGGGCAGCGGCCCGGCCCGGGAGCTGGAGGCGCTCCAGCACGAACTGGTCTCGCTGAACCGCCGGCAGAGCGACCTGGAGGACGCCGAGCTGGAGCTGATGGAGCAGCGGGAGACCGCGCAGGGCGTGCTCGACGGCATCGAGAGCCGCATCGCCGAGGCCCGGGAGCGGCGGGCCGCGACCGAGCAGCGCCGCGACGACGCGCTCGCCGAGATCGCCAAGGAGGAGGAGTTCAAGCGCACCTCCCGCCAGCCGCTCGCCGGTGACCTGCCGACGGACCTGGTCACGCTCTACGACAAGATCCGCGAGGACACCGGGATGGGCGCCGCGCTGCTCACCGGCGGTCGCTGCGGGGGCTGCCGGCTGGAGCTGTCCGGCGCCGACCTGGCCCGGATCCGCAAGTCCGACCCGGACGACGTGGTCCGCTGCGAGGAGTGCCGCCGGATCATGGTCCGGACCAACGAGTCGGGGCTGTAGCCGTCGTGGCGGTGCGTGCGGTGGTGATCGAGGCCGACGGCGGCTCCCGGGGCAACCCCGGCCCGGCCGGTTACGGCGCGGTGGTCCGGGACCCGGAGACCGGTGAGGTGCTGGCCGAGCGTTCGGCCGGGATCGGCACGGCGACCAACAACGTGGCGGAGTACCGCGGCCTGATCGCCGGGCTGGAGGCCGCCGCCGAGCTGGGCGCGGCCGAGGTCGAGGCGCGGATGGACTCCAAGCTGGTGGTCGAGCAGATGTGCGGCCGCTGGCAGATCAAGCACCCGGGGTTGCGCCCGCTCGCCGCCCAGGCCGCCGGGCTGGTCGGCCGGTTCACCGCCGTCCGCTTCACCTGGATTCCCCGGGAGCGCAACAAGCACGCCGACGCGCTGGCCAACGCCGCGATGGACGCCGCCGCCGGCCGTGCCCCGGCGGTGGCGTCGCCGCGCGCCGCGGAGCCGCCGCGCGAGGTCGCCGGGCCCGACTCGGCCGCCCGGGCCGCCGCCCGCGAGGTGGCCGCCCGCGCCGCCACCGCGAAGGCCACCGGCACCGACCCGGCCACCACCCCGGCCTCCTGGGAGCCGCGCCCGACCGAGGAGGGCACCCGGCTGATCCTGGTGCGGCACGGGGAGACCGAACGCACCGTGCAGAAGCAGTACTCCGGTCGGGGCGACGTGCCGCTGACCGCGCGGGGCCGGGCCCAGGCCCGGGCCACCGCCGCCCGGGTGGCCGCGCTGGCGCCGTCCGTCGCGGCCGTGGTCAGCTCGCCGCTGTCCCGGTGTACGGCCACCGCCAGGGCGATCGCCGCGCTGGTCGGCAACCCACCGGTACGCCCCGACGACGACCTGATCGAGTGCGACTTCGGGATCTGGGAGGGGCGCACGTTCGCCGAGGTGCGGGACGGCTGGGCGGGCGAGTTGGACGCCTGGCTCGCCTCCACCCGGATCGCGCCGCCGGAGGGGGAGTCGTTCGTGGCGGTCGCGGAACGCACCGGCCGGGCGGTGGACCGGCTGCGGTCGGCGTACCCCGGGGAGACCGTGGTGGTGGTCTCGCACGTCTCGCCGATCAAGCTGGTGCTGCGCGACGCGCTCGCCGCCGGCGACGCGTTCCTGCACCGGCTTTACCTGGACACCGCGGGCGTCTCGGTGCTCGACCTCTACCCGGACGGCGGCGTCGCGGTCCGCCTGGTCAACGACACCGCGCACCTGACTGACATCTGACCGGGAGCCGGCCGTTCGGCGCAGCCGGGCGGCCGCTCGGCGCATTGACGTCCGCCTGTCGAACGTGACCCCGGTCACCGGGTCGTAGCCTCCGGCCGTCACCTGGCCCGCTACGACTTCCCGGAGGTTGTCAATGGCCACACCGGAACCGGAGGCGCTGGACACGGCGCGTTCCCGGGCGAAGGACAAGAGCCCCTGGAACTGGCTGCTCTTCATCCCGATCGTGGTGCCGCTGATCCCGGCCTTCTTCAACGCCGACTCGCCCCGGCTGTTCGGGTTCCCGCGCTTCTACTGGCTGCAACTGGCCTGGATCCTGCTGGGCGTCGGCACCACCACGCTGGTCTACCAGATGACGAAGAAGAAGCGGGGTGACCGCTGATGTGGCGCGACCACCTCACCGAGATCATCGTCTTCTCCGTGCTGTTCCTGCTGGTCAGCGCCATGGGTTTCGTGGCGGCCCGGTGGCGCCGGCCGCAGGACATGGCCCACCTGGACGAGTGGGGGCTGGGCGGGCGCAGCTTCGGCGGCTGGATCACCTGGTTCCTGGTCGGCGGTGACCTCTACACCGCGTACACGTTCGTGGCGGTGCCGGCGCTGATCTTCGGGGCCGGCGCGGCCGGTTTCTTCGCGGTGCCCTACACGATCGTGATCTATCCGTTGGTGTTCCTGGTGTTGTGCCGGCTCTGGTCGGTGTCGCACCGGCACGGCTTCGTCACCCCGGCCGACTTCGTCCGCAACCGGTTCGGCTCGCCGATCCTGGCGCTGCTGGTCGCCATCACCGGCATCGTCGCCACCATGCCGTACATCGCGTTGCAGCTCGTCGGCATCGAGGCGGTGCTGAAGACGATGGGCGTCACCGGGGACAGCGCGCTGGCCCGGCACCTGCCGATCATCATCGCGTTCGCGATCCTGGCGGCCTACACCTACCAGTCCGGGCTGCGCGCACCGGCGCTGATCGCGTTCGTCAAGGACTCGCTGATCTACATCGTGATCCTGGTGGCGGTGATCTACCTGCCCTACAAGCTGGGCGGCTGGGGCAGCATCTTCGACGCGGCCGACGCGAAGTTCCAGGCGAGCCCGGCGCCCGGCGACGGCATCCTGCTCAACGCCAACAACCAGCTCCAGTACGTGACGCTGGCGTTCGGTTCGGCGCTGGCGCTGTTCCTCTACCCGCACAGCATCACCGGCGTGCTGGCCAGCCGGAACCGGGACGTGATCAAGCGGAACATGTCCGCGCTGCCGGCGTACAGCCTGCTGCTGGGGTTGATCGCGCTGCTCGGCTACATGGCCATCGCGGCGAACGTGAAGCCGCTGCCCGGTGCCAAGGCCGGCAGCGTGGACGGCAACACGGTGGTGCCGCTGCTGTTCGACCAGCAGTTCCCGGACTGGTTCGCCGGCGTGGCGTACGCGGCCATCGGCATCGGCGCGCTGGTGCCAGCGGCGATCATGTCGATCGCGGCGGCGAACCTGTTCACCCGCAACATCTACAAGGAGTACCTGAAGCGGGACGCGACGCCGGCGCAGGAGGCGAACGTCTCGAAGATCACCTCGCTGGTGGTGAAGGTCGGCGCGGTGGCCTGCATCGTCTTCCTCGACCCGCAGTTCTCCATCGACCTCCAGCTCATCGGCGGCGTGATCATCCTGCAGACGTTGCCGGCGGTGGCGCTGGGCCTCTACACCCGCTGGTTCCACCGGGGCGCGCTGATCGCCGGCTGGGTGGCCGGCATGGGCCTGGGCATGTGGATGCTCTACCAGATCGGCAACCCGGCGACCGGGAAGAAGCACTTCGCCGGCTCGGCGTTCCCGCTCTCCGAGTTCGGCTTCGACACCAAGAAGACGATCTACGTCGGGGTCGTGGCGGTGCTGGTCAACCTGGTGGTGGCGGCGCTGGCCACGCTGGTGCTGCGGGCGGCGAAGGTGGCCGACGGCCCGGACAGCACCACGCCTGACGACTACTTCGCCGACGAGGGCACGCCCCGCGCCTCCGCCGACCGTGCCGACTCCGCGCCCGAACCAGTGGCGTGAAAGGCGGGGCCCCCGCTTAACGCATTCTGCATAAGAAGGGGCCCCTCCTAACACCTCAGCGGCGACGGTTGCGGGCGTCGAGCGCCTCGTTGAGGCGGTGCAGCAACTCTGCGAGGGTGTCCCGATCGGTGTCGGACCAGGCGGACAGCATCTCGCCGTAGAGCCGGGTGCGGGCGGCCCGTACGGCCGCCATCCGCTGGAGTCCGGCCGGCGTCGCGGAGATCACCGTGCCGCGCCCGTCGGCCGGGTCGGGGGTACGCGCGATCAGCCCGTCGCGCTGGAGCGCGGAGACCTGCCGGGTGACCGTGGAGCCGTCCAGGTTGAGCCGGGCGGCGAGCGCGGAGACGTTCTGCGGGCCGGCCGTGTCGAGGTGCCGCAGGATCACGTACGCGGCGCGGTCGAGCAGCCGGTGCTCCATGGTGCCGGTGCCGCGCCGGGTGGCCTCGCCCAGCCGCATCAGCAACGCGACCTCGGTCTCGATGCGGCCGAGTGTGACTTCCTTCGCGTGGGCGTCGTCGCTCATAGCTGTATGATACAAGGAAATTACCTGTACGATACAGCTATCTCGGGAGGTTGCGGAGTGGATCGGCGATCCGAGCCCAACCGCAGTGCCATCTACGCCACCACGCTCGTGGCGTTCCTCGCCATCGCCGGCATCGCGGTGGTGGACCCCATCCTGCCCGCCATCGGCGAGGCCATCGGCGTCACCGCCTGGCAGGTCGAACTGCTCTTCACCGCGTACATCGCGGTGATGGCCGTCGGCATGATCCCGGCCACCCTGGCCAGCGGGCGGTTCGGCTTCAAACCGGTGCTCGTCACCGGCGTCTCGGTGGTCGGCCTGGCCGCCATCCTCGCGTCGTTCAGCAACGACATCGTCCAGCTCTCCGTGCTGCGCGGTGTCTGGGGGCTGGGCAACGCGATGTTCTTCGCCACCGCCATGGTGGTGCTGGTCAACCTGGCCAACGACCGGGAATGGGTGGTCGGCCTCTTCGAGACCGCGCTCGGCCTCGGCTTCGCCGTCGGCCCGCTCATCGGCGGCCTGCTCGGCGAGGTGAGCTGGCGGCTGCCGTTCTTCGTCTGCGGCATCTTCATGGTGCTGGCGCTCGGCGTCGCCGCCCGCAAGCTCCGCGAACCCACGACCAAACAGTCACCGGTACGCGTCGGCCAGATCTTCGCCACCTACCGCAAGCCGGCGTTCATCACGCTCTGCGTGGTCACCGCCGCCTACAACTTCGTGTTCTTCGTGGTGCTCGGCTACACGCCGCTGTTCCTGCGCCTCGACGTCATCCCGCTCGGCCTGGCGTTCACCGGCTGGGGCCTCGGCCTGGCCACCGGCATCCTGCTGCTCGGGCACCGGCTCGCGCACCGCATCGGCGCGGTGCAGACCGTCGGCGTGGCGCTGCTCGGTCTGCTGGTCTGCATGGTCCTGTTCGCCACCTCCACCGGCACCGCCATGTCGCTGGTCGTGCTGGTCGTCGCCGGCCTGTTCATGGGCCTGGCCAACGCCAACCTGACCGACCTGGCGCTCGGCCTCGGCTCCGCCGACCGCCGCATCGCCACCGGCGCGTTCAACCTGGTCCGCTGGGGTGCCGCCGCGCCCGCGCCGATCATCTCCGGCAAGCTCGCCGAACACGGCCTGGCGCTGCCGTTCTGGGTCGGCTTCGGGGTCCTCGCCGTCGGCGTGGTGGTCTACCTCGGCTTCGGTCACCTGATGGCCGCCGGCTACGGCGAGCGGGTGAGGTGGAACCGGGCCGCCCGCGCCGCCGAGCACGCCCCGGAGGAGCCGGTGGGGGAGGCGTACTGAGCGGACGTCAGGTCAGCGCCCGCCACAGCAGATAGAGGCCGATCGTGGTGCCGAAGATCACGATGACCGTCTTCAACACCACCGCCGGCAGCCGGCGGGCCAGCCGGGCGCCCGCGTACCCCCCGACCACGGTGGCCGGCGCGACCACCGCGACGGCCACCCACTGCACCGGGCCGAACAACGCGAACACCACCAGCGTGGTCAACCCCACCACGGCCGAGAGCAGGTTCTTCACCGCCGTGACCCGGGCCAGCGTGGCGTCCAGCACCAGGGCCAGCCCGGCCACCAGCATCACCCCGAGCGCCGCGCCGAAGTAGCCGCCGTACACCGTGCCGACCAGGACCATGGTCTGCACGGTGACGGTACGGCGGCGCGGGCTCAACCGCGACGGATGGCCGACCAGCCGGCGCAGCGGGTCCTGGAACGCGAGGATCGCTGTCGCGCCGAGCACCAGGAACGGCACCACCAGCTCGAACGCGCGCGCCGGCGTGGCCAGCAGCAGCACGCAGCCCAGCACCGTGCCGACCGCCGCGGTGGGCAGCAGCGACCACAGCGCCCGCCCGCGCGGTAGATCCGCCCGGCTGCCCGCCACGCTGGCCGCGTACCCCGGGAAGACCGCCACCGAGTTCGACACGTTGGCCGCCACCGGCGGCAGCCCGGTCGCGATCAGCGCCGGGAACGTGATCAGCGAGCCGCCGCCGGCGACCGCGTTCACCGTGCCCGCGGCCAGCCCGGCGACCAGCAGCAGCGCGACGTCGGAGAGATCCATGATCCCCCGAGGCTAGTACGCCGCCGCCCGACCCGCGTGCTTCGCTCGCGCCGTGCTTCGCCAGTTCGGGGAAGTGGCGGTATCCGGCGGCCCGGGATACCGCCACTTCCCCGAACTGGCGGCGGCCCGGGGTGGAAATGGGGGCGGCGGGGGCGTCGTTAGGATGAGGGCGCGACGGACGAGTCGACCGGGCGGTCGCGTCGGCGGGCTCCGGCCCGCCGCCGAGGAACGTCCGGACTCCACAGGGCAGGGTGGTTGCTAACGGCAACCCGGGGTGACCCGCGGGACAGTGCCACAGAAAACAGACCGCCGGCCCGATACGGGACGGTAAGGGTGAAACGGTGGGGTAAGAGCCCACCAGCACCCCGGGTGACCGGGGTGGCTCGGTAAACCCCACCCGGAGCAAGGCCAAGAAAGGGCCGTCACCGCTAGATGACGACCCGCGCAGACGCTTGAGGGCGGCCCGCCCGATGTCTGCGGGTAGGCCGCTGGAGCCTGCCGGCGACGGCAGGCCGAGATGGATGGCCGCCGCCGGCGCGCCTTCGGGCGTGCCGGGCACAAAATCCGGCGTACAGGTCGACTCGTCCGTCGCCCACCAGCTCAGAGCCGTGATCATGGCTCTGAGCTGGCTTTTTACCTGGTGCCGTTGGTTGACCTTGGTCAGCGTTGGGTGGCGTTTGACGGCCTGGCCACGGCCTGAGACGGCCTGGAGACGGCCTGAGTGCTGGCTCAGCCAACCTGGGATCCGGCCGACGCCCTGCCTCGCCCTGAGGGTCTGCCGGCCGGCGTCGGGCCTCTGCCGCTGTGCCGCCGGCTGGTCGCGGATGCGGGCACGTCCTGGCGGTGGAGCTGGTGCCGGCGACCCGGTGATCCGGTGGCAAGCCAGTCCCGGGGTTGGACTGGCGCGGCAGACGGAAGCCCCGACATCCGACCAGAGCGGCCCCGCTGGCTTCCGTCACGGCCTCGCTGAGGCTGGTTCCTCTTCCCGTGGGGGCGGTGTCCCGGCGGCTTTCGGTGGCTCACCGCCCCGGCGCCGTAGGCGGCCGGGGCGGCTTGCCGCCGGCCGGGCTTGCCGCCCTGCACCGCGCGGAGCGCGGTGCCTTGATCTTTCATAGAGGGAATCGGCAATATGTGTCGGATCGCAGCGTCTGGCTATAACGAGCTGACGGACTGGGGCCGCCAGTCGACCCGCTGCCGTCTATGCCTGCATGGAGCCAGTGTCTATACCCTACATGCCGCTCGCGGAGGGCTTTGTCGAGACGATCGACTGCAATGCTCTCACCAGGCCAACTGCAAGCTGTGGCCGCTCATGACAGAGGAGCATCGAGAGACGAGCAGCGAAGGCGTGATTCCGCTCGTTTGACCCACGGTTGGCCATCCAGCTGATGAAGTGGTCGAGGTCGAGGCTGTCGCGGTCCCTCCTCCAATAGGCATGGCCTAAGAATTCGCCATCATCCCACCGACTTGTAAGCTCGGCAAGGTTTGCGCGAAGCCATTCTGTATCCGACGCTCCATTTCCATGAGCACTTTGCCGCAATGCGTCAGTCAAGAGACGCACATTGGCTTTAAGGGGACCCTCATCAATCATGTCTACTTCTGGAAAGTTGCAGTCCGGTGCAGGGTTCATGTGTAATCTGAACCGCCCCAAGCGCCAATTGCTAGGATCTGATCTCCAGATCTTAACGTAATCGCATTCGACTCCGTTGAAGGGATTGTACAAGCTGAGGTTCAGATGAGTGCGCCCACCAAGACGAGATATGTCGTCCAGGAATTCCAATACTGTGGGCTCTGGCAAATCTTGGAACCACGCTGACAGGGCGCCTATTTCATCCCCAGCGAGCTGGATTAGTTGGAATACCTCCGTCGGGGACAAGCCCGCAAATTGATTGAAGGGTGACTGTCCAGTTTCTTTAGGCTTAGGCCTGCCAGCAGAGCCAAAAATCCGACGGTCACCACCACGCTGAACGGCGTTGCCGATAAATAGAATGGCAGAGGCCAGGTTCACCCGCTGCTCCGAGTGCGGCATAGCTTGCACAACAGGCAAAGCCTGCTTGAGCCACTCTTTAGTGACTTCTGCTTCGACATCTACCGACGGCGAACCCACTGCGAGTGATGACGCCGTGAGAACGGCACCCCGCTGTCGAATTTCTTGACTAAAAGGCAAGACAATGATCGCACCATTGACTTCTTTGGTCGGAACGAAGCTAAGGTCTGAACTCGCCCAAGGCTGCTCGAGCCAACGACCTTCTGCAGCCACCCAATCATCTATATCACCCAAGACGCCTTGACGGGCGAAAGACGCGAGTTCCAAGAGTCTCTCAGACTTGGCGTTGGGGGATATTCTTAAATCAACTCCGATGATTCCATCAGTGGTATCTGGTTGGCCGTCAAACGCTTCCACGAGGCAGGCAGCAAGGGGCCACGGGAATAGGCGGCCGACTGTATGCGACTCTTCCGGGTGATCCGCCATTGCATCAAGCGCGTCGGCCAAAGAATCTGCATTGGGGGCTGCGCAGAATCGGGCACAACGCCTTAAGGCGGGCCAAGAACCGCGCGTCGAAGATGTTGATTCGAGAACTTTCCATGGATTCGAGTCGCTTGTCGGAATAGCAACTACCCTTAGCGATACTCCGTCCGCGTTAAATCCCAAACCGCAGATCTCGGTATCCCCTTCGCCGAGGAAGCTTTCTGCGATACTTACTAGTGCCTGCGCGTCAGGGTGGAGGGACGAATAGGGAGAGCCTTCGTCATCTTCGTCAAATACGCGAAGCCTTGCTTGAAGAGCAACCAGCTTGCTTGGCTCGTCCGCAGACATCTCCTCCCTCAGCAATTCTGCCAAAGTGGGGGAAGTATAGGGGTAGGAATCTAGAAGAATAGAGTCTCTAAGATGGGATCCGACTCCGTCGAGCACTTCTAGGAGTCGGAGCCGCGCATCTTCTTCTCCTGAGTCGGCGAGCGACGCCAATATGGCTACGGCGGACATGATCTGAGAATTAGACCCACGAGTTGCAATATCGATTGCGCCCATTAGCTGGGATTTTGCGCCCAGTCCGATAAGGCTCTCCAAGCCGGAGCTTCTAACGATTTCAGGGGGTAGCCGTAGTAGCTGACACGCATGATCGGCGAGAATCCTAGTATATGCAGGCTGAGAGCTAGTGACTCGATCTCGCAGGATATCTAGTGCCAGGCTGCTACCGGGCAAGGTGGCCTGGTGAAGCTCTGTGTCCAAGTTTAGGTCTACACACATTGTCGTTACTTCGGATCGCAGATGCTCTTTGTCGGCGAATACTCGTCCAGCTGCAAAAAGGAAGACGTTTCGCCAATAGGAAGACGTTGCGATTGATCGTAAGCCGTCAACTGCTACTTGGTCCGGTCCGGTCAGAATCGATTCCGCCGCCATGAATTCCTGAAGGCTCCGGATTTCAAAACCGATTTCATCTCCACGTAGCACTGCCAGAAAGACGAGACGGTCGGTCGCTAGTGTTACAAACCGGTTTGCTAGATTCCTTGCCTCTGCAGGCTCGTTGCCCTGAGACTGCAACCTTTCAGCGATTATGTTCACGAACTCGGCTTTAGATAGAGCCCCCCTTGTGTCACCGGACCGTTCTCCGCGCTGCTGAAGTAGGAGGCCGATTTTGTAGTGCACCATATTAACGTCAGACTCATGAGTATGCAGCAAATCGGCGAGGTCGCCGCCCTTCTCTTGCTCTCTCTGATAAATGACCCGATAGTATTGTGAGAAAAGGCGCCAGCGATCTCTTGGAGCGTGACCAAGCCTCTCGAGGAGGAGAGCCAGAATCGTTACTTGAAGCGGAGTCGTGAGAAGGCGAGAGGTGGCAGCTTCCTTAGAAGCTCTGACTAGCCGTTGCCCGACCTGTCGCGCGCGATCACTTCCAGCACCCGTCCGAACATCGATCAGTCTGCGAGCATAGGAAAGCGCCAGTGGTGCTGGTAGCTGAGCAAGTCTATAGTGGCGGCATTCTTCGCGGCCGAAATCGTCGTTATATCCCTGAGGTCGGGATGTAGCGACTGCATGGACGTCGGCACCGATGCTCCGAGCATCAATGAAGAAGTCACTAATCGATGTGAGTACTTGGGAGCGATTACTTGTTTCTGGCACTTCATCAAGGCCATCAAATACCACAAACCAAGGGTACTCTCGAAGCCAAGCGCGGACCTGTTGCAGGTTAATGCAGCATCCTGAACGGTTTGCCAACTGCTGGGTGATATATTCTAGAACAGAACGGCAGTTGTCTTCCGAAAGCTTGTCGGCCAAGTCGTTCAATACAATCCTAATAGGCCACCGCCGCGCACCGGGATGCTCTAGTCCGATTTCCGTTGCATGATTGAGGATAGCCCCCCGAATTGCTCGGACTTGCGGTTCATTGAGCACGGGGCTACCTTCAAGGAAGGCGGCGCGATACATCTGGCAGAGGTATTGACCGACAGTGCTCTTGCCCTGTCCCGGTCCGCCGATCAATACAGATCTACTTGCTCGTGCGACCGTGGGGTCAGCACTGATCGCTCCGTCATCAAGGCGTCGGTTTCCAACCGCCAGTAATTCCGCCACGATCCCGGGCAGTGCTGGGCGACCGATGTCTTCGAAGTTTGTTAGGGTCGTATCAGAGTCATGACGAGTCGGCGGGAAGGCGGGCAGATCTATGAAGACGTCAGCGATGCCTACCTCGGCGTCGCTGACGCTTCCTGCCTGCGTCAGGTTGAGGCGGCGCTCATCGACCAGAATTTTGGCCGCGTGCGCGCGAAGCGCATCTGAGAGGTCCCGAGCAGCCTCACTTTGTGCTTGTACTAGCCCTGCTAAGACATCCCCTGGCGTAGTCCAGGCTGCATAAGTTTTGTGTATTTCAGTAGCATCATCCAGTAACACACGAATCTGATCATAATGCCAGACAGCGACGTCTTTGAATTTTAGACCTTTATTCAGCGCTGCTTCTTTAAGTGTGGTGACGATGGCATCGATGCCAGCTTGGGGTACGGCAGATAGAGTAACGTTGGTTATTACGAGGTAATACTCAGGCTTTTTGCGCCTACGCGTTGTTGGTTTAGCCCACTCCTTGAACTCATGTAAAATCTGCCCCTTAAGCCAGGCAAAATTCTGGCGAGGATTTCCGGGCTTGTGCATGTACTTGGCTTGCGCAACACCGTAGCCGTTCCAGCCGTTGGGCAGACGGGGGTCGGCAACCGGACCGTCCCATGACGCCTCGCGGCCGCCGTCGGGCCCGGCTCCGAACACCTGAACCTGTGGTCCTAGATGTTTTGCGAGTAGCGCTTGTGCGAGATGCTCGAACTGCTTATCACCCAAGCGCGTCATGTCGTAGTCCATGTTGGACAATCTACAGGCTGCCGGACTTTTGCGGTACCGGCAAAGGCGCCTATTTACGAGCTTATCTTTTTAGGGCACGGGTGGGGTCGCTCGATCCGTCAGGTCTCTCTAATATCAAGGCCTATTGCGCTGCAAGCGGAATCCGGTAGACTCTGGTAACCTCTTGTACGGTTCCTCTTGCGCGAGTAATGCGCTGCTCTTCGATTAAGATTGCACCGACATCGATGGCAAAGATCGCTGCAAGATCTGAGTCAGCTGGTATCTGGCGTTTTCCTCGATCAGCTTTTCCGTCGGCGACGGACTCGTGTCTCTGCTGTATAGCGCAAGTGCCGCGGCCGTGCTCGGTGACGACAAGGTCTTCGCTCTGCAGCGCAGCGATTGCCTTGCGGATCGTTCCGCGACTTGCCTGAAACTCCGCAGTGAGTGCCCGTTCGGTCGGCAAGAGGGTCCCGGGCGCGATCTCACCGCTTTCGATTCGCCGTCGCAGCTCGTCAGCGATCGTGCGGTACCGAGGTTGTCCATAGTGCGGGGTGGGCACCTGCTCACCGTACCTGGCGCTTGTCTTATCAAGTGTCAACCAGACGGGCTGTTTTGGTATATGGACAACTCGTCTACTTGTAGGTACGTTTCGTGGTGTGCGGCCAGGGTGACGGCTCGTGTCAGGGGTGGTCTCGTGCTGGCCCTGGTCGCACCTGACGCGCGGCGTCCTGTTGGACCGGTTGCGGTAGCCGCGCGGACAAGTTGGCTCGGCGATACCCGACCCGTCCCCGTCGGGCGGTGCGCCGTGCCTTCATTCGAGCCGGTGGCCGGCTGCATTTCCCCCGTGGTCGGCCGCCGGCTCTCTTCTACCTGTGGAGGTACGATGTCCAGCCGTCCTCGTCGACGCCGCCGGCTCTCCCTGTGGTGGCCCCGAAAGCGGTACCTGACGCGGTCAGCCAAGGGCGATGTCCCACCGGGTACGTGCCCGGCGGTCCCGCTGTCGGCGCGATGGTCGGTCAAGCAGGCACGGGAGTCGTCCGCGTTGCCGCCCATCCCGCTGATCACGCGAGTCCAGGTCTACCGGGACGGCGCCGGGCGGTGGCCGCGGTGACGCCTACGAACAAGCGTCCCGACGTTACGAGCCACCCGGACTGGTGTGCCCCCGATCGCTGCGGTCACCTCGTGCCGCCGCTGATGACGGAGATGACTCGCAACCATCGCGGTCCGATGCACCGGATCGGCAACGCTCGCGCCGGCGGCATGGTGGTCGCGTACCTCATCGGCGTCGACGTCCGGACACCCCTGATCGCGGTGCATGCGACGTGCCGGGCCGGTATCGGGTGGGCTGAGCTGTCCCTGACACAGGCCGTTCGGCTGACCGAGTGCCTGCGCGGCCTGGTGATCGAGGCGGGCGGAGATCTCGGGAGCGATGATGACTGAGGCAGGGAGCATGCCGGAGTACGCCCTGGGGTCGGTGACCGACGTCGTGGGATGCCCTGCTTGGTGCCAAGGGTGCGGACCGAACGACCCGATGCACCGAGGCTTCCTCGCCACCGTCGGCCAGGAGCGGACGGGCTGGGTCAGGGTTCAGATGCTGCTCGACCGGTTCGGGCGGCGGGACCTGGTCGTGAAACTCGACGCCACCCGCGACGGCGTGATCCAGCCCGTCCTGCTCGATCAGGTCCGTCTGGACCGGCTCATCTACGAACTGACCTACGTCCGCTTGGTGATGATGACTAAGGGCCTACATCTGGAAGAGCATGATGAGCACCCCTGAGCGTCGGCACAGTCGGACTCCCTCACCGGTCGGGCGGCAGGCCAGGCGGCCTGCGCCTCCGGTCGCCCCGGTCCCTGAACGTCCGGCCAGGGGGACCACCTGGCAGACGTTGGAACGTCTTGGGGGTACGGTGTCCGGTATGCAAGGCCGGGACTGGCGCCCTCGCTACCTGCAACTCGCGGAAGAGTTGCGGGCAAAGATCATGGGCGGCGAACTGGCTCCCGGCACCCTGATGCCGAGTGAAACCGAGCTAGCCGACTCGTCCGGCCTGTCCCGTACCAGCGTGCGCAACGCGATCCGGCAGCTCCGTGAGTGGGGCTTGGTCCGCGCCGAGCAGGGACGCGGCACCTACGTGCGTGCACCCCGTCAACGGGTCCGCCGGCGCAACGCCGAGCGCTACCAGTGGGAGAAGGATCGGGTCCTGCTCGACGAGGACGAGCGGTTGAAGACCGGCGCCACCGAGCACGACACCGGCCTGACCGTCGACGACCTCAAGTTCCACGCCGAGTACGCGCGGGTGGAAGCGGATGCGGAGATGGCGGCGGCCTTGCAGGTCGAGCCGGGTACGCCGCTGCTGCGCCGGGTCTACTGGACCTCCTCGCGGCATGAGAACGCGCCGCTGACGGTGTCGTACTCGTACCTTCCGTACGACCTGGTGGCCGCGAACCCGGACCTACTCGACGAGGGCAAAGAGCCGTGGCCGGGCGGCACGCAGCACCAGCTTCATACCATCGGCATCGAGCTGGACCGGATCGACGACGAGATCCGCGCACGTCCACCGTCGCCGGACGAGGCCGAGCTCCTGGACATCGACCCGGGCGTCTCCGTCCTCACCGTGCGCAAGACCTCCATCGACACCACCGGCCGGGTCGTCGAGGTCGCGGACGTCGTGATGCCCGGTGATCGCACCGAGCTTGTCTACTCCCACAAACTCCAGCGGTGGAAAACGTGACGCAACTCGTCTCGGTCGTCACTCCGGTCCACGTGCCAAGCATCGAGTACCTTGCTGGCGCCTACGAGTCGTTGGCCAAGCAGGATATGCCCCCCGGGTGGGACTGGCAATGGCTCGTCCAGGAGGACGGACAGGCCGGCGCCCTGGTCGACGTGCTGCCTGACGATCCGCGGATCAGTCTCGGCGTCGGCCGCCCCGGTGGGCCGGGTGTTGCCCGCACCCTTGCGCTTTCCCGGGTTGCCGGGCAACTCATCAAGGTTTTGGACGCCGACGACCAGTTGACACCCGGGGCTCTTGCCCGGGACATCGCCGCGTTCGACGCGCATCCGCAGATCGGTTGGACCACCTCGCGAGTGCTCGATCTGCTGCCCGACGGTTCTACCGCCGGCTGGGACAAGGACCCGGCCGGCGGGGTCGTCGACCGCGGTTCAGTCCTGTCCTTCTGGCGAGCCAACGGCTACCGGGCATCGGTGCACCCGGCGACGCTGTGCCTGCGGCGGGATCTCGTCTTCGCCCTGGGCGGCTGGATGGCGCTTCCCGCCTCCGAGGACACGGGCCTGCTGCTAGCCGCCAACGCTGTCAGCGCCGGCTACTTCACACGGGAGTACGGGCTGCTCTACCGCAAGTGGCCCGGCCAGGTCACCAGCCAGGCAGCGCACCGGGAGCCCATGGAGTACCAGGGGCGCATGAAAATCATCGAAGCCAGAGCTAACGCCCTGGCTTCGATGCTGCCGAACGGTCTACCGCTTACTCCTCTGGCGTAGCCTCGTGCCCCGGCATGCCGTGGGTACGACGTCGCTCCTTCATCTCCGCCTCGTAGATGTGCCGCCGGCCGCCGGCTAGCTTCTCCCGCGCGTCCCGCTCGATCTCCTGGAACGCCGCGTAATAGCCATCGTCGAACTCCTCCATGATCTGGAACGTCCAACGGCCGGGTAGCAGGTTGCGCCCCAACAGCTCATGCTCGACCCGGTCGGCCGCCTCAACGTGCCCGGCCTCGCGGAGCAACTTCACCACCCGATCGAGGGTGAGATCGGCGCCGCCAACGAGCTGGTGCGCCGAGTACAGGTGCCCCCGTACCCGGTGGATCGTCTCCAGCGCCTTGCTCAGTTCGCCCAGGGCCTCAACGGTCTTGTCGTCGAGTCCGCGCGGACGGACATGCTCATCGTCAACGCACGCAACGTGCTTCCCTTTCGGCATGTCGTGCTCTTACCCAGGGAAGCCGTAGGTTCACCAACCTGGCGGTGTCAGGGCTGTGATCGGGCGATATTGAGCTACGAGAACAATTGAAGCGCAACTAAGAGGATCATCGAAATGCAGGCAAAAATAGCCCTCGGGACTTTCAGGGACACGGTCAATGAAAGCATGGCTCTTCTCCGGTAAATAGGTGAGTTCGTCCTCTGCGCAGCTTGCGAAAAGGTACCCCAGGTGTGCGGAGCGTGCAAGACTGCTGCGACCATAGATAATGGCGAAATGCATTGTTGCGCCATTCTTTTTAAGCGTATTACGGGTGCCCGACAAATCCTCCTTTTCCCTCGAAAGCCACAGGTTCAATTCCTCCTGAGTGGACGGAGAAACTTGTTGACTTGTCTGCCAAGTGCCGTCTACCTTGGAGTCTCAACTTGGCAGACATGCCAACGACCTGGAGGTTGAGCGATGGCTCTGCGTGGCGGTACGAGGTTCGCCGTGCGTTGTGAGGACGTGTTCCCGGCTGGGTGCGCGTTGGTGCCCGAGTCGATGGGTGAGGTCGAGGACTTCGACGAGAAGACGGGTCGGCGTAGCCCGGCGAAGGACAAGCTGACCGGCCAGCGGGTGTGGCAGGTGCGGGTGATGGACCTGGACCCGGAGCTTGGCAAGCGCTCCCGGGAGACGACGGTGAAGATTTCCGCCGACTACCAGCCGGTGCCGCCGACGGGTGCTCCGTTCGAGGCGGTGGAGTTCGAGGGCATGACGGTGACGCCGTACGTGGCGAACAACGGCCGGATGGCGTACTCGCTGCGGGCGACCGGCATGCGTGCCCCGGCGGGCGTGGCCAAGAAGGCGGCGGCGTAGCCGCATCTGGTGGGGGCGGGGCTGTCAGGTCTTGGCGGACGGCAGCCCCGCCCCTGTGTCTCTTCCCCCTGCTCTGTCGAGAGAGGTAGTGACGTGTCCAAGCGTAGGCGTTCGGCTGCCCCGGCCCAGCCTCGGTGCGGCGTGTGTCAGTCCAGGTTCGATCCGACTACCGGGGCGGACGGTCGGTGCGCCGGCTGCGTGGGGCAGCTCGTGCTTCCGTTCCCTGCGGTCCGGGATGCGTCGGGTCGGTTCGTGTCGCTGCGGGGTGCCCAGTGATTGGGCGGCCTCGCGGTGAGGTGGTGACGACCTCGGCCGGTGACCTGCTGGTGTTCCGTCCGAAGCGGTTCGAGCTGCCGATGTGGCTGGTGGTGCTCGGCCTGGTGCTGCGCTGGTCGGGGCGGCTGCTGTGGTGGTGCCTGCGTCACCCGGTGGCAACCGCCTCGGTGGTCCTCGCGCTGTGGCTCTACGTCGAGTTCGACTGGCCCGGCTTGGTGGTGCCGCTGGTGGTGGCATCGACGGTTTCGGCGGTGTGGCGCTGGCGGCATGAGTCGTCATGGTGGGCGTGGCTGGCGGGTCCGCTGCTGGGTTCGTTCCGGCGGGTGTTCGTCTACCGGCGGGTGTGGCGTGAGGCCATGACGCTGTGCGGGCTCGCCGAGACGTTCGACCGGCGGCACGTTCTTCCTGACCTGCTGCGGGTCCGCTCGGATCAGGCCCTTGACGTGTTGACGGTGCGGATGGTCCGGGGGCAGACGCCGGAGCAGTTCCAGCGGGTGGGCGCGAACCTGGCGTACGCCTTCGGCCGGCGGCACGCCCGGGTCTACGCGGAACGGCCCGGTGACCCGCCGACGCGTGCCGGTCGATGGGGCTGGGTGCTGCGGCTGGTGGATCGGGTGCGGTCTCGGGATCGGCCGACGGTGGTCTACGTGGCGTTGGTGCGTACCGATGCGCTGCGCACGGTGGTGCCGCCGTTCCCGGTGCCGGCGGTGCCGGACTTCACCGCGCTGCCGTTGGCCCGGCGGGAGGACCTGCGTCCCTGGTCGCTGCATCTTCTCGCGACTCACGTCCTGGTGGGCGGCGCCACCCGGTCGGGGAAGGGCTCGGTGCTGTGGTCGCTGGTCCGGGTCCTCGGCGGCGGTGTCGCCTCCGGTTTGGTGCGGCTGTGGGTGGTCGACCCGAAGGGCGGGATGGAGTTCGCGCTCGGCCGGCCGATGTTCGCCCGGTTCGCGTGCAAGTCGTTCGAGGCGATGGCGGACCTGCTCGACGAGGCCGTGACCGTGCTGCGGGAGCGTCAGACCCGCCTGGCGGGAACGGTGCGGGTGCACACGCCGACCGAGGTGGACCCCCTGGTCGTGGTCGTCGTCGACGAGATGGCGGCGCTGACCGCGTATTTGCAGGATGTCGAGCTGCGTAAGCGCATCGCGTCGTCGCTGGGGTTGCTGCTGTCGCAGGGCGCGGGCGTCGGTGTGCTGGTGGTGGCGGCGTTGCAGGACCCGCGTAAGGAGGTGCTGCCGTTTAGGGACCTGTTCCCGACCCGCATCGCGCTCGGCCTGACCGAGGCGTCGCAGGTTGACATGGTTCTTGGTGACGGTGCCCGTAACCGGGGTGCGCTGGCGGATCAGATGCCTAGGTGGGCCAAGGGCGTCGGGTACGTGATCCTCGACGGCACCCCCGACCCGATGCGGGTCCGGTTCTCGTACGTCAGCGACGACGACATCCGCGACATGGCCCAGCGGTTCCCGGCGCCGGCTGACGCCTCGGACATCCTCGCCCAGGTCGGCCGGGAAACCGCCACCGAACCGGTACGCCTTCCGTTGCCGCGTAAGCCGTCCGGGCGGCTGCTGCCCGACGCGCTGCGCAACCTGCTCGACTCCGACGGCGAGGGGTGAGCCGCGGTGACCACCCTGCCGAACGGTCGCCGGTTCTACCGGCTGCGCACCCCCGAACCGGTCACGGCTGTGTCCGTCCGCGTCGACTCGGAACGGCCCGACCCGTACTCGGTGTATCTGGCGGTCGGTGCGGGCCGGCGACGGATGTCCCTGACGCCCGACGAGGCGTGGGCGCTGTGGCGCTGCCTCTCCGAAGCCGTCGCCGCGCTCGGCGCCCCTCCCGACTACATCCGCACCGACATCCGACCGGCCAGGAGGTAACCCGTGATGACCACCCTCACCCGCATCGTCAACCGACTCCGTCGCCCGCTGCGCATCCGCCTGGTGGGCCCCGCCGACCAGACCGCCGCCGCCCTGCACGGCCTGGCGCACATGGTCAACCGCCGCCCCGACATGGCCGACCGGCGCATCCGCATCGACCTGACCATCCGCGAGAAGCCGTTGCAGGAGTGGCGATGACCGAGCGCACCGAATCCGCCGTACGGCTGGTGATCCTGCTCGCCATCGCCGCCATGGCCGGCGCCGCCGCATTCACCCACGTCCACGACCTGTCCGTCGCCCACGGCCAACCCGACTGGATCGGCTGGGCCAACGCCGTAGCGGTCGAGCTGATGACGATCTACCTCGGCCTGGAACTATGCGCCCGCCGTCGCACCGGTCGACCCGTCGGCCTGGTCGGCTCGCTCCTGGTGGCGTTCGCGGTGCTGTCCCTCGCCGCCCAGGTCGCGGAAGCCGAACCGTCGGTGTGGGGCTGGACCGTGGCGGCGGTGCCGTCGCTGGCCTTCCTCGCCCTGGTCAAGGTCGTCCTGTCCAACGCCCCGGTCACGCCGCCGGCTGTCGAGCCGGACCAGCCCGACGCGTACCGGTACGAAGAGCCGTCGGAAGCCACCGAGGTCGAACCGGTCCGCCCGACCGTGCCGGCGTCGCCCGTCGTCCCGGCGGTGCTGCCTCCGCGCGCTGTCCAGTCCAACCGGCCGCACGTCGTCGGGATCATCCGATGACCGCGCCCACCCTGCCCGGCCTCGCGCCGACCGCCCCGACCCCGGCTGCTGCTCCTCGGCCGGGGTCGCGGGCGGCCCGCATGGCGCTACCCCGCTCGGTGGACGTGCTCAAGGAGATCGCCGCCGAGTACGGCGTGTGCGTGCGCCCCCTCGCGATGCGCCGCACGGATCTCGACACCGGCCGGACCGAGGTCATCGACCTGCCCTGCGGGGCGACCCGGGAGGACAAGTGCGCCCCGTGCGCGAAGAAGAACCGCCGGCTGCGGCAGGCCCAGATTCGGGAGGGCTGGCACCGCGACGACGAACCGCTACCGCCCCCGGAGCCAGCGACCGAGGAACAGGAATCCCTGATCCTCTTCCGCGCACACCTGGAGTTCTCGCGTGACGAGGCGTCCCGGGCGTGCCAGTGGGGCCAGGTGGAAGACCTCGACGAGGCGATCCGCGAAGTGGAAGAGGCGATCGCGGCCGAAGGGCTCCGGGGACGGGTCGCCCCGCCGCACGCGACCGGCGATGAGGACCAGGGCGACGACGACGCCGGCCCGCGTCGCAAGCGGTCCACCCGGCGGCGTCAGGACGCCCCGGAACTGCCTCGCCGCAAGGTGGAGGCGCGCACGGTCGGCAGGACGTACACCGCGTCGGACGGGGCTACCTACCGGCCGTCGATGTGGCTGACGCTCACCCTCGACTCGTACGGCCCGGTCCGTCCCGACGGCACGCCGCTCAACCCCGACCGGTACGACTACCGCCGGGCCGCGTGGGACGCGGTGCACTTCCCTCGGCTGCTCGATCGGTTCTGGCAGAACCTGCGGCGGTGTGAGGGCTGGAACGTCCAGTACGCCGGCTGCGTCGAGCCGCAACGCCGACTCGCCCCACACGCGCACTTCGCCATCCGGGGCACCATTCCCCGCGACATCCTGCGCACCGTCGCGGCGGCGACCTATCACCAAGTGTGGTGGCCGGCGGTCGACGTCGCGCGGTACACCGTCGACCGGCCTCCGGTGTGGGACGAGGACGCCTCGGCGTGGGTCGACCCGGACACCCGCCAGCCGTTGACCACCTGGACGGAAGCCCTCGACGCCATCGACGCCGACCCGGACGCGGAACCGGTGCACGTGGTCCGCTTCGGCGCCCAGGTCGACGCCCGCGGCGTCATGCCCGGCACCGCCGACGCGGAACGGACCATCCGGTACGTCACGAAGTACATCACCAAGCACACCGGCGACGTCCACAAGGCGACCACCGACCGGCAGCGGGCGCACCTGGACCGGCTGTGGCGGGAACTGCGCGTGACCCCCTGCACCGACCGCTGCGCGAACTGGCTGCTGTACGGCGTCGCACCGAAGAAGGCACACGCGAAGCTCAAGCCGGGCCGCTGCAAGGGCAAGGTCCACCAGCGCGACACCCTCGGCATCGGCGGCCGGCGCATCCTCATCTCCCGCGACTGGTCCGGCAAGACCCTCAGTGACCACAAGCACGACGTGCGGGCCTGGGTGCGGGCGCTGCTCGGCGTCACCGTCGGCCTCGATGGCGTCGACGACCAGGGCGCCACCGTCGAACCTGTCCGCCACGCCTGGGAACTCGCCCGGCCCGATGATCCCGACGTGCCGGCGATGGCTCACCGGCTGCTGCGGTCGATCAGCGAACGCGCCCGCTGGCGCTCCGAACTGCTCGCCGCCAAGGACCGCGCGGCCCAGCTCCCCGACGACAGCTCGACGACGGAAGCGGACGACAAGACGGGGGAGGGGCTGTAATGGCCAAGGACGAGCTGTGGACGGTTCAGGACGTGTCGACGTACCTCCGGGTACCGCAGGAAACGCTGTACCGCTGGCGCAAGGTCAAGTACGGTCCGCCGGCGGCCAGGGTCGGCCGACACCTGCGCTACGAACCGGAAGCCGTCCGGGCCTGGGTACGTGAGCAGGCGGCAGCCTGATGGGGCACGTCGAAGACCGCTGGTACAAGGTGATCCGGCATCCCGGCGGCCGGAAGGAGCGAATCAAGTCGGCCCTGTTCGGCACGGGGATGCGCTACCGGGTCCGCTACATCGGCCCGGACGGGAAGGAACGCAGCCAGTCCTTCCCGGACCGGGCCAAGCGCGACGCTGACGCCTTCCTGGTCTCCACCGAGACGGACAAGCTGCGCGGCTCCTACGTCGACCCGTCCGCCGGCCGGATCACCTTTCGCCGAGTACGCCGAATCCTGGCTCCGCACTCGTTCCTTCGATGAGTCGACGTTGGAGGTCACGGAGCATCGGGTAGGCAAGTACCTGTTGCCGTTCTTCGGCTCTCGGCAACTGGGGGCGATCAAGCCGGGCCACATCCGGGAGTGGGACGCCGCGTTGGTCGGCAAGCTGGCTCCGGCGACCCGGGCCGTGATCTTCGCGCACCTGCGGACCATCCTCGGCGCGGCTGTCGACGACGAACGCATCGCGAAGAACCCGTGTTCGGCAAAGTCGATCACCCCGCCGCGACCGGTGCAGCGCCGGGTGGTGCCGCTGCGCTACGACCAGGTTTCGGCAATCCGCGGTGGCCTCGCCCAGCGGTACCGGGCGATGGTCGACTTGGGCGCCGGCTGCGGTCTGCGGCAGGGCGAAATCCTCGGGCTCGGCGTCGACGACATCGACCTCGACGCCCGATGGGTGCACATCACGCGTCAGGTCAAGCTCGTCCGCTCCCGGGCTAGTCTTCGGCCTGCCCAAGAACGACCGGGACCGCCGGATACCGCTGCCCGACTCCGTCGCCCTGGTGCTGCGCCAGCACATCGACGACTTCCCGCCCGTGTCGCTCACCCTGCCGTGGGAGAACCCGGCCGACGAGGAGCGGGTGACGGTGCCGCTGCTGTTCACCACCACCCGCCGGGGTGCGATCAACCGGCACACCTTCGACGACAAGAGTTGGCGTCCCGCCGTACGCGCGGCCGGCATCACCCCGACCCGGGCCACCGGCATGCACGCGCTGCGCCACTTCTACGCCTCGTCGCTGCTGGACGCGGGGGAGAGCATCAAGGCCCTGGCGTCGTACCTCGGCCACGCCGACCCCGGCTTCACGCTCCGGGTCTACACCCACCTGATGCCGGCCAGCGAAGAACGCACCCGCCGCGCGATCGATGATCTGTTCGCGGCATCGTAGATCCCAAAGCGCCATGACCCGAGATACGTCGACAGGCAGGATGCGAACAGATGGACCGACCCGCCCTCCGACCTGGTGATCACGTCGAGCTTTCCTGCGAAGCGGTCGAGTGCATGGACCGGACCTCTTTCCCGGCCGTGGTGCGGGTCGTGTTCACCGATGCGCAGGGTCGTGCATGGTCGCTCGTCGACAAGGCGCCCATCTTCGGTGGCGACCTCGACCCCGAGTCGACGTTGCCGACGCCAGCTGCGGTGCGGTGCGTCGTCAAGGAGTTCCGCGACATGCCTGACGCCTCGTCGGTGCCGTTGGTCCTGGTCTCGACCGAGCCTGACGGCGTAACGGCCGAGGACGGAACGGCCGTCTTCCTCGTCTCCGTGGATCTCCTGGGTCCGGCGGCATCCAGATAGTTGGGCGTGATCCGGTCGGCTTGTGACCCCGGCGGACGTGCGGTCGTCGAGGCTTCCGAAATTTCGCCAGACGGCCTGGCGACGGCCTGAGAGGGTGTCGGAAGGGTAAAACGCCTGCTCAGAGTACGTGCAACCTTCACAATCCGGCGTACAGGTCGACTCGTCCGTCGCCCACCAGCTCAGAGCCGTGGTCAAGGCTCTGAGCTGGCCGTTTATCCGGTGCTGTTGGTTGAGCTTGGTCATCGTTGGGTGGCGTTTGGCGGCCCGGGACGGCCTGAGTGCTGGCTCAGTTGGCCTCGCTTCGTCCCTCGGGCACTCCGACCCCGGCTTCACGCTCCGGGTCTGTACCCACCTGATGCCGGCCAGCGAGGAACGCACCCGGCGTGCCATCGATGATCTTTTCCAGGAACCCTCGTTCACTACGGTGGCGACGTGAAGGACGCTAAGCCTGTAGTCGAAGTGGTGCCCTACGATCCGGCCTGGTTGAAGCTATTCAGGGTCGAACAACGGCTGTTGTCTGAGGTGTTGCCTATGGCGCTGAGCGTCGAGCACTTTGGGTCGACCAGCGTTCCTGGACTGGCGGCCAAACCCATCATTGACATCATGGTGGTAGTACCCGAGGTTGATGCGGTTGTCACTGACCTCCGGGTACTTGAACAGCTCGAGTACGTCTATCGTCCGACGGCTTTTTCTGAGGACAATGACCACTTGTTCTTCGCGAAGGACACCGCCGGCATTCGAAGCCACCACCTGCACGTCTTCGGCGTCACGTCGCTGGTGCCGGAAGCGAACCGCGTCCTTCGCGCCTACCTCGCGGCCACCCCCGACGCTGCCCGTCGCTACGAGGCGGCAAAGCGGCGTGCAGCCGAGCTGTACCCCTACAGCCGAGCCCAGTACGGCGCCGCAAAGGAAGAAGTGGTGGCGCACTTGTCGGCCGAGGCCCGCCGGTGGAGCCTGCGAAATTCGCTGTCCGGTCGTCGGGGCCCAGTGGTAGAAAGCCGGGTGCGCAACATTCTCACGTTCTCTGACCATCTGCGGCTGATCGACGAACGGTCGACCGCCTTCCGCGCCGCGGTCGCCGCGGCACCCAGTCTCGACCTGCAGGTTCCGACCCATCCCGAGCGGACGCTGGTCGATCTCGTGCACCACGTGGGCCTGGCCCGCCGCAAATCGGCCGCCATCGTCGCCGCCGGGCCGGCAGACGCGCCCCCGGAGAAGTCGGCTTGGGACGACGGCACGGGTGCGCCTCGGGAACGCGAGGCACTGCTGGCCTGGTGGACCGAGTCCGTCGAGCAACTGACGAGCGCACTGCGTGAGGCCGGTCCGGATCGCCGTTGCTGGACGTGGTGGGACGACTCGCCGTCGCCGCAGACCTCTGGTGCCTGGGCGCGTCGACAGGTCCCCGAGATCGCGGTGTACACCTACGACGTCCAGCTCACCCTGGGTGCCCCGCAGCCGCTACCGGACGAGGTCGCCCTCGACGGTTTCGACGACTGCCAGTTCACCCTCTGTGCGACCACGGTCGCCTGGCCACACCACCCCGCCATCGTCGACTACCACGCCACCGAGGGCCGCTCCTGGCGCCTTCGGCTTTCCCGCGACGGGGCACAGGTCGCCCGCGTCACGCCCGCTGCCGGCGAGGATCCCGAGACGGCCGACGCCTCCGCCCGGGGTACGGCAAGCGACCTGGTCCTGTTCTTCTACGGCCGCATACCGCTGGAGGCGCTGACGTTCGAAGGCGACCGTTCCATCTTCGATCAGCTCGCCGCCTGGGACCCGTCCGTGTGACCACCGACGACTTGCGCTCCGACTTCTCCTACTGCCGGTAGGTGGCCAGGAAGGTTCGGATGCGGCCGACCGCGTCGTCGAGCACGTCGGTCGGCGCCAGGAAGACCAGGCGCAGATGATCCGGGGTGTCGATGTTGAAGCCGCTGCCGTGCGAGATCAACAGATGCTGTTGCTCCAGCAGGTCGATCACCAGCTTCTCGTCGTCGTGGATCTTGTGGACGGCCGGGTCGAGGCGGGCGAAGAGGTAGAGCGCGCCGGCCGGCTTGACGCAGTCGACGCCGGGGATCGAGACGAGTTCGCGCCAGGCGTGGTCGCGCTGTTCCAGCAGGCGACCGCCGGGGCGGATCAGCTCGTCGATGCTCTGGTATCCGCCGAGTGCGGTCTGGATGGCGTGCTGGGCCGGCACGTTCGGGCAGACCCGGAGGTTGGCCAGCAGTTGCAGCCCGTCCAGGTAATCGGTGTCGGTGCCGGTGAAACCGCTGGTGGCGAGCCAGCCGGAGCGGAAACCGGCGGCCCGGTAGACCTTCGACAGGCCGCCCATGCTGACCACCGGCACGTCCGGGGCGAGCGCCGCGAGCGGGTGGTGCGTGGCGCCGTCGTACACGATCTTGTCGTAGATCTCGTCGGCGAAGATCAGCAGGCCGTGCCGGCGGGCCAGTTCGATCATGCCGTGCAGGGTTTGTTCCGAATACACCGCGCCGGTCGGGTTGTTCGGATTGATCACCACGAGGGCGCGGGTGCGTTCGGTGATCCGGGAGGCCATGTGCTCCAGGTCGGGCT
The DNA here is from genome assembly GCF_044391475.1 of Micromonospora sp. NPDC018662. Lineage (NCBI taxonomy): Bacteria > Bacillati > Actinomycetota > Actinomycetes > Micromonosporales > Micromonosporaceae > Micromonospora > Micromonospora sp. NPDC018662. The sequence goes on from NZ_JBISAC010000008.1 coordinate 273,854, forward strand.
GCCAGCCGGCGCCCTCGTCGCAGCGGTAGTGCACCGCCTGCCCGCCGCACAGGGTCACCGCGCCGGTCCAGAGCGGGTAGTCGGGGCTGGGCACCAGCACCTCGTCGCCGGAGTCGAGCAGCGCCTGCAACACCATCACGATCAGCTCGGAGACCCCGTTGCCGAGCAGCACGTCGTCCGGCTGCACGCCGGTCACGCCGAGGCTCTGGTAGCGCTGGGCGACGGCGACCCGGGCCGAGTAGATGCCCCGGGCGTCGCTGTAGCCCTGCGCCTCGACGATGTTCTGCACCACGTCGGCGACGATCGGCTCGGGCGTGGCCAGCCCCCACGGCGCCGGGTTGCCCAGGTTCAGCTTGAGGATCCGGTGGCCGGCGGCTTCCAGCTCCTGCGCCCGCCGCAGCACCGGGCCCCGGATGTCGTACCGGACGCCTTTCAGCCGTTGCGCCTGCCGCAAAAGGACCTCCTTAATCGCGGTAAACACGTCATCCGGGAAAATGGCGTCGGAACAGTCTATCAAGCCATGCATTCGAGCCGTCGATGACCAAGAAGGAATTGACCTCGCGAATTGATGGTCTGCCCGCCGGCCTGGCGCACCGGGTAGCGCGTGAGGAACTCCGACTGCACGTGGAAGCGGGTCACGTAGCCGACGCCGGAGGCCGGCACGTTCCAGTCCCGGGCGATCCCGACGCCCGGACGAGGGCCAGCTCTTCCGGCCCGGTCGGGCGCCACCGCACCGTCGTACCGTCATCGGCCGGGACGCTGGTTGACGCGGCACCTGCCGAAAACCGCTCATATTGACGGATCTCGGTCTTTGCGCGCGGTTGCCGATAGATGGGCCATAACGTCTCCCTTGCCGGGCACCGTCCGCCACACCGGCCCGAGCCGGCGAAAGTTGGCGGACGGGGGTGATCGACCCGGCGAATGGAGGACATCATGAGGTTCCGTTCCAGGACCGTCGGGGCGGTGCTCGCCGTGGCCGCCGTGAGCACGCTCGTCGCCGCGGGCGTCGTCAAGAATCCCGCCAGCGCGGATGGGCGCACCTTCTCGTTCGCGATGGTCCGCTCGCAGGGCGCCGAGGCCGCCAACTGCATTCCGAACGCTCGTGCCGTCGTACGGGTCCACCCGGAAGGGCCCAACGAGATCCTGACGATCCGGGCCGCCGGCCTGCCACCCCGTACCAACTTCGATCTGTTCGTCCTGCAACTGCCCGACGCGCCGTTCGGGGTGTCGTGGTACCAGAGCGACATGCGGTCCAATCAGTACGGCGTCGCCCGGGTGACGGTGATCGGGCGGTTCAACATCGAGACGTTCGCCGTCGCGCCCGGCAGTGGGCCCGCGCCGAACACCCATCCTGGCCTCGACGCGACGACCAACCCGCCGTTCGGCCCGGTCCACACCTACCACCTGGGCCTCTGGTTCAACTCGCCGCAGGAGGCGGTGGCGGCCGGCTGCCCGGGCGCGACCACCCCGTTCAACGGTGATCACACCGCGGGTGTCCAGGCCATGAGCACCCGTAACTTCCCGAGCCTGGCCGGTCCCCTGAGCCAGGTCGGCTCCTGATCCTCCGGCAGCGGCGCCACGGGTGAACGTGGCGCCGCTGCCCGTGCCCCGCGACCGCGACCGGCGTCATGCGCCGGCCGCCGCCGCGCACCGGTCAGTACGGGTAGATGGTGAACCTGTTCAGGTAGGCGCAGTTGGGGTCGTTGGCCAAGACCTGGGACACGTACCAGCCGTCCGGCACGTTGCTCGCCGCGCACATGCTCATGCCGGGGTAGATCTCGTTGGTGATCTGCCAACGGTTCAGGTAGCCGCAGCTCGGGTCGTTGGAGCGGCCCAGGGTGGCGACCCATCCGGCGGGAATCGAGCCCACCGCACAGATGGAGGTCGACGCGGCCTGTGCCGGGCTGCCGATCGCCAGGGACGCGCCCACTCCGGCCACCGTGACGGCCAGTGCCACCGCGCCGTTCCGGGTCGTCGTCGCCCACGTTCTGAGGTGTCTTCTGTCCATTGTCTGCTGCCTTTCTCGGGTGCGGGATGCTGACTGCGCGGAATGGGATTCCGCTGGAGGGCGAACCGGGATCAGAGCCGTCGAATGACGTACCGGTTGAGGTATGCGCAGTTCGGGTCGTTGGCCAGCACCTGCGTGACGACCCAGCCGCCGGGGACGTCGGACGCCGCGCACATGGAGATGCCGTCGTAGAGGCTGGAGGTGATCTGGTAGCGGTTGAGGTTCGCGCAGTTCGGGTCGTTGGAGCGGGCGCCGGTGGCGATCCAGCCGCCGGGAATGCCGGTCGCCGCGCAGACGGAGATGCCGTCGTAGAGGCCGGCCCTGATCTGGAAACGGTTGCTGTATCCGCAGGTGGCGTCGTTGGCGGCGCCGCCGGTGGCGTACCAGCCCCCGGGGATGCCCCACAGGCTGCAGACGGGGATGCCGTCGTAGAGGTCGTTGGTGATCGCCAGCCGGTGGTAGCCGGCGCACTGGTTGATCCCGACGCCGGTGACCACGTAGCCGGCCGGCACCCCGGCGTTGGCGCAGACGACAGTCGAGTCGGCGCGGGCGGGTTCGGCGTTGCCGGCGACGGTGCCGACGAGGGTCAGGCCGAGCACGGCCAGGGCGGCGAGTCCGTGCCGCAGCATTGCTCCCATCCGGCGGGGAACGCGTTGTCGCATACGTCTTACCTCCAGTTCGCGAGCCACTTCGGAGCGTGGACAATTGCTCGCCGTCACATTGACGACGAACGCTCAACGAGATCGGACGTTAGCAACCAGAGGTGAATCGCGCGAAGCGAGGATCCGGCTTTTCCGCTCCGGAAAAGCCATTCCGCCAAGGCTAAGACAATGTTAGCTGCGGCTATGTGTTGTTGGAGATCAGCGGCGTCCCGGCGGTCAGTTCCGCATCGCGCGCCGCCTGCGCCCGGTAGAGGTGGTGCAGCAGCAGGAAGCCTCGTACGGTCGGCTCCGGCCGGCCCTCGGCGGACCGCTCCAGCAGCGTGCCGCCCAGCTGGCGCTCCAGCCGGTGGAGGCGTCGTTGCACGGTGCTCGGCGAGCAGCCCAGCCGGGTGGCGGCCTGCGGGGCCGAGCCGGTGCGCAGCATCTCGAAGGCGGCCTGGAGGTCGTTCCAGTCGATGACGTCGCGGGCCGGGGCGGGGTCGCCGGTTTCGTCGACGTCTATCGTCGCACCGCTGAACACCTCGGCGTGGTGCGCGTCCAACCAGGACCGGAAGGGCGACACGGACCACGCGCGGTAGAGGTACCAGCCGATGAGGACGCCGCAGAACTGGTCGGCGAGTGCGGCGGAGAGCCGGTCGGGATTCCAGGCCACCACCAGGTCCAGGCTGGGCAGGCCGGTCACCGGGCGGACCACCACCTCGTCGTCGGTGCGCGCGACCGGCACGCAGAGCGTCACCGCGTGCCCGCCCGCCACCAGGTCGCGGATGCTCCGGGTGCGGTCGGTCCGGTACGCGATCCGAGGGTGGAAGCCGTAGCCTCGGCACGCCTCGACCAGGAGTTGCTCGACCGCCGGGTCGTTGCTGGTCAGCCAGGGCTCGTGCCGGAGTTCGGCGAGTGTCAGCACCGGGTTCCGGGCGAGCGGATGCCGGGTGCTCATCGCCAGCCGCAGGGGATCGCGGACGGCCACGTGCCGCCGTACCGATGCGGCAACCGGCGCGTGGTGCAGCGTGTGCACCCCGAGGAAGACGTCGAGGGCACCCCGCGACAGGTCGGCCATCGCGAGGTCCGGCCGGAGTTCGGCACCGTGCCACCGACTCGTCGGCCAGCGCTGCGAGAACCACCGCACCAGCTCGCCGAGCGAGGTCACGTAGGTGGCGAAGGCGCACTCCGGCGGGCCGGCGACCGGGGGAACGGTGGCGGCCCGCAGCGGGCCCGCCATGCGCCGAGCGGCGTCGGCCAGCGTCCGACCGGCGGCGGTGACCTGCACCCCGCTGCCGGTACGGTCGAACAGGTCGGCGCCGGCGAGTTGTTCGGCGGCGTTCACCCGTCGGCTCAGCGCCGGCTGCGAGACCCGTAACAGCTCGGCGGCGCGGGTCATGCTCGGCGTCGTGCTCACCACGCCGATGGTGTGCAGCATGCCCCACGGCAGCGCGGACCCGGGTTCGGACATCGCGCTCACCGTCCCGCCGGGAGGGTGGCGAGGGCGACCGCCCCGCACCGCGCCACGGCACCACCGGCCACCGGCAACGACATGCGCGCAGCCTAGGCGACCGACCGGCGTCCCGCCGCCCAGGGCCACCGGGACGGCTCGCCCGTCCTGGACCGAGGGGTTGTGGCACGCTGCGGTGATGATCGAACTTGCGGACATCGAGGCGGCCGCCGACCGGATCGCCGGTCATGTGGTCCACACGCCCACCGTGCCCAGCCCCGGTCTGTCCGAGCTGCTCGGCGTGCCGGTCACGGCGAAGCTGGAGCTGTTGCAACGTACCGGATCGTTCAAGGCCCGGGGTGCGGCGGCGAAGCTGCTCGCGCTGGACGAGGCCGAGCGGGCGGCCGGGGTGGTGGCGGTCAGCGGCGGTAACCACGGCATCGCGGTGGCGGTGATGGCCGGCACGCTGGGCGTGGCGGCGACAGTGGTGATGCCCCGGACGGCGCCGGCGCGGGCGGTCGAGGTGGCACGCGCGGCCGGTGCCGACGTCCGCCTGACCGACGACATGGCCGCCGCGTTCGCGCTCATGTCGCGGTTGCGGGAGGACGGTCGCACGCTGCTGCACCCGTTCGACGACCCGGTGGTGCTCGCCGGGCAGGGCACGGTCGGGTCGGAGTTCGCCGACGACGCCGGTGAGCTGACCGACGTGCTGGTCAGCGTCGGTGGCGGGGCGCTGATCTCCGGGGTGGCCGCGGCCCTGCGGGCCCGCCGGCCGGGGGTACGGGTCTGGGGCGTGGAGACCGAGGGCGCGCAGGCGATGTCGCAGGCTCTCGCGCAGGGCGGGCCGGTCGAGGTGCCGCTGTCGTCGATCGTCACCACGCTCAGCGCGCCGACCGTCTCACAGCTCACCTACGATCACGTGACTGCGCTGGTCAGCGACGTGCTGGTGGTCTCCGACGCCGAGGCGGTGCGGGGCACGGTGGAGCTGGCCGAACATGCGAAGGTGTGGGCCGAGCCGGCCGCCGGATGCCTGCTGCCGGCGGCCCGCCGGGTACGCGACCGGGTGGGCGCGGACGCCCGGCTGGGCCTGGTGCTCTGCGGCGGCAACACCACAGTCGCCGACGTGGCCGCCTGGACCACGCGCTTCGGCGACTGAGTGCCCTCGGGCACTAACCGAGGTCGGTGGGGTAGGGCCGGTCGAGCACGAAGCTCTTCATCACGAGCGTGGAGTTCAACCGCTGGACGCCGGGGAGTGCCGACAGCACGTCGTCCTCGAGCCGCGCGTACGCGTCCAGGTCGGCTGTCCGTACGCGTAGCAGGTAGTCCGGGTCACCGAACAGGCGCTGGGCCAGCAGGACGTTCGGGACGGCTGCCACGCGCTCCTCGAAGGCGAGCAGCGTGGCCCGGTCCTCCTGCCTCATGGTGACGAACACCAGGGCCTCGAAGCCCAACCCCAGCTTCTTCGGGTCCACCACCGCCCGGTAGCCCACTATCGCCCCGGACGCCTCCAGGTCGCGCACCCGCCGATGCGTCGGAGACACCGTCAACCCGATCCGTGCCGCCAGGTCGGTCAGGCTCAGCCGCCCGTCCTGCTGGAGCTCAGCAAGAATCTTCCGATCGAACGCATCCACCGTCGAGATTCTTCCACAACCTGCGGTCATCGTCGCAAAAGAAGGAAACACATTCTGCTGCTCGGCCGGTAGGTTTCCTCGCAGGAGGGAGGAATCGTGGACCTCGCTGCCGTGCTCGCGTTCTCCGCCGTCGCATTCGCCCTCATCGTCGTCCCCGGTCCCGACTGGGCCTTCGTGCTCGCGGCCGGCACCCGGGACCGGGTCGTGGCGCCGGCCGTGGGTGGCCTCATGGCCGGCTACGCGCTCATCACGCTCCTGGTCGCGGTCGGCGTCGGTCCGCTGGTCGCGAGCCTGCCCCTCGCCCTGACCGGGCTCACCGTGGGCGGGGCCGCCTACCTGATCCACCTCGGCGTCCGGACCCTGCGCGGCAGCGGGCGCATCGGCGACGTCGACGCGCACACCGCGCCCGCGTCGTCCCCGGCCCGCTGCTTCACCCGAGGGGTCGGCGTGAGCGCCTTGAACCCCAAGGGCCTCCTGATCTTCCTGTCGGTCCTGCCGCAGTTCACCGTGGGCACCGGCGGATGGCCCCTGCCGGTGCAGCTCGCGGCCCTCGGCGGCATCTTCGTGCTCATCGTCGCCCTCTTCTACCTCCCGCTCGGTTACGCCGCCGATCGCATACTCGGGGTGCGACCCCGCGTCGCCCGGATCACGACCGACGTCGCCGGCGCGGCCATGGTCCTCGTGGGAGCGGCGCTGCTCGTCGAGCGGCTCGTCAAGACGGCCGCGTAGGACCGCGGGACGTCCGCCGGTGACGCGACGACCCGGTCGCGCCGAGCCTCGGGGGCCGGCGCGACCGGGTCGGTCGGTCAGGGCGTGGTCGGGGTGACGCCGTCGAGCAGGTCGGCGAGGCGGGCCGCGACGGTCGGGGCGTGCAGGTGCAGGCGGGCCACGTTGATGCTGTCCGTGCCGACCACGGCGAGCAGCGCCTGCGGGCTGACCGCGTACACGCTGAGGTAGCCGTGCTCGTTGCGCACCGTGGACTGCTGGAAGTCGCCCTGGCCCAGCCGGAACCCGACCTGCCGGCCCAGCCCGAACATGGTGGCGGCGAGTGCCGCCAGGTCGTCCGGGTTGGCGTCGTTCTGCAGGTTGTGCGTGATGAGCAGGCCGTCGACGCCGCCGAGGACGCAGCCGTGCACGCCGGGGATCTGCAGTCGCAGCGAGGACAGTTCCTGGCCGATGGCCGGGTACGGCAGCGCCGGGTTGCCGGCCAGCGACGGCGGCAGCCGCCGCGCCGGTGGCAGCGTCCCGGCCGCGGCCGGCGTACGGCGGGGGAGATTTTCCACCCGGCTCACAGTTCCAGGCTCTCCTCGATCGTGCGCAGTTGATGCCGGGCCATCGCCAGGTTGGCCCGGCTCTTGCTCACCATGAGGTAGAGGAACAGGCCCTTGCCGGTGCGGTTGCTCAGCGGCCGGATCAGGTGGTATTGGCTGCCGAGCGTGATGAGGATGTCCTCGATCTCGTCGTCGAGCTTCAGCATCTCGATGGTGCGCAGCTTGGCGCGGACCACGTCGGTGTTGCCGGCGGCGGCGACCGTCAGGTCGATCTCACCGGTGCCGCCGGCCACGCCGAGTGTCATGCCGCTGGTGTAGTCGACGAGCGCGGCTCCGATCGCGCCGTCGATGCTCATCGCGTTCTTCAACGCGACGTCGAGGTTGCCCACGGTGTTCCCCCCAGGGTGTTGGCCGGGTGGGCCGGTCTCCGCTCGGGGTGTCGTGCGGGCTGACAGCCGGCGCCTCCCGTGAATATGCTTCGTCGAAGGCTTCCACAGGGAGGTCCGGCCTGCCACCTGCCCGGCCGGTGATCCACCTGTGCGGTCCACCCCCGGCCGACCGCTGGTCCCGTAAATGGGACTCACCGGCCGATGGTCGATCGTGGACCCACCTGCTAGATGTCGCCGAGCATTGATGCGGGCCCCGACCTATGTAGAGAAGCGATACAGTACGGCGGTGCGACTGACCATCCCGGTGGTGAAGGTGCTCTCGGCGTTGCTCGCCGCGCCCGACGAGCCGCGCTACGGCCTCGACCTGATGCGCCTCACCGGCCTGCCCAGCGGGACGCTCTACCCGGTGCTGCACCGCCTCCGGGCGGTCGGCTGGCTCACCGCCGAGTGGGAGGACGTCGACCCGGTCGCGGCCGGCCGGCCCGCCCGCCGCTACTACCGCCTCACCATCGACGGGATCGGCGCGGCCCGGCTGGCCCTGGCCGAACTGCGCGCGCTGGCACCCGGGGAGCGTCCGCACGTCGGCGGCGTCGGGCCGGCCGGAGCCCCGGCGTGGTGACCCGGCGGGTGGCCGCGCTGCTGCTGCGCGCGGCGGTACGCCGCTGGCCGGCGGCCTCGCGGGCCGAGCTGGGCCGGGAGTGGGCCGCCGAGCTGCACGAGCTGGCCCGGACCGGGCGGCGGTGGACGATGCTCCGTTTCGCCACCAGGCTGGCGACCAGCCGGTCGGCCCCGCCACTGGTCGACCGGGCGGCACCGCGCCGGGACGTGTGGCGTACCGCCGGGGTGTTGCTGCTCGCGCCGCCGGCCTGCCTCGTCGCCCTCGTGCTCGCCGCGACGGTGATGAACCTGACCGACGAGTGGCTCGCTGGCCACCTGGCCTGGGCCACGGCGGCGCAGTTACCGGTCTGGGCCGGCGGCACCGCGCTGCTGGGGGTGCTGCTCGCGTGCGCCGTGACCCGGGGCGCGCGGCGGACCGTACGCGTCGGGGCGCTGCCCACGGCGCTCGGCGTGGTGCTGCCGATCGCCGCGACGGCGGCGGTGGTGCTGGGCCTGTTCGCCGGCCGGGGCGAGAGCGGCGTGGCGGAGATGGTGCCCGGCGTGCTGCTCTGGCTGGCGCTGCTGGCGCCGGCCGTCTGGGCCGCCGGGGCGCTGGCCCGGCGGGGGCGGACCCGGGCGGCCTGGCTGGTCGGGGTGCTGGGCGCGCTGGTCGCGGCCGACGCGGCGGTGGCCCTCACGGTGATCGCCACGATTCCGGCCGCCGCCCCCGCCGCCGCCGACCTGCCGCCGGACGCGGTGGACCGGGTCTCCGCGCCGCTCTGGCTGCTGACCTGCTGGACCGACTCGTCGTGGGGGCTGCCCCGCCCGACCGAGTGGGAACGGTTCCTCATCACCGACCGGGTGGGGGTCGAGCCGATGTTCTACCTGGCCTGCACGCCCTACGCGGTGGCGTACGCGGTCGCGGCGGCCCGGGTCGCGGCACCCGGTCCGGAGCCCGTCGCGGCACCCGCCTGACGCCCTGCGGGACCCGGCGGAGGTCTTCCGTCGTTCCCCGCCGCAACGGCCCCGAACACGTCTAATGTGGAGAAGGCGGCGACTATTTGTGGCGTTCCGGTGGCGGCCGGGCGGTTCCCGGTGCACAGTGATCGCATGAGCGACGACGGAAGTGGTGGGCACTACTACTGGTGCACGCGACACCACCGGGTCGAGACCGATGCCGACGTGTGCCCCGCGAAGCACGTTCTCGGACCGTACGCCTCAGCCGCCGACGCGGAGAACGCCCTGCAACAGGTGCGGGAGCGGAACGACGCGTGGGACGCCGAGGACGCCCGTTGGGCCGGGGAGGGCCGATAGACGGCGCGGGATGGACCGCGTCGAGGTGATCCGTGCTCTCGCGAGGGCGAGAGCACGTCCCCAGGAAAGGGAACCGAGATGGCCGTAGCACAGCAGGCCACCCGCCCGGCCGCGAAACGGACGACCGCGAAGAGGACGACGACGGTCACCAAGGCGTCGCCGAACGCCTCGGGCGCCGGCGCCGGACGGACGCCGGCCAGGAAGGCGGTCGCGAAGAAGGCGGCGGCCAAGAAGGTCGTGTCGGCGGCGCGCAAGGCGCCCGCCTCCAGGACCACCGCCAAGAGCGCGCCCGCCAAGAAGGCCACCGCGAAGAAGACGGTCGCGAAGAAGACCACGGCGGCGAAGACCACGGCGGCGCGGAAGACCACGGCGGCGACGAAGACCACGACCGCGAAGCGGACCACCGTCGCGAAGAAGGCGCCGGCCAGGAAGACCACCGCCGCCAAGAAGACCACGGCGGCCAAGAAGACCACCGCCGCCAAGAAGACCACGGCCGCGAAGAAGGCGCCGGCGAAGAAGACCACCGCCTCCACCCGGCCGACGGCCGGCAAGGCGGCGGCCAAGAAGGCGCCCGCGCGCAAGACCACCACGGCGCGCAAGACCACCACCGCCGCGAAGAAGACCACGGCGGCCAAGAAGGCGCCGGCCCGCAAGACCACCACCGCCCGCCAGACCACCGCCCGGAAGGCGCCGGCCCGCCGGGCCTGACGGCTGATCTCGACCCGTTCACCGGCGGCACCCGCCGCGCCGGTGAGCGGAACGGGCGGGGCGCTGTCAGGATTGACCGCGTGGTGATCCGACGCGTACTGGCGCCCCGCATCGACTTCGGCGCGCTGCGCCGCGAGCTGGGACTGCCCGAGAGCTTCCCGGCCGCGGCGCAGCGCGAGGCCGACTCCGCGGCCGCGGCGCCGCTGCCGGCCGTCGCCGACCGGACCGACGTCCCGTTCGTCACGGTCGACCCGGCGACCTCGCGCGACCTCGACCAGGCCATGCACCTCGCCCGCCGGCCCGGTGGCGGCTACCGCGTCCGGTACGCGATCGCGGACGTCCTCACCCACGTCCGCCCCGGTGGTGAGCTGGAGGCGGAGACCTGGCGCCGGGGCCAGACGGTCTACCTGCCGGACGGCAACGTGCCGCTGCACCCGCACACGCTCAGCGAGGGCGCGGCCAGCCTGCTGCCCGACGTCGACCGGGCCGCCGTGCTCTGGACCATCGACCTCGACGCCGACGGCGGCACCGTCGCGGTCACGCTCGAACGCGCCCGGGTCCGCAGCCGCGCCAAGCTCGACTACGGCGGCGTGCAGCGCGACGCCGACGCCGGCCGGCTGCCCGAGCCGATCGCGCTGCTGCCCGAGATCGGCGCGCTGCTCACCGAGCGCGGGCTGCGCCGCGGCGCGATCAACCTGCCGCTGCCCGAGCAGGACGTCGAGCCCGACGGCGACGGGTGGCGGCTGGTGCTGCGCGGCCCCGGCGCGATGGAGGAGCACAACGCGCAGATCTCGCTGCTGACCGGCATGGCCGCCGCCGACATCATGCTCGCCGGCGGGATCGGGTTGCTGCGGACGATGCCCCGCCCCCGGCCGGAGGCGGTCGACCGGCTGCGGCTGGCCGCCGGCCCGCTCGGCGTGCCCTGGCCGGACGGCACGTCGGTCGGTCAGGTGCTGGCCGGGCTGGACGCGTCGCAGCCCCGGGCCGCCGCGTTCGTCGACCAGGCGGCCGAGCTGATGCGCGGGGCCGCGTACACCGCCTTCGACGGCGCGGTGCCCGAGCAGCCGGAGCACGGCGGGGTGGCCGCCGCGTACGCGCACGTCACGGCGCCGCTGCGCCGGCTCGCCGACCGGTACGCCACCGAGGTCTGCCTGGCCCTGCACGACGGCCGGGAGGTGCCCGCGCACGTCCGCGAGGCGTTGCCGAAGCTGCCGGAGGTGATGGCGGCGACCGACCGGACCGCCGGCGCGGCCACCCGCGGCGCGGTGGAGCTGGCCGAGGCGGTGCTGCTGGCGCACCGGGTGGGGGAGGAGTTCGAGGCGGCGGTGCTGGACGTGGACGAGCCACGCCCGGCGGGCAACGGCCGGCCCGGTCGCCCGCCCGGCGGCACGGTCGCGCTGGACGAGCCGCCGGTGCGGGCCCGCTGCACCGGTGAGCTGCCGCTCGGCGAGCGCGTGCGGGTCCGGCTGACCGTCGCCGACCCGACCGAGCGGAAGGTCGCCTTCGAGCGCGCCTGACCGTTGATCGCCCGCGCGCGGGGACATTGTCACAGCGCCTCGACGCGCGGCGCGGCGCCGCCCTTTGCGAGGATGGCCGCATGGCTTACGACGCGACCACGCTGCCCGACGTCTCCGGGCTCACCGTCGGCATCATCGGGGGCACCGGTGACCAGGGGCGGGGTCTCGCCTACCGGTTCGCCCGGGCCGGGCAGACCGTGCTGATCGGCTCCCGCGCGGCCGACCGGGCCGCCGAGGCCGCCGCCGAGATCGCCGCGCTGCCCGGCGTGCCGGCCGACGCCACGGTCGCCGGCGCCGGCAACGACGAGGTCGCCCGGCGCAGCGACGTGGTGATCGTCGCGGTGCCGTGGGACGGGCACGCCGCCACCGTCACCGCGCTCGCCGAGCCGCTGGCCGGCAAGATCGTGGTGGACTGCGTCAACCCGCTCGGCTTCGACAAGCAGGGCCCGTACGCGCTCACCGTGGCCGAGGGCAGCGCCGTGCAGCAGGCCGCCGCGCTGCTGCCCGACTCCCGCGTCTGCGCCGCGTTCAACCACGTCAGCGCGCCGCTGCTGGCCGACCCGGAGGTCGACCGGATCGACCTCGACGTGCTCATCTGCACCGAGGACCGCGACCTGGTGGGCGTGGTCGCCGCGCTGGCCGCGCGGATCCCCGGCATGCGCGGCATCTACGCCGGCCGGCTGCGCAACGCCCACCAGATCGAGGCGTTCACCGCGAACCTGATCGCGATCAACAAGCGCTACAAGGCGCACGCCGGCATCCGGGTCACGGATCTCTGAGCGGCGTCGCCCCCGCGGTTAGGCGGGGGCCCCGGTTAACAGTCGGCTGTTAAGCGGGGGCCCCGCCTCTACCGAATGCGTTAAGCGGGGCCCCCGCCTTACATCTCAGAAGGTGTGTTCGGGGGCGGGGAACTCGCCGGTGCGTACCTCGTCGGCGAACCGGCGGGTCGCGTCGGTCAGCGCGCCGGCCAGGTCGGCGTAGCGCTTGACGAAACGTGGCGCCCGGCCGGCCCGCAACCCGGCCATGTCCTGCCAGACCAGCACCTGGCCGTCGGTGTCCGGGCCGGCCCCGATGCCCACGGTCGGGATGGACAGCTCGCCGGTGACCCGCTTGGCCACCTCGCCGGGCACCATCTCCAGCACCACCGCGAACGCGCCCGCCTCGGCCACCGCCCGCGCGTCGGCGAGCACCTCCTCGGCCGTGTCGCCCCGGCCCTGCACCCGGTAGCCGCCCAGCGTGTGCTCGCTCTGCGGAGTGAAACCGATGTGCGCCATCACCGGGATGCCGGCGCCGACGATCGCCTCGATCTGCGCCGCGCAGCGCCGGCCGCCCTCCAGCTTCACCGCGTGGCAGCCGCCCTCCTTCATGAACCGCACCGCGGTCCGCAGCGCCTGCGCCGGCCCCTCCTCGTACGAGCCGAACGGCAGGTCGCCGACGACCAGCGCGTGCTTCGTGGCCCGCACCACGGCGCGGACCAGCGGCAGCAGCTCCTCGGCGGTCACCGGCAGCGTGGTCTCGTAGCCGAAGACGTTGTTCGCGGCCGAGTCGCCGACCAGCAGCACCGGGATGCCGGCCTGGTCGAAGATCGAGGCGGTGTACTGGTCGTACGAGGTGAGCATGGCCCACCGCTCGCCGCGCTCCTTGGCGGCGAGCAGGTCGCGGGTGCGGATCCGCCGGGTGGCCGGCCCGCCGTACAGGGCGGTCACCTCGGTCGCTGTGGACTCCACCATGACAATCTCCTTCCTCGAGGCCGCGCACGCGGTCCCCGGGTTCCCCGCGATCGTCGCACCGGGCGGCCGGCCACGGGCAGGTCGGAGTGGAGGAATTCACTCCCGGCCGAGGTGCGCTCAGCCGTCCTCGCGCCAGCGGTTGGTGATCGGCAACCGCCGGTCCCGCCCGAACGCCTTCATGGAGATCTTGGTGCCGGGCGCGGACTGCCGCCGCTTGTACTCGGCGGTATCCACCATCCGCAGCACCTTGTCCACCACCGCCGGGTCGTGGCCGGACTCGACCAGGCCGTCCCGGCCCAGGTCGCCGTCGACGTACCCGATCAGGATCGGGTCGAGCACGTCGTAGTCGGGCAGCGTGTCGCTGTCGAGCTGGCCGGGGCTCAACTCGGCCGACGGTGGCTTGCCGATCGAGTTCTCCGGGATCGGCGGCGTCTCGCCGCGCCGCGTCGCGTCCGCGTTGCGCCACTTCGCCAGCCGCCAGACCAGCGTCTTCCACACGTCCTTGACCGGGTTGTAGCCGCCCACCGAGTCGCCGTAGAGCGTCGAGTAGCCCACCGCCAGCTCGCTCTTGTTGCCGGTGGTCAGCACCAGGTGGCCCTCCTGGTTCGACAGCGCCATCAGGATCACGCCGCGGACCCGGGCCTGGAGGTTCTCCACCGCCACGCCGGACAGCGACATGTTGGCCAGGAACGTGTCGACCATCGGCTGGATCGGCTCGACCCGGTAGTCCAGGCCGGTGCGCTTGGCCAGCTCCTCGGCGTCGGTGCGGGAGTGCTCGGAGGAGTGCTGGCTGGGCATCGAGACGCCGACCACCCGGCGCGGGCCGAGCGCGTCCACCGCGAGCGCCGCCGCCACCGCCGAGTCGATGCCGCCGGAGAGCCCGAGCACCACCGAGGGGAACCGGTTCTTGTCGGTGTAGTCGCGCAGGCCCAGCACCAGCGCCTGCCACACCTCGGCCTCGTCGGCGACCGGCTCGATGATCCCGCCGGTCGCCGCCGGCCCGGTCGGCGCGGCCGGGATCGCCGGCACCTCGTGGCGGACCAGCCGCATCCCGTCGGCCAGGTCGGTGGCGCCACCGGCCACCGCCGGCGCCGCCGGCAGCGCCACGTCGTGCACCAGCAGGTGCTCGACGAACTGCGGCGCCCGGGCGAGCAGCGTGCCCTCGGCGTCCACGATCAGCGAGTCGCCGTCGTAGACCAGCTCGTCCTGGCCGCCGACCATGTTCACGTACGCGATGGCGGCGCCCGCCTCGGCGGCCCGCCGGCGCACCAGCGGCAGCCGCGCGTCGTCCTTGTTCAGCTCGTACGGCGAGCTGTTGATGCTGAGCACCAGCCCGACCCCGGCCTGCCGGGCCACCGCGAACGGCCCACCGGCCTGCCACAGGTCCTCGCAGATGGTCAGCGCCACGTCGACGCCGCCGACCCGGACCACGGTCAGCGTGTCGCCGGGCACGAAGTAGCGGTCCTCGTCGAACACCCCGTAGTTGGGCAGGTGGTGCTTGAAGTAGGTGGCCACCACCTCGCCGCGGTGCAGCAGCGCCGCCGCGTTGCGGGCCCCCCGGCCCGGCTCGGCGTCAGCGCTGACCTGCGGCGGCCCGTCCGCGTCCAGGTAGCCGACCAGGACCGGCAGCTCACCGAGGCCGTCGCCGGCCAGGTCGGCGGCGAGCCGGTGCAGCGCGGCCCGGGACGCGGCGACGAAGGACCGGCGGAAGACCAGGTCCTCGACCGGGTAACCGGTCAGCATCAGCTCGGGGAAGAGCACGAGCTGGGCGCCGGAGTCGGCGGCCTTGCGGGTCCACGCGCGGACCCGGTCGGCGTTGCCGGTGAGGTCGCCGACCGTCGGGTTGACCTGGCACAGGGCGAGACGCAGGGTGGGCATGTCCCCATCTTCCCCCAGCCGTCCGGCCCGAATCCGGCCGGACGGGGGAGAGCCGGGCCACCGTCTCCCGGGCCGGGACACGGTGGGACGCCACGCCGGGGAAGGGCGTAACGTCGGCGTAACGAGGTCGGTGGAGACTGAGCGGTCAGCCGGTCCGGCCCGATCGGTGGAGAACGTACGTGTCACGAGGGGTGGATGTGGACCGTCAGCAGGAGTTCGTCCTCCGTACGCTGGAGGAGCGGGACATCCGTTTCGTCCGGCTGTGGTTCACCGACGTGCTCGGCACGCTCAAGAGCGTCTCGGTGGCCCCGGCGGAGCTGGAGGCGGCCTTCGAGGAGGGCATCGGCTTCGACGGCTCCGCCATCGAGGGCTTCGCCCGGGTCTTCGAGTCGGACATGGTCGCCATGCCCGACCCGACCACGTTCCAGGTGTTCCCGTTCGAGGGCGGGGTCAGCGGCGAGAGCGCCCGGATGTTCTGCGACATCCTGCTGCCCGACGGCAGCCCCTCCTGGGCCGACCCGCGACACGTGCTGCGCCGGATGCTGTCCCGGGCGGCCGACAAGGGCTTCACCTTCTACACCCACCCCGAGATCGAGTTCTTCCTGCTGGAGAACGGTCCGCAGGACGGCTCGGTGCCGGTCCCGGTGGACACCGGCGGCTACTTCGAGCACACCACGCACGCGGTGGCGCGTGACTTCCGCCGCCAGGCGGTGCTGGCGCTGGAGCGGATCGGCATCTCGGTGGAGTTCAGCCACCACGAGGTCGCCCCCGGCCAGCAGGAGATCGACCTGCGGTACGCCGACGCGCTCACCACCGCCGACAACATCATGACGTTCCGGCACGTGGTGAAGGAGGTGGCGCTCTCCACCGGCGTGCAGGCGAGCTTCATGCCGAAGCCGTTCACCGACCAGCCGGGCAACGGCATGCACACCCACCTGTCGCTGTTCGAGGGGGAGCGCAACGCGTTCCACGACGCCGGTGACCCGATGAAGCTGTCCAAGGTCGCCAAGTCGTTCATCGCCGGGCTGCTCACCCACGCCCGGGAATACACAGCGGTCACCAACCAGTGGGTCAACTCGTACAAGCGGCTGTTCCCGCAGGCGCTGCCGGACCGGATCACCGAGAGCCCGGCGTACGTCTGCTGGGGTCACCTGAACCGGTCCGCGCTGGTCCGCGTGCCGGCGTACGGCAAGCCGAACTCGGCCCGGGTCGAGGTGCGCTCGCTGGACTCCGCGACCAACCCCTACCTGGCGTTCGCGGTCATGCTCGGCGCCGGCCTGAAGGGCATCGAGGAGGGCTACGAGCTGCCCCCGGGCGCCGAGGACGACGTCTGGTCGCTGAGCAGCGCCGAGCGTCGCGCCATGGGCTACGAGGCGCTGCCGGAGAACCTGTCCGAGGCGATCGACGTGATGGCCGGCTCGGAGCTGGTCGCCGAGGTGCTCGGCGAGCACGTCTTCGACTTCTTCCTGCGCAACAAGCGGGCCGAGTGGGAGCAGTACCGCCGCGAGGTCACCCCCTACGAGCGGCAGCGCTACCTCTCGCTCTAGATCGAGTTTGCGCGGTGCCGCTATCGTCTGCGGCACCGCCCGCGCATCCGCGCCCGGGCGGGCGGAGCCGGGGAGGGCGTTCGGTGCTGGAAGACCTGCTCAACGGGGCGTGGCAGAGCATCGTGTTCGGGGTGGTGGGGGTGGCGCTGATGGCCGCCGGTTTCCTGCTGGTCGACCTGCTCACCCCGGGCAAGCTGCGCGAACTGATCTGGACGCGCCGCAACGGCAACGCCGCGCTGCTGCTCGCCGCCAACCAGCTCGGCATCGCCGGCATCGTCTTCACCGCGGTGCTGACCAGCTACAGCTCGTTCGCCAAGGGGCTGGCCTCCACGGTGATCTTCGGGCTGGTCGGTCTGCTGGTGATGGCGCTGGCCTTCCTGGTGCTGGACCTGCTCACGCCGGGCCGCCTCGGTGACGTCATCGCCGCCGACGAGCCGCACCCGGCGGCCCGGGTCAGCGCCGCCACCCACTTCGGCGCCGCGCTGATCGTCTGCGCCTGCATCGCCTGACGGCTGTCGTACCCCGGGGCTAGTTTTCCGGGGTGAACCGCACGGATCGGCTCTACGCCCTGGTCGAGGAGCTGCGCGCGGTGTCGCCGCGCCCGCGCAGCGCACGCTGGCTGGCCGGGCGGTTCGAGGTCAGCACCCGCACCGTCGAGCGTGACATCAGCGCGTTGCAGGCCGCCGGGGTGCCGATCTGGGCCGAGCCGGGCCGCACCGGCGGCTACGTGGTCGACCGCGCTCGCACGTTGCCGCCGGTCAACCTGACCCCGGCCGAGGCGGTGGCGATGGCCGTGGCGCTGCACCGGCTGGGCGGCTCCCCGTTCGCCCCGGCCGCCGGCGCCGCGCTGCGCAAGCTGGTCGCGGTGATGCCGCCCGCCGACGTGGCCGAGGCGCACCGGCTCGCCGGCCGGGTGCACCTGATCGACCGCGGGCCGGCCGGTCCCGTCCCGGCCGCCGTCGCCGACGCGGTCGCCGCCGGGCGGGTGCTGCGCCTGCGGTACGCGGACCGCAGCGGCGCGGATTCGGCGCGCGACGTGGAACCGCTGGCCTACCTGGGCAACGCGACCCACTGGTACCTGGTGGCCTGGTGCCGGCTGCGGGACGAGGTGCGCTGCTTCCGCACCGACCGGATCGTCTCGGTGCGCCCGCTGGCCGAGCCGGTGACCCGGGAGCTGCACCCGGAGGACATCGACATCCCGCAGCACCGGCTGCGCCCGCTGAGCCTGGTCTGAAACCCGATAGCGTTTTCGTCCCGAATGGGGGATCCTGGCGGGTCTGCCGCCCTGTGGGAGGAATGCCGGTGCCCGACACGCTCAGCTACGCCGACGCCGTACAACTGCTCGGCGGGGAGAAGAGCAAGGTCGTCGACTGGTTCGACAGGCTGACCGGAGGGGTGCTGCTGGCCGCGTCGGTGCCGGTGCCGGCGCTGCTCGGCATCTTCGACGCCAAGGCCGAGTTCGTCCGGCTCGGCCACGAGCTGGTGCGCGGCGTGTCCGAGAAGCGCTCCGGCCTGTCCCGGTACGGGCGGACGCAGCGGCTGGAGGCGGCCCACGCGGTGATCGCGGTGACCGCGTTCTTCGAGGCGCTCGACGGCCTGAAGCTGCCGTTCGACCTGACGGAACTGGCGATCGACCGGTCCGACCAACTGCGGCTGGCCGGTGCCCGGCACGTGGCGGACGACCTCACCGCCGCGTTGTTCGGCACCACCGCTCCGGTGCCCGGCCCGCACCTGCCCCAGCCGGTGCTGCGGTCGGCGCTCGCCCACTGGTACGGGCAGCAGACGCGCGCCCTCCTGGCCTTCCTGAACGGGCTGGCCGTCGGCGACGCGCTCTCCGGCGCGGGCTGGCGGGACACCGAGGAGGCCCTCGCCGGTCTACCCGGCGTCGCCGTCGAGCGGTACGGCGCGCTGCTGAACCGGCTCGCGGTGGACTTCCCCGAGGTGTCCTTCTGGATCGACCTGCACGAGCACGAGGCCACCCGGGTCGAGGTCCGCCGGCTGTCGGTCGGCCTGGCCGACCTGCACCGGGCCTTGGCCGAGCTGTCCACCGGGTCGGCTCCGGACGGGCGGCGGGCCGGTCTGGCCGCCGCGTACGCCGCCGAACTGGACCGACCGATCATCACCTCCGGCGACGTGCCGGCCGGGCTGACCGTGCCGACGCTGGGCGAGGCATACGTGCCGCCGCTGTGCCGGATCGCCGAGCTGGACCGGGCCGCGCGGCCCAGCGACGAGAACTGGTGGCGTGACCGGCCGGACCGCGACGACCTCTGGCAGGCGCTCGTCGTTCACTTCACCTCGCCCGGGGCCGTCCGGGCCCCGCTGCTGGTGCTCGGCCAGCCCGGCTCCGGCAAGTCCGTGCTCACCCGGGTCGTCGCCGCCCGGCTGCCCGCCGCCGACTTCCTGGTGGTCCGGGTGGTGCTCCGCGACGTCCACGCCGCCGCGGACATCCAGGACCAGATCGAACAGGCGGTCCGCAACGACACGGGCGAGCGCGTCGAGTGGCCGGCGCTGGTCCGCTCGGCCGGTGACGCGTTACCGGTGGTGCTGCTCGACGGGTTCGACGAGCTGTTGCAGGCCACCGGCGTCAGCCAGACCGACTACCTGCGGCGGGTGGCCGCCTTCCAACGGCGCGAGGCCGACCAGGGGCGGCCGGTGGCGGTCGTGGTGACCAGCCGGACCAGCGTGGCGGACCGGGCCCAGCCGCCTTCCGGCACGGTCGCGGTCCGGCTGGAACCGTTCGACGAGCCGCGCGTCGATGCCTGGGTGCGGACCTGGAACCGCGTCAACGCCGTGGCGTTCCGGGCGCCGGGCGCCCGGCCGCTCGACCCGGCCACGGTGCTGTCGCACCGCGAGCTCGCGGGGCAGCCGCTGCTGCTGCTGATGCTGGCCCTCTACGACGCCGAGGGCAACGACCTGCGCCAGGCCGGCGCGCTGCGCCGCGGCGAGCTGTACGAGCGGCTGTTGCGACGCTTCGCCCGGCGGGAGGTGGTGAAGCAGCGCGCTGGCCTGCCCGAGCCGGAGCTGGACCGGGCCGTCGAGGAGGAGTTGTGCCGGCTGGCCGTGGTGGCCTTCGCGATGTTCAACCGGGGCGTGCAGTGGGTGAGCACCACAGAGCTGGACGCCGACCTGGCCGCGCTGCCCTTCGGTGGGTCGAAGTCGGCGCGACGGGACGGGCTGCGTGCCCCGCTGGCGGCGGCGGAGGTGGTGCTGGGCCGGTTCTTCTTCATCCACCGCGCCCGCGTCGGTGACGAGGAGCGACGCCGCGAGACGTACGAGTTCCTGCACGCCACGTTCGGCGAGTACCTGGTGGCCCGGCTCATCGCGCAGGCGGTCGATGACCTGGTCGCCCGGCATCGGGCGACCAGCCTCACGTTGACCGGCGAGCCGGTCGAGGACGACCTGCTGCACGCCCTCCTGTCCTACTCCGTGCTCAGCAGCTGGGCCACCGTGCTCGGCTTCCTTCGGGAGCGGCTGGCCGACCGCGACGACGTCGGCCGAGCCGCCTGGGCGGAACTGCTGACGCGACTGTTCTCGGAAGCGCCCTACGCCAACGGAAGCCGCCGCTTCGACGCCTACCGGCCCCGCCGCCGGCGGATGCCGGCCCGGTGCGCCGCGTACGGCGCCAACCTGCTGCTGCTGGTCCTGGTGGCGGTGGAGGAGGTCAGCGGGAGGACGTTGTTCCCGGAGACGGTGGAGCCGGTGGCTGAGTGGCGGGCGCAGGTCGGGTTGTGGCGATCCCAGCTCTTCGCCGAGGAGTGGCAGAGCCTTACCGACCTGCTGGCGCTGGCACGACTCGGCACGGAGCCGGACCGGGACGTGCGGGTGTGGCTGCACGACCGGCCCGAGGTGCCGCCGGACGTGGATCCGCTGTGGGTGCTCGGAGTGCCCGGGGCGGCGTCCGCGCGCGGCGTCGGCCTGTCGGCCGCACTGCTGTCACGGGTCCGCCGCAATGCCCACCTCACCTGCGACGTCGACGGTGCGGTGCTGGTCGGCGCGCTGGAGCCGGTGTTCGACAAGTTGGCGACGGCCCTGGCCCTGATCTCCGAGTCGAGACCGGGTGACGCCTCGTCCGCCGCCCATGCGTTGCTCGAGGCGTGGCTGCTGCCGTTGCGCCCGGCGTCGCAGCAGGAACGGCAGCGCGTGTATCTGCGCTGCGTGGACATCGCCGTACGTGGCGCGGGTGTGGTCCCCGACTGGGATCGGCTCGCCTTCCTCCGTCTGCTCCTGGACCGGATGGCCGGCGACCGCGGCGTGTCCGCCGAGGTGATGGTCGAGGTGTTGGAGGCCGCGTGCCGGCCCTCCCTGCTCTCCGGCAGAGCGGTTCCGCTCGCCATGCTGCGTTGCGTCCAGCGGGTGCTGGGCGTCAACCGGCGGATCGACCGGCGCCTCGCCACCATCGTGCGGATGGTCGCCGACGTCACCCTGCCGCCAGACGAGTCCGGGCTGGAGGATGTCGCGGCGGACGTGGTGGTCCGGCTGTACGAGTTCGGTGTGGCGACGGTGCCGGTCGGCGCGTCGGAACTCGTCACGTTCGACGCGCGGTACGGCGAACGGTGGCCCGACCTGGTGCGCCGGCTGGTTCCGTTGGTGGAGGATCCGGAGAATCTGTCGCCGAAACTCCGACAGGACGCTGTCGCGGACACCCTTGACGCTGGGTCCTGACGACGTCGGCCGACCGGCCGGCGCGACGACAGGAGGCAGCATGTCCAGCACGCCGGTGACCTGGTTCGAGATCGGCTCCGACCGCCCGGACCAGGCACAGCGGTTCTACGCCGACCTGTTCGGCTGGAGTTTCGAGGAGCAGGGCGGCCCGGATAACTCGTACCGGCAGACGGCGGCCGGCGGCGAGCGGGGGATCGGCGGCGCGATCCGGGGCACCGACTCGGCCGCCGACAACTACGCGATCTTCTACGCCCAGGTGACGGACGTGGCGGAGAGCTGCCGGCAGGCCGAGAAGGCCGGTGGCACGGTGGTGGCGAAGCCGGTGACCGCGCCGAGCGGCCTGACCCACGCCCGGCTGCGTGACCCGTCCGGCAACCTGCTCGGCGTCTTCACCCCGCCGGCCGAGGGCTGAGCGCTCCTTGCTCCCGGTTCGGTGACGTGGCCGGGAGCAAGGAGTTGCGGGGGATGCAAGGGGTTGCGCACAGCGTCGATTGTGAACCCCTGGTTTCCGGGGATTGAAGCTGGTAACTTCCTGGCACCACGCGTCGCAAGTTCTTGCAACGCCTTCATCCCCTTGCGCCCGTCGTGCGGGCGTGGGTGTCAGGAGAGCGCCATGAGGGGCACCACCACCAACCGCCGCCGGTGGGGAGCGCTCGCGCTCGCCGCCGGCGTGCTCGCCGCGCTGTTGCCGTTCACCGCCGCCGCGGCGGCGAACACCGTCACCGTCTACTACCAGCCACCGGCCGCCTGGGGCGCGTCGGTCAACATCCACTACGGCGTCGACGGGCAGGCCTGGACGCCGGTTCCCGGTGTGCCGATGGACGCCGCCTGCACCGGCTGGCGTCGCAAGGTCGTCGACCTCGGTTCCGCCACCGGCCTCCAGGTCGTCTTCACCAACGGCAGCGGCGTCTGGGACAACAACAACGGCGCCAACTACCGCCTCGGCGTCGGCCCGGTCACCGTCGCCGCCGGCCGGATCGGCGCGGGCGACCCGTGCGCCACGGCCACCCCGACGCCGAGCCCGTCCGGCCCCACCAGCCCGACGCCGACGCCGACCGGCAGCACCGGCGCGGGGAACACCGCTGAGGTCTGGTACCACCTCACGCCGCGCGGCTGGACTGCCGCGAACCTGCACTACCGGCCCACCGGCGGCGCCTGGACCACCGCGCCGGGCGTCGCCATGGAGACGCGCTGCGCCGGCTGGGCCCGCCGGATCGTCGACCTCGGCGCGGCCACCGGGCTCACCGCCGCGTTCAACAACACCGCCGGGGCCTGGGACAACAACGGCGGCGCCGACTACACCATCGGCACCGGGCGCAGCGTCGTCGACAACGGTCGGGTCACCGCCTCCGCCGCCGACCCGTGCGCGCCGACCGTGCCAGACACCACGCCGCCGTCCACGCCGGCCGGTCTTACCGCCGTCGCCGACGGGCTGGCGGTCACCCTGAGCTGGACCGCCGCCACCGACGACCGGGGCGTGACCAGCTACGAGCTGACCCGCACCGGAGGTGCCGGCGGCACCACCGTCACCAGCACCACCACCCGGTACGTGGCGTACGACCTGCGACCCGGCACGGCGTACACCTGGATCGTGCGGGCGCTGGACGCGGCCGGCAACCGGTCGGCGGCGAGCGCGCCGGTGTCCGCGACCACCGGCAGCGCGCCGGCCGGCGGCGCCCCGCTCGGCGGCGATCCGCGCGAGGACAGCATCTACTTCGTGATGACCGCCCGGTTCGCCGACGGCGACCCGGCCAACAACCGGGGCGGCAGCCAGCACGTTGCCTCCGGCAACGCGGCGAACGACGACCCGATGTTCCGGGGCGACTTCAAGGGCCTGGTCGACAAGCTTGACTACATCAAGGCGCTCGGGTTCTCCGCCCTCTGGATCACGCCGGTGGTGCTGAACCGCTCCGACTACGACTACCACGGTTATCACGGCTGGGACTTCTACCGGGTCGACCCGCGGCTGGAGAGCGCCGGCGCGTCCTACCAGGACCTGATCGACGCGGCGCACGCCAAGGGCATCAAGATCTTCCAGGACGTGGTCTACAACCATAGCTCCCGGTGGGGCGCCAAGGGCCTGTTCACGCCCACCGTCTACGGCACCCGCGACGACCAGTGGAAGTGGTACTACGACCAGCAGCAGGCCGGCCGGGAGTACGACCCGATGGTCGAGGCTTCCGGCACCGACCCGGCGCTCACCCCGGCGCAGAACGCCAAGGCCAAGGGCCGGCCGTACAACGGCGACGTCTGGTCGTCCGCCGCGCCCGCCGGCAACCAGTGCCTGAACTGGGGTACGCCGACCGGCGGACGCAGCGCCGAGGGCTACATCCTCTACCAGTGCCAGTGGCCCACGCCGACCAGCAAGCTGTTCCCCGCCGACAAGTACCACCAGTGCTGGATCGGCAACTGGGAGGGCGAGGACGCGCGGAGCTGCTGGCTGCACGAGGACCTGGCCGACTTCAACACCGAGAACGCGGCAGTGCAGGAATACCTGATCAACGCGTACAACCGGTACATCGACATGGGCGTGGACGGCTTCCGGATCGACACCGCCGTACACATCCCCCGGGTCACCTGGAACCGGCGCTTCCTGCCCGCGATCCAGCAGCACGCGGTGTCGAAGTTCGGCGAGAAGGGCAAGGACTTCTACGTCTTCGGCGAGGTCGCCGCGTTCGTCAACGACAAGTGGAACCGCGGCTCGGTCAACCACTCCGCGCAGTTCTTCACCTGGAAGGAGCGCAAGGAGTACAGCCCGGACGACGTGCGGGCCGCGATCGAGCAGTACGACTACGAGCAGCTCCTCGGCCCGGCCGGGCAGCCCACCACCGACAACGCGTTCCTGCGCGGCAACGCGTACCACGCGCCGGACCACTCGAAATTTTCCGGCATGAACGTCATCGACATGCGGATGCACATGAACTTCTCCGACGCCGGCAACGCGTTCGGCAACGGGAAGGACTCCGACGACAGCTACAACGACGCCACCTACAACGTCGTCTACGTCGACAGCCACGACTACGGGCCGAACAAGTCCTCGACCCGCTACACCGGTGGCACCGACGCGTGGGCGGAGAACATGAGTCTGATGTGGACGTTCCGCGGCATCCCGACGCTCTACTACGGCTCGGAGATCGAGTTCCAGAAGGGCGCCCGGATCGACTGCGGGCCGACCTGCCCGCTGGCCACCACCGGCCGCGCCTACTACGGCGACCACCTGGCCGGCAGCGTCACCGCCGCCGACTTCGGGGTGGTCGGGTCGGCCAGCGGGGCGGTGGCCACCACGCTCGCCCAGCCGCTGGTCAAGCACGTGCAGCGGCTCAACCTGATCCGGCGGGCCGTGCCGGCGCTGCAGAAGGGGCAGTACTCGACCGAGGGCGTCAGCGGCGCGATGGCGTACAAGCGGCGGTTCACGCAGGGCGCGGTGGACAGCTTCGCACTGGTCACCGTGTCCGGCTCGGCCACGTTCCGGGGCGTGCCCAACGGCCGGTACGTGGACGCGGTCACCGGCGACGTGCGGACGGTCACCGACGGCACGTTGACCGCCTCGGTCAGCGGCAAGGGCAACCTGCGGGTCTACGTGCTCGACCTGCCCGGTAACCCGGCGCCGGGGAAGCTCGGCGCGGACGGGCCGTACCTGCGCTGAGCGGGAGGTGTTAAGCGGGGCCCCCGCCTATGCGAAATGCGTTAAGCGGGGGCCCCGCCTTACTCACCAGCCGCGGTGGCCCATGCCGCCGGGGCGGCCGGGGCCGGGGAACACGCCCGCCTCGGCGGCCTTGAGCACCGCGTCGGCCTGCTCCTGGGTCAGTTTGCCGTCCTTGACGGCCTGGTCCAGCCGCTCCTTCAGGGCGGCCTGGCGGTCCTGCGCCGAGGGCGGCGTCGGCCGCTCCGGCCGGTCGGCCTGGCGCTGCTCGCGCAGCTTCTCCAGCGCCGCGGTGACCTTGTCGGCCGGCACGCCCAGCTCCTTGGCGAGCGACTCGGCGAACTCGGCCTGCCGCTCGGCGTGGCGGTCACCGCCCTGGTCGGTGCGGGCACTCGACGACGGGCTCGGGCTCTTGTCGTCGGCGAGCGCCACCGTCGGGGCGGCGATCCCGACGGTGAGCACGCCGGCGGCGGCGAGGCCGACCAGCAGGCGCTTCCTCGTCGTGCGGATCATGCGGGTCTCCTTCTCGGTGGTGATGCGATGACGTCACCGACAGTGACTGCCGGAGCTGGGGGCAACCCATGGCGAACCTGTCAGCGAGCTGGCAATCGGGGGCGCGAATCCGGACAAATGCGGTTGCAGTCTCGCCGATGCGGGCGCGACGCTGGGCGGCGGCGTCGCCACCTCACCCCACCCGGGGGGTCAGCGGACGGCGGGGGTGACCGTCAGGGTGGCGGTGGTGGTGTCCAGGACGGCGGGGGTGCCGACCGGGACGGTGAGCTGGCCGGGGCCGTGGCCGATCGGGAGGCCGCCGAGGACCGGGACGCCCAGGTCGCCCAGGCGGTCGGTGAGCACGTCGACCACCGTGGTGTCCCAGCCGTCGGCGCACTCGGTGAACTGGCCGACCGCCACCCCGGCGAGCCCGGCCAGGGCGCCGCAGCGGCGCAGGTGGGTCAGCATCCGGTCGATCTTGTAGGGCGGCTCCTGCACCTCCTCGACCAGCAGGATCGCGCCGGTCAGGTCCGGCATGTCCGGAGTGCCGATCGAGGCGGTGAGCAGGCACAGGTTGCCGCCGAGCAGCCGGCCCTCGGCCCGGCCGGGCACCCGCACCGGGAACGTCTCCTCCGTCCCGACCGCCGCGACGGTCACCGGTTCGGTGGTCATCAGCGCGGCGTGCAGCGACTCCGCCGAGCGGAGCGGGGTGCGCTCGTCCCGCCAGGCGGCACCCGGCCCGTGCACCCCGGCCAGCCGGGCGCCCCGCCAGAGCGCGAACTGCAACGCGGTGATGTCGGAGAAGCCGGCCACCACCTTCGGGTCGCGGCGGACCGCCGCCATGTCGATCAGGTCCACCACCCGCTGCGCGCCGTACCCGCCCCGGGTGCAGAGCACGCCGCGGATCTCGGGGTCGGCGAACGCGGTGTTCAGGTCCGCGGCCCGCAGCGCGTCGTCGCCGGCCAGGTAACCCCGCCGGGCGTACGCGTTCGGCGCCGGCACCGGCCGCAGCCCCCAGCCAGTGAGCAGCTCCATGCCGCGGGCCACCCGTTCGGGGCGGGTCGGGCCGGACGGCGACACCAGCATCACCGCGTCGCCGGGACGCAGGACCGGTGGGCGCAGGCAGTCGTCGGTGGGCACGACCGCGAGCCTAGTGCGGCCGAGCCGGACCGTCCGGTGTCGGGCGTACCGGCTAGCCTCGACGTCGTGGCGACCGCGCTGGTGATCGAGAACGACCCGACCGACGACCTCCGCCGACTGGGGGAGTGGCTCACCGAGGGGGGTCTGGAGCTGCGCGTCCTGCGCCCGCACGCGGGCGACGCGCTCCCCGCCGACCTCGACGGGTACGCCGCCCTGGTGGTGCTCGGCGGCGACCAGCAGGCCTACCCGGCGGCCGACGACAGCCCCGGCGCGCCCTGGTTCCCGGCGCTGGAGGGGCTGCTGCGCAAGGCGGTCCGCCACCGGGTGCCCACGCTGGCGATCTGCCTGGGCGCGCAGTTGCTCGCCACCGCGCACGCCGGCCGGGTGGAACGCAGCCCGTCCGGGCCGGAGATCGGCCCCACCGTGGTCGGCCGGCGCGACGCCGCCGAGACCGATCCGCTGTTCCGCCACGTGCCGCTGATGCCCGACGTGCTCCAGTGGCACGCCGACGAGATCACCGAGCTGCCGCACGGCGCGACGCTGCTCGCCGCGTCCACCCGCTACCCGCACCAGGCGTTCCGCCTCGGCGACCGGGCCTGGGGGCTGCAGTTCCACATCGAGTGCGACACCGCGATGATCGCCGAGTGGTCGCGCGACTCGGCCACGCTCGCCGAGCTGGGCTACGACCCGGAGCTGGTGGTGGCCGCGTGCGCCCGGGCGATGGCCGACGTCGAGGAGGCCTGGCAGCCGTTCGCGATCCGGTTCGCCGCGCTCGCCCTCGGCGAGCTGGGCGACGACAGTCCGCGCCGCAGCCTGCCGCTGCTCGGGGCGTGAGGTGACCCGGCCGGCCCGCGGGCGCCTGGCCCGCTACGGCTTCGCCGAGGCCGACACCGGTCCGCGCGCCGTCGACCTGCTCGGCCCGGACGGGCTCGGCCTGTGGCGGCCGGACACCCAGGAACCGGCCGACGACCACGCCGCCGAGCTGCTCACCGCGCTCTCCCGGGCCGCCGACCCGGACCTGGCGCTGCGCCAGCTGCACCGGCTCGTCGAGGCGGAACGACAGCACGGCGACGAGGTCGCCGTCCGCGACGCGCTCGCCGCCGACCCCGGCCTGCGCCGCCGGCTGGTCGCGGTGCTCGGCGCCTCCTCGGCGCTCGGCGACCACCTGGTGGCCAACCCGGGGCAGTGGGCGGTGCTGGCCACCGAGCCGGACGGGCTCGCCCCGACCGCCGACGGCCGGCTCGACCTGGCCGTCGCCGCCAAGCTGACCACGCTCACCGGTGCGGTGCCGCTGCTGCGGCAGGCGTACCGGCTGGCGTTGCTGCGGATCGCGGCGGCCGACCTGACCGGCGGGCGCGGCCTGGAACAGACCATGGCCGCGCTGTCCGGGCTCGCCGACGCCACGCTGGCCGCCGCCTACGACATCGCGGTCGACGAGCTGCCCGAGGGCACGACCCCGCCCCGGCTCGCGGTGGTGGCGATGGGCAAGTGCGGCGGCGACGAGCTCAACTACGTCTCCGACGTCGACGTCATCTTCGTCGCCGCCGGTGATGACGACCTGACCGCCGCCACCCAGGTCGCCACCCGGCTGATCGGGGTCTGCGGGCTGGTCGCGTGGCCGGTCGACGCCGCGCTGCGCCCGGAGGGCAACCGGGGTCCGCTGGTCCGCACGCTCGCCAGCCACCTGGCCTACTACAAGCGTTGGGCCCGCACCTGGGAGTTCCAGGCGCTGCTCAAGGCCCGCCCGGCCGCCGGTGACCTAGCGCTGGCCCGGGAGTGGGTCGCGGCGCTCGCCCCGCTGGTCTGGACCGCGGCCGAGCGGCCGGAGGCGGTCTCCGACGTCCGGTCCATGCGCCGCAAGATCCTCGACAACGTCCCGCCCAAGGAGCTGGAACGTGAGATCAAGCGCGGTCCGGGCGGGCTGCGCGACATCGAGTTCGCCGTCCAGTTGCTCCAGCTCGTGCACGGTCGTGGCGACGAGTCGCTGCGCGTGGCGGGCACCGTGCCGGCGCTGCGCGCCCTGGTCGCCGGCGGCTACGTCGGCCGCGCCGACGGTGAGGCGCTGCTGCGCGGCTACCGCTTCCTGCGCGCCGTCGAGCACCGGCTCCAGCTCCAGGGCCTGCGTCGCACCCACACCGTGCCGACCGAGCCGGCCGCGCTGCGCTGGCTCGCCGCCGCGCTCGGCTACGCGGCCACCCCGGGCCGCAGCGCCGTCGAGGAGTTCCGCGCCGAGTGGGTCACCCACGCCACCGAGGTACGCCGGCTGCACGCCAAACTGCTCTACCGGCCGCTGCTGGAGTCGGTGGCCCGGGTGCCGGCCGAGGGGTTGCGGCTCACCCCGCAGGCGGCCCGGCACCGGCTGGAGGTGCTCGGCTTCGCCGACCCGGCCGGGGCGCTGCGGCACCTCCAGGCGCTCACCGGCGGGGTCAGCCGCACCGCCGCCATCCAGCGCACGCTGCTGCCGGTGCTGCTCGACGAGTTCGCCGACGCCCCGGAGCCGGACCGCGGCCTGCTCAACTATCGGCAGGTCTCCGACAAGCTCGGCAGCACCCCGTGGTATCTCCGCCTGCTGCGCGACTCCGGCCCGGTGGCACGCCGGCTGGCCCGGGTGCTCTCCTCCTCCCGCTACGCGGCCGACCTGCTGGCCCGCGAGCCGGAGGCGCTGCGGCTGCTGGCCGAGGACAGCGAGTTGACCCCGCGTCCCCGGGAGACGCTGGTCGAGGGCTTCGTCGCGGCGGCGGCCCGGCACGACGACCCGGTCGAGGCCACCCGGGCGGTCCGCGCGCTGCGCCGCCGCGAACTGGTCCGGATCGCCGCCGCCGACGTGCTCAGCCGGGCCGGTTCACTCGCCCCGCTCACCCCGCGCCCGCCGGGCGGCGGGCCACGCCGTCCCACGGTGGTGGACGTGAGCGCGGTCGGCACCGCGCTCTCCCACGTCACCGACGCCACGCTGGCCGCCGCGCTGCGCGCCGCCCGGGCCGCCCAACCCGGCCCGCCGGGCCTGCGTTTCGCCGTGATCGGCATGGGCCGGCTCGGCGGGTACGAGTCCAACTACCTGTCCGACGCCGACGTGCTGTTCGTCTACGACCCGCCGCCCGGGGCGGACGAGAGCGCGGCCGGTGCCGCCGCGCACGCCGTCGCCGAGGAGCTGCGCCGGCTGCTCTCCGCGCCGGCGCCCGACCCGCCGCTCGGTGTCGACGCCGACCTGCGTCCCGAGGGCCGGCAGGGCCCCCTGGTCCGCAGCCTGGCCGCGTACGCCCAGTACTACGCGCGCTGGTCGAAGGTGTGGGAGGCGCAGGCGCTGCTGCGCGCGCGTTTCGTCTGCGGCGACGCCGACCTGGGCGCCGAGTTCGAGGCGATGATCGAGCCGGTGCGATACCCGGCCGACGGGCTGAGCCGCGAGCAGGTGGTGGAGATCCGCCGGATCAAGGCGCGGGTGGAGACCGAGCGGCTGCCCCGCGGCGCCGACCCGGCCACCCACACGAAGCTGGGCCGGGGCGGGCTCGCCGACGTCGAGTGGGCCGTGCAACTGCTCCAGCTCCGGCACGCCGGCGGGCTGCCCGCGCTGCGCGGCACCCGTACCCTCGACGTGCTGGCCGCCGCCCGCGAGGCCGGCCTGCTCGACCCCGACGACGCGGCCGAGCTGGCCGCCGGCTGGACGCTCGCCGCCCAGGTCCGCGACGCGCTGATGCTGGTGCGCGGCCGGGCCGGTGACCAGCTTCCCCGGCACGGGGTGGAGCTGGCCGGCGTGGTGCGCCTGCTCGGCCACGACGACGCCGGCGAATTCCTCGACGGCTACCTGCGCACCGCCCGGCACGCCCGGTCCGCGATGGAGCGGGTCCTCGATGCCTGACGCGCTGGGCCGGCCGACGCGGGCCGGGACCGCGGGGCGGGCCGGCCACCTCCGGGTGCCCGGATGGTTGCCGGCCGTCGCGACGGCGCTGCTGCTGTCGGTGGCGTTCCTGCTCGCCCCGCCCATGGGCACCGACCTGGCCGCACAGGTCGCCCGCGCCGACTTCGTCGCCCAGCACGGCGGCACGCCTGTCGACCTCGGCTGGTACGGCGGGGTGAACCAATACGGCTACAGCTTGTTCACCGCCCGGCTGGGTGCGTGGCTCGGGGTGCGGCCCCTGGGCGCGTTGGCAGCCGTGTTGGGCGCGGCGGCCCTGGGCTGGTTGTTCGTCCGGCACCGGGCACGCCGGCCGGTGCTGGCCGGGGTGCTTGGCGCGGTGGTACTGGTCGGCAACCTGGCCAGCGGCCGGATCACCTTCGCCGTCGGCCTCACGTTCGGGCTGCTCGCACTCTGCGCGGTCAGTGCCGAGCGGCTCACCCGGTGGGCGCGCCTGGTCCTGGCCGCCCTGCTCGCCGCCGCCGCTACCTGGGCCAGCCCGGTCGCCGGGCTTTTCACCGGACTGGCCGGCGCGGCGCTGCTGCTGGCCGCGCTGCGCCGGGGCGACGGGGCGGGTCGTCCGCTGCCCGGCGGCTGGCGGGCCGACCGCCCGCTGGCCGAGAGCCTGGTGCTCTGCCTCGCGCCGGCGCTCGCGCTCGCGCCGATGGCCGTGCTGTTCGGCAACGGCGGGACCCAGCCCTACTCGGCGGAGTCGATGCGGGTCAACGTGGCGTTGGCGGTGCTGGTGTTCGTCGTGGTGCCCCGGCGGCGCCGCGCCCTGCGGATCGGCGCGGTGCTTGCCGTGCTGTTGCTGATCGGTGCCTACTACCTGCCCAGCCCGATCGGCTCCAACGCGCTGCGCCTGCCAATGCTCTTCACGCTGCCGCTGCTTGCCGGGTTCGCTCCGCTGCCCGGCCGGTGGCTGGCCGGCCTGCTCGCCGCCACCGTCTGGTGGCAGAACCCGGTCATGGTCAGCGACGTCACCCGTGCCGGTTCACCGGAGAGCGCCGCCGCGTTCCACCGCCCGCTCAGCGAGGAGTTGGACAGGCGGCAGCCGGTGGGTCGGGTCGAGGTGGTGCCGCTGCGCGACCACTGGGAGTCGGCGTATCTGCCGCCGACGGTACCGCTGGCGCGTGGCTGGGAACGGCAGGTCGACACCGATCGCAATGCTCTCTTCTATTCCGACGGTCTCACCCCGGACTCATACGGGGAGTGGCTGCGCCGCAACGCGGTCCGGTACGTCGCGGTTGCGCCCGACGCGCCGCCGGACCGGTGGGGTCGGAAGGAGGCCGAACTGGTGCTCGCCGGTCAGCCCTACCTGCGCGAGGTCTGGCGTGACGCGAACTGGCGTCTGTACGCGGTGTCCGATCCGACACCGTTGGTGGGTGCTCCGGGCTCGTTAATTGCCTCGGACCAGGCCCGGGTGCGGTTCGCCGTGGACCGCGTCGGCGACGTGCCGATCCGCATACGTTGGTCGCCCTGGCTTTCCCTTGAAGGGCCTGGCGGTTGCCTGCGGCCGGGGGCGGACGGGTGGACAGACGTCGAGGTACGCGTCCCCGGTGACTTTTCGGTCTTCAGCGGTGTCCCGGCGAGGAATCACTGCTGACGGCGTGATCGCGGGGCCTCGGCTACGCCCTCGCGTCCGCTGCGGTCACCGAGGTCGGTCCTGGCGGCGGCTGGACCCGGCGGGGCTGGCAGCATGACGAGCGTGTCTCACCAACTGTCACGCTGGACCGGCCTGGCCGGTGCCCTCCTGCTCGCGCTGGCCGCCCTACTCGGGGGCGCCCTGACCGACTCTTCGTTGCGGACGAACCCGGTGAAGATCTGGCAGGGGCCGCACGGCCCGTTGATCGTCCTGGCGTGGCTGGTGGGCACCGCGCTGCTGGCCTGGGCTTGGTGGTCGCTACGCGACCGGGTGCCGTCCGTGCGGTGGGCTCTGGTCACCGCCGCGCTCTGGCTGACGCCGCTGCTGCTCGCGCCCCCCTTCGGTAGCCGGGACGTCTACGCGTACGCCTGTCAGGGAGCCAGTTACGCGGCCGGGATCAGTCCGTACGAGCAGGGTGTCTCGGCTCTGCCGTGCCCGTGGTTGGATACCGTCTCCTACATCTGGCGGGACAGCCCGGCCCCCTACGGTCCGCTCTTCGTCGTCATCGCCGGTGCGGTGGTGAAGGCCACCGGCTCACTGACCGCCAGCATCGTGTTGTTCCGGCTGCTCGCCCTGGTCGGAGTGGTGCTGACGGCGTACGCGGTGCCGGTGCTGGCCCGCCGCTGCGGCGTACCGGCCGAGCGGGCGGTGTGGCTGGTGCTGGCCTGCCCGCTGGTCGCCGTGCACCTGATCGGCGGGCCGCACAACGACGCGCTGATGGTCGGCACGCTGGTTGCCGGGCTGGCGGTGGTGGCGTCCCGGCCGGGTCGCCCCGGTCCGTTGCTGGTGGGAGGGGTGCTGCTCGGCGTCGCCGTGGCCATCAAGGTGACCGCCCTGGTCGTCGTGCCGTTCGCCGCGCTGGTGGCGATGGTCGGGCCGTACCGGATCCGGGCGCTGCTGCGCGACGGTGGGTGGGTGGTCGGCGGAGCGGTGGCCACCGTCGTCGGTGTGACGGTTGCCGGCGGCCTGGACTTCGGCTGGGTCGGCGGACTGTCGCAGGGCGGCGTCGCGGTCGCCTGGACCTCACCGCCGACGGCGGTGGGACAGACCGTCGGGTACGTCGTGGCGCCGTTCGGTGTCCACGTCGACGCGCTCCCGGTGACACGGGGGATCGCCGTGGTGCTCTTGGCCGTGCTGCTGGTCTGGCTCTGGTGGCGGGCCCGCACCCGTGACCCGCTCTATTACGCCGGCCT
Organism: Micromonospora sp. NPDC018662; assembly: GCF_044391475.1. NCBI lineage: Bacteria > Bacillati > Actinomycetota > Actinomycetes > Micromonosporales > Micromonosporaceae > Micromonospora > Micromonospora sp. NPDC018662. Next base: position 307,199 of record NZ_JBISAC010000008.1, read on the forward strand.
GGCACTGGCCCTGACGGTGGCCCTCTCGCCGGTGGTCCACCCCTGGTACTGGACCTGGCCGCTGGCCGTGCTCGCCGCGACCGCCCCGGTGCGGGAGAAGTGGTATCTGGTGGTCGCACTGGTGGCGTCGTTCCTCATCCTGCCCGACGGCACCGGCCTGCCGCGGTACACCAAGATGCCGGGTGCGCCGCTGATGACGCTGTTCGTGATAGTCCTGGTCGGATGGTTGGTACGGTCGGCTCGGAAGGGGCGGCAGCCGGTCCCCGTGGAGTGAGGAGGGTGCCGGTGAGCGAGCCCGACGCGCCGGTCCGGCCGGTCGCCGCCGCGCTCGCCCGGTACGCCGGTCTCGCCGGGGCGGTGCTGCTCACCGCCGCCGGCTGGCTGGGCGGGGCATTGCCCGGCGCGCCGCCGCGCGCCACGCTCGCCGCGCTCTGGCAGGCTCCGCACGGGCCGGTGGCGCTCGGCTGCTGGCTGGTGGGAACCGTGCTGCTGGTGGGCGCCTGGTGGTCGCTGCGCTGGGGCGCCCCGTCGGGCCGGTGGGCCTACCTGACCGCCGTGCTCTGGGCACTGCCGCTGCTGGCCGCGCCGCCGCTGGGCAGCCGCGACGTCTACTCGTACGCCTGCCAGGGCTGGACCTGGACGCAGGGGGTCAGCCCGTACCGGGTGGGGGTGGCGGCGGCCGGCTGTCCGTGGACCGGGTCGGTGTCACCGATCTGGCGGGACACCCCGGCGCCGTACGGGCCGTTCTTCGTGCTGTTGGCCGGGCTGGCGGTGCTCGCCGGCGGCGGCCTGGTCGGGACGATCGTGCTGTTGCGGTTGGTCGCGGTGGCCGGGGTGCTGCTGGCCGCCGTCGCCCTGCCCGGCCTGGCCCGGGCCGCCGGGGTGCCGGCCCGCCGGGCGGCCTGGCTGGTGCTGGCCTGCCCGCTGGTCGGGGTGCACCTGGTCGCCGGCGCGCACAACGACGCGCTCGCGCTCGGGCTGGTCCTGCTCGGGCTGCTGGTGCTCGTCCGCCGACCGGGCACGTCGCGCGCGCTGGTGGTGGCCGGGGTGCTGCTGGGCCTGGCGGTCGCGGTGAAGGCGGTCGCCGTGGTGGTGCTGCCGTTCGCGGCGCTCGCCGCCGTGCCCGGTCGGCACACCTGGCGGGCGCTGCTGCGCGACGGTGGCCGGCTGGCCGCGGCGGTGCTCGGCACGCTGCTGGTCCTCTCGCTCGCCACCCGCCTCGGGTTGGGCTGGGTGGACGGGCTCGGCCGCAGCGGCGACTCGCAGCAGTGGACCTCGCCACCGACCGCTGTCGGTTTCGTGATCGACTACGCCGGCGAACTGGTCGGGCGTGCCCCGCACGCCGTGCCGGTGACCCGGTTGGTCGGGCTGGTGCTGCTGGCCGGGCTGCTGGTGGCGCTCTGGTGGCGGGCGTGGACGGCGCTGCGCCGGTCGGGCGCGGATCGGCAGCGGGTGGTGCTGCTCGGCGCCGGGCTGGCGCTGGCCGCCACCGTGCTGCTCGCCCCGGTCTTCCACCCCTGGTACGCGACCTGGCCGCTGGCGCTGCTCGCGGTGGCGGTGGTGTCGCCGGCCCGGGCCGTCTGGTTCGTGGCGCCCTGCGTGGTGGCCTCGGTGCTCGCGCTGCCCGACGGCACGAACCTGGCCCGGTTCACCAAGGCGCCCGGCGCGGTGCTGATGACGGTGCTGGTGGTGGTCGTCGTGGCGGCCGGCGTCCGGGCCGGGCTGCGCCACCGGCACGCGCCGCGCTGAGCCGGCCCGGCAACGGAACGGCCGGGCCGGCCCCGCGAAGGCGGAGCCGGCCCGGCCGGTGCTGACGAGAGCGTGCTCAGCAGTCGAAGTACATCGCGAACTCGTGCGGGGTCGGGCGCAGGCGCACCGGGTCGACCTCGTTGGCCCGCTTCCAGTCGATCCAGGTGGAGATCAGGTCCGGCGTGAACACGCCGCCGTCGAGCAGGTAGTCGTGGTCGGCCTCGAGCGAGTCGAGCACGGCCGGCAGCGAGCCGGGGACCTGCTTGACGTCGCCCCACTCCTCCGGGGGGAGGTCGTAGAGGTCCTTGTCGATCGGGGCCGGGGGTTCGATCTTGCTCT
>NZ_JBISAC010000009.1:0-275391 GCF_044391475.1 Micromonospora sp. NPDC018662
ACACCCCACCGACCAGCCAGAAAACACCTCACACCACCACGTCAAGACCCCCCGACCAGCACAAACAGGATGAGACAAGCTCACGGAAAGAGTGGTCATCGCGCGCGGAATGACCACTCTTTCCGTGAATCAGCGCGGATCGTGCGGGGTAGCGTGCGGGGCGTCAGGCGGAGGCGCGGTGGATCAGTTGGGTGTTCAGGAGGACGTGGGGGGACGGGACGTCGTCGCCGCGGATGCGGGAGACCAGCAGGCGGGCCATCTGCCGACCCATCTCCTCCACCGGCTGGAACACCGTGGTCAGCGGCGGCTCGGCCTGGCGGGCGATCGGGGCGTCGTCGAAGCCGATCACGGCCACGTCCTCGGGCACCCGGCGACCGGCCTCCCGCAGCGCGCGCAACGCGCCGAAGGCCATCAGGTCGGAGGCGACGAAGACGGCGTCCAGATCCGGGCAGGAGTCCAGCAGCCGGCGCATGGCGGCGGTGCCGCTGCCCTCGCTGAAGTCCCCGTACGCGATCAGCCCGGATTCGACCGCGCCCCCGGCGGCGCGCACCGCCTCCCGGTAGCCGGAGAGCCGGGCCAGGCCGGCGCCCATGTCCTGCGGGCCGGCGATGGTGGCGACCCGCCGCCGCCCCCGGGCGACCAGGTGCTCCACCGCCTGCCGGGCGCCGCCGACGTTGTCCACGTCGACGAACCACGCGGGCTGGGCGTTCGGGTGCAGCATCCGCGCCGGCCGGCCGCCGAGCACCGCGGGCAGGCCGCGCTCCTCCAGCAGCGTGGGCAGCGGGTCCGAGTCGTGCAGCGAGAGCAGGAGTACGCCGTCCACGTGCTGGTTGGTCAGGTGGTGCTCGACCCGCTCCCGCTCGATCGGCGACTGCACCATGGCCAGCCAGAGCTGCATGGGCGTCTCCACCAAACCGGAGCTGACGCCCCGGACGATCGCCGCGAAGAACGGCTCGGTGAAGACCCGCTCCCCCGACTCGGAGACCACCAGGGCCACCGAGTCGGTCCGCTGGGTGACCAGCGCCCGGGCGGCCCGGTTCGGCACGTACCCCAGCTCGGCGATGGCCTGCTGGACGGCCGCCCGGGCCTCCGGACTGACCTGCGGCGAGCCGTTGACCACGCGGGAGACCGTGCCGCGCCCGACGCCGGCGCGGGCCGCGACCGCGTCGAGGGTCGGGCGCCCGAGCGAGCGGGTGCGCTGCGTTGTCATCGTCTGTGCTCCTCCGACGGTCGGGCGGGCCCGGCACCGGTTGAGGCTCCGGCGCCGGGCCACCACCCGTTACTGGCTGGCCCAGCTTATTGTGCGGCCAGGCCGTTGCGTCGGATCACGTCGGCGTACCACCTGGCGCTGGACTTCGCGATCCGGGCCTGGCTGTCGTAGTCGACATAGACCATGCCGAACCGCTTCGTGTAGCCCCAGGCCCACTCGAAGTTGTCCATGAGCGACCAGGCGAAGTAGCCCTTCAGCGGCACCCCGGCCTCGATCGCGGCGTGCGACGCGCGCAGGTGCGCGGCGAAGTAGGCCAGCCGGTCCGGGTCGTCGACCCGGCCGTCGGCCAGCGTGTCGACGAACGCCGAGCCGTTCTCGGTGACGTAGAGCGGCAGGTCGGTGTAGTCCCGGTGGACCCGCTCCAGCGTCTCGGTCAGGCCCGGGGCGTCGATCTCCCAGTCCATGTCCGTCACCGGCACGCCCCGGCTGACGAACCGGACGTCCTCGCTGCCCGGCCAGCAGGACGGCGCCCGCCAGTAGGGCTCCGGCTCCGCCCCCTCGACCGCCGCGGCGACCACGTGCCGGCTGTAGTAGTTGACCCCGACCATGTCCAGCGGCGTGGAGATGGTCGCCAGGTCGCCGTCCCGGACGTGTCCGAGGTCGGTGATGCCCCGCAGGTCGGCGACCAGGTCGGCCGGGTACGCGCCGCGCAGCACCGGGTCCAGGAAGAACCGGTTGGCCAGCGCGTCGATGCGCCGGGCCGCGTCGGCGTCCGCCGCCGACCCGGTGGCCGGGGTGACCGGGTAGAGGTTCACCGTGATGCCCAGCTCCGCCTCCGGGCGGGACGCCCGAACCGCCTGCACGGCCAGGCCGTGCCCGAGCATCAGGTGGTGCCCGGCCCGGACCGCGTCCGCGCCGTCGCTGCGGCCCGGCGCGTGCACGCCGGAGCCGTAGCCGAGGAACGCCGAGCACCACGGCTCGTTCAGCGTGGTGAAGTACTTCACCCGGTCGCCGAGCGCGTCGGCGACCAGTGCCGAGTATTCGGCGAACCGGCCGGCGGTGTCCCGGGCCGGCCAGCCGCCGGCGTCCTCCAGCGGCTGGGGCAGGTCCCAGTGGTAGAGCGTCACCCAGGGCTCGATGCCGTGGCCGAGCAGCTCGTCGACCAGGCGACTGTAGAAGTCCATCCCCTCCTGGTTGATCGCGCCGGTGCCACCCGGCTGCACCCGCGGCCAGGAGACCGAGAAGCGGTACGACCGCAGCCCCAGGTCGGCCATCAGCCGCACGTCGTCCGGCATCCGGTGGTAGTGGTCGCAGGCCACGTCGCCGGTGTGCCCGGCCACCGTCCGACCCTCGGTGTGGCTGAAGGTGTCCCAGATCGACGGCGTACGGCCACCCTCCGCCGCGGCGCCCTCGATCTGGTACGCGGCGGTCGCCGCGCCCCAGAGGAAGCCGGGCGGGAAGGTCAGGGCCGGGCCCTCGTCGAGAACGCCGACGGCGGGCGGGCTGGCTGGGTTGCTCACGACTTGACGGCGCCTTCCATGATGCCGCCGATGATCTGGCGGCCGAACAGAACGAACACGACGAACAGGGGCAGGGTGGCGATCAACGTACCGGCGAAGATCTGCGAGTTGTCGGCGAAGTAGGCGGTGTTGAGGCTGCGCAGCGAGATCTGGACGGTGGGGTTGGACGGGTCGGCCAGCACCACGAACGGCCAGAAGAACTGGTTCCACTGTTCCATGAACGTGAGCAGGCCGAGCACCGCGGCGGCGGGACGCAGCGCGGGCATCACCACGTGCCAGTACACCTTCCAGGTCGAGCAGCCGTCCACCCGGGCGGCCTCGATCAGCTCGTTCGGGACCGCCTGCTCGGCGTACTGGCGCATCATGAAGATCCCGAAGCCGCCGATGAGGAACGGCACGGTCACCGACGGCATGGTGTTCAGCCAGTCGAGCTTCGCCATCAGGATGTAGAGCGGGAGCACGCCGAGCTGGATCGGCACCATCATCGAGGCGAGGATGATCAGCAGCAGCGCGTTCTTGCCCCGGAAGCGGAGCTTGGCGAACGCGAAGCCGGCCAGCGAGCCGAAGAACACCGTGGCGATGGTGATCGTCCCGGAGACCAGGAACGAGTTCATCAGCCCCTTGACGACGTTGGCGTCGCCGTTGGCCAGCACCCGCTCGATGTTCTCGCCGAGCTTGCCGCCGGGCAGGAACGGCGGCGGCCAGGAGTTGGCCGCGTCGTTGGTCCGCGAGGCGATCACGATCATCCAGTAGAACGGGAACAGCGACAGGATCACGCCGAGGACCAGCCCGAACCAGGTGAGCGGGCTGGCCTTCCAGAGCCGCTCGGCCTGGTGGGTGGCCTTGGCCGGCGCGGTCGGCCGGGTGGGCGGACGGAGTGTGGTGGTCGTCATCTCGTCACCTTCACTTGTCGGAGCTGATGCGTCGGGCCAACAGATAGTTGATCGTCGACATCAGTGCGATGAGCACGAAGAGCACGAGCGCGACCGCCCCGGCGTACCCCCACCGGAAGCGCTGGTTCATCACGTCGAGCAGGTACATCGTGATGGTCTGGAACTGGCCCTCGGAGCCGCCGGAGAGACCGCCCGACCCGCTGGTGAACAGCAGCGGCTCGGTGAACAGCTGGAGCCCGCCGATGGTGGAGATGATCAGCGTGAAGATGATCGTGGGACGCAGCTGGGGGACGGTGATCGACCAGAACTGCCGTCGCCGGGACGCGCCGTCGAGCGCGGCGGCCTCGTACATGTCCTTGCTGATCGACTGCATCGCGGCCAGGTAGATCAGCGCGTTGTAGCCGACCCAGCGCCAGTCGACCATGGTGGAGATGGCGAACCAGGAGGCGAAGCGGTTCGCCCGCCAGTCGATCGGGTCCAGGCCGACGCTGTCGAGCAGCCAGTTGACCAGGCCGAAGTCCTTGGCGTAGATCATCGAGAAGATCAGCGCGACCACCGCGGTCGAGGTGATGATCGGCATCGCGATGGCCATCCGGAAGAAGGTCTGCGCGCGCAGCCGCCGGTTCAGCGCGTTGGCCAGCATCAGCGCCAGCATCAGCTGGGGCACGGTGGAGAGCACGAACATGCCGAACGTGTTCACCACCGCGTTCCAGAACTGCGGGTCGTCGGTGATCAGTTCGACGAAGTTGTCCAGCCCCACGAAGGAGATGGTCGAGTTGAGCGGCGAGCGGTCGGTCAACGCGATCCAGACCGTGTACACGATCGGGTACGCGCTGAACACCGCGAAGATCAGGAAGAACGGCAGGACGTACAGGTAGGGCGAGTACTTCAGGTCCAGCTTGGTCGCGGAGGCGGCGCGACGGTGCGCGGCGGGACGGGCGGCGCGCGGCGGACCGGGCTCGGGCGGCGCCGTGGCGTGCAGGTCGAGGCTCATCAGGAGTCCTTCTCCTCGGCCGGCGTCGCCCGCCTCACGGGGGACGCCGGGCTCTGCGGGCACCGCGGGGGGGGGGGGGGGGGGGGGGGCCCCCGGCGCCCCCCCCCCCCCCCCCCCCCCCCGCGGGCGGCTCAGCCGGATCACTTACCGGCGGCCGCACCGTTCTTCAAGGCCGCCTGCCACTGCTCGTCGGCCGACTTGCCCTGCTCCACGGCGCGCAGCGTGTTCTCCACGGCGGTGCGGACCGCGTTGTTCTTCGGGCCGAGGTAGACCGGCTTCAGGTCGGTGGCGCCGGCGGCGAAGATCTTGCCGACCGGGGCCTTGCTGAAGTAGTCGTTGGTCGAGTCGGCCACGGCCGGGTCGGTGAGCGCCTGCGGGTTCGACGGCAGGTTGCCGACCGCCTTGTACGCGCCGATCTGGCCCTTGGCGCTGGTCAGGAACTTGGCCAGTTCCACGGCCTCCTTCTGGTGCTTGCTCGACTTCGGCACGCCGAGGAACGAACCGCCCCAGTTGCCACCGGCGCCGGGGGCCTTGGCGATGTCCCACTTGCCGGCCGCCGCGTCACCAGCCTGACCCTTGATCACACCGGTCATCCACGCCGGGCAGGCGATGGTGGCGAAGGTGCCGTTCTTGAAACCGGCGTTCCACTCGTTGGAGAAGGACTGCAGGTTGTTCGACAGCCCGGCGGCGATCATCTTGGTGGTGAGCTGGTATGCGGCCTGCACGTCCGGGTTCTGGTCGATGACCAGCTTGTTGCTCTTGTCGTAGTACGTGTAGCCGGTGCCCTGGCCCGCGACCTGCATCAGCACCACGTTGTAGAAGTTGGTCGCCGAGTCGACGAACTTGTGCTTCTTGTCGGCGGCGGCGAACTTCTGGCCGGTGGCGATGAACTGGTCCCAGGTCGGCCAGAGCGCGCCGACCTGCTCGCGGTCGGTGGGCAGGCCGGCGGCCTTGAACAGGTCGGTGCGGTAGCACAGCGCCATCGAGCCGACGTCGGTGCCGAGGCCCAGCACCTTGCCGTCGGGCGTGCTGCCCTGCTCCCACTTCCACGGCAGGAAGTTGCCCTTGAGGTCGTTCGCGCCGTGGTCGGCCAGGTTCACGAACTTGTCGGCCTGCGCGTAGAACTGGACGATCGTGCCCTCTTCGAGGGCCACCACGTCACCGGCGCCGGAGCCGGCGGTGATCTGCTGGGTCAGGCGGGTGTTGTAGTCACCGAGACCGAGGCCCTTGCCGCGCTCCTGGATCTTGACGTTGGTGTGCTCGGCCTCGTACTGCTTGTACAGGTCTTCGTAGCCGAAGCCCTGGTCGCCGAAGACGTCGACGACCAGGGTGACCGGGCCGTCGCTGCTGCCGCCGTCGGACGACGAGTCGTCGCTGCAGGCGGTGGCGGTGGCGAGCACCGCGACAGACGCGAGCGCGATGGCCGCGAGCTGTCGGCGGCGAATTGGGACGCTCATCCGAGACCCCTCTTTCGGTGGTGAGGCGAAATATCTCTGTGGTGGGGGGTGCGTTTAGCGCCGGGCCGGAGCGGGCAGGAAAGAGATCCACGCCACTCGCGGGAGCGCTCCCATGAGATTGCCGGCAGGTAACAGGGGTGTCAATAGGCCACTGGGAGCGTTCCCATTTCGTTACCGCGTGCGCTGCGCCGCCCGGACGCGGCATAGGCTGCCAGCATGATCTGCCGAGCCTGCCGGGAACGGCGGCACGACGACTGCCCCGGCCGGACGAGGTGCGACTGCCAGCACCGCGCTTCCCGACCCACCCCTCCGGTCACCGGTCCGGCCGGCGAATGAGCGCCGGCCCGCCGGTCGAACGGATCTGGCCCGTACCCGGGTCCGGTCCGCTGACCGACCCGCAGCTCACCGCGCTCTACGGCCGGGCACCGCGGCCGCACCTGCGGGTGAACTTCGTGGCCAGCGCGGACGGCGCGGTCACCCTGGACGACTACTCCGCCGGGCTCTCCGGCGAACCGGACAAGCGCGTCTTCGGGCTGCTGCGGATGCTCTGCGACGGCCTGCTGGTGGCCGCCGGCACGCTGCGGCACGAGGGCTACCGCGCGGTCCGGCTGAGCGCCGACCGCCGGGCCTGGCGCCGCGCGCACGGCCTCGCCGAGTTCCCGACGCTGGTGGTGGTCTCCGGCTCGCTCGACCTCGACCCGGCCCAGGCCTGCTTCGCCGACGCACCGGTCCGACCGCTGGTGCTCACCCACGGCCACGCCGAACCACCGGCCGGGCTCACCGAGGTGGCCGACCTGATCCGCTGCGGCACCGACCACGTCGACCTGGCCGCCGGCCTGGCCGAGTTGCACCGCCGCGGGCTGGGCCAGGTGCTCTGCGAGGGCGGGCCACACCTGTTCGGCGCGCTCACCGCGGCCGACCTGGTCGACGAACTGTGCCTGACCGTGGCGCCGCTGCTCGCCGGCGCCGGCCCGGGCCGGATCACCGCCGGAACCGGCAGCGCCGCGCGTCACCTGCCGCTGCGGCACGTGCTGGCCGCCGCCGACGGGGTGCTGATGCTGCGCTACGCCCGCGACCCGGGCGACCCGCCGCCCGCCGGAGCCGCCCCCGCCGCCTGACCACCCCGCCCCCGCGCCCCGCCCCACCCCGTGCCCCGCCCCACCCCGGGCCCGCGCGCCCCACCCCGCGCCCCCCGCGCCCCCCGCGCCCCGCGTACCCCGCGCGCCCCGCGCCCCGCGTGCCCCGCGCCCCGCCCCACCCCGTGCCCCGCCCCGCCCCGTGCCGTGCCCGCGCCCCACCCCGCGCCCCGCGCGCCCCGCGCGCCCCGCGCTCGCGCCCCGCGCACTGATTCACGGAAAGAGTCGCTATTTCGCCCGGGATAGCCACGCTTTCCGTGAATCAGCGCGCAAGGGTGGGGGTGGGGGTGGGGTGGGGATTGGGCGCCGGGGGCGGCGGGAGGGGCCTAGCCTGGGGAAATGGGCGTGACGGAGCTGGCCGGGGCGGGCCCGGTCCGCCGGCCGCTGCTCGCCTCCGGGCTGCTCGCCGCCGCCGGGTTGGTGGACGCGGTGTCGGCCTGGGCGCACACCCGGCACGCCCGGTTCGCCGTGGCGACCGCCGACGGCGTCTACCGGGTCGACCTCGGCGCCTGGGCGTGGGCGCACCTCGCGGTCGGGGTGGCGGTCACCGTCGCCGGGCTGGCGGTGCTCACCGGTCGGCGGTGGGCGGTGCCGGTGGCGTGCTGCTGCGTGCTGCCCGCAGTCGTGGTCGACCTGCTGCTCCTGCCGTACGCGCCGGTCCGGGCCGTGCTCGTGGTGGCGCTCGACGGGGCCGCGCTGCGGCTGCTGCTGCGGCACCGCCGGGTGGCGCGCGCCGGCTGACCACCGCCCGGCCGGTACGCGCCGGCTGATCACCGCGGCTGACAGACCTGACCGGTGCGCGCCGGGTCACCCTCCCGCGTGGCCGACCACAGCGGGTTCTGCGTCAGCAGCAGCGACGGCGCCTGCCAGGCCGAGCCGAGGCGCTGGAGCAGGTCGTACTCGCGGCGCGGCCGGTTGATCGGCTCGCCCGCCAGGAACCGGGTCACCTCGTCCTGGACGGACCGGTTGCCGATCAGGCCGCCGTGGAACGCGGGCATCTGGTAGACCGGCACGTGGCTGTACTCCCCGGGCGGCGCCTCGGCGGCGGTCACCGTGGGCAGGAACGCGATCATCCGGACGCCCGGCACCGGGCAGAGCGTGCGGTTGCGATAGAACGGCGCGTCCACCAGGATCGACCGCACGAACGGTTCGTCCGGTTGGTTCTTCACCGGTCGGGGCAGGTCGGCCAGCCAGAACAGCGCCCGCAGTTGCCAGCCGGTGGCCACGCCCCAGCCCTCGTACCCCGGTGGGGGATAGTAGGTGCGGCCGGCGCGCACCAGCGGGCTGAACAGCACCGCCGCGGTCACCGGCCCCCGGGGCAGCTTGTCCAGGTAGGTGCGGATCACCATCGCGCCCTCACTCTGCCCGACCAACGCGATCGGCCGTCCGGTACGCCGGTGCAACGCCCGCACGTGCGCCGCCAGCACGGCGGCGCTGGTGTCCAGCGACTGGTGGGTGGCCTCCGGCCGGTACGGCCGCGGGCGCCCCGAGGCGTCCAGTCCCCGGTAGGAGTACCGCTCGACCCGGGGGTCGGCGGCCGGCTCGCCGTCCCAGCGCGAGTCGTGCCCGCCCAGCACGATCATCGCCTCGGGCACCCGGTCCGGCAGGCGCTGGGACAGGATCGGCGGGCGCCACGACCCCTGCCCGCCGGTGGCGATGCCGATGATCGACTCGGCCCAGACCGCGCCGACCACGGCCAGCGCGATCGCGATCGGCGCGGCCGGGAGGCGGGGCAGGTGGACCCGGGCCGGTCGCACCGCGGCGTCCACGACCCGCAGCCAGAGCGCCCCGTTCGCCGCCCCGGCGAGCGCGGCGACCGGCACCGGCCACCAGCCGGGAACGCTGGAGATCAGCGCGCCGGCCAGGGTGAGCACCGCGAAGTTGAGCGTCGACCAGCCGACCAGCTCGATCGTCGGCAGCCCGCGCCACCAGCGGTCCACCACGCCGGCCCGGGCCAGGAACGGCGCGGTCACCAGCAGTGGACCGAGCGAGGCGAACAGGTACCAGGACAGCGCCACCGCGGAGAAGGCGACGGAGAGCGCGGCCCACGGCGAGACCACCAACGCCGCCACCACGGCGACCACCAGGTTGCGCCGGAGCAGCCGGCGCCCCGACGGCCGGGGCGTGCCGGCCGGCCAGGCCAGCCAGGCGAGCAGCGCGGAGAACAGCCCGCGGAGCACGATCACCGCGAGCAGGCCGAGCCCGAAGCTCCCCCACGAGTCGTGGTAGACCAGCAGCCACCGCAGGTCGTGGTACGAGTCGTACGGCCAGACGGCGGTGACCTGCGGCGCGAGCGCCCGGGCGGCGTGGAACCGCACGGCGACCAGCACCACCTCCTCGACCGCCGGCAGGGCCGCGGCGAGGACGAACAGCCCGACCAGCCGGCCCCGTGTCGACGCCACGTGCCGCTCCCCCGCTCTCCCGGCCTTCCTTGCAGGATCTCGCGCCGGAGGCGCGTCGGGAGCGGAATCGCACGGACCGTGGTCGCCCGGATCCGCCCGGCGACCGGCCGGCGTGGCGTCCGACGCGTCGCATGGCGACCTGTCGCATCCCTCGGGCAGGATGCAGGGCGTGCGCCGCCAACCCGACGACCAGCCGACCGGAGACCGCCGATGACCGACGACCAGCTCGACGGCCCCGGCGAGGGGGTGGGCCGAGTGCTCGGCACCGCCGACGCCACCCCGCTCACCTTCTGGACGGCCGTCGCCCCGGGGAGCTACCTGCAACTCGACGACGTGGTGGTGACCCGACGCGAGCTGCCCGACCGCGAGCCGGTGACCATCGCCGGGGTGGTGACCCAGGTGCGCGCCCGGCACGAGGGGGCGCAGTTCGACTCCGACGTCTTCGCCATCGCCGACGGCACGCTGCCGGCCCAGGTGCAGGAGGCCGCCGAGATCACCACCACCCGGGTCGACCCGGAGTTCTACGTCCCGCCCACCCCGGGCGCGGTGGTGCACCGGGCCGAGGGCGACGCCCGGGCCCGGGCGCTGCACTTCGACCGGATGGAGCGGCGGATCCCGATGGGGATGGGCCGCGACGGCGTGCCGGTCTACCTCAACGCCGACTTCCTCGACGGCACCCGGGGCGCGCACGTCTCCATCTCCGGCATCTCCGGCGTCGCCACCAAGACCAGCTTCGCCACCTTCCTGCTCTACTCGGTGTTCCGCTCCGGCGTGCTCGGTGGCGACGCGGTCAACGCCAAGGCGCTGATCTTCAACGTGAAGGGCGAGGACCTGCTCTTCCTCGACCACCCGAACACCCGGCTCGACGACCCGACCCGCGCGGCGTACGCGAAGCTCGGTCTCGACGCCGGCGCGTTCCCCGACGTGCGGGTGTACGCCCCGCCCCGGGTCGGTGACTCCTCCGGCACGCCGGACGTGAGCAGCCGGCTCACCGGCGTGGACAGCTTCTACTGGACGCTGAGCGAGTTCTGCGCCGACCGGCTGCTGCCCTACGTGTTCGCCGACGCCGACGACGAGCGCCAGCAATACACCATGGTGGTCCACTCGGTCGCCGCCCACCTGGCCCGCTACGCCCAGCCCGCCGACGGCGGGGTGAGCATCGACGGGGTCCGCCTCGGCTCCTACGCCGACCTGGTCGACCACGTGGTCGAGCAGCTCAACGACGACGAGACCCGGGGCGACTGGGCCGGCAGCGCGGTCGGCCTGGGCACTGTCAACGCGTTCGCCCGCCGGCTCATCGGCAGCAAGAAGGACCTGGGCCGGCTGATCCGCGGTGATCTGGCCACCCGCCGCCCGCACTCGATCAACACCGCGGAGAGCGCCCAGGTCACCGTGGTCGACCTGCACAACCTGCCGGACCGCGCGCAGCGCTTCGTGGTCGGCGTGACGCTCAAGAGCGAGTTCGAGCGCAAGGAGAAGGCCGGCACCGCCAAGCCGTTGCTCTTCGTCGTGCTCGACGAGTTGAACAAGTACGCGCCCCGCGAGGGCTCCTCCCCGATCAAGGAGGTGCTGCTCGACATCGCCGAGCGGGGCCGCTCGCTGGGGGTGATCCTGGTCGGCGCGCAACAGACCGCGAGCGAGGTGGAGCGGCGGATCGTCACCAACTCGGCGATCCGGGTGGTCGGCCGGCTCGACCCGGCCGAGGCGTCCCGCCCGGAGTACGGCTTCCTGCCGCCCGCGCAGCGGCAGCGGGCGCTGCTGGCCAAGCCCGGCACCATGTTCGTCAACCAGCCCGACATCCCGGTGCCGCTCTGCCTGGAGTTCCCGTTCCCGGCGTGGGCCACCCGCGTCTCCGAGGCGGGCCGCGCCCCGTCGGAGACGCTACGGTCGATCACGCAGGCCGCCGACCCGTTCGCGGTGGTCGGTTCCGGCACCTCCGACGACGACATCCCGTTCTAGGCGGCGACCCACCATGAAGATCCTGCACACCTCCGACTGGCACGTCGGCAAGGTCCTCAAGGGGCAGTCCCGGGCCGAGGAGCACACGCAGGTCCTCGCCCAGGTGATCGACATCGCCCGCGAGGAGCGGCCCGACCTGGTGATCGTCGCCGGCGACCTCTACGACACCGCCGCGCCCACGCCGGAGGCGACCCGGCTGGTCACCCGCGCGCTGACCGCGCTGCGCCGCACCGGCGCCGACGTGCTGGCGATCGGCGGCAACCACGACAACGGCGCGGCGCTCGACGCGCTGCGCCCGTGGGCCGACGCCGCCGGCATCACGCTGCGCGGCAGCGTCCGGGAGAATCCGGCCGAGCACGTGGTCGACGGGGTGACCCGGGACGGCGAGCGGTGGCAGGTCGCCGCGCTGCCGTTCCTGTCCCAGCGCTACGCGGTCCGCGCGGTGGAGATGTACGCGCTCACCCCGGCCGAGGCCAACCAGACCTACGCCGACCATCTCGGCCGGGTGCTCGGCAAGCTGGCCGAGGGCTTCACCGAGCCGGACCGGGTGCACCTGGTCACCGCGCACCTGACAGTGGTCGGGGCGAGCACCGGCGGCGGCGAGCGGGACGCGCACACCGTGCTCGGCTACGCGGTGCCGGCGACCGTCTTCCCCGGCAACGCGCACTACGTGGCGCTGGGCCACCTGCACCGCTCGCAGCGGGTGATCGGCCCCTGCCCGATCCGCTACAGCGGCAGCCCGCTCGCTGTCGACTTCGGCGAGCAGGAGAACGTCGGCTCGGTGACGATCGTGGAGGTCACCGCCACCACCGCTGCCCGGGTCCGGGAGGTGCCGGTGCCCGGCGCGGTGCCGCTGCGCACGGTGCGGGGCACGCTGGCGCAGCTCGCCGAGATCGAGCCGCCCGACGGCTGGCTGCGGGTCTTCGTCCGGGAGCAGCCCCGGGCCGGGCTGCGCGAGGAGGTGCAGGAGCTGCTCCCCCGGGCGTTGGAGATCCGGATCGACCCGGAGCTGATGCCGGCGCCGGGCAGCGGCACCCGCACGGCCCAGCGGGCCGGCCGCTCGCCGCGCGAGCTGTTCGCCGACTACCTGGGCAGCCGCGGGCACGCCGACGACGGCGTGCGGGAACTCTTCGACGAGTTGCTCGAGGAGGTGGAGCACTGATGCGGCCGATACGGCTGGACATGGCCGGCTTCACCGTGTTCCGCGAGGAGACCACCGTCGACTTCACCGACGCCGACTTCTTCGCGCTGGTCGGGCCGACCGGATCGGGCAAGTCGACGGTGCTCGACGCGATCTGCTTCGCGCTCTACGGCACGGTGCCGCGCTGGGGCGGCGCGCGGGGGCTGGCGAACGCGCTGGCGCCGTCCGCCACCGAGGCGCGGGTCCGGCTGGTCTTCGAGTCCGCCGGCGACCGGTACGTCGCCACCCGGGTGGTCCGGCGCGACGGCCGGGGCACGGTGAAGACGGCCAACGCCGGGCTCCAGCTCATGCCGCAGGGCTTCGACGTCACCAAGCTGGACACCGGGCTCAGCCCGGAGGATCTGGGCGACGTGGTGGCGGGCACGCCGGCCGAGATGGAGCAGGCCGTGCTCGACGCGGTCGGGCTGCCGTACGAGCAGTTCACCTCCTGCGTGGTGCTGCCACAGGGGCAGTTCGCCGACTTCCTGCACGCCAAGCCGGCCACCCGCCAGCAGATCCTGGTGAACCTGCTCGGGCTGGGTGTCTACGAGGGCGTGCAGAAGAAGGCGGTCGAGCGCGCCGGGCAGGCCGAGGCGAAGCTGGAGACGGTCGACAAGGTGCTCGGCGGTCTCGCCGACGTGGACGACGCGCGGCTGGCCGACGCCCGGGGCCGGGTCGAGGCGGTGCGGGAGCTGGCCGGGGCGGTCGCGGCGGCCGTACCGGAGTTGGAGCGGGCCCGGGCCACGGCCGGTGAGCGGGCCGCGGCGCTGGCCGCGCTCGACGCCGAGCTGGGCGTGCTGGCCGGGGTCCGGCCGCCGGACGGCACCGCCGAGCTGGCCCGCGCGGTGGCCGCGGCCCGGGTGGCGGTCGACGAGGCGACCGCGGCGGTCGGGCTGGCCGAGGAGCGGGAGGAGAAGCTGCGCGGCGAGCTGGCGGCGGCCGGCGACGAGAGCGCGCTGCGCCTGCTGCTGCGGGCGTACGCCGACCGGGAGCGGTTGACCGGCGAGGCGGCGACGGTCCGCGCGACGGCCGACGCGGCGCGGGCCGAGCACGACGCCGCGGTCGCGGCGCTGCACACGGCGCGGGCCGCCGCCGAGCGGGCCGAGGTCGAGCTGGAGGCGGCGTTCCGGGCGCACGAGGAGGCCAAGGCCGCCGACCAGGCGGTGGCGCTGCGGGCGCACCTGGTCGGCGGGGCGCCCTGCCCGGTGTGCGAGCAGGTGGTCACCGCCGTGCCGGCGATGCCGAAGGGTTCGGCGGTGAGCCGGGCGATCGCGGCCGGCAAGGCGGCGCGGACGGCCAGCGAGGCCGCCAAGCGGGTGGTGGCCGAGCGCGACGCCGCCGCCCGTGACCTGGACCGGGTGCTGCTGCGGGTCCGGACCGAGCAGGACGGGCTCGCCGCCCGGTTGGCCGAGCTGGACGGGCAGCTCGCGGGCGCCGCCGCGCCGGAGGCGCTGCGCGGGACTCTGGCCGAGCACGCCCGGCTGCGGGCCGCGCTTGACGAGGCGGGCGGCGCGGTGCGGGCCGGCCGGGAGGCCGCCCGGCGGGCGCGGGGCACGCTCGACGGCGCGCAGGACCGGCTGCGCCGGGCGTGGCGCGACTTCGACGCGGTGCGGGACGGGCTGGCCCGGTTCGGCCCGCCGGCCGCCGACCGGGACGACGTGGCGGTGGCCTGGGCGGCGCTGGCCGGGTGGGCGGGCGAGCAGGCCGACCGGCGGCGGGCCGACCGGGGCGGGCGGGCCGACGCGGTGGACGCGGCCCAGCGGGCGGCGGCCGAGGTGTCCGACCGGATCGGCGCGTTGTTCGCCGCCGCCGGGCTGGACGCGCCGGACGATCCGCTGCGCGACGCCGCCGTGGCGGTGGAGCGGGCCGAGGCGGAGCTGCGCCGGCTCACCGAGCGCCGCGAGCAGGCGGCCGAGCTGCGCGAGCAGCGGGCCGGCCACGAGCGGCAGGCGCGGGTGGCCCGCGCGCTCGCCGGCCACCTGCGGGCCAACAACTTCGAGCGCTGGCTGCTCACCGAGGCGCTGGACCTGCTGGTCGACGGCGCGTCGCGGATCCTGCGGGAGCTGTCCGGCGGGCAGTACGACCTGATGCACGACAAGGGCGAGTTCTTCGTGGTCGACCACCACGACGCCGGGTTGCGGCGCGGGGTGCGGACGCTGTCCGGCGGGGAGACGTTCCAGGCGTCACTGGCGCTGGCGCTGGCGTTGTCGGAGCAGTTGGCGGGCATGTCGACGAGCGCGGCGAGCCTGGAGTCGATCGTGCTGGACGAGGGTTTCGGCACGCTCGACGCGGCCACGCTGGACACGGTCGCGGCCACGCTGGAGAACCTGGCCGCCCGGGGGGACCGGATGGTCGGGGTGGTCACCCACGTGCCGGCGCTGGCCGAACGGATCCCGGTCCGCTTCGAGGTCCGCAAGGACGCCCGCACGGCCCGCATCGAGCGGACCGGCCTGTGAGCGCCGCGTGACGCCGTCGCAGCCCCGGTTCTTCGTCGACTCGTGGGACCCGGCGTACGGGGCGTCGTTCGAGGCCGCTGGCGGGGCCGGGCCGGCGGCGCCGAGCAGCGCCCAGGTGGAGGCCGACGTCGAGCTGCCGGTCACCGACTGGCGGGCGATCGACAGGCGCCCGGGGGTGCGGGCGCCGGACGTGGTGCTGCTCGTCGACGGGGTGCGCCGGATCGACGCCAGCGTCTGGACGGCCGAGGAGGACGGCGGCTCGTTCCCCGGCATCGCCGCCTCCTACGCGGCCGGGGTGGTCCGCTGTGACCTGGACCGGGGCGCCGCCGAGCTGGCCGGCTGCCGGGTGGGCCGGGGGTTGTTCACCGCCAGCCCGTCCGCGCAGGACGTGGTGGCCGGCGCGATCCGCTACCCGGTGCACCGGGTCGGCGGCACCGGCGAGCTGAGCAAGCTGCCGGCCGCGGTGCAGGGTCCGCTGACCGCGTTGGAGGTGGCCGTCTCGGACGCGGTCCGCGCCGACGGTGACCTGCTGGTGGTGGACGGTCCGCTGCGCAGCCGGCGGAACCTGCCGCGCACGCTGGGCTACATCAAGACGCAGCACAGCCAGTATCTCGACGCCCGGCTCACCGCGGTGGTGACCGGGCTGGCGCCGGGTCAGCGTTGCCCGGTGTTCCGGCTGGGCACGGCGTGGGGCGGATGGTCGTGGTATCTGCGCCTGCCGGTGGCGGCCGGGGCGCCCTGGGCGGGCATCGTCCGGATGGAGTGCTCGGCCGAGCTGACCGTGCCGGAGGCGGTAGCGCTGGCCGACCTGTCGCTGGTCACGCTGCCCCGGTTCGCGTCCACGCCGTACAAGGACCCGCGGGCCCCGCAGAACCTGGTGCCGATCGCCGGGCTGGAGCGCAAGCTGCGCGGCATGCTCGGCGACGCGCGGCTGCTGCACCGGGTGCTCACCTCGGCGGCGCGGGGGATGCGGCGCTGATGGGCCGGCGACGGGACACCGACCGGGTGGTGGCGGACGTGGACACCGGCCGGGCCGAGCTGGTGCCGGACCGGGACCGTCCCGGCTCGTGGACGCTGCTGCTGGACGGGGCGCCGCAGTCGCACGTGGACCTCACCGACCCGACGCACCTGGAGTTCGAGTACGTCCGGCGGCTGGCCGCCGCGATCGACCTGGTGGCGCCCGCCGGTGCGCCGCTGCGGGTGCTGCACCTGGGCGGCGGCGCGCTGACCCTGCCGCGGTACGTGCAGGCCACCCGGCCCGGTTCGACGTCGCGGGTGTCCGAGGTGGACGGCGCGCTGGTGGAGCTGGTCCGGCGGGAGCTGCCCTGGCCGGCCGATCCCCGGTTGCGGGTGAGGGTGGCCGACGCCCGCGCCACGCTGTCGTCCAGCCGGGACGGCGGGTACGACGTGATCGTGGCGGACGTCTTCGCCGGCGCCCGCACCCCGGCCCACCTGACCTCGGTGGAGTTCGTCGCCGAGGTGGCCCGGGTGCTGGCGCCGGACGGCTGTTACCTGGCGAACGTCGCGGACGGCCCGCCGCTGCGGCACGCCCGGGGGCAGGTCGCCACCGTGCGGACCGTGCTGCCCCGGGCCTGCCTGGTGGGCGACGCGGCGGTGCTGCGCGGCCGGCGGTACGGCAACCTGGTGCTGGTGGCGTCGCGGGTGGACCCGCCGGTGCCGGAGCTGTCCCGGCGGGCGGCCGGCGACTGGTTCCCGGGCCGGGTGGTGGCCGGCGACGAGCTGGACCGGTTCGCCGGCGGCGTCCCGGTGGTCCACGACGCGGACGCTGTCGACTCCACGCCACCGCCGCCAGGAATCTTTTCCGTCAAACGTTGATCCGATCGGCGGATCGGTGCGTATCCCCGGGCGGCCATGCCCGTGGGGGGCCGGCTGATGTCATTGGACACCGGAGGTCTGCATGCATGCGGTGGCGGTCGGCTGGCAGGGCGGGGTGGCAAGGCCCCAGTGGATGTCCGCCCGGGCACAGCCGCACTCGCGCGCGTCGCGTTCGACCCGGGGGGTCGACGCACAGCCCGCCGATCGCCAGAATGACCCGGTGCCGCCTCGACCCGCTCCCGGACGCCACCAGGCGACCTCCGCCGAGGCCAGCCACTCCGACCAGTTGATCCGCCTGCTCTACGCGGAGCACGCCGGCCCGCTGCTGATGTTCGTGATGCGACTGACCGGCGGGGACCGGCAGCGCGCCGAGGACATCGTGCAGGAGACGCTGCTGCGGGCCTGGCGCAACGCGCACCGCCTCGGCGTGCAGGGTGGTCAGGGCTCGCTGCGCCCCTGGCTGGTCACGGTGGCCCGGCGGATCGCCATCGACGAGCACCGCAGCGAACAGGCCCGCCCGGCGGAGACGTACGACCGGGACCTGACCGCGTTCGCCGAGGCGGACAGCACCGACCGGGTGCTGCGCACGATGACCGTGGCGGACGCGCTGCGTACGCTCAGCCAGTCCCACCGGGAGATCCTGGTGGCGACGTACTTCCGGGGTCGTACCGTGCCGGAGGCGGCGGAGGAGCTGGGCCTGCCGCTGGGCACCGCGAAGTCCCGGGTCTACTACGCGCTGCGCGCGCTGCGCACGGCTCTGCAGGAGAGGGGGGTGACGGAATGAGCCGGGCCGACCACATGGACGTCGCCGCGTACGCGCTCGGTGTGCTGGACGCACAGGACGCGGAGCGGTTCGAGGAGCACCTGGCCACCTGCTGGGCGTGCGCGGCGGAGCTGGAGACGATGGTTCCCGTGGTGGGGCTGCTCTCCGGCATCGACGGCGAGGCGATGGCCGCGCTGGAGCAGACCCACACCGATCCGGCGCTGCTGGACCGGACGCTGGTGGCGGTGCGGCGGGACCGGCGGCGTACCCGGGTCCGGCAGTTGCTGGCCACCGCCGCGGCCGTGGTGGTGTTCGGCGGGCTGAGCGGTGTCGCGGCCGGGTTCCTCGGCGCCGACACGCCGCCGCCGACGCCGCAGGCCGGGCCGACGCAGAGCGTGCCGACCGCCGCGCCGAGCAGTCG
This sequence comes from Micromonospora sp. NPDC018662, assembly GCF_044391475.1. Lineage (NCBI taxonomy): Bacteria > Bacillati > Actinomycetota > Actinomycetes > Micromonosporales > Micromonosporaceae > Micromonospora > Micromonospora sp. NPDC018662. Next base: position 18,228 of record NZ_JBISAC010000009.1, read on the forward strand.
GCCGGACGACCCGAACGACCCGGACGTCGGCGGCAACGAGCAGGAGGGCGACCAGCACAACGCCACCGACCCGGGCACCGGCGTGAAGACGGTGATGTGGCTGGCGAAGAAGGAGTACGGCACGCAGATCGCCGTGCAGCTCAGCCGGCTGCCCGGGCCGCGCACCTGCCGGCTGTTGGTGGTGCGCAAGAACGCCACCAGCGAGGTGGTCGGCACCTGGTCGGTGCCGGGGGGCGGCTACGGCACCAACCAGAACCAGCTTCCGCTGGAGCTGAGCGCGTCGACCTCGGCCCCGCTCGGCGACATCGAGAAGGTCCAGGTGCAGTCCGTGGACGTCAACGGCGTGGCCAGCCCGCTGGTGACCGTCTCCGACCTGTAGATCGACAGCGCCGACGGCGCCGGGCGGCGATGGCCGCCCGGCGCCGTCGTGTCGTTCCCGGACGATCCCGTCGTGGTGGCGCACGCACCACGGACCGGATCGGTTCAATCGGTCCACTGTGAAATGCCCCACCCTTTCGACTTCAACCTTGACAGCACCCCGGCCCGTACTACCGGGCGAACTGCCAAGAACGAGGAGGGCACGTGGCACACCACATGCGGACGACCGTCATCGTCGCGAGCGCGATGGTCGCACTTACGGCCTGCGCCCCCGCAGGCTACGACGGGGCGAACTCGAGCGCGGCGGAGCCGGTCGCCGTCGCCGCGGCCGAACCCACCGCGGCGGCCGAGCCGGAGGCGTCGGCCTCCCCGGAGGCTCCCGCCGCCGACCAGGCGCCCCCGTCGGACGTGAAACTCACCGACGAACTGGTCGGCAAGAAGCTGCCCCGGATGGGCAAGGTCGTCACCGACCAGGACGGCTGGGTGCTGTACCGGTTCGACAAGGACTCGTCGAACCCGGCGCAGTCCAACTGCGTGGACAAGTGCGCCGAGGTCTGGCCGCCGGCGCTGACCGACGGCAACCCGCAGCTCCAGGGCGTCTCCGACGACAAGGTCGGCACCGTCACCCGCCAGGACGGCACCCGGCAGATCACCATCGGGGACTGGCCGGTCTACCGCTACATCGGCGACAAGAAGCCGGGCCAGTGGAAGGGCCAGGGCGTCGGCGGCACCTGGTTCGTCGTCGACCCGAACGGCAAGAAGAACCTGACCTGCCTGCCGACCGGCACCCCGAAGGCGGTCGCGCCGCCGGCGTCCGGCGGTTCCGGCGACTCGGGCGGCTCGGACTACTCGTACTGACCGCACCGGACACGGTGACCGGCCGCCGCCGGGGAGGGCGCGGCCGGTCACCGTCGTGGACCCGGGAAGCGGGACGTACCGGCATCGCCCCGCTTCCCGGCACGACCACCGCCGCGCACCCCTCGGGCTGCGCGGCGGTGTTCGTCGTCACGGCGGCACCGCATGGCAGAGTGGCGGGGTGACCTCGCCCGCCGCCCACCGCACGCTGCGCCCGCCGGCCGGCTACCGGCTGGCCGCCTCGGTGCGGGCGCTGACCTTCAGTCCGTACGACCCGTGCGCGCGGATCGCCGCCGGCAGCTTCTGGTGGGCGACCCGCACCCCGGACGGTCCGGCCACGCTGGCGCTGCGCCCGGAGGCCGGCGAACTGGTCGCCGAGGGGTACGGCCCGGGCGCGGCCTGGGTGGTGGACCGCGCCGACCGGGTGGCCGGGCTGGCCGACGACCTGACCGGTTTCCCCGCGCTGGCCGCCGCGCACCCGCTGGTGGCCCGGCTGGCCCACCAGCACCACGGGTTGCGGATGCCGGCCACCGGCCAGGTGTTCCCCCGGCTGCTGCGGGCCGTCTTCGAGCAGAAGGTCACCGGCAAGGAGGCCTACCGGGCGTACGCGGCGACCGTGCGGCACTTCCGCGAGCCGGCGCCGGGCCCGCTGCAACCGCTGCTGCTGCCGCCGGAACCGGCTGCGGTGGCGGCCACCCCGTACTGGGTGTTCCACCCGTTCGGGGTGGAGCAGCGACGGGCCGACACGCTGCGCCGCGCCGCCGCCGTCGCGGACCGGCTGGAACGCTGCGCGGACGCCGCCGAGGCGACCCGCCGGCTCACCGCGATCCCCGGCGTCGGGCCGTGGACCGCCGCCGAGGTGGTCCGGATCGCGTACGGGGACCCGGACGCGGTCAGCGTCGGCGACTACCACGTGCCGAACACGGTCGCCTGGGCGCTGGCCGGGGAGCCACGCGGCGACGACGCCCGGATGCTGGCGCTGCTGGCGCCGTTCACCGGCCACCGGGGGCGGGTGTGCGTGCTGCTGGAGGCCGCCGGCGTCCAGGCGCCGAAGTACGGCCCGCGCGCCCCGATCCGGTCCTTCGCCCGTTACTGAGCGGTCACCGGCTGGCGCAGAGCCGGCGCAGCGTCCGCCCCAGCCACCACGCGTACCCGAGCTGGAAGCCCCGGGTGACCGGCCCGGCGGCGCGCACGTACCAGCGGGCCGGCCGGCTGAACGCGGTCACCTCGAACCAGGTCCCGTCCGGACCACGGGTGACCAGGAACGCCTCCTCGCCGATCTCCGGGTGACCGGGCAGCGTGCCGTAGCCGAAGCCGGCCCGGTCCGGCTCGTCCACGGCCCAGACCACCTCGGTCGGCCCCCAGATCCGGGCCGGGCCGACGCCGAGCCCCGGCGTGACCCGCACCCCGGGCGCGGCGCGCGGCGCGTCGGCGCGCATCACCACGCCGGCGGCGCGGTGCAGCCGCCAGCCGAGCACCGCGTCCGCCGCGGCCGGGAACGCGCCGTCCGGCAGCCGGACCCGGTGGCGCAGGTGGTGGTAACCGGCCGGTCGGCCGCCGTCGCGGGTCGCGCCCACCTCGGGGTACGTCAGCTCGGCCACGTCGGCCTCCTCCTCGCGCGGGGACACCCGTCAGGGTACGACCGCCCGCAGCGGATGTGGTGAGCTGACCCGATGACCGACGTGACCGTCGTTCCCGCCGTCGTCGCGGACGCCGGGGAGATCCTCACCGTGCAGCGCGCCGCGTACCTGGTGGAGGCGCAGCGCTACCGGGACCTGTTCCTGCCCCCGCTGACCGAGACACTGGACGAGGTGCGGGCGGCGCTGGCCGGCCCGGACGTGGTGCTCGCCGCCCGGCGCGGGACCCGGCTGGTCGGTTCGGTGCGGGCCCGCCTCGACGGCGACACCGCCCACGTGGGCCGGCTCTCGGTCGCCCCCGACCAGCAGGGGCACGGCATCGGCGGGCGACTGCTGACCGCGGTGGAGCACGCCTGCGCCGGCCGGGTCGCGCGGTTCGCGCTGTTCACCGGCGCGGAGAGCGCCGACAACCTGGGCCTGTATGCCCGGCGCGGCTATCTGGTGGTCGCGCACCGGCCGGACGAGAACGGCAACCGGCTGGCGGTGCTGGAGAAGGTCAACCCCGCTCGCAGCGGCGCCTGAGCCCGTCCGCCTCCTGCCGCAGGTAGCGGCGCATGGTGGCGCCGCCGAACAGCCCGACCGGCCCGGCCAGCGGGCCGCGCTGGGACAGCACCAGCTCGACGCGGGTCCGCCCGCCGTCCAACGGCACCAGCCGGTGCTCGCCCCGGCTGCGTACGCCGGGGCTGGTGGACTCCCAGACGAACCCGGACGGCGGGTCGATCTCGGTGACCCGCCAGACCGCCGGACGCAGCCGGGGCTGCGTGAGCCGGGCGGTCGAGCCGAGGGCCAGCGGCCCGGGCTCCAGCCGGCGGGCGGCGGTGACCGAGGGTGTCCACTCCGGCCAGCGCTCCACGTCGGTCTGCACCGCCCAGACCCGGTCGATGTCGGCGGCGATCTCGACGGACTCGACGAAGCGCATGCTGGTTCCTCCCCGGAGCCGGTCCGCCGAGAATACGCCGGGCGGCGATGCGCGGTTGTCCCTGCGGTTGCGGGGCCGATGGCTGCGGTCTCCGGGGCTACAAACTTGATGACGTGGATGAGTCAAAGGTGTGAGCCGTCCACGTCATCAAGTTTGCAGGCGCTCGGCGGGGACAGGTCGAGCTGCTCGGCCAGCGGCCGTCGATCCGCGTCAGGCGGCCTCGTGGAGGTCGGCCAGGGTGACCGGGGCGTACCGGCGGAGCAGCCACTCCAGCTCGGCCACCGAGCCCGCCTCGCCGACGACGTTGGCTCCGCCGCCGTGCTCCGGCGGGTAGCGGTGCGCCAGCCGGTAGCGGTAGCGCCCTCGGACCAGCTCCACGCTGACCCGCCAGCGACCGCAGCATCTGCAACTCCACTCCGACACGCCGCGACGGTAGCTCTGACCTGCGGTTTCACCATCCGGTCGCGGGTGACGAACGGGCTCGGGGCGGGACACGCCGCCCCGGGCCGGCGGTGAGATGACTCACGGGTGTCGGTGGGGTCTGGTTGACTGGTCGCCGTGGACCTGCCGATCAATCCGCCGGTCGAGCCGATGCTCGCCAAGAGCGTGGCCGAGCTGCCCACCGATCCCGGCCTGACCTACGAGCCGAAGTGGGACGGCTTCCGCTGCATCGTCTTCCGCGACGGCGACGAGGTCGAGCTGGCCAGTCGCGGCGGCAAGTCGATGACGCGCTACTTCCCCGAGGTGGTCGAGCAGGCGCGCCGCCAGCTCCCGCCCCGGTGCGCGGTCGACGGCGAGCTGATCGTGATCCGCCGGGACGGGCCCGGCGGGCAGCCGCGGCTCGACTTCGAGCTGCTGGCCCAGCGGATCCATCCGGCCAAGTCCCGGGTGACGCTGCTCGCCGAGACCACGCCCGCCGACTTCGTCGCGTTCGACCTGCTCGCGCTCGACGACGAGCTGCTCACCGACCGGCCCTACCCGCAGCGCCGGGAGCAGTTGGAGCGGGCCCTGGCCGGGGTGCGGCCGCCGGTGCACGTGACGCAGGTGACCACCGATCCGGCGACGGCCCGGCGCTGGTTCGAGGTGTTCGAGGGCGCCGGGCTGGACGGGCTCATCGTCAAGCCGGCCGACCTGCCCTACGAGCCGGGCAAGCGGCTGATGTCCAAGGTCAAGCACGCCCGCACGGCGGACGCGGTGGTGGCCGGTTTCCGCTGGCACAAGTCCGGCCCGGTGGTCGGCTCGCTGCTGCTGGGGCTCTACGACGACGACGGGGTGCTGCACCACATCGGCGTCAGCTCCTCGTTCAGCATGGCCCGCCGCAAGGAGCTGCTCGACGAGCTGGAGCCCTACCGCGAGGTCGGCGGCGAGCACCCGTGGGTGCACGGCGACCACGAGCGGGGCCAGCGCATCCCGGGTGGGGTGAGCCGGTGGACCGGCGGCAAGAACCTGGAGTGGGAGCCGTTGCGCCCCGAGCTGGTGGTCGAGGTCGCCTACGACGCGATGGAGGGTGACCGGCTGCGGCACACCGCCCGGTTCCTCCGCTGGCGTCCCGACCGGGACCCTCGCTCGTGCGGCTACGGCCAGCTCGACCGCCCGATCCGCTACGACGTCGACGAGGTGCTGCGCGGCGATCCGGCGGCGACGGTGAGCGACACCCGCGGCCGGGCGTAGCCTGGCGGTCGACCCGATCACGGAAGGCGCCCACGTGACCCGTCTGCCCGACCGACCCCGCCGGGTCCGGCCCACGCTGGCCGCGTTCGTCGCGGCGGTGGTGCTCACCGCCGGTTGCACGCTGCCGGCGTTCGCGCCGCGCGCCGAGAGCGGGGGCGCGGTCGAGGCGGCCCCGCCGGGCAGCGCGCCCACCTGGCGGGCCTGCCCCGAGGTGCCGGGCGAGCTGGTCGGCCGGGGCGCGGCCGACATGCGCTACGAGTGCACCCGGATCGCGGTGCCCCGCAACTGGGGCACCGGGGCGGCCACCGGCGCGACCGCCGGGCCGGGCACCGGCGAGACGTTCGAGATCGCGCTGATCCGGGCCCGGTCCACCACGCAACGCGACCGGATCGGGTCGCTGGTGGTCAACCCGGGCGGCCCCGGGGCCTCCGGCGTGGACACCGCTGTCTACCTCTCCTTCGGCCCGGCGTTCGGCGGGCTGCCGAAGGCGGTCACCGACCGGTTCGACATCGTCGGCTTCGACCCGCGCGGGGTTTCCCGGTCCAGCCCGGTCAAGTGCATCCCGGACGCCGACCTGGACGCCAGCTTCGGCTACGACCCCGACCCGGAGAGCCAGGCGTCGTTCGACGGCTTCGTCGACCTCAACCGGCGCATCGGCGCGCGGTGCGGCGCCAAGTACGGCGACCAGCTCCCGCTCTACGGCACCGAGCAGGCCGCGCGGGACATGGACGCGGTGCGCGCGGCGGTCGGCGACGAGAAGTTGACCTACCTCGGTTACTCCTACGGCACGTTGCTCGGCGCGACCTACGCCCAGCTCTACCCGCAGCGGGTGCGCGCGCTGGTGCTCGACGGCGCGGTCGACCCGCGGCAGCAGCTGATCGCCGGCTCGGAGAGTCAGGCCAAGGGCTTCGAGCGGGCGTTCGACAACTTCTCCCGGTGGTGCGCGGCGAACGCCGGCCGCTGCCCGATCGCGCCCGACGCCCGGGGCGCGGTCACCGCCGCGATCGACAAGGCCAACACCTCCCCGGTGCGCGGCGCGGGCGGTCGGGTGGCCACCGCCGGCTGGGTCTTCTACGCGGTGATCTCGTCGCTCTACACCGAGCAGGGCTGGCAGGAGCTGGCCCGGGCCATCGACGACCTGCAGGGCGGTGACCCGGCGGGCGTGTTCAAGCTCGCCGACGCGTACGCCGGCCGTGAGGACGACGGGCACTACTCCAACCTGTTCGACGCCAACCTGGCGGTGAACTGCGCCGACGAGACCGAGAAGCCGACCCGGGAGCAGGTCCGGTCGTTGCAGTCGCAGTGGCGGCAGAAATATCCGCTGTTCGGCCCGGCGCTGGCGGTGGGGATGCTCGGCTGCGTGGAGTGGCCGGGCGCACGGGACCCGTACCCGACCGGGCGGGCCGTCGGCGCGCCGCCGATCCTGGTGGTCGGCACCACCGGTGACCCGGCCACGCCCTACGAGCAGACCGGCGCGCTGGCCTCGATGCTGGGCGTCGGCCGGGTGCTCACCTGGGAGGGCGAGGGGCACACCGCCTACCCGCAGACCGCGTGCGTGAATGCGGCCGTCGACGCGTACCTGATCTCGCTCACCGTCCCCCGGGAGGGGCTGCGCTGCCCCGCCCGGTGACGGTGCGGCGGCCGGTCAGCCGGCGGCCAGGGGTGTCCAGCCGACCGGCAGGTGCCCGATGCGGACCCGCTGCGGGTGGTCCCCCACCGGGACGCTGGCCACCTTCTGCCCGGTCGCGAAGTTGATGGCGGTGACCTGGTCCGCGCCGGATTCGGAGATCACGCAGTCCCGGCCGTCCCCGCTGACCGTGGCCCAGTACGGCTTGCTGGCCGGCACGAGCGTCCCCGGCAGCAGCGTGGCCCGGTCCACCACCGTCGCGTAGTCGTCCATCGTGCCGGCGACGCAGAGCCGCGACCCGTCCGGGCTGACCGACAGGCCGTGGTGCCGGGAGTCGTTCACCCAGGTGGTGCGGTCCTCGCTGGTGGCCGGGTTCTTCGGCAGCGTGGCGACCCGGGTGATCCGGTCGGTGGCCACGTCGTACTCGACCAGGCCGTTGAAGAAGGACACCTGGAAGTAGAGCTTGCCGCCGTCCGGGGTGAACACCGCCGGGCGGACCGCGTCGGAGAGGTCGCGGCGGCCGGCGGCGTCCAGCCGCTCCCGCATGTCGATCACCTTGACCACCTGGTACGTGGTGGCGTCGGCGACGGTGATCCGGCGGTCGCCCTTGGTCCAGTCGAGCCAGGGCGCGTCCAGGTCGGTGTTGACCTCGCCGATCGACATGTTCCACAGTCGATTGTCGCGGGTGAAGATGTTCTCGTGCGGCTTGTCGCCGGTGCCGAACGAGCCGAGCTGCTGACCGGTGCGGATGTCCAGCACGTGCACCGTGTTCGAGGTGGAGGCGGAGACCGCGACCCGGGTGCCGTCCGGCGACACGGCCATGTGGTCGGCGCGGTAGCCGGAGACCGGGAACCGCCAGCGGATCGCGCCGGTGGCCAGGTCGATCGAGACCACGTCGGCGAAGCTGGGCCGGGACGCCACGAGCGCGGTGCCGTCCGGCGTGGTGTACATGTCGTCGACGAACTGGTCGTGCCCCTCCCCCGGCCCCTGCCGGATGCCGAGGAAGTAGGCCAGCTTGATCGGGTTGAGGTATATCTCCCGCAGCCGGGCGGCCCGGTCCGGGATCACGTCGATCCGGCCGAGCTTGGCGTAGTCGCCGCGGGAGCGGATGACGTCGGCGGTGCCGTCCCAGTTGTTGCCGACGAACATCACCTCCTGGAGCGCGACGGCCGCGGCGGCGGGCGTGGGCGCCGTGGCCAGCGGGACCGGCACGGCGAGCGCGAGCGCGGCCAGCGCGGCGAGGCCGGCGCGGCGGCGGGCTCGGGACGGGTGGGGTGGCACGGGGGTCATGGACGCCTCCTGGCAGCCGGTGGGACATCGACGTTTCTCGGTGGCCCGATCGGTGTTACCTTGCGGTAACAACCAGGAGAGCAACCGGCCGGCCACGGTGGCTAGGAACCGGACGCCAACGCCCGACCGCCTCGGTTGTGCCGCGACGACAACGGGAAGCGGGCACCGATGACCCGGACCGGAGACGCCCCCACGTTCGGCGCGCTGCTGCGCCACCTGGCCGGCGACTCGGCCGCCGTGGAGGAGGTGGCCCTGGCCGCCCGTGCGGACTCCCCGGAGGTGGCCCGCCTGCCGGCCGGCGAGGTCCGCCGGCAGGTGGTCTTGCTGCTGACCAGCGGGCTCGGGGCGCTGGAACGCCACGAGGATCCGGCCGGGCGGGACTTCACCGAGGCCCGCCGGCTGGGCGCCGACCGGGCGGCGCAGGGCATCTCCGTGGCCGGCCTGCTGCGCGGCGTCCAGGCCGGCCGGGACCGGGCGGTGGAGCTGGTGGTCCGGCACGGGCGCGCCGCCGGCATCCCGGACCAGGTGCTGCTGGAGGGGCTGCTCGTCGTAGGCCGGTACGCCGCCGCGGTGGAACGGGCGGTGGTGGACGGGCACCGCGCCGCCGAACGGGAGCTGGCCGGCACCGGCGCGGCGGTCCGGGCGCGGCTGCTGCGCCGGCTGCTGCTCGACGGCCCGGCCGGCGCGGCCCCGGCCGAGCTGGCCCGGTTCGGGTTACGGCCGGACGGGCGCTACCACTGCCTGGTCGCCCCGCATCCCGACCCGGTGCGGTCGCACACCGTGCACCGGCAGCTCACCCGGCACGGCGGGCTGGTCGGCACCGTCGAGGACCGGCTCGCCGGCCTGCTCCCCCGGCTGCCCGACGCCGCCCCGACCGGACTGCTGGCGCTGGTGGCGCCCGCACAACCGTTGGAGCGGGCCCCGACCATGTACGCGCTCTGCCTGGCGGCGCTGCACACCGCGACGCGCCGCCGGCTGCGCGGCCTGCGCCGGGTGACGGACCTGGCCGGGGAGACCGCGCTGGCCGCCCAGCCGGCCCTGGCCGAGCTGCTGCGCGGCGCGTTGCTCGGCGCGCTCGACCCGGCCGACGAGTTCCACCGGGAGCTGGCCGCCACGGCGCTCGCCTGGCTGGACCACGGCCAGCGCCTGGACCAGACCGCGGCGGCGGTGCACGTGCACCCGAACACGGTGCGGTACCGGCTGCGCCGGCTCCGGGAGGTGACCGGCGGGCCGCCGGTCGAGGAGGGCGCGCGGTGCACGGTGCCGGAGACGGTGCACTGGTGGTGGGCGTTGCGGAGCTGGCTGGACGGCTGTTGACCCACGGGTCTCACCGGCGGCGGCGCCGGACCCGGGGCCCGCCGGGCCCGGTCTCGGGCGTCGGGCGGGGCGGCTCGGGCAGCACGACGCCCTGCCGGGCGGCCATCTCCTCCACCAGCGCCCGCAGCCGCCGGACGTCGGCCTTCAACTCCTCCTGCTCGGCGTGCTCGAAGGCGTCGTCGTCGACGATCAGCCGGCTGGCGAAGTGCGCGGTGATCAGGGGGATCACCAGCAGCACCATGGTGGAGATGAGCAGCGCGGCGAGGAACCGGCCGGCGAACGTGGTCGGGGAGATGTCGCCGTACCCGACCGTGGACGCGGTCACCACCGCCCACCAGACCGAGTCGGCGGCGCCCTTCTGCTCGGCCTGGCTGTAGAGCACGCCGGCCACCACGATCATCAACAGGTACGAGGTGATCAGCGTCCGGGGCGAGTTGGCGAACCAGACCAGCCCCCGGTAGATCCAGCGGAACGGCAGCAGCAGAAGGTCCATGGCGTCATGCTGCCCGGCCATCGCCACCCGCCGCTGTGCCAGGCTGGTCGGATGACCGAGGTGATCTTCCGGGAGGCGGTCCGCGCCGACCTGCCCGCCGTGCTGGCCCTGCTCGCCGACGACGTGCTGGGCCGCACCCGCGACCGGCCCGAGGTCGACGAGGCGTACGAGCGGGCGTTCGCCGATCTGGCCGCCGACCCGCGCAACCACCTGATCGTCGCCGACGACAGCGGTGAACTGGTCGGCTGCTTCCAGATCACGTACATCCCGGGGCTGGGCCGGCACGGCGCGGAGCGGTCCCTGATCGAGTCGGTGCGGGTCCGCGCCGACCGGCGCGGCCGGGGGTTGGGCCGGGCGATGATGCGCTGGGCGATCGACCAGGCGCGCGAGCGGGGCTGCGCGCTGGTGCAGCTCACCACCGACAAGCAGCGCGCCGACGCCCACCGGTTCTATCGCGACCTGGGCTTCGTGGCCAGCCACGAGGGGATGAAGCTCCCGCTGTAGGGGGTCCCGGCTCCCGCCGGCGGGGGAGGCCGCGCGGCCGGCCGCCGACCAGGCTGAGGGCATCCACCACCGAGGAGGCCCGATGCCCACCGGAACCCTGTCCCCACCGGCCGTCCACGGCTGCGACGGCCGCCCGCCGCCACGGTGGGCGGTCCGCGCCGCCCACCTGATCCCGCTGGTCGTGCTCCCATCCGGGTTGTGGCGGATCGCGCTGGTCGCCGGCCTGCCGATCGGCGCCGTGGTGGCCGGTGTCCCGATCCGGCCCGGGGTCGGCGAGAGCCTCTACATCGTCGCGCTCAGCCTGGTCTCGGAAGGGCTGGCGCTGCTCGCGTTGGGCCTGGTCCGCCCGTGGGGCGAGGTGTTCCCCGGTTGGCTCCCGCGCGTCGGCGGCCGGCGGGTGCCGCCGCCGTTCGCGGTCACCGTCGCCACCGCCGGCGCCGTCGCGCTCACCCTGATCTGGGGGTACGCGATGTGGGGCGCGCTGGTCAACGGCAACGACCTGGGCTTACCGGCCGGCGGTTTCGCGCTCCTGGTCGTCTGCTACGCCCCGCTGGTGCTCTGGGGCCCGCTGCTGCTGGCCGTCACCTGGGCCTACCACCGCCGCCGATCGGGCGGGCAGGTCAGGCTTGCACCGGACGACTGCTAGTCGGTGGCCCGGGGATGCCCGGTGCCGGCGTGTCTGATCCAGCAGGTGCGGGTGTCGTGGTCGACCAGATACCAGATGCGACCGCCGGCAGTGACCTCGTACTGCCACTGCGGCAGCGTCTCGTGGCGGTGCACGGCGACGGCGAGGGCGCCTTTGAGCGGGTGCTGGCGGCTGGTCGGTGGCGCAGGGCAGGGGTCAGCTTCGATGGCGTCGAACGCGGCGCGTGTGTTGGCCGCCGCTTGGCGGCACAGTTCCTCCCAGCCCTTGGCCGCGTCGTTGGTGGCGAATCGCAGGGCGTAGCCGCCGGGGCGGGGCGGTGGCGCGGCCCGATCGCCTCGCTTCGCGCTCACGCGCCGGTGGGGCGCGTGACCGGCCCGAAGTCGTCGTCGCTCGGCGTGGTCAGGACCCGGTGCAGGTCGGGGTCGGCATGGACCTCGGCGGTGTGCCGCCACTCGGTGAGCAGCTGCGACAGCGCGGCGGTGTTGCCCACCGCGGCGGCGGCCTCCGCCGTGGCGACGAACTCGTCGGCCATCTGATGGGCATCCTCCGCGGGCAGGAATCGCACCCAGGGCAGCACGGTGGGCAGCGCCTCGCGTACCAGACCGGGGTCACGGCGGACCAGGCTGGCCAGCAGCCGGGCGGTCAGGTCTACCACCTCACCCTCGGCAGCCGCGCGATCGGCGGACATCAGCACCAGATCGGCGGCGTCACGGCGACGCAACCGCAGCGCGCGGGCGCGGGACAACCGCTCGGCCGTTTCCGCCGGCTGACGCAGCAGCTCGGAGAACGGCACGGACTCCAACGGCACGGACATGACATCAACACTACTTCAGAAGTAGGAGAGACTGCTAGCGAACGGCGCGGGTCAGTCGGTGACCAGGTGGCCGTCGCGCAGGACCAGGGTCCGGTCGGCTAGCTCGATCAGCGCCGGATCGTGCGTGGCGACCAGCGCGGTCATGCCCCGGGCGTGCACCACGGCCCGCAGCAGATCCATGATCGAGCGACCGGTCTCGGAGTCGAGCTGACCGGTCGGCTCGTCGGCGATGAGCAGGTCCGGCTCGTTCGCCAGCGCCCGGGCCACCGCCACCCGCTGCTGCTGGCCGCCGGACAACTCGTACGGGCGCTGCGCCGCGTGCGCGCCCAGCCCGACCAGCTCCAGCAGCACCGCCACCCGCTGCTCCCGCTCCGCCGCCGGCACCTTGGCCAGCCGCAACGGCACCCCGACGTTCTCCGCCGCGGACAGGATCGGCACCAGGCCGAACGTCTGGAAGACGAAGCCGACGGCGCCCCGGCGCAGCGCCAGCAGTTCCCGCTCCCCCGCCGCTGTCACGTCGTGCCCGGCCACCTCGATCCGGCCGGCGTCCGGCCGGTCCAGGCCACCGATCAGGTTCAGCAGTGTGGTCTTGCCGGCCCCGGACCGGCCGCGCACGGCCACCAGCTCGCCCCGGCCGGCGGTGAGGGAGACGTCCCGCACGGCGTGCACGGCGTGCTCCCCCCGGCCGAAGGTGCGGCTCACCCCCTCGACCCGGACCACGTCCTCGACCGGCGTCGCCGGCAGCACCCCAGCCTGGTCGGTCATCACGCGTTCCCCTCGGTGTGCGCCCGGTCGCCGGGGCGGACCTCGACGTGGTCGGGTTCCAGGTCGAGCCGGACCCGGTCGCGCAGGGCCAGCGCCTCCACGAACGGCGCCGGCAACTGCATCCGGCCGGTCCGGTCGAGCACCGCGTACTCCTCGCTGACCAGCTCGGTGCCGCCGTCGGCGGTGACCCGCGCGGTCCGGCGTACCTCGGAGGCGGTCCGGCCGTCGCGGATGGCGACGGTCCGGCGGACCTGGCCGGACACGGCGTGGTCGTGGGTGACCACCACGATGGTCACCCCCAGCTCGGCGTTGATGGTGCGCAGCGCGGCGAAGACCTCCGCGCCGGTCGCCTCGTCCAGCTCGCCGGTCGGCTCGTCGGCGAAGAGGATCTCCGGATCGTTGGCCACCGCGACGGCCACCGCGCACCGCTGCTGCTCGCCGCCGCTCAGCTGGCCCGGCCGGCGGTCCGCGCAGTGGCCGACGCCGACCAGGTCGAGCAGCCGGCGGGCCCGCTCCCGCCGGTCCCGCCGGCCGCCGGACCGCCGGGCCAGCCGCATCGGCAGCTCCACGTTCTCCAGCGCGGTCAGGTACGGCAGCAGGTTGCGGCCGGTCTGCTGCCAGACGAAACCGACCATCTCCCGCCGGTACGCCAGCCGCTTCCGGTGCGACAGGGCGAGCAGGTCGTACTCGGCGACCCGGGCGATACCGGCGGTCGGGGTGTCCAACCCGGACAGGATGTTGAGCAGGGTGGACTTGCCGGAGCCGGAGGCGCCCACGATCGCGACCAGCTCGCCGCGGTCGATGACCAGGTCGAGGCCCTGGAGCGCGACCACCTCGACGCCCTCGGTCTTGAAGATGCGCACCAGCCCGTCGCAGACGATGTGCCCGCGCAGCCGGTCCCGGCCACCGGCCCGTTCGGCGGCGCGCTCCGCGGCGCGGCGTTGCAGGGCGGCCAGGTCCGGCACGGCGGACGTCGGCGGTCCTGGGTCGTGGCGCGGCGTCAGACCCGCCGAGCCGGAAGCGGTAGCGGTCATCAGCTCTCCTCTCCGAGCCGCAGCACCTCACCGAGGCGCATCCGGCGGTTGTTCACGGCCTCCACGGTGATCGCGAAGCCGAGGGCCAGCAGGGCCAGGGCGGACACCCCGGCCACCAGGCCGGGTTCGAACGCCGGACGCACGGTCACCCCGCCGGTGAACGCGGGCAGGCCGAGCACCGGGGTGAGCAGCAGCGGCAGCAACGCGCCGACCACCGCGCCGGTGAGCACCGACACCAGCACCAGCGGCGTCAGCTCCACCAGCAGCAGCCCGCGCCACTGCCGTCGGGACAGGCCCATGGTGCGCAGCCGGGACAGCACCTGCCCCCGGGACCGGGCGCCGGCGAGCACCGCGAACGCGAGCCCGAGCAGGCCCAGCACCGCGCCGCCCCCGGCGCCGAGCGCGAACCCGAACACCAGCAGCCCGTTCACGCCGCTGCCGCCCAGCTCGGCCCGGACGGCGGCGCGGCTGGTCACCTGCGGCGCGCGGGCCTTGTCCCCGGTCTCCACCGCCCCGATCCGCAGGTAGCGGCGCTGCCCCTCGGCCGCCACCCGGTCCACCTCGGTCGGGTCGACGCCGGGGCCGGCCAGCACGAAGCCGGTGGGGGCGAGCGGGTGCGGGGCGTCCGCCGGCAGGGCCGGCCAGGGCAGCACCACGAACCGGGTCACCTCGCGGTCGACCAGCGCGAACCCGTCGACGGTGGCGGCGGCGCGCAGCGGCAGCCGGTTGCCCTGCACGTCCAGCCAGGCGGGGCGGCGTCCCCCGGCGTCCGCGAGCCCGGCGTCGGCCAGTTCCGCGGCGACCGCCGGGGACACCAGCGCCGGCAGCGGGGTGCTGCCGTCGCCGCCGGCGAGCAGCGGGCCGGGCACGCTCACCGGTACGCCGGCGCGGCGGGCCACCTCGGCGAAGCGGTCGCCGTCGACCAGCAGCACCCGCAGCTCCCGGATCGGGGTCGGCCGGCCGGCCCGGTCGGCGTACGGGCGCTCGGCCCGGATGGTGAGCAGCGGAGCCACCGCGCGGACGCCGGGCAGCGCGGCCAACTGCCCGGCGGTGTCCGGCGCGAACCGTTCGCCGTCGACCAGCACGTCGCCGGGGACCGCACGGGCGGCGGCGGTGTCCCGGCCGGCCTCGATGCCGGTGGCCACCACCCCGCAGAACGCGGCGGTGGCGACCGCCAGCACCACCACGACCAGCGGCCCGGTGCTGGCCGCCCGGCCGGCGCGGGCGGCGCCGAGGAACGCGACGCTGCCGCGCGCCCGGGCCGCCACGCGGCTGAGCAGCCGCAACGGCCACGGGTACGCACGCAGCGCCAGCACCGCCGCGGCCACCGCCAGCAGCACCGGCACGGAGACCAGCAGCGGGTCCACCGAACCCGGGGTGAGCCCGCGCCGGCGCAGCAGGAACGCCCCGAGCACGGCGACCCCGAGCACCGCCACCTCGACGGTCAGCCGCAGCGCCGGCGACCGGCCGCCAAGGTCGGCGCGGCCGGTGACCCGGCGGCCGACGGCGAGCGCCGCCAGCGGCGGGAGCAGCGTGGCCAGCAGCGCGGCGAGCAGCACCCAGGGCGTCGACGCCCCGGCGCCCGGCAGCAGGCCGCCGAGCAGCCAGCCGATCCCGGCCGCCGCCGGCAGCACCAGGACGGACTCGGCCAGGCCGCGGCGCAGCACGTCGCCGGTCGAGCCGCCGCGCGCCCGGATCAGGTGGAACTCGGCGCGACGGCGGCGCGCGGCGAGCCGGGCGGCCAGCACGGAGAGCCCGGCCAGCGTGGCGAGCAGCCCGGCGGCGATGACCGCCAGCAGCGTACGGGCCGCGGCGAGCGCGGCGGCGAACCGGCGCAGCGGAACGTCCACGCCCTGCCTCAGCGTGACCGAGGCGGGACGGGTCCGCGCCAACCCGTCGACGCCGGCGATCAACGCGTCGAGCCGGCCGGGGGTGAGCCGGTCCGGGGCGATCCGGTAGCGCCAGCCGAAGCTCACCGGCCACCCGACCGCGGCGACGGCGTCCACCCCGGCGTCGGCCGTGTAGGCGACCGCCACGAACGGGTCGCCGTCGCCCTCGGGCGGGGTGAGCCGCAGCATCGACGGCAACGCGTCCCAGACCCCGTTGCCCGGGTCGTTCGGCCGCCACACGCCGACCAGTTCGACCGGGCGGGACGCCAGCGGGTCGCCGTTCGGGTCGAGCAGCGACAGGCGGAAGCGGTCGCCGGGCGCGACGCCCAGTCCGGTGGCCACCGTCTCCGCGAGCGCCACCTCGATCGCGCCGGCCGCCGTGACGCCACGCTCCGGCCACCGACCGCCGGTCAGCGTGGCGGCCTCGCGCAGGCCGTTGCCGGTACGCAGGACGAGGTCGATCAGCCCCTTGTCGCCGCGCAGCGTCGAGCCGCGCAGCCGGCCCGGCACGGTGTCCGCGGCGTACCAGCGGTCCCCGACGACCTCGCGCACCACGCCGGGCATCCGCTCCTCGATCGCCGCGAGCTGGTCCGCCTGCCCGGCGACCACCGGCTGGAGGGTCGGCGGGAACGTGGTCGGCCCGATGGCGTACGTGAGGTCCCGCAGGGCCACCGGCTGCCCGGCCACGTACTCGGTCAGGCCCTGGCCGGTGAGCCGGTCGGCGACCCGCGGCACCCCCGTGATCAGCAGCGTGGTCACCACGGTCAGCACGGCGAGCAGCAGGAACTGCCCCGCGTACGCCCGGACCCGGCCGGCGGCGCCCGGCAGCCTCATTGTTCTCCCCCGATCCGGAGCTGCACGGCGGCGATCCGCTGGCGGATGCCGGTGGTGATGACGGCGGCGAAGGCGAGCGCGGCGAGCAGCAGCCCGGCGGCGGTCAGCCCGACCGGCGACCAGGGCACCGTGAAGACCGCCTCGGGCACCGGCCGGCCGGCCGCCGGGGTGAGGATCACCAGGGGCACCATGGTCGCCGCCACCACGGCCCCGACCAGCAGCCCGACGCCGACCCCGATCGCGGCCAGGAACGTCTGCTCGGCCAGGTAGGCGCGGGCCAGCAACCGGCTGGTCGCGCCGAGCGTGGTGAACACGGCGAACTCGGTGAGCCGGCGTCGGGTGGTGGCCCACCCGTCCACGGCCAGGCCGACCAGGGCCAGCAGCACGGACCCGAGCGCGGCGGCGAGCAGCCCGGTGCGGGCACCCCGCCAGTACGGGTCCCGGGCGGCCTCCTGGGCCACCTGTCGCCGGTCGTGCAGGACGGTGCCGTCGGCCCCGGCGAGCGCCCGCGCCGCGGCGGTGTGCCCGCCCGGCCCGGCCCGCAGCCACCACTCGGCCACCGGCCGGACGCCGCCGCGCTGCTGGAGCACCTGGTTGGCGGCGGCGGGCAGGTCGAGGAGCACGCCGTCGCCCTCGGTGCCGGGGACCGCGGCGACCTGACCGACCACTGTGGCGTCCAGCGTCACCTCGGCCAGCGACAGCGTGACCGAGTCACCGGTGCCCACGCTCAACGCGGTCGCCACGCCCGGGGTGATCAGCACCGGCACCGGCGGGGCGTCCGCCCCGGGCACCACCGCGAAACGGGACGGCGGCGTGACCGCGTACTGCAGCAGCCCTTCGGGCACGCGGAAGCTGCGGGTCGCGTCCACGGTGGTTGGCGTCGCCTGCGCGGGGCCCTGCGGCCCGGTCGCCGGGTCGACCACCCGCCACGGCCCGGCGGCCGGCAGCGGCAGCGCGGCGCCGTCGGCGTCGGCGAGCCGTAGTCCCTCCACCAGCAGCCGGTAGGAGCGGCCGATCACGTCACCGCCGTCGGCCTCGAACCCGGCCAGCCGCAGCGGCGCGCCACCGGAGTCGGGCAGCGCGACGGAGAAGCGCACCGGACGGCCGTCGCCGTCGGCCTCGGCCAGCCGCAGCCGCCACGCGGCGCCGGCGTCGGTGGTGAACAACGCGGTCACCGTCACCGTGGGCGGCGTGTAGGACGTGTCGACCGGGGTGCGGACGGTCCCGGCCAGCGTCCGCGCCGCCGCCGGCAGGAGGCCCCCGGTGGGCGCGCCCCGCCCGCCCGCCAGGCGGTCCAGCAGCGCGGCGGTGGACGCCTCGCCGTCGGCGTCGTCGAGCCGGACCATTCCGTGCGCGGCGGCGGCGTCCCATGCGACAGCGGTGGCCGGGCGGGCCTCCCGGCCGACCCGGATGTCGTCCCGCCAGGCCGGCAGCACCCGGTCCAGCCCGGGGGCGGCGGCCACCGCGGCGGCCCGGTCGTCGGGGGCGGTGCCGTCGCGCTCGGTCAACCGCAGGTCGGCGCCGACCGTGTGCCAGGCCTGGTCCCGCTGCGACCGCTCCCAGGAGGCCACCAGCGACCAGGCCAGCGTGCTGCCGCCGACGGCGAGCGCGAGCAGCAGCACCGGCCCGGCGTGCGGGCGGCGGCCCGCCTGCCACATGCCGAACATGGTCGCGTTCCACGGCCGCCGGTCGACGACCCGTTCCGCGAGCCGGGTGGTCGGCGGCAGCAGCCGCAGCGCGATCACGGCGCCGGCCAGCACGCCGATGGTGGGCGCGGCGGCCAGCAGCGGGTCGATGCCGAGGCGGCCGTTCGCGCCGGCCAGCGGCGAGGAGTACTGCCGCAGTTGGGCCCAGGCGAGCACGGCCAGCGCCACCAGGGCCAGGTCGACGCTGGCGCGCTGCACGGCCGCGCCCCGACTCGGCCGGGAGCGGGCCGCCATGTCGGCGACATAGGTGCCGGCCCGACGCAGGGCCGGCAGCACCATGGCGAGCAGGCAACCGACCGCGGCGGCGAGCGCGACCAGCCAGACCCGGGCCGCGGCGCCGCCGGCCAGACCCAGGTCCGCGCCGAGGTGCCGCACCGCCTGCCCGGTCAGCGCCGGGGCCAACAGCACGGCCGGCGCCACCACCAGCGTCGCCTCGCGTACGGCGAGCCCGGCGAGCTGGCCACGCGCGGCGCCCCGGGCCCGCAGCAGCGCGGTCTGGGCCCGCCGGTCCTCGTTGAGCAGCGCGGCGACCAGCACCAGCGCGTACCCGCCGAGCACCACGATCAGCAGCAGCGGGGTGAGCAGTGCGGACCGACCCACCAGGTCGGCCCGGCCGAGCCGGTCCGCCAGCCGGTCCAGGTGGCCGACCTGCTGCGTCGAGGAACCCAGGCCGGTGGCCTCGGGCAGCCGCTCGGTGACGCCGGCCAGCGCGGCGGTGACGGCGGACAGCCGGCCCGGCTCCACGTTGGTCAGGTCCGGGGCGGCCAGCCAGGCCGCCGAGACCGAGCCCGGAAAGGTACGCGCGAAGTCCGCCGGGTCCAGCGCGAACGGCCCGTACGAGGTGCTCGCCGCGTCGCCCTGGCTGGCGCCGACGCCCGGGGCGAGCCGCCAGTACGCGTCGGCCGCGTCGCGGGGCCGCCACGTGCCGACGACAGTCACCGCGCCGGCGCGTTCCGCCGCCCGGTCGAACAGCGGCACCCGCTCCCCGACCGTCAGGCCGAGCCGCGCGGCCACCTTCTCCGGCACGGTCACCTGCAACGGAGCGGCGCCGGGTGTGGGCCACGTCCCGGCGGTCAGCTCGGCGCGCGCCGGCAGGTCGTCCAGCGTGGCGAGGTTGGCGAACATCGGGTCGTCGTCGGTGCGGGCGGCGCCCACGTCACCTGTCAACTCCCGTCCGGTGCCGTAGCGGGCGGCGGCCACCCGGACCGGGGCCCCGCCCAGCCCGCCGGCAAACTGCGCCCGGACCGCCCGGTCCCGCTCCGCGTACGCGGCGGTGTCGGCGCCACCGGAGCCGCTGACCAGCAGGCTGCGCTCCTCCGCCGGGGCGGCGTCGAGCACCGCGCGAGCGCCCGCCTCGACCGCCCGCCGGTTGTAGTCGGAGAGCCCGGTGACCAACCCGACCGCGACGAGAGCCGCGACCGCGGCGGCGAGCAGCAGCCCTCGGGCCTCGACCGCCCGCCTCCACACCAGCTTCATCCGACGTCCTTCCCTGGCTCGGGTGAGCCGATGACCAGGAAGACCCGCCACCACCGGGAAAAGGTTCGCACCCGTTACATGATCGTTACCCCACCCCACCTTCACCCCACCCCGCGCCACCCGCCCGCCCCGCCCGCCCCGCCCCCGCCCCGCCCCATCGATCTTGGAGTTGTGGTGCCATGGAATGCGCTTTATGCGGCTTTCGTGAGGTGCCACAACTCCTAGATCGACGAAGGCGGGGGCGGGGGCGGGGGCGGGGGCGGGGCGGGGCGGGGTTTGTCCACAGGGGCGGACGGGGGGACGGGCGGCGCGGGAGGGTGGCGGGGTGTGGCGGTACGAGGAGTTGCGGGCGGGCGGGGTGAGTCGCGGGGCGGTGCGGCACCGGGTGGAGGCGGGGCGTCTGGGTCGACTGTCGAGAGGCGTCTACGGACGTGCGGACGACGAGACGGGCCGGCTACGGGCGCTCTTCCGCCGGTTGCCGCCCGACGCCGTGGCGGGGTTCCACACCGGTGCCCGGCTGCACCGCTTCGGCGCCGTGCCCGCCGACGTGGTGCATGTGATCGTTCCGGCCGGTGGCCCGGTACCGAGCATCCGGGGCGTGGCCGTGCACCAGTCCGTCCTGCCGGTCAGGGACGTGGTGGAGGTCGCCGGGGTGCCGTGCGCGCCGGCCGCCCGCTGCGCCGTCGACCTGGCCCGGGTGCTGCGCCGGTCGGACGCGCTACCGGTGCTGGATCTGTGCCTGCGGGTGGGCGCCTGCCGCCGTGCGGACCTGCTGGCGGAGGTGACCGGGCACGCCGGGCTGCGCGGGGTGCGCCAGGCAGGCCGGCTGGCCGAGCTGGCCGACCCCCGTTCGGAGTGCCGGCAGGAGAGCCAGCTACGCCTGCTGCTGATCGACGCCGGGCTGCCCGCGCCGGAGCCGCAGCTCTGGGTGCCGGACGATGACGGCGTGCCGGTCTACCGGCTCGACCTGGGCTACCGTCAGCAGCGCATCGGCGTGGAGTACGACGGCCGCTCCCACCTCGACCCCGATCGCCTGCACCACGACCGCTCCCGGATGAACTGGCTGGCCGAGCAGGGCTGGCGCATCCGTGTCTACACCGCCACCGATCTCTACCGCCGACCGAACCACATTCCGAAGTCCGTCCGGGCACTCCTCTGCCAGTGACGATGTGGGGACGGGGCCGTCAGGAGGGTTTCGGGCGGTCGCGGTCCTTGGAGGGCTGGACGCGTTTCGGCTCGCCGGGCATCTTCGGGTATTCCGGCGGGTAGGGCAGGTCGCCGAGGCCGTCGGCGGCGTCGCGTTCGGCCCACTCCAGCAGCGGCGTGATGTCCCACGGGGCGTCGTCGATGCCGGCGTGCGGGTCGCCCCGCTCGGCGAACCGGGCCGGCACCGTGCCCAGGTGGAAGTCGTCCGGGTCGACCTCGGGCAGCTCGTCCCACTCGACCGGGGTGGAGACGGTGGCCCGCCCGTTGGCCCGCAGCGAGTACGCGCAGGCGATGGTGCGGTCCCGCGCCGTCTGGTTGAAGTCGACGAAGACCCGGCGCCCCCGCTCCTCCTTCCACCAGGCGGTGGTGACCAGCTCGGGCCGGCGCCGTTCCAGCTCCCGGGCCAGCGCGATGGTCGCCCGGCGCACCTCGACGAACGTCCAGCGCGGCTGGATGCGCAGGTAGACGTGCACGCCCCGGCCGCCGGAGGTCTTGGGCCAGCCGGGCACGCCCAGCTCGTCCAGCAGGCCGCGCAGCTCGCCGGCGGCGGTCGCGGCGTCGGCGAAGTCGGTGCCGGGCTGCGGGTCGAGGTCGACGCGCAGTTCGTCCGGGCGGTCGGTGTCGGCGGCGCGCACCGGCCAGGGGTGGAAGACGACGGTGCCCATCTGCGCCGCCCAGGCCACGTGGGCCAGGTCGGCCGGGCAGAGCTCGTCGGCCTTCCGGCCGCTGGGGAAGCTGATCTCCGCGGTGCGGATCCACGGGGGTACGCCGCGCGCGGGCACCCGCTTCTGGAAGAACATCTCCCCCTCGATGCCCTCGGGGAAGCGTTGCAGGGTGGTGGGCCGGTCCCGCAGGGCCCGGGTGATCCCCTCGCCCACGGCCAGGTAGTAGTGGAAGACGTCCGCCTTGGTGAAGCCGCGCTGCGGGAAGATCACCCGATCCGGGCTGCTCAGCCGCACGGCCCGGCCGGCGACCTCGATCTCCTCGACGGCGCTTCTGCTGCCCGCCATCAGGCGACCATATGCGATCCCACCGACAGCCGACGTACCGTGGAACGGTGAGTCTTTCCGACAATGAACTGCCCCGCACCGAGGACGAGTGGCGGGTCCGGTTGAGCCCGGCGGAGTTCCGGGTGCTCCGCGAGGCCGGCACCGAGGCGCCCTGGACCGGTGAGTACGTCGACACCAAGACCCCCGGCGTCTACCACTGCCGGGCCTGCGGGGCCGAGTTGTTCCGCAGCGACGACAAGTTCGACTCGCACTGCGGCTGGCCCAGCTTCGACGACGCCATCCCCGGCGCGGTCAAGGAGATCCCGGACAACACGCTCGGCATGCGGCGGGTGGAGATCCGCTGCGCCCGCTGCGACAGCCACCTGGGGCACGTCTTCGAGGGTGAGGGCTTCACCCCGAAGGACACCCGGCACTGCGTCAACTCCATCTCGGTGCGACTGGAGCCGAGCGGCGGCTGACCGCGCGGCGCTACAGGCGCAGCAGGCTGCCGGCCTCGTCGACCTGGTCGGCGGCCTCGTCGTCCAACCACACCCCGCCCGTGGCGAGGTAGCGGAAGCGGTGTTCACCCGGGCCGAGCCGTACGGTCACGGTCCGGGTGCCGTCCCGGCGCGGCACCAGTTCGTGCCGGCCGGGCTCCCACCCGTTGAAGCAGCCGACCACGCTGACCGTGCCGGCGGGCGCGTGGCGGGGCAGGGAGAACGTCACCCGGGTCTGGTTGCCGAAAGCTTGTTGCGCTTGATCACGATTCCTCCCGATTCTCGACGTCACCCGGGTCAACGCGCGACACGCCGGGGTGACTCGCCGTCGCGCCGGACCAGGTTCGCCGGTTCCGGCCGCTGCGGCGGGCCCGGTGCCCGACGCTGGGAGCACAGGTCCGTTTTAGGGGGGTTTTCGTATGGCTGCCTGTGAGGTCTGCGGCAACGACTACTGGATGGCGTTCGAGGTGCGCACGGTCGACGGGGCCCGGCACACGTTCGACTGCTTCGAGTGCGCGGTGCACAAGATGGCGCCGATCTGCGAACACTGCCAGATCAAGATCGTCGGGCACGGCGTCGAGGTGTCCGGCCGTTTCTTCTGCTGCGCCCACTGCGCCCGCGCGGTCGAGGGCGACCAGGGCGCCGAGATCCGCGACGCGGTCGGCGCCCGACCCGCCTGAGCGGACGCACGATCCGGGAAGCCGGCCGCTCGCCGCACGCCGGGGAATCGGGCCGCGCAACGGGAACGGCCGCGTGCAACGGGAACGGCCGCGCGGCCGGCCCACCCGGCCGGCGGTCGGGCGCAGCGGCCCGCGTCGATCGACGGCTAGCATCCTCCGGTGACCCGACGGATGATCGTCTCGGCGGCTGTTCTCGCCGCGCTGGCCGGCTGCGCCCCGACCCCCGCTCCGAGCGGACCGACCGACGCCGAGCCGGTTCTCGCCGCACCGGCACCCACCGACGGCGGCGTCGCCGTCGCGCTGCGGGACCGGCACGCCGCCACCGGCAGCCTCGCCGGCCTGGCCGAGAAGCCCGACCACGCCAGCGAGCAGCTCGACTCGGACGGGATCGCCTGCGGCCGGCCGCTGCCCCTGCTCGACCGGCGGACGGTCGCGGTGACCCACGTGTTCGGCACGCCGAAGGGCACTCCGGCCGGGGAGTTCGTCGAGGTGGCCCAGGAGACCGTGGTCTACCCGGACGCGGCGGTGGCCGCCGACGCCGTACGCCGGATCTTCGATCTGTTGGAGGCGTGCGACCGCGACGAGGAGGACGGGCAGGTGACCGCCGGCCACACCGCCGTCGACCTGCCCACCGGGGTGGGCGTGCCGGGCCGCGTGGTCGCCGCCACCATGACGCTGCCCGACGGCACCCGCTTCCCGCACCGCTACGGCTGCGTGCACCGGGGCCGGGTGACCCAGTGCGTGGGGGTCTGGACCCGGTCGGCGGCCGCCACCGCGACCTGGTTCGACCGGGCCGCCGTCGCCACCGGCGCCGGCCTGCGCGCGGCGTCGCGCTGACCGCCCCCGCGGGCCGGGTCGGGGCCGCCCGCCCGACGCTCGCGGCCTAACCTGGCGGGATGTCCGTCGAGTTCCACCTGGCCGGCTTCGCCGAGCTGGACGCCCGCACCTTCCACGACCTGCTCCGGCTGCGCATCGACGTGTTCGTGGTGGAGCAGTCCTGCGCGTACCCGGAACTGGACGGCCGGGACGTCGAGCCCGGCACCCGCCATCTCTGGCTGACCCACGACGGCGCCGTCGTGGCGTACCTGCGGATCCTGGCCGACCCCGACGGCGTGGCACGGATCGGCCGGGTGGTGGTGGCGCCGGCGGCCCGCGGCGCGGGCCTGGCCGGCACGCTGCTGACCGGGGCGCTGGCCGCGGTGGGCGACCGGCCGTGCGTGCTGGAGGCGCAGACACACCTGGTGGGTTTCTACGCCGGCCACGGCTTCACGGTGAGCGGACCCGGCTACGTCGAGGACGGCATCCCGCACACGCCGATGCGCCGGAATCCCAACTAATTGACGCCTGTCGTTTTCTGTGGCAGCGTGCGGACGGAGCCGCCACGCGGGAGAGGGCAACTCCCGACAGTCCGGGCGTCGTGCACCGACACCCCACCCCCGGAGGCTTCACATGTCCACTCCGTACCGTCGCCGCATACCGCTCGGCGCGGCGATCCTCGGCGTCTGCGCGGTCGTCGCGGCGCTCCTCACCACCGCGTTCTCCGGCCCGGCCTCGGCGCACGGGTCCGTGGTCGATCCGGCCTCGCGGAACTACGGCTGCTGGCAGCGCTGGGGCAGCGACTTCCAGAACCCGGCGATGGCCACCCAGGACCCGATGTGCTGGCAGGCCTGGCAGGCCGACCCGGCCGCCATGTGGAACTGGAACGGCCTGTTCCGTGAGGGCGTCGCCGGCAACCACCAGGGCGCCATCCCGGACGGTCAACTGTGCAGCGGCGGGCGCACCTCCAGCGGCCGCTACAACGCGCTCGACACGGTCGGCGCCTGGAAGACCACGCCGATCTCCAACAACTTCCGGATCAAGCTGTACGACCAGGCCAGCCACGGCGCCGACTACATCCGGGTGTACGTGACCAAGCAGGGCTACAACGCGCTGACCACGCCGCTGCGCTGGAGCGACCTGGAGCAGGTCGGCCAGATCGGCAACACCCCGGCCAGCCAGTGGACGCCCGAGTCGACGGGCGTGTCGATCCAGGTGCCGGCGAACGCGCCGGGCCGCACCGGCCGGCACATCGTCTACACCATCTGGCAGGCCAGCCACCTGGACCAGTCCTACTACCTGTGCAGCGACGTCGACTTCGGTGGCGCCGGCCCGTCCCCGACGGCATCGCCGACCGCGTCCCCGACCACGTCGCCGACCGCGCAGCCGACCCCGACGCCCACCACCCCGCCGTCGACGCCGAACCCGGCCGGGGGCTGCACCGCGACCTACCAGATCACCGGGCAGTGGGGCGGCGGCTTCCAGGCCGAGGTGAAGGTCACCAACGGCAGCGGTTCACCGGTCCGCGGCTGGTCGGTGAGCTGGAACTACCAGAACGGCCAGCAGGTCACCTCGGCGTGGAACGCCACGGTGACCACGAGCGGAGGGCTTGTCACCGCGCGCAACGTCGCCTACAACGGCGCGCTCGCGCCGGGGGCGAGCACCTCGTTCGGCTTCACCGGCTCGTCCAGCGGCACCAACCCGGTGCCGGGGATCCTCTCCTGCACCACGACCGCCTGACCCGGCCCCTCCCGCCGGTTAGGCGGGGGCCCCGCTTAACCGGCGCGTGTTAAGCGGGGCCCCCGCCTCTACCAAAAACGTTAAGCGGGGCCCCCGCCTTTCACACCAGGCAGGTGACGATGTCGGCGATGGGACGGCGGCGGCCGGTGTAGAACGGCACCTCCTCGCGGACGTGCCGCCGGGCCCGCGAGGCCCGCAGGTCGCGCATCAGGTCGACGATGCGGTGCAGCTCGTCGGCCTCGAATGCCAGCATCCACTCGTAGTCGCCGAGCGCGAACGAGGCGACCGTGTTGGCCCGCACGTCCGGATAGCCGCGGGCCATCTTCCCGTGCTCGGCCAGCAGCTCCCGCCGCTCGCCCTCGGGCAGCAGGTACCACTCGTACGAGCGGACGAACGGGTAGACGCAGAGGTAGGCGCGCGGCTCCTCGTCGGCCAGGAACGCCGGGATGTGGCTGCGGTTGAACTCCGCCGGCCGGTGCAGCGCCATCTGCGACCAGACCGGGGTGAGCGCCCGGCCCAGCGTGGTGCGGCGGAACCGCAGGTACGCGTCCTGGAGCGCGTCGCTCGACGACGAGTGCCACCAGATCATCAGGTCGGCGTCGGCGCGCAGCCCGGCCACGTCGTACGTGCCCCGGATCGTCACGTCCTTGCCGGCCAGCTCCGCGAAGAGCGACTCGACCTCGTCGACGACGTTCTCCCGCAGCGACGGCAGCGGGCTCGACGCCCGGTACACCGACCACATGGTGTAGCGGATGGTCTCGTTCAGCTCCCGCAGCCGGGCCGCGTTGGTCTGCTCGGTCATGTCGCCGATCCTCCCAGTGCCGTGATGATCTCTTCGGCCGCCGTCTCGCCGGAGCGGACGCAGACCGGGATGCCGACCCCGTCGAAGCCGGCCCCGGCCAGGGCCAGCGTCGGGTGCGCGGCACCCAGTGCCGCCCGGACCCCGGCCACCCGGCCGGCGTGCCCCGGCGGGTACTGCGGCAGCGCGCCGCCCCACCGCTGCACGTGCCGGGCCACCGGCTCGGGCAACGTCGTGCCCAGCGCCGCCGACAGCTCCCGCCGCACGGTGGCGGCCAGGTCGTCGTCGGTGAGCTGGAGCGACGTCTCGTCGCCGTACCGGCCGACCGAGGCGCGGACCAGCGCCAACCCGTCCGGCCGGCGCAGGTGCCCCCACTTGGTGGTGAAGAACGTGGCCGCCTTGATCAGCAGACCCTCGCCGGCCGGCACCAGGAAGCCGGACAGCTCCGGCAGGTCCGGGCCGGGCAGCGCGAGCGTGACCAGCGCGACGCTGGCGTAGTCGAGCCCGCCGACCGGGCCCGCCACCTCGGGCGCCGAGGCGGCCAGCAGCCGGGCGGCCGGCCGGGCCGGCACCGCCAGCAGCACCGCGTCGGCGTCGACGAACTCCGGGTCGCGGGTCGGTCCGACGGTCAGTTGCCAGCCGGTCGGGGTGCGCCGCAACTCCCGCACCGCGGCGTCCCGGCGGATCGTCGCCCCGCTGGCCCGGGCCGCCGCCTCGACCAGCGTGCTCAGCCCACCGGCCAGGGTGCCGAAGACCGGTGCGCCGGGCGCGCGCGGCGCGGCGGCCTGCGCGGCGCGTACCGCACCGACGAGTGTGTGTTCCCGACGGGCCGCGCGGGCCAGCGCCGGCATGGTGGTGACCAGGGAGAGGTCGTCGGCCCGGCCGGCGTACACGCCGCCGAGCATCGGGTCGACCAGCCGGTCCACCACCGCGTCGCCGAGCCGCTCCCGGACCAGCCGGCCGACCGCGACGTCCTCGCCGGGGGCCAGCAGCGGACGGCCCGCGTCCCGGTCGGCGTCCGCCGCCGGCCGCGCCACCGCCGCCACCTTCGCCAGATCCCCGGGTACGCCGACGAGCGTGCCGCCCGGCACCGGACGCAGCCCGCCGTCGACCAGCAGGGCGGCCTGCCCGACGGTCGGGTGGACGATCTCCGTGGCCAGGTCGAGGCGGCGCGCGAGGGTCACCGCTGCCGACTCCCCGCCGGCCGGGTCGCGCATCAGGAACGACTCGGCCCCGAACTCGACCGGCCCACCGGCCAGCTCACCGGTGCGCAGCTTGCCGCCGAGGCGGCCGGACTGCTCGTACACGGTGATCTCGGTGCCGGCGGGGGCGCGGTCGCGCAACCGGACGGCGGCGGCCAGCCCGGTGATCCCGCCACCGACGATCGCCACCCGCCACGGCCGCGCCACGGCTCCCCCTAGCGGGCCGGTCGCGCGGACAGCTCGTGCACCAGCGCGACCACCCGGGTCAGCACGTCGGGGTCGGTCTCCGGCAGGACGCCGTGACCGAGGTTGAACACGTGGCCGGGGGCCGCGCGGCCCTGCTCGACGATGCGCCGCACCTCGGCCTCGACCACCGGCCATCCGGCGAGCAGCACGGTCGGGTCGAGGTTGCCCTGCACCGCCTTGTCCGGCCCGATCCGGCCGGTGGCGACGTCCAGCGGCGTACGCCAGTCGACGCCGACCACGTCGGCGCCGGCCTCGCCCATCGCGGCGAGCAGCTCGCCGGTGCCCACCCCGAAGTGGATGCGCGGCACGCCGGCGTCGGCCAACCCGCCCAGCACGTACGCCGAGTGGGGCTGCACGAAGCGGCGGTAGTCGGCCTCGGAGAGCGCGCCGGCCCACGAGTCGAAGAGCTGCACCGCGGAGACGCCCGCCTCGATCTGCACCCGCAGGAACGACAGCGTCACCTCGGCCAGCCGGCCGCAGAGCGCGTGCCACAGGTCCGGGTCGCCGTACATCAGCGCCTTGGTCTTCGCGTGGGTGCGCGACGGACCGCCCTCGATCAGGTAGCTGGCCAGCGTGAACGGCGCGCCGGCGAAGCCGATCAGCGGGGTGTCGCCCAGCTCGGCGACGAGCAGCCGGACCGCCTCGTCCACGTAGGACACGTCGTCGCGACCGATCGGGGCGATCCGCTCCACGTCGGCGGCGGTGCGCACCGGCTCGGCCACCACCGGCCCGGTGCCGGGCACGATGTCCAGGTCGATCCCGGCCGCCGCCACCGGCACCACGATGTCGCTGAACAGGATCGCCGCGTCCACGCCGTGCCGGCGGACCGGCTGGAGGGTGATCTCGGTGACCAGCTCGGGGCGGCGGCACGACTCCAGCATCGGCACGCTGGCCCGGATCTCGCGGTATTCCGGCAGCGACCGGCCGGCCTGGCGCATGAACCAGACCGGGGTGTGCGGGACCGGCTCGCGCCGGCAGGCGCGCACGAACGGCGAGTCGGCCGGCCCGCCGCGGCGGGGTTCTCCGTCTCGGGCGGCAGTGCCCGTGGTGTCGGTGGTCATCGCGGCAATCGTGCCACGTCCCGCGTCGGCCCCCACGCCCGCCGCCCGCATGTGTGACGAAGAAGGAGGGGCCCCCGGTTAACGCCTCCGGCAGAGGAGGGGCCCCCGCTTAACACTCGGGCCCGCGACGCGCCCGGCGCGGCGTCACCCACCGCGCGGCGGAGGCGGCATAGGCTGCCGGCATGGCCCCCCCGATCGCGCTCCCGGAAACGTTCGCTCGCGCGGTCGCGGGGCTGCGGTCGGCCACACCCCGGCCGGAGATCCTGCTGGAGGAGGTGGGCGCTCCGCAGCGGCTGGCCCCGTACGCGTTCGCCCTCTCCGCCGCCGTCATGCGCGACGACGACGAGATCGCCAGCGGCCGGCTGATCCTGTTGCACGACCCGGCCGGGCACGAGGCCTGGCAGGGCACGCTGCGCCTGGTCACCTACGTCACCGCCGAGCTGGAGGTCGACCTGGCCAGCGACCCGTTGCTGCCCGGCGTGGGCTGGACCTGGCTGACCGACGCGCTGGACGCGCAGGGCGCCGGGCACCGGGCGATCGGCGGCACGGTGACCCAGACGCTCTCCACCCGGTTCGGTGAGCTGGCCGGGCCGCCGGCCGCCGGCGACATCGAGATCCGCGCCTCCTGGACGCCGCTGCGCGCCGACCTGGGCCCGCACCTGCTCGGCTGGTGCACGCTGCTGGCCTCGACGGCCGGCCTGCCCCCACCGGGCGTCACCGCGCTGCCCACCCGCCGCTCCGCCGGCGCCGCCTGACCCCTTCCGGCCCCCAGCCCCGCCCAACCCGTTGATCATGAAGTTGGCGGTCGCTCTGGAGATCCAGAGCGCCGCCAACTTCATGATCGACCGAGCGCCGCAGGGGACCGAGCGCCGCAGGGCTCAGAGGTAGTTCTCGGCCTCGTCGCAGATCTTGTCGAGGCCCTTGTTCGCCGCTTCGAAACCGGCCTTGTCCCCACGGGACGCCGCGGTGATGGCGGTGGTGAGCTTGTTCAGGCAGTTCGCGATGACCTTCTTCTGCCGGGCCTGCTCGTCCCGGTCGTTCTTGGTGCCGGTCAGGTCCTGCTCGGTGTCGGCCAGCCGCTCCTGGACGGCCTTCACCTCGCCCTTGAGCTTCTCGATCTCCTGCTGGTTCGCCGTGATGGTGCCGTCACGCTGGCTGACCTGCCGCTCGGCCTTGGTCAGCTTGCCGTTGGTGGTGACGTAGAGGCCGGTCATCACGCCGCCGAGGACGAGGAGCAGTCCGGCGACGAGCGCGAGGATCAGCGTGGTCCGCCCCCGGCCACCACCGCCCGGCGTGCCGGTCCCGGCCGGACCGTACGGAGGCGCGGCACCGGGCGGCCCGGACATCGGCGGCGGCCCGTAACCAGGACCGGACATCGGCGGCCCGGACATCGGGGGCGGCCCGTAACCGGGGCCGGAGACCGGCGGCGCGGACATCGGCTGTGGGTAGCCGGGACCGGAGACCGGCGGCGCCGACATCGGCTGCGCCGGGGCGGGGACGGGGGCGGCACCCGACGGGTACGCGCCCGGACCGTGCCCGCTCGACGCGGGACCGCCGGAGCCGTACGGGCCCGGGCCGTACCCGGCCGACTCCGGCGCGTACTGGCCGGGCACCGGCGGCTGGGGCCGGGTGGGGTCGGGCTGCGCCGGGCCGTACGGCGGGGGCGAGGGCTGGCTCCCGTACGGGTTGCCGTAGACCGTGCCGCCCGGCGGCTGGGGCGGGTGACCGTCCGCTCCGGTCGGTGGCTGGGACATGTCGTTCCTCCAGATGTGCTGGTCCCCGCGGGGTGGCCCGGTGGGCCGGGGTCGACGGGGCGTGGTCGGGGCCACACCCGCACGGCGCGCGATTCGCGCTGGGCCGCGACTCAGCAGAGTTTGAAGCGGTCGCAGGCGGTCTTGATCGGCACCGCCAGCCCGATGCCCTCGGCGTCGCGGGCCTTGGCGGTGGCGATGCCGACGACCTCCTTCGACCCGTTGATCACCGGGCCGCCGGAGTTGCCGGGATTGATCGGCGCGTCGAACTGGATCACCGGGCCGGAGCCGTCCTCGTCCTTGCGGAACGCGCTCACCACACCGGTGGTGACGCTGTCCTGGAGGCCGAGCGGGGCGCCGACCACCACGATCTGCTGGCCGGACTTCACCGGCGTCCGGGCCGCGACCAGACCGCCGAACGTCGCGGTGGTGCGCAGCCGCGCCAGGTCCTTGTCCTTGTCGGTGTCGACGATGGTCGCCTCGAACCGCTGGTCGGTGCGTTCCAGGAACACCTTGCGCTCGCCGGCGGCGAAGACCGACTCCACCACGTGGAAGTTGGTGAGCAGCGTGGTGCCACCGCCGGCCGGCGCCTTGCCGACCGCGAACGCGGTGCCGGTGAACTGGCCGGCCCGCACCCGGAACACGCTGGGCAGCACCGCGCTCGCCACCGCCTCGGGATTGAACGCGGCGCCGGCCTGCTTCTCCAGGCTCCCGGCACGCTGCTCCAGCCCGTCGAGCCGGCGGGCGTCCGCGCCCTGCCCCTCGGCCGTCCGCCGGTCGGCGGCGGCGAGTCGGTCGTCGAGCCGGTGGATCTGGTACGCCTGCACGCCGGTGACCACGGCCAGCACACCGGCCAGCACGAGCGCCACCACCGGCATCCGGCCACGGCGGCGGGACGGGTCGGGGCTCCCGGCCAGCGTCGGTGCGCCGAACCCGGTCTGGCCGGACCCGCCGCCCGGATAGGCCGACCCCGGCGACGACGGCCCCGGGAAGGCAGCACCTGAGGGCGACTGCCCCGGGTACGCCGGACCCGACGTCGACTGAGCCGGATAGGCCGGGGCGGACACCGGCTGACCCGGATACGCCGGGCTGGACGTCGGCTGACCCGAATACGCCGGACCGGACACCGGCGGGCCGGTGAACGGCGGGCCCGGGGCCGGTCGGGACTGGTACGAGGATCCCGCCGCCGGCTGGCCCGGCCAGGCCGGACCGGACACCGGCTGACCGGGATACGTCGCGGTGGCACCCGACGGCCCCGGCTGGGCCGAGCCGGAGGACGGCGGGTAGGTCGGGCTCCCCGACGGCGAGCCGGCGTGAGCCGCCAAGGAGGGTGAACCGGCGTGAGCCGCGACGGACGGCGGCTGGGCCGGACCGACGCCCGGCTGGACCGGCACCGGCGACGCCGCGTGCGCCCCGCCCCGGAACGGCGGACCGGCGGCGTCGCCCCGGGTCGGGTAGGCCGCGGCAGCGCCCCGGGCCGGATCCGGCACGGCAGCACCCCAGGCCGATTCCGGTGCAGCAGCACCCCAGGCCGGATCCGGCACGGCGGCGCCCCAGGTCGGTTCTGGCGCGGCAGCGCCCCGGGCCGGGTCGAACCCGGCAGCACCTCGGGCCGGGTCGGACGCCGCAGCGCTGCGGGACCAGTCGGGGTCGTTGGACGCACCCGGGAAGGGGGCCGCGCGGCCGGGGGGAGCGATGCGCGGCGGCAGTGGCCCCGGCCGGCCGGCCGTTCCGTCGCCGCCCTGCCCCGGCACGCCGTCGCCGGTCTCGTACCCGCCTGCCATGATCGCCTGTCCTCCCCCGCCGGCTCCGCCGACGCCCCCGACCGCTGCCCGGCCGCCCCCGCGCCGCTCACGGCTCGATGGACCGTACCGGCGGGAACGGGGTTTGTCTCCCCCGTTGTCCGACCCTCTCACCCCCGCGCAACCCGCCCCGTTCCGGACACCTGGCGGACATCTCGTCGACACGCGCCGGACCGGCTGCGCGCACCGGATCGTCCGGCCTACTAGGGTTGTCAGGTGACCGACGAACCACCCCTGCGCCGTCGGGCCGCCGAAAGCCGTACGGGAGAGGTGTCTCCGCATCCGTCGACGGCCGTGCCGGAGCCGGCGGGCGCGGGGACCGAGACCGACGCGGGTGCGGCCGTCCCGCTGACCGCCCCGCGCGACGGCACCCCCGAGCCGGTGGCCACCCCCCGTGAGCTCGACGCGGTCGTGGCCCGCTTCGCGGCCGGCACCGGCCCGGTGGCCCTGGACGCCGAGCGCGCCTCCGGCTACCGCTACAGCCAGCGGGCCTACCTGGTGCAGCTGCGCCGGGCGGGCGCCGGCACCTCGTTGATCGACCCGCTGCCGCTGCCCGACCTGTCCACGCTCGACGCGGCGATCGCCGAGGCCGAGTGGGTGCTGCACGCCGCGAGCCAGGATCTGGCCTGCCTGGCCGAGCTGGGGCTGCGCCCCCGCCGGTTGTTCGACACCGAACTGGCCGCCCGGCTGGCCGGGTTCGAGCGGGTCGGTCTGGCCGCGCTGACCGAACAGCTGCTCGGCTTCAGCCTGGAGAAGCACCACTCCGCAGCGGACTGGTCCAGCCGGCCGCTGCCGGAGTCCTGGTTGACGTACGCGGCACTGGACGTGGAGCTGCTGGTCGACCTGCGCGACGCGCTCGACGAGGAGCTGGGCCGGCAGGGCAAGTCCGGCTGGGCGGCGGAGGAGTTCGCCGCGCTGGTGCGCAACGGGGCCCGCCCGCCCCGGGTCCGCGCCGAGCCGTGGCGACGCACGTCCGGCATCCACCGGGTCCGCGGCGCCCGCGCCCAGGCCCGGGTGCGTTCCCTCTGGTACGCCCGGGACCAGATCGCTTCCCGGCGGGATGCCGCGCCGGGGCGGGTGCTGCCCGACTCGGCGATCGTGGCGGCGGCCGAACTGGACCCGAAGGACGAGAAGACGCTGCTGACCCTGCCCGGGTTCGGTGGCCGCTCGGTGCGCCGGCTGGCGCGTACCTGGTTGGCGGCGTTGGACGACGCACGCCAACTGCCGGACGACGCGCTGCCGGTGAGTCCGACGGTGGAGGGTCCGCCGCCGCCGCACCGGTGGGCGGAGCGCGACCCGGTCGCGGCGGGCCGGCTGGCCCGCTGCCGGGAGGTGGTGGTCGGCACCGCGTCGGCGCACCACCTGCCGGCGGAGAACCTGATCGCGCCGGACTCGATCCGCCGGCTGGCCTGGCAGCCGCCGGAGGAGATCAGCGACGACACGGTGGCGGAGACCCTGCGCACGCTGGGTGCCCGCGAGTGGCAGCTCGGCCTGCTCCTGCCCGCGCTCACCGAGGCGCTGCGTACCCCGTCGTCCTGAGCCGGTCCGGCGCGGGGTGTGGGGTGGGCCACACGGGGGGTGGTGACGCAGTTGGTTACTGGCGAGTAGCATCCGGGGAAATGGCCAGTGCCGAGGGAGGCTCCAAGTGCCCCGTGAAGTCCGAGATGTCGTCTTCGTCGACGGCGTCCGAACGCCGTTCGGCAAGGCGGGTGGGATGTACGCCAACACCCGCGCCGACGACCTGGTGATCCGCTGCATCCGTGAGCTGATGCGCCGCAACCCGCAGCTCCCGCCGGAGAAGGTGGAGGAGGTGGCGATCGCCGCCACCACCCAGATCGGCGACCAGGGCCTGACCATCGGCCGCACCGCCGCCCTGCTGTCCGGCCTGCCCAAGACCGTGCCCGGCTTCGCCATCGACCGGATGTGCGCCGGCGCGATGACCGCCGTCACCACCGTGGCCGGCGGCATCGCCATGGGCGCGTACGACGTGGCCATCGCCGGCGGCGTCGAGCACATGGGCCGCCACCCGATGGGCGAGGGCGTCGACCCCAACCCGCGGATCGTCGCGGAGAAGCTGGTCGACCCGTCCGCCCTGGTGATGGGCGCCACCGCGGAGAACCTGCACGACCGGGTCCCGCACATCACCAAGGAGCGCACCGACGCGTTCGCGCTCGCCTCGCAGCAGAAGACCGCCAAGGCGTACGCCAACGGCAAGCTCCAGGGCGACCTGGTGCCGGTGGCCATCCGGGACGCCGACGGCGGCTGGGGCCTGGCGACCGTGGACGAGGCGCCGCGGGACACCTCGCTGGAGAAGCTGGCCGGGCTGAAGACCCCGTTCCGCCCGCACGGCAAGGTCACCGCGGGCAACGCGGCCGGCCTGAACGACGGCGCCACCGCCGCGCTGCTCGTCGCCGAGGAGACCGCCCGCGAGCTGGGCCTGCCGGTCGGCATGCGGCTGGTGTCGTACGGCTTCGTGGGCGTCGAGCCCGAGGTGATGGGCGTCGGCCCGATCCCCTCCACCGAGAAGGCGCTGCGCATCGCCGGCCTGACCATCGACGACATCGGCCTGTTCGAGCTGAACGAGGCGTTCGCGGTGCAGGTGCTCGCGTTCCTCGACCACTTCGGCATCGCCGACGACGACCCGCGGGTCAACGCCTGGGGCGGCGCGATCGCCATCGGGCACCCGCTCGCGTCCTCCGGTGTGCGGCTGATGACCCAGCTCGCCCGGCAGTTCGCCGAGCACCCCGAGGTCCGCTACGGCGTCACCGCCATGTGCATCGGCATCGGCATGGGCGGCACCGTGATCTGGGAGAACCCGAACTGGGAGGGTGGCAACAAGTGAGCGCGCTCGCCGCACCGAACGAGGTCGTCACGAAGGCGCTGCTGGGCCAGGTGTCCGTGCCGGGGCTGGACCGGCCGGCCGCCCTGATCACCCTGGACAACGGCTTCGACCACACCAAGCCGAACAGCTTCGGCCCGGGCGGCCTGACCAGCCTGGACGAGGCGATCACCGCCGCCCTGGCGGCGGACCCGGCGTTCGTCGCGGTCACCGGCAAGCCGTACATCTTCTGCGTGGGCGCGGACCTCACCAGCCTGCCCGCGCTGGAGAACCGGGAGCAGGCGCTGGAGATCGGCCGGCTCGGCCACCGGGTCTTCGCCCGGCTCAAGGACAGCGACGTGCCGACGTTCGCGTTCGTCAACGGCGCGGCCATGGGCGGCGGCCTGGAGCTGGCGCTGCACTGCCACTACCGGACGCTGTCGGCCGGCGCGGCGGCCCTGGCGCTGCCCGAGGTCTCGCTCGGCCTGGTGCCCGGCTGGGGCGGCACCCAGTTGCTGCCGAACCTGATCGGCATCCCGGCCGCGACCCAGGTGATCCTGCAGAACCCGCTGATGCAGAACCGGATGCTCAAGCCGAAGCAGGCGGCCGAGATGGGCATCGCGGACGTGCTGCTGGAGCCCGCCGACTTCCTGGAGCGGTCCCTCGAATGGGCCGCCGGCGTGGTCCGGGGCGAGGTCACCGTGACCCGTCCCGAGGTCGACAAGGACATGTGGGCGGGCGTGCTCTACTTCGCCCGGCAGACCCTCGACCAGCGGCTGCACGGCGCGGTCCCGGCCGCGTACCGGGCGTTGGACCTGCTGGAGACCGCGAAGGACGCGGACTTCGCCGCCGGCACCGCCGCCGAGGACGAGGCGCTCGCCGACCTGGTCTTCTCCGAGGAGCTGCGCAGCGGCCTGTACGCGTTCGACCTGGTGCAGCGGCGGGCCAAGCGCCCGGCCGGCGCGCCGGACAAGGGCCTGGCCCGGCCGGTGACCAAGGTGGGCATCGTCGGCGCCGGCCTGATGGCGAGCCAGCTCGCGCTGCTGTTCGCCCGCCGACTTCAGGTGCCGGTCGTGCTGACCGACCTTGATCAGTCCCGGGTGGACCAGGGCGTCGGCTACGTGCACACCCAGATCGAGAAGGCCGTCAGCAAGGGCCGGATGGACAAGGGCACCGCCGCCAGGCTGTACGGCCTGGTCTCCGGCTCGGTCGACAAGTCCGTGTTCGCGGACGCCGACTTCGTCATCGAGGCCGTGTTCGAGGACCTGGGCGTCAAGAAGCAGGTCTGGGCCGAGCTGGAGAAGATCGTCGCGCCGGACGCGGTGCTCGCCACCAACACCAGCTCGCTGTCGATCACCGAGATGGCCGCCGACCTGGAGCACCCGGAGCGGGTCGTCGGCTTCCACTTCTTCAACCCGGTGGCGGTGCTGCCGCTGCTGGAGATCGTCCGCGGCGAGCGCACCGACGACACCACGCTGGCCACCGCGTTCGCGGTCGGCAAGCAGCTCAAGAAGTCGTCGGTGCTGGTGAAGGACGCCCCGGCGTTCGTGGTGAACCGGCTGCTGACCCGTTTCCTCGGCACCGTCTTCGCCGCCGTCGACGCCGGCACCCCGCTGGACGTGGCGGACAGCGCGCTGGACCCGCTGGGCCTGCCGATGCGGCCGCTGGCGCTGCTCCAGCTCGTCGGGCCGGCGGTGGCGTACCACGTGGGCGGCACCCTGCACGCGGCGTTCCCGGACCGGTTCGCGGTCAGCGAGAACCTCAAGCGGATCGCCGACTCGGGCCGGCCGATCGTGGTCGACGACCGGATCGACGAGGAGGTCGCCAAGCTGCTCGTGGTCGGCGACCAGCCGCTCACCGCCGAGCAGGTCCGGCAGAACGCGCTCGACGCGCTGGCCGAGGAGATCCGGCTGATGCTCGACGAGGGTGTCGTCGCCGAGGCGCCGGACATCGACCTGTGCATGATCCTCGGCGCCGGTTGGCCGTTCCACCTGGGCGGCGTCACGCCGTACCTGGACCGGACCGGCACCTCCGAGCGGGTGACCGGTCGGCGGTTCCTGCCACGCGGTGTGGCCAGCCTGCGCTGACCGACCCGACGCCATCGATCGCGGTGGCCGCGCCGTCCGTTCCGGACGATGCGGCCACCGCGGTCGGCGTTCCGGGGCCGGTCACGGGACGGTTCCGGTTTCGTCACACCGCCCTTGGCCGGACAGCGGGTTGTCGGCGGCCCTGGCTACCATCACGCGTCCAGAATCTTCACAGGAGCTGCCTTCATGTCCCAGCCGCCGTCCAATCCCTACCCCGGCCACAACCCCTCCCCCTCCGCGCAGCCGGGTGGCTACCCGCCGCCGCAGCAGCCGCAGTACGGCGGCGACTACCCGCCGGCCCCGCCGCAGCAGCAGTACGGCGGTGACCAGCTCGGCGCCCCGGTCCCGCCGAAGAAGAAGTTCGGGGTCGGCAAGATCCTGCTGATCGTCCTGGCCGTGGTGCTGGTGCTCTGCGTCGGCGGCGGCGTCGCCTTCTGGCTCGCCGCCGGTGACGACGTGAAGGACGTCGTCACCGCCACCAAGACCCGGGTCGTCGAGCCGACGACGCTGGGCGGCCGGCCGAAGGCGACCGAGCCGCAGCTCCAGTCGACCGCGCTCGCGATGAAGTCCGAGCTCGGCAAGGACGTGCCGAACGCGACCAGCACGGCGGGCGCGTTCTACGGCGACCCGGCCAAGAAGGACCTGGTCATGATCGTCGCCGTCTCCGGTGTCATCGCCGACCCGAAGAAGGAGATGGCGGACGCCATCGCCGCGGTCACCCCGGACCTGGGCACCAAGGAGTTCAAGACGGTCGACGCCGGCCCGCTCGGCGGCGACGCCAAGTGCGGCGACGGCAAGGCGCAGGAGGTCCCGGTGGCCGTCTGCGTCTGGACCGACAAGGGCAGCCTCGGCATGGTGGTCGTCTACTTCAAGACCGCTGCCGAGTTCCAGTCGGAGTTCGTCGCCCTGCGCGGCGAGATCGAGAAGCAGGACTGACACCGGTCGGAACGCCGGGCCCCCGCCGACGGCGGGGGCCCGGCGCCGTTTCCGGGTCAGGCCGACGCGGCGCGTTCCGCCGGGGAGCGGCAGACGCAGAACTCGTTGCCCTCCGGGTCGGCGAGCACCACCCAGCCGGTGCCGTCCGGCCGGCGCCGGTCGGCGACAAGCGTCGCGCCGAGGTCGCGCAGCCGCACGACCTCGGCGTCCCGGGTGCCCTCGGCCGGCTGGAGGTCGAGGTGGAACGCGCCCTTGCGGTGGCGCTCACCCACCTCGACGAAGAGCAGGTCGGGGCCGTGCCCGTCGGGGGCGACGAGGACCGCCTCCGGGTCTCCCGGGTGGTCGTCGTCGTGCCGCTCGCGGTCGAGCACCCGGCCCCACCAGCCGGCCAGGGCGTACGGGTCGTCGGACTCCACTGTCACGCAGTGGATGTGTGCACTCACGGTGTTTCCTCCGATGGGGAATGCGCCCCGGCGGAGTACGAGGGTCAGCGGGGAACGCGGGGCGCGGGACGGAACGGATTCGACATCACCACACCCCCTTCCACCTCTCGGCTGACTCACCCGATCGTGCCAGCCCGACCGGCCGGCCCGCAAGGCGGGGGCCCCGCTTAACAGGTGGGTGTTAAGCGGGGCCCCCGCCTCTACCGAAAGCGTTAAGCGGGGCCCCCTCCTTACACCCCATCACGGGCCGAGGAAGACCGCCTTGGCGCGCCAGTCGGTGCCGTCGACCGCCGGGCCGCTGCGCACGGTGAACGTCGCACCCGGCGAGCCGTTGAGCCAGTCGGTGGCCGACAGGTCACCGGTGGCCCGGTTGACCTTGTAGAGCGTGCCGCCGGCCACGAACACCGCGCCCGCGTCGGCGAGCCCGCCCGAGCCGGCCACCGTGAACCGGTCCGCGCCGACAGTGCCGCTGTCCGGGGTGAACCAGCGCCAGAACAGGCCGCTCTGCCCGGCGAGCGTGTAGTAGAGCCGACCACCGGAGAAGAACATGCCGGTCACGTTGGGGATCTCGGCGTAGAAGCCGGTGGTCACCCCGGCGTACGTCTGGCCGGCCGGCCCGGAGTCGGTCTCCACCGCGTCCCAGTAGGTGTCGTGGTAGGGGTCGACCAGCGACGGGGCGCCGAACGTGGTCCCGTCGAACGTGCGCCGCCACAGCGCGCCGTCCATGCCGTAGAAGAGCGTGCCGCCGACCCAGAACGCGCCCCGCGCGGTGGACCAGGCGGTGCCGTCCGGGTTCGCCACCGGGCTCGGCGCGCCGACAGTGGTCGTCCCGTCGTACGACCGGGACTGCACCTCGTCGCCGGTGCCGGCGGGCGGTGCGCCGGTCTTGACGATCTCGATGCCGTCGATCAGCGGATTCTCCACCACGTGGAGGAACTCCAGGTCGACGGAACCGTCACTGACCACTGTGAACTCGCGCATGGTGCCCACGTTGTGTCCGACCGTGGCGGACAGGTCGAGGTCGTCGAGGACGGTGGTGCCCTCCAGCGCCACGTCGAAGACGCGGGAGCCGGCGGCGGCGGTGCCGTCGTACCGGTTGGCCAGGTAGAGCCGGACCCGCACCTCGGTCCCGGTGGGCACCGGGAACTGCCAGGTCATCTCCGGCGCGCCGGCCGGGTCGTACCGCTCGTCGCTGTAGAGGGCGGCGGGCGTGCCGGCCGGCACTGTCGCGTCCAGCGCGCCCACGGCGGCGAAGCCGGCGGCCGAGTTGCCGCTGTTGTGGTACGGGCTGGGGTTGCCGCCGTCGTCGGCGGCCCAGTCCGGCCCGCCGTCGGTGGCGACGACCGCCGGCCCGCCGGCGTTGACCCGGTACAGCACGTTGGTGGGCTTGGGCACGCCGGCCTGGTAGACCGTGCCGGGCAGGGTCGCCGCGGTGGTCGGGTGCGGGGCGGTCCCGCCGGCCAGCGGGAAGAACGCGATCCGCTCCCGGCGGTACTGGAAGTTGCCGATCCACGAGGTGTCGCCGCCGACCCACAGCCCGGTCGGGGTGACCAGCATCTCCGAGGCCCCGATGCCGCGCGGGTGGCGGCCCGGGTTCCAGGACAGCGGCAGGCCGGTACGCGGGTCGAGCGCGGCGATGCTGGGTCGGCCGACGGCGCCGGCCCGGGCGTTGTCGCCGCCGGCGCTGTTGTTCAGCCAGCGGAAGTGGCCGCCGACGTAGACGGCCTGCTCGCTGGCCGCGACGGAGAGGAACGTGTCGCCACCGGTGTAGTCGATCCAGGTGGGCTGCGCGTCGGTGGCGGTCGTGCCGCCCTCGAAGCGGGCCGCGGCGTCGCAGAGCGTGCCGCCGTACGGCGAGCCGGTGGTGACCACCACGAAGTAGCTGCTGTCCGGCGCGTACGCGACGTCCCGCATGTACGAGTCGAACGCCTGCCACTTGCAGCGGGGCGTGTAGCGGCTGGTGTTCCAGTCGGCCACGGTGGCGGCGGTGGCGCCCAGGTCGAGCTGGACGATCTGGTCGTGCAGCACCCCGTCGGCCTTCTTGAAGTTGCCGATCACCACGAGCCTCGTGCCGTCCGGGGCGAGGGCCATCTTCTCCACCCCGACGCCGGCGTTGGAGCCGCTGACCCCGTCGTAGTTGTGGTGCTCGGTCAGCGCGGTGGTCAGGTAGCTGTCGACCGCGCCGGTGGTGGCGTTGAGCGAGGCGAGCCCGCCGCGCGGGTTGGGGTTGCCGGCGGTGGTGAAGATGCCGCCGACCAGCAGCCGGTTGCCGGCCAGCGCGATGTCGTTGACCAGCCCGTTGAACGCGGGCGGGGCGAAGCTGGTGACCAGCGCGCCGGTGGCGACGTCGAGCAGCGCCACCTTGCGCCGGGTCACCCCGTTGACGGTGTTGAACTTGCCGGCGACGAAGACCGTACCGGCGGTCGGGCCGGCGACGACGGCGTACACCTCGTTGTCGACCGACGGCGCGAACGCGGTGTCGACAGTGCCGGTGGCCTTGTCGAAGGCGAGCAGGTAGTTGCGCGGGATGTCGGTGTCGGAGTTGCGGTTCTGCACGGTGCTGAACGAGCCGGCCACGATGATCTTCGTGCCGGCGTCGTGGATCGCGTCGACGGTGCCGTCCATGATGTCCGGCGAGGTGGTGGCGGGGACGGCCTTGACCACTGTCGTGTGGTCGGGCGCGGCGCCGGCGGGGGCGGCCGGGGCCAGGCCGGCCGCGGTGAGCGCGACGGCGGCGAGGGCCGCGAGGGCGCGGCGGCGCGGGGCCGAGGGGTGGGTCACGGGCAGCTCCGTAGGTCGGGCGGTGAGGCGTGTCGCTCCGCTCACCCTGGGCCACGCCCGCACCGGCGTCCAGCGCCGCGCAAGCTTTCTGACCGACCACCGCACCGCCACGCCCGTCCACCCGCCGCGCCGGCCGGGACAGCCGGGCCGGACCGCACGATCAGGTGGGGCCGGGGGTACGCCCGGACGGGCGCGGATCGGCGGTCAGGTGGCCGCCGGCGGGTCGGCCGACGGAAGCGTGACGGTCACCTCCAGGCCGCCGCCGGGTTGCGGGACCGCCTTCACCGTGCCGCCGTGCGCGTCGCAGACCGCCCGCACGATGGACAGGCCGAGGCCCGAGCCGCGGGCCCCGGTGCGTTCCTGCCCGCCGCGCCGGAACGGCTCGAACAGGCCGGGCACCTCGGCCGGGGCGACCTCGAAGCCGGTGTTCCCCACCACCAGCCAGGAACGCTGCCCGTCGGTGCCGGTCCGCACCCACATCCGCCCGTGCAGGTGGTTGTAGCGGACCGCGTTCTCCACCAGGTTGCCGGCCAGCCGGTCGAGCAGCCCCGGGTCGCCGACCACCGGCGCGGGACGCAACGAGGTGTGCACCTTCAGACCGATCCGCTCCACCTCGCGGGCCACCGCGGAGAGCGCGTTGGCGGTGCCCACGGCGAGGTCGCACTCGGCGCGGCGGGCCAACCGCCGGCCGGTCTGCGCCTCGCTGCGGGCCAGCACCAGCAGCGCGTCGACCAGTCCGTTGGCCCGCTCGGACGCCTCCCGCACCACGCCGGCCATCCGCCGGTACTCGCCCAGGTCCGCGTCGTCGTCGCTGAGCGTCACGTCGATCTCGGTACGCATCACCGCCAGCGGGGTCCGCAGCTCGTGCGAGGCGTTCGCCACGAACCGCTTCTGCGCCTCGAACGCGGCGGTGATCCGGTCCAGCATCGCGTCGAACGTCTCGGCGAGTTCGGCCACCTCGTCGTCCGCGCCGGACCAGCCGATCCGCTCGTCGAGGGTGGTCTCGCCGAGCCGGCGGGCGGTGGCGGTGACCTGGTGCAGCGGGCGCAGCGCGCGGCCGGCCACCAGGTACGCCCCGGCCACCCCGACGACGCTGATCGCCAGCAGCGCCAGCAGGCCCTTGAACAGCAGCTCCCGGGACGCGGCGTCGACCAGTTGCCGCTGCCAGTGCCCGGCGTCGAGGGTGCGGCCGTCGGTGAGCACCACTGTGGTGCCGGGCAGCAGCTCGTCGGTGGGGCGCAGCGCGTCCCGCACCAGCAGCCAGGCCAGCAGCACCAGGATCGCCCCGGCGCCGACCAGGAGCACACCGTTGAGCAGCGTGAGCCGCAGCCGCAGCGTCGGCCGGACCGTTCCACCGATCATTGCGGGCGCTCGATCCGGTAGCCGGCGCCGACCACGGTGTCGATCAGCGGCGGTTCGCCGAGCTTCTTGCGCAGCGTCATCACGGTGACCCGGACGATGGTGGTGAACGGGTCGGTGTTGGCGTCCCAGACCCGTTCCAGCAGCTCCTCGCTGGACACCACCGCGCCGCGGGCCCGGAGCAACTCGGCGAGCACGCCGAACTCCTTGTTGGTCAGGTCGAGCGGCGTGCCGCCCCGGGTCACCACCCGGCGGGCCGGGTCGAGTTCCAGGTCGGCCACCGCCAGCACCGGCGGCGCGGCCGGGGTGGCCCGCCGGCCCAGCGCCTGCACCCGGGCCACCAGCTCGTCGAAGGCGAACGGCTTCGCCAGGTAGTCGTCGGCGCCGAGCTGCAACCCCTCGACCCGGTCGGCGACGGTCCCGCTCGCGGTCAGCATGAGCACCCGGGTCAGCGTGCCGGAGGCGGCCAGGTCGGCGCAGATCCGGTCGCCGTGCACGCCGGGCAGGTC
Organism: Micromonospora sp. NPDC018662; assembly: GCF_044391475.1. Lineage (NCBI taxonomy): Bacteria > Bacillati > Actinomycetota > Actinomycetes > Micromonosporales > Micromonosporaceae > Micromonospora > Micromonospora sp. NPDC018662. Next base: position 61,805 of record NZ_JBISAC010000009.1, read on the forward strand.
CCGGTCCAGGATCACCACGTCGTAGCGGGTGACGAACGCCGCCTCGTGCCCGGCGTCGCCGTCGTAGGCGACGTCCACCGCCATCCCGCGCTTGCGCAGCCCGCGCGCGATCGCGTCGGCGAGGTTGCGCTCGTCCTCGACCACCAGTACCCGCATTCCGGCCTCCCGCCTCGTGACCTCCCACAACCTAGTGCGCGGCGCCAACCGGCCGGCACGGCCCGCCGTTGCAGAAAACCTTCGGGTACGCGATGCTCGCCGGCAACCATCGCCCACCGCCCCGGCACCGGCCGGGCCGAGCCGAGCGGAGCCCCGATGACCGCCACCGCCCCCGGCCGGGACGTCGCGTACCGCCGGTTCCGCTTTCCGGCGGACCGGGACCTGGGCCGGGCCGACGGACTCGCCGCCGGCCCGGCCGGGCTGACGCTCGACGCGTCGGCCGGCCGGTCGGGGCACCCCGGTCCGGGCTCCGGCGCCACGGCCGGGAGCTGGACCTCGCCGGTCACGCCGGTCGGCTTCGCCGCCGCCGAGCTGGTGCCGTCCTGGACCGCCGACACGCCACCCGGCTGCTGGCTCCGGGTGGAGGTGCGCGGCTGGGACACCGACGCCGCCACCACCGACTGGTACGAGCTGGGCCGCTGGGCGGCCGACGACGGCACGGTACGCCGCGCCTCGGTGCCCGGGCAGTCCGACGACCGGGCCCGGGTCGACGCGGACACGCTCCGGGTGACCGGGGCGACGGTGACCGGCTGGCAGGTCCGGGTGACGCTGCTCCGCCGGCCCGACGCGCCGGCCGGCCCGGTGCTGCGGACGGTCGGCGTGGTCGCCAGCGCCGACGACGGCCCCGCGCACGCCGGCGCCGGGGTGGACGGCGGCGTCGGCGGACCGGGCCGGGCGTGGGGGCGGGTGCTGGACGTGCCGCGCTACGCCCAGCGGCTGCACGCCGGCGGGGAGACCCGCTGGGGTGGCGGCGGCGACGCCTGGTGCAGTCCCACCTGCGTGTCGATGGTGCTCGACTTCTGGGGTGCCGGCCCCACCCCGGACCGGTACGCCTGGGTCGACCCGCCCGGCCCCCGCCCGGCCGTGGTGCACGCCGCCCGGCACTGCTACGACCACGCCTACGCCGGAGCCGGGAACTGGCCGTTCAACACCGCGTACGCGGCGACGCACGGGGTGGACGCGTTCGTCACCCGGCTGCGCTCGCTGGCCGAGGCGGAACGGTTCGTGGCCGCCGGCATCCCGCTGATCGTCTCGGCCGCGTTCACCCGCGGGCAGGTTCCCGGGCTGGACTACGACACCCGGGGACACCTGATCGTGCTGGCCGGCTTCACCGCCGACGGCGACCCGGTGCTCAACGACCCGTACGCGCCGGACGACGAGCGGGTCCGCCGGACCGTGCCACGCGCGCCGTTCGAGGCGGCCTGGCAGGCGGGCAGCGGCGGGATCGCGTACGTGCTGCGGCCGGAGTCGGTGCCGCTGCCCCCGCCGCCCGCCCAGGCCAACTGGTGATCATCGACCCACCGGCCACACCGCCAGCCCGCCGGCCGGGCGCAGACACACCAGCGCCTCGCCCGCGTCCGCGCACTCGGCCCAGGAGCCGGGCAGGACCACCCGGGGTCGCGCCTCGCCGGCCGGCACGTCCAACTCGCCGACCAGCGTCCGGTCCCCGGTGAGGCGCCGGAGCCCGAGCAGCCCGGACAGCCGGCCGGAGCCGTCCTCCCGGCCGGTGACCCGCCAGCGTCCCAGCCGACCGAGCACCCGACCGGTCGCCGGTTCCAGCACCGACAGGTCGAACTCCGGCCCGTCGCCCGACGCGGCGGCGATCAGCCGGCCACCGGTCGGACCGAACCCCGCCCACCGCTCGTTCGTCCAGGCCCCGCGGCCGGTGGCGGGGTCGAGCGCCTGCGCGCCGCCGACCTGGTCCCGCAGGCAGATCATGCCGGCGCAGTCGGTGAACCAGGACCCGGCGCGCGGGTCCACCGGCACGCTCCAGCGCCGGTCCAGCCGGTCCAGCCCGTACGCGGTGACCTCCTCGGAGGCGCCCTCGACCAGCAGCAGACCGGCGGCGACCTGCGCGTACCGGTAGGCGACGCCGTCCGGCGCGGCGGGCACCCGGCCGGTGCGCACCCGCGCGCCCGAGTCCGCGTCGTGCACGGCGACCCGGCCGTCCGGCTCGACCAGCACGAGCTGCGTCACTCCCCGGTCGTCCCACCGGTACGCCACGCCCTGCGGGGGCACCGCCAGCGACCAGCGCGCCGCGCCGGAGCCCGGGTCGACGGCGAGCACGCGGCCCGTTCCGCCCGGGCGGGGATTCTCGAACAGCACCCCGCCGGACGCGGTCCGGACCGGGTAACCGGCCTGCTGCCAGCGGACCGCACCGGTCGCCGGGTCGAGCAGCGTGGAACGCGCGTCGCCGACACCGGTCGGGCTGCTCGACACCAGCAGGCCGTCGGCCGCGCCGGTCAACCCCAGCACGTGCTCCCCGGCGGGCAGCGCGAACCGCCACGCCGGCGCGCCACCGGCGAGCCGGTAGCCGGTGACCACCCGACCGCCCTGGTTGAGCGCGCTGGGACCGTCCGCCACCATCAGCCGGCCCGCCAGCACCACGAAGACGGCGCCGGGCGGGGCGGGCACCCGCGCCGGCGCCGGCGGCCGGGTCGGTGCCGCCGCGCCGGCCAGTGTGAGCAGCAGGACGCCGAGCGCCACCACCCGGGCGACCCGGCCCGGTGGCCGCCGCGGCGGCGCGGGCAGCGGCTCGTCGCCGTCCTCCGGGCGCCGCAGCTCGCCCAGATCGATGACCGGGCTCACGGCAGCCGCCGTACGGTGAAGTCGCCGCCCCGCTCCCGGCAGACCAGCAGCACCCGGCCGGCGGTGCAGTCGGTGCCGGTCAGCACGTCCCGCACCACGGGTGGGTGGCCGGACAGGTCCGGCTCGGCGAGGAGCACCCGGTCGCCGCCCAGCGGCCGGGTCAGGAAGAGCCGGTCGTCGGTCTCGACCTGCGGGAGCACGTCCCAGTCGCCGACCTCGGCGATCAGCCGCCCGTCCGACTCCGCCAGCACCGACAGGCCCTCGCCCCCCTCCCGGCCGGCGGCGACCAGCAGGCGACCGCCCTCGGCCCGGAGCACGCCCGACCACAGGTCGCTGGTCCAGCGCACCGCGCCGGTGGCCGGGTCCAGCGCCCACATCCCGCCGGTCTGCCGGCTGGCGCAGAGCAGTGACCCGCACGGTTCCAGGTGGCCGACCAACGGCAGCTCGGCGGTCCAGCGCGGCCGAAGCGTGTCCATCTCGAAGGCGGTGACGACGTCCCCGGCCAACCGGGTCTCCAGGAACAGCCCGCCCGCGCCCTGCATGGCGCGGGCGCCGGGCACCTCCCCCGGATGCAGGTCGCGGGCGGCCAGTCGGGCGCCGGTCGCCGCGTCCCACACCTCCGTCTCGCCGGCCGCCGGCAGCAGGAGGATCCGGTCCACCCCGGACGGTCCGTAGCTGAACTGCACGCCCCGGCCGGTGGTGGGCACGGTCCAGAGCGTGCGCCCGTCGGCCACCGCCAACCGGCGGACCGACTGCGGGCCCGGTCCGCCGGACGGTCGCATCAGCAACGCGTCGCCGGCCGGGAACACCCCCCCGGTCTGCCGCCAGCGCACCGCGCCGGTGCGGGCGTCGAACGCCACCGTCTCCCACCGGTCGCCGTCGCTGGCCGGCCCGACGGCCAGCACCCGCCCGCCCTGCTCCCACACCGCGACGACGTTGTCCGCGCCGTCCGCCCGGCCCCGCCACCGTTCCCGCCCCGCCCGGTAGGCGACGACGTCCCAGCCCGGCCCCGCCTCGACGCGCTGCGCCACGTACACCCGGTCGCCGGCGAGGAACGCGGTGGCCCCGGTGCCGCCGGGGATCGTGCCCACCACGGACCGGGCCGGTGGCGCCGCGGCGGCGAGCGTGACCAGCGCCACCAGCAGCGCCACCGCGACGCGGAACGGGCGGCCGACCGCACGCGGCGGCCGGGGCGCGCGGTCGGGCGCCACGTCGTCGCCGCGCAGTTCCCCCAGATCGATGACGGTCACGACCATCCCTTCCCGCGCCGCCGTACCGCCGCCCGGCCGTGACCGGACCGACGCCGAGCCGCCTGTACGATGGCCCGTCGTGGCCGTGCCGGTGGTGGACCCCTCGCTGAACTCCTCAACCGTCGAGGTGGACGCCGTCGCGGCGGATCCACCGCGACGGCCCCGTCGCCGACCGGCGCGCGCCGACGTGCTGGCCATCGGAGCCTATGCGTTGCTCGGCGTTCTCGTCTGCCTCAACTACTGGGGCGACGTGCAGAACCGGGTGTCCTCGCACCTGCCGACCGACCACAGCTGGTTCGAGTGGCTGTTCGCGCACGGCGCGTACTCGGTGCGGCACCTGGAGAATCCGCTGTTCACCGCCCGGCAGAACGCGCCGGACGGGGTGAACATGATGGCGAACACCTCGCTGCTCGGGGTGACGCTGCCGCTGGCGCCGCTGACCATGCTGCTCGGCCCGCAGGTGATGTACGCGCTCTACCTCGGCGCGGCGCTGTCGGCGACCGCCGCCACGGCGTACTGGACGCTGTCGCGGCACCTGGTCCGCTCGCGGGGAGCGGCGTTCGTCGGCGGCGCGTTCCTCGGTTTCGCGCCCGGCATCGTGCACCACGCCAACGGGCAGCCCAACTTCGTGTCGAACTTCCTGCTCCCGCTGATCGTGGCCCGGGTGCTCCGGCTCGGCGAGCCGGGTCGCTGGCGGCGCAACGGGGTGGCGCTCGGGCTGCTGGTGGCGTACCAGATCTTCATCAACGAGGAGATGCTGCTGCTCACGGCGCTGGCCTGCCTGGTCGTCGTGGTGGCGTACGCGGTGCAGCGGCCGCGCGAGACGCGGGCGCGGGCCGGGTCCTTCCTGGCCGCGATCTCCGTCGGCGGCGGGGTGGCGCTGCTGCTCACCGCCTACCCGATCTGGTTCCAGTTCAACGGCCCGCAGTCCTACCGGGGGTTGCAGGGCGGGGTGTTCCACAACTGGGGCGAGGACCTGATGGCCTTCGTCACCTTCGCCCGGGACACCGTCGCCGGGGACGAGGCGGTGGAGAAGACCATCGGGCTGACCGAGCAGAACACCTGGTTCGGCTGGCCGCTGGTGCTGGTCGGGCTGGTCGCGCTGGCGCTGCTGGTCCGCCGGTCGGTGCCGGCCCGGATCGTGGGCGTGCTGGTGGTGCTCTTCACGATCGCCTCGATCGGGCCGGTGGTGCGGTTCGACGGCGTGGAGACGAGCGTGGCCGGCCCGTGGGCGTACGTGCCGGACGACCTGCCGCTGGTCGAGATGATGATGCCGACCCGGTTGAGCCTGGTGGTGGTGGCCGCGGTGGGCGTGCTGCTCGCCCTGGCCTGGGACGCGCTGGCCCGCGCCGGCCGGCCCGGGAACGCCGCGGTGCCCGCCCCCCGCTCCGGCGGCCACGACGACGACCCGACCGACGCCGGGACCGCCGACACCGCCGTGACGGGCCGACGACGGGTGCTGCGCCTGGTCGGGTACGCCGCGATCGCGGCCGCCCTGCTGCCGCTGTTCCCGCGCCCGCTGCCGGCGCAGCGGATGGACCCGCCGCCGCACTTCATCACCGACGGTGGCTGGCGGCCGTACGTGCCGGCCGGCCGGACGCTGGTGCCGGTGCCGATCCCGAGCAACGTGCACGGGCTGCCGACGCTGCGCTGGAGCGCGCTGACCGGGCAGGAGTTCCCGATCCCGGGCGGGTACTTCATCGGCCCGAACGAGCTGGGCGAGGGCGTGTTCGGCGCCCCGAACCGCCCGACCAGCACGCTGATCTACGCCACCATGGACAAGAACGAGCTGCCCGCGATCACGCCGGAGAACCGCCGGCAGGCCGTCGAGGACCTGCGCTTCTGGCGGGCGTCGGTGGTGGTGCTCGGCGCCGGGCCGCGCGAGGCGGTGCTGCGCGACCTGATGACCGCGCTGCTCGGCCCCGCCCAGCGGGTGGACGACGTGTGGCTGTGGGACGTGCGCGACCGGGTGTAAGGCGGGGGCCCCGCTTAACGTTTTCGGTAGAGGCGGGGGCCCCGCTTAACACCCGCGTTAAGCGGGGCCCCCGCCTAACCGGCGGCGCGGGCGGTCAGCCACCGAGCAGCGCGCGGACGTCCCACAGGTGCCCACCGGGGACGTCCCGTCCGGGCCCGACCAGGGCGTCCACGGTGACCCGTACCGGGTCGCCGGGCGACGAGTCGGCCTGCACCAGCGCCGCCGCCCGCCAGTGCCGGAGGTCCGCCACGGCCTGCCGGCGTTCCGGGTCGCCCACCGGCAGCACCTGGCCGGTCTCGGCGGCCCGACGCAGCAGCAGCGACGTGGGCCGGTCCGGGGCACCCCACCGGGCGGTCGGGTCGGTGGCCGAGCGCGGGCCGATGAAGTAGCCGCCCGGCGCGTCGAACGCCAACCCGGTGCGCGCCGACCAGAACATCGCCGGGCTGACCGCGGCGCCGGTGACCGGCGGCACCGGCACCAGCGTCCGGCCCGGCGGGACGTACGCCCGCCAGCCGCCGCCGGTCACCACGGCCGGCACCGGCGTGACCGGCACGGTGCGGATCGGGGTCGGGGTCAGCGGCAGCAGCGCGGCGACGACCGCGACGGCCCACGGCGCCGCACCGCGCACGGTGCGGCCGGCGACCCGGTCCACCGCCAGCGCCAGCAGCACACCCAGCACCGGCACGCAGACCAGCGCGAACCGCGCCGGCACCACCAGGTCGAGCAGCGGCACGCCGGCGAGCAGCCGGTACGGGCCGGGCAGCCCGGTGTCGTGCCGGTCCACCACCACCGTGGTGCCGAGCGCGAGCAGCGCGAACAGCAGGCCGCACGCGGCGAGCGCGCGTACCAGCGGTCGCCGCCACAGCCGCACCACCACCAGCAGCGCCAGCGGCGGCAGGAACGGGCCGAAGAACGAGTTCTGCTCGGTCGGGTTCGGCGACAGCAGCCCGGCCCGGTGGCCGTCCCCGGCCACGGTCTGCCGGGCGGCGGCGGTGAACGAGGCCAGGTCCAGCCGGTAGCCGCGGGTGTGGAACGGCATCCCGGTGTAGTGGCCGGGACCGAGGAACTGGAACCACAGTGGGTACGCCAGCAGCACGCCGGCGACCAGCGCGCCGAGGCCCAGCCGGCGTGCCACCACGGGCGCCAGCCGGCGTGCGGTGTCCCGGTCGGCCAGCGCGTACGCCCCGGCCAGCACGCCGGCGGCCAGCGCCAGGAACACCAGCACCTCCTCGCCGAGGAAGACCTGGTACGCGACCGCGAGCCCGAGCAGCACGCCGTCGCGCCGGACCCGGTCGGTGGCCGGCCGGAACACCAGCGCGAGGATCACCGGCACCAGGAACTGGGCGGCCATGTGCAGGTGCGCCCCGGCCTGCGCCACCATGCCCGGGGCGAACCCGCAGACCAGGCCGCCGACCGCGGCGGCGACCCGGGAGCGGACCAGCCGGCGGGCCAGCAGCGCGTACCAGGCGGTGGCCGTGCCGGCGAGGCTGAGCGCCACCGCGACCAGGAACGCCGCCTGGGCGCCGAACGCCACGGTGACCGGGGTGAGCGGCACGCCCAGCCCGAGCACCGAGGTGTTGGCCATCAGGTTCACCCCGTCCGGGGCGTTCAACGCGGCGCTGTGCAGCGGGTTCTCGCCGCCGGTCACCGCGCGGGCGGCCCGGGCCAGCATCCACTCGAACAGCATCTGGTCGCCGGCCTGGTGGAACAGTCGCTCCGGGCGGCGCCACTGGTCGGCGGTGAGCAGCACGGCCAGCGCGAGGTAGCCGGCCACCACGAGCGCGTCGACCGTCCGGGGCCGCCATCGCCGCCGGGGCGCGGGGGCGGGCCGGGCCGCCGGGCTCAGGCGGACCGGTCGGTCAGTGTCCGGACGTCCCACACCCACACGTCCAGCTCCTGCCGGGCGGGCCCGACCAGCTGCTCCACGGTGCGCCGCAGCGGCTCGGCGTTCTGCTCGTTCAGCGGCAGCACCACCACTGCCGCGTGCCAGTGCCGCAGCTCGTCGAGGAAGCGGCGGCGCTGCCGGTCGTCGAGTTTCGGCGTCCGCCCGGTGGACGCCACGTCCGCCAGCAGCTCGCCGATGCCGCTGCGCCGGCCGCCGAAGCGGCCCGGGTCGCCGGTGACGCCGTTGCGCGGCGCGAGGAAGTAGCCGCCGGGGATCTTGAACGCCAGGTCGGTGCTGGCCGCCCAGCGCATCGGGTCGGTGTTGCCCATCGCCGGCACCGGCACGGAGACCAGAGTCTGGTCCGGCCCGACGTACTGCCGCCACCGGTCGGCGGTGATGAACTCCGGCACCGGCGGGCGGGTGGTGACCCGCAGCGGCATCGGCGCGATCGGCAGCAACGCGAAGACCAGGCCGGCGGCGGTCAGCGTCCGCGCGGTCCGCCGCTCCACGCCGCGCAGCACCCAGGCGCTGCGCACCGCGTACGCCAGCAGGACCGCCACCGTCACGCTGGTGATCAGCCCGAACCGGGTCGGCACCACGGCGTCCAGCAGCGGCAGCCGCACCAGCAGCTCCCACGGCCCGGTCGTCAGGTCCCGGTCCCACCAGGAGATCCGCTCGCCGAGCGAGAGGACCGCGAAGAACAACCCGGTCGCGGCCAGCGCCCGCACCATCACGTCCCGGCGCAGCCAGACGACGATGCCCACGGCCAGCAGCGACAGGCTCCAGCCGAAGAACGCATTCTCCTCCGAGTAGTTCGGGGCCAGGTTGACGTTGGCCCGCTCGTTGCCGCCGAACGTGGGCGAGCCGGGGGCGAAGAACGCGGCGATGTCGTTGCCGTAGTCGCGGACCGCGTCGCTGAGCCCGTGGTACGCCATCGGCCCGGCGAACTGCACCCAGAGCGGGTACGCCAGCAGCGCGCCGGCCAGCACCGCGCACACCGCCAGGCCGGTGCCGAGCGGGCGCCACGCGGTGGCCCACCGGTCCCGCTGCTGCGCCAGCACGGCGAGCAGGAACACCCCGAGCGCCAGCGCGGTGAAGAGCAGGATCTCCTCGTTGATGAACGCCTGCACGACGACCAGCAGGGCGAGCAGCGCACCGTCGCGGACCGGTCGGGCGGACCGGGTCAGCACCAGCACCCGCCAGACGATGAACGGCAGCAGGAACTGGCTGATGATGTTCGGGTGCCAGTTGGCGTGCGACAGCATCGCCGGCGAGAACCCGCAGAACCAGGCGCCGACCGCGGCGGCCGGCCGGTGCCGGACCAGGTGCCGGGAGAGCACCCGGTACCAGGCGGCGGCGGTGCCGGCCAGGCCGAGCGTGACCAGCGTGACGAAGGAGACCGCCGGTCCGAACAGGAGGGTCACCGGCACCATCGGGATGCCGAGCGCCAGGATGGCGGTGTTCGCCATCAGGTTGACCCCGTCGGGGTAGTTGAACTGCTCGGTGAAGAACGGGAACTCGCCGTGCAGCACCACCCGCACCGAGTGGGCCAGGAAGAACTGCACCTGCGCCGGGTCGCTGCTGTAGAGCGCGGCCACCCGGCCGGCCGGGTCGGCCCAGATGCCGCTGGTGACCCAGATCGCGGCGAGCAGGAAGGCGGCGTACACGACCAGGTCGATGCGTCGGCGCGTCCACCGCCAGCGCCACCGGCGTCGGGCGGCCGGCGCGGCGTCCTCGGTGGTGGCTGTGACCGGTGGCTCGGTCCGGGTGACCGGTGGTGGGGGGTCGAGGGTGACGGATCGGGAGCCCGTCGGGGCGGCGGCGGCCGGCGTCGAGGCGCCGCGGGTCTCGGCAGGCGTCACAGTCGGCGGAGTCTACCGGAGCCGGATATTGAGCCACGAATCGCACGTCACGTTCCGCGACGTTCACCGGGCCGAAAGGGTGAGGCGGGCGCGGCCGGGCGACCGGACGTCTCGTACCATGTGGGCTTCCGACCGACGACCGGCGAGGGGATCAGGGTGCTTTCAGCCCGCCGAAACGCGGTGACGGGCGCCGCGCTGGCAGCGTTGGCGCTGGCCACAGCCGGTTGCGGGCCGGTGACCGAGCGCCAGCCGGCGGCCCTGCGGGTCGGCTACGACAGCCTGGACGGCACGCTCGCGGTCTGGCCACCACGCGGCAGCCTGGCCCGGGACGCCGCCGCCACCGCCGCGATCACCGCTGCGGTGCGTGACTGGCGCTCGCCGGTCGACGACCGGGCGCACCTGCCCTCCTCCGGCATCCTCTTCTCGGGCGAGGTCGCCGGCGTCCCGCTGGCCCTGGTCGCCGCCGACGTGCCCGGCGAGTCCGCGTCCTGGCTGCTGCAACTCGACCGGGACGGGCAGCGGTGGCGGGTGGCGCACGCCACCGAGTACACCGAGCCCGGCTACCTGGTCTACTCCGACGTGCTGCCGGTGCGGGCGCCCACCGGCCGCCGCTATCTCACCTCCGCCCGGGTCGAACGCCTGCTCGGCCCGGACGGCCGGACGGTGGCCGGCACCGACGGCGTCACCGAACCGGTCGCGGTGCCGGCCTGCGGGGCCGTCGAGCTGACCGCGACGCTGCGACCCACGCCGTCGCTGCCGCGCGGCCGGGCCGCGGACCGCGTCCTCGACCTGGGTACGGCCACCGAAGCGCCCCGCTATCCGCTGGTACGCGACGAGACCGGCGCCGGCAGGCGTGCCCTGACCGGCCTGGACACCTGCGCGCTGGCCGGGGAGCGGGGCCCGTTCGGCAGCCTGCCGCGCCGCCTCGGCGACCGCGAGGCGCCCCGCTCCACGCCCGAGTCCTGGCCGATGGCGAAGATCGCCACGCGCTCGCTGGGCGAGGTGGCACTCGGCGGCGGGGAGCCGGGTGACCTGGAGCAGCTCAGCTGGGAGAGTCCGAGCGGGACGATGACCGCGGTGCTCTACCGCCCGGCCGGCGGCGGCACCCCGGTGGTCTCCCCCGCCGACCGGTCCACCACGCTCCAGGCGTACCCCCTGCCGGTGCCCGGCCAGCCGCTCGCGGTGCTCACCTGGCGCACCCGCGACGCCTCGTTCGCCGCGCCTCCCGGCACCACCCGCCTGGTCGACCGCCCCGGCCTGGTCGTCGTCGAGCAGACCGACGCCAGGCAGACGTTCAGCCTGGCCGGCACCGAGAAGACCTGGTACCGATCCCTCTCCACCCCCCGCTGACCATGCTGACCCAGATGATCCGCCGACTCCACGCCCGCCGACTGCGGGCGGGTCTCGTCGACGCCGCACTGCCCCGGCACGTGGCGATGGTGATGGACGGCAACCGCCGGTGGGCCCGACAGATGGGCTTCGACGACCCGTCGGTGGGCCACCGGTACGGCGCGGCCCACCTGCACGAGGTGGCCGGCTGGTGCGCCGAGCTGGGGATCCGCCAGATCACCCTGTTCGTCGCGTCCGTCGACAACGTGCGCAAGCGCGACTCCGCCGAGGTGGCGCACCTGATGCGGCTGGTCGAGGAGGTGATCGCCGAGCCACTGCTCCGCCCGGCCAGCCCGTGGCGGCTGCACGTGGCCGGCCGTACCGACGTCCTGCCCGACTCGACCCGCCACGCGCTGAAGCTGGCCGAGGACGCCACCCGCGACCGGGACGGCGGCTTCCACCTGACCGTCGCGATCGGCTACGACGGCCGGGTGGAGATCACCGACGCGGTCCGGAACCTCCTGCACGAGGCCGCGGAGGACGGCGCCACGCTCCGCGACGTGGCCGACCGCCTCACCGAGGAGGCCATCGGCGCGCACCTCTACACCGGCGACCGGCCGCATCCCGACCTGGTCATCCGCACCAGCGGGGAGCGGCGGATGTCCGGCTTCCTGCTCTGGCAGGCCGTCCACTCGGAACTGTACTTCTGCGACGTCTACTGGCCCGGCTTCCGCAGGCTCGACTTCCTCCGAGCCCTCCGCACCTACACCACCCGCCGCTGACCCGCTGATCGACGGCACCCGGAGCGCTCCGCGCGCCGATCTTGGAGTTATGGCGGTTCCGTTATCGGGGCCAACTAGGACATTCCTGGGTGCCGCAAGTCCAAGATCGGCGGAGGGCACGGCTCGGCGGAGGGCACGGCGGGTGGGTCAGGGGTGGGTCAAGCGCATGCCCAGGTAGGGGGTGTTGGCGGGGCCGGGGCGGGAGGTGCCGTCGGGGTGCCAGCCGTGGCGGGTGTAGAAGGCGCGGGCTCGGGCGTTGCGCTCCCACACCTCCAGGACGCCCCGGGCCAGCGCCTCGGTCTCGAGATGGCGCAGGAACAGGCCGTGCAGCGTGCTACCGATGCCCCGGCCCCAGCAGTCCGGGTCGACGTGGATCTGGTAGAGCTGGGCGGCGTCCGCCTCGGGCTTGTGCAGCGGCCCCATGGCCACCAGGCCGACCAGGTGACCGTCCACGGTGACGCAGGCGACGCGCTTGTTCGGCGCGTTGATCGCGGCTGTCCAGCCGTCGCGCTGTTCGCGCGCCAGGGCCGGGTTGACGATCTGCTCGGCGGGCAGCCCACCGGCGTCGTAGTAGGCGACCCGGGCCCGGGTGTGCAGGTCGATGATGGCGTCCAGATCGGCCACGGTGGCCGCACGAATGTCCACAGCGCGTTCCTCCGGCGTGATGGGACAGCACACGGGCGGCCCCAAGAGGAGAGCGGGACCGCCCGAGCGCCGTGACCGGGATCAGTTCTGCGCGGTGGCCCCGTCGGTGGCCGGGTCGACCGGCGCGGCGTCCAGGCCGGAGATCCAGCCGGTGACGTCGCGCGCCACGTCCTGCGCGGTCAGCCCCAGGTCGGCCAGGATCTGCGCGCGGGTGCCGTGCGGGTGCCAGTCGGCCGGTACGCCGAGGTCGCGGACCGGCACGCGGACGTCGGCGTCCCGCATCGCCTGGGCCAGCGCGGAGCCGACGCCGCCGACCCGGACGCCGTCCTCGACGGTGACGACGAGGCGGTGCGCGGCGGCCAGCTCGACCAGCTCGGCCGGGACCGGGCGGACCCAGCGCGGGTCGACCACTGTGACGCCGTAGCCCTGCTCGGCGACCCGGGACGCGACCTCCATGCCGAGCCCGGCGAACGAGCCGACCGCGACCAGCAGCACGTCGGTACGCGCCGACTCGGCCAGCACGTCGACCGGGCCGACCCGACGCACGGCCGGGAGGTCGGCGGCGACGGTGCCGGTCGGGAAGCGCAGGATGGTCGGGCCGTCGTCGACGGCGATCGCCTCGCGCAGCTCCTCGCGCAGCGTGACCGAGTCGCGGGGCGCGGCGATGCGCAGGCCGGGCACCACCCCGAAGACCGACATGTCCCAGATGCCGTAGTGGCTGGGCCCGTCCGGGCCGGTGATGCCGGCCCGGTCCAGCACGAACGTGACCGGCAGCTTGTGCATCGCCACGTCCAGCAGGACCTGGTCGAACGCGCGGTTGAGGAACGTGGCGTAGACCGCCACCACCGGGTGCAGGCCGCCCATGGCCAGGCCGGCGGCGGACGTGGCGGCGTGCTGCTCCGCGATGCCCACGTCGTAGACCCGCTCCGGGTACTTGCGGGCCAGCGCGGCGATGCCGGTGGGCTCCGCCATGGCGGCGGTGATGCCGACCACGTCGGGGCGCTCGTCGGCGATGGTCACCAGCTCGTTGGCGAAGACGTGGGTCCACTTCACCGACGGCGCGGCGACGAGCTGCCCGGTCTCCACGTCGAAGGCGCCGCCGGGGCCGTGCAGGCAGTCCGCCTCGTCGTCCTCGGCCGGACGGTAGCCGTAGCCCTTGCGGGTGACCGCGTGCACGATCACCGGGCCGCCGAAGTTCTTCGCCGCGCGCAGCGCCGCCTCGACCGCCGGCACGTCGTGACCGTCGACCGGGCCGACGTACTTGATGCCGAGGTCCTCGAACATGGCCTGCGGGGCGACCGCGTCCTTGATGCCCTTCTTGACCGCGTGCAGCACCTCGTACATCGGCTTGCCGACGAACGGCGTGTTGCCGAGCGCGTCCTTGACGGTGTCGAGCACCTTCTCGTAGCCGGGGTTGAGCCGCAGCGACGACAGGTGGTCGGCGAGACCGCCGATGGTCGGCGAGTAGGACCGGCCGTTGTCGTTGACCACGATGATCAGCGGGTTGCCGGCGGTGGCGATGTTGTTCAGCGCCTCCCAGCACATGCCGCCGGTGAGCGCGCCGTCGCCGACCACTGCCACCACGGACCGCTTCTCGCCGCGCAGCGCGTACGCCTTCGCCAGGCCGTCGGCGTACGACAGGGCGGTGGAGGCGTGCGAGTTCTCGATCAGGTCGTGCTCGCTCTCCGCCTGGCTGGGGTAGCCGGAGAGGCCACCGCGCTGGCGGAGCTTGTCGAAGCCCTCCTGCCGGCCGGTGAGGATCTTGTGTACGTACGCCTGGTGGCCGGTGTCGAAGAGGAGCCGGTCGCGCGGGGAGTCGAACACCCGGTGCATGGCCAGCGTGAGCTCGACGACGCCGAGGTTGGGGCCGATGTGCCCGCCGGTGCGGGAGACCTTGGCGATCAGAAAGTCACGGATCTCGGCGCCGAGGATGTCCAGCTGCTCGGCGGTCATCCGCTTCACGTCCTGCGGGCCACGGACGGCGCCCAGCAGTCGACCGTGGTTGGCCGTGCCCTCTTCAACACTCATGACCGGAGAGTCTATCGGCCGTGGCACAGTCCGCAGCCGAGCCGTGGCTCAGGACGCCACCTCCAGCCGGCGCGGCGGCACCGGGGTCGGGGCCCCGAACGCCGGCCCGGCCGGGGTCCAGGAGCCGAGCACCGCGGCCCGGGTCGCGCCGGTCACCGACGGCACCGCGCCGGGCAGCCCGTGCCAGCTCAGCCAGCCCAGCAGCGCGAACGCGTACGCCTCCTTGGCCTGGGCCGGCACGCCCAGTTCGTCGGTGGTCCGCAGCCGCCAGCGGCCGGCTCCGAGCGCGGCCAGCCGTGCCCGAAGTGTGGGATTACGCACTCCCCCGCCGGCGGCCACCACCTCGGTGACCCGGTGCCGGTCGCAGGCGTCCGCGACGGTGCGGGCGGTCAGCTCGGTGAGCGTGGCCAGCACGTCGTCGGCGGCCACCGGCTCGCCCAGCGCGGCCAGCGCGGCGTCCAGGTAGCCGCCGTGGAACAACTCCTTGCCTGTCGACCTGGGCGGCGGCGCGGCGTAGTACGGCTCGGCGAGCAGCCGGGCCAGCAGCGCCCCGTGCACCCGCCCGGCCGCGGCCCGCGCCCCGTCGACGTCGCACGGCCGGCCCAGGAAGCGCCGGGCGGCGGCGTCCAGCAGCGCGTTGGCCGGGCCCACGTCGTACCCGAGGACCGGCGCCCCGGGCGCGACCACGGTGAGGTTCGCGATCCCGCCGAGGTTCAACGCCGCCCTGGGCCCGGCGGCGGCGTCGAGCAGCAGCGCGTCGAACGCCGGGACCAGCGGCGCGCCCTGCCCGCCGGCCGCGACGTCCGCCGAGCGCAGGTCGTGCAGCACCGGTACGCCGACCCGCGCGGCCACCCGGGCCGGCGCGCCGAGCTGGAGCGTGCCGCGCACCCGGCCGTCGTCGACCCAGTGGAAGACGGTCTGCCCGTGCGACACGACCGCGTCGACGGTGCCCCCGGCCAGCTCCACGCCGACGGCCGCCGCCTCGGCGAACACCTCGCCGAGCCGGTTGTCGAGCCGACAGACCGCCTCGACGGTGGTGGCGGCCGGCGGCAGCAGCGCCTCGATCTGCGCCCGCAGCTCGTCCGGGTACGCCAGCTCGCGGTGCCCGAGCGGCCGCAGCCGCAGCGTGTCCCCGTCGAGGGTGAACTCCCCCGCGGCGACGTCCACCCCGTCGTACGACGTCCCCGACATCAACCCGACGATGCGCAAGGAAGGGCCCCCTTTTAACGGATCCGGTAGAGGAAGGGCCCCCGCTTAACGCGCCGGGGGCAGGAACAGGCCGACCAGCTCGACGTGCTGGGTCATCGGGAACAGGTCGAACCCGCGCAGCGCGGCCAGCCGCCAGCCCGCCTCGGCGAACGTGCGCACGTCCCGGGCGAAGGCGGCCGGGTCGCAGGCCACGTACGCGACCGCGCGCGGCTCGGCGGCCACCACGCCGCGCACCACCGCCGCACCCGCGCCGGAGCGCGGCGGGTCGAGCACCACCAGGTCGACCGGGCCGGTGATCCGGCGTCGGGCCAGCGCGGTCTCCACCCGGGCCGCGACCACCTCGACGGCGGGCAGGTCGGCCAGGTTCGTCCGGGCCGCGGCCACCCCGTCCGGGGCCGACTCGACCACTGTCACCCGGGCCCCGTCGACCCGGCCGGCCAGCGCGGCGGCGAACAGGCCGGCCCCGCCGTACAGGTCCCAGGCGGACTCGCCGGGTCGCGGGTCGAGCAGGTCGAGCACGGCGCCGACCAGCGCGTCCGCCGCCGCCGGGTGCACCTGCCAGAAGCCGGACGCGGGCAGCGTGAACGACCGCCCGGCCGCCGTCTCCCGGACCCGCTCCGGCCCGCGCACGGCGGTGGCGACCCCGTCGGCGTACGCGACCACGGCGACGTCCCCGCCGGTGCTCGCGACCGTCTCCACCGCGTCGGCGTCCGGCCACCGGGCCCCGCTGGGCGGGAGCACCGGCAGCTCCTGGATCGCCGGGTGGGCGATCAGGCAGCGGTCGATCGGCACCACCTCGTGCGAGCGGTGCTTGAGCAGCCCGGCCCGGCCGGCGGCGTCGACCGCGTAGCGGACCCGGGAACGCCAGCCCAGCGGCCCGCCGGGCAGCGCCTCGACCCGGACGCCGAGCGCGTCCACCTGCGCGTCGGTGAGCCGGCCCAGCCGGGTGAGCTGCTCGCGCACCACGGCGACCTTCCAGTCGAGCTGGGCGGCCGGGGCGACGTGCTGGAGGTCGCAGCCGCCGCACGCGCCCGGCCGGGCGTACGGGCAGGGCGGGGTGACCCGGTCCGGCGAGGCGTCGAGGACCTGCACCGCGTCGGCGCGGGCGAAGCCCCGGTGCAGCTCGGTCACCTCGGCGACCACCCGCTCGCCGGGCAGCGCGTGCCGGACGAAGACCACCTGGCCGCCGACCCGGGCCACGCAGTGCCCGCCCGGGGCGACCGCGTCGACTGTCAGCTCGACCCGCTCGGCCTCCTCCAGCCCGGGGCGTTCCGGCGCGGTCACGGCATCATCTTTCGTTCGCGACTGCGGGGCTCGCAAAACCGGCTCACTCCTCGCGCTCACGGCATCATCTTTCGTTCGCGACTGCGGGGCTCGCAAAACCGGCTCACTCCTCGCGCTCACGGCCGGCCGCCCGGCTCGTCGGAGGGCGTGGCGCTGACCGGCGGCGGCAGGGTGCTCTGCGGCGCGACCCGGGGGCCACGCGCGGGGCCGCGGCTCAGCGTGGCGTCCAGGCGGTCCAGGTTCTTGCTGGCGGTGGACGCGAGCTGCCAGGGCACGCTGGTCACCATCACGCCCGGTTCGAACAGCAGCCGGCCCTTGAGCCGCAGCGCGCTCTGGTTGTGCAGCAGGTTCTCCCACCAGCGCCCCACCACGTACTCGGGGATGAAGACGGTGACCACGTCGCGGGGCGACTCGCGGCGGACCGAGGCGACGAAGTTGAGGATCGGCCGGGTGATCTCCCGGTACGGGGAGTCGATCACGGTCAGCGGCACCGGCAGCTCCCGCCGTTCCCAGTCGGCCTGGAGGGCCCGGGTGTCCTTCTCGTCCACGTTGACGGTCACCGCGGTCAGCGTGTCGGGCCGGGTCGCGCGGGCGTACGCGACGGCCCGCAGCGTGGGCTGGTGCAGCTTGCTGACCAGCACGATGGCGTGGTTGCGGGCCGGCAGCACGGCCCGCTGCTCGGTCGGCTCCAGCTCCGCGGCGACCCGGTCGTAGTGGCGGCGGATGCCCAGCATGACCACGTACATCACGGCCATCGCGACGATCGCGATCCACGCGCCGAGCAGGAACTTGGTGACCAGCACGATGACCAGCACCACGCCGGTCATGGCCATGCCGAACGCGTTGATCGCGCGGGAGCGGACCATCCGCCGCCGGGCCTCCGGGTCGCGCTCGTTGCGCAGGTGCCGGTTCCAGTGCCGGATCATGCCGAGCTGGGACAGCGTGAACGAGACGAACACGCCGACGATGTAGAGCTGGATGAGCCGGGTCACCTCGGCCTGGAAGCCGACGATCAGCACCACCGCGAAGACGGCGAGGAAGACGATGCCGTTGGAGAACGCCAGCCGGTCGCCCCGGGTGTGCAGCTGGCGCGGCAGGTAGCGGTCCTGCGCCAGGATCGAGCCGAGCACCGGGAAGCCGTTGAACGCGGTGTTCGCGGCCAGGAACAGGATCAGCGCGGTCATCCCGGCGACCACGTAGAGCAGCACCGAGCCGCCGCCGAACACGGTCTCGCCGAGCTGGGTGGTGACCGTCTTCTGCACGTATCCGTCGGGGCCGGAGACGATCTGGCTCGGGCTCTCGACGAACTGGAGGCCGGTCCGGCGCGCCAGCGCGATGATGCCGACCAGCATGGCGACCGCGATGCCGCCGAGCAGCAGCAGCGTGGTCGCCGCGTTCTTCGACTTGGGCGACTTGAACGCCGGTACGCCGTTGGAGATCGCCTCCACGCCGGTGAGCGCCGCGCAGCCGGAGGAGAACGTGCGCAGCAGCAGGAAGATCAGCGCGAACCCGGTGACGCTGTGCTCGGCGCGGATCTCCAGGCCGGCGCTGGGCGCGCGCAGGTCGTCGCCGAGCACGAAGATCCGCACGAACCCGGTCAGCAGCATGCCGACGATGACGATGACGAAGCCGTAGGTGGGGATGGCGAACGCGGTGCCCGACTCGCGCAGGCCGCGCAGGTTGATCGCGGTGAGCAGGACCACCGCGCTGACCGCGATGAGCACCTTGTGGGTGGCCACGAACGGCACCACCGAGCCGAGGTTCGCCACCCCGGAGGAGACCGACACCGCGACCGTCAGCACGTAGTCGACGAGCAGCGCGCTGGCCACCGCGAGACCGGCCCGCGGGCCCAGGTTGACGGTGGCGACCTCGTAGTCGCCGCCGCCGGACGGGTAGGCGTGCACGTTCTGGCGGTAGCTCGCCACCACGGTGAGCATCACCACGACGACGGCGAGGGCGATCCACGGCGAGAAGAAGAACGCGGAGGCGCCGGCGATGGAGAGCGTCAGCAGGATCTCGTCCGGCGCGTACGCCACGCTGGAGAGCGCGTCCGAGGCGAACACCGGCAACGCGATGCGCTTCGGCAGCAGGGTGTGCTGGAGGCGGTCGGACCGGAACGGTCGACCGAGGAGGAGTCGCTTCAGCAGCGAGGTGGGGCTGGCCACAACCGACAAGCGTACGGCCATCCCGCGCGGGACGGTGGGGTGGCTGATCACTGTCGCGCGCGCCCACGCGGTACCGTCGGTGCCCCGCCGGGGGCGGGGACGTGGCAGGCTCGCAGACGACGGGTCGACGGGCGGCACCGTGGGAGGAGCGGACACCGTGCATGTCGTGATCATGGGTTGCGGCCGGGTCGGGTCGACCCTGGCGCACAGCCTGGAGTCCCGGGGCCACTCGGTGGCGGTGATCGACCAGGACGCGGACGCGTTCCGCCGGCTCGGGCCCGACTTCGCCGGCATCACGGTCACCGGCGCCGGCTTCGACGGCGAGGTGCTGCGCGAGGCCGGCATCGAGCGGGCCGACGCGTTCGCCGCGGTCTCCAGCGGCGACAACTCCAACATCATCTCGGCCCGGTTGGCCCGGGAGACGTTCGGCGTGTCCCGGGTGGCGGCCCGGATCTACGACCAGCGCCGCGCCCAGGTCTACGAGCGCCTCGGCATCCCGACCGTGGCGACCGTCCGGTGGACGGCCGACCGGATGCTGCGCCACCTGGTCCCCGAGGGCAACGTGGAGATCTTCCGCGACCTGACCAGCACGGTGTCGATCGTCGAGGTGCCGGTGCACAAGGACTGGATCGGCCGGCCGCTGCGGCAGCTCGAGGAGTCCGCCGGCGCCCGGGTGGCCTACCTGACCCGCTTCGGGATCGGCACGCTGCCCACCGCCTCCTCCGTGGTGCAGGAGGGCGACCAGGTCTTCATGCTGGTGACCGACGACATCGTCGCAGCGGTCACGTCGGTGGCGGCGGCGCCGCCGGAAGGGGGGCACTGAGTCATGCGGATCGCCATCGCCGGCGCCGGCAACGTGGGCCGCTCGATCGCCCAGGAACTGATCGACAACGGCCACCAGGTGATGCTGATCGAGCGGCAGCCCAAGATGCTGCGGCCCGACCGGGTGCCGACCGCCGACTGGGTGCTCGCCGACGCGTGTGAGCTGGCCAGCCTGGAGGAGGCCAACGTGGCCGGCTGCGACGTGGTGGTCGCGGCCACCGGCGACGACAAGGTCAACCTGGTGGTCTCGCTGCTGGCCAAGACCGAGTTCGCGGTGCCCCGGGTGGTGGCCCGGGTCAACCGGGCGGAGAACGAGTGGCTGTTCACCGAGCAGTGGGGGGTGGACGTCGCGGTCAGCAAGCCGCGGGTGATGGCAGCGCTGGTCGAGGAGGCGGTGACCGTCGGCGACCTGGTCCGGCTGATGACGTTCCGGCAGGGCGAGGCGAACCTGGTCGAGATCACGCTGCCGCCGACCGCGCCCTACGTGGGGCAGCCGATCCACGCGGTGCCGATCCCCCGGGACGCGGCGCTGGTGGCGATCCTGCGCGGCAAGCGGGTGCTGGTGCCCACCCCGGACGACCCGATCGAGGCCGGCGACGAGCTGGTGTTCGTGTGCACCGCCGAGGTGGAGGACGAGGTGCGCGCCGTGATCCTCGGTCCGGAGAGCACCGGACGGTACCGCGAGCGGTCCTGAGACGACCCGCCGGCCGGCGGGCTCAGGCCCCCGGCAGCGGGGTCGCGGTGCCCTCCCGGGTGACCCGGCGCACCACCCAGACCGTGATCAGCAGCAGCAGCGCGTACGGCGGGTAGCCCAGGGCGAGCCGGGCCACGCCGAGCGCGGTGTCCTGGTGGGCCAGGTAGAGCCCGGCCTGCACGCCGACCTTGGCCAGCCACACCACGCCCCAGAGCACGGTGAGCTGGGTGAACGTGCGCACCAGCCGCGGGTCGTCGCGCCACTCGGAGCGGCCCTTGGCGACCAGCACCGACCAGATCCAGCCGACGATCGGCTGCCGGATCACCGCGGAGAGCAGCAGCGCCACGCCGTAGCCGATGCCGAAGAGGATGCCGGGCAGATAGAAGTCGCGCGCGTCGCCGCTGCGCAGGGCGAACAACGCGCCGACCCCGATGCCGAACAACCCGTTCAGCGCGTGCCGCACCGGTTTGCGCTGCGCCAGCCGCATCGCGGCGATCAGCAGCGCCACCGCGATCGAGGCGATCAGCGCCGGGCGCAGCTCGCCCACCACGTTGGCGATCACGAAGACCACCACCGGGATGCTCGACTCGACCAGGCCGCGCCAGCCGCCGAGCTGGTCGGCCATCTGCTCGGCGATGCTGGGCAGCCGCTCCTCGTCCTGCGGGTCCAGGCCCGACGGGGTGTGCTGCTGTCCGGTCGTCACTTCGGCGGCTCCAGCTCGTAGTACGGGTTGTAGATCACCTTGCGGTCGTCCCGCACGGCCACCCGGCCGCGGGCGGTGAGATGCCGGCCCGGCTCGATCCCCGCGATGTGCCGCCGGCCCAGCCAGACCAGCGTGACCACGTCGTTGCCGTCGTAGAGGTCGGCCTCCAGCGTGGGCAGGTTGGTGCGCGGCGTGTAGACCACGGTGCGCAGCCGCCCGGCCACCGAGACCACCTGGCCGCGGTTGCACTGGGACGTCGGGGTGCCACCGGACTGGGCGCTCTCCCGGCGCAGCTCCTGCGCCTCGATCTCGGCCTCGCTCGCGGTGAACCGTTGCAGCAGCCGCCGCAGCGACACCCGGCCCTGGTCGGTCGTCATGACCTCCGCGTCACCCTCTCCGCACCGGGGTCCCGCGGATGGCGGAACCGTCCCGCCAGCGTACGCCGATTCCCCCGGCCGGCGGGACCGGCGGCTCGCCGGGTACGGACACGCGGCGGGCCCGGCACGGTCGGCTCGGGGCCGACCGGACCGGGCCCGGCACGGTGTGGCTCAGACCTCCTGCGGGCCGGCGGCCTGCTGCTCGGCGGCCTGCTGCTCGGCCACCTCGCGCGGCAGTCGCAGCGGCAGCGGCTCGCGGACCGGCTTGGCCTCATGGCCGCGGTCCACCACCAGGCCGTCCAGGCAGGCCGCGAGCGGGCCGGCGGCGGCCGGGTCGGTGGCCGCCTGGCCCTGGAAGACGCCCCGCACCATCCAGCGCGGCCCGTCGATGCCGATGAACCGCAGGTCGGTCACGCCGTCCGGGGTGCGCACCCGGGCCCGCAGCTCGGTGCCGCGCTCCCCCTCGACCTCCTGGGCGGCGGCGCCGTCGTTGAACAGCGAGGTGCGGATCTCCTCGCGCACCTCGTCCCAGATGCCCTCCGAGCGGGGCGCGGCGAACACGCCGAGCTGCAACGCGTTCTGCCCGTGCACCAGCACCACCTGCTGGATCACGCCCTGCGGGTCGGCCTGCACCCGCACCTCCACGTCCGGCACCGCCGGGATCTGGAGGCTGCCCAGGTCGAGACGGGGCGCCTCGGGCGCCTCGCTGACGTCGTAGGGGCCGCGAGCCGGCGCCGCCGGGGTCTCCTCGGCGTCGAGGACCCCGTTGTCACGCGCCTGCCGCGCCTCGTCGGCCCGCTTCCGGGAGAAGATCACTGCGCCCACCCTCCGCTGTTCGCACTCACCCTGCCACCTCTTCGCTCTGCCCGCCGCCCGGAGCCGGAACCAGCCCGGCGTGCCCGCCGGTGGACCCGTGCCCGCCGGTACCGCGCCGGGACCCGGGCAGCTCGGCCACCGGCCGGAACTCGGCCCGGGCGACCCGCTGGACCACCAGTTGCGCGATCCGGTCGCCCCGGCTGATCCGCGCCGGCGTGTCCCGATCATGGTTGATCAGGTTGACCAGGATCTCACCCCGGTAGCCGGCGTCGACCGTACCGGGCGCGTTGAGCACCGTCACGCCGAGCCTGGCGGCCAGCCCCGACCGGGGGTGGACCAGCCCGACGTACCCCTCCGGCAGCGCCACCGCCACGCCGGTGGGCACCAGCGCCCGCCCGCCGGGCGGCAGCTCCACGTCCGCGGCGGCCACCAGGTCCGCGCCGGCGTCGCCGGGATGGGCGTACGCCGGCAGCGGCAGCTCCGGGTCGAGCCGCCGTACGGGCACGGGTACGACATCTGTCACGGTCATCCTCTTCCGTCCGGTCCTCGGGGTGCCCCTGCCATCCTGCCGGTTGGCCGGCCCGCCGCGCGCCGTACCCTCGCAGTGTGCGTCAGTCGTCATCCCCGGCCACCCTCGCGCCGTACGCGGAGCGCCTCGGGCTGCCCTGGTGGGCCTGGCCCGTCGGGCTGGCCGTGGCCGGGCTGCTCGCCGCCGAGCTGTGGCTGGGCGCGACCGGGCTCCGGGCCTGGCTGCCGTTCGTGCTGCTGCTCCCCGGCACGGTCGCCGCCCTATGGTGGCTGGGCCGGATCCGGGTCGAGGTCCGCGACGGCGAGCTGCGGGTCGACGACGCCCACCTCCCGGTGCGTCACGTCGCGGACGCGGTGCCGCTGGACGCGGCCGGCCGGCGCGAGGTGCTCGGCGTCGGCGCCGATCCGCTCGCGTTCGTGGTGCAGCGCCCGTGGATCGGCGGCGCCGTCCAGGTGGTGCTGGACGACCCGGCGGACCCCACCCCGTTCTGGGTGGTCAGCACCCGGCACCCGGTCGACCTGGCGACCGCCCTGCTGTCTGCCCGCGACACCCCCTGACCCCCCCGACCCTCTCGGCGTGATCAAGGAGTTTGTGTCGGAGTCGATCTCCGCAATGACGCAAACTCCTTGATCGTCCATCCCGCCGCGCGCGGTCGGACCGGCCGGTGGGTCCGGCGTCAGGTCGGCTTGCCGGGCAGGCCGCGGGCGGTGTGCCGGAGGTCCTTGCGGAGCTGCTCGCCGAGCGCGCGGGTGGCCCGCCGGTTGAGGTAGCCGGCCACCGCGGCCCCGGTCAGGAACGGCCCGAGCGTGGTGAGGTTGCGGCCGAAGCGACGCAGCAGGCTGTCCCGCAGTTCCCGACGCGCGGCGGTGCCCAGCACGGCGCTCACCCCGACGCCGGGCATCATCGGGTTGATCCCCCGCTGGCCGGCCCAGGACTGCACCAGCGCCACGGCGCGCGCGGTGCCACCGGTGGGCAGCGGCATCCGGTGAAGTTCGTGCAGCTCCCCGATCAGCTTCAACTCGATCGCCACCACGGCGACCGTCTCGGCGGCCAGCAGGACCGGTGCGGAGAGCAGGGTGGGCGTGACCGCCCACTCGACCGCGGCGACCCCGCCGCCGGCCGCGCCGACCCCGGCGGTGGCCCGGGACGCGTTGCGGACCAGCCGGTCGGCGAGCGCGTCGTCGTCCAGGCCGGGGAAGTGCCGGCGCAGCGTGGCCAGGTCACGGATCGGCACGTGCGGCGCGACCTCGGCGACGGTGTCCGTCATCCAGCGCAGCGCCGCCTTGGGCTTGAACAGGTCGGTGAGGCCGCGCGCCCGGGCCTGGCCGACCAGCCGCACCAGCAGTTGCCGGCGGCGGGCCGGGGCGATGTCGTCGGCGGTGAGGGCGGCGACCGTGGCGCCCAGCTCCTCGCCGGTCCCGCCGGCCGGACCCGTCGACGCCAGGTCGACGGTGTCGTCGTCCGGGCGTGCCGGGGCGGCGGACGTGTCCAGGCGTGCCAGGTCGACGGTGTGGTCCGCACGATCACGGTCGGTGGTCGTGTCCGCGCGCGCCAGGTCGACGGTGTCGGCCGGGTCGGTGGTCGACCCGGCGGGGGACGTCGCGTCCGGAGTCCGGGCGGTGGACGGTTTCGGTCCCGTCTCCGGGACCCGCGTCCGGTCGGTGTCGCCGGCCCGCTCGCTGCGCTCGCTCACCCGTCCGCCCTCCTGCTCCGCGCGGCGTGGCAGCCGCCCGTACGAGTCAAGCAGCTTCCGGCCACCGGCGCACGGCGGCTCGAACAGCGGCGGCCCCGTCGAGGAGGCCGCCGCCGGTGTCCCGGCTCGGGATCAGACGCACTCGCGGCAGATCAGGTCGCCGTTGCGCTCGACCGCCAACTGGCTGCGGTGGTGCACCAGGAAGCAGCGCGCGCACCGGAACTCGTCCTGCTGCATCGGGAGCACCTTGACCGTGAGCTCCTCGTCGGCCAGGTCGGCGCCGGGCAGCTCGAAGCTCTCGGCCACTTCGGCCTCGTCGACGTCCACGGCGCCCGACTGTGAGTCGACCCGCCGGGCCTTGAGCTCCTCGAGGCTGTCCTCGCCGAGGTCGACCTCGTCGCGACGCGGGGCGTCGTAGTCGGTGGCCATCGGTTTCACTCTCCAATATCGATATGGTCGCTGCCGGTTGTAACGCCGGACGACGCCGTTTCGGTTCCCCTGGCCGGCCACCATCTGTGTCGGGCACCCGACCCGACGACCGGTGGGCCGGGTTCGCCGGAGCGGAACCCTCCGGCGAGCGCGGAACCTTACCCCCCCTTTGGGCGAGGCATGTATACCGCCCTCGCGGGAGAGATGTACGCCCCTGCGCCCGAAGTTGTTCCCAATGTGACTCAGGCGACACGAAGATAGGGGTAGTCCTACCCGTTCCCCCAGTGCCGCGCCGGCATGTCGGACTGTTTCCACGCGGGAGCCGGACAAGGGTTAACCTCAGCGGCGTACTCCGACGGCCGACAGACGCGGCCCGACCGCGGCGGCCGCCGCCACCCAATCACTGTCCGGGGAGCGCCCAGGATGAGTTTTGCGCGAGTGCGGGCACTCGTTGTCGTCGGACTGCTGGCGGTCATCGCCCTGGTCTTCGTGGTCGTCGCCGTGGTGCGCGACAGTCAGGGCACGGCCGGCACGGCCGCCGACTGCCCGGACGGCTGGCCGCTGGTCGACCTGCGACTACGCGAGCAGAAAGACGTGAAGATCAACGTCTACAACGCCACCGATGAGTCCGGCCGGGCCGGCGGCGTGGCGGACGACTTCCGCAACCGTAAGTTCCAGGTCAAGAAGGTCGGCAACGAGTCGAAGGAGGTCGACGGCGTGGCGGTGCTGCGCTTCGGCCCCAAGGGCGTCGGCTCGGCCCACCTGCTGCGGGCCTACTTCCTCAACAACGCCGAACGGGTGTTCCAGCCGGACCGCAAGGACGACACCGTCGACGTGGTCCTCGGCAACGGGTTCCAGCAGCTGGCCACCACCACCGAGGTGAACCAGTCGCTTGGCGACCTGGGCGCTCCCGAGGCACCGCCCGAGACGTGCCCGATGCCGGTCGAGAAGTGACCGGCGGGCCGGTCCTCCGGCCCGCCGACGACGCAGGGCGGTCTCCGCGGTCCGGGAGGCCGCCCGCGTCGCGTACCCGCCGGAGCCGGATGGCCGGTCACGGGCCGCCGTCGGCGTCCAGGTCGACGAGCCGGGTGTGCAGCGGGCCGTGCAGCGCCGGCGGCGCGGCGAGCACCAGGTCCGGCCCGGCCGGCCGGCCGGACAACCCGGTCACCAGCAGCCCGGCCTCCCGGGCGACCAGGCCGCCCGCGGCGAGGTCCCAGGCGGCCAGCCCCTTCTCGTAGTAGGCGTCCACCCGCCCCTCGGCGGCCAGGCAGAGGTCGAGCGCGGCCGCGCCCATCCGGCGGATGTCCCGCACGTGCGGGATCAGCTCGGCGACCACCCGCGCCTGGTGCGCGCGGCGGCCGGCGTCGTACCCGAACCCGGTGGCGACCAGCGCCTGCCCGAGGTCGGCCTCGGCGGAGCAGCGCAGCCGCCGGCCGTCCCGCCAGGCGCCGCCACCGGCGGTCGCGGTCCACTCCTCGCCGGTGAACACGTTGCGCACCACCCCGGCGACGACCTCGCCGGCCACCTCGGCGGCGAGCGAGACCGCGCAGTAGGGGAGCCCGTAGAGGTAGTTGACGGTGCCGTCGATGGGATCGACGATCCAGCGCACCCCGTCCGGCACGGCCGGGGCGGTCCCACCCGCGCCGTACTCCTCCCCCAGCACCGCGTCGCCGGGCCGCCGGTCCCGCAGCGCGGCCAGCACCTGCCGTTCCACCGCCCGGTCGGCGGCGGTGACCACGTCGGTCGCGGTGCTCTTGGTCGCCGCCACCGAGACGCCCTCGGCGCGCATCCGGTGCGCGGTGGCCGCGGCGTCCCGGGCCACCTCGACGGCGATGGCGAGCAGTTCCCGCGGCGGGGGCGCCGAGGCGATCATGTTTGTCCCCTTCCCGCACGACCGGGACCGGCCCGGCCGCACGTGAGTATCATCCTTACAAAGTCCACATCTGCACCGATTCGGCGGTCCCGGCCCGCCGGTACGCCGTGCTGCGCAGGATGATCGCGACAGACGGCGTTACAATTCACCCTGCCCACGCGCCACGGACCGCCAACGACCGGACGGACCGGGACACGGGGGTCCCTCAAAGACTCGCCCGGCACGGCCTCGTGCTGCGCCGGACGACCCGGCCGTGCTCGCTCTTCGCCTCCGGAAGGTCATTCGTGACAGAACCCCGCCAGACCGGCGCCGACGTTCGCTCGCTCACCGACACCCTGATCGCCCACGCGCAGAGCGCTGGCGGTCAGCTCACGTCGGCCCAGCTCGCGCGCACCGTCGAGTCCGCTGAGGTGACCCCGGCCCAGGCCAAGAAGATCCTCCGCGCGCTCTCCGAGGCGGGCGTGACGGTCGTGGTGGACGGCTCCGCGAGCACCCGGCGCCGGGTCGCCGCAGCCCGGTCCGCCACTCCGGCCTCCCGGGCAACCACCGCCAAGACCACCAAGAAGGCGGTCGCGCCCGCCCCGAAGCAGGCGCCCGCCGCCGAGGAGTCCCCCGCTCCGGCGCCACGGAAGGCGACGGCCCGCAAGGCCACCGGCACCACCGCCGAGGTGGCCGGCAAGGCCGCCATCCCGGCGAAGGCCACCAAGGCGACCCGGGCCACCAAGGCCACCGTGGCCGCCAAGACGGCCGCGGCGAAGCCGGCGAAGGCCGGCGAGGGCGCCGAGGGCGAGGTCGACCCGGAGGAGTTGGCCGCCGAGATCGAGGACGTGGTGGTCGAGGAGCCGGCCGAGCTGGCCCAAGCCGCCGAGGCCGACGCGGCGAGCTCCGCCACCGACAACGACTTCGAGTGGGACGACGAGGAGTCCGAGGCGCTCAAGCAGGCGCGCCGGGATGCCGAGCTGACCGCCTCCGCCGACTCGGTCCGGGCCTACCTCAAGCAGATCGGCAAGGTGCCGCTGCTCAACGCCGAGCAGGAGGTCGAGCTCGCCAAGCGGATCGAGGCCGGCCTCTACGCCGCCGAGCGGCTGCGCGCCGCCGACGAGGGCGAGGAGAAGCTGGTCCGCGATCTGCAGCGCGACCTGATGTGGATCTCCCGGGACGGCGAGCGGGCCAAGAACCACCTGCTGGAGGCGAACCTCCGGCTGGTGGTCTCGCTGGCCAAGCGCTACACCGGGCGCGGCATGGCCTTCCTCGACCTGATCCAGGAGGGCAACCTCGGCCTCATCCGCGCCGTCGAGAAGTTCGACTACACCAAGGGCTACAAGTTCTCCACGTACGCCACCTGGTGGATCCGCCAGGCGATCACCCGCGCCATGGCCGACCAGGCCCGCACCATCCGCATCCCGGTGCACATGGTCGAGGTGATCAACAAGCTCGGCCGGATCCAGCGCGAGCTGCTCCAGGACCTGGGCCGCGAGCCCACCCCGGAGGAGCTGGCCAAGGAGATGGACATCACACCGGAGAAGGTGCTGGAGATCCAGCAGTACGCCCGGGAGCCCATCTCGCTCGACCAGACCATCGGTGACGAGGGCGACAGCCAGCTCGGCGACTTCATCGAGGACTCCGAGGCCGTCGTGGCGGTCGACGCGGTGTCGTTCTCGCTGCTGCAGGACCAGCTCCAGCAGGTCCTCCAGACGTTGTCCGAGCGTGAGGCGGGCGTGGTGCGCCTGCGCTTCGGCCTCACCGACGGCCAGCCGCGCACCCTGGACGAGATCGGCCAGGTGTACGGCGTGACCCGGGAGCGCATCCGGCAGATCGAGTCCAAGACCATGTCCAAGTTGCGGCACCCCTCGCGTTCCCAGGTGCTCCGCGACTACCTGGACTGACCGCGCACGTCAACCAGTCGTGTCGGTTTGATCACCAACCGTAGAACACTGATCGTTGATCAGTCGGTTGCCTGTTTGTGATCGTTGACGTGGCACCCTTGGTGCACGGCACACTGTCTTCCACGCCAGGTGTGACCTCGGTCCCCCGCGGGCACACAGGGAAGGCAGGGCCCGAGATGGGTGTTGCAGGATAGGTGAGCAACGACCGACGAGTGTGTTCATCGGTGACGACCAGAGGAGGAAGGCGATGACCCCGACCCTCACGCCGCCGCCCGAGACGGTGAGCCCCCCGGCCGCCGATGAACGGTGCGACCGCTGTAATGCTGCCGGCAAGCTCCGGATCACCCTCTCGGGTGGGAGTGAGCTGGTGTTCTGTGGGCACCACGCGAACAAGTACGCGGAGGATCTCGTGAAGATCACCGTGCGGTACGCGACGGACCCGGAGTTCAGTTGGCGCGGCACCGATCTCATGGCGAACTGAGTCCGACAGACAATCCGCAACTCGACATAACCGGCCGGAGCCGCCCACCTGGGCGTCTCCGGTCGGTTTTTTCGGCACGCCGAGCGCGTGTTAACAGGGGGCCCCGCCTCTACCGGAGGCGTTAAGAAGGGCCCCCTCCTTACAAGCTCTGCACGGTGGCGATGCGCTCCTCGAGCTGCTCGATGGTCGCCTGGGCGCTGGGCGGGCCGCCACAGAGCCGGCGCAGCTCGGCGTGGATCTTGCCGTGCGGCTGGCCGGTGCGATGGTGCCGGGCGGCCACCAGAGCGTTCAGTTGCCGCCGTAGGGCCACGCGGCGCTGGGCCGCACTCATCGGCGGGGGTGCCGCCACCGGGGCCGCAGCGGCCGGCTCAGCGGCCCGCTGGGCCGCCCGGCGCTTCTGCGCGGCGAGCTGGTCGGCCTGCCGCTTGGTCAGCAGCAGCGAGACCTGGTCGGCGGTGAGCAGGCCGGGGAGGCCGAGGTATTCCTCCTCCTCCGGTGTGCCGGCCTGGGCGGCGGTGCCGAACGACGCGCCGTCGAAGATCACCTGGTCCAGTTCGGCGGTGGCGGAGAGCGCCGCGAACCGCTTCTCCAGCTCGCCGCTGGCCCCGTCGTCGCGCTGGGCGCGCTCCAACAGGTCGTCGTCGAAGCCGTCGGAGTCCTTGGGCTTGCCGAGCACGTGGTCCCGCTCGATCTCCATCTCGCTGGCCAGCCCGAGCAGGTGCGGCACGCTGGGCAGGAACACCGAGGCGGTCTCGCCCGGGCGGCGGGCCCGGACGAACCGGCCGATCGCCTGCGCGAAGTAGAGCGCGGTGCTGGCGCTTGTCGCGTACACACCGACGGCCAGCCGGGGGATGTCCACGCCCTCGGACACCATCCGCACCGCGACCAGCCAACGCTGCTCGGAGGCGGCGAACGTCGCGATCCGCGCGGACGCGCCCTGGTCGTCGGAGAGCACCACGACGGCCTTCTCGCCGGTCACCTGCTCCAGCAGCTTGGCGTACGCGCGCGCGACCTGCTGGTCGGTGGCGATGACCAGGCCGCCCGCGTCGGGCATGCCGTTGGCGCGCAGCGTGCTCAGTCGGGCGTCGGCGGCGCGCAGCACCTGCGGCATCCAGTCGCCGGCCGGGTCCAGCGCGGTCCGCCACGCCTGCGCGATCAGGTCCTGCGTCATCGGCTCGCCCAGCCGGGCGGCCAACTCGTCGCCGGCGTTGGTGCGCCACCGGGTCTCCCCGGAGTAGGCCAGGAACAGCACCGGCCGGACCACGCCGTCGCGCAGCGCGTCGGCGTAGCCGTAGACCGAGTCGGCGCGGGAACGCAGCAGCCCGTCCCCACCGCGCTCGTAGCTGACGAACGGGATCGGGTTGTCGTCGGAACGGAACGGCGTGCCGGTGAGCATCAGCCGGCGTACCGCGGGCTCGAACGCCGCCTTGACGCCGTCGCCCCAGGTGCGGGCGTCGCCGGCGTGGTGGATCTCGTCCAGGATGACCAGCGTCCGCCGGGTCATGGTGCGCCGCCGGTGCACCTGGGGCGCCATGCCGACCTGGGCGTACGTGATCACCGCGCCGTGGAAGTCGGCGGCGGAGTGCAGGTCGGCGTTGCGGAACGCGGCGTCGAGCTGGATGCCGACCCGGGCCGCGGCCTGCGCCCACTGGGTCTTCAGGTGCTCGGTCGGCGCGACCACGGTGACCGCCTCGACGGTGCCGTCGGCGAGCAGCTCGGCGGCGATCCGCAGGGCGAAGGTGGTCTTTCCGGCGCCGGGGGTGGCGACCGCGGTGAAGTCCTCGGCCCGGCGGCGCAGGTATTCCACCATCGCCTTGCGTTGCCAGGCGCGCAGGGGTGGGAACGTGTCGAGCGCCGGCAACCGCGGTGGCACGGGTAGCTCCTCTCCGCCGCGGACGGCGACGGGCCCGACCGGGGCCACGGGGGCCGCCGCCCATGAAAACGCCCTCGCGCATCGGTGCCGCGAAGGCGGACTCAGCATAACCAGCGGGGCCGTTCCGCCCCACCCGACGCCACGCTGGTCACATCCGCCCACCCCGGGGCGGGACGGTTCAGGGCAGTGGTCCCCGGGCGCCGGTGCGGGGCGGGCGCGTCGTCGGCACCGGGGCGGACCAGCGTCGGCGCAGCGAGATCAGGCGCAGCCCGAAGACGAAGAGCGCGGCGCCGGTCAGCGGCGCGGCGGTGGCGTGTCCGTACGTCGCCAGCAGCGCCACCACGATCGAGCCGGCGAGCGCGGCCACCGCGTAGATCTCCCGGCGCAGCACCACCGGGATCTCGCCGGTGAGCAGGTCCCGGCCCAGCCCGCCGCCGATCGCGGTGAGCATGCCGATCATGCAGGCGCCGACGGCGGGCACGTGCGCGTCGAGCGCCTTGAGGGTGCCGGTGACGGTGAACAGGGCCAGCCCGGCGGCGTCCAGCACGAGCACGGTGGTGCGCAGCCGGGCGAGCTGCGGGTGCAGCCGGAACACGGCGGCGGCGGTGACGGCCGCGGTGACCGCGTACCGCCAGTCGGCGAACGCCAGCGGGGGCACCTCGTCGATGACCAGGTCGCGGAAGATGCCACCGCCGAGGGCGGCGACCACGCCGACGAAGACCACCCCGAACAGGTCGAGCCGTTTGGCCACCGCGGCGGAGGCGCCGGAGGCGGCGAAGACCGCCACGCCGGTGAGGTCGGCGAGGAGCAGGGCGGTGGAGGTGGTCACCGGCGCAGGTTACGGGGGCGGGCGGCGGAGCCGCCCGCGATCACTCGCCCCAGGACTCGTAGATCTCCTTGCACTTCGGGCAGACCGGGGACCCGGGCTTGGCGGCCTTGGTCACCGGGAAGGTCTCCCCGCACAGCGCGATGACGTACGTGCCCATGACCGCGCTCTCGGCGATCTTGTCCTTGCGCACGTAGTGGAACATCTCGGGGCCGGTGTCGGCCTCCTTCTGCTCCGGGCGCTCGAGAATCTCAGTGCTCACGTCCCCACCTCCGGCTTCCCAGTTTTGCAGGCCGGCCGGGTCGGGTCCACCACGGCCCCTCCGGCGGGCGGCCCGTACCGTAACGGAAGTGACCAACTTTCGCATCAGTCTCGGTGGTGAGGTGGCCGACGCCCTGCGCGCCGGGCGTCCCGTCGTGGCGCTGGAGAGCACCATCGTCTCGCACGGCCTCCCCCGGCCGGACAACCTTCGTGTGGCGCGGCAGATCGAGCAGGCGGTCCGGGACGCGGGCGCGGTGCCGGCCACCATCGGCATGGTCGCCGGCGAGCTGCGGGTCGGGCTGGACGACGCCCAGCTCACCCGGCTCGCCACTGTCGACGGGGTGAGCAAGCTCTCGGTCCGCGACCTGGCGCCGGCGGCGGCGACCGGCGCGGACGGCGCGACCACGGTGGCGGCCACCAGCGCGGTGGCGGCGGCGGCCGGGATCGGCGTGTTCGCCACCGGCGGGCTGGGCGGGGTGCACCGGGAGGCGGCGCAGACGTTCGACGAGTCGGCGGACCTGGTCACGCTGGCCCGCACCCCGATCGCGGTGGTCTGCGCCGGGGTGAAGTCGATCCTGGACGTGGGCGCCACCCTGGAACGGCTGGAGACGCTGGGGGTGGGTGTGGTGGGCTACCGCACCCGCCGGTTCCCCGGGTTCTACCTCACCGACGCCGGCTTCGACCTGGACTGGTCGGTGGACTCGCCGGAACGGGTGGCCGACGTGCTGGCCGCCCGCGCCGCGCACGGCGTGCACCACGGCGGGCTGATCGTGGCCAATCCGCTGCCGGCCGACGAGCAGCTCGACCCGGCGCTGCACGACCGCACGCTCACCGACGGCCTGGCCGCGTTGGCTCGCGAGGGGATCACCGGCAAGGCGGTGACCCCGTTCCTGCTGGCCCACTTCCACGCCGCCACCGAGGGCGCCAGCCTGGCGGTGAACGTCCGGATCATCCTGCGCAACGCCGACCTGGCGGCGCGCATCGCGGTCGCCGCCGCTGGCACGGCATGAGCGGGGCGCCCCGCATCGTCGTGGTCGGCGACGTGATCACGGACGTGGTCGCGATGCTGTCCGGTCCGCTCGCGACCGGCTCGGACACCGCGGCCGGGATCCGGTTCAGCGGCGGCGGGCAGGCGGCCAACACCGCGGCCTGGCTCGCCGGCCAGGGCGCGGCCGTGACGCTGGTGGCCGCCGTGGGCGACGACGAGACCGGCCGGGACCGGGTCGCCGAGCTGACCCGGATCGGGGTGGACTGCGCGGTGGAGCGGCACGAGGGCTATCCGACCGGCACGGTGATCGTGCTCACCCATGCCGGGGAGCGCACCATGGTGAGCCAGCGCGGCGCGAACCTGCGGCTGACCGCCCGGCACGTCGACGCCGCCGTCGCGGCGGCACCCGACGCCGGGCACCTGCACCTGTCCGCGTACACCCTGTTGGACGTCGGGTCGCGCGGCGCGGGCCTGCGCGCGTTGGCCGTCGCCCGCGAGCGCGGGCTGACGGTCAGCGTCGACGCGGCCTCCGCGGCGCCGTTGCGGCGCGTCGGCGGGTCGTTCCTGACCTGGGTACGCGATGTCGATCTGCTGCTGGTCAACACGGACGAGGCGACGGTGCTGGCCGGTGGCCTGGACCCGGCGGCGCAGGCGCGGGCGCTGACCTCGGTGGCGCACCGGGTGGTGGTGAAGCGCGGCGCGGCCGGCGCGGTCTGGGTGGAGCGCGGCGGTCGGGTGGAGACCGCGCCGGCGCCCGGGGTGGCCGTGGTGGACGTCACCGGCGCGGGGGACGCGTTCGCGGCCGGACTGCTCACCGCCTGGCTGGCCGGGGCCGACCCCCGGGCGGCGCTGGCCCGGGCCGGCGACCTCGGCGCCCTGGCCGTGACCACGGTCGGCGCGCGGCCGGGCGCGTGACGGTCGGCCGGGCGCGTGACGGTCGGCCGGGCGGGCGGCGGCCGCCGGGGCGGCAGGCGGGCGGCGGCCGGGCCGGCGCGCGGTGATCGGGCTCCGGGCCCGGCGTGCCGGGCTCGGGCAGGGTATACCTGACGGCCGATATACCTTCTAGTCATATTTATGCCTGAGAGGTATATCGGTCTGTCGGCGAACTCTCCGGTCCGGCGTCACGGAGCGTGGTCACGACCGGTCAGGGCTCGGCGTCGATGACCTTGTGCGGGCGTTCCTCGGCGGAGAGCGCCATCGGCGGGGTCTCGTCGCGGCCCCGGGGCTGGAAACGGTTGGCCAGCCGGTGCTCCTCCTTGGGCGGGCGGTCGTTCGCCAGCAGCACCGCGAGCCACGGGATGAGCACCATGCCGAGCGCGCACAGCGGCAACCAGAGCCAGAGCAGCGGGGCCTGGACGCCGACCAGGATCGCGCCCGCGACGATGCAGGCGACCCGGATGCCCATCATCAGCACGTAACGCTTCTGGCGGCTGTTGAGCTGGTCGTCCTGGCTGCGCCGGGCGTCGGTGATCAGGATCGGCTGGTAGGCCTGATGCTTCACCACGGACCTCCTACGAGGGGATACGACCCATCCTGTCACCCGGGGCAGGTGATCGGCGACAATCCGGTGACGTGTTACGTGCGTGGTACGCTGCGCTCGTGGCCAACCGGTTCAGCTTCACCGACGAGGCGTTGGCGAACCTGCGGGTCTACGACGTCGCACCCGGGGAAGTCTGGGAGGCCCTGCACAGCAACCGCCGGGTCATCCGGCACCTGGGCGACGACGTGATGGTGGTCTACGCCACCGACCACCGCGGCCGGCGCCTCGCCGTGCTGCTGGCCGAGGCCGACGGCACCGACAACGACTGGGACATCCTCTCCGCCCGCGAGCTGAGCGACGTCGAGGCCAAGCGCTACGACGAGGCGGTACGGAGGGCACGCCGACGAGGAGGAGGCGGTCACCATGCACCGTGACGAGGCGACCAAGCGGTTCCACGCCGGCGGCGACGCGTTCGCCGACCTGATCGACGAGACGTCACCGGCGCAACTGCCCACCCCCGACACCGACGTGCCGATGGTCAGCCGGTCGGTCCGCCTGCCACTGGAGACGTACGAACGGGTCCGGGCCGCCGCCGACGCGCGCGGCATCGGGGTCACCACGCTGATGCGGCAGTGGATCGAGGCGGGCCTGGCCGACCTGGACGACTCGGCCACGGTCTCGCTGGCCGACGTCCGCCGCGCGCTGGCCTCGCTGTCCCGCCCGACCGCCGCCTGACCGGCGGCGCGCGTCAGCCCCTCGCGGCCTTCGCCTCCGCCTTCATCCGCTGCTTGAACTCGCGTACCCGGCGCAGCGACTCCGGATCGGTCACGTCCGCCACCGACCGGTAGGCGTCCGCGTCGCCGTAGCCGCCGGCCGCCTCGCGCCAGCCGGTCGGGGCGACGCCGAACCGCTTGCCGAGCAGCGCCACGAAGATCTGCGCCTTCTGCCGGCCGAACCCGGGCAGCTCGCCGACCCGGCGCAGCAGCTCCGCGCCGTCGGCCGCCTCGGACCAGAGCCGCGCCGGGTCGCCGTCGTAGCGCTCCACCAGCGCCCGGCAGACCTCCTGCACCCGGGCCGCCATCGCCTTCGGGAAGCGGTGCAGCGCCGGCGGCCGGGCGAACAGCTCCACCAGCGCCTCCGGGTCGT
The DNA here is from genome assembly GCF_044391475.1 of Micromonospora sp. NPDC018662. Classification (NCBI taxonomy): domain Bacteria; kingdom Bacillati; phylum Actinomycetota; class Actinomycetes; order Micromonosporales; family Micromonosporaceae; genus Micromonospora; species Micromonospora sp. NPDC018662. The sequence continues at coordinate 97,901 of NZ_JBISAC010000009.1, forward strand.
GGCCGGCCAGCTCCCGGGCGTCCGGCTCGTGGCCGAGGCGCTGCGCCAGCACGTACGGCGAGGAGAACGCCTTCTCCATCGGCACCTGCTGGTCCAGCACCATGCCGAGCAGCAGCGCCAGCGGGCTGCGCCGCAACAGCTCGTTGGCCTGCGGGTCGATGGGCAGGGAGAGCGTCATGCCCCCCATCCTGCCGCCCCGACCGCCGGTCCCGCCGCCGACTCCCCGACGACACGACGCGGCCCGGTGGACTCCGCTGGGGTCCACCGGGCCGCGCGGCCTGACAGCGGGCGTCAGTTGACGACGAAGAGCAGCCGGTTCGGCGAGCCCGTGCCCGGGCTGGTCACCTTGCCGGTGGTGGCGTTGGTGGTCAGGTAGCTGGCCACCTGCGCCGGGGTGTAGGACGGGTTCGCCGACAGCACCAGCGCCGCCGCGCCGGCCACGTGCGGCGACGCCATCGAGGTGCCGCTGATCGTGTTGGTCGCGCTGTCGCTGGTGTTCCAGGACGACGTGATCGACGAGCCCGGGGCGAAGATGTCCACGCAGGTGCCGTAGTTGGAGAAGGACGAGCGGGCGTCGGTGCTGGTGGTGGAGCCCACCGTGATCGCCGAGGCGACCCGGGCCGGCGACGAGTTGCAGGCGTTGGCGTTGGAGTTGCCGGCCGCGAGCGCGTACGTGATGCCGGAGCTGATCGAGTTGGCCACCGCGTTGTCCAGCGTGGTGCTGACACCGCCGCCGAGGCTCATGTTGGCCACGGCCGGCTTGACCGCGTTCGAGGTGACCCAGTTGACGCCGTTGACCACGCCGGCGGTGCTGCCGCTGCCGGAGCAGTTGAGCACCTTGACCGCGATCAGGCGGACGCCCTTGGCCACGCCGTAGGTGCTGCCGCCGACCGTGCCGGCGACGTGCGTGCCGTGGCCGTTGCAGTCGGTGTTGTTGCTGTCCACCGTGTTGGTGCCCCAGGTGGCCCGGCCGCCGAACTGGGCGTGCGTGGTCCGGATGCCGGTGTCGATGATGTAGGCGCGCACGTTGGTGGCGGTGTTCGGGTAGGTGTAGGTGCTGTTGAGCGGCAGATTGCGCTGGTCGATCCGGTCCAGCCCCCAGGTGGCGCCGGTCTGGGTGCCCTGGACGGTCACCCGGCGGTCCTGCTCGACGTACGCGACGGCCGGGTCGGCGGCCAGCCGGCGCGCCTGTCCGATGCTCATCTTCGCGTTGTAGCCGGTGAGCGCGGCGCTCCACACCGTGGCGACGCTGCCGCCGTAGCGCTTCGCCAGGCCGGCGGCCCGCTCCGGCACTGCGGTACGCGCGGTGCGGCTGTTCGCGGCGCCGACCGCGTCGCCCTTGAGCACGACCAGGTAGCTGCCGCTGACGGCGTCGGCGGCGCCGGCGAACCGGACCTGACCGGTCGGTGCGGCGAGGGCCGGGGTGGAGGCGGCGGCGGTGAGGGCCGCGGCGGCGGCCGTGACGGCGAGCGCGTGCAGCACGCGACGCCGGGGGACGGACACGTCGGGCATCGTCTGGCTCCCTACCGGGCGGGCCGGCCGGTTCGTGGCCGGCGGGCCGCCCATCGACGGATGTTGGGGGGAATGCTAACCACACATCGATACCTGTCGAAAGAGATAGTTGCCGGGTAATACTGTTCGCGACCCGAATCCGGCGGGTGCCCGCCACCGGGGTGCGGCCGGCGAGGCAGGATGGCCACGTGGACCGTCACGAGATGCTGCTCTCCCCCGCCGGGGTCGACGCGCTGCGCACCGCGCTGACGCTGGCCGACTTCACCGCCAACGGGATCGCCGGGCGGCTCGGCTCGCAGGCCACCGGTGGGGTGGCCCGCAACGACTACCGGGCGGCGCTGCGCGCCACCGAGGACCGCGACCGGCTGGGCACCCTGATCCGGGTGTTCATCTGCGACCAGACCGAGCCGGAGCCGGTGGTGGCCGCCGCGTTGGCGCCGCTGACCGTGGAGGAGGCGCTCGCCGGGGGCATCGTCGAACGGCACGGCGACGGCCTGCGCGCCGGCGTCGACCTGGAGCCCTACGCCGACGACTGGTGGGTGCTCGCCGACGTGCCGGCCAGCGCCCGACCCGGCCGGCCGCTGCACGCCGAACACGTGCTCGGCATCGGCGGGGCCACCCAGACGCTGATCGGCGCCGCCGTACGCCGCCCGGTGGAGACCGCGCTGGACCTCGGCACCGGCTCCGGCGTGCAGGCGCTGCACCTGGGCACCCACGCCCGCCGGGTCACCGCCACCGACGTCTCCGAACGGGCGCTGCGCTTCGCCGCCACCACCGCCGCGCTCAACGGCCAGGACTGGGAGCTGCTCCGCGGCGACCTGGTCGCGCCGGTCGCCGGGCGCCGCTTCGACCTGGTGGTCAGCAACCCGCCGTTCGTGGTCGGCCCCGGCACCACCACCCACGTCTACCGCGACTCCGGGCGGGTCGGCGACGCGATCGGCGCCGAGCTGGCCGCCGCCGCGCCGCACCTGCTCACCGACGGCGGCACCATGCAGTACCTGGCCAACTGGGTGCACGTCACCGGCGAGGACTGGGCCGACCGGGTCGCCGGCTGGTTCGCCGGGACCGGGCTGGACGCCTGGGTCATCCAGCGTGAGGTGGCCGACCCGATGGCGTACGTGAACCTCTGGCTCACCGACGTCGGGGAGAGCGCCGACCCGCAGCGGATGGAAGCCTGGCTGGACTGGTTCGACGCGCACAAGGTGGAGGCGATCGGCTTCGGCATCGTGTCGCTGCGCCGGGCCGGCCACGAGCAGCCGATCGTCCGGGTCGAGGACCTGCGCCAGCGGGTCGAACCACCGCTCGGCGACCGGGTCGCCGAATGGTTCGACCGGCAGGACTGGCTACGCGCCCGGGACACCGAGGGTCTGCTCGCCGCCCGCTACCGGGCCGCCGACGGGCTCCAGCTCCGCCAGGAGGCCACCATGGGCGACGACGGCTGGGCGGTGGACCGGCAGGTCCTCGCCGCGCCGCGCGGACTGCGCTGGTCGGAGGAGATCGACCCGCTGGTGCTCGCCCTGGTCGGCGGCGCGGACGGCCGGCTGCCGCTGCGCGACCAGCTCGCCCTGCTCGCCGTCGCGCACGACGTGGCAGCGGACGAGCTGGCCGAGGCGGCCGGCCCGATCGTGGCGCACCTGGTCGAGCGCGGCCTCGTCGCGCCGGTGACGGACTGATGCGGGCACTGGTGCAGACCGTCGCCCGGGCGTCCGTCACGGTCGACGGCGCGGTGGTGGGCGAGATCACCGACGGGCTGCTGGTGCTGGTCGGCGTCACCCACACCGACACCCCGCAGGTGGCCGCCACCATGGCCCGCAAGCTGCACGAGCTGCGCATCCTGGACGACGAGCGCAGCGCCGCGGACACCGGGGCGCCGCTGCTCGTGGTCAGCCAGTTCACGCTCTACGGCGACGCCCGCAAGGGCCGGCGGCCGAGCTGGACCGCCGCCGCCCCGGCGGACGTCGCCGAACCGCTGGTCGAGGCCGTGGCCGAGGAGCTGCGCGCCCGCGGCGCGACTGTGGAGACCGGCCGTTTCCGCACCCACATGCTGGTGGAGAGCGTCAACGTCGGCCCCCGCACGCTCCTGCTGGACCTGTGAGCGCCCGCGTCGCCGCCTAGAAGAACAGGCCGCGCCGGGACAACGACTGGCGCAGCCAGCCGTCGAGCTGGGCGGCCCAGTCGGTGCGGTCCGCCGTGGCGTGGTCGACAGTGAACCGGCCGAACGCGTCCCGGCCCTCGGTGAACAGGCCGCCCCGCTTGTCCATCTCCAGCACCACCTGCACCTGCTGCGGGTCGGTGACGAAGGTGACCTCGAGCTGGTTCATCGCGCCGGCGTACTGCGGCGCCGGATAGAACTCGATCTCCTGGTAGAACGGCAACTGCTGGCGTACGCCGTAGATGTGGCCCCGCTCGACGTCGGCGCGGGCGAACCGGAAGCCCAGCCGCAGCAACGCCTCCAGCAGCCGCTCCTGGGCCGGCAGCGGGTGCACCGCGACCGCGTCCAGGTCACCGGAGTCCACCGCCCGGGCGACCTCCAGCTCGGTGCGCAGGCCCATGGTCATGCCGTGCAGGTGCTGGCCGTACAGGTCGGTCAACGGGGTCTCCCAGGGCACCTGGAAGCGGAACGGCACGTCGTGGCGCTGCCCCGGGTCCAACCGGAACGCGCCGGTCATCTGCACCCGGCCGAACTCCTGGTTCGTGTTGTACTCCGAGTCCCCGCTCTCCACCTCGACGCGGGTGAGGAGGCCGAGCGAGATCCAGCTCACGTCCACCGGGTGCTCGCCGCCGACCACCTGGATCCGGCCCTCGAGCTGACCGCCGGGGCGGCAGTTCGGGTTGGCCAGCACCGTCTGCACCGACGGCCCGCCCACCCCCATCGCCTGCATGAGCCGCTTGAAGACCACCTGAGTTCTCCGATCGCCGGTTCGTCACCGACCCTGCCGGCCGGTCCGCTGGCACGGTAACCGGACGGGACAAGCGCCGGCCGGGCATCCCCCGGATTCGTGTCGGGTCCCCGATCGCCTCACTCCCGTCTCACGCCCCGACCGCCAAGCTGTTTGTCACCGGCCCCCACCGCGCCGGCGGCACGGGCCGGTACGGCACGTAGGACACGGGGAGAGACAGAGATGACCCAGCAGATGATCGAGCACCAGGACATGGACGTCACCCTCACGGACCTGGACGCCACCGACGAGCGCGGCGTCTCCACCGACCTGGTCCGGGCCTACCTGAACGGCATCGGCCGCACCAAGCTGCTCACCGCGGCGCAGGAGGTCGAGCTGAGCAGGCGGATCGAGGCCGGCCTCTTCGCCGAGGAGAAGCTCGCCACCTGCACGCCCGTCTCCACCGAGCTGCGCGCGGACCTGGCGCTGATCGCGGCCGAGGGCCGCGCCGCCAAGGACCACCTGCTGGAGGCGAACCTGCGGCTGGTGGTGAGCATCGCCAAGCGCTACACCGGGCGCGGCATGGCCTTCCTCGACCTGATCCAGGAGGGCAACCTCGGCCTCATCCGCGCCGTCGAGAAGTTCGACTACACCAAGGGCTTCAAGTTCTCCACGTACGCCACCTGGTGGATCCGCCAGGCGATCACCCGCGCCATGGCCGACCAGGCCCGCACCATCCGCATCCCGGTGCACATGGTCGAGCAGGTCAACCGCATGGTCCGGGTGCGCCGCGAGCTGTCCGTGACGCTGGGCCGCGAGCCCACCGTCGCCGAGGTCGCCACCACGCTGGAGATCCCCGAGTACCAGGTGATCGAGCTGATCTCCTTCGACCGGGAGCCGGTCAGCCTGGACCAGGCCGTCGGTGAGGACGGCGAGAGCGCGCTCGGCGACTTCGTCGCCGCCGTCGACCCGCGCACCGAGCCGGGCGACGCCGCCGCCAACGGCGAGTTGCGCAACGAGGTGCGGATCGTGCTGGCCACCCTCTCCCAGCGGGAGCAGGCGGTGATCCGGCTGCGCTTCGGCCTGGACGACGGCCGGCAGCGCACGCTGGACGAGGTGGGCCGCGAGTTCGGGCTGTCCCGGGAGCGGATCCGCCAGATCGAGAAGGTGACCCTGCTCAAGCTGCGCGACCCGGAGCGGGCGAACCGGCTGGAGGCGTACGCCTGCTGAGTGCGTGTTAACCGGGGCCCCCGCCTATGCAGAATGCGTTAAGCGGGGGCCCCGCCTTACAGCCTTCGCGGGCCGGTGTCGGGGCGCGGCGCCTCCGCGCCGGCCCGGACGGTGGCGTGCAGCACCGAGATGCCGTCCGGGCGGGCCAGCACCGGGTTGAGCGTGAGCGAACGCACCCGGGGCTGCTCGTCGGCCAGCCGGCCGACCCGCAGCAGCAGGTCGACCAGGGCCGCCCGGTCCACCGGCGCGGCGCCCCGGTGCCCGCGCAGCAGCGGCGCGGCGCGCGGCTCGTCGACCAGCTCGGCGGCGTCCCGGTCGGTCAGCGGCACCGCCCGCCAGGCCCGGTCGCCGAGCAGCTCGGTCGCCACCCCGCCCAGCCCGAACCCGACCACCGGCCCGAACGCCGGATCCTCCACCAGCTCCACCACGCAGGCCACGCCCGGCGGCACCATCGGCTGGACCAGCACCTCCGCGCCGAACATCGCCGCCATCTCCGGGTACGCGCGGCGCACCGCCCCCGCGTCGGCCAGGTCGAGCCGCACCGCCCCCAGGTCGAGGCGGTGCCGCAGCCCCGGGGCGGCCGCCTTGAGCGCCACCGGCCAGCCGAGCCGCTCCCCCGCCGCCACCGCCTCGGCGGCCGACCCGGCCGGCACGGACGCCACCACGTCGATGCCGTACGCGGCCAGCAGCGCCGCCGGATCCGCACCGTCTGGGCCCCAGGCGGCCTGCCCGGCCACCCGGTCGACGCGGGCCAGCTCGGGCAGCACGCCCGGCGGCCGGCGCAGCCAGTCCGCGTACCGGGTGACCCGGGCCAGCGCCCGCACCGCCTCCTCCACGCTCGGATACGCCGGCACCCCGGCCGGCACCCGCCCGGCGAGGAACGTCGCCACCACCGGCTTACCGGTGGCCCGCGCGTCCGGCAGCGCCGCCGCGAAGTCCGCCTCCGGATCGGTGAGCTGGCCGGGCAGCGGCGGCGCGAACACCGCCACCACGGCGTCCACCCGCTCGTCCGCCACCGCGGCGGCCAGCGCGGCGGCGTACGCGGCGGCGCCGCCGGTCGGCCCCACGTCACGCGGGTAACCGTCCGCGACGACCAGCCCCTGCCCGGCGCCGGCGGTCGCGGCCAGCCCGGTCAACGCCGACGAGTTGCCCACCACGGCGACCCGCCGGCCCGCCGGCAGCGGCTGGTGGGCCAGCAGCACACCCACGTCGAGCAGCTCGCCCACCGTGTCCACCCGGATCACGCCGGACTGGGCGAACAACGCGCTCACCGCGGCGGCGTCCAGCGCCGGCGCCTCGCCCACGCCCGGCGGCCGGGCCAGTGACGCCAGCGCCACCACCGGCTTGCTCCGGCCGATGCGCCGGGCCAGCCGGGCGAACTTGCGCGGGTTGCCGAACGTCTCCAGGTAGAGGGTGATCACGTCGGTGCCCGGATCGTCCTGCCAGTACTGCAACAGGTCGTTGCCGGACACGTCGGCCCGGTTGCCGGCCGAGACGAAGCTGGACAGCCCCAGCCCACGGCGGGACGCCTCGGCCAGCAGCGCCACCCCGAACGCGCCGGACTGGCTGAACACGCCCACCCGGCCCGGCGCCGGCAGCACCGGGGCGAGCGTCGCGTTGAGGCGTACCGCCGGGTCGGTGTTGGCCACGCCGAGACAGTTCGGGCCGACCACCCGCATGCCGGCCAGGTGCGCGGCCCGGACCAGGGCCCGCTGCGCCGCCGAGCCGGCCGGGCCGGCCTCGGCGAACCCGGCCGAGACCACCACCAGCCCGTGCGCGCCGGCCCGCGCCGCGTCGTCGACCACAGCGGTCACCGCGTCCGGCGCCACCGCCACCACGGCCAGGTCGACGTCGAGGCCGGCGTCGGCCGCCGACGGGTACGCCGGCAGCCCGGCCACCGTCGCCGCGCTCGGGTGCACCGGCACGATCGCGCCGGTGAACCCGCCGTCCCGCAGGTGCCCGAGCAGCGCCGCGCCGACGCCCTGACCGGTGGTGCTGGCACCGTAGACGGCGATGCCGCGCGGCGCGAGCAGCCGGGCGATCGAGCGCGCCTCGGTGCGGTGCTCCCGACCGCGCTGCACCTCGAGCGTCGCCTCGGTCGCCGCGATCGGGAAGCTCAGGTGCACCACGCCGTCGGCGTACTGGCGCTGGACCTGGTAGCCGAAGTCGGCGAAGACCCGCAGCATCGTCCCGTTCGCCGGCAGCACCTCGGCGACGAAGTGCACGATGCCGTGCCGGCCGGCCGCGTCCGCCAGGTGCTCCAGCAGCACCGAGCCGATGCCCCGGCCCTGGTAGGCGTCCTCCACCACGAACGCCACCTCGGCCTCCGGGGAGGACGGGCCGAGCCGCTCGTACCGGCCGACGGCCACGATCCGGTCGCCGACCAGCACCACGAACGCCTCCCGGTCGCGGTGGTCCACGGTGACGAAACGCTTCAGGTCCCGCTCCGGGATGCGCGGGTACGGCGAGAAGTAGCGCAGGTAGCGGGTGCGCTCGGAGAACCGGGCGTGCATCGCCACGATCGCCGCCGCGTCGTCCGGGCGGATCTGCCGCAGTTGGCCGGTCGTGCCGTCGCTGAGCAGCACGTCCACCGGTTGCTCGACTGTGGTCACCGGTCGGTCCTCCCCCACCGCCGGCTCAGTCGCGCGGATCGTGCGGGTCGAGCCCGAGCAGCGGGAAGACGGCCTTGCGGGTGGCCGCGACCGCCCGGTCCACCGCGTTCGGCTCGCCGCTGGGCTGCCACGGCTGGAACTCCGGGTCGACGTCGTCGGTCATCCGCAGCGGGATGTCGTGCCCGGGCCGCCGGCGCGCGGCCAGCTCCCGCCAGCCCGGCGGGGTGAGCGTCGCCGGGTCCAGCGGCTCGCCGGTGGCCACCGCGAGCAGGTGCGTCCAGGCCCGGGGCACCACCTCGACCAGCGCGTACCCACCGCCGCCGGTGGCCACCCAGCGGCCGTCGCACAGCTCGTCGGCGAGCGCCCGCAACGCCCGGTAGGTGGCCCGCTGCCCGTCCACGGACAGGTGCAGGTCGGCCAGCGGGTCGGCCCGGTGCCCGTCCGCCCCGCACTGGGTGACGAGCACCTGCGGCCGGAACGCGCGCAGCACCGACGGCACCACCGCGTGGAACGCCCGCTGCCAGCCGGCGTCACCGACCCCGGGCGGCAGCGGCACGTTGACCGCGCTGCCCTCCGCGCCCGGCCCGCCGGTCTCGTCCGGGAAACCGGTGCCGGGGAAGAGCGCCAGCGGGGTCTCGTGCAGGCTGACCGTGAGCACCCGCGGGTCCCGGTAGAAGACCTCCTGCACCCCGTCGCCGTGGTGCACGTCCACGTCGACGTACGCGATCCGCTCCGCACCCAGGTCGAGCAGGCGGGCGATGGCCACCGCCGGGTCGTTGTAGACGCAGAAGCCGGCCGCCCGGGCCGGCATGGCGTGGTGCAGGCCACCGGCCACGTTCACCGCGCGCCGCGCCTCGCCCCGCCAGACCGCCTCGGCCGCGGCCACTGTGGCGCCGACGATCAGCGCGCTGGACTCGTGCATCCCGTCGAAGACCGGATTGTCCGACGTGCCCAGCCCGAAGCCGGCGAAGAGCGGGTCACCCGGCGCGGCCCGGACCGCGTCCAGGTAGGCCGGATCGTGCACCCGGGTGAGCAGCGCGTCGTCGGCCGGCTCGGGCTTGACCAGGCGCACCCCGGGCCGGTCGAGCACCCCCAACTCGCGGGCGAGCGCCATGGTCAGCTCGACGCGGACCGGGTCGAGCGGATGGTCACCCATGTCGTAGGCGAGGAGGGCGGAGTCCCACACCACCACCGTGTCGTCGGCCATGCCGCCATCGTCGCACGCGAGCCCGGACGCGCCCACCAGCCGCGCGCTCACCCGCCGGTCGCCACCGGCCGGGCCGGGTCGGTCACCCACTCGCTCCACGAGCCGACGTACAGCGCGGCGTCCGGCCGGCCGGCCAGGTGCAGCGCCAGCACCGCCTGCGCGGCGGTCACCCCGGAGCCGCAGTACGCCCCGACCGGCGCGTCAGCGGTCACCCCCGCGGCGGCGAAACGCGCGCGCAGCGCCTCGGCGGCCGGGAACCGGCCCTCGGTGACGTACTCCGGGGCGGGCAGGTTGACCGCGCCCGGCACGTGCCCGGCGACCGGGTCGACCGGCTCGTTCTCGCCCCGGTAGCGCGGGGCGGCCCGCACGTCGAGCAGCACCCCGTCGTCGGCGGCGGCGAGCCGGGCGGCCTGCCCGGCGTCGAGCACCGGCAGCGCGCCCGGTGCGACGGTCACGTCGCCGGGCGCCGGGGTGGGCGTCGCGGTGTCCACCGGCAGTCCGGCGGCGACCCAGGCCGGGAAGCCGCCGTGCAGCACCCGCACCGCGCGGTGCCCCGCCCAGCGCAGCGTCCACCAGGCCCGGGCGGCGGACATCCCGTCGCCGCCGTCGTACACCACCACCGGGTGACCGGCGCGGACGCCGGCGGCCCGCAGCGCGGCCTGCAACGCGGCGGGGTCGGGCAGCGGGTGCCGGCCGGCCGCGCCCGGCGGCCCGCACAGCGCGGTGTCCAGGTCGACGAAGACGGCGCCGGGCAGGTGGCCGAGGGCGTGGTCGTCGCGGCCGGGCGGGCCGGTCAGCCGCCAGCGGACGTCGAGCAGGACGGGCGGGTCGGCGCGGTCGAGCTCGGCGGCGAGCCGGTCCGGCTCGACCAGCAGCTCTGCGGTTCCGGACATGCGACCCAGTCAACACCATCCCGCCATCGACCTCCCGCTTCGCCTGCGGTGGAGCGTCGGTGGTTACGGGTAGCATCGGACGCCGGGAGGCCGCTGACGTGAAGCACGACCTGGTTGACACGACCGAGATGTACCTGCGCACCATCCTCGAGTTGGAGGAGGAGGGTGTGCCGCCGCTGCGTGCCCGCATCGCCGAGCGACTGCGGCAGAGCGGCCCGACCGTCAGCCAGACCGTCGCCCGGATGGAGCGCGACGGTCTGCTCACCGTCGAGGGCGACCGGCACCTGACCCTCACCGCGCTGGGCCGCAACACCGCCGTCTCGGTGATGCGCAAGCACCGGCTGGCCGAGCTGCTGCTGGTCAACGTGATCGGGATGCCCTACGAGGAGGCCCACGAGGAGGCCTGCCGCTGGGAGCACGTGATGAGCGACGCGGTGGAGAAGCGGGTCTACGACCTGCTCAACCGCCCGTCCCGGTCCCCCTACGGCAACCCGATCCCGGGCCTGGAGGAGCTGGGCGACCCGGGCCAGCACCCGGCCGAGACCGTCGAGGGCGAGCGCAACCTGGCCTTCCCCGGCCTGTCCGGCCCGGTGGTGGTGCGGCGGATCTGCGAGAGCGTGCAGACCGACGCGGACGTGCTCCGGCAGCTCCACGCGGCGGGCGTCGACCCGGGCGCGACAGTCACCGTGGCCCAGGAGCGCGACGGCGTCTCGATCGACCGCTCCGGCGACCGGGTGCGGCTGCCCCGCGAGGTGGCCTCCCGCGTCTTCGTCGCGGCCCGCTGACGGGTCGGCTGGCTCACAACTGCCGGGTGTCGATCACCTTGGCCAGCGCGACCAACTTGCCGGTCGCCTGCGCCACCTCCGCCGCGGCGGTGCCCTTCGGGCTGGTCCAGCGCAGGCTGGCGAGGCGATCCTCGTCGGCCAGCCAGCCCACCTCGGCGACCGGGCCGGCGTTGGCGGTCTTCGGCAGCGTCCGCCGGTAGGCGACCTTCCCGAGCTTGGCGACAGTCGCCGCCCCGCGCGGCTGCACGTCGGCGGTGAACGTGGCCGCGTCGATCGACGTGTCGGTCACCGCGAGCGTCAGTTCCGGCAGCACCGCCCCCTGGGCGCGAACCACGCATGTGTGCGTGTCGCCCTGGTCGGTGGCGGCGGCCACGTCGAACGTGCCGCCGGTGTGCGCGGCGATGACCGCGAAGTCGAGCAGTCGGCACGCCCCGCCGGACGAGGCGGCGGCGGCCGGTCCGGCCGGTGGCGGGGCCGCCGGCACGGCCACCGGGGACCTGTCGTCGGCGCAACCGGTGGCGAGCAGGACGGCCGAGACGGCCAGCCAGGTACGGGCACGCACGGGAAGACCTCCGTGGTCGGCGGCGGGGCCGGCCCGCCGGAGTTCCGTCGGACACCGTACGGCGCGGACGACAGGGACGGAAGGCCCTAATCGGCCACGTACGGACAGTGCCGGCATCCTCGCCCGCAGCACGTGCCGCGCCGGGCCAGGAATCCGGCGCTGAGCACGAAGAGCCCGGTCTCCGGGTCGAGGTAGCCGGCCTCCCCGGCGGCCAGCGCGGCGGCGTGCGCCGCCAGGATCGACTCCCGCGCCGGGTGCGCGGGCGGCAGCCGGGACGGGTGCGGCTCGGTCAACGGCCGGTCCGCCAGCTCCTCACCCACCGCTGAAGTGTAAGGAGGGGCCCCTTCTTAACGTTTTCCGCATAGGCGGGGCCCCCGCTTAACACTCCTCAGCCGTGCCCCGTGAACCGGTTCGGGCCGACCGGGCATGAACGGATGTGACCAAGATGCACCGAGCCGAGGCCCACGAGCGCGGGCAACCCGAGGCCAGGCCGCCCGACGAGCCGACGGACGGGGAACTGATCCGCCGGTCCCGCACCGAACCGGAACGGTTCGCGCCGCTGTTCGACCGGCACGCCGTCGCCGTACACCGTTATCTCGCCCGTCGGATCGGTCCGCCGGCCGACGACCTGCTGGCCGAGACGTTCCTGGTCGCGTTCCGGCGCCGGGCCGGCTACCGGCCGGACGTCGGGGTGCGGCCGTGGCTGTTCGGGATCGCCACCAACCTGCTGCGCCGGCACGTGCGCTCGGAGGAACGCCGCTACCGGGCGCTGGCCCGGCTCTCCGCCACGGAGTCGACGCCACCGGTGACCGAGGATGCCATCGACCGGCTGGACGCCCAGGCCCTGCGGCGTGACCTGGCTTCGGCGCTCGCCTCGCTGCACCGGCGGGACCGGGACGTCCTGCTGCTGACCGCCTGGGCGGACCTGTCGTACGAGCAGATCGCGGCCGTGCTCGACGTTCCGGTCGGCACCGTCCGGTCCCGCCTGCACCGGGCTCGCCGGTTGACCCGTCTCGCGCTCACCGTGGAGGAGCCGACATGAACGAGATCACGTTGCTGCGGACGCACGGGCCGGACGCTCCGGAGGCGTCGGCCGAGACGTTGAGCCACGCGCGGGACCGCCTGGTCATGGAGTTCACGGCCACGCCGGCACGCCGGACCGTCCTGCCGCTGCGGCGGCGGACCCTGCTGGTGGGGGCCGCCGCGGCGGCGGTGGCGGTCACGGCGGGCGTCGGTCTCGCGGCGCGTCCGGTCGACCGCCCGGCGGAGCCGATCACGCTGGTGGCGGTGACCGTGCCCGAGTTCCCGCTGACGCTGCGGTCGCGACCGGCGGTGCTGGGGCCACCCGGCTACAGCTACGCCCCCGGTCAGTTCCTCGCCGTCTACCTTTCCCGCGGCGCCGCCGACGACGTCTACCTCTTCGTGTGGGCCAGCCGGCCGGCTCGAATCGCGAAGACGTGGCGCACGGTCACCATCGCCGGCCGGCCGGCCGAACTCTACGAGGAACCGGATCCCGACGAACCGCGCCGACTCGATGTCGTGTGGGAACGGCGGCCGGGTCAGTGGGTGTCGCTGACCGGCCACGGCCGGTTCGCCGAGGACGACGCGCTGTTGCGGCTGGCCCGGGACCTCGTCGACGAACCGCAGCCGGTGCCCCTGCGGGTGCGGCTCGCACCTCGCGGATGGCAGATCGCCGCGTTCAAGGACGACACCATCCTCACGCTGCGCGGCGCGTCTGCCGACGACACGCTCACCGTGCAGGTGGTGGCCGGCCGCGACCCGGACCTGCTGCACACCGTGATGGGGGCGGTGGAGGAGCGACCGGTCACGGTCGGCGGGCGCGATGCCCGGTTGGTCCGCGCCGAGGAGATGTGGTTCCTCCAGACCGAGGTGGCGGGCGGTGTGGTGGTCAACGTGCAGGCGCCGTTGCGGCTCACCGCGGCGCAGGTGATCGCGATCGCCGAACAGGTGTCGGTGACGCCGCGCCGACGCTGACGGCCCGGGTCAGGCCGCCGGGCGCCGGGCGAGCAGGAACGCCTGCGGCTGGCGCTCGGCGGCCACCGGCGCGCGGACCAGCGTGGCCGTGACCGTGAGCCCGACGCCGGTGAGGTGCGCGGCCAGGCGTTCCGGCGCCAGCCAGTGCACGTCGTACTCGACGGCGTGCCCGTATGCCCGTGATCGCCGGTCGACCCGGTCGCCGACCTTCACGGCGAGCAGCAGGTGGCCGCCCGGGGCGAGCGCCCGGCGGAAGCCGGCGAAGACCTCGGGCAGCTGCTCCGGCGGAAGGTGGATGATCGAGTACCAGGCGACGAGCCCGGCCAGGGACGCGTCGGTCGCGAACGGTTCCGTCATCGAGCCGACGTCGAAGCGCAGCTCCGGGTGGGTCCGGCGGGCCACCGCCACCATGCCGGGCGACAGGTCGATGCCGGCCACGTCGAGGCCGAGGCGGCGCAGGTGGGCGGTGATCCGGCCGGTGCCGCAGCCGACCTCCAGCACCGGTCGGCCCGGCCCCACCGTTTCGGCGAACGCGGTGAGCACGGCCCGGTCCAGCGGCGGCTCCACCACGTCGGGCAGCAGCCGTGCGTAGTCCTCGGCGACGGTGTCGTAGGCGTCCCGGGTCTCGGCCAGCCAGCGCGGTTCGGCCACCCCGCGACCCTACCGGCCCGCTCCGCCCACCCCACCCCACGCTCACTTTCCCGGAAACAGGGCGGACGGACGGGTGGGTGGGTCGGGAGGTGGACGGGTGCGGACCGCGAGATCCGGGGTGGCGTGGCGCTGTTACCGTCGCCGCGACCGTCCAAGGAGGACAGATGACGAGATCGACCGCGGCAGTCGTGGTCACCGGTGCGCTGCTGGCCGCCGCCGGCTGCGCCACCGACGGGACGGCGACGCCTGACGAACTGCGCGACCCCTGCGCGCTGCTCCCGGCCGACCTGCTGGCCCGGCTCGCGCCCGGCGCGTCGCCCAGCGCCTCGGCGAACCTGGGTGACCGCAGCGGCTCGCGGGAGTGCGCGGTCGACCTGACCAGCGGCACCGCCATGCGCGGTGACCTGGTCGTCACCGTGGCCGTCGACGCCGAGGGCATGTACGACGACCGGTGGCGACGGGACCGGTGCGCCCGGATCGCCGCCGACCCGACCGGTACCGGACCGGGTGACATCTCCTGCGTGGCGGTACACCCCTGGGACGGCGGTGAGACCCGGCTCGACGGCTGGGCCTGGCGGGGCGACCACTACCAGGTGCACGTCGCGTACCAGGTGGTTGAGCCCCGGACGCTGCCGACCGGCGCGGAGGCCGACCTGCGCGGGGTGCTCGCCGCCGCGGTCGACTCGCTGCCGGGCTGAGCCGGGTCGACGGGCGACTCGCCGGTCAGCCGCCGTTCGGGCCGGCCGGCCGGTCCGGTTCCCGTCGGGCCGTGGCGACGGTTCGGCGGGCGTCCGACCAGGCGATGAGCGCGGTACGGAGCCGGGGTGAGGTGACCCGCTCGCCCCGGCGGCGCGCCCTCAACTGGTCGATCAGCCAGGACGGGGCGGCGACGGCGGGAATCGCCCGGTTCTTCCCGATCAGGTCGCCGTGCCGCAACGCGTGCCGCCCCCGGGCCATCGAGGTGAGCCCGAGGTCGGCGAGGCCGGGGTCCAGCCACAACCAGGGCCGGCGGGCCGCCCAGGCCCAGTAGCCGGTCAGTTCGGCGCGGGCCGCCGCGCGTACGTCGTCGTCGGTCATGGCTGGCAGCACCGCGTCCGGTGGCCGGCCGAAGAGGGCGTGGCCGTGCCGGACCAGCTCGGCCCGGGTGATGCCCGAGAGGATCCGCTGGACGAGCTGCCCGTGCGTCCACGTGGGATGACGTGCCCCGAGATCGTCGACCGCGGCGGCCTCGACGTAGACGCAGCCCAGGTTCAACCCGGCGGCGGGGCCGGCGTCGAACCGGCGGTGCAGGGTGGTCAGCTCGGCCTGCCGGGTCGCGTCGACCGGTCCGTCCACCACCGCTACCAGGTCCAGGTCGCTGACGCCGGGCCGGTACCCGCCGGTGGCGAGCGACCCGGCCACCAGCAGGTCGGACACCCAGCCGAGCGCGGCCACCTCCCGCGCGAACGCGTCGACGGCGGCCGGGCGCGTGGTCACGGCCGCACCGGGGCGAACCAGGTGACCGCCTGTCCGTGGCCCCGGGTCCAGGCGAGCGGGCGGCCGTCGAGCGCGAGCACGTTGTGGAACCCGTCGTCCGGCGGCGCGGGCATCTCCGCGTACGGCAGCACGGCCGGGTCCTCGTTGGCGACCCAGTGCCCGGGCAGCGTGCGCACCAGCTCAGTGAAGGCCGCGCGGCTGGCCGGCGGCACCTGGTAGAGCACGGAACTGTGGAAGACCACGAGCGTCGCGCCGGCCGGGGCGCGCGCCGCCAGCGCCGGCAGGTCGTCGACCAGGTCGCCGCGCACCAGCAGCGGCGGGTCGGTCGCCGCGACCGCCGCCGCGGCGCGCAGCCGCTCCCGACGATGCGTGTGCTCCGGCCAGATCAGCGCGTCCAGCCAGGCCAGGTCCGCCGGGTCGGTGACGTCGAGCGGGTGCACGTCGAGCCCGGCCCGCCACACCACCTCCGGCCGCCGGTCCGGCGGTGCGGCGCCGGTGAGCGTGCAGTCGAGCACCGGCTCGCCGTCGCCGACCAGCCGGTCGCCGTAGCGGTAGGCGTACCGGTCGGGATAGAGGCAGAGGCCGGCGGAGACGCCGACCTCCAACAGCGCCAACGGCTGCGGCAACGCGGCGAGCACCGGCAGCAGCACCGCGCAGCGTCCGGCCTCGTTGGTCTGCGTGGCCCGGACCCGCATCTGCGCCGCGATCTCCGGCCAGTGCGCCAGCACGTGCGCGCGGAACGCCGCCGGGTCGTCGACCGGGCCGCCGCGCAGCCGGACCACGCCGAGGAGCAGGTTCGGCTGGCGCTTCGCCGGTGGGAGCGTGTCGAGCAACGCGAGCAGCTCCGGATCGCGCGCCACGGCCCGCGACAACCGTTCGTACGCCGGGGACACGTCGCGGGCCTCGCGGTCGGCGAACATCCGGTAGGTGTCGGCGGTACTCATCCCCCGAGCATCGCAGTTCGCCGCGCGACCCGGGTCTGTGACGGTGCCCACTGCCTGGTGGGATCGGGCCGGGCGCCGGTGAGTCGTTTGCGCTCTCAGCTCGACAGGCGTCCCCGACCATGTGCTCCCCGACCGCGCGGGCGGGGCACGAACGCCGCGAGCGCGGCAGGGACCCCCCTGCCGCGCTCGCCGGACGTGCGGTGAAACTCTTAGCTACAGCCGCTGGTGGAGCCGCAGCCCTCGCAGACGTAGCAGCTACCGGCCGGACGCATCTTGGTGCCGCAGGTGAAGCAGAGCGGCGCGTCCGCGGCCTTGCCGATGACGGCCTCCAGCAACTCGGTGCTGGAGCCCACCGTCGGCGCGGGCTTGGCGGCGGCGACGTCGGCCAGCTCCTGCGCCGGCTGGGCCACCGGGCCGGTCTTCGGCTCGGGCGACTCGACCGGGGCGGAGGAGGCCATCGCGGTGAGGTCCGCACCGCTCGCCTCCGCCTCCGCCTCGGCCCGGAGCTGGGCGGCCCGCTCCTTGGCGGTGAAGATGCCCAGCTCGGCGCGACGCTCGTAGGGCAGGAAGTCCAGCGCCAGACGACGGAAGATGTAGTCCATCACCGAGGCGGCCATCCGCACGTCCGGGTCGTCGGTCATGCCGGCCGGCTCGAAGCGCATGTTGGTGAACTTGCTGACGTACGTCTCCAGCGGGACGCCGTACTGGAGACCGATGGAGATGGCCACCGAGAAGGCGTCCATCACGCCGGCCAGCGTCGAGCCCTGCTTCGACATCTTGAGGAAGACCTCGCCGAGGCCGTCGTCCGGGTAGGACGAGGCGGTGAGGTAGCCCTCGGCGCCGCCGACCGAGAAGGAGACCGTCTGGGACGGGCGCTTCTTCGGCAGCCGCTTGCGCACCGGGCGGTACTCGACGACCTTCTCCACGACCTTCTCGACGGCGGCGGCCTCGACCGCGGCCTCGACGGCCGCCTCGACCACTGCCTTGTTCGGCTTGGCGACCGAGAGCGGCTGGCCCACCTTGCAGTTGTCCCGGTAGATCGCCAGTGCCTTCAGGCCGAGCTTCCAGCCCTCGAAGTAGATCTTCTCGACGTCCGCGACGGTGGCCTGCTCCGGCATGTTGACCGTCTTGGAGATGGCGCCGGAGATGAACGGCTGGACCGCCGCCATCATCCGCACGTGGCCCATCGGCGCGATGGAGCGCTCGCCCATGGCGCAGTCGAAGACCGGGTAGTGCTCCGGCTTCAGGCCCGGGGCGTCCACCACGTGCCCGTGGTCGGCGATGTGCTCGACGATCGCCTCGACCTGCTCCTCGGGGTAGCCGAGGCTGCGCAGGGCGCGGGGGACGGTCTGGTTGACGATCTGCATCGAGCCGCCGCCGACCAGCTTCTTGAACTTGACCAGCGCCAGGTCCGGCTCGACGCCGGTGGTGTCGCAGTCCATCATCAGGCCGATGGTGCCGGTCGGGGCGAGCACGCTGGCCTGCGAGTTGCGCCAACCGAACCGGTCGCCGAGCTTGTTGCCCAACGTCCACTGCTTGGTCGCCTCGCGCTGCACGGCGGTGCCCACGGTGCCGGTCGGCCGGATGCTGTCGTTGGCGGCGGCGTGCTTGCGCATGACCCGCTTGTGCGGCTCGGCGTTGCGGGCGTAGCCGTCGTACGGGCCGACGATGCCGGCCAGCTCGGCGGAACGGCGGTAGGCGGTGCCGGTCATCAGCGAGGTGATCGCCGCGGACACCTCCCGCCCCTGCTCCGAGTCGTACGGCAGGCCGGTGGCCATCAGCAGGGCGCCCAGGTTGGCGTACCCGATGCCGAGCTGCCGGTAGGCGCGGGTGGTCTCACCGATCTTCTCGGTCGGGAAGTCGGCGAAGCAGATCGAGATGTCCATCGCGGTGATGACGAACTCGACCGACCGGACGAACTTCTCCACCTCGAAGCCGCCGTCGGCGCGGAGGAACTTCATCAGGTTCAGCGAGGCCAGGTTGCACGAGGAGTTGTCCAGGTGCAGGTACTCCGAGCACGGGTTCGACGCGGTGATCCGCCCGGTCTCCGGGCAGGTGTGCCAGTCGTTGATGGTGTCGTCGTACTGCAGGCCCGGGTCGGCGCACTCCCAGGCGGCCTGGGAGATGGTGTGGAACAGCTTCTTGGCGTCGATCGTCTCGATGGTCTGCCCGTCGAGCCGGCCGCGCAGGTCGAAGCCGCCGCCGTTCTCCACCGCGGTCATGAACTCGTCGGAGACGCGGACCGAGTTGTTGGCGTTCTGGTACTGCACGCTGACGATGTCCGCGCCGCCGAGGTCCATGTCGAACCCGGCGTCCCGCAGCGCGCGGATCTTGTCCTCCTCGCGCGCCTTGGTCGCCACGAACTCCTCGATGTCCGGGTGGTCGACGTCGAGGATGACCATCTTGGCGGCCCGCCGGGTGGCGCCGCCGGACTTGATGGTGCCGGCGGACGCGTCCGCGCCGCGCATGAAGCTGACCGGGCCGGAGGCGGTGCCACCGGAGGAGAGCAGCTCCTTCGAGGACCGGATGCGGGAGAGGTTGACCCCGGCGCCCGAGCCGCCCTGGAAGATCCGCCCCTCCTCCTTGTACCAGTCGAGGATGGAGTCCATCGAGTCGTCGACGGCCAGGATGAAGCAGGCGCTGACCTGCTGCGGCGACGGCGTGCCGACGTTGAACCAGACCGGCGAGTTGAAGCTGAACACCTGGTGCAGCAGCATCCAGGTCAGCTCGTGCGCGAACACCTCGGCGTCGGCCGGGGCGGCGAAGTAGCCGTACTCCTCGCCCGCGGTGCGGTAGGTGTCGACCACCCGGTCGATCAGCTGCTTGAGCGACCACTCCCGCTCCGGGGTCCCCACCGCGCCCCGGAAGTACTTCGTGGTCACGATGTTGGCCGCGTTGACCGACCAGGACTCGGGGAACTCCACCCCGCGCTGCTCGAAGTTGATCGAGCCGTCCCGCCAGTTCGTCATCACGACGTCGCGGCGCTCCCAGGCGACCTCGTCGTAGGGATGCACCCCCTCGGTCGTCCAGACGCGCTCGATCTTCAGCCCCGCCCCGGCCTTGTTCCGTGACTTGCTGGTCGTCACGCCCTCGCCCCCCTCGTCGGCGCGGTGACCCACCGCGCCTGGTCGAACCTGTCAGAAATCGGAGATGTCAGTTGATCGCGCCGGCGGCATCGGCCGACGGCGTGTCGGCGCCCCCCCGGGCGCGTGCGGCGGCCCGCAGCGTCTCGATCTCGTGCTCGAAGTCGGCGAGCGAGTCGAACGACCGGTAGACGCTGGCGAACCGCAGGTAGGCCACCTCGTCGAGGTCACGCAGCGGGCCGAGGATGGCCAGCCCCACGTCGTGGCTGGGGATCTCCGCCGCCCCCTTGGCGCGTACGGTCTCCTCGACCTTCTGTGCCAGCAGCGCGATCGAGTCGTCGTCGACCGGCCGGCCCTGGCACGCCTTGCGCACCCCGCCGATGATCTTCGTGCGGCTGAACGGCTCGGTCACCCCGCTGCGCTTGACCACCGCGAGCACCGCCTCCTCGACGGTGGTGAACCGCTTGCCGCACTCCGGGCAGGACCGTCGCCGCCGGATGAGTTGGCCGTCGTCGGCCTCCCGCGAGTCGACCACCCGGGAGTCGGCGTGCCGGCAGTACGGACACCGCATCGCCCGACCTCCTTGATCGATCACGGGCACACCTACCGACTCCCGGGCACGCGTCGACACGGCGGGGCCATCGTCGATGGCCGTCGCCGGGTGCGCGGTGCGGGAGTGCGTTCGGTAGTTGAACCCAACCTGTAGGCAACTTACGCCCATGTGACTACTACATCTAGGGGTTGACCGTATGCCGTCCCCCCAGCGAGGTCAAGTTGGCCGGCGTGTCCGGCGCGTCACCCGCCGAGGAGACCAACGCCGGTCCGGCACCCCCGGTCACGGGACGCCGGGATGGAACATCTGTTCGAGTGCGGCGTACCATCTATCAGAACAAGCGTTCGGAAATCCAGGATTTCGGCGCGACACGCCGACATCAGGTCGTACAGATGTTTGAAAATGGCCGATCTCACCTATACGGTCGGACCACACGCACCACGAGCCGACGAGGCACCCAGCGCCGACCAGGGAGGACGGACGTGACCGAGGACCGGGCCAGCCGGCAGAAGAACCCGCAGCCGATCGACGGGGCGGGTCCGCCGGCGACCCGCCGACCCCGCGCCGCGCGCAGCCGGGCCGCCCAGCCCGCCGTGCGTCCGGTCACACCGGTGGTCAGCAGCTTCCCCGACCCGGCCACTGTCGACCTCACCGCCCGGCAGCGCCGGATCCTGGAGTTCATCCGCACCTGGGTCGAGCGCCACGGCTACCCGCCGAGCGTCCGCGAGATCGGCGAGGCGGTCGGCCTGGTCTCCCCGTCCAGCGTCGCCTACCAGCTCAAGGAGCTGGAGAAGAAGGGCTTCCTGCGCCGCGACCCGAACCGGCCGCGCGCGGTCGACGTCCGGGCCCCGAGCGACGTCGACGACGAGGCCGCCCGCGCGCAGCGCCCCGCCCCGGCGTACGTGCCCATGCTGGGCCGGATCGCCGCCGGTGGGCCGATCCTCGCCGAGCAGGCGGTGGAGGACATCTTCCCCCTGCCCCGCGAGTTGGTCGGCGAGGGCGAGGTCTTCATGCTCCAGGTCAAGGGCGACTCGATGCTCGACGCGGCGATCTGCGACGGCGACTGGGTGGTCGTGCGGCAGCAGCCCAACGCCGAGGTCGGCGACATCGTGGCGGCCATGCTCGACGGCGAGGCGACCGTGAAGACCTACCGGCGCCGCGACGGGCACGTCTGGCTGATGCCGCAGAACCCGGCGTTCGACCCGATCCCCGGCGACGACGCCACCATCATGGGCCGCGTGGTGGCAGTGCTCCGCCGGATCTGACCGACGAACGACGGAGGGGGTGACCGGTGCACCGGTCACCCCCTCCGTTCGCGTCGTGGCTCAGTATCGGTCGCCCCGGGGCTCCCGGCCGCCGGGGACCGGCCCGTACTGGCCGCGCTCGCCGTAGCCGTCGTCGCGACGACCGCCGCGCGGATCCCGGGGATCGCGCCGCGGCGGCTCGGCCCGACCGCCGTCACCCCGCCGGCCGCCGCCGGGCTGCCCACGGTGACCCGTGCTCCCCGGGACGCCACCCCGGCCGCCCGGACGCGCACCGCCCTGGCCGCCTCCCCCGCCGCCGTAGACACCGCCCGAACCGCCCCGCTCGCCACCGCCGCCGCCGCCGTAGACGCCGCCGCCCTGGGGACCGCCGCCGCCCTGCGGACGGCCACCCTGGGGACGGCCGCCGCCCGCCGGTCGACCGCCGTCGCCCTGGGGACGGGCACCGCCGCCACCCTGGGGAACGCCGCGGCCACCGCCCTGCGGACCACTGCCGCCGCCCTGGGCGCGACCGCCCTGCGGACCGCCGCCGTACACGGCGCCGCCCTGGGGCCGGCCCCCGCCGTACACCCCGCCGGCCGGGCGCTCGCCGTTCGCCGCGCCGCCGTAGACGCCACCGCTCTGGGCGCCGCCGTAGACCCCGCCGCGCGGCGGGGCGTCCGGCCGGTTGCCGGGCGGGAAGCCGCCGTTCGCCGGGAACTCGCCGCTGCGCTCGGAATCGTCGGCCGGCTCGGCCGGCGCCGGTTTGCGCCGGGCCCGCAGGATGCCGAAGACGCCCGCGCCGACCAGGAGCGCACCGATCACCCCGACCGCGGCGATCAGGTACGTGATCTCGTCCAGCGACAGCCCTTCCAGCCAGGACTTCTGCGCGGCCGGTCGGGTCTCGACCTTGCCGCCGTTGGGCAACGCCTCCACGCCGGTGGAGGCCGGCGCGTAGCCGAGGATGTCGATCGGGTCGGTCGGATCGAGCGAACCGCCATCGGAGACGGTGACGAACGACCTGCCGTCGGAGGTGTAGGAGATGGCCTCGCCGAACGGGTCGGCCAGCGGTGTGACCCGGGGCTTGCCGCTGGTCAGCGCCTTGAGGATGTCGCCGCCGGCCACGTCGAACTCGAACGCGTCGGCGTACGTGCGCAGCACGACCCGGGCGCCGTCCGGCGAGCGGGCGGCGCCGGTGACCAGCGCCCGCCCCGGCGAGCCGAGCTTGTTCTCGGTGTTGGTCTTCGGCAGCGTGACCTCGCCGACCTTCTTCATCGGGATCGGCTCGGTGTCGCCGCCCGCCTTCAGCTTCGCGGTCGGCGTGAAGATCTCCGACTTGCCGGAGAGCTCCTTCGTGATCACCAACGGCAGGTTGTCGTCGCCGACCAGCAACGCCTCGGCGTCGTGCGGCTCCTTGCCCGGGTAGGCGAGCCGGTGCAGCACCGGTTCCTTCGAACCGGACAGCGGCATCGTCCAGACCGCGACGCGTTCCCGCCGGGTCTTCTTCTCGATGTTGTCGCCGGTGTCGGCGATCCAGAGCGTCTTGCGGTCCGGCCCGAGCGCCAGGTCCTCGGTGTCGAGCGGGCCGTCACCGGAGTATCGGACCTCTTTGTCGACCTTGCACTTGGCGTCCAGGTAGAAGACGCGCTTGCGGGTCGGGTCGTCGGAGCCGTCGTTGATGACGACGTAACCGTTGGCGGTGGCGACCAGGCCGGACAGCTCGCGGAGCCGGTCGTCGGCGACCGTGCACTTCTTCTTGGGAGCCGCGGCCAGCACCGGGGCCGCGGCGGGTGCCGCCGGGGCCGGCCCGGCCGGCGCCACGACCGCGCCGACCAGGCCGAGCGCGAGCGTGACCGAGGAGACAACGTGCCGCATGGCGCTCAGTGTCGCACGAGCCGGGTTTCGGGCGGGTGACGCCGGACGGTCACCGCCCGGCGCCCACCCGATCGTCGTTGGTGAGCCGGTCACCCGCGCGGTAGGGCGCCAACTCGGCGGCGAGCGCCTGACCCACCCGTACGTGCAGCAGCGTGCCCTCGGGCAGGTGCGCGGTGCTGAGCACCTCGCCCTGGCGGTGCACCCGGGCCACCAGGTCACCCCGGTCGTACGGGAGCACGGCGCGGACCTCGACGGCCGGCCGGGGCAGCCGCCGCTCGACGGCCTCGCGCAGCTCGTCGACCCCGCGCCCGCTGTGCGCGGAGACGAAGACCGCGTCCGGCCAGAGCCGCTTGAGCCGCAGCATCGTCTCCTCGTCGGTGGCGTCGGTCTTGTTGACCACGAGCAGCTCCGGCAGCCGGTCGGCGCCCACCTCGGCGAGCACCTCGCGGACCGCGCGGACCTGCTCCTCCGGGTCCGGGTGGGTGCCGTCGACCACGTGCACCACCAGGTCGGCGTCGCCGACCTCCTCCAGCGTCGAGCGGAACGCCTCGACGATCTGGTGCGGCAGGTGCCGGACGAACCCCACCGTGTCGGAGAGCGTGTAGAGCCGCCCGTCGGAGGTGGTGGCCCGACGGGTGGTCGGGTCCAGCGTGGCGAACAGCGCGTTCTCCACCAGCACGCCCGCACCGGTGAGACGGTTGAGCAGGCTGGACTTGCCGGCGTTGGTGTAGCCGGCGATGGCCACCGCGGGCACCGCGTTGCGGGAGCGCCGGGCGCGCTTCGTCTGGCGTACCGTGGTCATGCCCTTGATCTCGCGGCGCAGCCGCGCGATGCGGTGCCGGATCCGGCGCCGGTCGGTCTCCAGCTTGGTCTCACCGGGACCACGCAGACCCACGCCGCCGCCGGCGCCGCCGCCGCGACCGCTACCACCGGTCTGCCGGGAGAGCGTCTCGCCCCAACCGCGCAGGCGCGGCAGCAGGTATTCGAGCTGGGCCAGCTCGACCTGCGCCTTGCCCTCCTTGCTCTTGGCGTGCTGGGCGAAGATGTCGAGGATCAGGGCGGTGCGGTCGACCACCTTGACCTTGGTGCGCTGCTCCAGGTTGCGGAGCTGCGACGGGGACAGCTCACCGTCGCAGATCACCGTGTCGGCGCCGGTGGAGAGCACCACCGCGCCCAGGTCGTCGACCTTGCCCCGGCCGATGTACGTCGCCGGGTCGGGGCGGCTCCGGCGCTGGATCAGCCCTTCGAGCACCTGCGAGCCGGCCGTCTCGGCCAGCGCCGCCAGCTCGGTGAGGCTGTTCTCCGCGTCGGACTGGTTCCCCTCGGTCCAGACCCCCACCAGGACGACCCGCTCCAGCCGGAGCTGGCGGTATTCGACCTCGGTGATGTCGGTCAGCTCGGTGGAGAGGCCAGGGACCCGCCGCAGCGCCTGCCGCTCGGACAGCTCGTACTCACCGGTGGTGGTGTCGAGCTCGTCGTCCTCGAAGGGATGGAAGGTCTCCTGCTCGCGCAAACCGCGTCTCCTGTCCGTTATGTGCATCGCCGAGTATTTTCGGCGCGTGACAGCAATCCTGACACGTGTCAACGCCGGGCGCACCCGCGTTATGCCCGTGGCGCTACCCACCGGTAGTGGGGGCGGATGCCGGCCGACCTGGGTGGGCGGGTAGAAATGCCAGTCGAGCCGCTCAGCGTCGACGGAGGAGTTGTTTTCTCGTGGCCATCACCCGACTGCCGAGTGCCGGATTCTCGATCACGATCCGGATCGCGGTGCCCGCCGACGCCTCCTCCATCGGTCGACTGACCACCGCGGCGGGCGAGGCCGGCGCCATCGTCACCGCGCTGGACGTGGTCGACTCCGACCCGACCAACGTGATCGTGGACCTGACCTGCGACACCGCCGACGCCGGCCACGCCGACCAGGTCGTCGACGCGCTCACCGCGCTCGACGGGGTGGACGTGCGCAAGGTCTCCGACCGGACGTTCCTGCTGCACCTCGGCGGCAAGATCGAGGTCACCCCGAAGGTGGCGCTGCGCACCCGCGACGAGCTGTCTCGCGCGTACACCCCGGGGGTGGCCCGGGTCTGCATGGCGATCGCGGAGAACCCGGCCGACGCCCGGCGGCTCACCATCAAGCGCAACACGGTCGCCGTGGTCAGCGACGGCTCGGCCGTGCTCGGCCTGGGCAACCTCGGCCCGGCCGCCTCGCTGCCGGTGATGGAGGGCAAGGCGGCGCTGTTCAAGCGCTTCGGCGGGGTGGACGCCTGGCCGGTGGTGCTGGACACCCAGGACACCGACGAGATCGTGGCGATCGTGAAGGCGATCGCGCCGGCGTACGGCGGGATCAACCTGGAGGACATCGCCGCGCCGCGCTGCTTCGAGATCGAGGCCCGGCTGCGCGAGGCGCTGGACATCCCGGTCTTCCACGACGACCAGCACGGCACCGCGATCTGTGTGCTGGCCGCGCTCACCAACGCGCTGCGCGTGGTGGGCAAGCAGCTCGCCGACGTCCGGGTCGTGGTCTCCGGCGCCGGCGCGGCCGGCACCGCGATCATGAAGCTGCTGCTGCGCCAGGGCGTGGGCGACATCATCGCGTACGACCGGCAGGGCGCGCTGCACCGCGGGCTGCCCGACCTGAACCCGGCCTGGCAGTGGCTGGCCGAGAACACCAACAAGGAGAACTACACCGGTGACCTGGCCGGCGCGGTGCGCGGCGCGGACGTGTTCATCGGGGTGAGCGCACCCAACCTGCTCACCGGCGACGACGTCGCCGCGATGGCGAAGGACGCGATCGTCTTCGCGCTGGCCAACCCGGACCCGGAGGTGGACCCGCGGGAGGCGCGCAAGCACGCCGCCGTGGTCGCCACCGGCCGCTCGGACCAGCCGAACCAGATCAACAACGTGCTCGCCTTCCCGGGCGTGTTCCGCGGCATGCTCGACGCGCACGCCGAGGAGTTCACCGAGGAGATGGCGATCGCGGCGGCCCGCGCCATCGCCGACGTGGTGGGCGAGGAGAAGATCAACCCGACGGTGATCGTGCCGAGCGTCTTCGACTCGCGGGTCGCCCCGGCGGTGGCCGCCGCGGTACGCGCCGCCGCGCAGAACCCGGCCGTGACGCCGCCGCCGGCCGCCGACCCGGGCCCGGCCGACCTCCCCGAGATCGCCGCCAACGCCAGCGCCACCCCCTGACGGCGCCCGCTCCGGACCACCTCTGGCCGCCAGGCCTTCGCCGCCGCCTGGTTGCCAGGCCTCCGCTGCCGCCCCACCGCCCCACCCCCTGACCGCCGGGCCGTCGCCGCCGGGCCGTCGCCGCCGGGCCGTCGCCGCCGGGCCGTCGCCGCCGGGCCGTCGCGGCCGGACGTCGCCGGCGTGTCCGTCCCGGCGTGTCGCGGACGGCAGAGGTGTGACTGGGAAGCGATATACCGCTGAGTCATAAATATGACCTGACGGTATATCGCTCCTGACCCATCCGTTTCCCCCGGGCCGTCACTCGGCGTGACCAACGCCCCCGCCCGACCGGTGCCGGCCGGAGGCAGGGGGTGAGAGTGGCACGTCCGCAGGCCACGGAAGACGAGAGCGCGGCAGGTCCGAGGTGCCGGGCGCGGCGGGTCAGGGCCGCGCGGGTCAGGGGCGCAGGGCGGCGGGGGTCAGGGTGCCGCTGGCGACCAGGACGGCCGGGCCGGACAGCCAGCACGAGTCGGCGGTCACCGTGACCGTGAGGCGACCGCCGGGGACGTCCACCGCCACGATGCCGGTCTCCCGGTCGGCGTCGCGCAGCGCCACCGCGGCCACCGCGCACGCGCCGGTGCCGCAGGAGAGCGTCTCGGCCGAACCCCGCTCGTGGACCCGCATCAGCACGTGCCCGTCCGTGCCGTCGACCGGGTCACCGGGCGTGGTGAACTCGACGTTGACCCCCGCCGGGAAGACCGCGGCGTCGACCTCGGGCGCCCGGGTGAGGTCGAGGGCGGCCAGGTCCAGCGCGGCGGGCAGCGCGCACACCAGGTGCGGGTTGCCGACGTCCACCGCCGCGCCGGTCAGGGTCAGCCCGCCCAGCGTGGCGGTGGCCGCGTCGTGCAGCCGGGGCCGACGCATCTCGACCGCGACGTCCGTGCCCTCGACCCGGGCCCGCACCAGGCCGGCGCGGGTGGCGATCGGCAGCGTCCCGCCCGACGGGGCGACCAGTGACCGCTCCAGCAGGTAGCGCACGAACACCCGGGCGCCGTTGCCGCACATCTCCGCGAACGAGCCGTCGGAGTTCCAGTAGTCCATGAACCACTCGGCCTCGCCGGCCAGCGCGACGCCGTCGGGGTGCTTCGCGGCGCGCACCACACGCAGCACGCCGTCGCCGCCCAGCCCGCGCCGCCTGTCGCAGAGCGCGGCGACCAGGCCGGGCGTCAGATCGAGCGCGCCGTCCGGGTCGGGCAGGATGACGAAGTCGTTGCCGGTGCCGTGACCCTTGGTGAACTCCACGGTCCCATCATCCCCGATGCCCGGCCGCCAGCCGCAGCGCCGTGTCGACGAACCCGGGGGCGGCCGAGTCGAGCCAGTGCACGCGCGGGTCGCGCCGGAACCACGAGCGCTGCCGGCGGACGAAGCGGCGGGTGGCCCGGATCGTCTCCTCGTACGCCTGCGTCTCGGTCAGCTCCCCGGCCAGGAAGCGCAGCACCTGCTGGTAGCCGAGCGCCCGGCTGGCCGTCCGCCCCTCGGGCAGCCCGGCGTCGACCAGCGCGCGCACCTCGTCGACCAGCCCGTCGGCCCACATCCGGTCCACCCGCAGCGCGATCCGTTCGTCGAGGCGGGCGGTGTCCAGGTCGACGCCGAGCTGCACGGACGGGTAGTACGGCGTGGGCGCGGGCAGCGACGCGGTGAACGGCGCCCCGGTCAGCTCGATCACCTCCAGCGCCCGGACGATCCGCCGGCCGTTGCCGGGCAGGATGCCGGCCGCCGCCGCCGGGTCCGCCGCGGCGAGCCGGGCGTGCAGCGGGGCGGGGCCGACCTCGGCCAGCTCCGCCTCCAGCCGCTCCCGCAGCGCCGGGTCGGTGCCGGGGAACTCGAACTGCTCCAGCACCGCCCGCACGTAGAGCCCGGAACCGCCGACCAGCAGCGGCACCCGCCCCCGGGCGAGGATGTCGTCGACCGCCGCGCGGGCCAGCTTCTGGTATTCGGCGACGCTGGCCGGCTCGGTCACCGGCCAGATGTCCAGCAGGTGGTGCGGCACACCCTCGCGCTCGGCCGCTGTCAGCTTGGCGGTGCCGACGTCCATGCCCCGGTAGAGCTGCATCGAGTCGGCGTTGACCACCTCGCCGTCGAGCGCGTGCGCCAGCGCGATGCTCAGCGCCGACTTCCCGGCCGCGGTCGGCCCGACCACCGCGACGACCGTCATGACCGCTCCCAGTTCGCCACGAAGTAGGCAACGCCGTAGGGCGCCCGGTGGTAGCTCAGCTCGCCGCGCCAGTCGCCGCCCGCCGCGCCGACCGCGCCGGCCAGCACCTGCCAGGGCGCCCGCCCGGCGACCCGCAGCTCGGCGGAGAGCACCGGGTCCAGGCCGCGCAGGGCCTCGGCGTCCGCGCCGGCCAGGGCCACCGCGACCCCGTCGTCGTACGCCTGCGCGCGCGGGTCGTCGTACCCCGGCGCCGTGACGCCGCGGCAGGCGGACCCGTCACCGAGGACCAGCAGGGCGACCCGCGGATCGTCGTCATCGATCAGGCTCGCGCCGAACGCCGCGCACTCGGTCGGTGCGGCGTCGTGCGCCACCGACCGGGCCAGCCGGGGCAGCCCGGTGCCGGAGCGGTTCAGCAGCCAGGCGCCGACGGTCAGGCTCAACGGCAGCACCTCGCCGCCGGAGCAGGAGATCTTCCACAGCCGCGCCGGCCGGTCGAGCCCGAAGCCGCGCAGGGAGCCCGAGTCGGCGGCGGTGAACCGGACGGTCTCCGGTCCCCCGCCGACCAGCAGGATCGCCTCGGGCTCGGCGGCGAGCAGCCGGGTGACCGCCGCGTCGGCGGCGGCGCGCAGGTCGTCCAGCTCGGGCGCGGCGGCGCCGGCCAGCTCGGGCACGATCAGCGGCGGGTGGGGGCAGACGGCGGCGGCGACCAGGGGCACGACTCCAACCTAGCGGGACACCCCGGTGCGTCCCCGCGCCGATCGGGTCATCGAGGGCGTACGACACCGTATGGTCACGGTCGACGACAGGCGCTCGACACGGACGGGGGCGGACCTGTGACAATGCCGGGAGAAAGTTTGCTGCGCCGTGGCGGCGACCGAGGGCTGTTCCCTCGGCGCCGGGAGAACGAGGATGGGCACATGAGCGACTGGACTGCCTTCGGACGGGTGGACGAGGACGGCACCGTCTACGTCAAGACCGCCGAAGGCGAGCGGGTGGTCGGATCCTGGCAGGCGGGGGCCCCGGAGGAAGGGCTCGCCCACTTCGCCCGGCGCTTCGCCGACCTGGTGACCGAGGTGGACCTGACCGAGGCCCGGCTCAACTCGGGCGCGGCGGATGCCGGCCACTCGCTGACCACGATCCGCCGGATCCGCGCGTCACTTCCCGAGGCGCACGTGGTCGGGGACATCGACGCCCTGGCCGCCCGGCTGGACAAGCTGGCCTCGGTCGCCGAGGAGAAGGCCGGCGAGGCCAAGGCGGCCCGGGAGGCCGCCCGGGGTGAGGCGCTGACCCGCAAGACCGCCCTGGTCGAGGAGGCCGAGAAGCTGGCCGCCGAGTCGACCGGCTGGAAGACCGCCGGCGACCGGCTCAAGGAGATCCTCGACGAGTGGAAGACCATCCGCGGCGTCGACAAGAAGACCGACGGCGAGCTGTGGAAGCGGTTCGCCGCCGCGCGGGACGGCTTCACCCGGCGCCGGGGCGCCCACTTCGCCTCCCTCGACCAGCAGCGCAAGCAGGCGCAGACGGTCAAGGAGGAGCTGGTCGCCGAGGCCGAGAAGCTCAAGGAGTCCACCGACTGGGGCGTCACCGCCGGCCAGCTCAAGGACCTGATGGCCCAGTGGAAGGCTGCCCCGCGCGCCGCCAAGGAGGCCGAGCAGAAGCTCTGGGAACGGTTCCGGGCCGCGCAGGACGACTTCTTCACCCGCCGCAGCGAGGTCTTCTCGGCGCGGGACAACGAGCAGCGGGGCAACCTGGAGCGCAAGCAGGCGCTGCTGGTCGAGGCCGAGGCGCTCGACGTCGACGCCGACCCGAAGGGCGCCCAGGCGAAGCTGCGGGAGATCCAGGCGCAGTGGCACGAGGCCGGCCGGGTGCCCCGCGAGGCGGCGGCCGGCCTGGAGCGCCGGCTGCGGGCGGTGGACGAGAAGGTCCGCGAGGTGATGGACTCGGCGTGGCGGCGTACCTCCAAGGAGGACAACCCGCTGCTGGCACAGATGCGTGCCCAGGTCGCCGAGGCCGAGGAGCGGCTGACCCGGGCCCAGGCGGCCGGCGACTCCCGCCGCATCAGGGAGGCCGAGCAGGCGCTGGCGTCCAAGCGCCAGTTCCTCCAGCTCGCCGAGCAGGCCAACTGACCCCCTCCCCCGTCCCCTTCGATCGCTGATTCACGGAAAGAGTGCCTATTCCACGCGGGATAGGCACTCTTTCCGTGTATCTGCGTGGCCAGGCCCGGGTGAGGGGGTGGGGGTGTGTTGACGCATGGGGGTGGGCTGATCACAATGGGCGGCGGAGTCAGGTTTTCACATCGGCGCTAGGGCATTGACGGTGATCATCGCCGTTGAGGGTCGCCGGTGCTTGCCGCGAGTGGCCGTCCACGTGACCGGCCCGGCGCGCGCTGTGCGCGTACTCGATGACGAGCGGGTCGGGCCTCCTGGTCCTGCCGCCCGCGGCGCCTGCGCGGCGCGGGCATCCGAAGTGGAGCTCCCATGCACCGACGCACCGCCCTCGGCGGCGCCCTGACAGCGCTCGCCACCGCCGCGGCCGGCATCCTCGTCGCCGCGACCGTCAGCACCACCCCGGCCGCCGCCGCGGCCGGCGGCACCGGCACCGGCTACCTGCACACCAACGGCAACAAGATCGTCGACAGCACCGGCGCGACCGTGCGGCTGACCGGCATCAACTGGTTCGGCATGGAGACCGACAACAAGACGTTCCACGGCCTGTGGGCCAACAACCCGTGGCGCGGCCAGCTCGACACCATGGCCCGGTTGGGCTACAACACGCTGCGCATCCCGTACTCGAACGACTCCATCAAGCCCGGCGCGACGGCGACCGGGATCAACGACTTCGTCAACCCGGACCTGGTCGGGCTCTCCCCGTTGCAGATCCTGGACAAGGTCATCGCCTACGCGGGCAGCAAGGGGATGCGGGTCATCCTGGACCGGCACCGGCCGACGTCGGCCGGGCAGTCGCCGCTCTGGTACACCTCGGGTGTCTCCGAGGCGACCTGGATCGCCGACTGGAAGACGATGGCCCAGCGGTACGCGAACAACCCCACGGTGATCGGCGCGGACCTGCACAACGAGCCGCACGCCGAGGGCACCAACCCGGCCGCCACCGGCGCCTGCTGGGGCTGCGGCGACACCACCCGGGACTGGCGGCTCGCCGCCGAACGGGCCGGCAACGCGATCCTCGGCGTGCAGCCCAACTGGCTGATCTTCGTGGAGGGGGTGAGCTGCCCGAGCGGTGGCCTGTCGAACGTCTGGGACAACGACCCCAGCAACGACGAGGACTGCGGCTGGTGGGGCGGCAACCTGTCCAAGGCGGGGCAGTTCCCGGTGCGGCTGAACGTGGCGAACCGGCTGGTCTACTCGCCGCACGAGTACGCCACCTCGGTCTACCGCCAGGCCTGGTTCGACGACCCGGCCTACCCGGCGAACATGCCGGCCATCTGGGACAAGTACTGGGGCTACCTCTACAAGCAGAACATCGCGCCGATCATGATGGGCGAGTTCGGCACCACGCTCCAGGACCCGAAGGACAAGGTCTGGCTGGAGAACCTGATGGCCTACACCGGCACCGGGGTCAACGGGATGTCGTTCACCTACTGGTCGTGGAACCCGAACTCGGGTGACACCGGCGGCATCGCCAACGACGACTGGACCACCGTCAACCAGGCCAAGCAGTCCATCCTCCAGCCGTACCTGATCCCGCCGACCGGCGGTGGCGGCACCACCAGCCCGTCCCCGACCGGGACCCCGAACACCTCACCGGCGCCGACCACGCCGGCACCGACCACCCCGCCGCCGGCCACCGGTGGCTGCACCGCCAGCTACAAGCAGACCAACGCCTGGGCCGGCGGGTTCCAGGGCGAGCTGACCGTGAAGAACACCGGCACCGGCGCGCTGAACCCGTGGTCGGCCACCTGGACCTGGCCGTCCGGGGTGACGCTGGCCAGCGGCTGGAACGCGACCGTCACGCAGTCCGGCACCACTGTCACGGCCGCCGCGCCGAACTGGGCGTCGACGCTGGCGCCGGGCGCCTCGGTGACCGTCGGCTTCACCGCCAACGGCACCGCCGCCACCCCCGCCACCGTCAAGCTCAACGGCACCACCTGCTGATGGTGTAAGGAGGGGGCCCCGCTTAACGCATTCGGTATAGGCGGGGCCCCTTTTTAACGCGAGATGTTAAAAAGGGGCCCCGCCTAACGTCAGGGCGGGGTCAGTGGGCGGCGCAACCGCCGGTGGGGGCGGGCGTCGCGGCCGGCGCGCCGACCGTCGGCAACCCGAGCAGCACCCCGGGCGTACGCGGGGCGCGTCCCGCCTCGGCCGCGTCCCCGGCCCGGGTACGCCGGTGCGCCAGCGGCGCCCCGTCCGCGTTGAGGTGGTGCGGGGCGGCGTACGTGACGACGGTGTGCACGACGTCGCCGGGGCGGATCTGCCCGGCCAGCTCGCCGGTCGCGAAGTGCACGAGCCGGCCGTCGCGGGCCCGGCCGGACATCCGCCCGGTGCGCTCGTCCTTGCGCCCCTCGCCGACGGCGACCAGCACCTCGACGGTCTCCCCGACCAGCTTCCTGTTCTCCGCCCAGGTGATCTCCTCGACGCAGGCGATCAGCCGCTCGTACCGCTCCTGCACGACAGGCTTGGGGAGTTGGTCGTCCATGGTCGCGGCCGGCGTGCCGGGGCGCTTGGAGTACTGGAACGTGAACGCCGAGGAGAACCGGGCCTCGCGCACCACGTCCAGGGTGCGCTGGAAGTCGGCCTCGGTCTCGCCGGGGAAGCCGACGATGATGTCCGTGGTGATCGCCGCGTCCGGCATCGCCGCCCGCACCTTCTCGATGATCCCCAGGTAGCGCTCCGACCGGTACGAGCGGCGCATGGCTCGCAGCACGTCGTCGGAGCCGGACTGCAACGGCATGTGCAGCGAGTGGCAGACGTTCGGCGTCTCGGCCATCGCGGCGATCACGTCGTCGGTGAAGTCCTTCGGGTGCGGGCTGGTGAACCGGACCCGCTCCAGCCCGTCGATGTCGCCGCAGGCGCGCAGCAACTTGCCGAACGCGTACCGGTCGCCGAACTCCACGCCGTAGGAGTTGACGTTCTGCCCGAGCAGCGTCACCTCCAGCACACCCTCGTCGACCAGCGCGCGGACCTCGGAGAGGACGTCGCCGGGGCGGCGGTCCTTCTCCTTGCCGCGCAGCGACGGCACGATGCAGAACGTGCAGGTGTTGTTGCAGCCGACGGAGATGGAGACCCACCCGGCGTACGTCGACTCGCGCCGGGTCGGCAGCGTGGACGGGAAGACCTCCAGCGACTCGAGGATCTCCACCTCGGCCGCCGCGTTGTGCCGGGCCCGGTCCAGCAGCGCCGGCAGCGAGCCGATGTTGTGCGTGCCGAAGACCACGTCCACCCAGGGCGCCTTGCGGACGATCTCGCCGCGGTCCTTCTGGGCCAGGCAGCCACCGACCGCGATCTGCATCCCGGGGTGCTTCGTCTTGACCGGGCGCAGGTGGCCGAGGTTGCCGTAGAGCCGGTTGTCGGCATTCTCCCGGACCGCGCAGGTGTTGAACACCACCACGTCGGGCTGCTCGACGGACTCGGCGGCGCGCACGTAGCCGGCGTCTTCGAGCAGGCCGGAGATGCGCTCGGAGTCGTGCACGTTCATCTGGCAGCCGTACGTGCGCACCTGATAGGTGCGCGGGCTGCCCGCGGCTGCGGTAGTCATGACCCGGACAGCGTATCCGGGCCACCCGGACCGCCCCACCCCGTGTCCCGCCGGCGGGTCGGGGTGGGGGCCGGTCAGGCGGCGGCGAGCGCGGGGGCGACCGAGTCGGGGGCCCACCGGGAGCGGTGGCACCGCGACCAGCCCCGGCAGCCGGGGTCGGCCAGCGTGCAGAGCCGCTGGTCGCTGAGCACCTCGCCGTCGTCGGTCTCGACCACGTCGAAGTGCACCGGTCGGATCGTGCCGTCCGGGGCGACCAGCAGGTGCCGGCCGGCGTCGAGCGTGTCGTCGCGCATCAGGCAGTTGCGGCCCAGCACCCGGGCCAGCGCCGCGATGGCGGGCAGCTCGGGCAGGCGCTCGGGCACGCCGTAACAGTCGACCACGGTGCCGTACGCCCCGGGCGCCTCCCACACGTCGCAGACCACCGCGTACGCGGGGAGTCGGACCGGGTCGGCGACGGCGAGCGGCATCACCACCCGGCCGAGCGCCTCGGCCAACGCCGGATAGACCTCCACCGGCGCGCCGCCGTCGATTCTCCAGTTCCACAGCTCGGTCATGCCGCCTCCTCGCTGCGCTCGTCCCACCGGCCTCCGGATCGGGCCTTACTGACGATGGTGGGGGGCATTTGACCTCGACCGGGGGCAAGTTACCGGTCTGTGACCATTCCGGGCAAAATTTCCCCTGGGCGACGTTGCCCTGAGTAGCGGGAAGATGACAGTTTATCGGGTACGGTGTCGCGTCCGCATCGCTGCCACGCCGGTCAGCGCAGCCGGATCAACGCGTCGGAGGCGGGCAGCAGCTCGCCGATCACGGTGCCGCCCGGCACCTCGCCGGCCACCAGCAGCCCGCCCGACGTCTGCGCGTCGGCCAACAACAGCCGCTCGGACTCGTCCGCGGTGCCGAAGTCGGTCCACGGCGTCACCCACTCCAGGTTGCGCCGGGTGCCGCCACTGACGTACCCGTCGCGTAGCGCCTCCCGCGCGCCCGGCAGGTACGGCACCGCGGCGGTGTCGATCGCAACCGTGAGCCGGCTGGCCCGGGCCAGCTTCGAGGCGTGCCCGAGCAGCCCGAAACCGGTCACGTCAGTGCCGCAGCGGATGCCGGCGGCCACCGCGGCGCGGGCGGCGTCCCGGTTGAGCCGGGTCATCGAGTCGACCGCCGCGGCGAAACGCTCCCCGGTCTGCTTGTGCCGGGTGTTGAGCACGCCCACACCGAGCGGCTTGGTCAGCGACAGCGGCAGTCCGGCCCGGCCGGCGTCCAGCGTGATCAGCTCGTCCGGGCGGACCACCCCGGTGACCGCCAGGCCGTACTTCGGTCCGTCGTCGTCCACGCTGTGCCCGCCGGCCAGGTGGCAGCCGGCCTCGCGGGCCACGTCCTGCCCGCCGCGCAGCACCTCGCGGGCCAGCTCCAGCGGCAGCACCTCGCGCGGCCAGCACAGCAGGTTCAGCGCGACCAGCGGGGTGCCGCCCATGGCGTACACGTCGGAGAGCGCGTTCGCGGCGGCGATGCGGCCCCAGTCGTACGCGTCGTCGACGACCGGGGTGAAGAAGTCGGCGGTGGTCACCAGGCCGGTGCGCTCGTCCAGCCGGACCACCGCGGCGTCGTCGCCGTTCTCCAGGCCGACCAGCAGGTCGGCGGTGCCGCCGCCCGGGCCGAGCCCGGCGACCATCGCCTCCAGCTCGCCGGGCGGGATCTTGCAGGCGCAGCCGCCGCCGCGGGCGTGATCGGTGAGCCGGAACGTGTCGGTCATCGCCTCATGATCTCCGCGATACGACCGCGTCGCCACTCGGACGCACCGGCCGTGACGGAATTCGGACGCACCGACACGGCGGTGACCGGTGTTACCGCTCCGTGACCATCTGGGTTGCGTTCCGCCACATCGGGCCGCCTACAGTTGCCCAACCGGGGGGTCGACCGACCCCCCGTTCCGGCACGGACGACAGGGACGGTGGACGATCGTGACGACGGGCGACCCGCTGATCGTGCTCGACGGGGTCAACAAGTGGTTCGGGCCGCTGCACGTGCTCGACGACGTGTCCCTCTCCGTCGGCCGGGGCGAGGTGGTCGTGGTGATCGGCCCGTCCGGCTCCGGCAAGTCGACGCTGTGCCGCGCCATCAACCGGCTGGAGCCGATCGACAAGGGCACCATCACGTTCGACGGGCAGCCGCTGCCGGCCGAGGGCAAACCGCTGGCCAAGCTGCGCAGCGAGGTCGGCATGGTGTTCCAGTCGTTCAACCTCTTCGCGCACAAGAGCATCCTGGAGAACGTCACGCTCGGCCCGGTCAAGGTCCGCAAGGAGAAGCCGGCCGCCGCCCGCGAGCGCGGCCTGGCCCTGCTGGACCGCGTCGGCATCGCCAACCAGGCGGACAAGTATCCGGCCCAGCTCTCCGGCGGCCAGCAGCAGCGGGCGGCGATCGCCCGCGCGCTGGCCATGCAGCCCAAGGCCATGCTCTTCGACGAGCCGACCAGCGCCCTCGACCCGGAGATGGTCGGCGAGGTGCTCGACGTGATGACGTCGCTGGCCCGCGACGGCATGACCATGGTGGTGGTCACGCACGAGATGGGCTTCGCCCGGCACGCGGCCAACCGGGTCATCTTCATGGCCGACGGCAAGCTGGTCGAGGACGCGCCGCCGAACGAGTTCTTCGCGAACCCGCGCAGCGAGCGGGCCAAGGACTTCCTCTCCAAGATCCTCACGCACTGAGCGTCCGTAGTGGAGTCGTCCCCGGGCGGCTCCGTCGAAGAAGGAGATGTGTATGCGTATGAAGCGCGTGGCGGCGGTAGCCATGATGGCCTCGCTCGCCCTTTCCGCGGCTGCCTGCGGTAAGGAGGGGGACCCGGCCCCGAGCGGTGGCGGCAACGCCAGCGGCGGGGCGCAGTCCGACAACTGCACCAGCTCGGGCGTCACCTTCACCCCCAAGACGGACGCCACCATCGCCGGCAGCCCGACCTTCACGAAGGTCAAGTCCGCGGGCAAGGTCGTCGTCGGTGTCAAGTTCGACCAGCCGAACCTCGGCTACAAGGACGCCCAGGGCAAGCGCTGCGGCTTCGACATCGAGATCGCCCAGTACGTCGCCAGCACGCTCGGCGTCGACCCGGCGAAGATCGAGTACAAGGAGATCGCGTCGGCCAACCGGGAGACCGCGATCAAGGGTGGTGAGATCGACTACTACGTCGGCACCTACTCGATCACCGACAAGCGCAAGAACGACGTCTCCTTCGCCGGCCCGTACTTCGTCGCCGGTCAGGACCTGCTGGTCCGCAAGGACGAGTCGGCGATCACCGGCAAGGACACGCTCAAGGGCAAGAAGGTCTGCTCGGTCACCGGCTCCACCCCGGTCCAGAGGATCCGCGAGGAGGGCCTCACCGAGGGCAACAACATCGTCGAGTTCAAGACCTACTCCGAGTGCGTCTCGCAGCTGCTCGACAAGAAGGTCGACGCGGTGACCACCGACGACGCCATCCTCAAGGGCTACGCCGCGCAGAACCCGGACGAGCTCAAGGTCGTCGGCCAGCCGTTCAGCACCGAGAAGTACGGCATCGGCCTGCCCAAGGACGACAAGGCCATGCGCGACTACGTGAACGACCAGATCGAGGCCGCGTTCACGGACGGCACCTGGAAGAAGATCTACGACGGCACGCTGGGCAAGTCCGGCTCGCCGGCCACCCCGCCGCAGCTCGAGCGGTACTGACGGTCCGCCACCCGACGTCTCGCCGGGCGGGGAGGTCCTCCTCCCCGCCCGGCGCCGTCCGAGAGAGTGAGAGCGAGGTATGGGCGAGTTCTTCCGCGTCCTGACGGACAACCATCAGATCTTCGTCGATGGCTTCCGGACCACGGTCCAGCTGTTCCTGATCGCCGCCGTCGGCAGCCTCGTTCTCGGTACGCTGCTCGGCGCGATGCGGGTGTCCCCGGTCCCCGCCCTGCGGGCATTCGGGGCCACCTACGTCAACCTGGTCCGCAACACCCCGCTGACCCTGGTTTTCGCGTTCCTCGTCTTCGCGGTGCCGAAGCTGGACGTCAACATCGACTACTTCAACAGCGCCTGCATCGCGCTGACGGT
Organism: Micromonospora sp. NPDC018662; assembly: GCF_044391475.1. Classification (NCBI taxonomy): domain Bacteria; kingdom Bacillati; phylum Actinomycetota; class Actinomycetes; order Micromonosporales; family Micromonosporaceae; genus Micromonospora; species Micromonospora sp. NPDC018662. The sequence continues at coordinate 136,550 of NZ_JBISAC010000009.1, forward strand.
CTACACCTCGGCGTTCATCTGCGAGGTGGTCCGCTCCGGCGTCAACACGGTCGCCACCGGCCAGGCCGAGGCCGCCCGGGCGCTCGGCATGACGTTCGCCCAGGTGCTCACGCTGATCGTGCTGCCGCAGGCGCTGCGGGCCATGGTCCCGCCGCTGATGAGCGTGCTCATCGCCATGCTGAAGAACACCACGATCGCCGCCGGCTTCTCCGTGGTCGAGGCCGGTGCCATCCCGGCGTACATGTCGGAGCGGGGTGAGCCACAGTTCGCCGTGCTCACCTGGATCGTGATCGGCTTCCTCATCCTGATCATCCCGCTGGTGGTGCTCCAGCGGTTCCTCGAGCGCAAGTGGGCGGTGGCCCGATGAGCAGCAGCAGCGTCCTCTACGACCTTCCCGGCCCGAAGGCCCGGCTGCGCAACCGGATCCTCGGCGTCGTGTCGATCGCCGCGATCGTCGCCCTGGTCGCGTTCGTGATCTACAAGTTCGACCAGACCGGCCAGTTCGAGGCCCGCAAGTGGGAGCAGTTCCAGTACGTCGCGGTGCAGCGGGAGATCCTTTCCGGCCTCTGGGCCACGCTCAAGGCCGCCGCCGTCGCCACCGTGCTGGCGCTGCTGTTCGGCGCCGTCTTCGCCGGCGCCCGGCTCAGCGACAAGTGGTTGCTCCGGAGCCCGGCCACGTTCGTGGTGGAGCTGTTCCGGGCCATCCCGCTGCTGATCCTGATCTTCTTCGGCTACTACGTGCCGTTGCAGTACGGCTGGCCGATCGACAAGTTCTGGGCGCTGGTCATCGGCTTGACGCTCTACAACGGCTCGGTGCTGGCGGAGATCTTCCGGGCCGGCATCAACGCCGTGCCGTACGGGCAGTCCGAGGGCGCGTACGCGGTCGGCCTGCGCAAGAACCAGGTGCTCCGGCTGATCCTGCTGCCGCAGGCGTTCCGCTCGATGCTGCCGGCGATCGTGAGCCAGCTCGTCGTGCTGCTCAAGGACACCGCGCTCGGCTTCATCATCACGTACCCGGAGCTGCTCTTCGCCGGCAAGCAGATCGGCGGCCGGCTGGCGTTCGGCCTGCCCTACGTGCCGACCTACCTGATCATCGCGGCCATCTACATCAGCATCTGCGGGCTGCTGTCGGTGCTGGCCTGGTGGTTGCAGAAGCGGCTGACCCGGCTGCCGCGCAGCGCGGCCAAGCCGGTGGCCTCCACCCAGACCGACGGCGGCAGCGGCGCCACCCAACTGGTCTGATCCGACGGACACGCGACGGGCGGGCGGGGTTCTCCCCCACCCGCCCGTCGTCGTTTCCGTCAGCGGGCGATCTCGGTGACCCGGGACTCGCGCACCACTGTCACCCGGATCTGCCCCGGATAGGTCAGCTCCTCCTCGATCTGCTTGGCCACGTCCCGGGCCAGCACGGCCGCGCCGATGTCGTCCACGTCGTCCGGCTTGACCATCACCCGGATCTCCCGGCCCGCCTGCATGGCGAAGACCTTCTCCACGCCGAGCTTGCCGGCCGCGATCTCCTCGATCCGCTCCAGCCGCTTGACGTACGCCTCCAGGCTCTCCCGCCGGGCCCCGGGCCGCCCGCCCGAGCAGGCGTCCGACGCCTGGGTGAGCACCGCCTCGATGGTCTGCGGCGGCACCTCGTTGTGGTGCGCCTCGATGGCGTGCACCACGTCCTCGGCCTCGCCGTACTTGCGGGCCAGGTCGGCGCCGATGATGGCGTGGCTGCCCTCCACCTCGTGGGTGAGCGCCTTGCCGATGTCGTGCAGGAACGCGCAGCGCTTGATGGTCGGCACGTCCAGGCGCAGTTCGGCGGCCATGGTGCCGGCGATGTGCGCGGTCTCCACCAGGTGCTTGAGCACGTTCTGCCCGTACGAGGTCCGGTAGCGCAGCCGGCCCAGCAGGGTGACCAGCTCCGGGTGGATCTCGGTGATGCCCACCTCGACCAGGGCGTCCTCGGCGGCCCGGTGGCACAGCTCCTCCACCTCGTGGCGGGCCAGGTCGTAGACCTCCTCGATCCGGTGCGGATGGATCCGGCCGTCCAGCACCAGCTTCTCCAGCGTGAGCCGGCCGACCTCCCGGCGGACCGGGTCGAAGCAGGAGAGCAGCACCGCCTCGGGCGTGTCGTCGATGATCAGGTTGACGCCGGTGACCGACTCGAAGGCGCGGATGTTGCGCCCCTCCCGGCCGATGATCCGGCCCTTCATCTCGTCGCCGGGCAGGTGCAGCACGCTGACCACGCTCTCCGCGGTCTGCTCGCTGGCCACCCGCTGGATGGCGTCCACCACGATGTGCCGGGCGCGCTGCTCGGCGGTGCCCCGCGCGTCCGACTCGATCTCCCGGACCAGCAGCGCGGCCTCCCGCTTGGCCTGCCCCTCGATCGACTCGACCAGCTCGGCCCGCGCGGCGTCGGCGGTCAGCCCGGCCACCCGCTCCAGCTCGCGGCGGCGCTGCTCCTCCACCTCGGTCAGCGCCCGCTCGCGTTCGGTCAGCGCGGCCTCCCGGGCGGCGAGCGCGGCGGTGGCGGCGGTGAGCTGCCGCTCCCGTTCGGCGAGCCGCTCCACCTCCTCGGTGTGCAGCCGCTCCCGCTCGTCCATCCGGGCCGCCCGCCGCTCGACCTCGGCGGCCTGCTCCCGGGTGGTGGCGGCGAGCACCGCGACCTCCCGCTCGCCGCTGCGCCGGGCGGTGGTACGCAGTTGCTCGGCGTCCGCCTCGGCCTGCTTGTGCGCCCGTTCCAGCACGGTGTCGGCCTCGGCGCGGGCGTCGTCGAGCACCCGGCGCGCCTCCGCCCGGGCGGCCTTCGCCTCGGCCTTCGCGGCGGCGGCCTCGGCCCGGGCCGCGGAGGCGGCCGACTTCGCCACGTCGATGGTGCTGTTGACCTCGTCGGCTGCGGTACGCAACGCGGCCAGGGACTGTTCCTGCCGGTCCTTCTCCGCGATGAAGGCGGGGTCCTCCGGCGCCGGGGCCAGGCTGAGCCGCTGGAGCGTCCGCACGCCGAACAGCACGGCGCCGACCACCACCACGACCAGCAGCAGCACCACCACGAGGAGGACGACGTCGAAACCGCTCATCGCGTCGCTCCGCACCGGTGCGCCGGCCAGCCGGCCCGGGTCGCGCAGCCGGCCCGGGTCGCGCAGCGGGACGGGCGTGGGCCGCGGGCCTCCGGCCCTTCGTGGCTCGGCCGGGAACAGTCGTTCCGCCGGGATCGGACGCCCGGCGAGGAGCGGCCGGGACCGTGTGGCAGACCGCCGGTGAACCTGTGCCGCCGCGCCATGGCCGCCTCCCCTGAACGTCGGCGCCGCAGGACACGCGCCGACGGGCACGCGCCTGCGACTCTGGACGCCCGACCGGAGCGGCTGGCTGTGGGCAGCTTTCCGTCGGCGGTGCCCGTCAGGGGCACCGCCAGCGGCCGGTTGCAGTTGTCGGTCGCTCCGGACCGGGTCCGGAGCTGCCGTCAAGGGCCGGTGAAGCTGGCCAAAGTGATGCTGTTCTGTTACGCGTTCTATGTTGTGCGCTTAGCCTGCGCTGGTCGGGCAAAGTGAGCCTGTATGGCGAGGCTAGGTCGCGAGGGGCCGTTCGGTCAAGGAGTCATGATCAAACCACCCGGACGGAGAGAAATTGCGCCGTCACGGAGTGCTGAGAATATGCCGGACAGGGCCGGACAAACCTCGCCGCCCGTCATCCTAGCGTGACCTTTTCCGCCTGCTCAGACCCCCTCCTCAGCACCCCGCCCACCCACTGAACCGACCACCCGAGCCCTCGACCGCTCGGTGATCAAGGAGTTCACGTCGAGGACGATCACCCAGCAGACGCAAACTCCTTGATCACCAACCACGCAGACCGGCGAGGGCGCGCGGGGCGTCAGCGGGTGATCAGGGAGTGGGCGGCCGTTACCAAGGTGAGGTTGTCCGGCGCGACGGTGCCGTCCGGGAGCAGCAGCGTGTCCTCCAGGCCGATACGGGTGTGCAGACGGCGGCGGACCGCCTCGGCGAACACCGGCCAGGTGGCCGGACCCTCGCCGTGCAGCAGCACCGGCGGGCACCCGGCGGGCAGCGCGGCGCGTTCCCCGTCGCGAGCAACGGGCCGGGCGACAGCGTCGAGGATCGCGGCCGCGTCGGCGAGCGCCGTCGCCGCCGGTTCGGCCATGCACTCGACGAGGACCCGCCCGGTCGGTGTCGACCAGCGACGCCAGGCATCGACCGCCGCCACCGTCCAGAGACCGGCCTCGACCATGACGCCACGCTCGTGCAGGGCCGCCGCGACCGCCGCCGCGCCCGGCTCGTGGGCGTTGACCGAGGCGAAGTCGGGCAGCACCGACCAGGCGTGCACGGCGGCCACCCGCTCGGCCGGGTCGGGCACGATCCAGGCGCCGGTGCTCACCCCGACCGGCAGGCCGGGGCAGGCGGCCCGGATGGCGTCGACCGCCGCGGCGACCACGGCCGGGGCGAGGGACTCGGCGCCATCGTCGTCGCGCGGGTGCACGTGCACCGCGGCCACCCCGGCGGCCGCGCACCGGGCGGCGTCGGCGGCCAACTCGGCCGGGGTGAGCGGCACGGCGGGGTGCTCGTCCCGTCGCCGCCCACCGTTCAGGCATGCCTTCAGCACCGGTGTGCACCCTTCTCCGCGACTTCCACGACGCCGGTGGGGAGCCGGACGGTCGCATACGGCCGGGACGGTCAGTCGTGCCGGCGGGCGTCCAGGTCGTGCTCCGCGTCGGCCAGGGCGTCGGCGTCGATGTGCTCGGCGAACTCCGCCGCCTCGGCGCTCTGCGCGGCCAGCGCGTCCTTCACCGCGCGGATCGCCACCCCGGCCGGGTAGCCCTTGCGCGCCAGCATGCCGACCAGGCGCCGGAACACCGCGTCGGGCTCGCCGCGGGTGGTGCGCAGCTTCCGGTCCACCAGGGCCCGGGCGGTCTCCGCCTCGGCCTCCTCGTCGATCCCGTCCAGCGCCGCACCGGCCAGCTCGTCGTCGACGCCCTTCCGGCGCAGCTCGTTGGCGAGCGCCCGGCGGGCCAGCCCACGGCCGGTGTGCCGGCTGCTCACCCAGGCCTGGGCGAAGGCCGCGTCGTCGACGATGCCGACCTCGTCGTAGCGGTCGAGGACCTGCTCGGCCACCTCCTCGGAGATGCCGCGCCGGGCGAGCGCGCCGGCCAGCTCGGCCCGGGTGCGCGGTCGGGTGGCGAGCTGCCGCAGGCAGATCTCCCGGGCCCGCTCGGCCTCGTCGCGCGGCGGAGCCGGAGCCTCCCCCGGATCGGGCTCCGCCGCGCGACCGCGGCGCCCACGGCGGGGCTGGGGCGCGCCGGTGGCGTCACCCGTACGGGGTGGGCTGGCATCCCAGCCCCGACCCGTACGGGCGCGTCGTCCTGCCACGGTCAGCGGATCAGAAGTCGACCGGCGGCAACTCCGGGCCACCGGCGGCGTCGCCCGCACCACCGGTGCCGACGCCGAGCTTCTCCAGGATCTTCTTCTCGATCTCGGCCGCCACGTCCGGGTTCTCGCGGAGGAACTCGCGGGCCTTCTCCTTGCCCTGGCCGAGCTGGTCGCCGTCGTAGGTGTACCAGGCGCCGGACTTGCGGATGATCGCCTGCTCCACGCCGACGTCGATCAGGGAGCCCTCGCGGGAGATGCCCTTGCCGTACATGATGTCGAACTCGGCCTGCTTGAACGGCGCGGCGACCTTGTTCTTCACGACCTTGACCCGGGTGCGGTTACCGACCACGTCGGTGCCGTCCTTGAGGCTCTCGATGCGGCGCACGTCGAGCCGGACCGAGGCGTAGAACTTCAGCGCCCGACCACCGGTGGTGGTCTCCGGGCTGCCGAACATCACGCCGATCTTCTCGCGGAGCTGGTTGATGAAGATCGCGGTGGTGCCGGTGTTGTTCAGGATGCCGGTGATCTTCCGCAGCGCCTGGCTCATCAGCCGGGCCTGGAGGCCGACGTGGCTGTCGCCCATCTCGCCCTCGATCTCGGCGCGCGGCACCAGGGCCGCTACCGAGTCGATCACGATGATGTCGATCGCGCCGGAGCGGACCAGCATGTCGGTGATCTCCAGCGCCTGCTCGCCGGTGTCCGGCTGGGAGACCAGCAGGGCGTCGGTGTCGACGCCGAGCGCCTTCGCGTATTCCGGGTCGAGCGCGTGCTCGGCGTCGATGAACGCGGCGATGCCACCGGCCCGCTGGGCGTTGGCCACCGCGTGCAGCGCGACAGTGGTCTTACCGCTGGACTCCGGACCGTAGATCTCGACGACCCGGCCGCGCGGCAGACCGCCCACGCCGAGCGCCACGTCGAGCGCGATGGAGCTGGTGGGGATGACCGCCGTCTGCACGACGGGCCGCTCCCCCAGCCGCATCACCGAACCCTTGCCGAACTGCTTGTCGATCTGAGCGAGAGCAAGGTCTAGCGCCTTCTCCCGGTCAGGACCTGCCGCCATCGTTGCCACCCCTGCCTTCGCCGGCGTCTTTCCTGAGCTTCGCGTCACGCGGGACACGCTAGGCGCTGGGTCCGACAGAAAACCAGCCGACGGGCCGTGAGCTGTGGACGAGCACCCCGCTGTGGACAATAGCCGAACAGGTGTACGACTGAGCAAGCGACACGCGGAACCGGCGTAAAGGCTGCTCAGCGTAGTCGCGCGGGCACCCGGTCGGGATACGCGGCGACCACCGCGCGCCACACCACGTGCGTTTCCTCACCGGCCGCGAGCGCCTGCTCGACGGTCCGCCCGCCGAGCTGCGACAGCACCTGGTCGCTGGCGATGCTGGCCGCGTAGCCCGGCCCGAACGCCTCCTCCAGACGCGTCCAGAAGTCGGTCAGCCGCACGTGTTCAGTCCTCCTCGTCGAGTGGTTCCGGACCGGGACGCCGCAACGCCAGTGCCACCAGCGGCACCACCGCGATCGCCGCCAGCAGGGTGAGCGTCGGGTACCCCACGGCCCGCATGACGAACCCGCTCACCGCCGCGGCGCCCGCCCCGGCCAGCCCCATCAGCAGGTCGGACAGGCCCTGCACGCCGGGCCGGTCGGCGGCGGGCACCGACTCCGACAGCAGCGTCGAGCCCGCCACCATGGTGCCCGACCAGCCCAGCCCGAGCAGCGCCAGCCCCACCGAGAGCGGCGGGGTGTGCGGCCCGGCGGTGCCGGCCACCGCGCACGCGGCCAGCAGCAACGCCACACCGCCGAGGATCACCGGCCGCCGGCCCAGCCGGTCGGTCAGCCAGCCCACCACCGGCGAGAACGCGTACATGCCGGCGATGTGCAGGCTGAGCACGATGCCGACCACCCGCAGCAGGTCGGCGTCGGAGTGCCACTCGTCGAGGTGCACCGGGGTCATCGACATCACCGCGACCATCACCAGGTGCCCCACCGCCACCGCCGCGATGCCGAGGCGGGCGGCCGGCCGCCGGCGTACCGTCCGCCACGCGGCGACCATGCCGCCGCGGCGGGTGACCGTCCGGGCGGGGCCGGCGTGCGCTGCCGGCCCGGCCGCCGCCAACCGGCGCGCGGTGCGCAGCGGATCCGGCCGGAGCAGCGCGAAGATGACGGCGGCGGCCAGCACGAACGCGACGGCGCTGACGGCGAACGGACCGGCCAGCACCGGCAGGCCCCAACCCTGGGTGGTGTCGTCGGCGAGCGCGGCGAGGTTGGGCGCGGCCACCGAGCCGATGGTGGTGGCCCAGACCACCAGCGACAACTGCCGGCCCCGGCGCTCCGGCTCGGCCAGGTCCACCGCCGTGTAGCGGGCCTGGAGATTGGCCGCCGTGCCGCCACCGAACAGCAGCATGCCGACGAAGAGCAGCGGCACCAGGCGGGTCGCGGTGGCGACCACCACCAGCGCGCCGCCGACCGCGCCGACCAGGTAGGCCAGGACCAGACCGGGTCGCCGCCCGCGCGCCGCCATCAGCCGGGTCACCGGTACGGCGAGCAGCGCCGCGCCGACCACGCCGGCGCTCTGCGCCAGCCCGGCCAGGGCGGTCCCGGCGATCCGGGCGGCGAGCAGCGCGCCGACCGAGATGCCGATGGCGACGCCGACGCCGCCGACGATCTGGGTGAGGAAGAGCAGCCGGAGGGTGCGCCGCTGGATGGCGGCGACGTCGGGCCGGGGCGGGGCCGGCGCGGTCAGGTCGGTGGCCATGGCGTTCACAGCCCGAGCCCTCGGCCGATGATCTCCTTCATGATCTCGGTGGTGCCGCCGTAGATGGTCTGCACCCGGCTGTCCAGCCACGCCTTCGCCACCGGGTACTCGGCCATGAAGCCGTACCCGCCGTGCAGTTGCACGCACCGGTCGGCGACCCGGGTCTGCAACTCGGTGGTCCACCACTTCGCCTTCGCCGCGTCGGTCACCGAGAGCCGGCCCGCGTCGTGCTCGGCGACGCAGTGGTTCACGAACGTCCGCGCGATGGTGACCTCGGTGTCCAGCTCGGCCAGGAGGAACCGGTTGTGCTGGAACGCGCCGATCGGCCGGCCGAACGCCTCCCGCGAGCGGGCGTACTCCAGCGTGAGCGCCAGCAGCTTCTCGCAGGCCGCCACCGCGGCGACCGCGATGCTCAGCCGCTCCCGGGGCAGGTTGGCCATCAGGTGGTAGAAGCCCTGGTTCTCGACGCCGATCAGGTTCTCCGCCGGCACCCGGCAGTCGTCGAAGAACAGCTCGGCGGTGTCGTTGGCCTTCAGGCCGACCTTGGCCAGCCGGCGCCCCCGGCCGAAGCCCGGCGTGTCGCGCTCCACCACCACCAGGCTCACCCCGTGCGCGCCCTGCTCCGGCGCGGTCTTCACCACCACCACCACGAGGTCGGCCAGCTCACCGTTGGTGATGAACGTCTTCTGGCCGTTGAGCACCAGCGAATCGCCGTCGCGGACCGCTGTGGTGCGGATGCCGGCCAGGTCGCTGCCCGCGCCCGGCTCGCTCATCGCGATCGCGGTGACCAGGTCACCCGAGCAGAAGCCCGGCAGCCAGCGCTTGCGCTGGTCGGTGGTGGTCAGCTCGGTCAGGTACGGCGCCACCACGTCGTTGTGCAGCCCGAAGCCCAGACCGGTGCAGCCCGCCGCGATGATCTCCTCGTCGAGCACCGCGTTGAACCGGAAGTCGCGCTGCCCGCCGCCGCCGTACGCCGGGTCCACGTCGGGGCCGAGCAGCCCGGCCGCGCCCGCGGCCCGCCACACCGCGCGGTCGACGATGCCCTCGGCCTCCCACCGTTCGTGGTGCGGCACCGCCTCCCGGGCCAGGAACCGGCGGCACAGGTCCCGGAACTCGTCGTGGACGGGCTGGTAGAGATGCTGCTCCATGGCGGCCAGTCTGGCACCGCTCACCCACCCTGGACAGGGCCCGCCGGTCCGTATAGCGCCGCCCGCAACCGGCGTTCCCGGAACCGGGTACGCGCGGCCTCGGCCAGCACCGCGACCAGGATCACCCCGAACCCGATCGCGCTGGTCGTCCACCCGACGTGCACGGCGAGCCCGATCAACGCGCCGAGGAACAGCGCGCCCAGGACGGCGCCCCACAGCGCTCCCCGGCGTACCGCCGGCAGGTCGTCCGTGACCGCCGCCCGCCCCGCCTCGTCGGTGGGCGGCTCGCCCCGGCGCAGCGCGGCCCGGGTCACCCCCCAGGCGGCGGCCCGTTCCGCCTCGGCGGCCGTGCGGTGCCTCCGACCCATCCGGCTCATCACGAACGGGAAGATGATCCCCCAGATCACCCCGTTCAGGCCGGCCCGGACCAGAGCGAACAGCACGGACCCGTCCCGCTCCTCCCACAGGCGCAGCGGCAGCCAGCCGAGCGTGGCGAGGATCATGAACACCACGTACGGCGCGGGCGGGCCGAGCCTCACCAGGGACACGACACGGTCGTTGGCGGCCATGGCAAGGGCCGTACCCCGACGCGCCGATCGACAATCGGCGTGTGGAAGGTGGCGGGTCGGCGGGACGCGCGTCAGGATGACCCGATGGCCACGCTGACCGGAGCACAGATCGCCGACGCCGGGCTGGACGGGTGGACGTACCTGCTGGGCGCGTTGCACACCCGCATCCGTACGCCCGACTTCGCGGCCGGTCTGGCGTTGGTGGCCGCAGTCGGCGCGGAGGCCGAGCGGGTGGACCATCATCCCGACCTGGACCTGCGCTACACCTTTGTGGACGTGCGGCTGTGGTCGCACGACGCGGGCGGCGTCACCGGGCGGGACCTGCGCCTGGCCCGGACGATTTCGGCGCTCGCCGCCGACGCCGGCCTGTCGCCGTCGCCGGCCGGGCTGTCCCGCCTGGAGTTCGCGCTGGACAGCCCGGAGCACGCCGCCGTCGCGCCGTTCTGGCGGGCGGTCCTGGCGTGGGAACGACCGGGCGGCGCGGACGCCACCGACGACGAGGTACGCGACCCGGCCGGCGCGCTGCCCACGATCTGGTTCCAGGCGTCCGGGCGCGACGAGCCCCGGCAGCGCTGGCACCCGGACGTGTGGGTCGACCCGGCCGCCGTCGCGCCACGCATCGAGGCGGCGCTGGCGGCCGGCGGCACGCTGGTCAGCGACGCGGAGGCGCCGCACTTCTGGGTGCTCGCCGACCCGGACGGCAACCGGGTCTGCCTCTGCACCTGGCAGGGGCGCTCCTGACTCAGCCGGCCGGGGGCATCACCCTCAGCCCTTTGGACTGTACGAAGATGCGCCGCCGCCTGAACGCCTCACCCTTGGCGTCCAACTCGTAGCCGTCGACCCATCGCCACCCGTCGAAGGCGGCAGGATCGGTGACGTCCCTGATCACGCGGAGCCGGATCGGCTTCGTGAACTGGACGCTCGCCGCCCTGGTGACCAGCAGGACGTCACCGCCGTTCAGCTTCACCTGTCCCCTTCCGGTCCCGCCAGGCGCGGAGGGTCTCCCCCGCTCGCGTGAGTCGTTCGCAACTACCGTCCGCCTCGCACCGGGAGCAGGGCTGCCGATGGTGGAGGTCGACCACGTAGCCCGCCATGATCACGGAGAACGGCGGCTCGGGTCGGCGCTGCTCAATCACGGTCGTACCGGTCAGGCTCGACGTTCGTCGACGTCCTCCGCGTCGGGGAAGACTCGGGCGCCTTCGCGTAGGCACCGGCCCGATCGGGGTACGCCGTCGCCGGCTGGACCATGTCGAACGGCTCGTTCTCCCGTTGGAACCACTTCCACCTGGGCATCCGCGCTCCCTGCCGCGTAGGGGGTTACGTTATGTAAACCGTACACGCAAAGGTTACATGCCGTATAGCTAATAGCGTTCTACACACGCTTACTGTGCCTGTACTTAGCCTGAAGCGTGTGGAGTTGCAGTTGATGGGAGCGGCCGAGATCCAAGAACGTCTTGGAATCTCCCGTCAGCGCGCCTACATCTTGATCAACCGCAGAGACTTTCCGGCGCCGGTCGCCACGCTCAAGATGGGCAACGTGTGGCTCAGGGAGCACGTAGAGGCATGGATCGCTGAGAAGCGCCCTCACCTACTCGAAAGCGATGACGAAGCCTAGGTTGACCCAGCCCTCCGGCTCAGTCACCCTCAGGTTGCCCGGCGATACACCTCTGGGCCGGCACGCCCGAGGTCGGGCTTCGAATCTCATCAGGGAAGCGGCGGCGTCATGGACCTGAGCAGCGCGAACTGGCGCAAGAGCACGAAGAGTGGCAACAACGGCGGAGCATGCGTGGAGGTCGCTGCCGGTCTCCCCGGTGTGGTCGCTGTCCGGGACAGCAAGGACGCGCAGGGACCGGCGCTGGTGTTCGCCTCGGAGACCTTCCAGACGTTCGTCGCCGCGATCAAGGAGCGACACCTGGCCTGACCACGACGCGCCTCCGCGATGCGACCCGCCGGTGCCGGCGCGGCTCGCGTGTCGGGCGTGTCGGACGGATCCCATGCCATCACCTGAATGCCAGATACCTCTGAGTCATAATAATGACGCAGAGGCATATCGCATTCAGGTGATACGTCTCCCGGCAAGCCCCGGCCCCTCGGGCCGCGTCCATCACCACAAGCGCCGGTAGGCATGCCCATGCCGTGGATGCCGCCCGGAGCGGGAACGGGAAGAACGCGACCGGCTCAGCGCAGCACGCCGGCCGCCACGGTCAGGTCGGCGACCAGGCCCTCGTACGCGATGTCCTGGTTGTCGGCGCGCAGCACCGCGGACGGGTGGATGGTCGCGAGCAGCCGGGTGTCCGGCGCGTCGGCGACCGCTCCGGCCCGGTCCACCGGCACCCGCGCGAAGTCCTCCGGGTGCTGGGCGGCGGCCGGCCAGGGCAGCAGCTCGCCGCGTTGCCGTGTCACCCGGAACGTCGGGCCGAGCAGCGCCTTGGCGGCGGTGGCGCCGAGCACCACCACGATCTCCGGCCGCAGCCGGGCGAACTCGGCGACCAGCCAGGGCCGGCAGGCGGTGATGTGCACCCGGTCCGGCGTCTGGTGGATGCGCCGCTTGCCGCGTAGCTCGAAACGGAAGTGCTTGACGGCGTTGGTCAGGTAGATCTGGCCGGGGTCGAGGCCGGCGTCGTCCACGGCCCGGCGCAGCAGCCGGCCGGCCGGGCCGACGAACGGCAGGCCCTGCTGGTCCTCGATGTCCCCCGGCTGCTCACCCACGAACACCAGCCGGGCGCGCTCGTCGCCGCGGCCGAAGACGGTCTGTGTGGCGTCCCGGTAGAGCTCGCACCCGCGGCAGCCGCCGGCCGCCTTCCGCAGCTCGTCGATGGTGTCCGCCGCCGGCGGGATGAACTCCTGCGCGCCGGGTGCGCTCTCGGTCTCGGCCATGCGGACCGTTCTACCCTTTCCGCCGTCCGGCACGCGGCATCTGCCGGCGCGTGTTAAGCGGGGGCCCCTGCTATACCGGAGGCGTTAATAGGGGGCCCCGCCTTTCACCGGTGCGCGGGTGAGGGCGTCGGCGAGGGTGGGCAGGTCGGTGTCGTCGAGTGTGCTGACGGTGATCCGGACGGCGGGGGCGGCGGCGATCCGGTAGAGGCTGCCGGGCGCCACCACCCAGCCGGCGTCGCGCAGCCCGGTGACCGCGACCGTCTCGTCCGGCACCGGCACCCAGACGTTGATCCCGGTGCGCCCGTGCGCGGCCAGCCCGCGCGCGGCGAGCGCGGCGACCAGGCCGTCCCGCCGCCGGTCGTAGCCGTCCGCCGCGCGCCGCACCAGCTCCGCGGTGGCCGGGTCGCGCCAGAGCGACAGGACCAGGCGTTGCAGCACGGTGGAGACCCAGCCGGCGCCGACCTGCGCGCGGCCGGCCACCCGGGCCACCGTGGCCTCGTCGCCGGCCAGCACGGCGAGCCGCAGGTCGGGCCCGTAGGGCTTGCTCACCGACCGGACGAAGGCCCACGCCGGGGTCGCCCCGGCGAGCGGGTGCAGGGGTACGCGGGCCAGCTCGGCGGCGTGGTCGTCCTCGATCAGCAGCAGGTCGGCCCGGCCGGCGAGCAGCGTGCGCAGTGCCACGGCCCGGTCGGCGGAGACGGCCGCGCCGGTCGGGTTCTGGGCCCGGCTGGTCACCACCAGCGCCCGGACGCCGGCGGTCAGCGCGGCCCGCACCCCGGCCACGGTCGGTCCGTCGTCGTCCACCGGCACCCCGACGGTACGCAGCCCGAGCGCGGCGATCAGATCGAGCAGGTTGGCCCACCCCGGGTCCTCCACCGCTACCGCGTCACCGGGGCGCAGGTGGGCGGCGAGCAGCCGCTCGATGCCGTCCAGCGCGCCGCCGGTGACGGTCAGCTCGTCGGCCGGCACCCCGTCGGCGGCGAACCGGTCCCGGGCGGCGGCGGCCAGGTCGGGCCGGACGGCGGTCTCCGCGTACCCGGTGGGGGGCCCGAACTCGGCGGCGAGCGCGGCCAGGTGCGGCCCGAGCGGCGGCAGCAGCCGACGGTCGGGGTGGCCGCCGGCGAGGTCGCGGGCGCCGGGGCGCGGTGGCGGCAGCAGCGCGGCGCGGCGGGCGGCCACCGGCGGGCGGGGTCGGACCCGGGTGCCGTGCCGGCCGGCGGTGGCGACCAGCCCACGCTGTCGCAGCTCCCGGTAGGCCCGCGCGACGGTGGCCGGGCTGACGCCCAGCTCGCCGGCGAGCGTGCGGACGGCGGGCAGCGGGTCGCCCGGGGCGAGCGCGCCGGTGCGGACGGCGGTCTCCACGCTCGCCGAAATGGCCGCCGATGTGGCACCGCTGATCTGATAACGTGCTGACACAATTTGGAGATTGTACTAGAACAAAAGCGGGAGATCGCATGTACCCCCGGACCGAGCGCACCACCGCCACCCGCACGCGCGACCGGATGCACTACGACCGGGCGACCGCCCACGCGCTGCTCGACGAGGCATACCACTGCGCGCTGGCGTTCGTCGTGGACGGTGAGCCTCGCGTCCTGCCGACCCTGCACGTCCGCATCGACGACACGCTCTACCTGCACGGCTCCACCGGCAGCCGGCCGCTGCTGGCCGCTCGGAGCGCGGCCGGGCTGCCGGTCTGCGTCTCGGTCACCCACCTCGACGGGCTGGTGTACGCCCGCTCCCAGTTCCACCACAGCGCCAACTACCGCTCGGTGGTCGCGCACGGCACCGCCCGACTCGTCGACGACGCCGACGAGAAGGCCCGGGTGCTGACCGCGCTGGTGGAGAAGGTGGCCGCCGGCCGGTCCGCCGACAGCCGGCCGCCGAACCGGCGCGAGCTGGCCGAGACCGCGGTGCTGGCGTTGCCGCTGCGCGAGGTGTCGGTACGGACGCGCACCGGCGGCGTCAACGACGAGCCGGCCGACGCGGACCTGCCGCACTGGGCCGGGGTGCTGCCGCTGCGGCTGACGCCGGGGCGGCCCGAACCGGACGCCGGCGTCACCGCGCCGGTGCCGCCGTACCTGCGGCCGGCGCGCTCGCCCTGGCGGGAGCCGGTGGTGCTGCGCGGCGAGCACGTCGTGCTCGAACCGCTGGACCTCTCGCACGCCGAGGAACTGCACGCCGCGAGCGAGGACCCGGAGGTGTGGCGGCACCTCGGCAGCCGCCAGCCGGCCGACGTCGCCGGGATGCGGCGGATCCTCGCCGGCTACCTCGACGCGCAGGAGCGCGGCGAGCAGGTGTGCTGGGCGCAACGCTGCGCGACCACGGGCGCCGTCGTCGGCACCACCTCCTGGTACGAGGTCGACCCGGACCGCCGGTCGCTGGCGATCGGCTACACCTGGCTGGGCCGGCCGTGGTGGCGGACCGGCGTCAACACCGAGGCGAAGCTGCTGCTGCTCACCCGCGCGTTCGAGGAGCTGGACGCGGTCCGCGTGGTCTGGCACACCGACATCCGCAACGAGCGCTCCCAGCGGGCCATCGAACGGCTCGGCGCGACCCGGGAGGGCGTGCTGCGACACCACCGGCAGCGTCCCGACGGCTCCTGGCGGGACACCGTGCAGTATTCGATGCTCGCGCCGGAGTGGCCGGAGGCGCGGGCCCGGCTCCGCCCGGCGGTTTCCGCCTGACCCCTCAGGTGCCGTCGCCGCCGCCACCACCGCCGCCGACGCCCCCGCTGCCGGCCGTGCCGCCGAGGCCGTAGCCGGGGGCGACCGGCTGGTCGGGATGGCGGCTGACGTGTGCCGACTCCCGGATCGTGGCCGACCAGTCCGCGTGCGCGGCGGCCGCCGCGTGCCGGTCGATGGCGTGCCGGAGCCAGCCGTCCACGGTGGTCACCCAGTCCCGCCGGTCCGCGCCGGCGTGCCAGACCCGGAACCGGCTGATGCTCTGGTGGGTCACCCCGGCCAGGGAGAGCCGGCGGTCCAGCCAGAACAGCACCTCCATGCCGGCCGAGTTCGTCAGCATGATCACTTCCAGCTCGGTCATCGGGCCGGCATAGAGCGGGGCGGCCCAGAACCCGAGCCGCTGCTGGAACGGCAGCGTCTGCTCCACCCCCGGCAGCCGGCCCTGCTGGAGCCCCGCCTGCCGCATCACGAAGCCGAGCGTGTCCAGCGCGGCGAGCAGGTGCTGCTGGGTGGGCAGGGGGTGGATCAGGACCGGCACCATCTCACCCTGGTCGAGGTGCGGATCGACGGACACCTCGGTCCGCAACCCGGTACGCAGCGTCATCAACGGCACCCCGCCGAACACGGTCACCGGCGTCTCCCAGGGCAGCGGCACGGCGAAGTCCACCGCCCGGCGTCGCCCGGCCGGCACCACGAACCGACCGGCGATCGACCACCGGTGGTACTGCACGAGCCGGCGCGGTGCTCCCGGGTCCTCCGGCTCGACCTGCGCGACCAGCCCGAGCCGCAGGTGCCGGACCGGGACGTCGTCGCGCCCGGCGGCCAACGTCACCCGCCCCGGCAGGCGCAGGCCCGGCCGGGTGCTCGGATTGGTCAGCGTGGTGCTCACCGAGAGCCCCGTCCAGGCCGCCCCCCTCGACACCCCGGTGAGCCGCATGCCCGCGGCATTCCCCCTCCCCACCCACCCACACCCCGCCCCTCCCTCCCCTCCCTCCCCCTCCCCTCTCGCGCCCTGTTTCACGGAAAGAGTGGCTATATCCGAGGCCGGATAGCCACTCTTTCCGTGAATCTGCGCCCGGGGGTGGGCGGGGTGGGGGGTGGGAGGGGAGGCGTGGGTCAGCGGAGGCGGCGGCCCCTTGGCACCGGGTCGGTCTCGTCGTCGAACTCGCCGATGACCTCCTCCAGGAGGTCCTCCAGCGCGACGAAGCCGATCGGGCGGGTCGGGCCGCCACCGTTGCGTACCAGCGCGAGCTGGGCCTGCCGGCCCCGCATCGCCGCCACCGCCTCGGACACCGACGCCTCGGCCGGCAGCGTGAACGCGTTCGTCATCAGCTCCCCGGCGGTCGCCGCCCGGCCGGTGGTCACCGCCCGCACCGCCTCCCGCACGTGGACCAGGCCGCAGACCTCGCCACCGCTGTCGACGACGGCGAGGCGGGACCGGCCGCTGTCGCGGGACACGTGCTCGATCCGCTCGGCGGTGTCGTCCCGGCGTACCGTGACGATCTTGTCGAACGGCTCCATCACCTGCGCCACAGTGGTGCCCTGCAACTCCAGCATGCTGGTCAGCAACTGGTGCTGCTCGGCACCGAGCAGCCCGTGCTCCCGGGACTGCTCCAGCAGGATGCGCAGCTCGTCCGGGCCGTGCACCTGGGCGAGCTGGTCCTGCTGCTGCACGCCGACCAGCCGCAGCATCGCGTTGGCCAGCCCGTTGAGCAGGGACAGCACCGGGCGGGCGATCCGGGCGAACGCCCGGAACGGCAGCGCCAGCAGCATCGCGGAGCGCTCCGCGTCGGTGATCGCCCACGACTTCGGGGCCATCTCGCCGACCACCAGGTGCAGGAACGTCACCAGGCCCAGTGCGAACACCAGCGCGACCACGTGGCTCGCCGCGTCGGGCAGGCCGACGGCGTGCAGCAGCGGGCTGAGCAGGTGCTCGATGGCCGGCTCGGCCAACGCGCCGAGACCCAGCGTGCACAGCGTGATGCCGAGCTGGGCGCCGGCCAGCATCAGGCTCAGCTCCCGGACGCCGTCGAGCGCCGCGCGGGCCGCCCGGCCGCCACCGGCCGCCGACTGCTCCAGCCGGTACCGCTTGGCGGCGACCAGCGCGAACTCGGCCGCCACGAAGAACCCGTTGAGCGCCAGCAGCACCACGGAGAAGATCAGCGCGAAACCGGGGCTCATGCCGCACCCTCCCCGGGCACGCCGGCGGTCGTCCGGAGCCGGACGGAGTCGGCCACGTGCCGGTCCACGGCCAGCACCTCGACCAGCACCCGGGGCCCCGGCTCGTCGCCGTCACCGACGGACGCGATCTCCAGTCGGTCACCGACCTCGGGCACCCGACCCAGCTCCCGCATCACCAGGCCGGAGAGCGTGTCGTACTCCGGCGCCTCGGGCAGTTCGATGCCGGTGCTGTCGGCGACCTCGTCGATCCGCCAGCGGGCCGGCACCACCCAGGAGCCGTCCTCCTGCCGGGCCGGCGCGCGCTCCGGCGGGTCGTCCTCGTCGCGGATCGGCCCGACCAGTTCCTCGGCGAGATCCTCCAGCGTGATCACACCGGCGAACCCGCCGTACTCGTCGACCACGCAGGCGAGCTGCCGGTGCCCGGACCGGAGCCGGTCCAGCACCGTCGGCAGCGGCAGCGTCTCCGGCACCAGCAACGGGGGTACGGCCACCGCGTCGACCCGGGTACGCGCCCGCTCGGCCGGCGGCACGCCCAACACGTCGGCGATGCCGACCACACCGATCAGGTCGTCGACGCCCTCGGCGCCGCGCACCGGGAACCGGGAGTGGCCGGTGTCGAGCATCTCGACGACCCGGCTGACCGGCTCGTCGGCCCGGACGGTGTGCACGTCGACGCGGGGCACCATGGCCTCGCCGGCGGTCAGCCCCCGGAAGTCGAGCCCCCGGTCGAGCAGGTCGGACATCTCCGCGTCGAGGTGCCCCTCCTCGCGCGACTCGGCGATGATCTGTTCCAGGTCGGCCGGGGTGGCGCCGCTGGGCAGCTCCTCGATCGGCTCGATGCCGACCCGGCGGAGCAGCCGCACGGCGGCCCGGTCGAAGAGGGTGATCAGCGGGCCGGCGACCCGCAGGTAGATCAGGGTGGACCGGGACAGCGCCCGGGCCAGGGGCACGGCCCGCGCGATGGCCAGGTTCTTCGGGGCCAGCTCGCCCAGGACCATCTGCACCACGGTGGCGATGACCAGGGCCAGCGCCACCGACAGCGGCAGCGCCAGCGCGCTGGACACCCCGGCCACACCGAGCAGGTCGGCCAGCCCGGCGCCCAGGTAGGGCTCGGCGACGTAACCGACCAGCAGGGCGGTCACGGTGATGCCGAGCTGGGCGCCGGAGAGCATGAAGGAGAGCCGCCCGGTCACCTCCAGGGCGCGGGCGGCGGCGCGGTCGCCACCGTCGGCGAGTTGCTTGAGCTTGCCGCGGTCGACGGCGACGTAACCGAACTCCTGCGCCACGAAGTATCCGGTGGCGGCGGTGAGCACGGTGATGAGAAGGAGACCGACGAGGATCAGCACGGGAGGTTCAGGGCTCCCGGGGTCGTCGGGGAGGGAAGATGCCGGGTACGACCCGGCCGGCTACTGCTGCCCTCCGGGGCAGGAGAGTCGATCATGCGGCCCATTTTATCGGTGCCCGCTGGGTGCCCGCTGAAGGTGCCGAAAGCCTCCCCCGCGTCCGGTTCTCAGCGTCCGGCCAGCTCGTCGACGTCGAGCAGCGACCGGTCGACGCGCCCGGACCGGTAGGCGGCCCGCCCGATCATCTGGGCGGCGACCGGCGCGGTGGAGAGCTGGAAGATCGCCACCAGCGCCAGCATGCCCAGGTCCGACCCGGTACGCAGGCGCAGCGCCAGACCACCCAGCAACAGCAGCACGCCGAGCACCTGCGGCTTGGTGGCGGCGTGCATCCGGTCGAGCGTGTCCGGGAAGCGCACCAGCCCGATGCCGGCGACCAGGCTCAGCAGCGCGCCGCCCAGCAGCAGGATCCCGCCCACCCAGTCCGCCACGACCGTCACGATTCGGCCCGGACGGCGAAGCGGACCAGGGAGACGGAGCCCACGAAACCGAGCAGCGAGAGCACCACCAGCACGGGCAGCGTGGTGGCGTGCCGGGTCACCCCCGCCTCCGCGCCCACCGCGCCGAGCATGGCGGCGAGCAGCAGGTCGGCGCCGACGATGCGGTCGAGCAGGGACGGGCCACGGTAGATCCGGGCCAGGGCGAGCAGCGCGGTGGCCGAGAGCAGCACGGTCAGCGCGACGGCGAGCAGGACGGTCACGGGTGGTTCCTCCGTTCGACGGGTTCGAGGTCGAGCTGGCGTACCTCGGTGGGCGAGCCGACGGCGCGGACGATGCGCCGTTCGACGGCGAGCACGCGGTCGCGGCTGCCGGCCAGGTCGGCCGGGCCGCGCACGTCGAGCACGTGCACGTAGAGCACGCCCCGCGTGCGGTCGATGTCGAGGATCAGCGTGCCCGGCACCAGCGAGACCACCTCGGCGGTGAGCGCCAGGTTCAGGTCGGTGCGGACCCGCAGCGGCACCGCGATGATCGCGCCGCGCGGCCGGTAGCCGGGGCGCAGCGCGACGGCGGCGACGTGCATGCTGGCGCTGACCAGCTCCGCGACGAAGGTGCCGGCGAGCACCAGCAGCGGCACCGGGCGGAGCCGCCCGCCGAAGGTGACCGGCGGCAGGGGGAAGAAGTACAGCACCGCCGCGCCGATCACCAGGCCGGTGAGCAGGTTGCCCCAGGACACGTCGCCCCAGAGCAGCAGCCAGACGACGACCAGCCAGCCGAGCGCCAGGGCCTGGTCGCGCCGCCGCCCGCCGCGACCCACCGTCGGCGCCGCACCGGAGGGTTCCCCGGCGCCGTCCCGGCCCGGACGCGGGTCGGCGGTCACGGTACGTCCCGCGGCAGCACGGCCCGCACGTACGGGGTGCGTTGGCGCAGGTCGGCGGCGGCGTCCGCGGTGACCTGGAACAGCGGCCCGGCGATCAGCGTGAGCAGCACGCCGAGGGCCACGAGCGCGGCGGTGGCGCCGACCATCAGGGCCGGCAGCCGGACGACCGGCGTGGTGGTGGCCAGCCGTGGCGCGCGCCAGAACGCGATGTTCCACACCCGGGACGCCACGTAGAGGGTGAGCAGGCTGGTCAGCGTGCCGGCGCCGACCAGCACGGCGGGCAGCGCGCCGCCGGCCGCCACGCCGGCCTGGAGCAGGCCGAGCTTGCCGAGGAAGCCGGAGAACGGCGGGATGCCGGCGAGGTTCATGGCCGGGACGAAGAAGAGCACCGCTACCACCGGGGTGACCCGCGCCAGCCCGCCGAGCCGGCGCAGGTCGGTGCTGCCGGCGCGTTCCTCGACCAGACCGGCGACCAGGAAGAGCGTGGTCTGCACGGTGATGTGGTGCACCACGTAGAAGATCGCCCCGGACAGGCCGGCGACGCTGCTCAACGCCACCCCGAAGATCATGTAGCCGATGTGGCTGACCAGCGTGAACGAGAAGAGCCGCTTCATGTCCGACTGCGCCACCGCGCCCAGGACGCCCACCACCATGGTCAGGCCGGCCACCACCATCAGCAGGCCGTCGACCTGGCCACCGGGGAAGAGCAGCGTCTCGGTGCGGATGATCGCGTACACGCCGACCTTGGTCAGCAGGCCGGCGAAGACCGCGGTCACCGGCGCGGGCGCGGTCGGATAGCTGTCCGGCAGCCACGCCGAGACCGGGAAGACCGCCGCCTTGATGCCGAACGCGAGCAGCAGCATGAGCTGCAACGCCAGCCGTACGCCGGACGGCAGCGCGTCCAGCCGGCCGGCGAGCTGCGCCATGTTCAGCGTGCCGGTGGCCGCGTACACCAGCCCGACGGCGGACAGGAACAGCAGCGACGACAGGATGCTGACCACCACGTACGTCGAGCCGGTGCGCAGCCGCACCTCGGTGCCGCCCAGCGTGATCAGCACGAAGCTCGCGGCCAGCAGGATCTCGAAGCCGACGAACAGGTTGAACAGGTCCCCGGCCAGGAAGGCGTTCGTCACGCCGGCGGTCAGCACCAGGTAGGTGGGGTGGTAGATGCTCACCGGCGCGGTCTCGCCGGTCTCCGCCCGGCCCTGGCCGATCGAGTAGAGCAGCACGCAGAGCGTGACCGCCGAGGAGACCACCACCATCAGCGCCGCCAACTGGTCGGCGACCAGCACGATGCCGACCGGCGCCGGCCAGCCGCCGACCCGCACCACCACCGGCCCGTTGCGGTACGCCTCGACCAGCAGCACCACCGCGACCAGCAGCACGCCGGCCAGGCAGAGCACGCTGATCGAGCGCTGCAACCGGGGCCGGCCGGTCAGCATCAGGGTGAGCGCCGCGCCGAGCAGCGGCACCACCACCGGCAGCGGCACCAGCCCGCTCACGATTCCTCGTCCCGGCGCAGCCGGCGGCGGGCCGGCTCCGGGTCGACCTGTTCCGGGTCGTGGGCCGGGCCCTCGCCGCCGAGGTCCGCGGTGGCCACCTCGTTGCGCCCGGCCAGCCGGACGGTCTGCCGGTCCTCCAGGTCGTCCTGCACCTCGTCGTCACCGCTGGTGTACCAGCTCCGGTAGGCGACCGCGAGCAGGAACGCGGTCAGCCCGAACGTGATCACCACGGCGGTGAGCACCATGGCCTGCGGCAGCGCGTCGCTCATGTCGCCGGCCGGCGCGGTGCCGACCAGCGGGGCGGCACCGGACCGCCCGCCGAGCAGGATGAGCAGGTTCACCCCGTTGCCGAGCAGGATGATGCCGAGCAGGATCCGGGTCAGGCTGCGCTCCAGCAGCAGCGTGACGCCGGTGGCGACGAGCACACCGACCGCCAGCACCAGCACCAGCGTCGGCCCCGTCACGAGCCCGGCCCCTCGCGCTGGACGGTCAGGCCACGGCCCGGCTCGCCGGCCGCCTCGACGTGCCGGTCCACCTCGGCGCCCAGGCTGCGCAGGATGTCCAGCACCAGCCCGACCACCACCAGATAGACACCGATGTCGAAGAAGAGCGACGTGACCAGGTAGAAGTGACCGAGCAGCGGCAGCCACAGGTTCACCTTCACGCTCTGCAGCACCTCGCCGGTCAGCACCAGACCGAGCACGCCGCTGCCGACCGAGATCGCCAGGCCCGCGCCGAGCACCATGCCCGCGCCGACCGGTGCCGCCTCGGCCAGCTCGTAGCGCCCGCCGGCCAGGTAGCGCAGGGTCAGCGCGAGGCCGGCGACCAGCCCGCCGGAGAAGCCGCCGCCGGGCGCGTTGTGCCCGGAGAAGAGCAGGAACAGCGAGAAGAGCAGCACGGTGTGGAAGATCAGCCGGGTGACCACCTCGAACACGATCGACCGCCGCCGCTCGTGCAGCGTCGGCCCGCCGCGCAGCCAGACCGTACGGCCGGGGCGCGGCACCGCCGGGCGGGGGCGACGCGGGCGTGGCCCGGTGCGGGAGCGCTCGAAGATCAGGCTGGCCACCCCGGTCGCGGTCACCACCAGCACCGAGATCTCGCCCATGGTGTCCCACGCCCGGATGTCCACCAGCGTCACGTTGACCACGTTGCGGCCGTACCCCTGCACCACCGCGAGGTCGGGAAACGCCGCGGAGATCGACGGCGCCCGCCGGGCGCCGGCCGCAGCCAGCGCCAGACCGGCCATCACCAGGCCCGCGGCGACCCCGATGCCCCGCCGCAGCCAGCGGCTGCGGCGCAGCGGGCGGGCCGAGAAGCGTTCCGGCAGCCGACGCAGCACCAGCGCGAAGACGGCGATGGTGGCGGTCTCCACCAGGAACTGGGTGAGCGCCAGGTCCGGCGCGCCGTAGAGGACGAACATCATCGCGGTGCCGTAGCCGGTGACGCCGACCAGCAGCATCGCGGTGAGCCGGCGGCGCGCGCCCACCGCGAGCACCGCGGCGACCGCGATCACCACGCACACCACGAGCTGGGTCGGGTTGTCCCAGGGCGCCAGCTCGACCCGCCACGGCGCGGTGGCCACCATCGCCCCGCCCGGCACGAACACCAGGGCGAGCAGCACGGTGCCGAGATACTGCGGCAGCGAACCCCGCTGGGTGACGCTGGTGACCTCGATGGCGAGCCGGTCGAACCGGTGGGTCACCCACTCGTACCCCTGGTTGCCGGAGACCGGCGAGCGCAGCCGGGCCAACGCCGGGGCGAGCGGGCCGCGGACCAGGTGCAGCAGCACGCCGCCGGCCAGCACCAGGGCGGAGAGGCCGAGCGCCGCGGTGGGTCCGTGCCAGAGCGCCAGATGCTCCTCGACCGGGCCGAACAGCTCGGCGTACGGGTCGAGCAGGCCGCCCACCCAACCGGCGGCCAGGCCGGCGGCGAGCCCGGCCACGGCCAGCAGCGCCGCGGGAACGAGCATCACCGCGGGTTGCCGGTCCACCACGGTGGCCGGGACCCCGGGCCGGGTGCCGAACGCCCCCCACAGGAAGCGGATGCTGTAGGCGACCGTCAACGCGCTGCCGGCGACCAGCCCCACCAGCACCCACGGCCGGTCGGTGAACGCGGCGAGCGTCCCCTCCTTGGCCACGAAGCCGAGCAGCGGCGGGACGCCGGCCATCGACGCGGCGGCCAGCGTGGCGACGGTGGCCAGCAGCGGCGCGGCCCGTCCCACGCCGGACAGGTCCCGCAGGTCCCGGCTGCCCGCGGCATGGTCGAGGAGCCCGACGACGAGGAACAGCGCGGACTTGAACAGCGCGTGCGCCGCCAGCAGGGCCACACCGGCCAGGGCCGCGGCCGGGGTGCCCGCCCCGAACGCCACCGTCAGCAGACCGAGCTGGCTGACCGTTCCGTACGCCAGCAGCAGCTTCAGGTCGCACTGCCGCAGCGCCGCCCATCCGCCGCCGACCAGCGTGACCAGCCCGGCGACCACGGTCACCGGCCGCCACGGCCCAGCCGGGGCGAGCGCCGGGCCGAGCAGCCCGATGAGGAAGACGCCGGCCTTCACCATCGCGGCCGCGTGCAGGTAGGCGCTGACCGGCGTCGGCGCCGCCATCGCCACCGGCAGCCAGGCGTTGAACGGGAACACGGCGGACTTGGCCAGCGCGCCGGTCAGGATGAGCAGCACGGCGGTGGCCAGGTATCCGCCGCCGGGCAGCGGCGCGGCGGCCACCGCCGACCAGCGGTAGCCGCCGGCGTGGTGGCCGAGCAGCAGGAACCCGACCAGCATGGCCAGCCCGCCCAACGTGGTGACGGTGAGCGCCTGGGCGGCCGCCCACCGGCTGGCCCGGCGTTCGGTGCTGTGCCCGATCAGCAGGTAGGAGAAGACGGTGGTCAGCTCCCAGAAGACGTAGAGCAGCAGCAGGTCGTCGGAGACGACGAGGCCGAGCATCGCGCCGGCGAAGGCGACCAGCACGGCGGCGAACCGGGCCAGGCCCACCGAGCCGGGCGGGAAGTAGCGGGCGGAGTAGACCAGCACCAGCGCGCCGACGCCGCCGACCAGCAGCATCATCAGCCAGGACAGCGTGGTGACCCGCAACGCCACGTCGAGCTTGAGCTGCGCGATCCAGGGGTACGTCTCGACCACCGCGCCGCCGTGGCGTACCGCGCCGGTGTGCGCCACCGCCCAGCCGGCCGTGGCCGCCGGGGCGAGCGCCAGCAGCAGGCAGGCGCGCGGTCCCCACCTGCGGACCAGCAGCGGGGCGAGCAACGCCGCCACCAGGTGCAGGATCAGCAGGACGAGCACACGTACTCCCGGTCGAGGTACAGCGCGGGGGCACGCTGCGGGTACGACCGATCACACGCCACTTCCCCACCCGCCGCGCCGTTTTCCCCGAAACCCACCCCGTCCCCGCCTCCCTCGCCCCACCCGGCTGCGTTGATCAAGGAGTTTGCGTCACGGATACGCGGATCGGTGACGCAAACTCCTTGATCAACGTCGGTGGGGAGTGGGGTGGGGTGGGTGGGGTGGGTGGGTGGGGTGGGGGTCAGGGGAAGCGGGCCGGGTTTCGGCGGGGTTCCACCGGCTTGGGCGGCTGGTTGAGCTGGCGGGCGGCCCGGTCCGCCACCCGCCGGGCGGCGGCGAGGGAGCGGACCGGGAGCCGGGCGTCGCGGCTCTCCCGGCGCAGGACGAAGTAGTGCACCGCGGCCCGGACCAGCGCGCGGTCGGCGGCACTGGACCGGGCGGTGGCGACGACCAGCTCACGCAGGTGCCGGGCCAGTTCCTCGGCCACCTCGAGCTCCGGGCCGTGCAGACCGGCGCGGAGCGTGGCGAGACGGCTGTCGACCTTGCGGATCAGCACGTCGGTGCCGGGCCGGAAGCCACGCTCCTCAACGGTCATCCACGCCTCCACCCACGCCACGTTGCGAGTGAAGTTACTTTATGTTGCATGGCGCAAGCAAGCAGTTAAGTAAGACTTAACCGAACAAATCGCTTATTCATCGCGTCAATGTCCGCCCGGGACAGAACCACCCCGGCGACGGGCCGGATGTCGTACCGGCGCGGCAGGATGGTGGCGTGGCGGACGAGGTGACCCCGGCCAACGGGGTGCTGGCGGAGTTCGGCGCGGCGACCCGGGAGTGGTTCGCCGCGGCGTTCGCCGCGCCCACGCCGGCCCAGGAGGGCGCCTGGCGTTCGGTGGCCGCCGGGCACAACGCGCTCGTGGTCGCCCCGACCGGCTCCGGCAAGACGCTCGCGGCGTTCCTCTGGTCGCTCGACCGGCTGGGCAAGGAGCCACCGCCGGCCGACCCGCGACGGCGGTGCCGGGTGCTCTACGTCAGCCCGCTCAAGGCGCTCGCCGTCGACGTGGAGCGCAACCTGCGGACCCCGCTCATCGGCATCCGTCAGGCCGCCACCCGGCTCACCCTCGCCCCGCCCGACATCACCGTCGGCATGCGCACCGGCGACACCCCGGCCGACGAGCGGCGGGCCTTCGCCCGCACCCCGCCGGACGTCCTCATCACCACGCCCGAGTCGCTGTTCCTGCTCCTCACCTCCGCCGCCCGCGACTCGCTGCGCGGGGTGGACACGGTGATCGTCGACGAGGTGCACGCGGTGGCCGGCACCAAGCGCGGCGCCCACCTGGCCCTCTCCCTGGAACGCCTCGACGCGCTGCTCGACCGGCCCGCCCAACGGATCGGGCTCTCCGCCACGGTGCGTCCGATCGACGTCTGCGCCCGCTTCCTCGGCGGCGCCCGCCCGGTCGACGTGGTGCAACCGCCGGCCGACAAGACCATCGAGGTCAGCGTCCAGGTCCCGGTGGAGGACATGACCCGCCTCGACGAGCAGGAGCCGCCGGAGGACGAGCTGGGCGGGCTCGGCCCACGCCGGCCCTCGATCTGGCCGGCCGTCGAGGAACGGGTGCTCGCGCTGATCCGCGCGCACCGGTCCACCATCGTCTTCACCAACTCCCGGCGCGGGGCGGAACGCCTCTGCGCCCGCCTCAACGAGCTGGCCGCCGAGGAGGCGGAGGCGGCCACCGCGCCGGCGGTCGCGAGCGTGCCCCGGGGCGGCGAGCCGGTGCGCGCGCCCCGGCAGCCGGCCGAGGTGATGGCGCAGTCCGGGGCGGCGGCCGGGGCGCCGCCGGTGATCGCCCGGGCGCACCACGGCAGCGTCTCCCGCGAGGAGCGCAAGCACATCGAGGAGGCGCTCAAGTCCGGTCAACTTCCCGCCGTGGTCGCCACCTCCAGCCTGGAGCTGGGCATCGACATGGGCGCGGTCGACCTGGTGGTGCAGATCGAGGCGCCGCCGAGCGTCGCGGCCGGGCTGCAACGGGTGGGCCGGGCCGGGCACCAGGTCGGCGCCGTCTCCCGTGGCGTGGTCTTTCCCAAGCACCGCGGCGACCTGCTCTCCTGCACCGTGGTCGCCGAGCGGATGGGCGTGGGCGCGATCGAGGAGCTGCACTACCCGCGCAACCCGCTCGACGTGCTGGCCCAGCAGATCGTCGCGATGGTGGCGTTGGAGCCGTGGCGGCTCGGCGACCTGGCCGTGCTGGTGCGGCGCGCGGCGCCCTTCGCCGAACTGCCCGACTCGGCGTTGCACGCGGTGCTCGACATGCTCTCCGGCCGCTACCCGTCCACCGCCTTCGCCGAGCTGCGTCCCCGGCTGGTCTGGGATCGGGCCACCGACGTGCTGACCGGCCGGCCGGGCGCGCAGCGGCTGGCCGTGACCAGCGGCGGCACCATTCCCGACCGGGGCCTGTTCGGGGTGTTCCTGGCCGGTGCCGAGCGCGCGGCGCGGGTCGGCGAGCTGGACGAGGAGATGGTCTACGAGTCCCGGGTCGGCGACGTGTTCCTGCTCGGCTCGTCGTCCTGGCGGATCGAGGAGATCACCCCCGACCGGGTGCTGGTCTCCCCCGCGCCGGGTCAGGCCGCCCGGATGCCGTTCTGGAAGGGCGACCAGCTCGGCCGGCCGGTCGAGCTGGGGCGCG
The DNA here is from genome assembly GCF_044391475.1 of Micromonospora sp. NPDC018662. Taxonomy (NCBI): domain Bacteria; kingdom Bacillati; phylum Actinomycetota; class Actinomycetes; order Micromonosporales; family Micromonosporaceae; genus Micromonospora; species Micromonospora sp. NPDC018662. The sequence continues at coordinate 164,321 of NZ_JBISAC010000009.1, forward strand.
CGATCGGCGCCCGGGTCCGCGCGCTGCTGCGGCAGTCCGACGCCGACGCGGTGGCGGCGCTGCGCGCCGGCGGGCTGGACGACTGGGCCGCCGGCAACCTGATGACCTACCTGCGCGAGCAGAAGGCGGCCACCCGGTCGCTGCCCGACGACCGCACGGTGGTGGTCGAGCGGTTCCGCGACGAGCTGGGCGACTGGCGGCTCGCCGTGCACTCGGTGCTCGGCGCTCGGGTCAACGGCCCGTGGGCACTCGCCATCGGTCGTCGGCTCGCCGAACGCTACGGCGTGGACGCCCAGGTCATGCCCTCCGACGACGGCATCGTGGTCCGGCTGCCGGACACCGCCGAGGAGCCGCCCGGCGCCGACGTGGTGGTGTTCGAGCCGGACGAGATCGCCCAGCTCGTCGAGGAGTCGGTCGGCACGTCGGCGCTGTTCGCCGCCCGGTTCCGCGAGTGCGCGGCCCGGTCGTTGCTGCTGCCCCGCCGCGACCCGCGCCGCCGGCAGCCGCTCTGGGCGCAACGCCAACGCGCCGCGCAACTGCTCGACGTGGCCCGTGAGTACGCCGACTTCCCGGTCACCCTGGAAGCCGCCCGGGAATGCCTTCAGGACGTCTTCGACCAGCCGGCCCTGGGCGCGCTGATGCGCGACCTGGCCGCCCGCCGGGTGCGCCTGGTCGAGGTGGAGTCCGAACGCCCGTCCCCGTTCGCCCGGTCGCTGCTGTTCGGCTACGTCGGCGCGTTCCTCTACGAGGGCGACGCGCCGCTGGCCGAACGCCGGGCCGCCGCGCTCGCGCTCGACTCCGGGCTGCTCGGCGAGTTGCTCGGCCGGGTCGACCTGCGCGAGTTGCTCGACCCGGCGGTGCTCGCCGAGACCGAGCGGCAGGTGCGCTGGCGCACCGAGCAGCGGCGGCCCCGCGACGCCGAGGACGTGGTCGAGCTGCTGCGGGTGGTGGGCGACCTGAGCACTGCCGAGCTGGCCGAGCGCGGGGTGCCGGAGGCGTGGCCGGCGGAGCTGGCGGCGGCCCGCCGGGTGCTGCGGGTCCGGATCGCCGGCGAGGACCGCTGGGTCATCGTCGAGGACGCGGCCCGGCTGCGCGACGCGCTCGGGGTGGCGCTGCCGGTGGGGGTGGCCGAGGCCCACCTCACGCCGGTGGCCGACCCACTCGGCGACCTGGTCGCCCGCTACGCGCGCACCCACGGCCCGTTCGCGGCGGCCACCTGCGCCGCCCGGTTCGGGCTCGGGGTGTTCGTGGTCGAGCAGGCGCTGCGCCGGCTCTCGGCGAACGGTCGGGTCGTCTCCGGCGAGTTCGCCCCGGACAGCGTGGGCACGCAGTGGTGCGACGCCGAGGTGCTGCGCCTGCTGCGTCGCCGCTCCCTGGCGGCGCTGCGCCGGGAGATCGAGCCGGTGCCGCCCCGGGCGCTGGCCGCGTTCCTGCCCCGCTGGCAGCAGGTCGGCTCGTCGGCCCGGGGCATCGAGGCGGTCGCCGCGGCCGTCGAGCAGGTGCAGGGCACCACCGTGCCGGCGTCCGCGCTGGAACGCCTGGTGCTGCCCGCTCGGGTCGCCGACTACTCGCCGGCCCAGCTCGACGAGCTGTGCGCCAGCGGCGAGGTGGTCTGGGCCGGCGCTGGCGCGATCTCCGGCGGCGACGGGTGGGTGACACTGGCGTACGCCGACGTCGCGCCGCTGCTGCTGCCGCCGCCGGACGAGGCACTGACGCTCACCCCGCTGCACGAGTCGGTGCTCGACGCGCTCGGCGACGGGCAGGCGCTGTTCTTCCGTTCGCTCTCCGACCGGGTCGGCGCCACCGACGACGCCGCCCTGTCGGCCGCGGTGTGGGACCTGGTCTGGGCCGGTCACCTCACCAACGACACGCTCGCCCCGCTGCGGGCCGCGCTGGGCGCCGGTGGGGCGCACCGGTCCCGGCCGTCGGCGCCGCGTACCCGCTACCGCCGTCCCGGTCGGGTGGCGCTGCCCAGCCGTGGCGGCCCGCCCACCATGGCCGGGCGCTGGTCCCGCCTGCCCGAACGCGACAGCGACCCGACCCGCCGGGCCGCCGCCCTGGCCGACCTGCTGCTGGAACGGCACGGTGTGGTGACCCGGGGCGCGGTCGTGGCGGAGCAGGTGACCGGTGGCTTCGCCGCGGTCTACCCGGTGCTGTCCGCGCTGGAGGAGCGCGGGGCGGCCCGACGCGGCTACTTCGTCGAGGGCCTGGGCGCCGCCCAGTTCGCGGTGCCCGGCGCCGTCGACCGGATCCGCGCGCTGGCCGACGACAGCCGGGACCGGGACGGGCCGACAGTGGTGCTGGCCGCCACCGACCCGGCGAACCCGTACGGCGCGGCGCTGCCCTGGCCGGACCGGGCGGTCGACTCGGGCGACGGCACCGCCCCGGCCACCGGTCACCGGGCCGGGCGCAAGGCGGGCGCGCTGGTGGTGCTGGTCGGCGGCGACCTGGTGCTCTACGTCGAGCGGGGCGGGCGGACGATCCTGTCGTTCACCGACGACACCGACACGCTGGGCGCGGCCGGCAAGGCGCTCGCCGACGCGGTGCACTCCGGCGCGCTCGGCGCGATCTCGGTGGAGCGCGCCGACGGCGAGGCGGTGCACTCCTCCCCGCTGCGTGACGCGCTCACCGCGGCCGGGTTCCGGGCCACCCCCCGGGGCCTGCGCCTCCGCGGCTGACCGCCCCCGCTCCGCGTCGCCGCTAGGGTGGCGGAGACGACGAGGAGGAGCCGATGGCGAGTCATCCGGACGGTCCACCGGCGGCGAGCCGGCCGTGCGTCTCGCTGACCACCGACTACGGCCTCGCGGACGGCTTCGTCGCGGCCTGCCACGGGGTGCTCGCACGGCTCGCGCCGAGCGCGCGGGTGATCGACGTGACGCACCTGGTGCCGCCGGCCGACGTGCGGCGGGGTGCGGCGGTGCTGGCACAGACCGTGCCGTACCTGCCGGTCGGGGTGCACGTCGGCGTGGTCGACCCGGGCGTCGGCACCGCGCGTCGCGGGATCGCGCTGGCCACTCCGGGCGGGCTGCTGGTCGGCCCGGACAACGGGCTGCTCCTGCCCGCCGCGGCGGCGCTCGGCGGGGTGACCGCGGCGGTGGAGCTGACCAACCCGGCATGGCTGGCGCCGGCGGTCTCCCGCACCTTCCACGGGCGCGACGTGTTCGCCCCGGTGGCCGCGCGGCTGGCGCTCGGCGCGCGGCTGGTCGAGGCCGGGCCGGCCGTCGATCCGGCCGAGCTGGTCCGGCTGCCGGAGCCGGTGGTCCGCATCGACGCCGCCGGGTTCGACGCCGAGGTGCTGACCGTCGACCACTTCGGCAACGTGCAGCTCGCCGCGCCCGGCACGCTGCTCGACGGCCTGCCGGCGCGGGTACGCGTGGCCGGCCGGCCGGCGGTGCACGGCCGGACGTTCGGCGACGCCGCGCCCGGCGGGTTGGTGGTGTTCGCCGACTCGGCCGGGCTGGTGGCGGTGGCCGTGCACACCGGCCGCGCCGTCGACCTGCTCGGCGTCGGGCCGGGCGACCCGGTCGCCGTGACCGGCGACTGAGCCGGCGACGCGGCCCCGCCCGGCCGGCCCGCCACCTCGGGCTCCGGACTCTCCGCAGAACCCGGGTCCGTTCGGCAGGCGACAATGGTGGGGTGCCCGAAGGTGACACCGTCTGGAACACCGCCCGCGTCCTGCACCGCGCGCTGGCCGGGGCCCGGCTGACCGGGTCGGACTTCCGCGTGCCGCAGCTCGCCGCGACCGACCTCGCCGGCTGGACCGTGCGCGAGTCGGCCAGCCGGGGCAAGCATCTGCTGCTGCGTCTCGACGACCCCGGGGCCCGGAGCTGGACGCTGCACTCGCACCTGCGGATGGACGGCGCGTGGCGGGCGTACGCCCCGGGCGAGCGGTGGTCGGCCCGGCCGGCGCACCTGATCCGGGTGGTGCTCCGCTCGTCCGCTGCGGTCGCGGTCGGCTACCACCTGCACGAGCTGGCGCTGATTCCGACCGCCGAGGAGGAGTCGCTGGTCGGCCACCTCGGCCCGGACCTGCTCGGTGCGGACTGGGCCCCGGACGAGGCGGTCCGCCGGCTGGCCGCGCACCCGGAGCAGAGCATCGGCGAGGCGCTGCTCGACCAGCGGAACCTGGCCGGGGTGGGCAATCTCTACAAGTGCGAGGTGCTGTTCCTGCGCGGGGTGTCGCCGTGGACGCCGGTGCGCGCGGTGCCCGACCTGGCCGGCACCGTGGCGCTGGCCCAGCGGCTGCTCGCGGCGAACCGGGGTCGCTGGACGCAGAGCACCACCGGGGTGCTGCGCCGCGGCGGGACCAGTTACGTCTACGGCCGCCGGGCCCAGCCGTGCCGGCGCTGCGGGACGGCGATCCGCAAGGAGGAGCTGGGTGAGCGGGTCACCTACTGGTGCCCGGTCTGCCAGCCGGAACGCGAGTGACGTGGAACTTCCACGAAACGCCTAAGATCCCCAAGATTCGGACGATTGGGTACTTCCCTCCCGCCGTCCGGCGTCGCATGCTGCGGTGGACCGCTCACCGATCGTCAGCAGCGCGTACGCCCGCCACGCCGGGGTGACGGCCGCCGCGCCCCGATCCCGGGGAGAGCCATGGTGCTGTTCCGCAGACTCCGGCCCGGCCGGCCGGACCGGGCCGCCACGGTCGCCGAGAAGACCGCGCCCACCGTCCCGACCGCCCGCGCCGCCGACGAGAAGCCCGCCGAGCCGGCCGCGCCGCCGGAGCCGGTCGCGCCCGTCGAAACCGCCGAACCGGCCGCGCCGGTCGAACCCGCCTGCGCCAGTCTGGACCCGGGCGGGGTGCCGCGCCTGTTCGGTCCGGTGCCGAACACCGCCAGCAGCCCGCTGCCCGCGCTCGACCCGGACGGCCGGCCGGTGCCCGGCACCGGCCTCCGCAAGTTCGTCGACCCGCTGCCGGTGCCGGGCCGGGCGGCCACCGCCGGGCTCGGCGCCCGGCTGCCGGTCGCGGCGCCGGACACCATCACGTGGCCGGGCTGCGACTACTACGAGATCGGCCTCCAGGAGTACGCGCAGCGCCTGCACCGGGACCTGCCGGCCACCCGGCTGCGCGGCTACCGCCAGCTCAACCTGGGCACGGACGCGGCCGGCCACAACACGGTGAGCCCGCCCGACCGGCCCTGGCACCTCGGTCCGATGATCGTGGCACGGCGCGGCCGGCCGGTCCGGATCAAGTTCATCAACCAGCTCCCCACCGGCCGGGCCGGCGAGCTGTTCCTGCCGGTCGACGAGACGGTCGACGGGGCCGGGACCGGGCCGCTGGAAGGCCCCGCGCCGTACCCGCAGAACCGGGCCGTGCCGCACCTGGCCGGGGCGCGGACCGCCTGGACCAGCGCCGGCAACCCGTGGCAGTGGGTGACCCCGGCCGGCGAGATCACCCCGTACCCGGTCGGGGTGGGGGTGACGCCGGTGCCGGACATGCCGGTCCCCGGCGCGGGCGCCACCACGCTCTACTTCCCGAACGACCAGAGCGGCCGGCTGATGTGGTTGCACGACAACACGCTCGGCCTGTCCCGGCTCACCGTCTACGCCGGGCAGCTCGCGCTCTACCTGCTCACCGACCCGGCCGAGGAACGCCTCGTCGCCGACGGCGTGCTCCCCGCCGACCAGCTCCCGCTGGTGATCGAGGACAAGACGTTCGTCCCCGACGACGCGCAGCTCGCCGCGCAGGACCCGACCTGGGACCGGGACCGCTGGGGCGCCAAGGGCAGCCTCTGGCACCCGCACGTCTACCAGCCCCGGCAGAACCCCTACCGGGTCAGCGGCACGAACCCGACCGGCCGCTGGGACTACGGGCCGTGGACCCACGACCCGGACGGCGGGGCGAGTCCCTGGGTCGCCCCGGTGCCGAACCCGCACCACGACCCGGTCACCGACCCGGACGAGCCGCCGCTGGTCCCGGGCGTGCCGCACCCCTCGGCGGTCCCCGACGCGTACGGGGACACCCCGCTGGTCAACGGCGTCGCCTACCCGTACCTGGAGGTCGAGCCGCGGGCGTACCGGTTCCGGATCCTGAACGCCTGCGCGGACCGCGCGGTCAACCTCCAGCTCTACCGGGCCGCCTCGGACGGGCCGATGTGGACGCCGGATGGCGACGCGGCCGACCCGCGTGCCGGCGAGGTGCCGATGGTGGAGGCGGTCCGGGCGCCCGGCCGGCCGGCGTACTGGCCGGTGGACGGGCGCGACGGCGGCGTGCCCGACCCGGCCGCCGCCGGTCCGGAGCTGATCCAGATCGGCAACGAGGGCGGCCTGCTCCCGGCACCGGTGGTGCTGGCGAACCGGCCGATCGGCTACCGCTACGACCGGCAGGACCCGACAGTGCTCAACGTGGACGGGCACACGCTGCTGCTCGCGCCCGGCGAGCGCGCCGACGTGGTGGTGGACTTCGCCACCGTGCCGCCGGGCAGCACGCTGATCCTCTACAACGACTGCCCGGCACCGATGCCCCGGTTCGACAGCCGCCACGACCACCACACCGACGCCGGCGACCGTACCGCCGCGGGTGGCCTGCCGCCGGCCCGTCCCGGCTACGGCCCGAACACCCGGACGCTGCTCCAGATCCGGGTGGCCGGCAGTCCGGCGCCGCGCTACGACAGGCGGCGGCTCGCCGCCCGGCTGCCCGGCGCGTACGCGGAGAGCCAGCCGCCGCCGATCGTGCCGCAACCGGCGTACGACCCGGCGTTCGGCACCCGCACCGCCGGCCCGACGCTGGTCCCGGCGCGCGCCACCTCGGTCACGTTCACGCCGGCCGGCGCGTCCGGCCCGGTCACGCTGCCGCTGGCGGTGAAGTCGGTCGGGCAGGTGTTCGAGCCCCGGCACGGCCGGGCGGTGGGGCGACTCGGGGTCGGCCACCCGCTCGCCGGGCCGCTCGCGCCGGCCGTGCTGCCGCTCGGCCCGGCCGACCCCGTCACCGAGGAGCTGTTCGTCACCGACCCGACCGTGCCGGTGGGCGCGCCGGCGGACGGCACCCAGCTCTGGCGGATCGTCGGCGACGCGGACCGCACCCATCCGGTGCACGTCGAGGGCACCGACGTGCAGGTGGTCAACCGGGTCGGCTGGGACGGCACGATCCGCCCGCCGGAGGAGGGCGAGCTGGGCTGGAAGGACACCGTCCGGGTCAACCCGCGGGAGGACGTGGTGGTGGCGTTGCGCCCGGTCGCGCCCAGCCTGCCCTTCACGGTCGGCGACAGCGTACGGCTGCTCGACCCGGGTCGGCCGGCCGGCGCGAGGTTGGACGCCGGCCCGGTCAGCCCGGTCGACGGCCGACCCGCGACGGTGGTCAACCAGGTGGTCAACCTGGGCTGGGAGTACCGCTGGCAGACGCGCTCGGCGGGGCTGCGCGACCAGGGCATGAGCCGGCCGTTGGTGCTGCGGGTGGCACCCCGGGCGCCCACCGGCCTGACCGCCACGCCGGTGCCCGGCTCGGCCACCGCGCTGCCGGCCATCGCGTTGGCCTGGACCGGCAACGGCAGCCGTCCGCCGGCCACCAGCCATCGACTGCAACGCGCCACCGACAGCGCGTTCACGACCGGCCGCACCGAGATCACCGTGGCCGCCACCGCGACCCGGTACACGGACGCGACAGTCACCCCCGGTGTCACCTACCACTACCGGATCCGCGCCGAGAACGCGGTGAGCTGCTCGGCCTGGTCGAACGACGCGCCGGCGGCGGTACGGCTGACCGCGCCGTCCCGGCTGACCGCGGCGGTGCCGCCGGCCGCCCCGCTGCGGGTGGCGTTGCGCTGGGCGAACCACTCCTTTGCCACCGGGGTGGACGTGCAGCGGGCCACCAACCCGACGTTCACCAGCGGGCCGGGCACCACGGCGATCGCCGTGGGCGAGGCCCACCTGGACCCGGCCGTCGCCCCGGACACCACGTACTACTACCGGGTACGCACCACGTACCTCGGCGCGGCGTCACCCTGGTCGACGGTGGCCACGGTGACCACGCCGCCCCGGCCGACCGCGCCCACCGGGGTCTGCGCCACCGCCGGCACGCCGGCGCCGGACACCGCCACGGTGACGCTGAGCTGGTCGGCGGCGACGCCGGTCGGGCCCGGCGCCGGCTTCATCGTCGAGCGTGCCACCGACCCCGGCTTCACCCGGGACCCGGCCACCTTCCGGGTCACCGGCCGCGGCTTCACGAACACCGCCCTGCCGCCCGGCGTCACCTACTACTACCGGATACGCGCGACGAACATCGTCGGCATCTCCCCCTGGACCCCCCCGATCCAGATCACCACCCCGGCCTGACCGGCGCCGGTCCCGGGTACGGCCGCACGGGGCCGGCTTCGTGGCGAGCTTTCGTGCCACTCCAGAAGAATGCATGACTTCGGAGCGGTATGCCTCTGAGGCATAATTATGCCTGACAGGTATACGCGTCCTTGCCCATACCGTTCCCAGCAGGCACTACGGACAGTGATGGCCGCACAGGGTCGCGCAACACCGCGGCCCGGCCCGGGATGACGGGCCTGGGGCGGGCACAGACCGGCGCCGGCCGTCAGGGGGTGCGAAGTGGGGTGCGGAGTTCGGCGAGGGCGGAGGCCACGCCGTGCAGGAGGTCGGTGGCCTCGGTGAGGCGCGCGGCGGCCGGGTGGTGGGTGTCGGGGCGAGCGTCCTCGGCGACGTAGCCGGCGGCGGCCACCACCAGCCGCTCGTAGGCGGCCACCCCCTCCTCGAGCTGGGCGACCAGCGTGGCGTGCACCTCGGCGAGCGGCCCGCGCGGGGCCAGCTTCAACGCGCGTTCCACACCGGCCACCCGGCCGGCCAGCTCGCGCAGGGAATGGTCCGCCTCGGCGGCCTCCCGGACCGCCGGCCCGGCCAGCCCGGTCAGCCGGCCGGCCAGCCCGCCCAGGGTGAGCGCGGCCCGGTCCAGGCGGGCCCACGGCTCGGCCGCGGAGGTGCCGCGCAACGCGAGCCGGGACCGGACCCGGCGTACCTCGGCGAGGACGCCGGGGCCCACGGGCAGCCGCTCGACGGCGGCGACCAGCCGGGCCCGGGAGCGGGCGGCGGCCTCGGCCGGGTCGAGCGCCGGCGGGGCCGGCACCGCCGCGAGCGCCCGGTGGTCGACCCAGCGCCAGGCGGCCACCGCGATGGCGCTGCCCGCGGCGCCGGCCCAGGCCGCGTCCGGCAGGCCCAGGCCGGCGTACGGGGTGAGCACCGCTGCGGCGCCGCCGAGCCCGCCGGCCAGCACGCTCCACCGCCGGGCCGAACGACGCAGCTTGGCCAGCCGCCGGAAGTGTCGGGTCCGCTCGTCCGCCATCGCTCTCCCTCGTCCGTCAGCCGGTGGTGCTCTCCCCGGCGCCGCGGTCCCGGCTCATGCTGGCCCGGATCTCGTCCAGCCGGGCGGCGGCGGCCGGGTCGGTCGGCTGCCCCACGGCGGGGCGCTGCTGCTGGGCGCCGAGCTGCTCACCGGCCATGCTCGACCGAATCTGTTCCAGTCTGGAGGACCCGGCCGAGTCGAGCGTCGCCTTCTGGATCTCCAGCATGCGGCCCTCGACCGAGTTGCCGGCCAGCTCGGCCCGGCCCATGGCGGTGGCGTAGCGGCGCTCGATCCGGTCCCGCACCTCGTCCAGCGACGGGGTGCTGGCCGGCGCGGTGAGCGACGACATCGACTCCAGCGAGCGGGCCACGCTCTCCTGCATCTTGGCCTGCTCGAGCTGGCTGAGCAGCTTGGTGCGCTCGGCGAGCTTCTGCTGGAGGATCATCGAGTTGTTCTCGACCGCCTTGCGGGCCTGCGCGGCCGCGCCGAGCGCCTGGTCGTGCAGCGTCTTGAGATCCTCCAGCGCCTGCTCACCGGAGACGAGCTGGGTGGCGAGCAACTGGGCGGACTGCTCGTAGCGCCCGGCCTCGGCCTCGTCGCCCCGGCCCCGGGCCTGGTCGGCCAGCGCGAGCGCCTGCCGCGCGTTGCCCTGGAGCTGCTCCACCTCGGTCATCTGCCGGGACAGCTTCATCTCCAGCTGGCGCTGGTTGCCGATCACGGCCGCCGCCTGCTGGACCAGCGCCTGGTGCTGCCGCTGCGCCTCCTCGACCGCCTGCTGGATCTGCACCTTCGGATCGGCGTGCTCGTCGATCTTCGCGCCGAAGAGCGCCATCAGGTATTTCCAACCCTTGACGAACGGGTTCGCCATCTCCGCCTCGTCCCCTCAGTAGTGTCGCGCCTACATCGTTCCAGTCGGACACCACTCCGGCACCCGTACGACCTGATCAACACTACGACCCGCGCGCCACCGGCGACCATCGCGCGGACCGGCCGGTCAGGCGGCGCAGACCACGTCCCGCTCAGCGGGACGCACGCGGGTGCTGCGCAGCGTCGCCTTGAGCGGCGAATCCTGCCGGACCTGGACGGCCACCGCGCCGTCGGTGGTGACCTGCCGGACACCCCGGTTGGTGGCCTTGCGCACGGCGGACGGGACCACCGGCGTCGGCTCGTCGGCCACCGGCACCAGCACGCCGGGCATCTGCTCGGCCAGGGCGACCGTGTCGCTCACCTCGCGCAGCAGCTCGGACAGGCGGGCGCCGAGCGCGTCGCAGATCGCGGCCAGCAGCTCGCTGGAGGGTTCCTTCTGGCCACGCTCGATCTCGGAGAGGTAACCGAGGCTGACGTTGGCCGCGGACGAGACCTCGCGGAGGGTGCGCTGCTGCCCCTGCCGGCGCGCCCGCAGTGCGTCACCGATCACCCGGCGTAGCAGGACCATCGCACCTCCCCTGACGGGACACCTGTCCGGCCGATTCGCACCGCGCCGGAGGCGGCGGGCCGCTCCGGCGCCGGCGTCGCCCGCCGGAGCCTTCCCGCAACCGTACCCGTTGACCGCCACGACGACATCCCACCCCGCCTCTCCAATCCTGCGGTAAACGCCGCTCCGGCGACCCCGCGGCCGGGCGCGTCGGCGCCGGGACGGCTCACCGCCGGCCCGCGCCCGCCGGGTCGGCGAGCCCGGCGTCGCCGGTGACCGGGATGTGCTCGGCGAGCAGGCGCAGCGCCTCGATCACCGCGGCCGAACGGATGTGGTCCCGGCCACCGTCGAGGTCGAGCCGGCGCACGTCGCTGCCGGTCGGGCCGGTGACCGCCACGTAGACCAGGCCGACCGGCTTGTCGCCCTGCGGCTCCGGCCCGGCCACCCCGGTCGTGGCCAGCCCCCAGTCCGCGCCGCAGCGCTGCCGCCCACCCTCCGCGAGGGCGACGGCCACGTCCGGGTCGACCGGCCCGCGCGCCGCCAGCAGGTCCTCCGGTACGCCGGCCAGCGTCGCCTTCAGCTCGGTGGCGTAGACCACGAGACCGCCCCGGTAGATCGAGCTGACGCCGGCGATCTCCACGATCGCGGCGGCGAGCAGCCCGCCGGTCAGCGACTCGACAGTGGCCAGCGTCTGCCCGCACTCGTGCAGGCGGTGCACCACGGAGGCCGCCGGACTGCCGGCGGGCCGCTGGTGTCGCGCGTCGGTGTCTTCCATGACCCGCCCCTTCTTCCCGCGTCGCGCCGGCTTACTCACCGGCTGACCGGATCAACGCGCGGGGCGACGCAGCCGCAGCGCCTGGGCGACGTAGTCGAAACCGGTGGCGACGGTGACCACCACGGCGGCGCCCATGATCCAGGGGCCGATCGGGGCCAGCGCCGCCGGCATCGGCCAGAGGTACCAGGTGATCGCCAGGATCTGCAACGCAGTCTTGATCTTGCCGCCCCGGCTGGCCGCGATCACCCCGTGCCGGATCACCCAGAAGCGCAGCGCGGTGATGCCCAGCTCCCGGACCAGGATCACCACTGTCACCCACCAGGGCAGCCGGTCGTACCAGGAGAGCAGCACCAGCGCGGCGCCGGTGAGCGCCTTGTCGGCGATCGGGTCGGCGACCTTGCCCAGCGAGGTGACCAGCTCGAACCGGCGGGCGATCCAGCCGTCGACCAGGTCCGTCGCCGAGGCCACCACGAAGATCAGGCAGGCCGCCGTCCGCCAGCCGGCGTGGGTCATCCCGGACGCCACCACGGTGACCGCGAAGACCGGCACCAGCACCAGCCGCGCCGCGGTCAGCAGGTTGGCCGCGTTGAGCAGCGGCACGGGGGCGGCCACCGTCGACTCCGCCCCGGTCATGTCCGGCATCGCCCCACGTCGCTTCCCCGCTCCGTCCGGGCCCGCCGTCACCGTGCCGCGCCGGGCGCCGCCGAGATCATCTCATCCGGTACGGCGATCAGGTCGACGCCCTCGGTCGCCGTCACCCGGGCCCGGACCAGGTCACCCGGGCGCAGCGCGGCCAGGTCCACCCCGGCGCCGTCCGGCGCGACGAGCGTGGTCGACCCGTCGACCTCGGGCGCCTGGTGGGCGGCCCGGCCCTCGACCACGCCGTCGGCGATCGAGTCCACCAGCACCTCCAGCGTCGAGCCGAGCCGCTCCTCGGCCCGCTGCGAGCACAGCTCGTCGGCGAGCGCGCTGAGCCGGTCGTAGCGGCGTTTCACGGTGGCGGCCGAGACCTTGCCGGGCAGCCCGGCGGCCTCGGTGCCGTCCTCGTCGCTGTAGTCGAACATGCCGATCGCGTCCAGCCGCGCCTCGGTCAGGAACCGGACCAGCTCGGCCACGTCCTGCTTCGTCTCACCCGGGAAGCCCACGATGAAGTTGCTCCGCGCACCCGCCGCCGGCGCCAGCGCCCGGGCCGAGGCGAGCAGCTCCAGGAACCGGTCGGTGGAGCCGAATCGGCGCATCCGGCGCAGCACCGGCTCGCTCGAGTGCTGGAACGACAGGTCGAAGTAGGCGGCCACGCCCGGCGTGGTGGCGATCACCTCGACCAGGCCGGGCCGGGTCTCGGCCGGCTGGAGGTAACTGGCCCGCACCCGGACGATCCCGTCGATCGCGGCGAGCTGCGGCAGCAGCTTCTCCAACGCGCGCGGGTCGCCCAGGTCCTTGCCGTAGGAGGTGGAGTTCTCGCTGACCAGCACCAGCTCGCGGACGCCGGTCTTGGCCAGCCACTCGGCCTCGGCGAGCAGCTCGTCGGGGGTACGCGAGACGAACGCCCCGCGGAACGCCGGGATGGCGCAGAACGCGCAGCGCCGGTCGCAGCCACTGGCCAGCTTCAGCGAGGCCACCGGGCCGGTGTCGAGCCGGTGCCGCAGCACCTGCCGCAGGTGCGCCGGGGTGTGCGCGTCGGTCTGCGGCGCGACCCGGGTCGGGGTGCCGTGGCCGGGCAGCGACACCGCCGCCTCGCGGCGCTTCACCGGCGTCAGCGGCAGCAGCTCGCGCCGGTCGCGCGGGGTGTGCGCGGAGATCGCCTCGCCGGCCACCACCGCGTCGAGCCGGGCCGCGATGTCCGGGTAGTCGTCGAAGCTCAGCACCGCCTGCGCCTCGGGGAGACTGTCGGCCAGCTCACGGCCGTACCGCTCGGCCATGCAGCCGGCGGCGACCACCTTGGCGCCGGTGTCGGCGGCGGCCAGCAGCGTCTGGATCGAGTCCTGCTTCGCCTTCTCCACGAAGCCGCAGGTGTTCACCACCACCACGTCGGCGCCCTCGCCGTCGGTGCTCACCTGCCAGCCGTCGGCGTGCAGCCGGGCGGCCAACTCCTCCGAGTCGACCTCGTTGCGGGCACACCCCAGGGTCAGCAGCGCGACCCGGCGCCCATCGGATTGCGGAGAGGAGGAGGCAGCAGACACCATCCGAGGGTACAGGTGCAAGGAAGGGGCCCTTGTTAACGCCTGCGGTAGAGAAGGGGCCCCCTCTCACCGCGCCGGGGCGAGCGCGCGGGCCAGGCGGTCGAGGAGGAAGACCTCGGTGCCGGCCAGGCCGGTGGAGCAGAAGACCGAGATCTGGTCCGCGCCGGTGCGGCCCGGGACCGCGCCGGCCAGCACCGCGCCCAGGTCGCGCAGCCGGCCGGCGTACGGCTCGACGGCGGCGAGCATCGGCGGCGCGTACGCGGCGGCCTGCCCCGGCGAGTCGGTGACCAGCAGGTCGGCGGCGTCGAGCAGGTCGGTGCCGAACTCGTGCCGGTCGGCCTGCTTGAAGCCGACGGTGTTGACGTGCGTGCCCGGGGCCAGGTCGGCGGCGGCCAGCACCGGGACGGTGCTGGTGGTGGCGAGCACCACGAGATCGCGGTCGCGCACCGCGGCGGCGGCGGAGCCGACGGCCCGGGCCGGCACGCCCAGCTCGGCCCGGACCCGGGCGGCGAACGCCTCCCGCCGGGCGGCCGAGCGGCTGTGCACGGTCACCTCGCGCAGCGGCCGGACCGCCGCGGCGGCCCACACCTGGGTCCACGCCTGGCGTCCGGAACCCACCACGCCGAGCGTGGCGGCGTCCGGCCGGGCCAGCGCGTCCACGGCCACCCCACCCAGTCCCCCGGTCCGCCGGGAGCCCAGCTCCTCGCCGACCGCGATGGCCCGCACCGCACCGGTACGCGCGTCGTGCAGCACCACGAGCTGCCCGCTCTCCGGGTGCCCGAACGTGTCGTAGGAGCGGAAGCCGTACCACTCGCCGGTGAGGTGGCCGGCGGTGAGCACCATCCGGCCGCCGCCGAGCGGGGCGGAGGCCCGGGGCGGGGCGATCAGCCGCCCGGCGTACGCGGCCAGCAGCGCGTCCCGCATGGCGGCGACGGTGAGCGGGGCGTCCACGGCCGCCACGACGTCCTCGTCGGAGAAGAGCACGGTCATGGCCCCATCGTGCAACCTGAAGTTCGCGTGAACTCCAGTGATGGTGGGCTTCGTCACCACGCCGCCGGGCCGGCCCGGCCGGTGCTAGCGTCGGCCGTGGCGGTCCCCGGGCCGCCCCGGACGAGTGGTGGGCGTACCCGGTCAGGCACGACGCCCCGCGGACATCGACCGCCGCCCGGCCGACCGCCGGGCCCGCCCCTCAGAGGTGACCTCATGGCCTGGATCGTGCTGGTGCTCTCCGGACTGCTGGAGACCGCGTGGGCGATCGCCCTGGACCGCAGCGCCGGCTTCACCCGTCCCCTCCCCTCCGCCGTCTTCGCCGTCACGCTGGTCGGCAGCATGGCCGGCCTGGCGTACGCGCTGCGCGACATCCCGGTCGGCACCGGCTACGCGGTCTGGGTCGGCATCGGCGCGGTGGGCACCGCGCTGGTCGGCATGCTCGCGCTCGGCGAGCCGGCCAACCTGCCCCGGATCGCCTGCCTGCTGCTGGTGGTCGCCGGCGTGGTCGGCCTGAAGGTGTTCCACTGATCGATGCGTGATCCGGTTTGGACAACCGGACCGTCGGGGTAGGTGACCGGTCAGCTCAACGAGAAGATCACTCACGGAGGACACCATGGCCGACGTCCACGCCACCGCCCGCCCGCGCAGCAGCGCCGCCCGCATCTGCACCATCATCGCGTTCGTCTTCGCGGTCATCGCGATCTTCTTCCTGCCGCCGCTGTTCGGCCTGGTCGGCCTGGTGCTCGGCATCGTCGGCGCGGTGCTCGGCGACAAGCCGCTCGGCTGGTACGCCGCAGCCGCCAGCGTGGTCGGCGCCGTGCTCGGCATGGTGATCGGGTACGCGATCTACAACTCCTGAGCCACCGCGTCACACGGGCCCGCCGGTCGACCGGCGGGCCCGTTCCGCGTGCCCGGTCAGTCCTCGCCGCCGCGCAGGCCGACCAGGACCTCCTCCAGTTCGTCCGGCTTGACCAGCACGTCGCGCGCCTTGGAGCCCTCGGACGGGCCGACCACGCCCCGGGTCTCCATCAGGTCCATCAGCCGGCCCGCCTTGGCGAAACCGACCCGCAGTTTGCGCTGGAGCATCGAGGTCGAGCCGAACTGCGAGGTGACCACCAGCTCGACGGCCTGCACCAGCAGGTCCAGGTCGTCGCCGATGTCCTCGTCGATCTTCTTCTTGCTCTCCTGTGCCGGGGCGAGCACGTCCGGACGGAACTCCGGCTCGCGCTGGTCCTTGCAGAACTTCACCACGTCGGCGATCTCGCGCTCGGTCACCCAGGCGCCCTGGATGCGCACCGGCTTCGACGCGCCCATCGGCAGGAACAGGCCGTCACCGCGGCCGAGCAGCTTCTCCGCGCCGGGCTGGTCGAGGATGACCCGGGAGTCGGCCAGCGACGAGGTGGCGAACGCCAGCCGGGACGGCACGTTCGCCTTGATCAGGCCGGTGACCACGTCCACCGAGGGGCGCTGGGTGGCCAGCACCAGGTGGATGCCGGCGGCGCGCGCCAACTGGGTGATCCGGACGACCGAGTCCTCCACGTCGCGCGGCGCGACCATCATCAGGTCGGCCAACTCGTCCACGATCACCAGCAGGTAGGGGTAGGGCCGCATCTCCCGCTCGCTGCCCGGCGGCGCCGTGATCTCGCCGTTGCGCACCTTGCGGTTGAAGTCGTCGATGTGCCGGACCCCGTTGGCGGCGAGGTCGTCGTAACGCATGTCCATCTCGCGGACGACCCAGTCCAGCGAGTCGGCCGCCTTCTTCGGGTTGGTCACGATCGGCGTGACCAGGTGCGGGATGCCCTCGTAGCCGGTCATCTCGACGCGCTTCGGGTCGATCAGCAGCAGCCGCACCTCGTCCGGCGTGGCTCTGGTCAAAATAGACACAAGCAGACTATTCAGGCACGAGCTCTTCCCAGCGCCAGTGGCGCCCGCGATCAGGATGTGCGGCATCTTCGCGAGGTTGGCCACCACGTAGCCGCCCTCGATGTCCTTGCCGAGCGCCACCACCATCGGGTGGTGGTCGCTGGTCGCGGCGCGCGACCGCAGCACGTCGCCGAGCGACACGTTCTCCGGGTCGGTGTTCGGGATCTCCACACCGACCGCGCTCTTGCCCGGGATCGGGCTGAGGATCCGCACGTCCGGCGACTTCACCGCGTACGCGATGTTGCGGGAGAGCTGAGTGATCCGCTCGACCTTGACGCCCGGCCCCAGCTCGACCTCGTAGCGGGTGACGGTCGGGCCCCGGGTGAAGCCGGTGACCTCGGCGTCCACGCCGAACTGGTCGAACACGCCGGTCAGCGCCGCGATCACCTCGTCGTTGGCCTTGCTCCGGGTCTTCGGCGCGGCCCCGGCGCCGAGCATGTTGGCCGGCGGCAGCGTGTAGTCGCCGGACAGCCCGGTGAGCGCGAGCTGCTCGGCGCGGGTGGGCAGCGGCGAGTGCTCCGGCGGCTCGGCCGGCTTGCGGTTCGCCGGCACCTTGGGCAGCTTGCGCGGCAACACGATGGTTTCCTGGAGGTCCACGCCGGCCAGCTCGTCGTCCGGGTCCAGCGGGTCCGTCGGCGGCGGGAGCCGCTTCGCCGGCCGCTTGCGCGCCGGCTTCGGCGGCGCCACCACCTCGTCGACCGGCTCGACCTCCTCCGGCGCGGCCGGGTCGGCGCGCAGCCCGAGCCGCTCCGGGATCCGGTTGATCGGCGTCGCGGTCACCACCAGCAGGCCGAACACCAGCAGCAGGAGCAGCAGCGGCATGGCCACCCAGGCGGTCACCGCCGACTTCAGCAGGTCGCCCAGGCCGGCGCCGATCAGGCCGCCCGCGTAGTCGCGCTGCACCTCGTCGACCGGGTTCTGCCCGATGTGCAGCATCGCGGCGGTGGCCAGCAGCATCGAACCCCAGCCGACCAGACCGCGACCGCGGTGCTCCGGGTCCACCGGCGTGCGCATCAACCGCCACGCGCCGATCATCAACAGCACCGGCAGCACGATGGAGATCGCCCCGAAGAAGAGGCGCACGGTGTCGGACAGGTGCCGGCCGACCGGCCCCGCGCCGCCACCCCAGATGCCCACCGCGGCGAGGATGGCCAGCCCGAAGAGGAGCAGGCCGGCCCCGTCGCGGCGGTGCTCCGGGTCGAGTTCCCGGGTGGACGCGGCCTGCCGGCCGGCGGCCCGGAACACCCAACCGACGGAGTGGGCCAGCCCCATCCACAGCGCGTTGACCGCGCCGCCGACGAACGCGGCCGGACTCGGCCCACGGGTCGGCCGCCGCCGGACCGGCTTGCGCGCCGCCTTCTTCGCCGGTTGACGGGCACGGTTGTTCGTGGAGCCACGCGGCGACGCGCCGCGCCGCCGGCTCGCCTGAGAGGTACGGCCCGCCATAGAGTCACGGTAACGGCGGTACCCGGCGGAACGCCGCTTTTCCGGGTCGCTTGCGCGTGTCGCAGCGCGGATCGGACCGTCGTTTGTGTTATTCGCCTCAGAAGGGATGCCCGATGGCGTCGCCGGAGATCGAGGACGGTCCGGACGGTCCGCTGACCGGACACCCGCAGGCACTGCGGCCGCTGACCGGCGAGCTGATCGCCGCCGTGCTGGCCCACCGAGGGTACGCGGTGGCCGAGGAGGCCGACGGCGCCCTGGTCGGCCGCTGGGAACGGAGCCTGATCTGGTTCCACCGCCGGGGCGCCGCCGGCGAGTTGCTCCAGGTGCGCACCGTCGCCGCGCACCGGTTCGGCATCGACCGGGTGCCCGGGCTGCACGCGTTCTGCAACACGTGGAACCACGACCGGCTCTGGCCCAAGGCGTACGTGCACGTCGACGACGACGGCGTCGCGCAGGTCTGCGGCGAGGTCACCACCGACCTCGAGCGCGGCGTCACCCCGCACCAGCTCGACCGGCTGATCGACTGCGGTGTCACCACCGGCTGCCAACTCGCCGCCGCGGTCGCCGACCTGCCCGGCGGGACGGTCCGGTGACCACCGCCCGCGACCGGGCGCTGGCCGCCGCGCTCGCCGACGCCCGGGACCGGCCCGACGACGAGGAACGCTGCGCCGAGCTGGACCGGATCGCCGCCCGCGCCGACGCCACCGACGACCCGCGTACCGCGCTGTCGGCACGGTTCGCGCTGGTGGAGGCGTACCTGCACCGGGGCGAGCGGTGGCGGACCGTGGAGCCGGTACGCCGCCTGCGGGCCACGCTGGCGCGGCACCCGGGCCTGCTCGACGGCCACCCCGACGAGCTGACCCGGCTGCGCCGGCACCAGCGACAGGCGGTGGAGGCGGCGTTCGGCACGCCCCGGGTCGGGCTGGACCAGATCCGGTCACTGACCGACACGCTCGCCGACGAGCTGGGCCCGGACGCCGCACCGGTCGCCGAACTGCGCTGCCGGCTCGCCGACCACCTCGGCGACGAGCCGGCCGCGCGGCGCGCGTACGAGCGGTGGACGGCCGCCGACGCGGCGGACCCGGTGGCCGGCTGCCCCGGTTGTGCCCCGGCCCGACGGGCCGAGCTGCTGGCCGGCTGGGGCGACCCGACGGCGGCGCTGGCGGCGCTGGGGCCGGGGCCGGTCGACGCGCCGGGCTGCACCGACCAACCCGAACGGTCACTGGTCGCCGGGCTGCTCCCGTGGCTGCGTACCGGTGCGGTGGTCCAGGCGGCGCGGGCGCACGCCCGCGCGTACCGCCGGCACCGTCGGGAGCGGGCCGCGTTCGGACTGCTCGCCACGCACCTGCGGTTCTGCGCGCTCGGCGGCTACCCGCACCGCGGCCTGGAGCTGCTGACCGAGCAGTTGCCCCGGCTGGACCGGCCGGCCGACGACCTGTCCGCGATGGAGTTCGCCGCGGCCGGGGCGCTGCTCTGCGGGCTGGCCGCGGAGGCCGGTCTCGGCGGGCGGCGGATCCACCGCCCCGGGCACGGGTCGCGGCCGGCGGCCGAGGTGGACGTGGCCACGCTCGGCGCGCAACTCCAGGCGTTGGCCACCGCGCTGGCCGGCAGCTTCGACGCCCGCAACGGCACCGGGCACCAGTCCGGCCGGATCGCCTCCTGGCTGGCCGAACGGCCGCTCGCCGGGCCGGTGTCGCTGGCCGCGGAGAGCGAGTTCGACGAGGAGCCGGAGGCCGATCCCGCCGAGCCCGGCCCGCCCGACCCGGAGGAGCCGGCCCCGCTGGACGCCGCGCTGCTCACCGCCGCCCTGGCGGCGCGGGGCGAGCCGTACACGGTGGAGCCGGACGGCACGCTGGCCGGCCGGTGGGGCGCGGCGACGATCCAGTTCCGCGTGCTCGGCGGGGTGCTGCACGCCCGGGTGGTGGCGGCCCGCACGCTGCCGGCCGACCGCCGCACCGAGGCGTACGCGTTCTGCAACGCCTGGAACCACGACCGCCTGCTGCCCGCCGCCTACGTGCACGAGCCCGGCGACGGGACGCTGGTGCTGGCCGCCGGCGTCACCACCGACCTGTCCTGCGGCGTCGCGCCGACCCAACTGGCCGTGCTGGTGGCCGCCGCCATCCGCACCGGCACGGCGTACGCCGAAGCGGTCGCGGCGCTGCCCTGACCTCGGCCGGGGTGGGCCGGCGTGACCCGCCGACCGCTATCCGCGCACCCGCAGCCAGTCGGTGAGTTCCGCGTCCACGTCGGCCACCGCACGCAGTCGCGATCCGTCCACCCGGGCGGTGAAGACGCGACGGGTCCCCGACGTGTCCGGATCGGACGACGCCTCGGTGGCGGTGAAGGCGACCTTCGCCCCGTTCGGGGAGAACACCGGCGCGCCGACTCCGCTCAGCGGGTTGGACCAGACGCCGGCATGCGACGACGGCCCCCCGGCGGCCGGAACGGTGAGGAACTCCGACTGGCCGGCGTAGACGATCGTCCGGCCGTCGGGCGACCAGTCCGGCGGGGCGAACTGGGCGAGCCCCTCGGTGGTCACCGCGCGGGACTCCCGGGTGGCCAGGTCGATCACGAACACGTCGCCGTCCTTGACGTATGCGATGGCGCTGCCGTCCGGAGCGAACGTGCCCGGGCCGCCGACCTGCACCAACTGGTCGTTGCCGGTGCCGTCGACGTTGATGATGTTGAGCCCGCGCTCGCCGGGCGTGCCCCAGTAGTAGGCGATCTGTCGACCGTCGGGCGACCAGTCGGGCCAGGACACCCCGCCCTGCGCGTTGGGATTGTGCACCAGGACCCGCTCCCGCGTGCCGTCGCGCGCGGTGACCAGCAGGTCTCGCGCACCGAAGCAACCCTCGGTGTCCGGGTGGCAGGGGTCGACGTCCCGGACGTAGGCGAGGCGGCCGGAGCGGCTGGCCGTGGCGTCCCGGCCGGCGCCCACCACCCCGAGCACCTGGCCCGTGACCGGGTCCAGGCGCTGTGTCGTGTCGTAGCCGGACGCCAGCAGACCTCCGCTCGGCTCGGCGGCGCTCGCCGCGGTGCCACCGAGCAGCACCTGCCCCAGCACCACCATCGCACCGACCGCCACCGCCATCACGCGCTTCGCCATGCCCACCCCCAGTTGATGTCCACACCGGAGACTAGAGGCGCACCGCCTGTCGCGCTGCCCCGTCACCGCCGAACCGTGCCACCGACGCGGCGCGGCCCCCGACCACCGGGCGGTGGGGGTGCCCGGAGGAACCGCGCCGCCGACGCGGCGCGGCCCCCGACCACCGGGCGGTGGAGGTGCCCGGAGGAACCGCGCCGCCCACGCGGCGCGGCCCCCGACCACCGGGCGGTGGAGGTCGGGGGCCGCGGTCCGTGGGCCGCCGGGCGGCGTCAGCGGGCGGAGAACGCCACCGTGTACTCGCCGGCGCCGGCCAGCCCGACGATCCGGTAGCGGTAGGCGCCGGCCGGGGTGTCGGCGGTCAGCGTGGCCATGCCGTCGGCGTTGTCGGCGCGGGCCACGGTGCGGAACGTACCGCCGGTGAAGCGTTGCAGCTCCAGGCCCACCCGGACGCCGTCCGGCGCGACGACGCAGGCCTGCTGCGCGCCGCCGGCCACCCGGAAGAAGCGGCCGTCCGGCTGCACCTGCGCGCGTCCGGCGGCGATCCGGCCGGTGCGGCTCACCTGGCCGGTGCACTCGGTGCCGGCGGCCGGCGGGGCCGGCGGCGTGCTGGCCGGCGGGGCGGTCTGGTCGCCACCGGCCGGCGGCTCCGCGGGCGCCGGCTGGCCGCCGGCGGTGACCAGCGTCAGGTTGTTGCGCTGGAGGATCTCGTTGACCGGCTGGAAGAACGTGACCCCGCCCCGGGTGCAGTCGCCGGAGCCGCCCGACGTGACGCCCTGCGCCTGGTCACCGGAGAGCCAGGCGCCGCCGGAGTCGCCCGGTTCGGCGCAGACGTCGGTCCGGGTCAGCCCGGTGACCGTCCCCTCCGGATAGTTGACTGTGGCGTTCTTGGCCTGCACCACGCCGCAGCGGGTGCCGGTGGTGGAGCCGGAGCGGCAGATCGAGGCGCCGACCGGGGCCTCGGTGGAGCCGTTCACCGGCACCGTGCCGCCGTTGAAGTCGTTCACCACGCCCTGCGGCGTCCAGTCGCCGTTGGTCTCGACCACCGCCCAGTCGTCGCCGGGGAACGACGAGGCCGCGAACGTGCCCTGGGCGACCCGGTTCGAGCCGGTGGTGCGGTCCCCCGGCCGGCCGCAGTGCCCGGCGGTGACGAAGCCGCCGACCACCGAGAAGCCGACCGAGCAGCGGCCGGCGTCGTTGATGAGGAACGCGTCGCCGCCCCGCACGTCGAACAGCGGGCGGGGGGCCTCGTCGGCGGTCCGCACCCGGACCGGGCCGGCCGTCCCGCCGGCGGCGGCGAACCGGCGGCCGGCGGCCTCCGCGCCGGGCCGGGCGACCACCACCACGGAGTTGCTGGCCACGTCGACGTACCAGCCGGCGATGTCCGGGCTCGCGTCGGCGCCGGCCGCGTCCAGCCGGGTCTTCACCGCGTCCAGCTCGGCGACGCCCCGCTGCACCCGCTTCGGCACCGCGCCGGCCGCCTCGACCCGCGCCGCGCCGGCCGCGTCGGTGACCGCCACGTTCAGCGTGGCGCCGTCGTCGCCGAGCCAGCTCCCGCCGTAGCCGGCGCCGAGTTCGGTGCGCAGCCGGGTGACCGTGCCGGCCGCCCGCCGTTCGGTCTTCAGCCGGCGTACCGCCTGGTCGCGGGTGAGCGAGAGGTCGCGGCCGAGCGCGTCCAGGACCTCCGGGGCGACGCCGTCGGCGGCGGGGGCGGCCCGCCGGGGTTCCTCACCGGCGAACGACGGCAGCGTCACCGCCGCCGTCAGTCCGGCCGCCGCCACCAGTACGCCGATGGCTGTCATCCGTCTGCGGTCCATCCGCCACGCTCCTCCCGGCCGGCGCGGGGACACGCCGACCGACCGGGAGTACGGCGACGGCCGCCGATCGGTTGAGCGCTGAGGCACCCTTTCGACGACGCGTGACCGGATGCGTGCGCAGCGCGACGAAAGCCGGCCGGGTCACGCCTTCGGGTGGATGTTCTGGACGCGCCGTATCCCCTCCGCCCCGCCTTCGATAGACAGTGCGGACAGAACTGCATCATCCACCAGGAATCGCACGGAGGACGTGAGACATGACGACACCGCAGACAACCCCGACCGACGCGCAGCAGACGGTCGTCGAGGGCTACCAGCCGCCGCGGCTGACCCGGCTCGGCACCCTGGCCGAGCTGACCCAGGGCGGCGAGCTTCCCGTCGGCGACGGGCAGGGCGGCACCGGCGCGTCCATCTGAGGACCGGGCGCACCCACGCGACACGCTCACCAGGAGCCGACATGACCGAGTCGACAGTCGACACCCGGGTGTCCGCACCCTGGCCGTCGCCGTACGAGCTGGCCACCGGGTTGGTGACCGGCGTCGAGCCGGCGGACCGGTCCGGTCCGCCGGCTCCGGTCGTCGCGTCGCCGCTGGCGGCGCTGGAGGCGGCGGTGCTGCCGGCGGTCCGCCGCGCACCGTGCCTGGTCAGCTTCTCCGGCGGCCTCGACTCGTCAGTGGTGCTGGCCGTGGCCGCCCGGGTGGCCGCCCGGCACGGCCTGCCCGCGCCGGTGCCGGTGACCTGGCGCTTCACCGGGGCGCCGGCGGCTGACGAGTCGGGCTGGCAGGACCGCATCATCGATGCGCTGGGCCTGCGGGACCACTGGCAGATCCTGCGCGCGGACGACGACCTGGACCTGGTCGGCCCGGTGGCGCAACGGTTCCTGCACCGCTTCGGCGTGTGCCACCCCCTGAACACCCACCTGCACCTGCCGATCGTCGAGCTGGCGGCCGGCGGGTCGATGCTGACCGGTGGCGGCGGCGACCAGATCCTCGCCGGTTGGCGGCCTCCGCTGCCGGCCTCGCCGTACCGTCGGCTGCGCCGCCGGGCGGCCCGGGTACGGGCCCGGTGGCGCCGGGCGCCGTCGGGCGCCGACCGGTTCCCGTGGCTGCGGCCGGCGGCGGCGCAGGAGGTGCTGCACCGGCACCGGGCCGAACGGCGGGCCGAGCCGACCCGGCTGGACCGGCGGATGGCCTGGCACCTGCGCCGCCGTGACCTGCGGCTCACGGTGGCCTCGTTCGACCGGATGGGTGCCAACCACGCGGTGCTGGTCCGGCACCCGTTCCTCGATCCGGGGTTCGTGGCGGCGCTCGCCGCCACCGCCGGTCACCGCCGTGGCGTGGCCCGCCGCGACCTGCTCGCCGAGGTGGCGGACGGCCATCTGCCCTCGCTGCTGTTCCAGCGGCAGGGCAAGGCGCACTTCCTGGACGTGTTCCTGCGCGCGCCGACCCGCGAGTTCGTGCGGAGCTGGGACGGCGGCGGCGTGGACGAGTCGGTGGTGGATCCGGCCGCGCTGCGCGCGGTCTGGAGCCGGTGGCCGATCCCGGAATGCACCGCCGGGCTGGTACAGCACCTGTGGTTGCGGCAGCATCCACCGGCGCCCCGCGCCCCCGCCCCGCAGGGGTTGGCCGGCGACCGCTGATCAGGCCGGCCGGCCCGCCGTGGCGAGGTCGGCGGTCCCGGTGACCGATACGATCAGCCGCCACGTCCGCTCCAGGGCGGCCCAGTCCCGGGGCCGGGTCAGTTCCCAGGCCGGCAGCGCCGCCAGGGCGAGCAGCGCGGCCGGGTCGGACGGCAACTGCGGCCAGGACCGCTCGGCGGCGAGCCGGCCCAGCGCGTCCATTGCGGACAGCCGGGTCACCGCCGGCTCGTCACCCCAGCGCAGGAAGAACCAGCCGGCCAGCGGCGCGCGGACGGCGATCGGCGGCAGCGGCACCCGGGTCCGGCTGCCCGACCGGGCGGTCCGGCCGGCCAGGGCCGCGCCGGGCACCGGCTGCCGCAGGTCGATGCAGCGCGGCCCGGCGAAGACCGCGCCGTCGTGCACCACCGCCACGTCGTCGGCCAGCACCGGCACGTCCCGGGCGGCGAGCGCCGCGAGCAGGCTGCTCTTGCCGGCGGTACGCGGACCGAGCACCGCGTACGCGCGCCCGTGCCGGACGAACGCGCCGGCGTGGAACGTCTCCCGCCCCGCCCACCGGTTCACCACCACGGCCGGTGGCGCCAGGTAGGGGTGGGCGAGCAGGTCCGGCGTCAACGGCGGCCCGTGGAACGTGGCCGTGCCGCTGCGCCGGTCGACGGTGAGGTGCCGTCCGTCGGCGAGCAGGCGCACCTGCCGCCATCGGTCCAGCGGCACCTCGGTGGGGCGCGGGCCGTCGTGCTGGCGGATCGTCACCTCGGGCAGGTCTTCCCCGGGCTCGGCCGGCATCAGGTCGGTGACGTCGTCCAGCCCGTGGACCCGGAGCCCGTAGGCGAATCGTCCGGTCATCTGCTTCCCTGTCGGTGCGGTGGCGCGACGTGGCGGTGCGGGTGACGCCGGAGCGTCACCCGCACCGCGTGTCATCCGGTCAGCGGACCGTACCGCTGATCACGTGCGACGGCGTGAGCTTCGCGGAACCCGGCGTGACCTTCCGCAGGTGTCCCTTGCCGTTGGCGGACATCGCCACCGCGGGTGAGGGCACCGGCCCGCCGAGCGCGTCGGCGTCCCAGCCGACCCAGAACGGTCCCGGCGTCTCGATGCGCAGCCAGAGCGCCACGTTTGTCGACACGCCCGGGCCGAGACCGCCGAGGTCCAGCGGAACGGTCAGCGTGGTGAACAGGCCACCACCGGGCGGGTCGGTGGCCGGCGCGTCCATCCGCAGGTTGTTCACGGTCACCACGGTCGCGTTGCTCAACGTGACCGAACTGGTCGGCGTGGACGGGTTGATCACCCGGAGGTTGCCGTGCGGCGACGGCGTGGGGCCGTTCGGCTTCGGTGCGCCGTTGACCTGGCTGAGGGCAGTGATCCGCAGCCGTGCCTGGGTGATGGCGGAGGTGGACGACCGGTTGGTGAGCCGGAACCGGAGGATGATGGTGTTGCCGCTCACCACCCGGTTCGGCGCGGCCGCGTTGGAGACGTCCGGGTCCAGCCGGGTGGACTGGAGGACGTCGTTCTGCTGGTAGGTGCCGAGCGTGTTGCGGGGGCTCGGGCTGCCCAGCGCGGACGGCACCCCGTTGATCGGGCCGAGCACGGTGGCCACCAGCCGGAAGTCGTTCCGGGTGTTGCCGGTGTCGACCAGTTGGCCGTTCTCCTCGATGCGGCCCCAGGCGTGGGTGACGTACGGCGGGCTGCTGAACGCCGGCAACGCGGTGCCCTGGAAGAAGCCGGGCGCGGACCCGGCGGCGTCGGTCACCGTGCCGGGCACGTCCGGCGCCACCAGGCGGAATCCGCCGTCGGTGGGCCCGAGGTTGTCCACCACCAGGTCGGGCAGGATGTTGTTCAGCGAGTAGTCGGATCCGGCGACGAGATAGCCCCGCCGGGCCGGCAGCGGCCGGGCGCTGGCCGGGATGGTCAGGCTGAACCCACCCGGCGCCTGGATCTTGAACCCGGCGATCGGCACGTCGAGCGGCAGGTTGCTGCGCAGGCCGATGAACTGGTCCTTGTTACCGGCGGTGCCGGACTGGGCGAACTGGCCGATGATGACCTGGCCGGGCACCGCCCGGACGTCCACGATGACGGTGTTGGAGTCGACCACCGCGTTGGTGTTGCTGGAGTTGTACTCCACCCGGAAGTTGTTCAGCCCGAACGCCGGCAGGATGATCTCGAAGTCGGCGGCGTTCAACGTCACCGGGAACGTGCCGAGCGGCCGGTCGGTGCCGTTGGGCAGCACGTCGATCGCGGTGACGGTGCCCTCGGCGAGGCCCGGGCCGATCCGCACGTGGAAGGAGCTCGGCGTGCCGAAGTTGGCCAGCGCGCTGTCGACGGTCAGGGTGACCACGCTGGCCGGCTGGACGATCAGCCGGAACTGCTGGGTGTCGCTGAGCCCGAACGCGTCGGTCACCCGCAGCGTGAACGGGTAGGCCCCGGCCGTGGTGGGTCGCCCGGAGAGCAGCCCGGTGGCGGGGTTGAGCGTCAGCCCCGGCGGCAACGTGCCGGTGACTGACCAACTGAACGGGGCGGTGCCGCCGACCACTGTGAACTGGTCGGAGTAGATCGCGCCGACCTCGGCCAGCGGCGGCGCCGCGTTCTGCAGCGACGGCGCCTGGCGGATCTCCAGCGTCACCAGCCGGCTGGCCTGCTGGCCTGCCGAGTCCACCACCCGCACCACGAACGGGTACTGGCCGGCGATGGTCGGCACTCCGCTCAGGGTGCCGTTTGTGGTGTTCAGCGTGAGCCCCGGGGGCAGGCTCCCGGAGACGATCGACCAGACGAACGGCGGCACCCCGCGGCTGACGCCGAAGTTGGTCACGTACGCCACCCCGACCGCGCCGGGCGACGGCGTGGTGAACGACAGCGTCGGCGACACGTTCGCGGTCACCGCGAACGACAGCGGCGACTCCGGTCCGGTGCCGAGCGCGGTCCGGGCGGCCACCGTGAACCGGTAGGTGGTGCCGGCGATCAGGCCGGTGATCTCCGCCGTGGTGGCCGGGCCGACCGTCTGGCTCGCCTGCCGCACGCCGCCGACGTACGGGGTGATCACCCAGTTGGTCACCGGGGAGCCGCCGTCGGAGCCGGGGGTCCAGCTCAGCAGCGCGGTGGTGCTGTTCACGCTGACCGCGATGATGGTCGGCGCGGCCGGCAGCGCGAGCACCTTGGCGGGCGCCGAGTGCGGGCTGGCCGGGCCGGTCCCGACCGCGTTGCGGGCGGCCACCGTGAACGTCCACGACCCCTTGCCGGACGACAGCCGCAGGGTGCGGGTGGTGGCCGTGCCGTCGAACGAGACCGGCTTGGCCGCCTTCTTGCCGCGGTGCGGCGTCACCACGTACCCGGTGATGGCGCTGCCGTGGTCGGTGGGCGCCTGCCAGGCGACCACCGCGAGGGTGCCACGGTGGCCGGCGCGCGGCTTCTTCGGCGCGGCCGGCGCGGAGGGCTTGACCAGCGGTCCGGTCCGGACGGTCGGCCGGGACGACGTGGTGGACGCGGCCGAGGTGGCCGGCTTCGCCGAGGCGGCGTGGTTCTCCGCCGCGGCGGCGGGTCTTGCCGAGACGGGTGCGGGTGGTGACAGCACCGACAGGACGAGCGCGCCGGCGAGAGCCGGTGCGGCCCAGACGCGCAGGCGGGACAATGAGGACATCGAACCCTACCTTTCTGCGGGATCGACGGGCACGCCCATGAGCGCGCCGGAGGCGAATGAGTGGGAAGAAGGAGAAAGGCATTCACGACAGGGAATCTGGCGTGCCCTATTCTTCTACCACGCCGGCCCGTCGAAGCGATAGCGACCTGTCGCTGTTTCCGCAGGTCAGAGCGCTTTTGATCGGCCTAGATAGCCAATTTACGAACACGCTGTCCGCATAACGAAATGGTCCGTAAATCAACCTCGTCGGGCCCCACGAAAAGGCCCCGCGGCACCCTCAGGTGCCGCGGGGCCGCCACGGGAACGTGGCCGGTCGGGATCAGACCTCGACGACGGTCGGGACGATCATCGGGCGACGGCGGTACGCGTCGTTGACCCAGCGGCCGACCGTCCGGCGGACGATCTGCTGGAGCTGGTGCGGGTCGGTGATGCCGTCCGCGGCGGCCCGGTTCAGCGCCTCGGTGACCAGCGGGATCACCGGGTTGAACGCGGCCGGGTCCTCGGAGAAGCCCTTCGCCGAGACGGTCGGCCCGGCGACCACCTTGCCGGTGACCGAGTCGACCACCACTGTGGTCGCGATGAAGCCACCGTCGCCGAGGATCCGGCGCTCGGTCAGCAGCGACTCGCTGACGTCGCCCACGGCGAGGCCGTCGACGTAGACGTACCGGCTCTTCACGCGCCCGACCAGGCTGGCCCGGCCCTCGACCAGGTCGACCACGTCGCCGTCCTCGCAGAGCACCACCCGGTCCGGCGCGACGCCGGACTCGATGCCGAGGCGGGCGTGCGCGCGCAGGTGCCGCCACTCGCCGTGCACCGGCATCAGGTTGCTCGGCCGCACCACGTTGAGCAGGTAGAGCAGCTCGCCGGCCGGGGCGTGCCCGGAGACGTGCACCTTCGCGACGTCCTTGTGCACCACCACCGCGCCGGCCCGGGCCAGCCGGTTGATCACCCGGTAGACCGAGGTCTCGTTGCCGGGCACCAGCGACGAGGCCAGCACCACGGTGTCGCCCGGCGCGATGGTGATGTGCCGGTGGTCGCCGCTGGCCATCCGGCCCAACGCGCTCATCGGCTCGCCCTGCGAACCGGTGGACATCAGCACGATCCGCTCGGGCGGCAGGTTGGTGGCCTCCTCGATGCCGACCACCAGGCCGGCCGGGATGTTGAGCAGGCCCAGGTCGCGGGCGATCCCCATGTTGCGGACCATGGACCGACCGATCAGCGCCACCTTGCGACCGTGCTCGGCGGCCGAGTCGAAGACCTGCTGCACCCGGTGCACGTGCGAGGCGAACGAGGCGACGATGATCCGCCCCTTGGCCTTCGCGAAGATCGAGTCGAGCACCGGCCCGATCTCCCGCTCCGGCGTGACGAAGCCGGGGATCTCCGCGTTGGTGGAGTCGGAGAGCAGCAGGTCGACGCCCTCGGCGCCGAGCCGGGCGAAGCCGGCCAGGTCGGTGATCCGCCCGTCCAGCGGGAGCTGGTCCATCTTGAAGTCGCCGGTGTGCAGCACCAGGCCGGCCGGGGTGCGGATGGCCACCGCCAGCGCGTCCGGGATCGAGTGGTTCACCGCGAAGAACTCGCACTCGAACGGGCCCAGCCGCTCCCGGCCGCCCTCCCGCACGGTAAGCGTGTACGGCTGGATGCGCCGCTCGGCCAGCTTCGCCTCGACCAGCGCCAGCGTGAACTGGGACCCGACCAGCGGGATGTCCGGCTTGTGGGCGAGCAGGTACGGCACCGCGCCGATGTGGTCCTCGTGGCCGTGGGTGAGCACGATCGCCTGCACGTCGGCAAGCCGGTCCAGGATCGGACCGAAGTCGGGCAGGATCAGGTCCACACCCGGCTGCTCGACGTCGGGGAAGAGCACCCCGCAGTCGACGATCAGCAGCTTGCCGTCGTACTCGAAGACGGTCATGTTCCGGCCGATGGCGCCGAGTCCGCCGAGCGGGATGATCCGCAGGCCGCCTTCCGGCAGCGGCGGGGGCAGCTCACCCTCGATGTGCGCCTCGGTCACGCGTCACCTCATTCTGCGACGCCGCGGGCGGCGTCCGTCGTGTCGTTGAATCATTCGGGCAGGGGCAGGCCCGCCGCGGCGCAGTCGACGCGCAGCTGGGCCAGTTCGTCGCCGGTGGCTTCCACCAGCGGCGGTCGCACCGGGCCGGCCGGCAGGCCCAGGGCGGTCAGGCCGGCCTTGACCAGGATCGTGCCCTGGGTGCGGAAGATACCGGTGTAGAGCGGCAGCAGCCGCCGGTGCAGGGCGAGCGCGCCGGCATGGTCGCCCGCCTCGAACGCCTCGATCATCTGCTGGGTCGCCACGCCGGTGAAGTGCGTGGACGTGCCGACCACGCCGACCGCGCCGACCGCCAGGGCGGGCAGGGTCAGCGCGTCCTCGCCGCTGTAGAACGCGAGGTCGCTGCGGGCCAGCACCTCCGACGTCGCGATCAGGTCGCCCTTGGCGTCCTTGACCGCGACGATCCGCCCGTGCTCGGCGAGCCGGACCAGCGTGTCGGTGGCGATCGCGACGCCGGAGCGGTGCGGGATGTCGTAGAGCATGACCGGTAGCCCGGTGGCGTCCGCGACGGTGGTGAAGTGGTGCAGCAGCCCGGCCTGCGGCGGCTTGTTGTAGTACGGCGTGACCACGAGCAGGCCGTGCGCGCCGGCCTTCTCGGCCTGCGCGGCCAGCTCGACGGTGTGCCGGGTGTCGTTGGTGCCCACCCCGGCGACGATCCGGGCCCGGTCGCCGACCGCCTCGACCACGGCGCGGATCAGCGTCTCCTTCTCCGCGTCGGTGGTGGTCGGCGACTCACCGGTGGTGCCGTTGAGCACCAGCGCGTCGTTGCCCTGCTCGTCGACGAGGTGCCGGGCCAGCCGGGCGGCGCCGTCGGGGTCGAGCGCGCCGTCGGGGGTGAACGGCGTCACCATGGCCGTGATCACCCGCCCGAACGGGCGCGACGCGCCGCGGTCCGGGGCGGCGGAGTGGTCGTGCGTCATGTTCACAACCTAGCGGACGACCACCGGTGCCCCGGCGGCGAAGGGAGACGACTCACTCCGCGTGCGGCGACGCCGCCACCTCGGTGCCGTCCGGCAGCGTGGTGATCACGTAGTCGGCGAAGACGTTCGGCGCGACGCCCTGGAGCTGCCGCAGGCACTCGATCGCCAGCTCACGGATCTCCACGTCGGCGTGCTCGGTGGCGCGCATCGCGATGAAGTGCCGCCACGCCCGGTAGTTGCCGGTCACCACGATCCGGGTCTCGGTCGCGTTGGGCAGCACGGCCCGGGCCGCCTGCCGGGCCTGCTTGCGGCGCAGCGTCGGGTTGGGCTCGTCGGTGAAGCGGGCCTCCAACCCCTCCAGCAGATCGGTGTACGCCCGCACCGCCGCCTCGGACGCCTCGACGAACTTCTTGTGCAGCTCCGGATCATCGGCGATCACCGCCGGCTCGACCATCGCGGCGTCCCGCTCCGGCACGTAGCGCTGGGAGAGCTGCGAGTAGGAGAAGTGCCGGTGCCGGATCAGCTCGTGCGTGAACGAGCGGGAGACGCCGCTGAAGTAGAAGCTCACCGAGCCGTGCTCCAACACGCTCAGGTGGCCCACCTCCAGGATGTGCGCCAGGTAGCCGGCGTTCGTCGCGGTGGCCGGGTTCGGCTTCTTCCAGCTCTGGTAGCAGGCCCGGCCGGCGAACTCGGCGAGCGCCTGCCCACCGTCGGCGTCGGTCGACCACGGCACGTCGTCCGGCGCCTGGAACTGGGTCCACGCGATCAGCTTGACCTGGGGCTGCACCATCTCCGGCATGCCGAGGACTGTAGTTGCCCGTCGTCCGGCGCGGAAATCGGGCACGCGGCCCGGGCGGCGCTGTCGCCGCGCCGGCTTCGAGATCCCGCGGCCCCATGCTCCCCGCCGGCCCGCCTCTGGAGCTGAGTCGTTGGCGATAGCACCGACCCGGCGGCACAGCCCCGGGGCTCGGCTCGGCTCGGCTCGGCTCGGCTCGGCTCGGCTCCAAGATCTTGGAAGCGAATGGCCCCTCCAGGGGCCTTTTTCCACCAAGATCTCCGCTGGTCTCATTTATTGGAACATCATTCTCAGATTGCGGAAGTCCCATCGGTACCGACGGCCGCTGGGCGCGATGGCGACGGCGACGGCGACGGCGCGAGCCGAGCCCGGCGGCGGACGGCGGTGCGCGACGACGAGGCTCGCGATGGCGCTGGCGACTCAGCTCGACAGGGCAGCCAGCAGAAGGCCTTCCGGCCGAGCACCGGCCGCTCCGGCGGGCGGTCAGACGTAGAGCGAGGGGAACGGGGCCCAGGGCAGGTTGCGGACCACCGAGAAGACCGCCCAGGCGGCCAGGAACCCGCCGAGCACCTTCGGGCTGAACTGCGGCTCGGGCAGTCGCCAGCCGAACGCCCGGTTGCCCGCCCAGGCGACGAAGAGCCAGGCCAGGAACGGCAACGCGAAGACGAAGAGGAAGTGGTGCCGGGCGGCGGCCGGCAGGTCGCCGTGCAGCACGAACCACAGGGCGCGGGTGCCGCCGCAGCCCGGACAGTCGAGCCCGGTGGTGAGCTTGAGCAGGCAGGTCGGCCGGGCGTCCGGGTCGCTCTGGGTGGGATCGCTGATCAACGCGTAGGTCATGCCGAGGCCGACGCAGCCCAGCGCGGCCAGCGGCACCGCCCAGCGCGGCGCGCGGGCGTGCAGGCGCAACACCAGCCGGGTGAAGCGATCCGGCTCGACCGGCTGGTAGGCCACCCCGACCGGCCACGCCCCCGGCCCGGCGTGCCCGTCCGACGCCGCGTGACCGTAGGGCTCGGCGTGCCCGTGGGGCCCGGCGTGACCGGGCGCCGGCGCGTGCCCGGACGGCGCAGCGGGCATGGGCGGCGCGTCCGTCTGCGGGTCGGGTGCGGTAGCGGGCCGGTCGACGCTCGTCACGAGCTCACCGTACACCGGCCACGCCCACCAGCGCGGCGGCCAGCGGGGCGGCCAGGTCGCCGGCCGCGGGCGGGGCGACCGCGTCCAGGCCGAGCCAGCCGGCGAGCCGGTAGAGCTCGGCGGCGAGCGCCACGGCCGTCTCCCCCGGGTCGGCGCCCGGCTCGACCCATGCCGCCGGCACCAGCAGGACGCCGGCCTTCCGGTCGGCCTTGAGGTCGACCCGGGCGGTGAACCGCTCGCCCTGCCGGAACGGCAGCACGTAGTAGCCGTGGACCCGCTGGGGCGCCGGCACGTAGATCTCGATCCGGTAGGTGAAGCCGAAGAGCCGCTCCGCGCGGGCCCGCTCCCAGACCAGCGGGTCGAACGGGCTGACCAGCGTGTTGCCCCGCACCCAGCGGGGCAACCGGGCGTCGGCGTGCAGGTAGGCCGGCTGCCGCCAGCCCGGGACGGTGACCGGCGTCAGCTCGCCCGCCTCGACCAGCTCGGCGATCGCCTGCCGGGCCCCGGCCACCGGCAGGCGGAAGTAGTCACGCAGCTCCGGCTCGGCGGCGACGCCCGAGGCCCGGGCCGCGATCGCCACCAGCGTGCGGTGGGCCTCGGCGTCGGTGGGGGTGGGCGCGTCCAGCACGGCCGCCGGCAGCACCCGCTCGGGCAGGTCGTAGCGGCGGGCGAACGAGTTGGTGCGGTCGGCCGCGGTGACCTCGCCGGCCCAGAACAGGAACTCCAGCGCCCGCTTCACGGCGGACCAGTTCCACCCCCAGTTGCCGGTCTCCCGGGGCGCGTCGTGCTCGATCTCGGCCGCGGTGAGCGGCCCCCGGGCGGCCACCTCGTCGCGCACCCACGCCACCAGCTCGGGCTGCTCCTGGGCGATCCGGCGCATCCCGCCCCAGGCGTCGTCGCGCGCCTTGGCCATCCGCCAGCGCAGCGCCGGGTGCAGCCCGACCGGGACCAGCGACGCCTCGTGCGCCCAGTATTCGAACAGCTCGCGGGGGCGCTGGTAGGCGGCGGTGTCGAGCAGTGCGGTCGGGTAGGGCCCGAGCCGGCTGTAGAGCGGCAGGTAGTGGGCGCGCTGGAGCACGTTGACCGAGTCCATCTGGATCAGCCCGACCCGGTCGAGCACCCGGCGCAGGTGCCGGCGGGTGGGCACGCCGGTGGGCGTCGGGTCGGCGAAGCCCTGGGCGGCCAGGGCGACCCGGCGGGCCTGGGCGAGCGAGAGCGATTCCGGTGCGGCCATCGTCGGCGACCCTAATCCACTCCTACGACGCGGACGGAGCGGCGGCTGGACCGGTCGCCCGCCGGGGCATACAACTGGACGGGTGCCCACCATCCGACCGGAGGAGCCGGACGACGCCGAGGCGATCGCCCGGGTGCACATCCACGGCTGGCAGGCCGGGTACGCCGGCATCATGCCGGACGAGGTGCTGCGCCGGCTCAACCCGGCCGCCTGGGCGCAGCGCCGTCGCGAGCTCGGCACCGCCGACCCGGAGCATCCGTTCACCACGCTGGTCGCCGAGACCGACGGCCAGGTCACCGGGTTCACCACGTTCGGGCCGTACCGGAACAACCAGGACCGGGGCGACCTCGACCCGGCGTACGGCGAACTGCTGGCGATCTATCTGGAGCCCGCGCACTGGGGTTCGGGCACCGGCCGGGCGCTGCTCGCGGCCGCCCGGGCCGGCCTGGTCGCGCGGGGCTGGACCGAGTATCGGCTCTGGGTGCTCGCCGACAACGCCCGGGCCCGCCGCTTCTACGAGCGGGCCGGGCACTCACCGGACGGCGAGGAGTCCGCCTACCCGGTGCCGCTGCACGGTGGGCGCGACCCGGTCCTGCTCCGCGAGCTGCGCTACACCGCCCGGCTCGACCGCTGACCCGGCCGGCCCGGCGACGCCCGCCGGCCCCTCGCTCCCGGTCGGGACGGCCCAGCGGCGGATCGGCAGGCCGAGCAGCAGCGCCAGGCTGATCCACACGTAGGTGTTGCTGCCGAGGAAGCCGTCCACGCCGGTGAAGTCCTTCTCCCAGGACCAGACGATCCGGCTGCACAGCAGCGCGTACCCGATCAGCGCGGCGGCCAGCAGCAGACGGCGCCGCCGGCTGCGGGCGGACGCCGCCATGCCGTTGTCGACCAGCAGGATCAGCCCCGGCAGCAGCCAGACCAGGTGGTGCACCCAGGTCACGGGGCTGACCAGGCACATCACCGCACCGGTCAGGGCCAGGCCGGTGGCCTCGTCGCGGGCGGCCACCGCGGCCCGGCACCGCCAGCCCCAGACCGCCAGCGTGGCCAGCACGAGCACCAGCCAGGCCACGGTGCTCGGATGCTCCGGGTCGAGCCGGGCGACCACCCCGCGCAGCGACTGGTTGGAGACGAACGCCAGCTCACCGACCCGGTCGGTGTTCCACAGCGCCTCGGTCCAGAACTCCCGGGAGGCGTCCGGGAAGAGCCCGGCGGCGACCAGGGTGGCGACGGCGGCCGAGCCGACCGCTGTCGCGGCGGCCCGCCAGCGGCCGGTGACCAGCAGGTAGACGATGAAGATGCCGGGGGTCAGCTTGATCGCGGTGGCCAGGCCGATGCCCACCCCGGCCCAGCGGTTGCCGGCCGGCAGCAGCCGGAGCAGGTCCACCGCCACCAGGAACAGCAGCAGCATGTTGACCTGACCGAAGTTGACCGTCTCGCGCATCGGCTCGTACGCGGCGGCCAGGCAGAGCGCGACCGCGAGCGTGAACCACCGGGTCCAGCCGGACCGGCGGGCCACCGGGTCCAGCAGCCACCACATCACCACGGCGCTGACCACCACCGTCGCCGCCACGCTCACCACGATCGCCGCGCCCCACGGCAGGTACGCCATGGGCAGCATGACCAGCGCCGCGAACGGCGGGTAGGTGAAGCCGTACTGGGTGCCGGCCTTGAGGAAGTCGTAGATCTCGCCGCCGTCGCGGACCCAGTAGGTGAGCGCGCCGTAGTAGACCCTCAGGTCGAAGAAGCCGTGCCGCACCGCCGCCACGGAGAGGAACACGGTGACCGCCGCGGCGAGCGCCGCCACGGCCACGACCTGCGCGGTCGTCCGCCCGGCACCCTGCGCCACCGTCCTCCTCCTCGCCCTGCGTAGGCTCACGTGCCATGGCTGCAGGCTACGTCCGCCCCGCGCGTCCCGAGGACGTCGCCGAGATCGCACGCATCCAGCTCGCGACCTGGCGGGTCGCGTACCGCCGGATCCTGCCCCGACACGTGCTCGACAACCTGGACGAGGCGTACCTGGCCCGGCGGTGGGGCGCGGCGGTGCAGGAGCCGCCCTCGGGCGCGCACCGGGTGCTGGTCGCCGTCGAACAGGCGGCGCAATCCTATCTGGTGGGGTTCGCCGCCTCCGGTCCGGCCGACGCCGAGGCGCTCGCCCCGGGCGAGCCGGCCGACGCGTTCGACTCCGGCGTGGCGGCGGTGACCGACCTGCTGGTCGAGCCGCGCTGGGGGCGGCGCGGGCACGGCAGCCGGCTGCTCGCCGCCGCGGTCGAGCACTGGCGCGCGGACGGGCTCACCCGTGCGGTGGCCTGGGCGTTCGACGCGGACGCGGCCACCCGGGCGTTCCTCGGCTCGACCGGCTGGGAGCCGGACGGCGCGACCCGGGCGCTGGACGTGGACGACATGTTGGTGCCGCAGCTCCGGCTGCACGTGGCCGTCCCGGCGGAAGAAGCCCCGGCGTAGCGATGAGTTTCCGTCCGGCCGCCGGTCTGATCCTCGGCAGGGGAGGCCGGCGGTCCCGACACGGGGCGGGACCGCCGGCCCCCGGTCAGCCCTTGTCCGCGCCCTCGTTGGCGCCGCGCACGAAGTAGCGCTGGAAGATCACGAAGAGCACCGCCACCGGAATGGTGGCCAGCAGCGCCGCGCCGAGCTTCAGCGGATACTGGGTGCCCTTGCCGAGCGAGCCGCTGACCAGGTCGGCCAGCCCTCGGGGCAGCGTGAACAGGTCCGGGTCCTGCACCGAGACGAGGCTGTGCGGGAACTCGTTCCAGGAGCCCTGGAACGACAGGATGGTCAGCGTGATCAGCGCCGGTCGGGCCATCGGCAGCACGACCGACCAGAACGTGCGGAAGACGCCGGCGCCGTCGATCCGGGCCGCCTCCTCCACGCTGACCGGGATCGACTCGAAGAACTGCTTCATGATGAACACGCCGGCCGCGTCGGCGAGCAGCGGCACCACCAGGCCGGCGTAGCTGTCGTAGAGGCCGAGCTGATTGAGCACCAGGAACTTCGGGATCAGCAGCACCACCGGCGGCACCGCCATCACCGCGAGGACGGCGGCGAACAGGCCGGTCCGGCCGCGGAACCGCAGCCGGGCCAGCGCGTAGCCGGCCAGCGAGGCGAAGAAGACCCGGCCGACCGTGACCAGCACGGTGACCAGCACCGAGTTGCCGAGCCAGAGCGGGAAGTTGGTGCCGGCGAAGATCCGCTCGAATCCGGCCAGGGTGATCGGGTCGGGGATCGGGGAGAGCGGGTTGGCCGCCGCGTCCGGCTCGGTCTTGAACGAGTTCCCGAGCTGGATCACGAACGGGTAGAGGTAGACCAGTCCGAAGAAGATCAGGACGGCGTACCCGAGGAAGCGGTTGACCCGGGCGCGCGGCTCGCGGTCGCGACGGCGCGCGACCGGCGCCGGCCGGTCGGTCAGCACGGCCATGTCAGGACCTCTCCGGTACGCGTCGCCGCCGCCACCGGCCGCGCCGGGGCTCGTCCCGGTCTGCCATCAGGCGGCGCTGGAACAGGGTGAGCAGGATGATGATCAGGAACAGCACGAACGAGATGGCCGCGCCGGAGCCGTAGTCGAAGTCGCGGAACGCGGTCCGGTACGACAGGTACGCCGGGGTGAGCGTGGTCTTGGCCGGGTCACCCTGGCTCATCACGTACACCTGGTCGAAGACCTGCCAGGAGCCGATCAGACCCAGCGTGACCACGAGGAACGTGGTGGGCTTGAGCAGCGGCAGGGTGACGTGCCGGAAGCGCTGCCAGCGGCTGGCCCCGTCGAGCATGCCGGCCTCCTCCAGCGCCACCGGGACGTTCTGCAACGCGGCCAGGTACATCAGCATGAACGTGCCCGAGGTGGTCCAGATGACCAGGCAGATGATCGACATCATGGCCACGCTGGGCCCGGAGAGCCATTCCCACCAGCTCAGCCCGAACGGGCCGCCGGAGGTGAGCGCGGCCGGCGGCGTGTCCATCCCGAACACGCCGAGGACCAGGTGCAGCACGCCGCGACCGTCGGCGAACCACTCCGGCCCGTCGACGCCGAGCAGCCCGAGCAGCCGGTTGACCGCGCCGGAGTTGGCGAACAGGAAGAGGAAGACCACGCTGACCGCCACCGAGCTGGTGACGGACGGGAAGTAGAACGCGCTGCGGAAGAAGCCCTTCCCCTTGAGCAGCCGGTTGTTGACCACCAGGGCGAGACCGAGCGCGAGCGCGGTCTGCACCGGCACCACTATCGCGACGTAGTAGACGTTGTTGCGGATGGCGGTCATGAAGTCGCGGCGGGCGAGCCCGTCCTCGGTGAAGAGCCGGCCGTAGTTCTCGCCGCCGACGAACGGCACGTCGCCGGTGAACGGACTGCCCTGGCCGTTCCAGTCGGTGAGGCTCACCCAGAGCGCCATCAGGATCGGCAGCAGCAGGAAGAGCCCGAGGATCACGATCACCGGCGCGACGAAGAGCCAGCCGGCGAGGTTCTCGTTACTGCGGATGCCGCCCGAGCGGCGACGCGGCGGGCGGGCCGACGCGGTGCCCGGCGCGGCGAGCGTGTCCGTTGCCATTCCCTCCTCCTTCGCTCGGGGGAGGCGAAAGGCGGGGGCCCCGCTTAACACCCGTGTGTTAACAGGGGCCCCCGCCAAACACCTCAGCCGCCGAGCGCCGCCTTGGCGTTCTTGTCGAAGTTGGCCAGGATGGTCTTCGGGTCGCCGGTGGCCAGGCCCTGGAGGCCGGCCTCCAGGTCACGCAGCACGCTGTCCATCTTCGGCGCGTTCACCGGGCCCTGGGCGTACTCGACGCCGTCGATGAACGGCTTGTCCGCCGGGAAGGCGCTGGTGTACTGGTCGCGGACCGACTGGCGGGACGGCATCACGCCGTACGCCTTGGCGAAGCCGATCTGCTGCTCGCCGGCGGTCATCGCCTCGACGAACTTGATCGCCTGCTCCTTGTACTTGGACTTGGCGGCGATGCCCCAGCATTGGGTGAAGGAGAGCGTGCCCGGTCCCTTCGGGCCGGCCGGCAGCGGCACCACCTTGTACTTCACGTTCGGGAAGTCGTTCTGCAGGGCGCCCTTGATCCAGTTGCCCTCGATGGTCATCACGGCCTTGCCCTTGCCGAACGCCTCGCCGGACCAGCCGGAGTCGAGCTGCTTGGGAGACTTCGCGTAGCCGCCTGTGAGCAGCGACTTGACGTACTGGAGGGCTTGGAGGTTCTGCGGGGTGTCGCCGGTCGGCTGCTTGCCGTCCTTGCTCATCAGCCAGCCGCCGTTCTGCACCAGGAACGCGCCGATGCGGTCCCGGGTGTCGCCGAGCACGAGCGCGACCTGGCCCTTGGCCTTGATCTTCTGGCTGACGGCGGTGAGCTGGTCCCAGGTGGTCGGCACGTCGGCGTCGGTGAGACCGGCCTTGGCCCACAGGTCGGTGTTGATCTGGAGGGCCAGGGTGGAGAAGTCCTTCGGCGCGCAGTAGAGCTTGCCGTCGTAGGTGAACGCGGTGCGCAGGTTCTCGTAGAAGTCGTCGGCGTTGGCGACCTTGTCCCCGTACGGCTCCAGCGCGCCGACGCTGGCGTAGTCGGCGAAACGTGCCGCGTCGACGTAGAACACGTCCGGCGGGGTGCCGCCGGCCAGCGCCTGGCCGAGCTGCTGGGTGAGGTCCTGCGCCGGGGTGACAGTGGCGGAGTTGCCGGAGGAGCCGGCCCACGCGGCGGCGGCGTCCTTCACGGCCTTGGTCTCGGCGTCGCCGGAGGAGCCGATCAGGATCTGCAGGCTGGCCGGGCCGCTGGACTGCTTGGTGTCGGCGGCCGAGTCGTCGAAGCCGCTGCCGCAGGCGGCGGAGCCGAGCAGGGCGACGGCGGCGACGCCGGCCACCGCGGCCCGGGTGAGCGTGCGAGGTGTCATCTGGTTCTCCTGGTGGGGGATGGGATCACGCCGAGTGCCGGAGCACCAGCGAGGGATGGAGCAGGAGCTGAGGGTCGCGTTGCTGCCCGTCGAGCAGCCCGGTGAGCAGCTCGACGCAGCGGGCGGCGGCCTCGCCGAGCGGCTGGCTGACGCTGCTCAGCCCGACCGCGGCAGCCACCGGGGTGTCGTCGAAGCCGACGACGGCCACGCCGGTCGCGGTGTCGCGGGCGGCCTGCCACGCGCCGAGCGCCAGCGAGTCGCTGGCGCAGACCAGCGCGGTCGGCGGCGCGTCGAGGGCGAGCAGCGCGCGGCACTCGCGCTCCCCCTCGGCGATGCCGTCCTCGGTGGCGCGGTCCGGTGCGGCGCCGTCGAGGTCGACCTCCGCCATCGTGGTACGCCAGCCGGCACGCCGGTCGTCGCCGACGCCGGAGCCGGCGGGCCAGCCGAGGAACCCGATCCGGCGGTGGC
The DNA here is from genome assembly GCF_044391475.1 of Micromonospora sp. NPDC018662. Taxonomy (NCBI): domain Bacteria; kingdom Bacillati; phylum Actinomycetota; class Actinomycetes; order Micromonosporales; family Micromonosporaceae; genus Micromonospora; species Micromonospora sp. NPDC018662. The sequence continues at coordinate 205,011 of NZ_JBISAC010000009.1, forward strand.
CGGCGGCGAGCAGGTGCCGGGTGGCCTGGGCGGTGCCGGCGGCGCCGTCCACGTCGACCCAGGGGTGCGCCTCCGGCGTGTCCCAGGGCCGGCCGAACGTCACGAACGGCACCTCCCGCTCGGCCAGCCACGCGGTACGCGGGTCGCGGTGCTTGGTGCCGGTGAGCACGAACGCGTCCAGGTCGTACGCGCCGAGCAGGTCGTCGTAGGTGGCGATCTCGTCGTCGTCGTCGCGGGCGGTGTAGAGCATGACCCGGTAGCCGGAGGCGTCGGCGGTCTCGGTGAGGCCGTGCAGGAAGCGGTCGAGCACCGAGCCGTTGATGCCGTCGCGGGTGGGCTCGATGCGGACGGCGATGAGCCGGGACCGCCCGGTCCGCATCTGCCGGGCGGCCTGGTTGGCCCGGTAGCCGAGCGCGACGATGGCCTCGCGCACCCGGCGGCGGGTGTCCTCACGGACGATGTGCGGGGCGTTGAGCACATTGGAGACGGTTTGCCGGCTGACCTGGGCGTGCCGGGCCACGGTCGCGATGGTTACCTTTTCTCCCACGAAATCCCTCTCGCCGCCTTGAACGATCCAATGCCGATGCGGCAGGATTAGATCGTTCAAAGTTTCTGGAATGTTTCGCACTTTGCACCCGGCCGCGGCCATCTGTCAAGACATCCGCGCCACCGATCAGCACCAGGAGTTCCCCCGTGACCGAACGCCACCTCCAACCGCTGCTGCACGACCTGGTCGGCGTGGTGCACGCCCCCACGAGCGCGCTGGGCGACGCGGCCGGTCAGCTCCGGCCGCGCGGCGTCCAGGGCGTCTTCCACGCCGACGCCCGGGTGCTCTCCCGCGCCGAACTGCGCCTCGACGACCGCGAGCCGGAGACCATCGCGCACGGCGCCGCCGGCCCGTACGGCGCCCGCTTCGTCGGCCTGGCCCGCTGGCTCGGCGACCCCACCCCCGACCCGACCGTCCGGGTCGAGCGCACCAGGTGGGCCGGCCCGCGCGGACTCACCGAGGAGATCGTGGTGACGTCCACCGCCGCCGACCCGGTCCGCACCACCGTGACCGTGGACCTGGCCTGCGACCTCGCCCCGATCGAACAGGTCAAGGCGGGCCACGCCGGCGGGCCGCTGAAGGCCGAGGCCGACGAACCGGGCCGGGTGCGGTGGGCCGCCGAGGGCCTGGTCGTGACCGTCACCGGCGAGGGCGCCACCCTGCACGCCACCGGCGAACACGCCACCGCGCCCCGACTGAGCTGGCCCGTCACGGTCACGCCCGACGCCCCGGTCACGCTGCGCTGGCGGCTCGCCGTCACCGACCCGCGGGCCGTGGTGACCGCCGCGCCGACCGGCCCCGGCTGGGCCGAACCGCAGGTCGACGCCGACGACCGCCGGCTGCGGCGGCTGCTCGACCGCTCCCTGGCCGACCTGCACGCGCTACGCCTGGCCGAACCGGCCCACCCGGAGGACGTCTTCCTCGGCGCCGGCGTGCCCTGGTTCCTCACCCTGTTCGGCCGGGACAGCCTCTGGGCCGCCCGGATGATGCTCCCGCTCGGCACCGACCTGGCCGCCGGCACGCTGCGGGTGCTGGCCCGCCGGCAGGGCACCCGGGTCGACCCGGCCACCGGCGAGCAGCCCGGCAAGATCCTGCACGAGCTGCGCCGGCACGAGTTCACAGTGGACGACGGGCTCCGGCTGCCGCCCGTGTACTACGGCACGGTCGACGCGACAATGCTCTGGGTCGGCCTGCTGCACGACGCCTGGCGCTGGGGCCTGCCCGCCGAGCGGATCGAGCCGCTGCTGCCGCACCTGGAGGCGGCGCTGCGCTGGCTCGGTGAGCACGCCGACGCCGACGGCGACGGCCTCGTCGAGTACGTCGACACCACCGGCCACGGCCTGGCCAACCAGGGCTGGAAGGACTCCGGCGACGCGGTGCGCTTCCGCGACGGGCGGCTGGCCGCGCCGCCGATCGTGCTGGCCGAGGTGCAGGGGTACGCGTACCAGGCCGCCGTCAACGGCGCGGACCTGCTGGACGCGTTCGGCCGACCCGGCGCCGACCGCTGGCGCGGCTACGCCGACCGGCTCGCCACCAGGTTCCGCTCGGCGTTCTGGGTGGACGGCCGGCACGGCCCGCAGCCCGCGCTGGCCCTGGACCGGGACAAGCGCCCGGTCGACGCGCTGACCAGCAACATCGGCCACCTGCTCGGCACCGGGCTGCTGTCGGACGCCGAATCGGCCCAGGTGGCGGCGTTGCTCTCCACCGAGGCGATGGCCGGCGGCTTCGGGCTGCGCACGATGTCCACCGACGACGCCGGGTTCAGCCCGCTGTCGTACCACTGCGGTTCGATCTGGGCCCACGACACCGCGATCGTGCTCGCCGGGCTGGCCCGCGACGGGCACCGGAAAGCGGCGCTCCGGCTCGCCGACGGGCTGCTCGCCGCCGCCGAGGCGTTCGACTACCGCCTGCCCGAGCTGTACGGCGGCGACGACCGGGCGGCGCTCGGCCGACCGCTGCCCTATCCGGCGGCGTGCCGCCCGCAGGCCTGGTCGGCGGCGGCCTCCGTGCTGCTGCTCCAGGCCGGCCTGGGCGTCTACCCCGACGTGCCGAACGGCCGGGTGGACCTGCGCCCGTTGGCCGGCCCCGAACTGGGCGCGCTCCGCGCGGCCAACCTGCGCATCGCCGACACCCCGGTGACCGCGGCGGTGGACCACACCGGCCACCCCACCCTGACCGACCTCCCGCCCTCCCTGCGCATCCCCACCCCCCGCACCCCATCCCCCACCCCCACCCCCGCCCCCAGGCGTTGATCATGTAGCTGGCGGCATTCTCGATCCAAACCGCCGCCTACTTCGTCGTTGATCAAGGAGTTTGCGTCGGACTGGGCGTCAGTCCCCGACGCAAACTCCTTGGTCAACGACGGGTTCGGCAGGAACTCGGTGAGCAGGAGGGCGCGTTGGGTGGGTGGAAGGATCAGGCGGGCTGGAGTTCGGCTACCAGTTCGTCGTCCTCCATCGCGCCCGTGGGGCGGAAGCCGAGCGAGGTGTAGAGGGCGGCGGCCGCGGTGTTGTCGGGGTGGTAGCTCAGGCGGACCGGGTGGCCCGCCTCGGCCAGCCAACCGGCCAGCGTGCGCACGGTGGCACGGCCCAGCCCTCGGCCCTGCTCGGCGGCGTCGATCACCATGCCGCCGATCCAGCGGGAGCCGTCGTCGTCCACGCCCCACATGACGTGCCCCGCCACTGTGTCGTCGGCGTAGACGGCGAGCGAGGTCCAGACGTCCGAGTGCGTGGTCAGCAGCAGGTATCGGGCGGCCAGCGCCGCCACGAAGGCACGCTGGTCGTCGCGCGGCGCCACGTCCGCCACCGGCCGCCAGTTGTCGTCGTCCACCGGCCGCAGGGTCACCCGGCGGCCGAGGCGGTCACGCTCTCCAGAGTCGATCATGACCGCCAGCCTAGGATCCGACCCACCCACCGACCATCGATTTCGCCGGCCGCGCCGGCAGCCGGGTTAGGCGGGGGCCCCTGTTATGCAGAATGCGTTAACAGGGGGCCCCGCCTTACCACCGCGGTAGCGCCGGCGCACGGCCGACGGCAGGCTAGTCGAGCAGGGCGTCCAGGCCGACGGTCAGGCCCGGTCGGCGACCGACCTCGCGCACCGCCAGCAGCACGCCGGGCATGAACGACGCCCGATCGTACGAGTCGTGCCGGATGGTCAGCGTCTCACCGGTGGTGCCGAACAGCACCTCCTGGTGGGCGACCAGGCCGGTGGCGCGGACCGCGTGCACGCGTACCCCGTCGATGTCGGCGCCGCGGGCGCCGGCCACCTCGTCGCGGGTGGCGTCCGGCGAGGGGCCGAGCCCGGCCTCGGCGCGGGCCGCCGCGATCAGCCGGGCGGTGTGGGTGGCGGTGCCGCTCGGCGCGTCCAGCTTGCGCGGGTGGTGCTGCTCGACGATCTCGACCGACTCGAAGTGCCGGGCCGCGCGCGCCGCGAACTGCATCATCAGCACCGCGCCGATGCCGAAGTTGGGGGCGATCACCACGCCCACCGCCGGCCGGTCGGCCAGCCAGGCACGCACCTGGGCCAGCCGCTGCTCGGTGAAGCCGGTGGTGCCCACCACCGCGTGGATGCCCCGCTCGACGCACCAGCGCAGGTTGTCCATGACGGCGTCTGGGGTGGTGAAGTCGACGACCACCCCGGCGTCGGCGACCGCGGCCAGGTCGTCGCCCTGGTCGACGGCGGCCACGAGTTCCAGGTCCGGGGCGGCGTCGACCGCCTTGCAGACCTCCAGGCCCATCCGGCCCCGGCCACCCAGCACACCGACCCGGGCCGCCTCGGCCGGGCCCTTCTCCCGCACGTCAGTCACGGGGCACAACCTATCCCAATCGGGACGCGCCCCATCCGGCAGACCGGGAGGCGTAACCCGATCACGGGCAGGGGGTACGACGCTCCAGGGCACCGAGGTAGCGCCGCCACTCGGCGTCGGAGAGCTGGACCGGTGGGACCTCGCAGAGACGCCGGTACACCCGGTCCGGATCGAGATCCCACAGAGCGGTTCCGCCACCGGGAGAGAGGACCCGCGACCGCCCGTACGTCGGCAGGTTCGCCAGGACCGCACGGCTGTCCGGGGTGAACTCGGCGAACTCGCCCGGCACGGTGGCGAACACGGTGAAGACGGAACCGGGTTCGGTGCGGCGCCAGAGCACGAAGCTGCTGCTGGTGACGGCGTTGGCGGCGGCCAGCGTCCGGCCGTCCGGGCTGAGGTCCAGGGTGCGGCCCACAGAGTCGGCCGCGAGCGCCGGACCGATCCGAGGATTCGAAAAATCGCGGATGTCCCAGGTCTGCACGCCGCCGCTCGCGCTGACAACGAGGGTCTGCGGGTCGCTGACCATCACGTCGCCGACCATGTCCTCCATCGGGATGTCGCCGCCCTGACGCGGCCGGTACGGGTCGGTGAGGTCCCACAACCGGGTCAGCGGCTTGTTGCCGACCTCCTTCGCCGCGGTGAACGCCAGGTGCCGACTGTCGTCGAAGAGCAGCCGGCCACCGGCGCCCGCACCTGGGAGGACACCCGCCGGCACCGGCCGTGCCGGGTCGGCCACGTCCCAGAGGCGGATGTCCTTGCGGCCCCAGACGCTCAGGGTCGCCGGGCCGAGGAACACCAGCCCTTGCACCGGGCCGTCGGCGACGAACCGGCTGCTCTCCACCGGTGCCCGGGGATCCCTGACGTCCAGCAGCAGCACCGAGCGGTCACGCAGGTCGGCCAGGGCGAGATGACGCCCGTCCCGGCTGGCCGCGACCGTGAGGTCGGCACCGGGCGGGCCGGGCCAGCTCAGCTCGGCGGCGAACGCCGGGTGACGTGGGTCGGCGAGGTCCCACAGTCGGTAGCCGGCGCCCCGGCGGTCCCGGCTGATCACCGTCCGGTCGTCGGGCAGGAACACCGCGTCGGGCGAGTCCGGCGGCCACTCGGCCAGTTGCGCCGGCGGTCGCGCGGTGAGGTCCCACAGCCGCGCGCCGGCCCGTTCGTCGGCGCCCGCGGCGACGAGCGCGTACCGGCCGCCGAAGCCGACGGCGTCACCGGGAACCGGGGCGATCGCCCGGTTGACGTGCCCGCCGAGAACCGGAACGGCCGACGACCAGACCCGGATCGTGCCGTCGTCGTCGCCGTCGGCCAGGCCCTTTCCGTCCGGCCGGAAGGCAACCGACCGGCCCGGCACCCGGCCGGGCAGGCTGTCCGTCTGCCTGACCGACTCCGTGCTGCCGGTGAATCTTCGGTCAATCCGCCACAGCCGCACCCCACCCGTGGTGGTGGCGGTGGCGAACTGCTCGCCGTCGGCCCGGAAGGAGAGCGAGAAGACCGCGCCTTCGGTGGCCGGGCTGCCGAGGGGGTCGGCCTGGAACGGACGGGGTCGCTCCGGACGGGTGACGTCCCAGACGTTCATCACGCCGAACGCGCCGCCGACGGCGAGCACCGGTTCGACCGGGCTGAACGCCAGGGCGGTGGCGGTGCGGACCGGCAGTGCGGCCCGCCGGGCCGGGCGACGTGGATCGCGTACGTCCCAGAGGGTGACCAGGGTCCCCTCGCTCCTGCCGCCCTCGATCGCGTGGGCGACGGCGAGGGTCCGGCCGTCCGGGCTGAACGCCACCCCCTGTAGCTGGCTGGCACCGATCGTCCGCTCGACCCACAGCCGGGGATGAGCGGGTTCCCGGACGTCCCACAACCGGAGCGTGCCGCGAGCCCCACCGGTGGCCAGCGTCCGCCCGTCCGGCGCGAAGGCGGCCGCGAGCGTCGGCGAGGCGCGGGTGCCCAACGTCTTCAGCGGCTCCGGATGCGCCGGATCGGCGATGTTCCAGAGCCCGAGCGTGTCGGCCGACGCCCCGGCCAGCAGGTGGCCTACCGGACTGACCGCCACCACGGTGCTCCGCTCCCGCTCGATCACGCCGCGGGCGGCCGGGCGTCGGGGCTCGGTGACGTCCCACAGCCGGATCCGGTGGTCGTGGCCGGAGCTGACCAACGTCCGGCCGTCCGGTGTGTACGCCAGGTTGAAGACCGGCTTGTCGTGACCGGCGATCGACTGTGGGCGCGGGTCGGCGTACGCGGCGAAGAGCGCCTGGCGTGCCTCCGCGGTCGGTGCGGTGCGGTAGGCCACCAGGCTGAGGGAGAATGCCTCCTCGGGACGGTTGAAACGCATCGCGTTCGCCTGCGCCGCCAGCCGCCGCGAGGTGACCTGGGCGTCGAGCCGTTGCGCCCGGGCCCGCTGCTGCCCCGCCACGACCGCACCGCCGCCGGCCAGCAGCACCAGCACCGCCAGCAGTGCGGCGCCTCCCCGGCGTAGGCGTTGCAGCCGCAGGCTGCGACGCAGGAACTCGCGCTCCATCCCGCCGAGCCGGCTCGCCTCACCGGCGGGCAACGCCCGGCGGGCAACGGTCAACCGCGCACCGGAGAGCAGATCGCCGCGGTCCCGCCCACCGGCCACCCACGACGCGGCCGAGTCGACGATCTGCTGCCGGGCGGCGAGCCGGGCCCGGTCCTCGTTGATCCAGGTCCGCAGCCGCGGCCAGGCGGTCAGCAGGATCTCGTGGCTGATCCGCACCACGCCGCCCGGGTCGATGACGATCAGCCGGTGCGCCGCGAGCTGCTCCAGCACCGTCTCCGCAGCGGTGTCCTGGACGAGCAGTTCGGCGCGGGGCGCCGGCCGGGCGGCGTCGATCCCGTCGGCGCCCACCCGCACCAGGTGGAGCAGGAGACGGCGCGCGGTGGCCCGCGCCCCCTCGTCGAACTCCTCGTAGGTCTCCTCGGCGGTCTTCGCCACGGCGCCGTGGAGACCGCCGCTGCGACGGTAGCCGCTGACGCTCATCCGGTTTCCCACCCGCCGCCGCCACGTCTCGAAGAGCACGTGCGACAACAGGGGCAGCGCCCCCGGCTCGGGGCCGCGCGGGCTCCCCGCGCCCAACTCGTGCAGGAGCAACTCGGCCAGCCCGTCGCCGAGGTCGAGGCCGGCCCGGCCAGCGGGACCCTCGATCGTCCGGCGCAGCTCGATGCCACTCATCGGCCCCACCACCACCCGGGGGCCGGCGAGCAGCCTGCCGAATGCCGGCTCCTCGCTGGCCGCTCCGTACAGGTCCGCGCGCAGGGCGACCACCACCACGGCCCGGGGCGTGCCGTCCGCCCGGGGCCTGGCGAGTGCGGCGAGACCGTCCAGGAACGCGGCCCGTGCGGCCCGGTCGGCGCCCAGCGTGAACAGCTCCTCCATCTGGTCGACGACCACCAGCGACGGCTGGCCGGGAGTGAGGCCGTCGAGCAGTTCGGCGACGTTCTCCGGCGGGCCGTCCGGTGCCGCTCCGACGACCCGGAACAGCGCCGCCAGCGGATCGCGCCCAGGGGTGACGACCGCCCGGACCGCCGGCCAGACCCGGTCGCCGTCGGCGGTGGGCAAGCCGTCGTGGCGAATCGTGGCGATCATGCCGGCGTGCAGCAACGACGTCTTGCCGCTGCCCGACGGGCCGAGCAGCAGCATCGGCACCGGGTCGGCGATCCGGTGGCCGGCCTGCCGCAGCAACTCCGCGGAGATCTCGTCCCGGCCGAAGAAATCCCGCGCGTCCTCTTCCCGGTAGGGCTGAAGGCTGCGCCACGGGCTCGGCCCGGGTGTCGGCGGCTCCGCCTCGTCGGAGGCGGCCGGATCGGGCCGGTGCGCCGGGTTGTCCGCGAGGGCCAGACGACCGGCGTTGCCGGCGTCGTGCCGACGGGGCAACGGTCCGCCCCGAGCCCGGAGCGTGCGGAAGAGATGATGATATGAGTCGTCGAGGGTCAGCATCGGGCCGGCTTCCGGATCACCCTCGTCGAGGAAGCGCAGGAACTGCCCGGTGAAGGCGGTGTGCTGCCACCCCGGCGCGGCCGAGGCGAGTTGCTCGGCCGAGCTGAGCAGGTAGACGCCGTGGACCGGGGCCAGCTCACCGAGCGGGTCGGGCGGCAACGCGGTCAGCCGTGCCCGGCCGGAGTAACAACAGTCGAGGACGACCACGACCGAGGGCGCCCGGCACGTGCTCAGCGCCTCCCGCAGGTCGGACAGCGCGTATGCCTGGTGCGCGGCGAGCCCTGGCACCAGGCGGTCGGTACTCGACGCGGCGAGGTACAGCTCGCCGCCCGGGCCGCGCAGCCCGTGACCGACATACCAGATCAGCAGCGCGCTCTCGGCCTCCTGCGCGGCCGTACTCACGGCACCGGCGACGGTGAGCACGTCCGGCGGATCGATCACCAACGCCAACTGGCCGGCCGGCACGCCGCAGCGCGCGGCCAGGCTCTCGGCCAACGCCTCTGCGGTGGATCGCGCCGCCGGCACCGACGGCAGCCCGCCGCCGTGGTGGATCGCCGTGCCGATCACCAGGACGCGGACGCCCCGTCCGGCCAGATCACCCACGCGTGCCGGCCGGGCCCTCGACCGTGGCGACAGCCGGCGGGGCCGTGGCCGCGCCGACCGGGAGGGCGGCCAGCAGCCGGTCCAGTTCGGCCCGCAACTGCGGCTCGGTGAGGACCCGGACCCGGTCGGCCTCCAGCCGCGCACGCGTCCCGTCGGGCAGTTCGACCTCGACCCGGACCGCGCCGGTCCGGTGGCGGATCCAGGTGACCAGTGCGGTGGCGAGTGCGGTCGCCACACTGCCCGGCGCAAGCGCGACGAGCAGGGCCTCCAGCACCGGACCCAGCGCACCGGGCGGCGGGGGCGACTCGACCGGAGTGACCCGACCGCGCAACTCCGGAGTGCCGGCGAGCCATTCCTCGAGCGATTCGAGCTGGGTCAGCCGGTCACCGCCGCCCGTCACGATCCGTACGTCCACAAGGCCCCCGCGCTGCTCGTACGCCTGAGTGGACGGAGTCTATCCAATCGGGACGAACGCGATCAACGCGCCACGGTGAACGCGGACTCGTCGAACGGGCCGACCACGGCCAACGACATCGGCCGGCCGAGCAGCTCGGCGGCGAGCCCGTTGACGTCCGTCAGGGTGACCGCGTCCACCCGGGCCAGCAGCTCGTCCACCGGCATCAGGTTGCCGTAGAGCAGCTCGCCCTTGGCCAGCCGGCTCATCCGGGAGCCGGTGTCCTCCAGCCCGAGCACGAACGAGCCCTTGCTCATCCCCTTGCCCCGGACCAGTTCGGCCTCGGTGACCCCCTCGGCGGCCACCCGCGCCAGCTCGGCCCGGGTCAGGGCCAGCACCTCGTCCACCTTGCCGGGCGCGCAGCCGGCGTAGACGGCGAACACGCCGCTGTCGGCGTACTGGCTGGCGTAGGAGTAGACCGAGTACGCGAGGCCGCGCTGCTCCCGGATCTCCTGGAACAGCCGGCTGGACATGCCGCCGCCGAGCACGTTGTTGAGCACGCCCAGGGCGAAGCGCCGCTCGTCGGTGCGGTCGATGGCGGGGCAGCCGAGCAGCACGTGCGCCTGCTCGGTCTCCTTCGGCTCGACGAGCGTGGTGGCCGGCTTCGTGCGTACCGCCGGGGTGGTCGCGCGGTGCGGCGCCGGCGCGGCCGGGTCGGTGTCCAGCGGGGTGCCCCGCAGCGCCTGCCGGACCAGCTTGACCACTGCGGCGTGGTCGAGGTTGCCGGCGGCGGCGATGACGATCTGCGGCGCGGTGTACCGGCTGCGGTAGAAGCTCTGGATCTGCCGCCGGGTCATCGGCGTGACCGTCTCCTCGGTGCCGGAGATGAGCCGGCCGAGCGGGTGGTCGCCGTAGACGGCGCGGGCGAAGAGGTCGTGCACCTCGTCGCCGGGCTCGTCGTCGTGCATGGCGATCTCTTCGAGGATGACGCCGCGTTCGGTCTCCACGTCGGCGGCGGCCAGCACCGAGTCGGCGACCGCGTCGCACATCACGTCGATGGCCAGCGGCAGGTCCTCGTCCAGCACCCGCGCGTAGTAGCAGGTGTATTCCTTCGTGGTGAACGCGTTGGTCTCGCCGCCCACCGCCTCGATCTCGGCGGAGATCTCCAGCGCGCTGCGCTTCTTGGTGCCCTTGAAGAGCAGGTGCTCCAGGAAGTGCGCGGCGCCGGCCTGCGACCCGGTCTCGTCCCGGGAGCCGACCGCCACCCAGATGCCGAAGGAGACGCTGCGCATCGCCGGGATCGCCTCGGTGAGCACCCGCAGGCCGCTGGGGAGCACGGTGCGGCGGACGGTGCCGCCGAGCGGGTCGTCGCTGAGGGTGCGGGTGACCGCCCGTGCCGCCGGGGTGGACGAACTCACGACAAACCTGCTCTCCGTGCCACGAAGGGTGGGTGGGACGAACGACGGCTCCAGCCCGCCGTGCGACCTGGAGCCGTGGGCCGGCCCGGGCGACGCGGACGTCACCCGGACCGGTCGGTCGATCAGCTGTGCCGGGTGCGGCGACGCGGGCGGTCGCCGCCCTCACCGCCACCCTCCGGGCGACGCTCGCCACCGCGGTCGCCACCGCGGTCGCCGCGGTCGCCACCACGGTCACCGCGCGGGCCGCGGTCGCCGCCGCGGTCCCGGCCGGCCGGACGCTCGCCACCGGCGGCGGCCTCACCGGCGGCCGGCGCCTCGGCGCCCTCCGGACGGATCTTGTCCAGGTAGATCTTGCCGCGGGCGTCGATGTCCGCGATCTCGACCTCGACCTTGTCGCCGACGTTGAGGAAGTCCTCCACCTTGTCGACCCGCTTGCCGTCGCCCACCTTGGAGATGTGCAGCAGGCCGTCGCGGCCCGGCAGGAGCGAGATGAACGCGCCGAACGCGGCCGTCTTCACCACGGTGCCGAGGAACCGCTCCCCCACCTTCGGCAGGGTCGGGTTGGCGATGCCGTTGATCCGGTCCACCGCGGCCTGGGCCGACGGGCCGTTGGTCGCGCCGACGTAGATCGTGCCGTCGTCCTCGATGGAGATCTCGGCGCCGGTCTCGTCCTGGATCGCGTTGATGGTCTGGCCCTTCGGGCCGATCACCATGCCGATCTTGTCGACCGGGATCTTGACGGTGGTGACCCGCGGCGCGTAGTCGGACATCTCGGCCGGCGCCTCGATGGCCCGCTGCATCACGTCGAGGATGGTCTGCCGGGCCTCGTGCGCCTGCTGGAGCGCCGCGGCCAGCACGTCCGACGGGATGCCGTCGAGCTTGGTGTCGAGCTGGAGCGCGGTGACGAAGTCACGCGTGCCGGCGACCTTGAAGTCCATGTCACCGAACGCGTCCTCGGCGCCGAGGATGTCGGTCAGCGTCACGTACTGGGTCTTGCCGTCGACCTCGTCGGAGATGAGGCCCATGGCGATGCCTGCGACCGGCGCCTTCAGCGGCACACCGGCCGAGAGCAGGCCCAGCGTCGAGGCGCAGACCGAACCCATCGAGGTGGAGCCGTTGGAGCCGAGCGCCTCGGACACCTGCCGGATGGCGTACGGGAACTCCTCGCGCGACGGCAGCACCGGGAGCAGCGCCCGCTCAGCCAGCGCGCCGTGGCCGATCTCGCGCCGCTTCGGCGAACCGACCCGGCCGGTCTCCCCGGTCGAGTACGGCGGGAAGTTGTAGTTGTGCATGTAGCGCTTGCGGTTCTCCGGGGACAGCGTGTCCACCATCTGCTCCATGCGCAGCATGTTCAGCGTGGTGACGCCCAGGATCTGGGTCTCGCCGCGCTCGAACAGCGCCGAGCCGTGCACCCGCGGCAGCACGCCGACCTCGGCGCTCAGCGGACGGATGTCGCGCGGGCCGCGGCCGTCGATGCGGACCTGCTCGCGCAGCACCCGGTTGCGGACCTCGGACTTGGTCAGCGAGCGGAACGCGGCGGACAGCTCCTTCTCGCGGCCCTCGAAGCGGCCGGACAGCTCCTCGGCGACCTTGGCCTTGATGCGGTCCAGGGCCTCCTCGCGGTCGGCCTTGCCGGCGATCTTCAGCGCCTCGGTGACGTCGGCGCGGGCCACGTCGGCCACCGCGTCGTACACGTCGTCCTGGTAGTCCAGGAACACCGGGAACTCGCTCACCGGCTTGGCGGCCACCTCGGCCAGCTCGCTCTGCGCCCGGCACAGCTCACGGATGGCCGGCTTGGCGGCCTCCAGGCCGCTGGCCACGATCTCCTCGGTCGGCGCGGTGGCGCCGTCCGAGATCAGGGCCACCGCGTTCGGGGTGGCCTCGGCCTCGACCATCATGATCGCGACCTCGCCGTCGGCCAGGGTGCGGCCGGCCACGACCATGTCGAAGGTGGCCCGGGCCAGCTCCTCCAGCGTCGGGAAGGCGACCCACTGGCCGTCCACGTGCGCGACCCGGGTCGCCCCGATCGGGCCGGAGAACGGCAGGCCGGAGAGCTTGGTCGACATCGAGGCGGCGTTGATGGCCACCACGTCGTACGGGTGCTGCGGGTCGAGCGCCAGCACGGTCTCGACGACCTGGACCTCGTTGCGCAGGCCCTTGACGAACGAGGGGCGCAGCGGCCGGTCGATCAGCCGGCAGGTGAGGATGGCGTCCTCGCTGGGCCGGCCCTCGCGGCGGAAGAACGAGCCGGGGATCCGGCCCGCGGCGTACATCCGCTCCTCGACGTCGACGGTCAGCGGGAAGAAGTCGAACGACTCACGCGGCTGCTTGCCGGCCGTGGTGGCGGAGAGGACTACCGTCTCGCCGAGCTGGGCGACGACGGAGCCGGCGGCCTGCCGGGCCAGCCGGCCGGTGGAGAAGGTGATCTCACGGGTGCCGAAGGACCCGTTGTCGATCACGGCGGTGCGGGATTCGGTGCCGAGGTTGGTCTCGGTCATGTGCTGTGGTGCTCCTTCGCGTCGTCGGCCGACGACACGGGAACTGCTCAGGCGGCCGGTCTTCGATCGAAGCGCCCGGGTGGGCCGGCATGATGCCGGGATTCCCGGGGGCCACTACCGGAGACCGGTGCTGACCGGCTCCCTCTCGGGTCGTCGCGCGGCCGGGTTCTTCTGGTGGTACCGGAACGGGGGAGCGGCCGAGCGGCCACTCCCCCGTCAGGTCATCGGCGCAGGCCGAGCCGCTCGATGAGCGACCGGTAGCGGTTGATGTCCTTCTTCTGGACGTAGTTGAGCAGCCGACGGCGCCGGCCGACCAGCAGCAGCAGCCCACGGCGGCTGTGGTGGTCGTGCTTGTGCACCTTCAGGTGCTCGGTCAGCTCCGCGATCCGCTTGGTCAGGACCGCGACCTGCACCTCCGGCGAACCGGTGTCGCCCTCGGCGGTCGCGTACTCCTGGCGGATCTTGGCCTTGGCTTCCTGGTCGAGCGCCATGTTCTCCCTGTTTCGTGGGTGGTTCGATGAGGTCTGTCGGAGCGGTCGTGTGACCGGTGCGACGGACCGGTTCCTCGCACCCGCGGCGTCGTGCAGGCACGCGAGGCCCCCGTCGGTCAGCCGACGTCCCCGTCAGCCTACCAGCCCCGCTCCCGGACAGCCGCTCAAGGTCGCCATCCGAGGTCAGGACACCGCCCGGCGGGTGCGCTCCACGTCCTCGGCGATCTGGGCGACCAGCGGCTCGATCGCGTCGTACGTCCGTTGCTCGCGCAGGTGCGCCACGAAGTCCAGCGCCAGCCGTTCGCCGTACAGGTCGCCGGTGAAGTCCAGCGCGTACGCCTCCACCCGCCGCTCCCGGCCGGAGAACGTCGGGTTGGTGCCGATCGAGACCGCCGCCGCGAGCGGGTCGCCGCCCCGGCGCACCAGCCGGGCCGCGTACACCCCGTCGGCGGGCACCGCCGCGTAGCGGTGGGTCAGCAGGTTGGCGGTGGGGTAACCCAGCTCACGTCCGCGCTGGTCACCGCGGACCACCACGCCCTCGACCCGGTGCGGGCGGCCCAGCGCCGCCGCCGCCGCGCGCACATCACCGGCGTCGACGCAGGAGCGGATGTACGTGGACGAGAAGACGGTGCCCGCCTCGGCGACCAGCGGGGCGCCCTCCACCCCGAAGCCGAACGTGCGGCCCAGCCGCTCCAGCAGCGCCACGTCGCCGGCTGCCCGGTGCCCGAACCGGAAGTTGTCGCCGACCACCACCAGCGCGGCGTGCAGGTGCTCGACCAGGATGTCGTGCACGAACGCCTCGGCCGGCAGCCGGGAGAACTCGGCGGTGAACGGCACCACGCAGAGCACGTCCACGCCGAGCGCCTCGATCAGCTCCGCCTTGCGGGCCGGCTCGGTGAGCACCGCCGGGTGCGACCCGGGGCGGACCACCTCGGCCGGGTGCGGGTCGAACGTCACCACCACCGACTTGACGCCCAGCTCCCGGGCGCGCGCCACGGCGTGCCCGATGGTGGCCTGGTGGCCCTGGTGCACCCCGTCGAAGACGCCGATGGTGACCACCGAGCGCCCCCAGCCGCCGGGCGCGGCCTCGTACCCCCGCCACCGCTGCATGCCGCTCCTCCCCTGTCCGCCCGCGCCGTTCAGGCCGGGGCCAGCACGATCTCCGCGCGGGCCCGCCCGTCCCGCTCGCTGACGATAGCGATCAGCCCGCCCGCCGGGTCGAAGACCGCGTACGGCCCGACGATCCCGGCCGGGGCCAACGGCCCGCCGTGGGACAGCGTGCGCGTCTCCTCGGCGGTGGCGTCCCGGCGCGGGAAGAACCGCGCGGCGGCGGCGTCCAGCGGCAGGTTCACCACCTCCGGGGCGCGCTGTTCGAGCTGCGCGAGGGTGGCCGCCTCGGCCAGCGCGAAGCCGCCGACCGCGGTGCGGCGCAGCGCGGTGAGATGGCCGCCGACCCCGAGCGCCAGGCCCGCGTCGCGTGCGATCGCCCGGATGTACGTGCCGGACGAGCAGGTCACGTCCACGTCCACGTCGACCACGTCCGGGGTGTCCCGGCGGACGGCCAGCACGTCGAGCCGGGAGACGGTGACCCGGCGGGCGGGCAGCTCGACGGCCTCGCCGTCCCGGACCCGCTTGTACGCCCGCTCTCCGTTGATCTTGATGGCGCTCACCGCGCTGGGCACCTGGTCGATCTCGCCGGTCAGCGCCGCCAGCGCGGCCCGGACCGCGTCGTCGGTCACCCCCGCCGTGGCGGTGGTGGCGATCACGTCCCCCTCGGCGTCGTCGGTGACCGTGGCCTGCCCGAGCCGGATCGTCGCGAGGTAGCTCTTGCCGGCGCCGATCACGTAGGTGAGCAGCCGGGTCGCCCGCCCCACCCCGATCACGAGCACGCCGGTGGCCATCGGGTCCAGCGTGCCGCCGTGCCCGACCCGGCGGGTCCGGGCCAGCCGCCGGATGCGGGCCACCACGTCGTGCGACGTCATGCCGCCGGGCTTGTCGACCACGATCAGACCGTCTGTGCTCACGACCGCCAAGCCTGCCAGACGGGCGGCGATCGGCCCTGCGGGGGATACCGCCCCGCGCACCGGGATGCCAAGATCACACGCCCCCACACCCCCGGCCCCGGAAGCCTGATGACCGATCACCGCGCCACCCCCGAGTCCCACCCCGCCGACCCGCTGTCCGAGGACGCCCTGGGGCGGGTCCCCGAGTGGCTCCGCCAGGCCGCTCCGGAAGCCGAGCCCAGCCGCGCCGACCGCTGGCGGATCGGCCTGGCCCGGCACTCGGGCAAGCTGCTCGGCGGCGCGGTCGCGGTGCTGCTGCTGGCCTGCGCGGGGGTGGTCACCACGGTCGGCTACCAGGGTTACCGACGCTGGCAGGCGGCCCCGGTGGCCTACCCGACGATCAGCCCGCCGAGCGGCGAGCAGGCCGTCACCTCGGCGTCGCCGCCACCGGCCACCGGACCGTTCGACGGCACCCCGGCCGCCGGCTTCCCGCCGGGTGCGGCCGGGATCGCGCTGCCCCGGGCCAAGCGGACCGGCCCGTTCACCGAGAAGCAGGTGGCCGACACGCTGGCCAAGGTGCGCAAGGCGCTGGTGACCGCCCGGCTGGACCGCGCCTTCTTCACGGCGAAGGACCCGGAGCGGCTGGTCCGCCAGTTCGCGCCGGACGCCCGGGCCGACCTGCGGGACGACTTCCCGGCCGGCGAGGCGGTCACCTACGCCACCCGGCTGGCCCCCGGCGCCCGGCTCACCGCCGACCAGCCCCGGGTCAAGGGCCGGATCAGCTACCGGGCCACCAAGGACGCGCACGGCATCCGGATCCTGGAGATCACCACGAACTTCGTCTGGGCGTACGCGTTCCCCACCGCGAGCACCGTGCCGGGCGACGGCGTCGTGGTGGTGCACGACACCGTGGTGTGGAGCGTGGCGCACCCGGACGACGTGCGCGGCAGCTCCGCCGGGTTGTGGATCGAGAAGGCCGACTCGTACGGCTCCAACATCGACTGCGCGGCCTTCGACAAGGGCCTGCTCGCCCTGGGCAAGCCGTCGTTCGGCGGTCCCACCGACCCGGAGCCGGACGCGGTCTACGACCCGGACAAGACCGTCGACCTCCCGGACACCTGCTGACGCCCGGCTGACCGGCGTCAGCGGACCGCGCCGACCACCGCCCAGGCCCCGGAGCGCAGCCGCAGCAGCAGCGCGATCAGCCGGAGCACCACGAACAGCGTCAGCCCGGCCCAGATCCCACCCAGCCCGAGGTCGAGGCCGTAGGCCAGCCAGATCGCCGGCAGGAACCCGCCCAGCGCGGCCACGATGGTGAGGTTGCGCAGGTAGCGCACGTCACCGGCCCCGATCAGCACCCCGTCGAGCGCGAACACCACGCCGCCGATCGGCTGGAGCGCGACGAGCCACGGCCAGGCCACCATGGCCTGCTCGCGTACCTGCGGATCGGAGCTGAACAACGACGGCACGCCGCCGGCGCCGGCGGCGATGAGCACCGCGAACGCCACGCCGCACACGCCGCCGAGCACTGCGACGCGGCGGGCGAGGAACCGCGCGCCGGCCGCGTCGCCGGCGCCGAGCGCGGCGCCGACCAGCGCCTGCGCGGCGATCGCCAGCGCGTCCAGCACCAGCGCGGTGAAGAACCAGAGTTGTACGGCGATCTGGTGCGCGCCGACCGCGGCGGCGCCGAAGCGGGCCGCGACCGCGGTCGCCGACAGGAAGCTCGCCTGGAAGGCGACGCCCCGGACCAGCAGGTCGCGGCTGAGCACCAACTGCTGCCCGATGGTGCGGGGCCGGGGCCGCAGGGAGACCCGCTCGCGCACCAGCGCCGCCGCGAAGAGGACGCCGGAGAGCGTCTGGGCGACCGCGTTCGCCACCGCCGAGCCGACCAGGCCGAGCCCGGCCGGGTAGACCAGCAGCGGGCAGAGCAGCGCGGAGAGCAGGTTGGGGGCGAGCACGAACAGCAGTGGCCGGCGGGTGTCCTGGATGCCGCGCAGCCAGCCGTTGCCGGCGGCGGCGAGCAGCAGGCCGGGGGCGCCGAGCGCCGCGACCCGCAGCCAGCCGGCGGCGGCGTCGGCCACCTCGCCGGGACCGCCCACGAGGGTACGCGCCAGCGCGCCCCCGCCGATGCCGATGGCGACCGCCACCAGCAGACCGGCGGTCAGCGCGAGCCAGGACGCCTGGACGCCCTCGGCCACCGCGGCGGCCCGGTCCCCCGCGCCGAAGCGGCGGGCCGCACGCCCCGTGGTGCCGTACGCGACGACCGTGCCGATCCAGGCGGTCAGCGTCATGACCGTGCCGCCGACGGCGAGCGCGGCGAGCGGCACCCGACCGAGATGGCCGACCACCGCGGTGTCGACGAGCACGTAGAGCGGCTCGGCGGCCAGCACCACCAGGGCGGGCAACGCGAGCGCGGCGATCCGCCGGGGGGTGGCGGCGGTGGCGGGGGCGGCGGTGGTGCTCATCGCCGCCGATCCTGGCACGCGGCCGGTAAGGTCCGCAAGCCTCAGGACTGCTTACTCAGCCGGTCCAGGAGACGCGCCACGTCACGCCGGCCGCGCACCCGGTGCACCGGCAGGGCCGGGGCGTACGCGGCGACGGCCGCCGCCACTCGGGGGCGGGAACGGCGCGGATAGCGCCAGATGTAGCGCAGGAGATCGAGGTCGACGCGCTCCGGGCAGCCCTCGGGAAGATCGGGGCGGCGCTCGGCACGGTGGGCCCAGCGGCGACGCGCCACCCGGGCCAGGCACCGCAGCCGGTGCGGGTCGCAGAGCACCAGCAGGTCGGCGCGGGGCAGCCGGAGGTCGAGGGTGCTGGCGTAGTTGCCGTCCATCACCCAGGCCGGGCGGGCGGCCAGCGCGGCCACCTCGGCGCGGAACTCGGCACCGGTCGGGGCGAGCCAGCCGGGCCGCCAGTAGTGACGGTCGAGGTGGATCAGGGGAAGATCGAGTCGCCGGGCCAGTTCACCGGCGACGGTGCTCTTGCCGGCGCCCGAACTGCCGACCACGAGGATGCGGCGCACCGGGTGACGGTAGCGCCGTCGCTCCGCGGCGCGGTGGCCCGACGCGCGGCGATGACCGATG
This sequence comes from Micromonospora sp. NPDC018662, assembly GCF_044391475.1. NCBI lineage: Bacteria > Bacillati > Actinomycetota > Actinomycetes > Micromonosporales > Micromonosporaceae > Micromonospora > Micromonospora sp. NPDC018662. The sequence goes on from NZ_JBISAC010000009.1 coordinate 223,802, forward strand.
CGGCGGTGACGCCGGCGGTGGGGCCGATCACGGTGCTGCCGTGCCCCAGCCGGCCGGCGTCACCGCCGGGCGGCCTGTGTCACTGACGGGTGTCCATCGAGGTCTGCAACGCGCGACGCATCTGCTCGCGCGCCTCGTCGGTGGTGGTCTCGGTCTGCGGCTTGCGCTTGCTCGGCATGGAGTGTCCTTCCAGGGTGCGGACCACCGAGGCACGGCGGCCCTGCGGGCGTCCGACGCCCCGTCATCGACGACGCGACGACAGTCGCGCCACGACCGGAGTCGTCGGCCTGCTGCGCGCCGGGCAGCGGTCCGGGATCACCGGAGCGGCTCGCCTGGCAGCGTGAGCCCGGGTCGGTCTGACCCTGGAGGGAGGCAGCGCCGGGTGCGGCACCACCGCCCGTGACCAGCGCCGCGAAGCGCCGGTCCCTCACCCAAATTAACGTTCACTTTCCAGATACTGCCCACTGTTCCCGCGATGCGGACAGGGCAACCCCGTTTCCGGCGGTGTCTCAGCGGGCGAGAAAGTGCCAACCCAGCCACCACCAGAAGCCGAACAGACCGATCCGGCCCACCGGAACCGGACCGACCTCGTACCGCATGACGAAGGCGCAGACGTCGGCCAGGGACGGGACCCGGGAACCCTCCCGGCGGGCGGCCCACTCGACCACCGCGAACAGCAGCAGGGCGGTCAGGAAGCCGCCGATGGCCAGCGCGCGCATCATCGGCGGACCAGCCCCCAGAACGCGGCCAGCCAGGCGAACCACGCCGCCGAGCGGGCCAGGTGGTCCTCGAGCAGCGGATCGGCCAGCCGGGAGAAGGTGGGAAAGTCGTCGCCCACGGACAGCACGAACGTCGCACCCTCGAAGACCCCGAAGACGGTGACCGGCAGCAGCCACCACAGCGCGGCCGACGGCAACCGGCGCGGCGCCGGGCGCCGGGGCACCCGGTTGCTCAGGCCGACCCAGATCAGCCCCCCGCCGGTACCGAGGATGTAGAGGTTCGCCGCCGCCGAGAACGACGGTAGTTGACCACCGACCAGGGAGAGGCAGATCAGCACCGGTACGGAGACGACCGGCCGGTCCCAGACCCGGGTCGCCTCGACGGTGAGCTCACGGGGATGATCCATCACCCGATTGTCCCCAGCGTGACGTAGCGCGGGAAGACCGGCACGCCTCGTGTTTGCCCCGGACACGCCGAAGGCCGGCACCCCGGGTTCGGGGTGCCGGCCTTCACGCTTCTTAGCTGTTCCAGTGCTGGTTGACGAGGTCGGTGGCCTGCTTCTCCCACTGCGCGTACGCGTCCGGGTAGGCCGACACCTGCACGGTCTGGGCGGCCTTGGTCAGCGGCATGTCCTGCCAGCCGTCGACCTGCTTCAGACCCTTCAGGAAGGCGAGGGTCGAGTACTCCGGGTCGGTGATCTGCTCCGGCGTGCCCCACCCACTGGACGGGCGCTGCTGGAACAGACCCAGCGAGTCGTGGTCGTTCTTGTCGCCGAGGTGACCCAGGTTCTCCAACTTCGACTCCTGCAGGCTCGTGGCGATCGAGATGACCGCCGCCCGCTCGGGCAGGCCGGCCTTCTTCGTCGCCGCGATGATCGCCTTGGCGTTCGCGGTCTGCTCGTCGTTCAGGCTGATGGTCGACTGCTCGCCCTGCACGCTCGCGACCGCTACCGGCTTGCCAGCCGTGGCGGCGTGCGCGGCGTCGACGTGCCCGGCGATCGGACCGGCGAACACACCACCGGCGAAGGCCAGACCAGCAACACCCAGGATGCTCTTACGCAGGATCGTGTTCATGAGGGGGGCTCCATTCGGGGGTCAACACACCCGGGGATGGGTGCGGGCACCGTCAGGCGCTCTCGGGGGGATCCGGCCGGCTCGCGGAAGCGCGGGGCCTCGACGCGGCGCCGGAAGACTCTGCAACGACCGGGGCCCCACCATCATTCCCGGGGCGGGATCGGCGCGCGGGGGCGCTCGCCTTCCTCGGCCGTGCACCGGGATACAACGCCGCGACCCCCCGACCCATTCCACCGCCAGAGTGCCGCCCACCACCCCCCACCCGGACAAACCACCCACCTGACGCACCAAGCCGCACACCACCGGTGCCCGAAAACGCCATAGACACCCATACCGTTCCACCCACCGCCCACCACCACCGCGAGTGGAACGCCATGGGTGTCTCAGCGCCGTCCAGACACCCACACCGTTCCACCCACCACCCACCAACCCCGCGAGTGGAACGCCATGGGTGTCTCAGCGCCGTCCAGACACCCATGACGTTCCACCCACCGCCCACCCACCCCGCGAGTGGAATGCTATGGGTGTCACAGCGCCGTCGCCGATCCGCCCGGGCCACGCTGGAGGGAACACCTTGGGTGTCTGGGGCTGTCCGGACACTCGACACGTTCCCGGGGCGCCGAGCGGGGCCGGACGGAAGTCAGGGGCGGGGAACTGGCCGCCTCGGCCGACAGGGGCTCCGCCACCTCCGCGAGTTGGCGTCGAACGGGCAGGGACGAGAAGGCGTCCCGTCAGGCGGGTGGGGCGGTCAGCACCGCGCCGGTGAGTGCGGCACGGATGCGGCCGATCACGTCGTCGAGCGGGCCACGACCGGTGAAACCGGCCGCGAACCGGTGCCCGCCGCCACCGAGGCCCACCGCCACCCGGCTCACGTCCACCGCGCCCTTGCTGCGCATCGAGACCGCCCACTCGGCGTCACCGGACTGCTTGACCACACAGCTCACATCCGCCTCGGCGGTGCAGCGCACCGAGTCGATCAGCGCCTCCAGCACGTACGCCGGCTGGTCGTGGCGGGTCAGGTCGTCGCGGGTCGCGTACGTCCAGACCAGGCCGTGACCGTCGGCGGCGGCGGGTTCCAGCGTGGCCCGGCCGAGCACCTCGCCGAAGAGGCGGACGGCCCCGAACGGGCGGGTGTCGAAGACCCGCCGGGAGACGTCCCCGGGGCGGATGCCGGTGGCCAGCAGGCGCGCTGCCATCTCGTGCACGGCCGGGGTGGTCGCCTCGAAGCGGAACGAACCGGTGTCGGTGGTCAGCGCGACGTAGAGCCCGGTCGCCGTGGCCGCGTCCAGCGGGACGCCGAGCCGGTCCAGCAGCCCCAGCGCCACCACGGAGGTGGCCGCCGCGTGCGGGTCCACCAGGTTGACGTCGCCGAAGCCGGTGTTCGAGGCGTGATGGTCCAGCACCAGCGACGTGCCCCGGCCCAGCCGGTCGGCCAGGTCGCCGAGCCGGGACTCACTCGCCGCGTCGAAGCAGATCACCAGGTCCGGTTCCGGGTAAGCGTCGTCCTGCGGCACCAGCAGCTCGACGCCGGGCAGCCAGCGGAACGGCTCCGGCACGCCGGGCGGACCGGGGAAGGTCGCCTGGAGGTGGCGCACCCCGAGCCGGCGCAGGCCGAGCGCGAAACCGAGCATGCTGCCGAGCGCGTCCCCGTCCGGGTTGACGTGGCAGATCAGCAGCACCCGCGCGTCCGCGTGGAGGCCCCGCACCGCCGCGACGGCAGCCGCCCAGTCGGCGGCGGTGGGGCCGACGGCGGCCGGCCCGCCACTCACGGCGGCGGCCGGCCCGCCGTTCCCGGCGGCCTCGGTCACCGGTGGTCGCCGCCGCGCGACTCGTCGTCCGCCGGGGACTCGCCCGCGGCGTCCTCGTCGTCCTCGTCGTCGACCCGGTACGGCTGGGCGTCGCCCGCGTACGCGGCCCTGGCGGCCAGCCGCTGCACCTCGGCGTCGGCGGACCGGGCGGCGGTGAGCAGGTCGTCGATGTGCTTGACCTGGTTCTGCACGTCGTCGAGCACGAAGGTCAGCGTCGGCGAGTGCCGCAGGCCGAGCGCCTTGCCGACGGTGCTGCGCAGCATGCCCTTGGCGCTCTCCAGCGCGGCGGCCGTGCTCGCCTGGGCCGCCGCGTCACCGAGCACGGTGTAGAAGACGGTGGCGTCCCGCAGGTCGGCGGTGATCCGGGCGTCGGTGATCGTGATCATGCCGAGCCGGGGATCCTTGATCTGGCTCCGCACCACCGACGCGACCAGTTCGCGAACCCGCTCCGCGTGCCGGCGTACCTTGGCCGGATCCGACATGTCCCCCACCTCCTGATCACTGCCACCTACGGCCCCGGATCGCGTCACGACCGGGACCCGCCGGCCGGAGACGGACGGCGCCGGGCGCCGCCGGGTCCGACCGCCCAACGTCGAAGAACATTACCCGCGCCCCGTCGGGCGACGCGCGGCACGGCCCGGCTGCCGTACGCCGCGCCGGCCGGGTCAGTCGTCCGCGCCGTGCAGGCGGCGGCGCACCGACAGCAGTTCGGTCTCCGGTCGGGCGGCGACCATCCGCTCGCAGGAGTCGAGCACCTCGCGGACGTGGGCCGGCTCGGCGGCCACCACGGCCACCCCGATCTCGGCCCGGCCGTGCAGGTCGAGCGCGCCGACCTCGGCGACCGAGACCTCGAACTTGCGCAGCGCGGCGACGATCGGCCGGACGTAGGACCGCTTGGCCTTCAGGGACCGGGAGTCACCCGGCAGCAACAGGTCGAACAGTGCGGTTCCGGTATACACGGCGAGCAACGGTACGCGCCGGGACGCCGCCGGTCACCCGGATAAGGCGTGACCACCGCTGGTCACCCGGTTATGGGGCGACCGCCACCAGCACGTCCCGCTCGATGGCCTGGTCGACCCGGTGGGCCAGGTCCCGCCAGCCGGGCCCGTCGACCACCCGCAGGCCGGCCTCGGTCAGCACCGCCTCGGCCGCCGCGCGCGGCGCCACATGGGTGTTCCAGGACAGCCCGAGCGCGCCGCCCGGCCGCAGCAGTTCCCGCCACCCCGGTACGGCGGCGGTGAGCAGTTCCAGCGGGCTGCGGGACAGGCCCTGCCCGGTGCGGCTGCCGTGCGCCACCCCGTACGGCGCGTCGGTCACGATCACGTCCCCGCAGCGGGCGCGGAGCACCTCGCGGGCCCGGGTGGTGTCGGTGTTCAGCACGACGACCCGCTGGGTCACGCCGGCCCGGTGCGCGTCCCGCGACGGCGAGAGCACCGCCTCGAACCGGCGGGCCACCAGCTTGCGGTCCCGGCGCACCGACGTGGTCTCCGCGGTGTGCTTGAGCCGCTTGCGGCGCAGCCAGGTACGCAGGAACGCCGCGTACGCCTCCACGTCCTGACTGTCGCGTTCGACACCGATGCCGTCGTGGCCGTACATGAGCGCCTGGTTGAGCGTGGTGCCCCGGCCGCAGAGCGGATCCAGCACCACGAGCCCGCCGTCGAGCATCCGGGGCGCGGCGGCGGAGGCGAGCAGCGTGACGTTGAGCAGCAGCCGGGTGAACTGCTCGTTGGTCTTGCCGGCGTACTTGGGGATGGTGATCAGGTCGGAGTCGTAGTGGGCCAGCGGGTGCAGCGGCACCGGCCGGAGCAGGTCGTCGCCGACCCGCTCGAAGAGCGCGTACGCCGCCGACAGGTTCGCCAGGAGGGCCAGGTCCCGGGCGCCGAGGCCGGGTGCGGGGACGTCGAAGGTCAGGTACTCCACCCCGCCGATGCGGGTGACCTCGGCGTCGGTCGGCGGCGTGTCGAGCACGCCCGACCCGGCGAACACGGCCAGTTCGGCCCGGGCCAGCCGGGCCGCCGCGTCGGCGTAGACGCGGTTGGCGGAGGGGGCGAGGAGCAGTGCGTACCCGATCACGCCGCAGATTGTCGCAGCCTGCGGAAACGGCGACGGCCGGGGCCCGAGGGCCCCGGCCGTCGACCGGTCGTGCACATCGCTCAGGCGCGCGGCTTCTCCCGCATCTCGAAGGTCTCGATGATGTCGCCGACCTGGACGTTGTTGTAACCGCCCAGCGTCAGACCACACTCGAAGCCTTCGCGGACCTCGGTCGCGTCGTCCTTGAACCGCTTCAGCGAGCTGATCGTGAGGTTGTCCGCCACGACCGACCCGTCCCGCAGCAGCCGCGCCTTGGCGTTGCGGCGGATGAGGCCGGACCGGACGATACAGCCGGAGATGTTGCCGATCTTGGACGAGCGGAAGACGTCGCGGATCTCCGCGGTGCCCAGCTCGACCTCCTCGTACTCCGGCTTGAGCAGCCCCTTGAGCGCGGCGTCGATCTCCTCGATGGCCTGGTAGATGACCGTGTAGTACCGGATCTCCACGCCCTCGCGGTCGGCGATCTCGCGGACCTTGTTGGCAGCCCGCACGTTGAAGCCGATGATCGTGACCGCCTCGGACGAGGCGCTCGCGAGCATGACGTCGCTCTCGGTGATCGCGCCCACGCCCCGGTGGATGATCCGAAGCTGGACCTCCTCCGGGATGTCGAGGTTGAACAGCGCGTCCTCGAGCGCCTCCACGGAACCGGAGACGTCGCCCTTGAGCACCAGGTTGAGCGAGGTCTTCTCGCCCTCCTTGAGCTGCTCCATGAGCGTCTCGAGGGTGGCCCGGCCACGGGAGTTGGCGAACGACGCCGCCCGCCGCCGTGCCTGCCGCTGCTCGGCGATCTGCCGCACGGTGCGGTCGTCCTCGGCGGCCAGGAAGGTGTCACCCGCACCCGGCACCGTGGTCAGACCCAGCACCATGACCGGACGCGCCGGCCCGGCCGTGTCGACCGGCTTGCCGTTCTCGTCCAGCATGGCCCGGACCCGGCCGTGCGCCCCACCGGCGACGATGGAGTCACCCGCCCGCAGCGTGCCCTTCTGCACCAGCACGGTCGCCACCGCGCCCCGGCCCTTGTCCAGGTGCGCCTCGATGGCGACACCCTGCGCCGGCCCGTCGATCGGAGCGGTGAGCTCCAGCGACGCGTCGGCGGTCAGCAGGACGGCCTCGAGCAGTTCCTCGATGCCGATGCCGGGCTTGGCGGCCACGTTGACGAACATGGTGTCGCCGCCGTACTCCTCGGCGACCAGGCCGTACTCGGTCAGCTGCTGGCGGACCTTGTCCGGGTTCGCCTCCGGCTTGTCGACCTTGTTGACCGCGACCACGATCGGCACGTCCGCCGCCTTGGCGTGGTTGAGCGCCTCGATGGTCTGCGGCATCACGCCGTCGTCGGCCGCCACCACCAGGATCACGATGTCCGTCACCTGGGCACCACGGGCACGCATGGCGGTGAACGCCTCGTGACCCGGGGTGTCGATGAAGGTCACCGCGCGGTCCTCGCCCTCGTGCGGGACGTGGACCTGGTAGGCGCCGATGTGCTGGGTGATGCCACCCGCCTCGCCGGCCACGACGTTCGCCTTGCGGATCGCGTCGAGCAGCTTGGTCTTACCGTGGTCGACGTGACCCATGACGGTCACCACCGGCGCACGGCTGACCAGGCGGTCCGCCGCGACCTCGGCGTCGAGGTCGATGTTGAACTGCGCGAGCAGCTCGCGGTCCTCGTCCTCCGGGCTGACGATCTGCACGTCGAAGCCGAGGTGCTCACCCAGCAGCAGCAGGGTCTCGTCGGAGCACGACTGGGTCGCGGTCACCATCTCGCCCAGGTTGAACATCTCCTGGACCAGCGAACCCGGGTTGGCGTTGATCTTGTCGGCGAAGTCCGACAGCGAGGCGCCACGGGACAGCCGGACGACCTGACCCTGACCGCGGGGAGCACCCGAGGACATGGTCGGGGCCGACAGGTTGTCGAACTCCTGTCTGCGCTGCTTCTTGGACTTGCGACCGCGGGTCGGCCGCCCGCCGGGACGCCCGAAGGCACCCGCCGCGCCGCCACCACGGCCACGACCGCCGCCACCGGGACGGCCACCGCCGCCACCCGGACGGAAACCGCCGCCGGGAGCACCGCCACCGCCACCGGCGCCACCACCGGGACCGCCGCGGTAGCCACCGCCACCGCCGGCACCGCCACCGGGACCACCTCGGTAGCCACCACCACCGCCGGCACCGCCACCGGGACCGCCGCGGTAGCCACCGCCACCGCCGCCGGGACGACCAGCGCCGCCACCGGGACCGCCACGACCGCCACCGGGGCCGCCGGGGCGACCCGTGGTCGGACGCTGGCTCGGCATGGACGCCGGGCTGGGCCGCGGCGGCATGGACGCCGGGCTGGGCCGCGGCGGCATACCGGCCGGGCTGGGACGGGGACCGCCCGCACCGGCGGCCGGCGGCCGCTGCTGGCCGCCCTGGATGCCGAACGGGTTGTTACCCGCGCCCCGCGCCGGCGGACGACCGCCCGGCCGGGCACCCGGGCCCTGACCCTGGCTCGGACCGCTGGGACGCGCGGCCGGGGAGCCCGGACGCGGCGGCATGGCGTTCGGGCCGGGACGCGGGCCGGGACGGGGACCGCCCTCGGCCGGGGGCTCCCGGCGAACGGTCTCACGCTGCTGCTGGCGGGCGGCCTGGGCGGCCTTGACCGCGGCCTCCTGCTCAGCCTTCAGCGCGGCGGCGCGGGCCTCCGCGGCCGCCACTTCGATGTCGTGCGCGCTCGCCGGCTTGGCGACCGGGGTCGCCGGCTGCGGCGGGCCGGGGACCGGGCCCTTGGGCTTCGGTCCAGGGGTCGGCGCGGCCGGCCGCCGGGGCGGCATCGGACGGGCCGAGACCCGGGGGGCACCCGGGGTCGGGGTGGGCGTGGGGGTCGGTGCCGGGCCGCTGGAAGCGGCCGCCGGCGGGGCGGCGGGCGCCGGTGAACCGGCGGACGCCACGAACGCGTTCCGCAACCGTCGGGCGACAGGCGCCTCGACGGTGCTGGAGGCGGACTTCACGAACTCGCCCATCTCCTTGAGCTTGGCGAGAACGGTCTTGCTTTCGACCCCGAGCTCCTTGGCAAGCTCGTGTACGCGGGCCTTTCCTGCCACTGCACTCCTCACTCCGAGGTCGTGCGGGCAGCACCCGCAACAACCTCACTCGTGCACTTGAAGCCTGGTCATTTCTGCGACTTCATCGTGTGCTCATGTCGGTCGTCCTACCTTGCTAGCGACCCGCGACCGGTCGGGTTTGACCGCTCGTCGGGGGTTGCGCGTCGACGTGCTCGGCAAGCGCGCCGTGGTCGGGGACCCCGGCGACGCGCAGTGCCCGCCCGAAGGCGCGGCGCCGCACCGCCTGCGCGAAGCAGGCCGGATTGGGGTGCATGTTCGCTCCCCGACCCGGCAGTCTGCGGGCCGGATCGGGCCGGAGACTGGTCTGACCAGCCTCGTCACCGACCGCGACGACCCGCAACAACTCGCTGGCCGGCGCTCGTTTCCGGCAGCCCACACAGGTGCGCTCCGGCAGCTCGCGTCGTGCCACTGAGAAAGTCTACCCCTAGCTGCTCGAGATCGCGCCGCCCGGCTCCCGTACGCGCTCGGCTCCGCTCCGGCCGGGAGCGCCGGAGGACTCCGCGTCGGAGCGGATGTCGATGCGCCAACCGGTCAACCGGGCCGCGAGGCGGGCGTTCTGCCCCTCCCGGCCGATCGCGAGCGAGAGCTGGAAATCCGGCACGGTGACCCGGGCGGTGCGGCTGGCCAGGTCGACCACCTCGACCCGCAGGGCCTTGGCCGGCGAGAGCGCGTTGCCGACGAAGGTGGCCGGGTCGTCCGACCAGTCGATGATGTCGATCTTCTCGCCGTGCAGCTCGCTCATCACCGCGCGGACCCGCTGCCCCATCGGACCGATGCAGGCGCCCTTGGCGTTGACACCGGGCGTGGTGGAGCGTACGGCGATCTTCGTGCGGTGACCTGCCTCACGGGCGATCGCGCCGATCTCCACCGTGCCGTCGGCGATCTCCGGAACCTCCAGCGCGAACAGCTTCTTCACCAGCGCCGGGTGCGACCGGGACAGCGTGATCTGCGGCCCGCGCATGCCCTTGGCCACGTGCACCACGATGCAGCGGATCCGCTCGCCGTGCTGCGGGTCCTCGCCCGGGACCTGCTCGGACTGCGGCAGCACGCCCTCCAGCTTGCCCAGGTCGACGCTGATGATGCCCTTCTCCTTGCGGGCCTCGTGCGCCTGCACCACGCCGGTGACGAGGTCGCCGTCGCGACCCGCGTACTCCCCGAAGTGCACCTCGTCGGTGGCCTCCCGCAGCCGCTGGAGGATCACCTGCTTGGCGGTCATGGCGGCGATCCGGCCGAAGTCGTGCGGGGTGTCGTCCCACTCCCGGGTGACCGTGCCGTCGTCGTCCAGCTCCTGGGCGTAGACCGAGGCGGCCCCGCTCTTGCGGTCGATCTCCACCCGGGCGTGCGGCTCGGCGCCGTCCGTGTGCCGGTACGCGGTCAACAGCGCGGTCTCGATCGCCGCGAGGATCGTGTCGAACGGGATCTCCCGCTCGCGCTCCAGGGCGCGCAGCGCCGCGAGGTCGATGTTCACCTCTCCTCGTCCTCCAGATCTTCGTCGTCGTCGATGTCGATGTCGGTGTCGTCGTCGAGGTCGTCGTCGGCCAGGTCGTCCAGGCGGGCGAACTCCACCTGGACGCGGCCGGGCCCGAGCTCGGCGTACGGATGGGCGGCGGAGCCGGTGTCGTTCTCCAGCGTCACGCGCTCGTCGTCGGCGGCCGTGACCCGGCCGGTGAGCTGCCGGTCGCCGGCCGCACCGCGGACGGTGACCTTGACCAGCCGGCCGACGTTGCGCCGCCAGTGCCGGGGCAGGGTGAGCGGGCGGTCCACGCCGGGCGAGCTGACCTCGAGCTGGTACTCGCCGGCGACGATGTCGCCGGTGGCCTCCTCGGCGGCGTCCAGCGCGGCCGAGACGGCCCGGGAGACGTCCGCGACGGCGTCCAGGTTGATCCCGCCGTCGGCGTCCACCATCACGCGGACCACGTGCCGACGACCGGCCCGGGAGACGGAGAGGTCCTCCAGGTCGTAGCCGGCGGCGGTGACCACCGGCTCGATCACCTCGCGCAGCCGGGCCCGGCGGGCGGCGAGATCGCCGCGGGGTGCGCCGCTCCGCTCCGCGCTGCGGGGGCCGTCGGCTCGGCGGGGCCGACCGGCGGGCCCGGACGACCGGGTGGCACGGCCACGCTGCGTCATTCCGCGCACCTCTCTGCTGTTGCCACGGCCCGTCGGGGCCGTGTTCCTCCTCAGCCGGCGTGGGCGGTCGACCCGCCATGCCGGCACGCCACCGGGGCGTTCGCGCCCGGTGGCTGCGCAGAGCGTAACGCCTGGGCCGGGCGGCGGGCCGGGCGGCGCACCGACGACCCTGCCCCACAGGGTGGCGGGGATGGTGTTGACTTGTCCGGTGGGGACCGGCAGAACACCATCCGACCGGGGCGGAGCGGGGCATTCCCGGCGTCGACTGCTGCGTGCCGGCGCGCTCGTGGCGCTCGGCGGCGCGGCCACGCCGCTGACTGGTTGTGATCTTTTCGACCGCGACCGCGAGCCTCCGCCACCGGACGCGCTGGAGCCGCTGGCGGCCGAGGCGCTCGCGCTGGAGGCACGGCACCGGGCCGCCGCCTCCGCCACGCCCGCGCTGGCCGCGCGGCTCACCCCGATCGCCGACGCGCACCGGGCGCACGCCGACGAGTTGCGCCGGGTGATCGGCCGGCCGGCGCCCTCCGGCACGCCGACCGGCTCGACCGGCTCGACCGGGACGCCGGCCGGCAGTCCGGACGCCGTGCTCGCCGAGCTGCGCCGCGCCGAGCAGCAGGGCCAGGCGAACGCCGCCAAGGCCGGCGCGACCGCGCCCGCCGAGCGGGCGGCGCTGCTCGGCTCGATCGCCGCGGCCCGGGCCACCCACGTGGAGGCGCTGGCATGAGTGAACGCACCGAGCGCAGCGAGGGCCGTGAGCGCATGCCCAGCCGGCACAGCATGAGCGAACGCACCGAGCGCAGCGAGGGCCGTGAGCGCATGCCCAGCCGGCACAGCATGAGCGAACGCACCGAGCGCAGCGAGGGCCGCGAGCGCATGCCCAGCCGGCACAGCATGAGTCCGACCAACGGCCCGGCCCAGGCGCTCGGCGACGCGCTCGCCGCCGAGTACGCGGCGATCTGGGCGTACGGGGTGATCGGCGTGCACCTCACCGACGCGGCCCGCTCGGCCGCCCGCGCGGCCGAGGCGGCCCACCGCTCCCGTCGGGACGCGCTGCTGCTCCAGCTCGCCGAGGGTGCCGGGCAGGTGCCGGCGGACCGGGCCGGCTACGCGCTGCCCTATCCGGTGACCGACCGGACGACCGCGCTGCGGCTGGCCGTGGAGATCGAGGAGCGGACCGCCGGCCACTGGCGGGCCGCGCTGCCGCACACCACCGGCGCGGACCGGAACGCGGCGCTCGCCGCGCTCACCGACTGCGCGCTGCGCGCCACCCGTTGGCGGCGGACGGCCGGAGTGAGCCCGATCACCGTGCCGTTCCCGGGCCGGCCGGCCTGAGCGCGACGCCGGTCACCCGGCGGAGCGCCCCGGTTGCGGCGCGCATACCAGGTATGCATACTCCAGGCCATGTCCATCCGCCACGGTCTGCTCGCCCTCCTCGAACGTGGCCAGATGTACGGCTACCAGTTGCGTGCGTCGTTCGAGGAGTCGACCGGCTCGACGTGGCCGCTCAACATCGGGCAGGTCTACACCACGCTGGCCCGGCTGGAACGCGACGGCCTGGTCCGCCCGCTGCCGGAGAACGAGAGCGGGCAGCGGCCGTACGAGATCACCGACGCCGGGCGGGCCGACCTGGCGCTCTGGTTCGCCACCCCGATCAGCCGGGCCGACCGCCCCCGGGACGAACTGTCGATCAAGTTGGCGCTGGCGCTGACCACCCCGGGCGTGGACGTCCGGGCGGTGGTGCAGACCCAGCGCAGCGCCACCATGCGCGCGTTGCAGGAGTTCACCCGGTTGAAGTACGCCAGCGACAAGCCGGAGGATCTGCCCTGGCGGCTGGTGCTGGACGCGATGATCTTCCAGGCCGAGGCCGAGGTGCGGTGGCTCGACCACTGCGAGACCAGCCTGGTCCGCCACCGCCCGGCGTCGAGCCGGCCGGTCGCCCACCCCGAGGCGGTGGACCGGGCCGGTGACGAGGCCCGGCGGTGACACGAGACGGAAGGCCGCGGAGATGAGCGGAGTGCTCGAACTACGCGACGTACGCCGGACGCACGGTGCCGGCGAGGCCGCCGTGCACGCGCTGCGCGGCGTCAGTCTCACCGTGGCGGCGGGCGAGCTGGTCGCCGTGATGGGCCCCTCCGGGTCCGGCAAGTCCACGCTGCTCGCCCTGGCCGGCGGACTGGACCGGCCCACCGGCGGCGAGGTGCTGGTCGAGGGCGAGGCGCTCGGCGGCCTGCCGGCCCGCGAGCTGGCCCGCCTGCGCCGCCGCCGGATCGGCTACGTCTTCCAGGACCTCAACCTGCTGGGCAGCCTGACCGCGGTGGAGAACGTGGCGCTGCCCCTGGAGCTGGACGGCGCCGGGGTGCGGGCGGCCCGCCGGCTCGCGTTGGCCGCGCTGCGCGAGGTGGACATCGTCGGCCAGGCCGACCGCTTCCCCGACCAGATGTCCGGCGGCCAGCAGCAGCGGGTGGCGATCGCCCGGGCCCTGGTCGGCGAACGCCGGCTGGTCCTCGCCGACGAGCCGACCGGCGCGCTGGACTCGCAGGCCGGCGAGGCGGTGCTGCACCTGCTGCGCCGCCGGGTGGACGACGGCGCCGCCGGGGTGCTGGTCACCCACGAGGCCCGGCACGCCGGCTGGGCGGACCGGGTGGTCTTCCTGCGGGACGGGGTGCTGGTCGACTCGACCGCGCCGCTGGTCGGCATCGAGCACCTGCTCAGCGGCAGCGGCCGGTGAGCTCCGGCCGGCTCGCCGCGGCCCGGGGGTCGTGGCGCACCGCGCTGCGGATCGCCCGCCGGGAGGCCCGCCGGTCCCGCCGCCGCACCCTGCTGGTGCTGGTGATGATCGCGCTGCCGGTGCTGGGGCTCAGCTTCGCCGCGGTGAGCTACGACATGTCCGACCTGACCCGGTCGGAGCGGCTCGACCGCCGGCTCGGCGCGGCCGACGCCGAGCTGCGCTGGCAGAACCTGGCCCCGGTCACGCAGGACGCGTGGGGCGACAACTCCTGGCCGGTCCAGGGTGACCCGACGCCCCGGACCCGCCCGGTCGCCGCCGACGAGCTGCGGGCGCTCCTGCCCGCCGGCAGCCGGGTCACCCGGGTCCGGCGGTGGATGCCGTTCGAGACCCGGATCGGTCGGAAGACGGAGACGTTCGAGGCGCGCGCCCTCGACCTGACCGACCCGCTCGCCCGGCCGCTGGCCCGGCTGCGCGAGGGACGGGTGCCGGTCCGCCCGGACGAGATCGCGGTCAGCCCGGCCGCGCTGCGCCGGCTGCACACCCGGATCGGGGCGCCGGTACGCACCACCGACGGGACGGTGTACCGGATCGTCGGGGTGGTCGAGTTCCCGGAGAACCTGCGCGAGACGGTGACGCTGTCCGGCGTCGCTTCGGAGGGGTCGGCCACCGACGAGAGCTGGCTGGTGGACCTGCCCGGGTCGATGGATGCGGCGCTGGCCGACCGGTTGAACGCACGCGGCATCCAGGTGTCCGCCCGGGACCCGCTGCCCGGCCGGCAGGAGCTGGGCGGCGGCATGCCGCTGCCGGACGCCGAGGAGGCCGGCGTCTCGGTGCTGGTCGGCGGGCTGGGGCTGCTGGAGGTGGTGCTGCTGGTCGGGCCGGCGTTCGCGGTCGGCGTACGCCGCCGGCGGCGGGACCTCGCGCTGGTCGCGGTGGCCGGCGGGGACGCCGCCCACCTGCGCCGGATCGTGCTCGCCGACGGGGTGGTGCTCGGCGCCGGCGGGGCCGCGCTCGGGCTGCTGCTCGGCGTGGGGACCGCGTTCGCCGGCCGGCCGCTGGTCGAGCAGTACCTGCTCCACGAGCGCTTCGGCGCGTACCGCGTCTTTCCCAGCGCGCTCGCCGCGATCGCCGCGGTCGCGGTGCTGGCCGGGGTGCTCGCGGCGCTCGCGCCGGCCTGGACCGCGGCCCGGCAGGACGTGGTGTCCGGCCTGGCCGGCCGGCGCGAGGCGCCCCGGCCACCCGGCCGCTGGCTGCTGCTCGGCGCGCTGCTCACGGTCGTCGGCACCGCGCTGGCCGCGTTCGCCGCCAGCCAGACCTCGGCGACCGGGGTGCTGGCCGGTGTCACCCTCGGCGAGCTGGGGCTGGTCTTCTGCACGCCGACGCTGGTCGGGCTGCTCGCCCGGGCCGGCCGGCTGCTGCCGCTGACCCCCCGGCTCGCGTTGCGCGACGCCAGCCGCAACCGGTCGTCGGCGGCGCCGGCCATCTCGGCCGTGATGGCGGCGGTCGCCGGCAGCGTCGCGCTCGGCGTCTACGTGGCCAGCGACGGCGCCCGGGAGCGGGCGCAGTGGCAGCCCGGCCTGCCACCGGGGCACGTGCTGCTCCAGCCCACCGATTCGTCGACGGCCGACCCCCCGCCGGCGGTCGGGACCATCGCCGACCGGGTTCGGGCGGTGCTGCCGGACGCCACGGTGGCGGCCCTCGCCGTGCCGGAGTGCGCCCGCCCGGCCGACCCGGACGACTACTGTGCCGCGGCGGCGGTGCGCCCGCCGCAGGAGCGCTGCCCGTACGGGTCGTTCGAGTCGGGTCCGGCCTCGGCCCGGGACGATCCGCGCTGCTACCGGCCGTTCCGGGAACCGAACGACATCTTCCTGCCGGCCACCGTGGACGACGGCGACGCGCTGGCGGCGCTCACCGGCGCCCCGGCCGACGAGGTGACCGCCGCGCGCCGGACGCTCGCCGCGGGCGGCGTGGTCGTCACCGACCCCCGGCAGGTGGTCGACGGGCAGGTCCGGATCGAAGTCACCCACAGCTCCGGCGCGGCGACCGCCGTGCGCCTGCTGCCCGGCCACGTGCTGCGCGGTGGACTCCCGGTGGACCGGCTGGTCCTCTCCTCCGCCGCCGCGCGGACGCTCGGTCTGGCGGCCGCGCCGCTGGGCTACCTGGTGGACACCACCGGCCCGCCCACCGACGGGCAGCGCGAGCGGCTGACCGACGAGGTGTCCGCGGTGGCCCCGCTGTCCGTGCAGATGTCGACCGCCGACCCGCCGTCCGACCAGCGTTCCCTGCTGCTCCTGCTGGCCGCCGCCTCCGGGGTGATCACGCTGGGCGCCGCCGCGGTCGCCACCGGCCTGGCCGCCGCGGAGGGCCGCCGGGACCTGTCCACGCTCGCGGCGGTCGGCGCCGACCCCCGGGTACGCCGGATGCTGTCGCTCTGCCAGGCCGGCGTGATCGCGGTGCTCGGCTCCACGCTGGGCATCCTGGCCGGGCTCGGCTCGGCCGCCGTCGTCCTGGCCGCGCTCAACCAGCGGTACGCGCAGTCCTGGCCGGTGCAGCCGCCGTACCCGATGACCGTGCCCGGTCTCACCATGGCCGTGCTGGTCGTGGTGCCGGTGGTGGCGATGCTCGGCGCGGCCCTGCTCACCCGCTCCCGCCTGCCCGTCGAACGTCGCCTCGACTGACCGGCCCGGGTGGTCGGGGTCTCAGGGGGTGACGGCGGCCGGTGGGCGCGGCACACTGGGCGGGTGTCCGCCCTGGGATCCCTCGCCCGCCACCTCGGTCACCAGCGGTGGTTCGCCACCACCATGCGCCTGTTCGTCCCCGCCGACCGGCTGGTCGGCCGGCTGACGAAGGGGCGGGTGGTCGCCTTCGGGCTGGTGCCCACGCTGGTGCTCACGTCCACCGGCCGCCGCTCCGGCAAGCCCCGCAGCAACCCCCTGCTCTACGTTCCCGACGGCGACGCCTACGTGGTGATCGGCTCGAACTGGGGGCAGCAGCACCAACCGTCGTGGACGTTCAACCTGCTGGCCCAGCCGTCCGCCGAGATCGACGTCAGGGGCCGGCGGATCCCGGTGCGCGCCGAGCAGGTCAGCGGCGCCGACCGGGACCGGTTGTTCGACCGCCTGGTCCAGGAGTGGCCGGCCTACCGCACGTACGTCGAGCGGGCCGGGGGACGCGAGATCAAGGTGTTCCGCCTGGTCCCCGCCCCCGCCCCACCCCAAGATCCGCGCTGATTCACGGAAAGCGTGGTCATCTCGCGCCCGATACCCACACTTTCCGTGAATCAGCGCGCGGGGGTGGGGTGGGGTGGGGTGGGTGGGGGACTCAGGTGAGGCCGCCGCCTACGCCGATCAGGGCGCCGATCAGGTAGGTGGCGCCGGCGGCCAGCGCGCCGAGCAGCAACTGCCGCAGGCCGCTGGTCCACCACGAACGGTAGGTGAACCGGGCCACGATCGCGCCGGCGACGAACAGCCCCACCCCGCCGACGGCGAGCGCCAGCCAGAGGCTGGTGAAGCCGAGCAGGTACGACAGCAGCGGCACCAGGGCGCCGATCGAGAAGCAGACGAACGACGAGATCGCCGCCGCCCAGGGGCTGGGCTGGTCGTCCGGGTCGACGCCCAACTCCTCCCGGACGTGCACGCGCAGCGCCTCCTCCGGGTTGCGCCGGACCGCCTCGGCGACCTGGGTGGCCAGGTCGCGGGGCAGCCCGCGGGCGACCCAGGCGTCGGCCAGCTCACGCGCCTCCGCCTCCGGGTGCCGCTCCAGCTCGCGCCGTTCCTTGGCCACCTCGGCGGCGACCTGCTCGTTGGCGGAGCGGACGCTGGTGTATTCGCCCAGGCCCATCGAGATGGCGCCGGCCACCAGGCCGGCGGCGCCGGTCAGCACGACACTGCGCGGGGACACCCCGCCACCGCCGACGCCGGCGATCAACGCGATGTTGGTGACCAGCCCGTCCATCGCGCCGAAGACGGCCGGCCGCAGCCAGCCGCCGGACACGTCCGCGTGGTGCGCCTCGCGCAGCGCCGCCGGGGTCTCGGTCACGGCAGGGTCAGGATCTCGTAGCCGTCGTCGGTCACGACGATGGTGTGCTCGAACTGCGCGGTCCACGTGCGGTCCTTCGTGACGGCCGTCCAGCCGTCGTCCCACACGTCGTACTGGTGGGTGCCGATGGTGATCATCGGCTCGATGGTGAACGTCATGCCGGGTTCCATCAGGTCGGTGGGGCGCGGGCTGTCGTAGTGCGGCACGTAGAGGCCGCTGTGGAACGCCTCGCCGATGCCGTGGCCGGTGAAGTCGCGGACCACGCCGTAGCCGAACCGCTTGGCGTACGACTCGATCACCCGGCCGATGACGTTGATCTGCCGGCCCGGCGCCACCGCCTTGATGCCCCGCATCATGGCCGTGTGGGTCCGCTCGACCAGCAGCCGGGCCTCCTCGCTCACCTCACCCACGCAGAACGTGGCGTCGGTGTCGCCGTGCACCCCGTTCAGGTACGCCGTGACGTCGACGTTGATGATGTCGCCGTCCTGGAGCACGGTGGAGTCGGGGATGCCGTGGCAGATCACCTCGTTGAGGCTGGTGCAGCAGGACTTCGGGAAGCCCCGGTAGCCCAGCGTCGACGGGTAGGCGCCGTGGTCGCAGAGGAACTCGTGCACCACCCTGTCGATCTCGTCGGTGGTCACCCCCGGCTTGCAGTGCTCACCGGCGAGCTGGGTGGCCCGGGCCGCGAGCCGGCCGGCCACGCGCATCTTCTCGATGGTCTCCGGTGTCTGCACGTGCGACCCACGCCACTCCTGGGGGCGCTTCTTGCCCACGTACTCCGGACGCGGAATGTGGGCGGGGACCGCCCGCCACGGGGAGAGCGTGCCTGGGGTCAGCGGCGCACGGACGGTCATGCCCTCAGCCTATCGCCGCCCTCGACGGCGACCCCGCCACGGCCCCGCCAGGGAGGTTGTTGCCGTGCCGCAAACGCTGTGCCATTGTTGCTGCGTGGATCAAGGGGGCGCGCCGCCCGTCTTCTCCGTGACGGCGGAGGGTGACGGCGACCGGCTTCGCGTCCAGGTGACCGGCGAGGTCGACATGGCGACCGCCGACACCATGTTCCAGACCGCGCTGCGCGAGCCCGCCCGGCGGCTCACGCTCGACCTGCGGGCGGTCACCTTCTTCGACTCGGCCGCCATCCACGCGGTGGTCCGGCTGTCCCAGCGGTACCCGGCCGCGCTCACCGTGCTGCCGTCCCGGCAGGTCCGGCGGGTGCTGGAGATCTCCGGCCTGGGTGAGCAGGAGTGGCTGGCCGACGCCTGAGCCCACGGCCGGCCTAGTCGGCCAGCCGGCGTCGCAGCGTCAGCTCGGTGCCGTCCCCGCTGCGGGTCACGCTCATCTCCCCCAACGCCCTGATCAGCGCCAGCCCGCGACCACGGAAACTCGACCCGCTGGACTCGCGCCACCGGCCGCTGTCCCGGACGATCGCGGTCACCGTGCGGTCCGCGATGGTGACCTCGACCTCGATGGACTCCTCGACCGGGTCGACCGGGTGCTCGATCGCGTTCGCCGCGGCCTCCGAGATCGCCACCGTCAGGTCGAACAGGTCGGTCTCGCCGACCCGGTGGGCGACGAGGAAGTCCTCCAGGCGCTTGCGCAGCACGCTGAGCCGGGTCGGGTCCGCCGGCAGCCGCAGCGCGAAGCGGTTCCGCTCGACCGCCTCCAGCGCCAGCACCGCCACGTCGTCGTGCCGGGGCCGCCCGGCGACCCGCTCCACGACGGCGTCCACCAGGTCGGCGACGTGCTCGCCGCGCGCCGCCGCGTCGGCCCGGAGCTGGCGGAGCCCGGCGTCGATGCCCTCCTCCCGGTCCTCGATCAGACCGTCGGTGTAGAGCAGCAGCCGGCCGCCGGGGGCAAGTTCGCCCTCGACGGTCGGGTAGGTGGTGCCGGGGATCGCCCCGACCGGTGGTCCGAGGGCCCGATCGTGCAGGAACGCCACGTCGTCTCCTCGGATCAGCAGGGGCGAGGGGTGACCCGCGCTGGCGTACCGGAGGCGGCCGGTGCGCGGGCAGAAGTTGAGGCAGACCACGGTGGCGAAGGAGCCGCTGCCGGTGGAGTGCACCAGTCGGTTGAGCCGGGTCAGCGCCTCGCCCGGGTCGTAGCCCTCCAGCACGTACGCCCGCAACGCGTTGCGGAGCTGGCCCATCGCGGCGGCGGCCTGCACGCCCTTGCCGACCACGTCGCCGATGACCAGCACCAGCCCGTCGTCGGGGGTGCCCATCACGTCGTACCAGTCACCACCGACCTCCACGTCGGCGCTGCCCGGCAGGTAGCGGGTGGCCACCAGCGCGCCGGGCAGCTGCGGCAGCGTACGCGGCAGCAGGCTGTGCTGGAGCGTGGTGGCGATCCGGTGCTCGGCCTCGTAGAGCTGGGCGTTCTCCAGCCGTACGCCGACCAGCCGGGCCAGCTCGGTCAACGCCGCCTGCTCGGTGCCGCCGCCCTCGCGACGCCACACCCGCAGCTCGCCGAGCTGCTCGCCGGTGGTGCCGGTGAGCGGCAGCACCGCGGACGGTTCGGCCGGCAGGTCCCCGCCGGTGTCCTCCTCGTGGCGGACCCCGGTGGCGACCACCAGCACCCGGCCCGCCTCGGCCAGGCCGATCGCGTGTTGCGCGGCCACCCGCACCACCTCGGCGGTGGAGCGGGCGGTGTTGATCGCCACCGCGGCGTCGGCGAGCGCCCGCAACCGGCGGATGATCTGCCCGCGGAGCTGGCCCAGCTCGACGTTGGCCCGGACCCGGGCGACCAGCTCCTGGCTGGAGAAGGGCTTGGTGAGGTAGTCGTCCGCGCCGGCCGACAGACCGGCGACCTCCTCCGCGGCGCCGGCCCGGGCGGAGAGCAGCACGATCGGCACCCCCCGGGTGACCGGGTTGGCGCGCAGCGCGGCGACCAGCCCGAAGCCGTCCAGCCGGGGCATCATCACGTCGGTCAGCACCAGGTCGAACGGGCTGTCCAGGGCCAGCCGCAACGCCTCCACGCCGTCCGGCACGGCCACCACCTCGTATGCCGGGGACAGCAACCGGCTGACGTGCTCGCGCAGGTCGGGGTTGTCGTCGGCGAGCAGGACGCGGCCGGCGCCACCCGACGTGCCGGACGGCTCGGGCAGCCCGACCGGCCGGGCCACCTCGTCGGTCCAGAGCGCCGTCTCGGCGACGTAGAGCCGGGCCTGTTCCGGCTCGCTCAGCGGCACCGGGGAGAGCGCGGACACCCGGTCGGCGGGCAGGTGCGCGTAGCCGAACGGCACCGCGACGGTGAACGTGGTGCCCCGGTCGACGACGCTGCGCGCGGTGACCGTGCCGCCGTGCATCTCGACCAGCTCGCGGACCAGCGCCAGCCCGATGCCGGTGCCCTCGTACGTGCGCGAGCGCGCGCCGGCCACCCGGTGGAACCGTTCGAAGACCTGCGGCAGTTCCTGCGGCGCGATGCCGACGCCGGTGTCGGTCACCTCCAGCACGGCGGCGCCGTCGCCGGCACGCACCCGGACCAGGATCTCGCCCTCGAAGGTGAACTTCACCGCGTTCGACACCAGGTTGAGGACGATCTTCTCCCACATGTCCCGGTCGACGTAGACCGGCGCCGGCAGCGGCGGGCAGTCGACCACCAGGCGCAGCCCGGCCCGTTCGATGGCCGAGCGGAACGTGCTGGCCAGCCGGGAGGTGTAGTCGGACAGGTCGGTGGGCTGGTAGCGGGCGGCCAGCCGACCGGACTCCAGCCGGGAGAAGTCGAGCACGGTGTTGACCAGCTTGAGCAGGCGCAGCCCGTTGCGGTGCATGACGGTCAGCCGGTCGAGGTAGCGGTCGGGCAGCTCCCGGTCGGCGAGCATGTCCTCCAGCGGCCCGAGGACCAGGGTCAGCGGGGTGCGGAACTCGTGGCTGACGTTGGCGAAGAAGTTGGTCTTGGCGCGGTCGAGCGCGGCCAGCTCGGCGGCGCGGGCGCGCTCCTGCTCGTACGCCCGCTGCTTGCCGACGGCACGGGAGACCTGCGCGGCGACCAGGTCGACGAAGTCGCGGTAGTCGTCACCGAACGGCAGCCGGCGGGACACGCCGAGCAGCAGCGCGCCGGCCGGCTCGTTGGTGGCGGTCAGCGGCAGCAGCAGCGCCTGGTCGGCGGCGTCCGGCGGCACCGTGCCCGGCAGGTCGGCGGTGGCGACCCAGCGCGGCGCGGTCAGCGGCTCGCCGGTGGGCAGGCCGGACCAGCCGGCGACCGCGCCCGGGTCCACGCCGGTGCAGCCGGCCAGCGCGGCGCTGCCGTCGTCGTCGTGCAGCCACAGCGCGCTGAACGGCACGTCGGCGCGATGGGCGTCGAGCACCCGGGCCACGGCCCGGCCCAGCTCCAGCGTGCTCGGCACGTCGCCCAGCTCGTTGCCCAGCTCGGCCAGCGCCCGCAGCCGGCGCTCGCCGAGCACCCGACCGGTGGTCTCGTTGACGAAGCAGAAGATGCCGTTGACGGTGCCGTCGGCGTCGCGGATCGGGTCGTACGAGACGTCGAAGTAGACGTCCTCCAGGAAACCGTGCCGGTTGATCACGAAGGGGTGGTCCTCGCCCCGGTAGGGCACGCCGGTGCCCCGCACCCCGTCCAGCAGCGGGCCGAGCACGTCCCAGGTCTCCGCCCAGTGCAGCCGGGCGGACTGCCCGATCACGGCCGGATGCTTGTCGCCGATGGTGGGCCGGTAGGCGTCGTTGTAGAAGGCCAGGTGCTCCGCGCCCCAGAACACCACCATCTGGGCGCGGGAGGCGAGCATGGTGCTCACCGCGTGGCAGAGCGCGGCGGGCCAGCCGGCCGGCGTGCCGAGCGGGGTGGCGGACCAGTCGAAGCCGCGCAGCCGCTCGCCCATCTCACCGCCGGCGGCGAACGCGGCGGTCAGCAGCGGAGGCAGTGACGGGTCGCCGGCCGCCGGGGACGAACAACCGACGTCCCCGCCCCCCTGGGCCGAGCCCATGCAGCCTCCCGCTCCGGCCATGTCCGCGACGGCCGGCGCTGCTGCACCGACCGTCCCCGCCTACTACCCCGACGGACGAGCAACGTAACGCATGCGGACCGTAGGACGCTGGTTACCTCCGCCTCATCCTGTCGTAACCGGCGGGCGGGGGCGACCCGGGCGGGCCCGCACGTCGGTCGACTGTGATCTGGCCGACACCGCGGCCCGGACCAGCGCGGTGACCGGGCGCGGGTCGGGCTCGTTCTCGGGGTGCCACTGCACGCCGAGGCCGCGAGCGCGGCGGTCAGCAGCGCCAGCTCACCGGCGTCCCGCTCCGGCCGGCTCTCGGTGCGCGGGTCGGGTGGCTGGCCGTACCGTTCCGGGCCGACGTCCGCGCCGCCGGCCAACAGCAGCCCGTCCAGCAGCCCCAGCACGTCGGCGTCGATGTCGTCCGGCGGCAGCACCACGGCCCGGCCGCCGGCCGCGGTGATCGACCGGACGTACGCGTGCGGCACCAGCGTCGCCGGCACGTCCCGCCACACCGCCCAGCCGGCCGGCTCGACGTACGCGGTGACGCCGACCACCGGCCGCCGACTCACAGTGGAGTGACGTACGCGCCGGTGATGCCGCCGTCGACCACGAACTGCGCGGCGGTCATGAACGAGGCGTCGTCGCTGGCCAGGAACGCCACCGCGGCGGCGATCTCGGTCGGGTCGCCGAACCGGCCCATCGGCACGTGCACCAGCCGCCGGGCGGCCCGCTCCGGGTCCTTGGCGAACAGCTCCCGCAGCAGCGGCGTGGCGACCGGGCCGGGGCAGAGCGCGTTGACCCGGATGCCCTCGCGGGCGAACTGCACGCCCAGCTCCCGGGTCATCGCCAGCACCCCGCCCTTGCTGGCCGTGTACGCGATCTGCGACGTGGCCGCGCCCATCAGCGCCACGAACGAGGCGGTGTTGATGATCGAGCCCTTGCCCTGCCGGCGCATGTGCGGGATGACGTGCTTGCAGCACAGGTAGACGCTGGTGGTGTTGACCCGCAGCACCCGTTCCCAGGCGTCCAGCCCGGTCTCCAGGATCGAGTCGTCGTCCGGCGGCGAGATGCCGGCGTTGTTGAAGGCGACGTCGACCCGGCCGTGGCGGGCCACCACGCCGTCGAACAGGTCGCGCACCGCCGTCTCGTCGGCCACGTCGGCGGCGACGAACTCGCCGTCGACCTCCTCGGCGGCCCGGGTGCCGGCGTCGGCGTCGATGTCCACGCAGACCACCCGCGCCCCCTCGGCGGCGAAGCGCCGCACGGTGGCCAGCCCGATGCCGCTGCCCGCGCCGGTCACCACCGCCACCCGGTCGGAAAGCCGTCCCTGCACTGTGATCACTCCTCGGTGCCGATGAACACGTTCTTGACGTCGGTGAAGGCGTGCAGCGCGTCCGGACCCAGCTCCCGGCCGAGGCCGGAGCGCTTCATCCCGCCGAACGGGGTCCAGTAGCGCACCGAGGAGTGCGAGTTGACGCTCAGGTTGCCGGCCTCGACGGCCCGCGCCACCCGCACGGCGCGACCCACGTCCCGGGTCCAGATCGAGCCGGAGAGGCCGTACTCGGTGTCGTTGGCGAGCCGGATCGCGTCCGCCTCGTCGTCGAACGGGAGCACCGAGACGACCGGCCCGAAGATCTCCTCGCGCCAGTGCCGGTCCGCCGGGGAGTCGGCGAGCAGCACGGTCGGGGCGTACCAGAAGCCGGGGCCGTCCGGGCGGGCGCCGGTGAACGCCACGGTCGCGCCGTCGACGTACCCGGCGACCCGGTCCCGGTGCGCGGCGGAGATCAGCGGGCCCATCTCGGCGGTCTCCCGGGCCGGGTCCTCGACCCGGAACGCCTGCACCGCCGGTTCGAGCAGCTCCAGGAAGCGGTCGTACACCGATCGCTGGACCAGGATCCGGGAGCGGGCGCAGCAGTCCTGGCCGGCGTTGTCGAAGACCGCGGAGGGCGCGGTGGCCGCCGCCTTCGCCAGGTCCGCGTCGGCGAAGACGAGGTTCGCCGACTTGCCGCCCAGCTCCAGCGTCACCCGCTTGACCTGGTCGGCGGCGCCGGCCATGATCCGGGTGCCGACCTCGGTGGAGCCGGTGAAGCAGATCTTGCGGACCGCCGGGTGGGTGACGAACCGCTCGCCGACCACGCTGCCCTGCCCGGGCAGCACGGTGAACACGCCCTCGGGCAGCCCGGCGTCCAGCGCCAGCTCCGCCAGGCGCAGCGCGGTCAGCGGGGTCAGCTCGGCCGGTTTGAGCACCACCGTGTTGCCGGCGGCCAGCGCCGGGGCGAGCCCCCAACCGGCGATCGGCATCGGGAAGTTCCACGGCACGATCACCCCGACCACGCCGAGCGGTTCGTGGAACGTGACGTCGAGCCCGCCGGGCACCGGGATCTGCCGGCCGGTCAGCCGCTCCGGCGCGCCCGCGTAGTAGTCGAGCACGTCCCGGACGTTGCCGGCCTCCCAGCGCGCGTTGCCGATGGTGTGCCCGGCGTTGCGCACCTCGAGCTGCGCCAGTTCCTCGCGGTGCGCGTCCACCTCGGCGGCGAACCGTCGCAGCAGCCGCGCCCGGTCCCCCGGCGCGACGTTCCGCCACCCCTCGAACGCGGCGGCGGCCCGCCCGACGGCGCGATCCACGTCCGCCACGGACGAGGTCGCGACCTCTCTCAGGCTCGCCCCGTCAATTGGCGAGATCACCTCACCCACGCCGCCCCCCACGCTCTGCCTCACGGATCAGTTCCGGCGTGTCGCGGCCGGCGAGATGAATCCGCTTGGAGCGATATACCTGAGAGGCATAATTATGACTCGAAGGTATATCGCTCCGAACTGATTGTTCCTTCGTCGCCGTCACGCACAGCAACCGACGGCGCGGCCGGGGGTCAGAGGCGTTCGAAGCCACGGATCAGCTCCCAGTCCGTGACGGCGGCGTCGAACGCGGACAGCTCGACCTTCGCCTGGTTGGCGTAGTGGGCGACCACCTCGTCGCCGAACGCCTCGGGGGCGACAGTGGAGCGCTGCCAGAGGTCGAGCGCGTCGCGCAGCGTGCCGGGGACCCGCTCGGCGGCCGGATCGTCGTACGCGTTGCCGGTGCACTCCTCCGCCAGCTCCAGCTCGTGCTCGATGCCGTACACCGCGCCGGCCACCAGCGCGGCGATCGCCAGATAGGGATTCACGTCCGCCCCCGGCACCCGGTTCTCCACCCGCATCCCCTGCCCGTGCCCGACCAGCCGCAGCGCGCAGGTGCGGTTGTCGGTGCCCCAGCGCAGCGCCGTCGGCGCGAACGAGCCGGGCTGGTAGCGCTTGTAGGAGTTGATGTTCGGCGCGAACAGCAGGCTGAACTCGCGCATCGTGGCGAGCAGCCCGGCCAGCACCCGCTGCCCGGTCACGCTCAGGTGCGCCGGCCCGTCGCCCAGCATCGCCGACGAGCCGGACGCGTCGCGCAACGAGAAGTGGATGTGGCAGGAGTTGCCCTCCCGCGCGTTGGGCTTCGCCATGAACGTGATCGCCATGCCCTCCTGGGCGGCGATCTCCTTCGCCCCGTTCTTGTAGACGACGTGGTGGTCGGCGCAGGCCACCGCCTCGTCGTACCGGAAGGCGATCTCGTGCTGGCCGAGGTTGCACTCACCCTTCGCGCTCTCCGGGGTCAGCCCGGCGGCGGCCATCTCGGTGCGGATGCGGCGCAGCAGCGGCTCCACCCGGGCGGTGCCGAGCAGCGAGTAGTCCACGTTGTACTGGTTGGCCGGCGTCAGGTCACGGTAGCCGCGCGACCACGCCTCCTCGTACGAGTCGCGGTAGAGCACGAACTCCAGCTCGGTGCCGGCGTACGCGGTCAGCCCGTGCGCGGCCAGCCGGTCGAGCTGCCGGCGCAGGATCTGCCGGGGCGAGGCGACCACCGGGCCGGAGCCGTCCAGCCACTCCAGGTCGGCCAGCACCATCGCGGAGCCGGGCTGCCACGGCGTCCGGCGCAACGTGTCCAGGTCGGGACGCATGGCGAAGTCGCCGTAGCCGCGCTCCCAGCTCGACATCGCGTACCCGTCGACGGTGTTCATGTCGACGTCCACGGCGAGCAGGTAGTTGCAGCCCTCGCTGCCGTTCTCCACCACGTTGTCGAGGAAGAACGGCGCGTGGATCCGCTTGCCCTGGAGGCGACCCTGCATGTCGGTGAGGGCGAGCACCACCGTGTCGATCTCGCCCTCGGCGACGGCGACCCGCAACTGCTCCAGCGAGAACGGCGTTCTACTCATCAGGGGGCCTCCATCACCAAGGTCTACTGGCAAACCGGATCACCGTCAATGCCCCGGTGGGACCGGGTGCGAAACCGGGGAGAGCACATGCGTCGTCGGATCGTCGCGGCCGCCGTGGCCGTCCTCGCGATCGGGTTGGGCGCCACCGACGCCCGCGCCGACCGGCAGCCCACCGCCGCCCCCGACCGCCCCGCCATCGAGACGGCGCCGCAGCCGGACGTGGTCGACCTGCGCCCGGCCGGCTTCGAGCGGCACGTCGACAGGCGTCCGGCGGTCGGCTACGACCTGACCAACCCGCAGGTGGTCGCCACCGGGTTGGCGGTGCCCTGGGGGCTGGACTTCCTGCCCGACGGCAGCGCCCTGGTCACCCAGCGGGACCGGGGCACCATCCTCCGGGTCCGCCCCGGCCGGCCGGCGGAACAGGTGGCCCGGATCGCCGACGTGGTCGCCGACGGCGAGGCGGGCCTGCTCGGGCTCGCGGTCTCCCCCACCTACCGGCGGGACGGCTGGGTCTACGCCTGCTACACGACCCTCACCGACATCCGTATCGTCCGGTTCCGGCTGGCCGCGACGCCGGTCCCGCAGGTGCTGCTCAGCGGCATCCCCCGGGCCACCTTCCACGACGGCGGGCGGATCGCGTTCGGCCCCGACGGCATGCTCTACGCCGGCGTCGGCGACGCCGGGGTCACCGCCCGCGCCCAGGACCTGACCAGCCGCAACGGCAAGATCCTGCGGATCCGCCCGGACGGCGGGGTGCCGGCGGACAACCCGTTCCCCGGCTCGCCGGTCTACAGCTACGGCCACCGCAACGTGCAGGGGCTCGCCTGGGACCGGCACGGCCGGCTGTTCGCCACCGAGTTCGGGCAGAGCACCTGGGACGAGGTGAACCGGATCGTGCCGGGCGGCAACTACGGCTGGCCGATCGTCGAGGGCGTCGCGGGCGACCCCCGATTCCGGGACCCGGTCGTGGTCTGGCCGCCCGCGCAGGCGTCCCCGAGCGGCGCGGCGTTCACCCGGGGCACGCTCTACGTGGCCGCGCTGCGCGGCACCCGGCTCTGGGCGGTGCCGGTCGACCACGACGGCACGGTCGGCGTACCGGTGGCGGAGCTGGTCGGCGTCTACGGCCGCCTGCGTACCGTCGCGGTCGCCCCCGACGGCGCGCTCTGGGTGACCACCAGCAACCGCGAGCCGCGCGGCGTCCCACCGGCGGCCGACGACGACCGCATCCTCCGCTTCCCGCTCACCCACCGCCAGCCCACACCCTGACCCGGGGGTACGCGGACAGCCGCCGACGGCGTCAGTCACGCGCCCGCGCCCAGGCCAGGAAGCGGCGATGCAGGTCCGGCACATGGTCCGAGTTCAGCCGGGCGAGGTGTTCGTGCGCCTCGGCCATCAAGCCGCGCGGGCTGGCAGGGCCACTCCGCGCCGCAGTTGCGGCACCGCCACAGCGGGCGGATCGGCACGTGCGGCACCCGTCGGCGACCCGTCACCATCGGCCTCCTGGTGGTCGTGTGGAAGGGGCCGCCCGGCGAATCGTCGGGACCGGGCGGCCCCGGGCTGGAACCCGCCCGCGCCCGCAGCGGAACGAGCGGCGGTGACTGCGTCGAGGTCGCGATCAACCTGCCGGGCGTGGTGCTGGTGCGTGACACGAAGGACCGCGACGGCGGCACCCTCCACGTCGACCCCTCGTCGTGGCGCTCGTTCGTCACCCTGGCCCGGCAGTTCCCCGCCGCCACCTGATCGCACCACCCTCACGGCGCCCCGCCGCACCGGTGGAACGCCATGGGTGTCTCAAGCCCGTCGTGACACCCATGACGTTCCACCCACCGCCACGCGGGCCGTCGAGTGGAACGCCATGGGTGTCTCAAGCGCGTCGTGACACCCATGACGTTCCACCGACCGGCGCGGCAAGGAGTGGCGCGGGGTGGAGTGGGGTGGAGTGGCGCGCGGTCAGGAGGGTGGGGCGGGGGTGTCGGGGGTGGGCTGGTCGACGGTGCGGCGGGGGCCGGTGAACCAGGTGCGGGCCGAGGCGTACCACCAGATCGCGACGCCGAGCAGCACGCCGCCGATCGCCAACGGCGCGTAGTTCACCGCGGTCCAGGTGAAGTCGGGGTGGCCCGGCACGCCGGCCGGGACGATCGGCAGCACGAAGTAGACCGCGATGACGGCGATCTCCACCACCGCGATCCAGCCGAGCAGCTTGTAGCGGCGGCCGAGCGTCCACGGACCCGGGACGAACCGGTCGCCCATCCGCAGCCGCAGGAAGATCGGGATGATGAAGGACAGGTAGAGCCCGATCACCGCCACCGACACCACCGCGTAGAACGCGACCGGGATGCCGCCCCGCTGGTAGAGCGCGGGCAGCGTGAGCACCAGCCCGGCCAGCGTGGCGCCGATGATGGCGTTGACCGGCGTGCCGTTGCGGTTGACGGTCGACCAGAGCCGCCAGCCGGGCACCGCCCGGTCCCGGCTGAACGCGTACGCCATCCGCGACATCGAGGTCACGCAGCTCATCCCGCAGAAGAACTGCCCGATGGTGGAGATGATGATGACCACCTTGAAGAAGAACGGGGTCAGCGCCGTCTCGAAGATCGCCCCGGAGAAGCCGCCCGCGTCGTTGATCGCGTCGACGTCGGTGGCGGCGAACAGGAACGCGAGCAGCAGGATCCAGCCGCCGACCGCCGAATAGAAGATCGATCGCCACAGCCCCTGGGCGGCGGCCTTGGACGCGCCCCGGGTCTCCTCGGAGACGTGCGCGCAGGCGTCGAAGCCGGTGATCGTGTACTGCGTCAGCAGGAAGCCCAGCGGCAGCACGTAGAACCAGAACGTCAGCCCGCCGGTGTCCCCGTCGCCGAAGCCGGAGTTGTTGAACCGCTCGGTGAACACGAACTGGAAACTCTGGTGGTCGTCCGGGACCAGGACCAGGATCAGCACCACCGCGGCCGCACCGGCCACGTGCCACCAGACCGAGATGTTCTGGAGTACGTCGATGATGTGGTGCCCGTAGATGTTGATCAGGCCGTGCAGCGCGAGGATCACCACGAACAGCCCGAACGTCTGGTGCCCGGTGCCGGCCCAGCCGTCGACCAGCGCGGAGAGGGTCAGGTTGAGGAACGTGGCGCAGCCGTAGTCGACCGAGGCGGTGACCGCGACCAGCCCGATCAGGTTGAGCCAGCCGGTGAACCAGCCGTGCACCGGCCGGCCCATGGTCGCCGCCCACCAGTAGATCCCGCCCGCCGTCGGGTACGCGGACACCAGCTCGGCCATGCAGAACCCGATGACCAGGATGAACATCGAGATCAGCGGCCAGCCCCAGGAGACGGCGACCGGGCCGCCGTTGTTCCACGCCTGGCCGAACGTGGTGAAGCAGCCGGCCAGGATCGAGATGATGGAGAACGAGATGGCGAAGTTGGAGAAGCCGCTCCACGTGCGGCGCAGCTCCTGTTTGTAGCCGAGTTCGGCGAGTCGTCGGGCGTCGTCGTCCATCGGCTGCTCGGCGGTCGGCGCGGGCGTCGTGGCCACTGCACACCTCCTCGGGCGAGTGCTCGCAGTCTGCTCCCGCCGATCAAGGTGGTCAATACGCGTACCGGTTAAATGCGTTGTCCCGACTCCCCGCCCGGGGCATGCTGGGAGCTGTGACCAGGCCCGACCCGACGGGCCGGCACCGGGCGCTCGGCAACGCCCGGTCCGCGGCGGCGCGCGGCGTCCACCTCTCTCTCACTGAAGTACGGCGTCTCGCCGTACCCCCGGACGCCCGCGCCGCCGCTCCCTACCGGCCGACGGTCACCGTCAGCCCGGTAGGTCGCCTCCGCGATCAGCACGTCCGCGTCCCGGGCCAGTTCCACGAGCGCCGGGCTGGGCCCGGTGTCCCCGGTGTGGGCGAGCACCACGCCCGACGCCTCGAATCGTGCGCCGGCGTTCGGCACCCAGTGCAGCAACAGGAACGTTCGCACCCCGTACGGTCCGAGGCGCAGGGTCTCCCCCGGGGTGAACTCGGTCAGGTGGTACCCCGGTTCCAGCAGGCCGGGCTCATCGATGGCGAGCAGGTCGGCCAGGCTGCCCGTGGGCGCGTACACCGACAGCGGTGGCCCGGACCGGTCCGTGAGCACCCGGGCCCGCGCCAACGGTTGCAGGTCCGCGCAGTGGTCGGGGTGGCCGTGGCTGACGTAGACGGCGTCGACCTGCTCGGCCCGCACCCGCGCCAGCAAGGGTTGCAGCGTCGCGTAACCCGGGTCGATCAGCAGCCGGAAGCCGTCGTGCTCGACGAGGAAACCCGAGCACGACTGGTGGGCGGTGGGAAAGGCGCCCAGCCCGCCCAACACGTCGATCCGCACCGGCCGACCGTACCTGCTCCGCCGCGACAGGGGTCCTGGTTGTCGACACGTATGCAACGTTATAAATTGACAGTTGTTCACCCCGACCGAGGAGGTAATCCTGGACTGCGCGCTGGCCTTCGATGCCACCTACGCCCCGCACGCGGCGGTCGTGATGTCCACCGTGGCCGCTCAGATGCCTACCGAACCGCTGCGGTTCTGGCTGGTCGCCGACGGCGTCACCGAACAGACCCGAGCCACGCTGATCCGGGCGGCCCGGCACGCCACCGTCACCTTCCTGACCGTGGGCCCCCCTCCGATCCGCCTGCCCGGATCCCGCGAACCCCACCTGAGCTACCTCTCCGCCGCCATGTACCTGCGGCTGTTGATCCCGCACGCCCTGCCCCCGGGCGTCGACCGGCTGCTCTACCTCGACTCCGATGTCCTCTGCACCGGGTCCCTGGCACCGTTGCGCGACGTCGACCTGGGTGGCACGCCGGTCGGCGCGGTCCGGGACGCGTTCACCCGCCGCCTCATCGACAACGGCGGCCTGCCCGGCATCTACGGCTACCGTGACCTCGACGCCCAGGCTCCGTACCTGAACTCGGGGGTGCTGCTCATCGACGTGCCACGGTGGCGGGAACTCGAGGTCACCGCCGCGGCGCTCGACTACATCGCCCGCCACGGCCACGAGGCGCGTTTCCCGGACCAGGACGCGCTCAACCATGCGGTCTACGGCCGGTGGACCCGGCTTCCCAAGCGCTGGAACCACATGATGGCGTGGCGGCTCGACCCGAGCGTCGGCGGGAGCATCACGGACGCGTCCATCATCCACTTCGCCGGCCCGGTGAAGCCCTGGCATCCGACCTTCCCGGACGGCGTGTTCCGGCAGCTCTACCTCAGACACCGTCGTCGCACCGAGCTGGTCGCCGCCCGGGCCCGGTGATCCGGAGACGGGATGGCTCACCGCTTCGCGCCAGTCACGGTGGATCGACTCGGGCGACGCGGCCATGGCCCCGCACCGCCGCACTCTCACACCGGGCCGGCGGCGGTCCAGGCGGTCAGGAAATCGGCCGCCGGCACCGCGAAGAGCACGCAGATCCCCGCCAGCCGGGCGATGGTCGGTCGACGGACCGCGACGGCGTAGCCGACGACCAGCACCGGCGCCCAGAGGTCCTGCACGGTCCACGAGTCCCGCCGGACCAGCACGCCCAGGTGACAGACGACCAGCCAGACCCCGGTCGCGGCCGTCCAGAGGGTCAGGCCGGCCCGCCGGCACCTCCGGGCGCCCCAGCACACCGCCGCCGTGGTGTCCCCGGCCGCGGTGTCCGCGTCCACGTCCAGCACGGTCGTCGGCAGGTAGAGCGCGGCCACCAGGAACAGGCCCAGCGCGGCGATCAGCAGCGGATATCCGGTGACCGGCCGGTGCAGCGACCAGCCGGCCAACGGGGCGAGCACGCCGACGGCCGCCGCGTTGGCGGCGACGTCCAGGCCGGGCCGGACCTTGAGGCGTACCGGTGGGGCGCTGTAGGCCCACCCGAGCAGCAGCACCACGGCCGTGCCCAGGGCGAACGCCGGCCCGATCACGGTGGCTGCCAGCGCGAGCGCCGCCGCCGTGGCGCCGACCTGGGCGCGGACCAGGTCGGTCGCCGTGAGCACGCCGGTGACCAGCGGCGCGGTGGCCTTGCGCGGGTTTCGCCGGTCGCTGGGCAGGTCGTGCCGGTCGTTGCCGGTGAGCACGGCGGTCCACACCAGCGGCCCCAGCACGACCAGCGCGGCCAGCGACCGCGGCAGCGCCGCCGGCGGCGGCAGCCAGTCGCGGGTCGCGAGCACCGACCCGGCGTACGCGGCGGCCCAGCCGAGCGGCCAGAACCACGGTCGGGTCAGGCGGACCAGCGCCCAGGCCCGGGCCGCTCGCCGACCGGTTGCGGGACGGGGCCGGGCCGCTCGCCGACCGGTTGCGGGACGGGGCCGGGCCGCTCGCCGAGCGTTCGCGGGACGGGGCAGCGCCCGGGGGCGGGCCGCTCGCCGGCGGGTGGCCGGGTGTGGAAGGACCATGGGGCCGACGCTAGGGACCGGCGGGGCCGGCGACCTCCCGCCGGAGAGCCAGCGGCCTCCCCCGCGACGGGGACCCAGGCTCAGGCGAACAGCAGCCCGGCGACCCAGAGCGCGGCGATCACCATGCCGGCCAGAAACTCGACAAGCATCGACAACCCGGCCGCCTTGAGCGCCTGCACGGTGGCCGGCCAGGCCAGCCGGTTGCTGCCCAGCCGCAGCAGCTCCGCGCCCCAGATCCCGGCGACGAAGCCGATCGGCAGCCCGATCACCGGGATCACGAAGAACCCGACCACGCCGAGCAGCGCGCCGGCCAGCAGCGACCGGGTGGGCACACCGGTGCGCTTCAGGTTCCGCCCCGGCCAGAGGTACTTGACGACGGTGCCACCGGCGGCGACCACGGTGGCGGCGGCCAGCACCGCCCAGCGGCCCGGGCCGGCGTCGCCGAACAGCGCCCACACCAGCACGCCGCCCCAGCACAGCGGCAGCGCCGGCAGGCCGGGCACCACCACGCCGGCCAGCCCGGCCAGGATCGCCAGCGCGGCGACCACCGACACCACGGCCTGCGAATCGGTCAGACTCACGAGTTCTCTCTCTTCTCTGCACGGGCGCCGTGCGACCGAGGTGTTAAGCGGGGGCCCCGCCTCTACCGAAAGCGTTAAGCGGGGGCCCCTCCTTACCCCGCCAGGCGGGTGCGGATGGCGTCGGCGGGCATCGGGGGGCCGAACCAGCGGCCCTGGCCGGTGTCGCAGCGCAACGCCCGCAGCCGCTCGGCCTGCACCTCGGTCTCCACCGCCTCGGCCGTCACCGACAGCTCCAACGCGTGCGCCAACCGGACCAGCGCGTCGACGATCCGCTCGTCGCGGTGGTCGGCGACCGCGCCGTCGCCCCGGATCCCCTCGACGAACGGGCCGGCCAGCTTCACGCAGTGGATCGGCAGCCGGCGCAGGTACGCCAGGTTCGAGTAGCCGGTGCCGAAGTCGTCGATGGCCAGCCGCAACCCGAGGTCGGCGAGCTGGTGCAGGGCGCGCAGCGGCTCGCCCGCGCTGCCCATCACCGCGCTCTCGGTCAGTTCGAGCTGAAGCAGCTCGGCGGGGAGACCGGTGTGCTGCAACGCCTCCGCCACGGTCTCCACGATGGCCGGGTCGTCGGCCTGCCGGGCGGCCAGGTTGACGCTGACCACCGGCGTCGACTCGCCGAAGGCACGCCGCCACGCCTCGGCGTCCCGGCACGCCTGGCGCAGCACCCAGGCGCCGAGCCGGACGATCAGGCCGGTCTCCTCGGCCAGCCCGATGAACCGGTCCGGCCCGAGCAGCCCCAGCTCCGGGTGCTGCCAGCGGACCAGTGCCTCGACCGCCACCATGGTGCCGTCCAACAGGGACACGATCGGCTGGTAGTGCAGCACGAACTCGCCCCGGTCCAGCGCGGCGGGCAGGTTGGCGGCCAGCGCGGACCGGGCGATGTCGGCGGCGCTGCGCTCCGGGTCGTACACCGCCCAGCGGCCGCGCCCCTCGGCCTTGGCCCAGTAGAGCGTGGTGTCGGCGGCCTTCATCAGCTCCGCGGCGCTGGTCTCCGCCGCCGGGCAGTCCACGATGCCGATGCTGGCCGAGACGGCGAGCTGCTGGTCGGCGACCTGCACCGGGGCGGAGACCGCGGCCAGCGCCAGCTCGGCGACCTCCACCGCGTCGTCGAGACCGCCGCCGGAGTCGACCAGGATGACGAACTCGTCGCCGCCCATCCGGGCCACCAGGTGGCCACGGCCGGACACGCAGTCGCTGAGCCGCCGGGCGATCACCTGGAGCAGCCGGTCGCCGAGGTCGTGGCCGAGGCTGTCGTTTACCGCCTTGAACCCGTCCAGGTCGATGAAGCAGAGCCCGACGCGCTGCTCGGGCCCGGCCGCGGCGAAGACGTCCCCGAGCGTCTCGAAGAACAGCGTCCGGTTGGGCAGGCCGGTCAGCGGGTCGTGCAGCGCCTGGAAACGCAGCCGCTGCTGCAACTCGTACCGCTGGGTGATGTCCTCGATCATGGCGACGGTGAAACGCGGCCGGCCGTCGTCGTACCGGATCAGCGACACGGCCAGGTCGGTCCAGACCACGCTGCCGTCCTTGCGGTAGTAGCGCTTCTCCACCCGGGCGCTGTCCCGCTTGCCCTCGATCAGCTCCTGGTAGAGCTCCCACATGCCCGCCGCGTCGTCGGCGTGCGCCAGCGCGGACACGTTCATCCGCCGCATCTCCGCGACGGTGTAGCCGAGCATGTCCGCGAAGGACTGGTTGACCTCGATGATCTGCCCGTCCACCCCGGCGATGCCGATGCCGATGGCGGCGCCGGTGAAGACCGCCCGGAACCGCGCCTCGCTGTCCCGTAACGCCTGCTCGACGGCGTCCCGGGCCTGCCAGGCGGACCGGGCGATCCGTTCCTGCTGGCTGAACACCCGGTCGCGCAGCGCGCGGGAGAACCCGGCGGCGACCGCGCCCTGCAACAACGCGATCCGTTCGTGCAGCTCGGGCACCTCCTGCCGGGCCGGCAGCACCCAGGGCAGGAACCGGTCACCGAGCGCCTGCACCGACCAGTCGAGCACGCCGGGCTCGGTGAGGTGCGCCTCCACCAGGGCACGCCCCACCTCCTCCGCCGGCCGGGCGGAGAAGGTGGGCGCCAGCGACGCGCGGGCCAGCCGCTCGGTGAGCGCCGCCAGCAGGCGTTCGGTCTCGGCCGCGCTCAGCGGCACGAAACCGATGCGGCGCACCGCCCGGGCCCACTCGGTGGCGTACGCCGTGGCGCCGGGACGGCTGAAGTCATCCCCGTCGGGCTCCGGGGCGGGCACGTCGGCTCACCCGGCGGCGCGGTCGTGCCGGGCGACCCCGCCGAACGCCCCGAAACGTTCCGGGTGGTCGTCCACGTCCGACGGCGAGTCGGGCCGCCACAGCGGCATGTGCACCACGCCCGGTTCGAGGATCGTCCAGTCACCGAAGAAGCCGGTGATCTCGGCCCGCGAGCGGAGCGTGATCTCGGTGGCGGTGCGCGCCGACAGCCGCTGCGCGTCCAGCATCTCCTGCGGCTGGTCCTCGAACGTGGAGTGCGAGACGACCAGGAAACTGCCCGGCGCGGCGGCGGCGCGCAGGGTGGCCAGGATGTCGGCCGGCCGGTCGGCGTCCGGGACGAAGTGCACCACGCCGGCGAGCAGGATGCCCAACGGCCGGTCGAAGTCGATCAGCCCACTGGCCCGGGCCTGGTCCAGGATCAGCTTCGGCTCGCGCAGGTCGGCCAGGAGCGCGGTGGCCCGGTCGTTGCCGGCGAGCAGCTCGTGGCTGTGCGCCACCGCCACCGGGTCGATGTCGACGTAGACGATCCGGGCCTCGGGGTTCGCGGCCTGGGCGACCTCGTGCACGTTGCCGACGGTGGGGATGCCGGAGCCGATGTCGAGGAACTGGTCGATGCCGGCGTCGAGCAGCACCCGGACGGCGCGGCGCAGGAACTCCCGCCCGGAGCGCATGGTGGCCGCCAGGTTCGGCGTCATGGCCGCGATCTGCTCGGCGAGCTGCCGGTCGATCTCGAAGTTGTGTGCCCCGCCGAGGAAGTAGTCGTAGACCCGGGCGGCGCTGGGCCGGCTCAGGTCGATCCCGGCGGGAGGTCCGTCCGACGTCTGCATCGTGCGATCTCCCCGGTCGTCACCCGCCCGGTGGGGCGGATCATGTGGTCCAGCCCACTCTATGCGCGCCGGACCGGCAACGGGAGATCCACTTCTCGCGATGCCGCCGTCCGCGCTCAGCCGGCCGACTCCAACAGCAGCGAGATGCCCTGCCCGACGCCGACGCACATGGTGGCGAGGGCCCGCCGACCACCCCGACGGCGCAGCTCCAGCGCGGCGGTCAGCGCCAGCCGGGCGCCGCTGGCGCCGAGCGGATGACCCAGCGCGATGGCCCCACCGTTCGGGTTGACGTGCTCGGCGTCCTCCGGCAGGCCCAGCTCCCGCAGCACCGCCACGGACTGCGCGGCGAACGCCTCGTTCAGCTCGATCACGTCGACGTCGGCCAGCGTGAGGCCCTGCCGGTCGAGCAGCCGCCGGGTGGCCGGGACCGGCCCGATGCCCATGATCCGTGGCGGTACGCCGGCCGCCGCGGCGCCGCGTACCCGGGCCAGCGGGGTGAGGCCGCAGCGGTCGACGGCGGCCGCGGAGGCGACCAGCAGCGCCACCGCGCCGTCGTTGACGCCGGAGGAGTTGCCGGCGGTCACCGTGCCGCCGTCGCGGAACGGGGTGGGCAGCGCGGCCAGCTTCTCCGGCGTGGTCTCCCGCGGGTGCTCGTCGACCTCGACGAGCTTCGTCTCCCGCTTGCCGGCCGGCACGGTGACGCCGACGATCTCCTCGGCCAGCCGGCCGTCGGCCTGCGCCTTGGCGGCCCGCTGCTGCGAGCGGTACGCGAACGCGTCCTGCGCGACCCGGTCCACGCCGAACTCGGCGGCCACGTTCTCCGCCGTCTCCGGCATCGAGTCGATGCCCCAGCCGCGCTCCATCAGCGGGTTGACCAGCCGCCAGCCGATGGTGGTGTCGTAGACCTCGGCGGTGCGGGAGAACGGCGTGGTCGCCTTCGGCATGACGAACGGCGCGCGGCTCATGCTCTCCACGCCGCCGGCCACCACCAGGTCGGCGTCCCCGGCGACGATCGCGCGGGCGGCGGAGGCGAGCGCGTCCAGGCCGGAGCCGCAGAGCCGGTTGACGGTGCTGCCCGGCACCTCCGCCGGCAGGCCGCCGAGCAGCGCGGCCATCCGGGCCACGTTGCGGTTGTCCTCGCCGGCCTGGTTGGCGCAGCCGAGGATCACGTCGTCGGTGCGGGCCCAGTCGACCGTCGGGTGCCGCGCCACCATCTCGCGGATCACGTGCGCGGCGAGGTCGTCGGGGCGGACCCCGGCGAGGGCGCCGGCGTACCGGCCGATCGGGGTGCGGACTCCGGCAACGAGGTAGGCCACGGTCATCGCGCGCACGTCCTTCGGGGGTGGGAAGGGGTCGGTCGGCGGCGGCCCGGCGGGTCGCGCCGGGGTGCCACGGCGCCAGGATATCCGCGCCCGGAGCGGATAGGTTGGCGGCATGGCCGGGGCCCAGTTCAGCGCAGAGACCAGTGGCGGCGGTGCGTTCGTCCGCCAACCGAACCGGTTCACCGGGCGGGTCACCCCGCACTCCACCTCCCCGGCGGGCGGCGGGCCCGACGAGCAGGGACGCTGGCCGCTGGAGGCGGGCCGCTACCGGCTGATCTGGTGCCGGGCCTGCCCGTGGGCGCATCGGGCCCGGATCGTGCGCGGCCTGCTCGGCCTGGACGAGGTGATCTCGCTGGGCACTGTCGACCCGATCCGGGACGAGCGGGGCTGGCGGTTCGCGCTCGACCCGGACGGCTTCGACCCGGTGCTGGGCGTCGGTTTCCTCTCCGAGGCGTACCTGGCCACCGACCCGGACTACACCGGCCGGGAAACCGTGCCGGCGCTCGTCGACACGCTGACCGGACGGGTGGTCACCAACGACTATCCGCAGCTCACACTCGACCTCTCGACCGAGTGGCGGCGGTTCCACGCGCCGGGCGCGCCGGACCTCTATCCGGTCGAGCTGCGGCCGGAGCTGGACGCGCTGATGGCGGAGATCCACTCCGACGTCAACAACGGCGTCTACCGCTGCGGCTTCGCCACCTCGCAGGCGGCCTACGACGAGGCGTACACCGCGCTGTTCGCCCGGCTGGACGCGCTGTCGGAGCGCCTCGCCGGGCGGCGCTACCTGATGGGGGACGCGATCACCGAGGCGGACGTGCAGCTGTTCACCACGCTGGTCCGCTTCGACGTGGCGTACCACGGGCACTTCAAGTGCAACCGGCAGAAGCTGACCGAGATGCCGGTGCTGTGGGCGTACGCGCGGGACCTGTTCCAGACGCCGGGCTTCGGCGAGACGGTGGACTTCGACCACATCAAGCGGCACTACTACGCCACCCACGACATGATCAACCCGACCCGGATCGTGCCGCTCGGTCCCGACCTGGCCGGCTGGACCACGCCGCACGGGCGTGGCTGACCGCACGCCGCGCCGGGTCGCCGCCGTCGGGGCCGCCGGCTGCGTCGTCGCCGGCGCGGTCGCGGTGACGGTCGCCGTGGTCGCCGGCCCGGGCCCGGGACCGACCGGGTACGTCAGCGAGGCCGGCGTCGCCGACAGCGGGTACGCCGGGGCGTACCGGATCGGGATCTTCACGCTGGCGGCGGCGCTGCTGCTGCTCGCCGGCGCGCTGCCGGCGGTGGCGCGGGCGGCGTCCGTGCTGCTCGGCGTCGGCGCGGTCGCCACGGTGCTCTCCGGCACGGTGACGTGCAGCGCCGGCTGCCCGCTGCCGCCGTTCGAGGCCGCCACGGTGGCCGACCTGGTGCACGGCGGGGCCAGCATCCTGGCCACCGCGGCGGTGGTCCTCGCGATGCTGGCGCTGCTGATCTCCCCCGCCACCGGCGCGGCGCTGCGCCGGGTCGCCGCGGTCGGCGTGGCGCTGGCGCTGCCGCTGGCCGGCGCGGTCGGGCTGGCCATGCTGCTGGTCGGCCGGGGCGCGCTGGTGGGGGTGCTGGAGCGGCTGCTGCTGGCGGTCGCCGCCGCATGGGGGCTGAGCACCGCCGTGGTACTGGCGGTAAGGAGGGGGCCCCGCTTAACGCATTCGGTAGAGGAGGGGGCCCCGCTTAACACCGAGGTGTTAAAAGGGGGCCCCTCCTTCCACAAACGCCGGCTGTAAGGGGCGTCACGGGGAACGGTCCTTCCGTCCAGGCGAGCGCGGGAGTAGCGTGGGTCGGCGATGACCAATGTCTGGTGCCTCACCGAGCGCCTGTACGTCGACCTTCGACGGCAGGCCAGCGGCGTCTGTCCGGCGTAGCTCCGCTCCCCGACGCCCGCCCTTCCCTCTCCAGACCTTGGACCCGCCCTCATGGCTTCCGCCCTGCGCAAGATTCCCTTTTCCGTGCAGATCCTGCTCGGCCTCGTCCTCGGCGTGGCGCTCGGCTTCGTCGCCCGCGCCAACGACCTCGCCTGGCTGACCAGCACCCTCGACACCGTCGGCGGCCTCTTCGTCCAGCTCCTCAAGCTGGCCGTGCCGCCGCTGGTCTTCACCGCCATCGTGGTCAGCGTGGTCAGCCTGCGCGGCGTGGCCAACGCCGCCCGGCTGGCGCTCAAGACGCTGCTCTGGTTCGGCATCACCGCGCTGATCGCGGTGAGCATCGGCATCGGCCTGGGCCTGCTCACCGACCCCGGCCGCGGCGTGAACCTGGACCCGGCCGGCGCCAACGCGCCGAAGACCACCGGTTCCTGGATCGACTTCCTCACCGGCATCGTCCCCACCAACCCGGTCGGCGCGTTCGTCGAGGGCAACGTCCTCCAGATCGTCTTCCTCGCCCTGGTGGTGGGTGCCGCCGCGCTGCTGGTCGGCGAGCCCGCCGAGCCGTTCGTGCAGCTCAACCGCTCGGTCCTGACGATCGTGCAGAAGGCGCTGTGGTGGGTCATCCGGCTCGCCCCGATCGGCACGCTGGGCCTGATCGGCAACGCCGTCGCCTCGTACGGCTGGGACCTGCTGGCCCCGCTCGCCAAGTTCACCACCGCCGTCTACGTCGGCTGCGCCCTGGTGATGTTCGTGGTCTACCCGGTGCTGCTGGTCGCCGCCGGCCGGCTCAACCCGCTGCGCTTCTTCGCCGGCGCCTGGCCCGCCATCGAGCTGGCCTTCGTGTCCCGCTCCTCGGTGGGCACCATGCCGGTGACCCAGCGCTCGGTGGAGCGCCTCGGCGTCCCCCGCGAGTACGCCTCCTTCGCGGTGCCGTTCGGCGCCACCACGAAGATGGACGGCTGCGCCGCGATCTACCCGGCGCTCGCCGCGATCTTCGTGGCGCAGGTGTTCGGCGTGGACCTGGGCGTCACCGACTACCTGCTGATCGCGTTCGTCTCGGTGGTCGGCTCGGCCGCCACCGCCGGCCTGACCGGCGCGATCGTGATGCTCACGCTGACCCTGAGCACGCTGGGCCTGCCGCTGGCCGGCGCCGGTCTGCTGCTGGCGATCGACCCGATCCTGGACATGATGCGGACCGCCACCAACGTGGCCGGACAGGCCGTGGTGCCGACCATCGTGGCCGCCCGGGAGGGCACGCTCGACCGGGCCGCGTACGACTCGGCCGGCAAGCGCGACCTGATCGAGCCGGTCGAGCCCGCCGAGCGGGAGAACGAGCGGCTCGCCCCCGTACCCGCCTGACACACGGTAGGAAACGCACCATGAAGCCCGGCCCGGAGGAGGACCGCATGAGCGCCCTGTTCACCCCGCTCGCCCTGCGCGGCGTCACGCTGCCCAACCGGATCGCGCTGGCGCCGATGTGCCAGTACAGTGCCGGGCCCGACGGGCTGCCCACCGACTGGCACCGCGTCCACCTCGGTTCCCGCGCGGTCGGCGGGGCCGGGCTGGTGCTCACCGAGGCGACCGCGGTGGTGCCCGAGGGGCGGATCACCCCGCAGGACGTCGGGCTCTGGTCCGGCGCGCACGTCGACGCATGGCGGCCGGTCACCGCGTTCGTCGCCGGCCAGGGCGCGGTCCCGGCCGTGCAGCTCGCGCACGCCGGGTTCAAGGCCTCGACGTACCGGCCGTGGGCGGAGCGGCGCGGCGGCGTGCCGGACGCCGAGGGCGGCTGGACGCCGGTCGGCCCGGGCGGCGAGCCGTTCCTGCCCGACCACCGCACCCCGGCCGCGCTCGACGAGGCCGGCGTCGCGGCCGTGGTGGACGCGTTCGCGGTCGCCGCCGGGCGGGCGCTGGACGCCGGCTTCGCCGCGGTGGAGATCCACGCGGCGCACGGCTACCTGCTGCACGAGTTCCTGTCCCCGCTGACCAACCGGCGCACCGACGGCTACGGCGGTGACCGGGCCGGCCGGATGCGGCTCACCGTGGAGGTGGCCCGCGCGGTCCGCGCCGCGGTCGGCGAGGCGGTGCCGGTGCTGACCCGGATCTCCGCCACCGACTGGACCGACGGCGGCTGGACGATCGAGGACAGCGTGGTGCTCGCCGGTGAGCTGGCCGCCGCCGGCGTGGACCTGGTCGACGCCTCCTCCGGTGGCGCGGCCGCCCGCGCGTCGATCCCGGTCGGCCCCGGCTACCAGGTGCCGCTGGCCGCCCGGATCCGTCGCGACGCCGGCGTGCCGACCGGCGCGGTCGGTCTGATCGTCGAGCCCGAGCAGGCCGAGCAGATCGTGGCCGGCGGCGAGGCGGACCTGGTGCTGCTGGGCCGGGAACTGCTCCGCGACCCGTACTGGCCGCGCCGTGCCGCCGCCAAGCTCGGCGCCACCCCCGCCTGGCCCGACCAGTACACCCGCGCCTTCTGACGGTCTCCCGCCCCGCCCGGGAAGGGCGGGGCGGGAGGTCAGCCGGCCAGGTGGTTCCAGCGGGGTTCCAGGTCGGACCAGGCGCCCTGCTCGGCGACCACGCCGTCGACCAGCACCACCACGTGGTCCGCACGGACCAGCGCGGCGCGCTTGGCGGTCGAGCCGACCACTGTCACCCCGTGCTCGCGCAGCGCCGCCCAGAGCGCCAGCTCCGTGGTCACGTCCAGCGCCGACGACACGTCGTCGGCGACCAGCAGTTCGGTACGCGGGGCGAGCGCCCGGGCCAGCGCCAGCCGCTGGAGCTGACCACCGGAGAGCCGCGTGCCCTTGTGCCCGATGAGCAGCCCGAGCCCGCCTCCGGCGGCGGCCAGGTCGTGGTCGAGCTGGGCGGTCGACACCGCGCTCGCGGCGTCGACCGGATGGCCGAGCGCGATGTTCTCGGCCACCGTGCCGGAGAGCACCCGGGGCAGTTGCCCCACGTAGCCGACCTGGTTGGGGCGCAGGAACAGCTCCGGCTCGGTGACCGGCTCGCCGTTCCAGCGCAACGCGCCGACGTGGTGCACGATCCCGGCGAGCGCGCGCAGCAGCGACGACTTGCCGGCGCCGACCGGGCCGACCACCAGCACCAGTTGCCCGCGTTCGACCACCAGGTCGACGTCGCGGACGGCGAGCGTGCCGTCGGAGTGCAGCGCGCCGAAGCCGGCCAGCTCCAGCCGGCGCAACGGATGCCGGGGCGGCGGCTCGGGCGCGGGCGCGGTGCCGGCGACCAGGTCCAGCCCGGGCACCGGCTCGGAGTAGTTGGTGGTCCCGGTCATCGCCACGGTCCGCCGCGTCCACACCCGCGCCGACGGGTACTGCGAGACCAGCGCCGCGGTGGTCCACGCGAACCAGCGGGCCGCGCCCAGCGTGGAGACCGCGACCAGGGTGGCGCCGGCGGAGAGCCCGCCGGTCAGGTAGAGCGCCCAGGCCCCGATCGGCAGCAGCCCGCTGACGACCGCCGGGGTGGAGCGGGCCCACACCTGCATGGCGATCTCCCGGCGCTGCCGCTCGCTGCGCACCGCGTCCAGCCCGGCGAGGTGGGTCAACACCGGCCGGGTGGCGCCGGCCAGCTTCACCGTGCGGGCGGCGGAGAGCGCGGAGACCAGCGCGGTGGCGAACGCGGCACGCGCCTTCACGGTGCCGGCGGCGGTGCGTTCCAGCCGCGGCCCGAACAGCGTCGCCGCCAGCCCGGAGACCACCATCGTGCCGACGAAGAACAGCGCCGGCACGAAGCTGCCGGTCACCAGCGTCATGGTGAGCACGATGGCCAGCGAGATGAACTGGTCCATCAGGTTGTCGGCGAGCTGCACCACCCGGTCCGTGTCGCCGCCCTGCGCGACCACCTCGGCCGGGGTGTGCCCGCTGACCCGGCGCGGGCCGGTCTGCCCGTGCACCAGGCGGGCGCTG
The DNA here is from genome assembly GCF_044391475.1 of Micromonospora sp. NPDC018662. Taxonomy (NCBI): domain Bacteria; kingdom Bacillati; phylum Actinomycetota; class Actinomycetes; order Micromonosporales; family Micromonosporaceae; genus Micromonospora; species Micromonospora sp. NPDC018662. The sequence goes on from NZ_JBISAC010000009.1 coordinate 267,828, forward strand.
ATCCGCAGCATCTGCCGGATCCACCACTGCGGGAACCACAGGTTGGTGAGGTAGGGCAGCGGCAGCGCCAGCAGCAGCGCGGCGGCGATGCCGAGCGCCGGCAGCCACGGGTCGCCGCCGGCGACCAGCTCGGCCCAGAGCCAGGGCAGCACCGAACCGTCCAGCCCGAGCAGCGTCAGCACGATGAACAGGCCGATCGCGGCCAGGCCGTACCGGGGATCGTTGAAGCCCAGCCGGAGGATCTCGCGCATGGTCCGCGCGGACGGCGCGGGCGGCGCCGGTGGCGGTTCGGCGCGCGGCATCCCGGCGCGACGCGGCGCGGGGACCGGCGCGACGACCGCCTCGTCGGCCCAGCCGGGCGCGTCGAGCAGTTCCACGCCGCCGCGCCGCGCGCCGGTGCCGGCGTACGCCCCGGCGTGGCTGGTGGCGAGCAGCTCGGCGAAGCGGGCGGACTCGCGCATCGGGCCGGCCTCCAGCACCGCGCCGTCGGCCATCACCACCACCTCGTCGCAGCGGCGCACCGAGGAGAGCCGGTGTGCGATGACGATGCCGATCCGGTCGGTGAGCAGCCGCTCGGTGGCCTCGCGGACCCGGTTCTCGGTGACCGGGTCGAGTCGCGCGGTGGCCTCGTCGAGGATCACCACGTGCGGGTCCCGGACCAGGATGCGGGCGAACGCGACGAGTTGCTCCTGGCCGGCGGAGAGCACGTGCCCGCCCTCGCCGAGCCGGGTGTGCACGCCGTCGGGCAGCTCGGCGATCCAGCCGGCCAGGCCCAGCTCGGCCAGCGCCCGCTCGGCGGCGTCGAGCAGCTCCGGGTCGTGCAACGCGACGTTCTCGGCGAGCGTGCCGGCGAGGATCTCGGTGCGCTGGGGCACCACGGCGATCCACCGGCGCAGCTCCTCGACGTCCAGGTCGACCAGGTCGGTGTCGCCCAGGAAGACGGTGCCACGAGGCACCTCCACGGCCCGGGTGAGCACCTTGGCCAGCGTCGACTTGCCCGAACCGGTGCGCCCGACCAGCGCGTACGAGCGCCCGCGGACGAAGTCGAGCCGCACGTCGCGCAGCGCCGGGCCGCGCTCCTCCCCGGCGGCCGGGTAGCGGAAGGTGAGCCCGCGCACGCTCAGGTCGCCGTCGGTCGGGGCGGCCCCGCCGGCCGGCTCCTGCCGCGCGCCGGCCAGCAACTGCACCCGGGCCCACGCGCCGAACGCCTGTTGCAGGTGCGGCACCCAGCGGGCGATGTGCTCGACGGTGGCGCCGAATGCGATGGCGAGCAGCCAGACGGCGGTGAGCCGGGCGGCGTCGACCCGCCCGGTGGACAGCGCCCACGCGCCGGCCAGCACCACACCGGCGATGCCGGCCCGGACGCCACCGGCGGCCACCGAGGTGACCCGGGCGGAGAGCCGGAACACCCGGCCGCAGCGCGCGACCACCTCGGCCGCGCGGCGGGCGTAGAGCCGCAGCACGTACGGCCGAGCGAGGCTGGTGCGCACGTCGTCCTGCCCGTGCACCGCCTCCTCCATCACGGCCGCGAGGTCGGACCAGGCCTCCTCCTCGGCCATCCGGGCCGGGGCGATGCGGGCGGTGGGCCGGCGCAGCGCGACCGCGAGCAGCGTGGTGAGCAGCACCATCCCGACGCCGGCCGGCCACCAGACGACGAGCGCGCTGACGGTGGCGAGCACACAGACGGCGATGCCCTGCGCCAGCCGTACGCCGGTGTTCCGCATCTCGGCGGCGACCTGGTAGACGTCGTTGTCGATCCGGTCGAGCAGCTCGCCGACCGGCGTGGTCTCCAGGGCGGGCAGCTCCTGCCCGAGCGCGACCCGGCAGAGCCGGCGACGCACGTCGGCGGACCAGTCGGCGGTGAGCCGGGCCATGATCAGCCCGATCAGCAGGTCGGTGACGACGGCGGCGACCAGCGCCACGGCCAGCGCGACGAACCAGCCGGACGAGCGGTGCACGAGCACCGGCCCGGCCAGCGCGGAGGCGGCGGCCTGGCCACCGGCGCCCAGCACGATCAACAGCAGGACGGCCGCCATCCGCCGGGGTGCGGTGGCCCAGAGGTCTCGGAGCAGGCGCATGGGACGGTCCTCCGGACTCGGACGGGTGGGGGCGGTGCACCCAGCCTTCCCGTCGGACCGGCGTGGTTCAACCGAATTACCGCGTTCCGGTCAGGTCCGGGCGACGCGGCGGACGATGCCGAGCAGCGCCTCCTGCACGTCGCTGATCGGCCGCTCGGGCTGGAACACCAGCCAGTCCACGGCCACCACCAGCCCGACGCCGAACAGCGCCGAGCTGGCGGTCCGCACGTCCAGGTCGGCCGGGAGGTCGCCGCTGTCCACCCCGGCCCGGACCGTCTCGGCGATCACCTCGATCGCCTCGCCGCGCAGCAGCCGCAACGTCTGCTGCCACTCCCGGTTGGTGCGCCACATCTCGGAGAGCAGGAGCTGGGCGAAGGCCCGGTAGCGGCGGATGTAGTCCAGTTCGGCGCGGACCAGCGCGGCGAGCGCCTCGCGCGGCGGCAGCCCGTCGACGGCGGCCCGGAACTCGGCGGTGAGCAGGCCGATGCCGTGTCGCAGCAGCTCCTCGAAGAGAACCGTCTTGGACTCGAAGTTGTAGTAGACGGTCCCCTTCGCCACCCCGGCGCGGGCCGCGATGTCGTCCACAGTGGTCGCCGAGAAGCCCTGCTCGGCGATCAGGTCCACCGCGGCCACGAAGAGTCGTTGGCGGGTGTCCTCCCGCCGGCGGGTCCGTCCGTCCGTCACCGGCCCATCCTCACATGGTCAGTTCGGGGTGCAGCTTGCCCGGGGTGAGCCGGCGGGACCGGCGGGCCGAGCCGACGGTGAGCGCCAGCGCGCCCAGGCCGAACGCGAGCAGCACCAGCGCCGCGGTGACCACCGGGCCGGCCGGCCCGCCGTTGACGGTGTGCCGCAGGCCGCCCACCACGTACGTCATCGGCAGCCAGGGGTGGATCGCCTGGAAGAAGCCCGGCGAGGTCTGCACCGGGTAGGTGCCGCCGGACGAGGTGAGCTGGAGCATCAGCAGCGCCAGCGCGGCCAGCCGGCCGGCCGGGCCGAGCGCCACGCCGAGCAGTTGCATGATCGCGGTGAACGCCAGCGAGGTGAGCGCGAGCAGCCCGAACGTCGCCGCGCCGTGCGTCGGGTCGAGCCCCAGGGCCAGCGTCACCACGGTGTAGAGCACGGCGACCTGGGCCAGGCCGATCGCGGCGGCCGGCAGCCAGCCGGCGAGCACCACCCGCCAGCCGGGCGCGCCGGACATCACGTGCCGTCGGTTGACCGGCCGCAACAGCATGTACGTGATCATCGCGCCGACCCAGAGCGCCAGCGCCAGGAAGTACGGGGCGAAGCCCACGCCGTACGAGCCGGCCGGGTGCTGCGCGTCGCGGATCAGGCCGACCGGGTCACCGAGCACGTCGGCGCGACTGGCCGCGTCGTCGTACCCGGGCAGTTTCTTCTCCCCGGCGGCGAGCCCGTCGGCGAGGTCGCCGGCGCCGCCCTCCAGCTTGCTCAGCCCGTCGACGAGCGAGGTGCTGCCGGTGCCGAGCCGGGCCAGGCCGCCGTCGAGCGCGCGGGCGCCGGTGGACAGTTGGTAGAGGCCACCGCGCAACTGGTCGGCGCCGGTGGACGCGTCGCCGAGCCCGTCGCGGAGCTTGGCGCTGCCCTGGGCCAGCGTGCCGAGCCCGCTGGCCAGCGCGTCGACCTTGGCGCGGGCGGCGGCGACGTCGTCGGCCAGGTGCGGCGCGGCGGCGGCCACCTCCCGGGCAGTCTTCGCGACCTCGGTCATCTGCTTCTTCAACGCGGCCAGGTCGGACTTGTCCACGGCGGACGCCAGCGCCTTGGCCTGGGTGACGGCCCGGTCGGCGGCGGTGCGGGCGGCGGCGAGGTTCGGGTCGTCGGCCAGCTCGGGGTGTTCCTTCGCGACCGCGTCGAGCCGGTCGGAGATCTGCTGCGCCAGCCTGACCACCTCGTCGGCCTTGGCGGGCAGCGCGTCCAGGCCGGCGGCGAGCTGCTGCGCGCCGGTGGCGACCGCGGTGGCCGCCTGCTGGATCCTGTCGGCGTTGCGGCGCAGCACCGGTTCGTACTTGTCGGCGGCGGCGTCGACGGTGGCGGCGGCGGCCTTCGTCTCGGTGGCGGCCCGGCCGGCGCCGTCGGCGAGCTGGGCGGCTCCGGTCTGCAACTGGTCGAGCCCCTTGGCCAGCTTGTCGGCGCCCTGGACCGACGTGTTCAGCCCGCCGGCGAGCTGCCCGGCGCCGTTCTCGGCGCTGCCCAGCCCGTCGGCGAGCTGCCCGGCGCCCCGCTGGGAGGCGTCGAGCCCGTCGGAGATCTTTCCGGCCCCGTCGGCGGCGCGGCCGGTCTCGGCTTTGGCGTCGGTGAAGCCGATCAGCATCTTGTCGAAGTACGAGGCGGCGGTGCTCTCCGCGGCGGCGGCCCGGATCTCGCTGAACGCCGAGCGGGCGAGCAGCCCGGAGAGGTAGTTGGTGGCGTCGTCGTTGACCACCTTCAGCTCGCCCTGCCGGGCCGGCCGGTCCGGCTCGGGGCTGGCCGCGAGCGTGGCCGAGAAGTCGGCCGGGATGGAGAAGACCAGGTGGTAGCGGCCGTCGCGGAGGCCCTTCGTGGCGTCGGCCTGGTCGGTGACCGTCCAGCCGAAGACCTTGCGGTCGATCAGTTCGTCGGCGAGGTCCCGGCCGGCGTGCACCTCGCTGCCGTCGCCGGCCTTCGCCGGCCGGTCCGCGTTGACCAGCGCGACCGGAATCCGGTCGAGGTTCCCGTACGGGTCCCAGAACGCGTAGAGGTAGAGCGCGCCGTAGAGCAGCGGGACGACGGTGAGCACGGCGAGCGCGGCGCGCGGCAGCCGGCCCCGGGTCATCCGGCGCAGCTCGAACAGGGCCAGTCGCAGGATGCTCATGCGGTCACCTCGGCGGGAACGGTCAGGGCGGTGGTGGGCAGGGCCGGGTCGCCGATGCGGTGCACGGTGGCGGCGACGCCCGGCTCGACGGCGCGGGCGCTGGCGACGACCGCGTAGCCCTGGCCAGCGAGGCGTTCCAGCGCGGCCCAGATCCACTCCCGTTCGGGACGGTCGGCGCCGGCGTCCACGTCGTCGGCGACGATCAGGCTGGGGCCACCGAGGCCGGCCAGCACCAGCCCGAGCACCTGCCGCTCGACCGGGGTCAGGTCGCGGCCGTACCGGTCGGGGTCGAGCGGGGCGTCGGTGAAGCCGGCGCCGGCGATGGCGGCGGCGTAGGCGTCGCGGCGGTAGGCGCGGCGGGCCCGCAGCGCGGCCACCGGGACGAGCTGCCGGCGGCGGCGCGGCACCGGCCCGAGCAGCAGCAGGCGTTCGGTGAGGTGTTCGGCGACGGTGAGCGTCGGGTCGGGCTCGTGCACGCCGGCCACCTGGCCGAGCGCGGCCGGCCCGCGGCGGCGCAGCTCGCCGTGGCTGTGCGGGAAGCGCCCGGCGAGGGCGAGCAGCAGCGACGTGCGACCGCTGCCGGGTGGGCCGGTGACCGCGTGCAGCTCACCGCGTCCGGCGGTGAGGTCGACGTCCCGGTAGACCCAGCCCCGGCGGGTCCGCAGTCCCAGCCCGCTTGCCTCGACGATTGTCATGGCACCCTTCTAGACTGACCAGTCAGTATAAAAACATGGCCAGCATAGCGCCGGGTGTCCGGTTCGGGGCAACGCGGGGCGGAGTGATCCTCAGAACAGCACGGTGGCGAGCGTGCCGACCGGGCGGAAGCCGCAGCGCTCGTAGACGCGCCGGGCCGGCCGGTTGAAGTCGTTGACGTAGAGGCTGACCGTGGGCGCGACCCGGGCCAGCGCGTCGCGGACCACCGCGGCCATCGCGGCGGTCGCGATGCCCCGGCCGCGCCACTCGGGCGCCACCCAGACGCCCTGCACCTGCGCGGTGCGCCGGGTCACCACCGCCAACTCGGCCTTGAAGACCACCCGGCCGTCGACGAACCGGGCGTAGGCCCGACCGGCGCGCACCAGCTCGGTCACCCGCCGCCGGTAGCCGCGCCCGCCGTCCTCGGCCAGCGGCGAGATGCCGACCTCCTCGGTGTACATCGCCACCGCCGCCGGGAAGAGCCGGTCGACCTCACCGACCCGGACCCGACGCACGTGCGGGTCGGGCGCCACCGGCGGCGGCGCGTCCGTGGCCAGCAACGGCTGGTTCGGGCGTACGTCCCGGGCCGGCCCCCAGTGCACGGAGAGGCGGTCCCACAGACCGAGCACGGCGTCGGCGCGGCCCACGATCGAGGAGCAGAGCCGATCCTCCTCGCCCAACTGCTCGGCGAACGCGGCCACCGCCGACCCGGACGCGAGCACCGGGGTCAGGTTGCCGCCCAGCCAGCAGATCGACTCCAGGTTGCGCCGGGAGCCGTAGCCGAGGATCCGCGCCTCGGCCCGCCACCAGGCCAGCCCGCGCGCCGCGACCCGCTCGGCGACCTGCGCGCCGGCGTAGGGGTCGAGGTCGAGCAGCCGCTCGACCGAACGGCGCTCCGACTCCCCCAGTTGGCGTACCGGCATCGTGAGCACGGTTACCAGCCTGCCAGATGCACCGGGGAGCCGGTGGGCCGACCGGGCACCGCGATGATTCCGGATCGCGTCTTGTCGGCGATGCGTTGCCGATATATCGTTGATGCATCAGCGATACACCTAGCGAAGGAGAGCCCGATGGGTTTCCGCCGACACGTGCACACCATGCACGACGAGATGCGCCGCCACGGCGGCTTCGGCTTCCCGCCCGTACCGCCGGGTCCGCCGCCGTTCCCGCCCGGACCGCACGGTCACGGGCGCGGCCGGGGTGGCCGGGGTCGCGGCCGGCGACCGAACGTGCGCGGCGCGGTGCTGGCCCTGCTCACCGAGCGGCCGATGCACGGCTACGAGATGATCCAGGAGATCGACGCCCGCACCGGCGGGGCCTGGCGGCCCAGCCCCGGATCGATCTACCCCACCCTGCAACTGCTGGAGGACGAGGGCCTCATCGCCACCGCCCCCGACTCCGACGGCGGGCGCAAGCGGTTCGCCCTCACCGAGCCGGGGCAGGCCGAGGCGGCGCAGGCGGCGCAGGCCCCGCCCTGGGCGGAGTTCGCCGAGCAGACCGTCAACAGCTGGCACGACATCCGCGACGCCGGGGCCCAGGCCATGGACGCGCTGCGACAGGTGATGACCACCGGCACCGACGACCAGCGGGCCCGCGCCGCCCAGGTGCTCGACGAGACCCGGCGCAAGCTCTACGCCATCCTCGCCGAGTCCGAGTGACCCTCCCCCACTCCCCCACCCCCACCCCCCGTCGCGCCTCTTTCACGGAGCTTGTCTCATCCTGTTTGTGCTGGTCGGGGGGTCTTGACGATGGTGTGGTGGGTGTCGAGTCGCTGACCACGGGTGTGGTGATCTCCGCGGTGATCATCTGCCGGGTGCTGGCCGGTGTGCGGGCGTGGCATCCAGGCATGAAGCAGGCCCTCGGCGAGGATCGCTGGTCGTGACACACATCAATCTGCCCGCCGAGGGCCCGGCACTGGTCTATCAGGCCCGGTTGCCGTTGTCGACCC
>NZ_JBISAC010000010.1:0-226157 GCF_044391475.1 Micromonospora sp. NPDC018662
AACCAAAAGATCAACACCCCACCGACCAGCCAGAAAACACCTCACACCACCACGTCAAGACCCCCCGACCAGCACAAACAGGATGAGACAAGCTCCGTGAATTTGCGGGGGTGGGCGGGGTGGGGTGGGGTCAGGCGGCGGGGGCCAGGCGCTGATGCTCGGTGGGGCGGCGTGGGGCGGCGGTCGCGGGCGAGCCGGCCCGCGCGGCGCTCAGCCCCACCTGCGCGGTGTCCCAGGCGGCGCACGGCCAGGCCGCGCCGGCGCAACTCGGGCTGGCGCAGACCCGCTCCGCGTCCGGCTGGTGCGCGTCGGCCACCGCGGCGGACAGGTCCCACAGCAGCGGGTCGGTCACCTCCGTCGGACGGTCGGTGGCGCGGTCGGTGTTGGATTCGGACATGATCGATCCCCCCTGTGGTGAACGGCCCCCACCTGTTTCCGGAACCGGCCGCCGGCAAACCTGCGGATGATCGGGAAGGGGCATAGGCTGGCCGGCGTGGCGAGGTACTACGACCTGCATCCGGACAATCCTCAGCCCCGGGTGATCCGGCAGGTGGTGGAGCTGCTCCGGTCCGACGGCGTGATCGTCTACCCCACCGACTCGTGCTACGCGCTCGGCTGTCGGCTCGGCAACCGGGCCGGCGTGGAGCGGATCCGGGAGATCCGGCGGCTCGACGAGCGGCATCCGTTCACGCTGGTGTGCGCCGACTTCACCCAGCTCGGCCAGTTCGTCAAGCTCAGCAACGCGGTCTTCCGGCAGGTCAAGTCCGTGATCCCGGGCAGCTACACGTTTCTGCTGCCGGCCACCTCGGAGGTGCCCCGCCGATTGCAGGACCCGCGTCGACGGGTGGTCGGCGCCCGCGTACCGAAGCACACCGTGACCCAGGCGCTCCTCGCCGAGCTGGGCGAGCCGCTGCTCTCCAGCACCCTGCTGCTGCCCGGTGAGGACGAGCCGATGACCCAGGGCTGGGAGATCAAGGAGCGTCTCGACCACCAGGTCGACGCCGTGCTCGACGCCGGGGACTGCGGGCTCGAACCCACCACCGTGGTCGACCTGTCCGGCCCGGAGCCGGAGATCCTGCGCCGGGGCGCCGGCGACCCGTCCCGCTTCGAGTAGCGATCGGCCCGTTCCGCCCCACCCGGCCCGCGACGTGCGGCACGGTGGTGGCGGCGGACGGTGACGGGGGTACGGCGTGGACGCACTCGTGCTGATCGGGGTGCTCGGCGCCACCGTGCTCGTCGGCACGACCATCGGGGGCCGGTACAGCGTCGCGCCGCCGGTGCTGCTGATCGCCATGGGCGCGCTGCTCGGCCTGCTGCCGCCGTTCGAGAACGTGGTCCTCGAACCCGAGGTGGTGCTGGTGCTGTTCCTCCCGGCGATCCTCTACCGGGAGAGCCTGGTGATCAGCCTGCGGGAGATCCGGGCCAACCTCGCGGTGATCGTGCTGCTGGCCGTCGCCCTGGTGATCATCACGATGGTCGCGGTCGCGTACGTCACCCAGGCCCTCGGGGTGCAACCGGCCGCGGCCTGGGTGCTCGGCGCGGTCCTGGCGCCCACCGACGCCGCCGCCGTCGCCGGCCTGGCCAAGCGGATGCCGCGCGGCATCCTCACCACCCTGCGCGCGGAGAGCCTGGTCAACGACGGTACGGCGCTGGTGCTCTTCGCGGTGGCCGTCGGCGTGATCGCGGGCGGGAAGGTGCCGGGGCCGTTCTCCCTCACCGGTCAGTTCGTCGGCAAGTCGCTCGGTGGGGTGGCCGCCGGGCTGCTCGTCGGGGGCCTGGTCGTGCTGATCCGGAAGCACGTCGACGACGCGATGCGCGAGGGCGGGCTGAGCATCATGACCCCGTTCGTCGCGTTCCTGCTCGCCGACGCGGTGCACGCCAGCGGTGTGCTGGCGGTGGTCGTCTCCGGCCTGCTGCTGTCGTGGGCGGGACCCCGGGTGATCCGGGCCCGGTCCCGGGTCACCGCGTACGCGTTCTGGGACCTCTCCACCTTCATGATCAACGGCAGCCTGTTCGTGCTGCTCGGCATGCAGGTGCCGCGCTCGCTGCGGAGCATCAGCAGCCACTCGCCGCTGGCGTCGCTCGGCATCGCGGTGTTGGTGGCGCTCGTCGTCGTGGTCACCCGGCTGGCCTGGGTGCACCTGTCGGTCTCGGCGCTGCAACGCGTCGACCGGCGCCAGGCGCGGCGGTCGCGACACTTCGACGGTCGGATGCGTACCGCCGCGGGCTGGGCCGGGTTCCGGGGCGCGGTCTCGCTCGCCGCGGCGCTGGCCGTGCCGATGACCACGCACGACGGCACGCCGGTGCGCGAGCGTGATCTGATCATCTTCGTCACCGTGGTGGTGATCGTGCTGATCATGGTGGTGCAGGGCACCACGCTGCCCGCCGTCGTCGGCTGGGCCGGCCTGACCGGGGACCGGGAGCGCGCCGACGAGGTGCGCGTGGCCCGGATCCGGGCCACCGAGGCGGTGCTGGAGGCGCTGCCGGGAACCGCCGCGGAGCTGGGCGTCGCGCCGGACACCGTGGAGCGGCTGCGCGCCGGTTACCAGGACCACCTGGACGACGTCCGCAACCCGCGCGACGAGGCGGCGGACCGGGAGCGGGAGCTGGCCCGGCGACTCCAGTTGGAGATGCTGGACCGCAAGCGTCAGGCGGTGACCCGGCTGCGCAACACCAACCAGATCGACGAGGCGGTGCTGCGGGAACTCCAGGCGGCCACCGACATCGAGGAACTGCGACTGCTCGGCCCCGAGTTGGAGGACTGAACGTCGCGTCGATGGCCAGTCCCGCCCCGCCCGCGCCCGATTCACGGAAAGAGTGGCTATCCGGGCCCGGATAGCCACTCTTTCCGTGAAACAGGGGGAGAGGGGAGAGGGATCAGCCGGCCGTGCAGCTCGCGTTGCCGGCGGGGGCGGTGCCCGTCCCCTGGAAGCCGAACTCGGTGCTGCCGCCGGCGCCGACCTGGCGGTTGTAGTCGACGTTGCGGAACGTCACCAGACCGCTGGTGCCGCTGGCCTGCGCGCTCCACGCGTTGGTCACCGACGAGCCGGAGGGCAGCGTCACCGACACCGACCATCCGTTCAGCGGGCTGCCGCCGGCGGTGACCCGCACGGTGGTGACGAAGCCGCCCTGCCACTGGTTGGTGGTGAGCGTCGCGGTGCAGGCACCGGCCGGCGGCGGGGTCGACGGCGGCTCCGAGGTGGGCGGCGTGGTCGTCGGCGGCGTCGTGGTCGGCGGCGCGCTGGTCGGCGGCGCGCTGGTCGGCGGCGTGGTGCCGCCGGCGTTCAGCGCGTTGAGCGTCGACGTGTAGGCCGCCTTCTTGTTGCCGTTGCCGTCGAAGAGCAGCGGCGTGCCGCTGGCCCGCCAGGAGTCGCTGTCCCGGATGCCCCACACGGTGATGCCGTTGCACCGCGCCACCGCCAGGCAGTCCTTGACCACGTTGCCGTAGGTGGTGGCCTGGGTGCTGCCGGAGCCCTCGATGTCGAGCTCGGTGATCTGCACGTCGACGCCGAGGTCGGCGAAGTTCTGCAGCGTGGTGCGGTAGTTGCTCGGGTACGGCGAGCCGCTGTTGAAGTGCGACTGGAAGCCGACGCAGTCGATCGGCACGCCCCGGGCCTTGAAGTCCTTGACCATGTTGTAGACGCCCTGCGTCTTGGCCCAGGTCCAGTTGTCGGTGTTGTAGTCGTTGTAGCAGAGCTTGGCGCCCGGGTCGGCGGCGCGGGCGGTGCGGAACGCCACCTCGATCCAGTCGTTGCCGGTGCGCTGGAGGTTGGAGTCGCGGCGGCCGCCGCCGCTGTCGGCGTACGCCTCGTTGACCACGTCCCAGGCGTAGATCTTGCCCTTGTAGTGCGTGGCGACCTGGGTGATGTGGTTGACCATGGCGTTGCGCAGCGCGGTGCCGGAGAGGTTCTGCGCCCAGCCGGGCTGCTGCGAGTGCCAGGCCAGCGCGTGCCCGCGCACCCGCATGCCGTTGGCCTGGGCGTGCGCCACGATCCGGTCGGCGCTGGTGTAGTTGAACTGGCCCTGGGACGGCTCGGTGGCGTCCCACTTCATCTCGTTCTCGGGCGTGACCATGTTGAACTCGCGGTTCAGGATGCCGACGTACGTGCTGTCGGACAGCTTGAACGCGGCCACCGCGGTGCCGAAGTAGCGGCCCTGTTCCGCCGCCGACGCGCCGAGCGTCGTGCCGGCGCTGGCGCTGGTCGCCACCGCGATCGTCGCGGCGACGGCCGCGGCCCCGGCCACGATCGACACCACCGCGGCACGCGGACGCGACCGGGCTGCCGCGCTCCCGCTGCCGCGGGCGAGCACCTTGTCCATCTGAAAGCCTCTCCTAGCATGGGCGAATGGGAAGTCCGCCTCGACCACCGCCCGTCACGGTGTCGGCTCGTGCGCGGCCGCCCGGAGGCCGCGCGGGTGGGGAGTGACTCCCCGCCACCGTGGGTCGATCGATGCGAATCTCTGCCGGGAGCCTACCGGAACCATTCCGAAAACTTAACGCCGTCGATACCCCAATTCGACAACGATGATGGCACCCGGCGGGCGTGAACGTGCGGGCCGGGATGGCCGGCCCGGTTGGCGTGCCGGCTCCGGAAGTTTCGGCACCGGGCGCGCCGATGCGGTCCGGTCGCGCCGCTGTCCGGCACCGGACGGAGGGCGGCGCTTGAAGGCCGGCGGCCCCGGGGTCGATGCTGGACGGAATCGACCGTCAACGATGGAGGGATCCTCCGGATGCGCCGACCGTCGCTCGTCGTCCTCGTCCTCACCGCCCTGTTGGCCGCCACCCCGGCCGCCGCCCGCGCCGCCACGGCGACGCCACCCGCCTCGGCGGCGCTCGCCGAGGTGAGCACCGCCGGCACCGCCTGGGGCCACGACCCGGCCACCGGCCGCCTGACCGTCACCGTCGACGACACGGTACGCGGGGCCGAGCTGGCCGCACTGCGCCGGACCGTCGCCCGCGCCGGCGCGGTGCTGCGGCACGAGCCCGGCCGGCTGCGCCCGCTCATCGCCGGCGGACAGGCGATCTACGGCGGTGGCGGGCGTTGCTCGCTCGGCGCGAACGTCCGTAGTGGCAGCACCTGGTACTTCGTCACCGCCGGGCACTGCACCACGCTCGGCGCCACCTGGTACGCCGACAGCGCCCGCACCACGGTGCTGGGCAGCCGGACCGGCAGCAGCTTCCCCGGCAACGACTACGGGGTGGTCCGCTACACCGGCACGGTCGCCCACCCCAGCGCCGTCCACACCTATCCGGGCCAGGTGACCATCTCCGCCGCCGGCAACGCGTACGTCGGGCAGGCGGTCTGCCGCAGCGGCGCCACCACCGGCGTACGGTGCGGCACGGTCACCGGGCTGAACGCGACCGTCAACTACGCCGAGGGCAGCGTCACCGGGCTGATCCGCACGAACATCTGCGCCGAGCCGGGGGACAGCGGCGGCCCGCTCTACGTGGCCGCGACCGGCACGGTCCTCGGGATCCTCTCCGGTGGCAGCGGCAACTGCGCCAGCGGCGGCACCAGCTACTACCAGCCGATCCTGGAGATCCTCGCGGCCTACGGCCTGAGCATTCCCTGACCGACGCCGGCCGGGTGGGCACGACGCGTGCCCACCCGGCCCGCGCTCACTCGTCGCCGGGCACGGCCATCTCGCCGAGGCGCGACCAGTCCTGCTGCGGCACTGTCGCGTTGACGATCCGCGGCGTCTCGACCAGGTGCGGCGGCAGCGTGCGCCGGGCCTCGCGGAAGTGCGCCGACTGCACGTGCGCGGCACCGGCCTCGTCGTCGCGGAACGCCTCGACCAGCACGTACTCGGTGGGGTCGGCCAGACTGCGGGACCAGTCGAACCACAGGCAGCCGGGCTCGGCCCGGGTCGCCTCGGTGAAGTCGGCGGTGATCTGCGGCCAGCGGTCGGCGTCGGACGGCCGGACCCGGAACTTGGCGGTAATGAAGATCATGGGTCCAGGCTACCCAGGCCGGGCGCTCCGATCCCTGGTCACCGGGCCCAACAGCTCGCCCGCCCGCCGGTCGGCGAACGCGGTGACCGCCTGCTGTCCGGCGCCGAACACGATGGCCAGGCCGAGCAGCGCGGCGGTGTTGTCCACTGTGGTGTTCGCCAGGCCGCCGACGACCAGCATGATGCCGACGACCGCCACCAGCGGGCCGATCGCCAGCTTCAGCAGCCCCTGCTGGAACGGCAACCGGTAGGGCAGCCCGCCGGACCGGGACGTGATCATCGACGGCAACGCGCTGACGAACGCCCCGAGCGCGCCGGCGAGCAGCACGAAGACCAGCAGCCGCCAGGGCGGTACGCCGGCGGCGTCGGTCGGCGTCCGGATTAGTTGCAGGCCGCGGCTGCGCCACTGCACCAGCACCAGCAGCACCTCCGCGACCAGCGCGGACACGGACAGCCCCAGCATCCTGTTGCGCAACCGCCGTACCGACTCGTGGAACTCGTCCGACACGCAGTGGTAGCGCAGCAGCAACGCCTGCACCTTGGCCCGCAGCAGCTCGGGTGTCGCCGCGTCCGTCACCGGGTCGATGTCGGTGACCACCTTGTCGTCGGCCCGCACGAACCGCGTCGCCTCGTCCCGGTACGCGGGCAGCAGGCCGATCAGCTCGGTCGGCGTGCGCAGGTCCACCATGGCCCGTTCCACCCCGTGGACGGTCCGCCAGGCATACTCGACGGTGGCGCCGCGCAGCCACTCGACCGGCCCGCTTCGGCCGAGCGCCGCCGCCACGCCGGACAGTTGGGCGCACAGCACGGCGGCCCGGTCCGGAGCGGTGGGCGCCAGCACCGAGAGCTGCTGGCACAACTCGTCGACCCGGGTGCGGACCTCGACCTGCCACACCGAGGCGGGTACGCGGTCCAGGGGCGGGACGGGGCACGCCTCCCGGCCCCCGGGTCGGGCCGGCGGGCTCTCCTGATCGGTCATCCCGCGCACCCCCTGCTCCCGGCCCTGCGCCGTCGCTGCCGCCAGTATCCCCAGGTCAGCGCCGGTAATCCGGACAAACCGGGACGTCGGCCGCCGGGGACCGGTGGCCCGACGGAGGACACCGGGCGCGTCTGCCGATCGATAGCCTGGCCCGGTGACCGTCTACGCCCTCGCGCAGCTCACCGTCCACGACCCGGCGCGCTACGACCGCTACGTCGCCGCCTTCCTCCCGGTGCTGGCCCGACACGGTGGCCGGCTGCTCGCCGCCGACACCGCCCCCCGGGTGGTGGAGGGCGACTGGCCGCACGACAAGGTGGTGCTCATGTCCTTCGACAGCCGGGAGGACTTCGAGCGCTGGTCCGCCTCGCCGGAGTACCGGGAGATCTCCCGGGACCGGGAGGCGGCCACCGAGGGGGTGGTCCTGCTGCTGGACGGGATCGGCCACGCCTGGCCGGCCTGACACCGCGCCACCGGTGAGCTACCGTGGTCGGGTCCGCCGAGGATCGGAGTGATCATGGCAGGTGACGACGACATCTCCGGGTGAGAGTCCCCGGACGGCCGCCGACGCGCGCATCCCGCGCCGTCGCCGCGGCCCCTTCGTCGTCCCCTGTCCACGCCGGCGCACGCGCGCCCGCGGCTCTCCCTCCTGAGGTTGATCATGTCCGACGCCTACGTCGTCAGCTCCGCGCTCTCCTTCTCCTGGCCGGACGACACGCCGGTCTTCACCGACCTGACCTTCACCGTGCCCGGCGGGCGCACCGGCCTGGTGGCGCCCAACGGCACCGGCAAGACCACGTTGCTGCGGCTCGTCGCCGGCGAGCTGCGCCCGACGGCCGGCGCGGTCACCGTCCGGGGCGTGCTCGGCTACCTGCCCCAGCACCTGCCCTTCGCCGTCGACCAGACCGTCGCGCAGGTCCTCGGCGTGGACCGGGCCGTCGCCGCGCTGCACGCCATCGAGGCCGGCGACGCCCGCGAGGAGCACTTCGCCGCCGTCGGCGACGACTGGGACGTCGAGGAGCGCACCCATGCCGAGCTGGACCGCCTCGGCCTGGGCGAGCTGGCCCTGGACCGCCGGCTGGGCACGCTCAGCGGCGGTCAGGTGATCTCCCTGGGCCTGGCCGCGCAACTGCTGCGGCGTCCGGACGTGCTGCTGCTCGACGAGCCGACGAACAACCTCGACGAGACGGCCCGCGAGCGGCTGACGGCGGTGCTGCGCGGCTGGACCGGCTGCCTGCTGGTGGTCAGCCACGACCGGGCGCTGCTGGACGAGATGGACCGCATCGCGGCGCTCGAACCCGACGAGCTCCGCTGGTACGGCGGCAACCACACCGCGTACGAGCAGGCAGTCCGCGCCGAACGCGAGGTCGCCCAGCGGCAGGTCCGCAGCGCCGAGCAGGACCTCAGGCGGCAGAAGCGCGAACTCCAGCAGGCCCGGGAACGCGCCGCCCGCCGTGCCTCCACGGCCGCCCGCAACCTGCCCGACGCCGGGCTGGCCCGCATCGTCGCCGGTGGCCTCAAGCGGGACGCCCAGGTCTCCGCCGGCCGGGCCGCCGAGACGCACGCCGCCCGCGTCGGCGACGCGCAGGACCGGCTGGACCAGGCCGGCCGGGCGGCCCGCCAGGACGATCGGATCGTGATCGACCTGCCCGACACCACAGTGCCCGCCGGGCGGACCGTGTTCCACGGCGAAGGGCTGGCCGCCGAGTACGCCGGCCGCCCGGTGTTCACCGGTGTCGACCTGATCATCCGGGGGCCGGAACGGATCGCGCTCACCGGCGCGAACGGCGCCGGCAAGTCCACGCTGCTGCGCCTGGTCAGCGGTGACCAGCAGCCCGCCGCCGGCGCCGCCACCCGGGTGCGGGGGCGGGTGGCGTACCTGTCGCAGCGGCTGGACCTGCTCGACCCGGCGCGTACGGTCGCGGAGAACCTGGCCGCCTTCGCGCCCGGGCTCGCCGACGCCGAGCGGATGAACCTGCTGGCCCGCTTCCTGTTCCGGGGCGACCGGGCGCACCTGCCGGTCCGGGTGCTCTCCGGCGGCGAGTTGCTGCGTGCCACCCTGGCCTGCGTGCTGAACGCCGCGCCGGCGCCGCAGTTGCTGCTGCTCGACGAACCCACCAACAACCTCGACCTGGACAGCGTCGCCCAGTTGGAGGGCGCGCTCGGCGGCTACCGGGGAGCGCTGCTGGTGGTCAGTCACGACCCGCGGTTCCTGGCCGCCCTCGGCGTGGACCGGTGGCTGCGGCTGGCCGACGGCACGCTGACCGGGACCGACGCCCCGGAGGAGTAGCCCGTCAGCCGCCGGCGCGCAGGTAGGCGAGCACGGCCAGCACCCGGCGGTGGGTGTCCTGGTCCGGCGGCAGGTCGAGCTTGGCCAGGATGTTGCCGACGTGCTTGCCGACCGCCGCCTCGGTGACGTGCAGCCGGGCCGCGATCGCGCCGTTGGAGTGCCCCTCCGCGACCAGCCCCAGCACCTCCCGCTCACGCCGGGAGAGCGCGTCGAGCGGGTCGCGGGGGCGGCGCAGCAGGTGCCGCACCACGTCCGGGTCGACCGCGGTGCCGCCGGCCGCCACCCGGCGCAGCGCGTCGGCGAACTCGGCGACGTCGGCCACCCGGTCCTTGAGCAGGTAGCCGACCCGCCGGCCGTCGCCGCTGTCCAGCAGCGCCGCCGCGTACCCGCTCCGCACGTGCTGGCTCAACACCACCACGGCGAGGTCGGGCCGCTCCGCGCGCAGCGTGACCGCCGCGCGCAGGCCGTCGTCGCGGTGCTCCGGCGGCATCCGGATGTCGGTCACCACCAGGTCCGGCCGGTGGGTACGGACCGCGTCCACCAGCTCCGGGGCGGAACCGACGGCGGCGACCACCGCGAAGTCGAAGCGGGTCAGCAGGCCGACCAGGCCCTCCCGGAGCAGGACCTCGTCCTCGGCGAGGACGACCCGGATCACGGACGGCACGGCAGCTCCACCCGCACGAGGGTAGGCCCGCCGGGCGGGCTGGCCAGCAGCAACCTGCCGTCGACCGCGGCCACCCGGTCGGCGAGCCCGGTCAGGCCGGTGCCCCGCGCCGGGTCGGCGCCGCCCCGGCCGTCGTCCTCGACCTCCACCACCAGCCGATGGTCGGTCCGGGTCAACCGCACCGCGGCGCGCGTCGCGTGGGCGTGCCGGGCCACGTTGCCCAGCGCCTCGGAGACGACGTACCAGGCGGTGGTCTCGACCAGCTCCGGCGCCGGGCGGGGCAGCTCCGCGCGCACGGTGACCGGGACCACCGAGCGGGCGGCCAGGTCGTCGACCGCGCCGGCCAGCCCCAGCTCGGTGAGCTGCGGCGGGCGCAGGCCGCGCACGACGCCGCGCAGCGTCCCCATCAGCTCCTTGGCCTGCGCGTGCGCCAGGTCCAGCGGTCGCGCCGCCGGCGAGTCGTCCGGCACGTCGAGGCGGGCCAGCCCGAGCTGGAGCGTGAGGCTGGTCAGCCGCGGCTGCGCCCCGTCGTGCACGTCCCGCTCGATGCGGCGACGTTCCGCCTCGTACGCGCCCATCAGGCGGGCCCGGGACCGGGTCACCTCGCGCAGCGCCGTGGCGTCGGGCGCGTCGTCCAGCAGCCACCGGGCCACCGCCGCCTGGCCCGCGACCAGCAGGCCGGCCAGGTAGACCAGCGCCGGCACGGCGAGCACGCCGGCGACCGCGTACGGGACCGCCCCGGCCGGGGAGTCGACGGTGGCCCAGACCAGCATGATCCGGTCCCCGTCGCCGGCCAGCCACGGCCCGGCGACCAGCGCCGCGTCGAGCAGCACCAGCAGCGTGAACGTCCCGTACGCCAGCGGCACCACGGTGCCCAGCCAACCGGCGTACGCGACCTCCCGCCAGGCGGCGGCGCCGGTCCAGCGGGCGGCCGGGCCACGCCGCCCCGGCGCGCGTACCGGACGGCCGTCGACCAGGCCGAGCCGCCACCGCTCGACCGCCGCCACCGGCGCACCGGCCAGCGGGGCCACGGCGAGCCCGACCAGCGACACCACGGTGAGCGCGGCCAGGACCGGGACGTCGACCGGCCGGCCCTGCCGCAGCGCGCTCACCACCAGCAGCAGCGGCGCGGCGAGCACGCCCGCCGCCACCCCCAGCACGCCGGCCAACGGCAGGGTCGTCACGGCGTACGCCAGGGCACGCCACGGCCAGGCGGAGCGCAGGTAACGGCGCCGGCGCAACGCCCCGGCCAGGTACGACGGTTGGTCCACGGTCATGCGCTGACGCTAGCCAGGCAGCGGACGGCCGGCCCAGCCGTCCAGACCCCCGGTGCGGGGTGGGGCTGGCCCCACCCCGGCCGAGCCGGGCGCGTCGGAGGTCGTCCCTATCCTGAGCGGATGGAGCTGGCGTTCAGCGGCGAGGTGTGGTTCTGGCGCGGCCCGGCGCCCTACCACTTCGTCACCGTGCCCGACGAGCAGTGCGCGGCGCTGGAGGCCGCCGCCGCCTCGGTCAGCTACGGCTGGGGCATGGTCCCGGTGGCGGTCCGGATCGGCGGCACCGGCTGGCGGACGTCGCTGTGGCCGAAGGACGGACGCTACGTGCTGCCGCTCAAGGTCGCGGTGCGCCGGGCGGAGCGGATCGAGCTGGGCGACCGGGTGGACGTCCGGCTGACGGTGGCCGCGACCACCGGCCGCACGGGTGGGCGTCAGGCGTCGCGGGGCGCCCGCTTGGGGAACACCGTGTAGGCGACCGGCCAGAACACCAGCCAGGCCGCCATGGCCAGGGTGAGCCGGCCGGCCCAGGCCCACAGCTCCCCGGTCCGCTCGGCGTCGCCGACCAGCGCGATGCCGCCGAGCAGCACGGCGCAGGCGACCGCCCAGCCGAGCATGCCCTTGCCCCACTCCCGCCACTCGTGCCGGGCCCGGGCCCAGCCGTGGCGGGGCGCGCGGCGGGGCGGCGGGCCGCCGGCGAACCGGTGGGCGAACCGCTCGTCGGCCCAGCGCACCATGCTGTGCCCGAAGGCGACGGAGAAGCCCAGGTACGCGGCGGCGAGGCCGTGCGCGAACGTGGCGGTGCCCCCGCCGCGCAGGTCGATCATCGTGGCGGCCAGCAGCACGAGATCGACGGCGGGCACCGCGAGCAGCAGCGCGGCGCCCAGGCGGGGCCGCCGCAGCGGGTAGCGGGCGACCAGTCCGGCGGCCAGGAACAGCCAGAACGCCACCTCACAGGCGATGATCACTCCGATGAGCACGTGGCCTCCAGGTTTTAGTACGCTGTGCGACAACAACCGTAGCAACTGTCGTCCACCCGCCGCCGGAGGGGCCCGTGCCCAAGATCGTCGACCATGACGCCCGCCGCGCCGAGCTGGCCGAGGCGATGTGGCGGGTCGTCTACCGCGACGGTGTCGGCGCCGCCACGGTGCGCAGCATCGCCGCCGAGGCCGGCTGGTCGCCCAGCGCGCTGCGGCACTACTTCGCGACCCAGACCGAGCTGCTGGTCTTCGCCATGGACCACGTGATGGCCGAGGCGGCCGAGCGGTTCACCGCCGGGGACCGCAGCGGCACCACCCGGCAGATCGTCCAGCGGATGCTCGAGGAACTGCTCCCGCTGGACCGGCAACGGGTGCGGGAGGCCGAGGTGTGGCTGCTGCTCGCCGCCCGGGCCCAGGTCGACCCCGCCGCCCGCGAGCGGATGACCGAGGCCGACGACGGCGTACGCCGGGCCGCCGAGGCGGCCGTCGCCCTGCTCGTCGGGGAACCGGCGGACCCGGACGCCACCGCCCGCCTGCACGCCCTGCTCGACGGCCTCACGCTGCACGCCTTGCTGCATCCCGACCGGATGCCGCCGGCCCGGATCCGCCACCTGCTCGCCGCGCACCTCGACCAGCTCGCCCAGGGGCCCGACGCCCGCGGCGGCGGATAGGGTCGCACCCGTGCGGACCAAACAGGAGCTGTCGACGGCGATCCGGGAACGACGGCGGGCGGCGCTGGTGGTCAACGCCCACTCCCGCCGGGGCCGCCGGCTCTACGACACCGTCCACGCGCGCCTGCGCGCCGCCGGGTTCACGCTGCTCGGCGCGTACCCGGTGGACCGGCCCGGCGAGCTGGACCGGGTGCTCGCCGAGGCCGCCGACCTGGGCCCGGACCTGCTGGTCACCGGCGGCGGCGACGGTACGGTCGGCGCGGCGGCCCGGCTGCTCGCCCACCGGGACGTCGCCCTGGGCCTGCTGCCGCTGGGCACCACCAACAACTTCGCCCGCACCGTCGGCGTCCCGCTCGACCTCGACGCGGCGATCGCCGTGCTCACCGGCGGCAAGGTGATCGACGTCGACCTCGGCCTGATCGGCGACACCCGGTTCACCAACCACGTCGGGATCGGGCTGTCGGCCGACATCATGCTGACCGCGCCGCCCCGGCTGAAACGCGTCGTGGGCCGGCTCGCCTATCCGCTGACCGCGCTCGGGCTGCTGGCCCGGCACCGCCCGCTGCGCGTGACGGTCCGCGCCGAGGGCCGCGACCACGCGTTCCGCACCCACCAGGTGTACGTGGCCAACGGCGGGTTCCACGCCGGCCGGCCGATCACCGCCGACGCCAACGCCGACGACCGGCTGCTGGTCGCGTACCCGGTCGGCGGCCCGACCCGGCGCGGCCTGCTGCGCGAGACGGCCCGCAACGCCGCCGCCGGCCGGCGCCGCACGCTGCGCGACGAGCCGTTCCTGGCGGTACGCCAGCTCTGGCTGGAGACCGACCCGCCGGCCCGGATCGAGGTCGACGGCGAGCCGTACGGGCGGACGCCGGTGCGCATCGGCCTGGACCCGAACGCGTTGCGGCTGATGGCGCCCGCGGACAGCCCGGACCGCTGACCGGCCCGGCGTGCCGCCCGCCGGCACCGGGAGTAGCGTGCGACGCGGAAACCGCAGCGAGGAGGTTCGGACCGTGCAGCCGACGATCGTGGACGTGCCCACCGCCGACGGGACGGCGGACGCCTACCTGCTCCGGCCAGACTCCGGCGGGCCGTTCCCGGGCGTCCTGCTGTTCATGGACGCGTTCGGGCTGCGGCCCCGGCTGGCCGAGATGGCCGCGACGATCGCCGCCCGGGGCTACGTCGTGCTGGTGCCCAACCTGTTCCACCGCGCCGGCCCCACCCCGCCGGTCGACATGTCCGCCCTGGCCGACGACAGCCGGCGTGCCGAGCTGTTCGCGCGGCTCGGCCCGATGATGGCCGCGTTGACGCCGGACGCGGTGGCCCGGGACACCGCCGCCTACCTCGACTTCCTCGCCGCCCAGCCGGACGTCGCGGCCGGCCCGGCGGCGATCACCGGCTACTGCATGGGCGGCACGAACGCGCTGCGGGCGATCGAGGCCCACCCGGACCGGATCGCCGCGGTGGCGGCCTTCCACGCCGGTCACGTGGTCAGCGACGCGCCGGACAGCCCGCACCGGGGCGTCGGCACGGTGACCGGCGAGCTCTACTTCGGCCACGCCGACCAGGACCCGTCGATGACCGCCGACCAGATCAGGGCGCTGGAGGACGCGCTGGACACGGCCGGCGTCACCTACCGCTCGGAGGTCTACCCGGGCGCCCGCCACGGTTACACCCAGGCCGACACCCCGATGTACGACGAGCGGGCCACCGAGCGGCACTGGGCGGCGCTGTTCGATCTGCTCGACCGCACGTTCCGGGGCTGACCCGGCGGGCCGGATCGACTCGCTCACCTCGGCCCAGCTGGACACGCCCAGCCTCTGCGGGGCGTGGACCGTCCGGGAGGTCGCCGGCCACCTGGTGTCGCCGCTGGTCTCCCCGCCGTGGCGGCTGCTGCCGCTGTTGGTGGGCGCCGGGTTCCGGCCGCACGTGGCGAACGCGCGGCTGGCCCGGCAGGTGGCCCGGCGGCCGCCCGCCCAGCTGGCCGCCGCGCTGCGGGAGCACGCCGAGCACCGGTTCCGCCCACCGGTGGTCGGCTGGCACGGCCAGCTCACCGACCTTCAGGTGCACGGGCAGGACATCCGCCGGCCGCTCGGCCTCCCCGCCGACGGGCGCTTCATGCTGCCTTCTCTGGCGGTTGCCTCCGCCTCGGCCTTGGTGAGGCTCACCAGCTGCGGCGCGCCGGTGTCGGAGGCTGCCGGGCCAGTCAGCTGTGGCATCAAGTGCGGCGGTATCTGCCGGGGGCGGCCCCGTACTGGCGTTTGAACGCGTTGGCGAAGGCGAACTCGGATGTATAGCCGACGCTGCCCGCTATGGCGCTCAGTGGCGCATCGGATTGGCGGAGGAGCCGGGCGGCGGTGGTCATCCGCCACCACGTCAGGTAGGTCAGTGGCGGCTGGCCGAGCAGAGTGGTGAACCGGCGGGCGAACGGCGCCCGGGACAGGCCCGCTTCGGCGGCGAGCGTCGCGACGGTCCACGGCCGCGCCGGGTCGCGGTGGATGGCCTGTAGTGCGGCCGTGGTGGCCGGATCGTTGAGTGCCGCTGCCCAGCCGGTGGTCGCGGTCCCGGGCGTGGGGTGCTGGTCGAGCCAGCTGCGCAGGATGTGCAGTAGCAGGGTGTCGAGCAGTGCAGGAATGATGGCGTCGGTACCGAGCCGGGGTCGTTCTAGTTCGGTGGCGAGCAGGTCCACGGTGGCGCGCAGTCCGGGGTGTCGCCCGAGGTGCGCGGGGAGATGGATGAGTTCGGGCAGGTCGTTGAGCAGCGGATGGGTGCGGGCCGGATCAAGTTCGTACGCACCACACAGGGTGACCGTGGCGGGGACCTTGGGGTCGGCGGGGGTGCCGACGAGGTCGGTGACGTAGCGCTGGAGTGCCTGCGGGTCGTTCGGGTCGCAGGCGGGCGCGGCAGGTGCCGTCGTCGGGCTGTCGGCCAGCGTGTGCCCACGCCCGTGCGGCCGGAACACGATGTCCCCTGCCGCAAGCGGCACCGGGCCGGTGTCCGAAGCGATGAGCCAGCACGGTCCCTGCAGGACTATCTGGAAGCCTGCGGAGCCGGGTACGGAGGCGAACTGCTGCGCCCACGGGGCCTGCCACGCCACCCGCGCGGAACGCGGCTGGCCGGCTCGCATGACCGTGATCACGTCGCTGAGTACGTCCACGCGGCCAGAGTATCGCGGCAGAGACGAACAAGTATGAACTGAGGACCACGAAGCATGGCTCGTCTTTGCGCGCCGCCATAGGTTCGAACGGTGAGAGCTATGCGAATTCACCAGTACGGTGACGCCTCGGTCATCCGCGAGGAAGAGGTTCCACGCCCGGTGCCGGGCCGCGGTGACGTGCTGATCCACGTCGCCGCGACCTCGTTCAATCCGTCTGACATCGGGCTACGTCGCGGGCTGCTGCGCTCCGTGTTTGCTCTGGATCTGCCGTACACCCTCGGCGGGGACGTCGCCGGCACGATCGTCGAGGTCGGCGACGGCGTGCACACCCTGGCCGTCGGTGACCGGGTCATCGGCCGACTCGACACAGGCGGCGCCGCGGCCGAGTACGTCACCGCCGCGGCTGACACCGTTGTGGTGGCGCCTACCGCCGTTCCCCTCCCGCACGCCGCCGCCATCCCGATCGCCGGTGTCACCGCCTGGCAGGCGGTGTTCGAGCATGCGGGCATCACGTCTGGTCAGCGGGTGCTGGTCAACGGCGCGGGCGGTGGCGTCGGCGGGTTCGCGGTCCAGCTTGCCAAGCACGCCGGCGCCCACGTCATCGCCACGGCCAGCCCGCGCAGTACCGACGTGGTTCGCCAACTCGGAGCCGACGAAATTGTCGACTACACGGCCACGCCCCTCGGTGACACGCTCGACCGGCCGGTCGATGCGATCCTCAACTTGGTCGTGGTCAGTGCGCGGCACGCCGGGACGCTGATGTCGCTGGTGCGGCCAGGCGGCGTTGTTGTGTCCGCCACCGGTGCGCTGAAGGCACCCGCCGGGTCCCCTGTGACGGCGGTTCATTTTGTGGCCCGCAACGACACCAGCCACCTCGCTGCCTTGGTCAAGCTCGTCGACGCCGGCGCCGTTCGTGTCGATGTCGCCGCGTCACGTCCGCTCGCCGATCTGGCCTCGGTGCACCGCGATGCCGAGTCCGGCCGCATCCGCGGCAAGACGGTCCTTGTTCCGGGAGGGAGTTTCTGATGACCACCACGCCCGCCACCTCACCTACCGTACGGCTGCGCGTCGGCGCCCTCGCGGTCGGCGGTACCGTTCTCGCGACGGCGCTGCTGTGGACAGCGGCCCAGTTTCTGGGTATCGAGTTGCGCGTAGATCCGCGGAACGGCCGGCCGCCCGGAGTCATCAGCCTGCCGTTCGCTGCCACCCTGACCCTCGTCGTCTCCGCCGCCGGCTGGGGCGTTCGTGCGCTGCTGGATCGGTTGGTCCGCCGGGCATCACTTGTCTGGACCGTGCTGGCCATTCTGGTGCTGCTCGCATCCTTCCTGCCCCTGCTCGCCGTCGAGGCGACCGGCGCCACCAAGACGATCCTGGCGTTGATGCACGCCGCAGTGGCTGCCGTACTGATCCCGACCATCGGCCGCCGGAGTCCTTGATCACCGCTTAGCGGGTCAGGCACCAGTTCACTGATCAATGATGGTTGCCACTATCGGCTCCCACCGGCGCGCGGCGCTGGCCGACCTCACCGGCGACGGCGTGGCACGGCTCGCCGGCCACTGACGGCCGTCCGGCGCCGCGTCCCCAGGCCACCCGGCCGCAACTGGCACCTGCCATCGGTGTCCCCGGCTGGCTAGCGTCGGCCCATGGACGCCGACCACACCACCCCGACCGGCCGGTTCGCCGCGCTGACCACCGCCCACGTCGCCGACGCCTGCCTGCGGGCCGGCGTCGCGGTCCGCTGCGCCCCGGCCGCCGTACGCCCGGTGCTGGCCGGGCGGCGACTGGCCGGGCGGGTCCGGCCGGCCCGGCACGCCGGCAGCGTGGACGTCTTCCTGGAGGCGATCGACCGGGCGGAGCCGGGGGAGGTGCTGGTGGTCGACGACGGCGGTCGCACCGACCGGGCCTGCGTCGGGGACCTGGTGGCGTGGGAGGCGCGGGCCGCCGGCCTGGCCGGCCTCGTGGTGTGGGGCGCGCACCGCGACACCGCGGACCTCACCGCGGTCGGGCTGCCCGTGTTCAGCCTCGGCGCCACCCCGACCGGGCCGCTGGAGCTGGACCCGCGACCGGCCGGGGCGCTCGACGCGGCCCGGGTCGGGCCGTGGACGGTCGGTGCCGGTGACCTGGTCCTGGCCGACGACGACGGCGTGCTGTTCGTGCCCGCCGACCGGGCCGGGGAGCTGTTCGACCTGGCCGGGTCCATCCGGGACACCGAGCGGCGGCAGGCCGACCGGATCCGGGCCGGCCGGTCGCTGCGGGCGCAGGTCGGGTTCGACGCCTACCTGACCGCCCGCGCGGCGGACCCGACGCTGACGTTCCGGGCGCACCTGCGGGCGGTCGGCGGCGCGATCGAGGAGTGACCGTCAGCCGCCGCGCGCCCACAGGGCCAGGCGGACCCGGTTGGGGCTGCCGGTCTTCGCCATCAGGCTGGTGATGTGGGTCTTCACCGTGGTCACGCCGATGTGCAGCCGGTCCGCGATCTCGGTGTTGGCCAGCCCCTCCGCGACCAGGTCCAGCACGTCCTGCTCGCGGCCGGTCAGCCCGGCGGCACGCCGGGGCGCGTCGGCGCGGGCGTGCACCGCCCGCTGGACCAGCCGGCGCAGCACCTCGGGACTGAACGGGCTGTCCCCGGCGGCGGCCCGGCGGAGGCCGTCGAGCAGGTCGGCCGGGGGCGCGTCCTTGAGCAGGAAGCCGCAGGCGCCGGCGGTCAGCGCCGGATAGAGGTGGTCGTCGTCGCCGAACGTGGTGAGCACCATGATCCGGGTGGCGGGCCGGTCGGCGAGGATCCGACTGGTCGCGGTGATCCCGTCGACGCCGGGCATCCGCAGGTCCATGACCACCACGTCCGGCCGTAGCCGGGCGGCGAGGGTGATCGCGTCGCGGCCGTTGTCGGCCTCGCCGACGACCTCCAGGTCGGGCTGGGCGTCGCAGAGCATCCGCAGGCCGGCGCGGATCAGGTGCTGGTCGTCGGCCAGCAGCACGCGGATCACGCCGGCTCCGGCGCGGCCGGTCGCGTCCGCGGCGCCACCCGGACGGGCCGGTCCGGGGCGCTCCCCGCCGGCAGCACCGTCCGCACCCGCCAGCCCTCGCCGGTCGGCCCGGCCTCCAGCCGCCCGCCGAGCACCTCGACCCGCTCCCGCATGCCGACGATGCCGTGGCCGCCACCGACCGGCACCACGGCCGGCGCCGCGCCGCGCCCGTCGTCGGCGACCGCCCAGTGCACCGCCCCGTCGACCACCGACACGGTCAGTCGGGCCCGGGCCGCCGCGCCCGCGTGTTTCGCCACGTTCGTCAACGCCTCCTGGGTCAGTCGCAGCACCGCCTGGCCGCGTACCGCGTCCAGCGTGCCGATCGCCGGGTCCACGTCGGCCTCCACCGTGACCCCGGCCTGCCGGGCCCGGTCCACCGCCACGCCGAGCGCCGCCGGCAGCGCCGCCGGCTCGATCGCGGTCAGCGCCGCGTCCCCGCGGACGCCCTCCGGGTCGCGCAGCACCGCTACCAGCCGGCGCAGGTCGGTCAGCGCCGCCGTGCCGGTGCCGTGCACGTCGTCGAAGACCGCGCCGACCCGCGGGTCGAGGTCCGGCAGCACGTGCCGGGCCACCCCGACCCGCAGCACCATCGACGCGACGTGGTGGGCGAGCACGTCGTGCAGCTCCCGGGCGATCGCGGCGCGCTCGTCGGCGCGCGCGGCCCGGCTCTCCGACTCGCGCCGGCGCTGCTCCGCCGCGGCCCGTTCCTCGGCCTGCCGGCCCAGTTCCCGGGTGGTCCGCACGACCAGGCCGAGCAGCAGCGGCAGCCCGACGGTGACGGCGAGGCCGAACAGGCCGGCGAGCACCTGCCGGACCGGGTCGCCGACCAGGTCGGTCAGGTCGACGGCGGCCAGCAGCCCGGCGGCCAGCCAGAACGTGCGGGGCCGCGCGGCCCGCATGGTCAGCTCCAGCAGCGCCCAGCTCGCCCCGACCTGGTTGATCATCACGTCGTCGACCAGCGGGAACGCGACCGCCAGCAGGGCCGACTGGAGCAGCAGGTTCAGCAGCGGCCGGCGGTGACACGCCAGCGCCAGGGTGAACGCGCCGAGCGCGAGCACCCACTGCGTCGTCGTCGGCGCGGGCCGGCCGTGCACGCCGACGACCAGGTAGCCGACGCCGCTGAGATCCAGCAGCAGCATCCGCGCGAGCGTGTCCCGCGCGTCGAACAGCCGACCCACCCAGCCCACCGTGTCAGCCTAGGCAACCGGCGCGGCCGGGGCCACCACGCCCACCGGCCGCCGCCATCCGGTCCGGAGCCCGAGGTGGACGGCCAGGCCGAGCGGCCCCAGCAGGATGGTGAGCACCAGCACCGGCGCGGTGAGCAGCGCCGGCATGCCCCGCTCCCGGGCGTCCCGCCAGATCCACCGGCCGACGAACAGGTCGAAGCCGATCATGTGGGCCCAGGCCGCCGCTGCGCCGTCGGCGGTGCCCAGCAGGTCCCGCAGGCCGTCCAGCGTGGGCGCGGTCACCACCGGCAGCACCGCGCCGAGCGCCGGCAGCACCAGGAGCGCGTAGACCAGCAGGACCGGCGCCACGACGAGCGGCGAGTCGACGATCCGCGCGGTCCACGACCAGCGGGGCGCCACGATCATCAGCGCCCAGAACGGCGCGGCGAGGGCGAACGTCAACCCGAACAGCGTGGCGCTCATCCGACCAGCACCACCGCGGCGTGCCCGGACCGGCGGGCCAGGACCAGGCCGGCGGCCGTCGCGGTGGCGGCCACCAGCACCGCCGCCGCGGTCAGGGTGAGCGCGTCCGGCCGCAGCAGCGGCTGTCCGCGTAGCGCCTGCGCGGTGGCCAGCACCGTCACCCCGGCGTAGGCGACGCCGCCGACGAGCACCAGCCGGGCCCGGGCCAGCTCGTCCAGGCGGGCGCCGAGGAACCGGTCGAGCAGGATCGCCAGCAGCGGCAGCGCCTGCAACGCGTGCAGCCCGATGAAGTGACCGACCCGCAGGTCACCACCGGTGGTGCTCCAGCCGACCAGCGGCAGCCCCGGGCCGCCGTCCGGCACGCCGACGCTGTGCGCCCCGGTGATCCCGGCGGGCGTGCCGGCCGGGCGCTGCGTCAGCATCGGGAACGCGACAAGCATGCCGAGCAGCGACACCCCGAGACCGAGCCGGACCGCGTACCCACCGGCCCGGTCCGGCAGGGGCCGGCGCAGCAGGACGACCGCCAGCACGACCTGGGCCCCGAACAGCACCGTGATCGCCGCGCCCATGACGTTGAACAGCGCCGCGTTCAGCGGCGTGGTGCCGTTGAAGTGGCTGGTGGTGCCGCGCAGCACCTGGACGACGATGACGGCCATCTCCACCACCGACACGGCCACGATCACGGTGGCCGCCCGCTCCGCCAGCCGGCTGCGTCGCGGCAGCAGGGAGAGCATCCAGGCGAGCGTGACGCCGTAGAGCACGAACGAGACCGCGAACTTCAACGGCTTGAGCCAGACGGGCGCGCCGGTGAGCACCCGGGGATCGGCGACGACGCCGACCGCCGCGACGACGGCGAGCGCCGCCATCGCGGACGCGAGGAGCAGCAGGGGGCGGTGCCATCCGGCCGCCCGGTTCCGCACGGTAGTCATGCCTGTAGATGCTCGGGGCCGATGACCGTCGTCGCGCCCGACCGGGGGTCGCGGTCGCGGCCGGCGGTCCGAGCCGCGTCTCCTACCCGGGGAGGAGACGGTCAGTCGGGCAGCCGGGGCATCTCCACACCCGGGTCGCGGCCGAGCAGCACCCCACGGGTCAACGCCCGCGCGCCGAAGCGGTCCCGGACGGCGTCGACCGCGGCGTCCAGCGCCGGCCCCGGCTCGGCGGTGAACGGCAGGGTGAGCTGGGTGTGCCCGGTGTCGAGGTTGCCGAGCGAGACGCCGAGCAGGGTGATGCCGCGCTGCTCGATCTGCGGCAACGCGGCGCGCAGCAGCGCCCGGGCGGTGGCCCGCAGCGGGGCGGTCTGCGCGGTCGGCTTGTCCAGCGTGTGCGAGCGGGTGGCCCGGGTGTAGTCGGCGAAGCGCAACCGCAGCGTCACCGTGCGGCCGGTGCGCCGGGCGTCGCGCATCCGCCCGGTCACCCGGTCGACCAGGCCGGCCAGGACCGCGTCCAGCTCGGCGGGGGAGTGTGGCTCGCGGCCCAGCGCGTGCTGCGCGCCCATCGAGGAGCGACGGCGGCCCACCTGCACCGCGCGCGGATCGCGGTTGTGGGCGAGCGCGTGCAGGTGCCGGCCGGCGCCGCCGCCGAGCAGCGACACCAGGGTCGGCTCGTCGAGCCGGGCCACCTGCCCGACCGTACGCAGACCGCGCTCGCGCAGCTTCGCGGCGGTGACCGGGCCGACGCCCCACAGCCGCTCGACCGGCAACGGGTGCAGGAAGGCCAGCTCCCGCGCCGGCTCGACGACCAGCAGGCCGTCCGGCTTGGCCACCCCGCTGGCCACCTTGGCCAGGAACTTCGTGCGGGCCACGCCGACCGTGATCGGCAGGCCGACCTCGCGGCGGACCCGGTCGCGCAGCTCGGCCGCGATGCCGGCCGGTGGCCCGACCAGCCGCCGCAGCCCGCCCACGTCGAGGAACGCCTCGTCGATGCTGAGGCCCTCGACCAGCGGGGTGGTGTGCCGGAAGATCTCGAACACCGCCCGGCTGGCCGCCGTGTACGCGGCCATCCGGGGCGGCACCACTATCGCGTCCGGGCAGAGCCATCGCGCCTGCCGGCCGCCCATGGCGCTGCGCACGCCCCGCGCCTTCGCCTCGTAGCTGCACGCGAGCACCACGCCGCCGCCGACGATCACCGGCCGGCCGCGCAGCCGCGGATCGTCGCGTTGCTCGACCGAGGCGTAGAACGCGTCCAGGTCGGCATGCAGGATGGTGGCCTCGCCCGACACCCGCCCATCTTCGCACACCTGTTCGATTCGCGGTGGCTGACCTGCCCGAACGACGGCCGGCCGACG
Organism: Micromonospora sp. NPDC018662; assembly: GCF_044391475.1. Lineage (NCBI taxonomy): Bacteria > Bacillati > Actinomycetota > Actinomycetes > Micromonosporales > Micromonosporaceae > Micromonospora > Micromonospora sp. NPDC018662. The sequence goes on from NZ_JBISAC010000010.1 coordinate 22,921, forward strand.
GGGAGACCCCGCCGACCGGCCGCCGGCGTCACCGGCCGTAGACCTCGAACTCGTAGAGCGAGAAGCCGTACGAGGTGGCCCGCTTGACCCCGTACACCCGCACGTAGCGGGCGTTGACCGGGGCGAAGGTGACGTTGTCGACGCCGCCGTTGCCGGTGGTGGTGGCGAACACCGGCGTCCAGGAGTTGCCGTCGCCGGACACCTCGACCCGGTACGACGTGCCGTACGCCGACTCCCAACGCAGCACCGCCCGGCTCACCGTGCGGGCCGCGCCGAGATCCACCCGCAGCCACTGGTTGTCGTTGTAGCTGCTGGCCCACCGGCTGCCCAGGCTGCCGTCGACCGCCTTGTCCGGCGTGTAGCTGGTCAGGAACTGGGTGCTCGACGCGCTGGCCGGACGACCCTGGGCCAGGTTGGTCACGTCGTCGCCCCGGCGCGCCGGGAACGAGACGACCTGCTGGTAGGTGGGCCGGTTCTGCCAGGCGATCAGCGGATGGGTGATGCCGCCGAGCCCGGACTGGGCGATCGAGTCGGCGCACCACTGGTCGCCGGCGCCGCAGGACTTGTCACCCGGGTAGACAGTGGTGGCGGGCACCGCGGCGGCCTGGCCGAGCGCGTCGAGCAACGCCGTCCGGCACGCGCCGAGGTTGCCGTTGCCGCAGTACGCGCGCCCCAGCCCGCCGGCGACCGGGTCGCCGAGCACGGTGCGCACGTCCTTGTCGACGTAGCCCCACCAGCCATACTGGAACGACGAGCCCTTGTGCGCCTGGCCCTGCGACGCCCAGCTCACCGCGCCGTCGCGCCCGCCGTTCTGGCCACCGGAGGGTGCCTCGTTCACCTCGATGGCGTCCACCAGCGCGGCGTACAGGTCCGGCCCGAGGCCCTGGCGGAACTCCGCCGAGGCCAGCAGCGGCCACCAGGCGTCGAAGATGCGGATCGCGTCGGCGTGCTGGTAGACCTTCGAGCCGGGCGACGTCTCCACCCGCCGGGCGCCGGCCTGCTGCCAGGCGCGCAGCTTGCCGACCGCGTCGGCCAGCGCCGGGTCGGTGACCGGCGCGCTGTCCAGCACCCGCAGCAGGTCGCCGAGGACCTGCTGGCCGCGCAGGTCGGTCACCGCCGCGTCCGCCATGATCTTCACGACGTCGGCGCGGCCGAGCTTGCGCTGGGCGATCGCGGCGCGCACCGGGCCGTCCAGCAACTGACCCCGGTGTACGGAGCCGAAGCTGAAGTTGCCGTCCGCCGCCCCGAAGTCCCGGGCCTGCTTGTTGTTCCAGCTCACGTAGTAGTCCTGGTTGACCGACTGCGGGTGCGCCGACGCCGGGGCGTAGCTCGCGTCGTTGGTGTCCGGGTTCCAGCCGGCCCACTCGTACGCCGGCTCGGCCTTCGCCGGTAGGTTCGGGTCGGTGACCGACGACCGGACCGGGTTGGCGCCGGAGTTGTAGTACGCCGCCTCGGTCGAGTTGACGTAGAACCAGTTGAACGCGTAGCCGACGCTGCCCGCGGACGCCTGGAACGCCGCCGCGCTGCCCATCGCCGCCGGGTCGTTGAACGCCTGGAAGCCGATCGCCGAGTCGGCCTCGTGCCGGTAGGTGGAGCGCAGCTTGGTGAACGCGGTCGGCTGCCCGTTGACCAGCCCCCGGTACGAGACCAGCCCGTACTTCGTGCGCAGCGCGCGCAGCGTGTAGGACCCGGCCGGGGTGGAGTCGGCGAGCGTCGGCGACCAGGAGTTGCGCTGCTCCAGCGCCTCCATGGCGAGGCACTGACCGTGGTAGAAGTAGCGGTTGGTGCGCAGCGTCGGCGCGCTGCCGTCGGTGGTGCACAGCGGCACCGCGTACGTGTCGGTCAGGTCCTGGGAGGCGGACGTGGCGCTCCACGCGTAGTCCTGGCCGCGGCCGAGCAGCACGTAGAGGTTGAGGCCGGCGAAGGCGGCGCCGCGCGCGCTGATCCCGGGGCCCTGCAACTCCTGGAGCATCAGCAGTTGCGGGGCGAAGTAGCCGGTCTGCGGCCCGAACACGGCCACCGGGTTGCCGGTGGTGGTGTGCCGGCCGGAGACGACGACCGCGTTGGACATGCCGTGCGCGCGCAGGTTGGCCAGGCCGCCGAGCAGGTCCTTGGTGGCGGTGCTGGCGCCGGCGCGGGCGGCGGCGCCGCCGGTGGCGTCGTAGGCGAGCGGCTCGGCGACCACCGACCCGGCGTCGGGCAGCACCGCGCTGGTCGCGCCGGGCGGCGTCGCGCCGTACGGGAAGCTCTGCCCGTCGTGCAGCGTGAGCACGGTCTCCGGGTCGTTCTGGGAGCGGAACGCCGCCCACACCTTGTCGCCCTCGGTGGCGCCGTACTTGGCGCGGGCGGCGACCCGGACCAGCGCGGACTGGATCTCGCTGCCACCGCCGCCGCCGAACAGGCCGCCGATCACGCCGGCGGTGGCGATCAGGTCGGTCATGGTGAAGTGCTTCGGCTTGCCGGCGCCGGCAAGGACGTACTCACCGGGGTAGTTGTCGTCGGCGATCGACTTGTCGATGTAGGCGTTGATGCCGGCGATGTAGTCGACCACGTCGGTGTAGAGCTGCTGGCCCCGGGCGCCCTTCTGACGCAGCGCGTCCACCTGGGCCTGGAGGTCCGCCTCCGTGTAGGGCGAGTTGGCCCAGACGCTCTGCTCCAGCTCCCGGTTGCCGGGGGCGCCGCCGGCGAACGAGGTGACGTTGCCGCGGCCGACGTGCCGCAGCAGGTCCATCACCCAGAGCCGGTCCTGGGCCCCGGCGTAGCCGGCGCCGAACATGGTGCCGGCGCGGGTGGTGCCGGTGACGTGCGGGACGCCGGTGGCCTTGTCCCGCACGATGGTGACGTCCGAACGCGGCGAGACGGTGCTCTCGACCTGCGCGGCGGGGACCCCGAACGAGGAGTCGTTGTAGAACTGGGCGATCTGCTCGTCGGTCAGCCCGGCGTAGTTGTAGACCAGGTTGGCGTACTCGTCGAGCTGGTCGCTGGAGTGCGCCGGGCGGGTGCCGAGCGTCTGGTGGGCCAGGATGGCGACCAGCGTGGCGTTGCCGTTCTGCCCGGGGGGCAGGATGTCGGCGCACTGGCCGAGGCAGTAGTCGTTGGCGGCGAACGTGGTGGCCGCCAGCGCCGGTGACGGCGGGGTGACGGTCAGGACGCTCGCGGTCAGGGCGGCGGCGGTGAGCGCCGCGAGCCGGGCACGGAGTGGGGGTCGGGGCATGGCGATCCTCCGGGGACGCGGAGTCGGGCCTTCGGTACGCCCGGCTGCCGGTTGCCGACGTCTCGCCCTCCGCGCCCGGGCGTTCCACCCGGAGGTGAGAATGACTCACATCTATCTCCGGGCAATGATCGGCGGCGGACCGCCGTCCGGGATACCCGTCGTTCACCAGCCGCGAATGCCGACGTTTCGCTCACGGGCGGGTCCCGGACGCGACGGTGGGGGATGGCGCCGTTGCCACCCCCCACCGTGCTCCCCGCCGGTGCGCCGTCAGCCCTTGTGGAACGACTGGCGCACCACACCCCCCACCAGCGCGCACCAGGTGCTGGTGCTGAGCTTGCCGGTGGGCGGCAGTCCGTGCAGGCGTTGCAGGTCCTTCACCGCGGTCCGGGTCACGTGGTCGTACTCGCCGGTCGGGAGCACCTCCGCCCAGCCCTTGGAGGCGAGCATGACCTGCGCCGCGACCACCGGGATGCCGGTGTCGTGCTGGTCCAGCTCCGGGGCGAGCGTCTCCCAGGTCGGCGCCGTGAGCGTGGCGTCCACTTCGACCGGGATCCCGTTGCGGGCCTGCCAGTCCTGGACCGCGGCCACGGTGGCGGCGTCGAACACGCCGGTGACCGGCACGGCGTAGCCGCGGAACGTGAGCAGGTACTGCGCGACCTGGACCACCGGGCCGCCGACGAAGCGCCAGATGTCCGGCCAGCGCCGCGCCGGCACGTCGCCCAGTCGGGTGCCGAGCTTGCGGAAGACCTCGCGGCGCAACCGGGGGAACTCCCGGTAGAACATCGCGCCCGGGCACTGCGTGGCGCGGAAGTCCCAGTGGCCGAAGATGTCGTGCGCGTGCAGCCCGTACTGCCGGCAGATCGCGGTGCAGAGCCGGACCAGACCGTCGAGCAGTTCCTCGGGCGGCGTCTCGGTGACGTAGGTGCCCTCGTTCTCGATGCCGATCGCGCGGCCGTTCTCGCCCGGGCAGTGCGCGGCGATCATCTGCCGGTCGCCGGCCTGCAACCGCTCCAGGCTGCCGTGGCGTCCCTCCAGGACGTGACCGCCCCGGCTCACCGTGAAGTGCTGCCCGGTGTCCGACCAGCCGTTGCCGTCCATGTGCAGGTCCTGGCAGTCGCGGGCGAGCTGCTTGGCGTGTTCCTCGGAGTAGTCGGTGACGTTCGGGAACGCCATGTGGTGCACGATGATCTTGTTGGTCGGGATGGCGCTGACCGACAGCTCACCCGCCGGCGGGCGGGCGGCCCACTCGTCGCAGCCGATGATCCAGTCGAGGTCCGCGCCCGGCGCGGCGTGCGCGGCGGCCGGGAACGCGAGCTCGCTCCCGACGACCGCGACCGCGGCGGCGCCGAGGCCGGCCCGCAGCAGCGTACGGCGGTCCAGCTCGGGGTGGTCGAAGTGCATGGCATCTCCTCGATGACCCGACCGACGCCGGGCGATGTAAAGGAACTCCAACTGAAGCGCGCGAGGTGGAGAATATTGCCACGACGGCGCGGTGCGCCAGAGGACAAATGCCACCCGTGCTGGTCGGCTCCTACCGGATCAGTAGGCGATGTCACGTCCGTTGACCGGAACGGACCATGTCGCGTGGCGGTTCACCGTGGCAGCCTGGACCGGTGCAGTCGCCCAACCTGACCAGCTTCTCCGTGCTCGTCGCCGTGATCGCGGCGGCCACCGCGTTCGGCTGGTGGCGCCGTCGTCACGACGGCCGGTTGCGTGCTGTCCGCGATCGACGCCCGGCCGCCGCCGGCCCGGGCGGGACCGCCGCCGCCGGCGACGCGGCGACCCTCGCCACCCTCGGGGTACGCCCCGGCGCGGTCACCCTGGTGCAGTTCTCCGCCCCGGTCTGCGCCCCCTGCCGGGCCGCCCGCCGGGTCCTCGACGACGTCGCCGGCCGGCTCGACGGGGTCACCCTGCTGGAGGTCGGCGTCGACGAGCACCTCGACGCCGCCCGCGCGCTCGAGGTGTGGCGCACCCCGACGGTGCTGGTGGTGGACGCGACCGGTCGCGTCGTCCGACGGGCCGCCGGCGTGCCGGACCGCGACGAGCTGCTCGGCACGCTCGCCCCGCTCGCCGCCCGGGCGCGCGGATGACCGGGGCACGGCTCACCCGGCGTCGGGTGGTGGACCACGGCCGGCTCGCGGCGAGCCTCTGTGTGCCGACCCGCCCCGCCTGACCGACCGCCCCGCTCGCCCCTCGCTCCTCGCCGGAACGGAACCCCATGCTGCTCGACCCCCGAGGGCCGCGGTTCGCCGCCGCCCTCACCACCGTCGTCCTCGCCGTCGCCCTGCTCACCGGATCGGGGCTGCTCCTGCTCGCCCAGGCCGCCGTCTTCGCGCTCACCGCCGCGAGCCCGCGCCTCGCCCCGTACGGGCTGCTGTTCCGGGCGGTGGTGGCGCCCCGGCTGGACCCGCCGACCGAGTTGGAGCCGGTCGCCCCGGTCCGGTTCGCGCAGCTCGTCGGGCTGGCCTTCACCGTCGTGGGCGCGGCCGGCTGGTTCGCCGGCGGGTCCGCCCTCGGGCTGGTCGCCACCGCCGGGGCGCTCGCCGCCGCGTTCCTCAACGCCGCGTTCGGCCTCTGCCTCGGCTGCGAGGCGTACCTGGCGGTCCGTCGGCTCACCGGCCGCCCCCTCGCCGCCCGAGCAGCCCCACCCCCACACTGACCCCCGCCCCCACCCCCCGCCGCGTCTTGCACTCGGTGCCCCGGCGAATGGGGCGATCCGCCCGTGTCGAGGGCCGCAACCGCAAGATCAACGGGTGCGGCGCCGGGTTTCGGGTGGGCCGGCCTTACGCTGGGCCGGCCGGCGCGGGGACGGGGAGTGGGCGATGGGCGGTTGGGGTCGGGTGGACCGGCGCAGCGTGCTCGCCGCCGCGGGTGGGCTGGCGGTCGCCGGGATCGGCGTACCGGTCGGGCTGGCCGTCACCCGCGACAGCCCGCCGGCGGCCCGCGGGCGCCGGCCGGTCAGCATGGCCATGCACCTGCACGCCTCGTTCAGCGAGGGCGTCGCCAGCTACGCCGCCCACCTCGACCAGGCCCGCCGCAACGCCGTCGACGTGCTCTGGTGGACCGACCACGACTTCCGGGTGGCCGCGCACGACCACCGCCGCGTCGTGCACTTCGACGGGCCGGAGGAGCCGGAGGAGCCGGAGGGCGGGCTGGCCTGGAGCTGGCGTCCGGCCACCGAGGGGCGGCTCACCGACGCGTCCGCCGACTTCGTCGCCGCGCCGGACGCCGCTGACGGTCCCGGCCGCGCGCTGCGCCTCGCCGCCACCGGCGCCGGCACCCACTGGTACGCCGGCAAGGCGTGGAACTGGACCCACACCGGGAACATCTCCGACACCACGCTCCACCTCGACGTGCGGCCCGAGTCGGCCGGCCGGGACGCCACGCTGACCGTCGAGATCGCGTTGTCCCACCACCCGGCCGGCCCCGGCCGTCCGGCCGGGCAACTGGTGCTGCGCTACCGGCTCGGCGCCACCGACACGGTCCGGCACGCCGTCGACGGCCGGCACGGCACTGTCGACCGGCCCGCAGCGGCCGGGGCCTGGCAGCGGCACACGTTCGACCTGCTCGCCGACGTCCGGCAACTCTGGCCCGACCTGGTGGCCGGCGACAACTCGCTGCGCGGGCTGCGTCTCGGCGTCACCGTCACCGGCGGCGCGCGGGGCGCCTACCTGGTCGACCGGCTGGTCTTCGACCGGGCCCGCCGCGCCGGCCAGGCCGGCGAGGAACTGCGCGCCGAGGTGCTGCGCGGCTACGCCGGGGCGTACCCGGGGGTGACCCACCACCGGGCGTACGAGGTGTCGATGGTGCGGCACCTCAACTGGTTCGGCGGCGACGGCACGCTGCCGCGCTTCCCGTCCCCGCCGGTGCGGGACAACGACGTCGACGCGACCGAGCGGATGGTGGAGTTCCTGCACGCCCACGGCGGCGTGGTCTGCTGGAACCACCCGCTGGACGTCGAGCGGCGGGACTCGCTGGCCCGGCTGCTGGTGGCCCGGCGCGGGCTCGGCGTGGACCTGATCGAGATCGGACGGACACCGGTCGAGGACCACCTCTGGGCGTACGACGTGGCGGCCCGCAACGCGATCCCGCTGACCGCCGTCGGCGTCACCGACGACCACGACGGCACCGACTGGCGGGCCGGGCGCGACCGGCACGTCACGTCCGTCTGGGCCGCCTCGACCGACCGCGACGACCTGGTCGCGGCGCTGCGCGCCGGGCAGGCGTGGTTCGCCGACCTGGCCGGCTACCGGGGCGCGCTGGACCTGGAACTCGGCGGCCGCAGCGCCATGGGCGCGCTGCCCACCGTCGCCGACGACGCGGTCACCGTGCGGCTGCGCGCCACCGACCTGCCGGCCGGGGCCACCCTGGAGGTGGTCACCGGCGAGGTCGACCTGGCCGGCGTCGCGGACCCGACGCCTGCGATCCGGACCGGACAGGTGCCGTGGCGGCAGTTGCGGCAGGGCTGGCACGACCTGCCGGTGCGGGTGGGCGCCGGCGCGTACGTACGCACCCAGGTCCGCGACCGCGACGGCGCCGTGGTCGGCGCGAGCAACCCGGTCTGGCTGCTGCGCCGCCCCCCACCCCACCGCATCCCCCCGGCCCGCCGCTTCTGACCACCCGGCCCGACAACCCCGTCGATCATGAAGTTGACGGTGGCGCTGGGTCGTGCCGCCGACCGGGAACGATCGACGGGCTGACGCTTGCCGGCGTCTGGTAGCAGTGGCGGTGTGTCCGTTGCCGACCGTCCACCGTCCGCTGCCGGCCCCGGGGCCGCCGTCCGGCGTGCGGAAACATCCGTTGCGCCGATGGCCGGCGGTCCCGGCGCGACCAGAATGACCAGCGAGGCGGCCACCGACATCCGCCCCTGGAACGCCGTGGAGTGGGTCGCATGAGCGGCTGGCAGCTGTCCGGCTACACGCCGGTCCGTCGGCTCGGCGCCGGCGCGTCCGGCAGCGTGGTGCTGGCCACCCACGACGCCACCGGCACCCCGGTCGCGATCAAGTATCTGGTGCGTGACCTCGGCGCGGACTCGTCGTTCCGGGCCGCCTTCCGGGCCGAGGCCCGGCTGCTCGGCGAGATCGACGACCCGCACGTCAGCCGCCTCTACGAGTATGTCGAGTCCCCGCACGGCGCGGCCATCGTGATGGAGCTGGTGGACGGCGTCTCGCTGCGGCAGATGCTACGCGCGCACGGCCCGACCACCCCCGAGGCCGCGCTCTGCGTGCTGCGGGGGTCGCTCGCCGGGCTCGCCGCGGCACACGTCCGTGGGGTGGTGCACCGTGACTACAAGCCGGAGAACGTGCTGGTCACCGGCGGCGGGCTGAGCAAGCTCGCCGACTTCGGCATCGCCATGCCGATCGGCCGGGGCACCGACACGACCGTCTCCGGCACGCCCCGCTACATGGCCCCCGAGCAGTGGACCGGCGCGCCGGCCGACCCGGCCTGCGACATCTACGCCGCCACCGCCACGTTCTTCGAGTGCCTGACCGGGCGGCCGCCGTACCAGGGGCCGGACCTGCTCTCCCTGCGCGAGCAGCACGCCACCGCGCCGATCCCCACCGATCCGGCGCCCGCGCCGGTCCACGAGTTGCTCCGGTACGGCCTGGCCAAGCGTCCCGACGAACGGCCGCAACCGGCCGCGGTCTTCCTGGAGCTGCTGGACCGGGTGGCCGGCGCCGGCTACGGCCCGGAATGGGAGGAGCGTGGGCTGCGCGAGCTGGCCCGACGAGCCGCCCTGCTGGCCGCGCTGTGGCCGTTCCCCGACCGCGCGGAGGGCGGCACCGCGGTGGCCCGCACCGCGCTCGGCGCGGCGACCGGCGTGGCGACCGGCGCGGCGGCGGGCCGGGGCGGCTGGTTCCGTCGGGGTCGCACGCGTGCCGTGTTGGCCGCCGGCGCGGTGGCCGCCGCCGTGCTGGCCGGCGGCGCCGGCTACAGCTACGCCGCCCACGAGGGTCCCGCGGAGGACCCGTCGGCCGCGGGACCCGCCGCCTCCGGTCCCGCTACCGCCGGGCCGGCCACGCCGGACCCGACCGACGCCGGGACGCCGGGCGGCACCTCGACCCCGTCCGCGACGCCAACACCGACTCCCGCGCCGCCCACCTCGCCGCCGTCCGCCTCGCCCGCCCCGACCCGACCGCCGGTACGCACCACCGCGCCCGCCCCGACCCCGTCGCGCCGCACCACGCCGCCGCCCCCGCCGGACGTGACCGCGCCGGTCGTCGGCGGGGTGACGGCCGACCCGGGCCAGCTCGAACCGAAGGGCTGCCCGTTCGGCGTGCAGAGCAGCACCGTCACGGTCACGGTCACCGACGACCGCAGCGGCCCGGCCGCGCTGACGGTCCAGTTCCGCTACACGGTGGACGGCGTCACCGCGACGGGCCGGATGGCCGCGGCCGGGCGCGGCGTCTTCACCGGCACACTCGGCCCGCTGGCCGCGCCGAGACAGAGCACCCGCATCCCGATCCAGGTCACCGCCGCCGACGCCGCCGGCAACGCGACCACCTCGGCGTCACCGGTGTACGTGACGCTCTACAACTACTGCACCCCCGGCTAGGAGCGCGAACCGTGCCCGCTGACCAGCACCGCAGTTCTTCCCCGGGAGGGCCGGCGTGACCCGCCCCGAGGAGCCGACCGAGGCGCTGCCCACCCGCGCCCGGCCCGTCGACCCGGCCGGCGCGCCGGAACCGACCGTGTACCTCGGCCGGCCGACCGAGGACGCCCCGGGTGGCGCGGATCGGACCGTGCACTTCGGCATGCCGGCCGGTGCCGTCCCGGGTGGCGCGGATCAGACCGTCTCCTTCGGTTCGCCGGCCGGTGCCGTCCCGGATGGCGCGGATCGGACCGTGTTCTTCGGGTCGCCGACCGGGGACGTTCCGGGTGACGCGGACCGGACCGTGCACTTCGGCATGCCGACCCGCGACGGTGCCGGCGGCGCGGAGCCGACCAGGTACCTGACCGCCGCGCCGCAGCCGGGTGGACCGTACCGGCCGCCGGTGGGGACGACCGCCGGGGCGTACCGGGAGACGACTGTGGACGCGCGGGCGGTGAGCGGCGTTCCGGCGCTCGCGCCCGGCGGTGAGGTGCGGTTCGGTCCGGGTGTGCCGGTGACGCCGCCGTCGGCGCCGGCCTGGCCGGTCGCTCCGCCGGTCCGCGCGCGTCCGGTGTGGCGGCGGGTGGTGTCGGTGCTGTCCACGGTGCTCACCGCGGCGCTTCTGGTCGCGGTCGGGCTCTACCTGTGGCAGCGGCTGCGACCGCTGGAGGTCGAGCAGGTCTCGGTGGCGGTGCCCCGGCCGGCCGGGGTGGCCTGCGACGTGACCGTCGACGTGGTCGCCACGGTACGCACGAACGGGCGCGCCGGGACCATCCGCTATCAGTGGTTCCGTTCGGACGCGCCGCCCGGGGCCCTGCTCACCGAGCGGGTCGGTGGTGGGCAGCGGACCGCGACGCTGACCCTCAGGTGGACGTTCAGCGGCGTCGGCGCTACCACCGGGACGGCCACCGTCAACATCGTCGAGCCGACGCCGGCGCAGGCCGGGACGCGGGTCAGCTACCGCTGCCCCGGCGGCTGAGCGCGTTTCCCCGCGCGTCGGCTCGGGTAGGCCCACCCGGAACGACCCTGACCCCATGCGTGGAGGCCCTTCGATGAAAGACAACTTCGGTGACGCGGTGGGCGACGCGTTCCGTTCGGTGATGCTCTTCCTGCCCAAGGCGGTCGCGTTCGTCGCGATCCTGGTCGCCGGCTGGCTGATCGCCAAGGCCGTGCTGAAGCTGGTGGACAAGGTCCTGGAGCGGGTGCACTTCGACCGGGCCGTCGAGCGCGGCGGCATCAAGACCGCGCTGGCCCGCTCGAAGTACGACGCCAGCGACATCGTCGCCAAGCTGGCCTACTACGCGGTGCTGCTGGTCACGCTCCAGCTCGCGTTCGGCATCTGGGGCCCCAACCCGATCTCCGACCTGATCGCCATGGTGGTCGCCTGGCTGCCGCGGGCGTTCGTCGCGATCGTCATCGTGGTGGTGGCCGCGGCCATCGCCCGCGCGGTGAAGGACATCATCTCCAGCGCGCTCGGCGGCCTCTCCTACGGCCGGGTGCTGGCCAACCTCGCCTCGGTGTTCATCCTCGGCCTCGGCGTCATCGCCGCGCTCAACCAGATCGGCGTCGCCACCGCGGTGACCACGCCGGTGCTGATCGCGGTGCTCGCCACCGTCGGCGGCATTCTGGTGGTGGGCGTCGGCGGCGGCCTCGTCCGGCCGATGCAGAGCCGCTGGGAGAGCTGGCTGACCCGGGCCGAGGAGGAGTCCCGGACCATCGCCACGCACGCCCGCGCCTACCAGGCCGGCCGCCGCGACGTCGAGGCCCGGCTCGCCACGGCCGACCCGTACCGCGAGGCGGAGCTGACCCCGCCGGTGTCCCGGGACGCCGAGGCGGACCGCACCCAGCCGGTGCCGGCGTACGCGGGTTCCGCCGAGCCGACCCAGCCGGTGCCGGCGGCGGGCGCGGAGGACGCCACCCAGGTGATCCCGCCGCTCGGCGACTCCGGGCGCACCCCGCCGGCCGCGCCGCGCCAGCCGACGGCCGAGCAGGCCGCCGACAGCGAGGCGACGATGGTCATCCCGCCGGCCGACGTGGACAAGTTCCGCCGCTGAGCCGAGCGCGCGCACCGGGGCGGGATCCGACGCGGGTCCCGCCCCGGTGCGGTGTTCAGCCGGGGTAGGGGTGCGCGGCCCGGCCACGGCGCAGCGTGCCGGCCCACCAGTCGAGCTGGCGCAGCATCTCCGCCAGGCCCGCCGCCGGTCGGTCGGGCCGGCGCAGCTCCCCGTGCTCGTCGAACGCGGCGTGGACGTCGGGGATCATGACGCCGGTGCGCATGGTGGCGACGTGCAGCTCGGCCAGGACGCCCCGCAGTTGCTCGACCGCGCGCAGGCCGCCGGAGGCACCGCCGTACGAGACGAAGCCGAGCGGTTTGGCCCGCCATTCCGCGTACGCGGTGTCGATCGCCGTCTTCAGCGGGCCGGGGTAGCCGTGGTTGTACTCCGGGGTAACGACGAGGAAGGCGTCGGCCCGGTCGATCCGCTTGGTGAACTGCTCGGCGTCGCCGCCGCCGGACAGGTCGCCGGGGAGGTCGAGGTCGGCCAGGTCGAGGTGGTCCACGACGGTGCCGGGGTGCCGGTCGAGGTGCCGGAGCAGCCACCTGGTCACCGTCGGGCCGATCCGATCGGGGCGGACGCTGGCGGTGATGACGGCGAGCAGGTAGGGGTCGGTCCGGTCAGGCACGGTGTCCTCCGGTGGGGAACCGGAGTTCCAGGTCGGGGGCGGTGGGTGGCTCGGTGCCGGGCGGGGGCAGCAGGGCCAACAGCGCCCCGATCTCGGTCGGGCCCAGCGGCAGGCCGAAGTCGTCGACCAGCGCGGCGGCGTACTCCTGGTCGGTCAGCGACCGGGCGCGAGCGGGCTGGCCGGGGCGTTCCTCGGTGTATTCGCGGTCGATCAGCCGGCGCACCGACTCGTCGTCCTTGCGGACGACGATGTGCTGCCGGGTGAACGGCGAGTGCGGGCTGGTGGCGGTGTTGTGGTTGGCGACCTCGACGTCCACCGGGTACTGCGGCTCCTCGGTGAAGGTCAGCAGCGTGCTCCAGTCCCGGTCGGCGCGTTCCTGCAACCGCCACGCGCCGTCGAGGCCGCGGCGGAGCCGGTACTCCCACCGGCCCTGCCGGCGGGGGGCGTCCTCGGCCAGCGGCAGCGGCTCGAGCAGGCCGGAGCCGAATCCCACGTCGGCGAGCCAGGCCCGGTCGCCGTCGTCGACGCGTAGCACCAGGTGCGAGCGGGGGCGGGGCGTCTCGGCCGGGTCGCCGGTGCGGGCGAGCAGCCGGTCCACCCGGTAGCCGAGGCGCTGGAGGACCGCGCCGAAGAGGACGCCGTGTTCGTAGCAGTATCCGCCGCGGCCGGCCCGGACGAGCTTGTCCTGCACGCGGGGCAGGTCCACCGCGACGCCCCGGCCGAGCCGCACGTCCAGGTTCTCGAACGTGATCGCGGCGACGTGGGCCCGGTGCAGGTCGCGCAGCGTCCGGCCGTCCGGCGTGACGGCGCCTCGGTGGCCGACGCGGCGCAGGTACGCGTCGAGGTCCAGGTCGTCGGCCGGCCAGTGCGCGGCCGGGTCGACGAGTCCGAGCGGGGGAGCCGGTGATTCGGTCACGTCACGGTCCTTTCTGCTCAGCGCCCCGGCGCGGGACCGGTGCTGGAGCGGACGACGAGGTGGGTGGGGAGGGTGACCCGGTGCGGGGTGCCGTCCGGGTCGAGCAGCATCCGGGCCATCAGCCGGCCCTTCTCGGCGATCGGCTGGCGGACGGTGGTCAACCCGGCCGCCGCGGCCAGCGGCACGTCGTCGAAGCCGGTCACCGACAGGTCGCGTCCGACCCGGAGCCCCCGGCCCTCGGCGGTCCGCGCCACGGCGGCGGCGAGCACGTCGCTGTCCGCGACGATCGCGGTCGGTCGCTCGGCGGTCGCCAGCACCGCCGTCGCGGCGGCCCGGCCGGAGGCGGTGGCGTTGCTGCCGCCGCTGACGACCCGCAGGCGGGCGCCGGCCGGCAGGGCGTCCCGCACGCCGGCCAGCCGGTTCCGGGAGTACGGGTAGAGCGCCGCCTCGTCCACCGTCGGCAGGATCCGGCCGGGTTCGCCGGGCGCGGCGACCACCATCGCCACGTCGCGGTGACCGAGGTCGGCCAGGTGCCGGCCGACGGCCCGGCCCGCCTCCCGGTCGTCGATCAGCACGCAGCGGGCACTGGCGGACTCGTTGGAGAGGACCAGCGGGAGCGACCGGTCGGCGAGCGCCCGGACGGCCGGGTGGTCGTCGGTGAGCCCGTCGGCCACCGCGCCGTCGATCACCGCGCGGTGCACGGCGTCGAGCGACTCGCGGACCTCCGCGTCGGTGAGCCCGGCGACGACCGGCGCGAACGGGATGAGCAACAGGCTGCTCCGGCCCGCCGCCAACGTCTCGGCCAGGCCGCCGAGCAGGTCCAGCACGTAGGGGTCGCGGAACGCGTACGCCAGTTCGGTGGTCAGGATGACGCCGATCGCGTTGGCCTGCCCGGTCCGCAGCGACCGCGCGGCGGCGTTCGGGCCGGCGTAGCCCAGGTCGCGGGCCACCGCCAGGATCCGCTCCCGCAGGTCGGCGGAGAGTCGGTGCGGCCGGCTGAACGCGTACGAGACCGCCGCCGTGGAGACGCCCGCCGCCTCGGCGACGGACCGCAGGGTGATCCGGGAACCCATGACCCTCCCTTGTTAATCGTTTAACAGAGTGCCTCGCCCGAGCCGTGTCGTCAAGGCCGGCGTCCGGTTAGGATCGTCGGCATGACATGGCGATGGTGATTCCCGCCTGACCGACGAGGCCGCGGGCCGCCGCGGACACCAAGCACTCCGACCGGTGTCCGTCACGTCCCGTGGGAAGGCCCCATGCTCGTCGCTCCTGCCCGCGTACCCGCGACCCGCCGACTGGCGGCAACGCTCTACGGGTACGCGTTCCTCACCGACCTCGTCCTGCTGTACCCGCTCTACGTGCTGCTGTTCGCCGACACCGGGCTGTCGGTCGGGCAGATCTCCTCGCTGTTCGTCCTCTGGTCGGCCGCCGGCATCCTGCTGGAGATCCCGTCCGGCGCGTGGGCCGACGCGCTGTCCCGGCGGCTGCTGCTCTGCCTGGCGCCGCTGCTCACGGCCGCCGGCTTCGCGCTCTGGGTGCTGCTGCCGTCGTACCCGGCGTTCGCCGTCGGCTTCCTGCTCTGGGGCGCGGGCGGCGCGCTGCGCTCCGGCGCGTTGGAGGCGCTCGTCTTCACCGAGCTGGACCGCCTCGGCGCGGCCGACCGGTACGCCCGCCTGATCGGCCGCACCCGCACCACCGAGGTGCTCGGCGCGGTCGGGTCCGGGGTGCTCGCCGGGCCGGTGTTCGCGTTCGGCGGCTACCTCGCCGTCGGCGCGGCCAGCGTGCTGACCTGCCTGCTCGCCGCCGTCGTCGCGGCGCGCCTCCCGGAGCACCGGTCCGTCACCCCGCCGGCGGCCGACCGACCGGCACCGGCCGGCGCGGAGGCCAGCATGGTCAACGAGCCGCCCTCCTCGACCGCGCGAGCCGCCGCGAGCAGCGGCGCCGGACCGGGGGAGCAGACGGCCGACGACGAGCCCGGCTGGCGGGAGAGCCTGCGCGGCGGGCTCGCCGAGGTGCGGGCCGATCGCACGGTCCGCGCCGCGGTGCTGCTGGTCGCCGCCGTGGCCGCGATCTGGGGCGGGCTCGACGAGTACACCGGGCTGCTGGCCCGCGACACCGGCGTCGCCGAGGCGACCGTGCCGCTGCTGCTCCTGCTGGTGTGGGGCGGGATGACCGTGGGCGGGCTGCTCGCCCCGCTGGGCGAGCGGCTGTCCCCGGCGGGGTACGCCGGCCTGCTGGTGGTCGCGGCGGCGGCGATGGCGGGCGGGGCGCTGCTGCGCCACCCGGCCGGGTTCCTGCTGCTGGCGGTCGCGTTCGCCGCGTTTCAACTCGCCACCGTGCTCGCCGACGCGCGGTTGCAGGCGCGGATCACCGGCGACGCCCGGGCCACCGTCACCTCGCTGGCCGGCATGGCCACCGACCTGACCACTGTCGCCTTCTACGGCGCGTACGGCCTGCTCGCCGGCGCGCTGGGCAACCCGGTCGCGTTCGCGGTGGCCGTGTTGCCGTACCTGCTGGTGGCGCTCTGGCTGCTCACCGGTCGGTTGGTGAGTTGCCGGAAAGCGGATGACACATCACCTTCGCGACTACGGTGAGTGCCGGACCCGACCGACTGCGGGAGACGATTGCGGTGACCCTGGAAGCAGAACGCACGCTGCGCGACGAGGAGCTCGGCGGGCTGGCGGAGCTGGCGGCCCAACTGCGGGTGGACGCGATCCGGTGCAGCACCATGGCCGGCTCCGGCCACCCCACCTCCAGCCTCTCCGCCGCCGACCTGCTCGCCGTGCTGGTCGCCCGGAACCTGCGCTACGACTGGTCCTACCCGGGAAACCCCGGCAACGACCACCTGATCTTCTCCAAGGGTCACGCCTCGCCGCTGCTGTACGCGGTGTTCCGGGCCGTCGGGGCGATCAGCGAGCAGGAGCTGCTGGAGACGTACCGCCGCGCCGGGTCGCGCCTTCAGGGTCACCCCACCCCGGTCCTGCCCTGGGTGGACGTCGCCACCGGCTCGCTCGGCCAGGGCCTGCCGGTCGGGGTGGGCGTGGCGCTCGCCGCCCAGTACCTCGACCGGTCGTCCGCCCACGTCTGGGTGCTCTGCGGGGACAGCGAGACGGCCGAGGGCTCGGTCTGGGAGGCGCTGGACAAGGCCGGCCACTACGGCCTGCGCAACCTCACCGCGATCGTCGACGTCAACCGGTTCGGCCAGCGCGGCCCGACCGAGCTGGAGTGGGACCTGGACACCTACCGTCGGCGGGTCGAGGCGTTCGGCTGCCGGGCGATCGTCGTCGACGGCCACGACCTCGGCGCGGTCGACGACGCGTACCGGCAGGCCCGGGACGCCACCGGCCCGACCGTGGTGCTGGCCCGCACCGTCAAGGGCAGGGGCGTGCCCGAGGTCGAGGACGATCCGTCCTGGCACGGCAAGGCGTTCGACCCCGAACTGGCCGACCGGGCGGTGCGGGCGCTCGGCGGGCCGACCCGGATCCGGGTGGCCGGGCCACGCCCGCCCGCCGCGCCGCGCGCCACCCCGGCCGAGCCCGGACAACCCGACCTGCCCCGCTACGAGCGCGGCGCGAAGGTCGCCACCCGGGACGCGTACGGGGACGCGCTGCGCGCGCTCGGCGCCGCCCGGCCGGACGTGGTCGCCCTCGACGGCGAGGTCGCCGACTCCACCCGGGCCGAGCGCTTCGCCGACGCGTACCCGGATCGGTTCTTCCAGATGTTCATTGCCGAGCAGCAGCTCGTCGCCGCCGCCGTGGGCCTGGCGGTCCGGGGCCGGCGGCCGTTCGCGGCCACGTTCGCCGCGTTCTGGTCCCGCGCCTACGACTTCATCCGGATGGCCGGCGTCTCCCGCGCCGACATCGCCCTGGTCGGCTCGCACGCCGGCGTGGAGATCGGCCCGGACGGGCCCTCCCAGATGGGGCTGGAGGACGTCGCCGCGCTGCGCGCGGTCCCCGGCTCCACGGTGCTGTGCCCGTCCGACGCGGTCTCCTGCGCGGCGCTGGTCGCCCAGCTGCCGGACCGGCCGGGCGTCAACTACCTGCGCACCACCCGTGGCGCGTACCCGGTGCTCTACGACCACGGCGAGGCGTTCCCGATCGGCGGCAGCCGGGTGGTGCGCGACGGCGGCGACGTGGCGCTGCTCGGCGCCGGCGTCACCGTGCACGTCTGCCTGGCCGCCGCCGACGAGCTGACCCGGGAGGGGATCGACGCCCGGGTGGTCGACCTCTACTCGATCAAGCCGGTCGACCGGGAGCGTCTGATCGAGACCGTCCGGGACACCGGCGGCCGGCTCGTCGTGGTCGAGGACCACTACCCGGAGGGCGGCCTCGGCTCGGCCGTGCTGGAGGCGCTGGCGGACCGGCCCGACCCGGTGCGCGTCCACCACCTCGCGGTGCGTGAGCTGCCCGGCTCCGGCACCCCGACCCAGCAGCTCGACCGCGCCGGCATCGGCGTGCACGCCGTCGTCGCCGCGGCCCGCGCCCTCGCCTGAGGTGTAAGGAGGGGCCCCCGGTTAACGCATTCGGTAGAGCAGGGGCCCCTTCTTAACACGCTCGGCCGGCGCGCTCACTCTGGCAGCGCGTCGACGTAGACCCAGCGGCCGTCCTCCCGGGCGAAGCGGCTGTGCTCGGCGAGCACGCCAGGATGACCGCCCTCGCGGTAGTGGGCCCGGAACCGGACCGTGCCGGTGCTGTCGAACAGGCCGCCCTGCCCGGTCTCCAGCACCTCCAGCCGGGTCCACCGGGTGCCCGGATCCAGCTCCAGCCGTTCGGGCCGGGTGCGGGAGTGCCAACTGTGCCGCAGGTAGTCGGCGTCGCCGAGCGCGAACGCGCTGAACCGGGACCGCATCAACGCCTCGGCGGTGGCCGCGGTCGCGACGCCCCGGTGCACCGGGGCGCAGCAGTCCGCGTACGGCCGGCCCGACCCGCACGGGCAGGCGGTGTTCCGTTTCCCCATTCCCCGATTCTCACCCGCCGCCGCAGGCCGGACGCCGGAGGGGCGGCATGGCGCTGCCAGTCGCCGCAGGAAGGGACCCAGGGTCAGGAACGGCGGTGGCCGTGTCCTGTACGTCCCGGCCGGGTGGCCAGGATCAGGCCAGGCCACTGCTGCCCGGAGCGGTCCTGCCGATCCGATCGCGCACGATGACGGCCCACGGATGGTGCAGGCCCTCGAGGATCCGCGCTGAGGCGCTCCAGTCCGCTCTGGCGGCGTCCTGGTCGCCCGCGGCCCACCGGTCCTCCGCCCGGTGCATCAGCACCTCCGCCTCGAAGAACTGGTCCCCCAGTTCCCGGAACAGCGCAAGGGCGTGCGCGTAACATCGGTCCGCCTGGCCCGGATCGCCGAGATGTGTGGAGAGCCGGCCGAGAGTATCCCAAGCGCTGGCTTCGCCGTGCCGCTCACCGAACCGCTGCAACAGAATCAGCGCCGTCCGGGTCTGGCGGAACGACTGGCGGAGATTGCCAGCCAGCAGGTGGTACCAGCCAGAGCTGTTGAGGACTTCGGCACCAGCGCTGTGGTTGCCCGCCAGCAGGAAGAGGCGCCTCGCCCGCCGGGAGTGGTAGAGGGCGCCGGGCAGGCCGTGGCGCTGTTGATGCACATACGCCAACCCGTGGTGGGCCCGCGCCTGCCCGCCGAGGTCTCCGATCCGGCCCGACAGCCGCAGCGCCCGCCGCAGGCTGGCCTCGGCCGCATCGTGGTCGCCGAGGCGCAGGTGAGCGCGGCCAAGACCGCGCAGTGCGTACGACATGCCGCGGGCGTCGGACGCCACTCGGGCGGCACGGAGGGCGACGCGGTTCACCGCCAGTTGGTCGGTCCAGTGGCCGCCGCGGGACAGGAACGTGGTCATCGCCCACGCCAACTGCCAGGCGTGGGCCGCCATGCCGTGCTCGGCGGTCAGGTGCACCATGGCGACGAGGTTTGCCCGGTGCGCCCGGTACCAAGCGTTGGCGTCCTCCTCGTCGGCGAGCGAGTGGACGGTGACCCCCGGCGCCGGGGTGATCGTGGGGAGCGGCTCCCGGCGAGGCTCAAGGAGACGGGCACCCGTCACCGCAGTCTGCAGGTAGTGATCGCCGAGCCGCCGCAGCGCGGACCGGTGGTCGGCCTCGCTGTCCCGCCGCCCTCGTTCCCTGGCGAAAACGGCCACCAGGTCGTGCAGGTGCCACCGGTGGTCGGTCGTCTCGCCGATCAGGTGGACCCGGGCCAACTCGGTGAGCAGCGGGCCCACGTGCTCGGGTGGGCGTCCGACCAGGCTTGCCGCCGCCGCCTCGCTGGCGGTGCCGGGATGCAGTCCAAGCATCCGGAAGACCTGCCGCGCCCCGGGGTTCAACAGCCGGTATGAGCCGAGGAGGCAGGAGCGCAGGTCTGTCGGGCTGTCGTGGCTGGCCAGGCCGTCGAGCAGTGGCACGGCACCGGTCAGGTCACCCGCGACGACGGCCAGCGGCACTGCGGGCTGGGAGACGACGCGGGCAGCCGTCACCGCCAAGGCGAGCGGCAGGCCGCCACAGCGGTCGACAATCACCTGTGCGGCGGTCGGCTCGGCATCGAGGCGGCCGGCGCCGACCCGGCGGCTTAGCAGTTCTCGCGACTCGTCGTCGCTGAGCGGGGTGAGGCTGATCGGGTGGGCGGACGCCGCCGCGACCAGCCCCATGAGCCGATCCCGGCTGGTGATGACGACTACGGATCCCGGTGCCGCGACCAGCAGCAGTCGTACGTGCTCCGCGTCGCGGGCGTTGTCGAGCAGCAACAGCATTCGCTTGTCGGCGAGCAGGCTGCGCAGCAGGCCGGTCTGGCCCGTCTCGTCAACCGGCATGGCCGCTGCGGGAACGCCCAGCGCGTCCAGGAACGCATGCGCCGCCGAGGTGGCATCCAGCGGCGGTTGGCTGGGGTCGAATCCGGACAGGTTGACGAAGAGTTGCCCGTCCGGGAAGCGGTCCTTCACCCGGTGCGCCCAGTGCATCGCGAGCGAGGTCTTGCCGATCCCTGGCGGACCCACCACCAGGATCGTCGTGCCCAAGGTTGGCGTCTCTGTGCTGAGCAGCGCGTCCATCGCGGCCAGAGCGTCGGTACGTCCGGTGAAGGAGGCGGTGTCCGGCGGCAGTTGAGCCGGACGGGGTCTCGCCGGGGAGTCGCCGCCTGCCCTGTCCGTCGGCGATCTGAGCCCCGCAGCCGCCCGTGACCGCTCGTAGAAGTCGCGCCGCTCGTCACCGGACAGCCCCAACGCCTCGGCCAGCAACCGCACGGTCTGCTGGCGTGGTTTCCGGATCCGCCCGGTTTCCAGGTCACGAAGGTTCCGCACGCTGATTCCCGACCGATTGGCGAGCTCCTCCTGAGACAGGTTCAGCGACTGTCGACGCGACTTGATCAAGGGACCGAACTCCATCGCTTGTCCTGTTCCCTCAGCCGTCGTGCAGGAAGTCGCCGGTTGATCGCCTGTCAGTCGCCTGGATTGTCTCCAGTGCGCTCACGACACTGCAACCAATAGACGAACGTCAGCGCGGAGGAAGGTCGGCCGGCATCCCGCGCGGCGTTCTTTCCAACGGGCCGGAAGCCCCCTTCCGGCGGTCCTGTGGAGGTTTGCATGTTTCAGCGAGCACTGTCCGCACTCACCCGACCGAGCAAGGCTCTCGCCGTGACCGCCACGGCGGCAGCGGCCCTTCTGGGAATCGGCTCTCCGGCGGCGGCCGTGGTGACCCCGTCCGCCACCTACGCCGACTGCCCCGCTTCCCACGTGTGCTTCTACACCGGCAGCGGCGGGTCCGGCAGCATGTGCCGATGGTCGGACGCCGACCCGGACTGGACGTCGGGGGTCGACAGCTGTTCCTGGGCCCGGAGCGCTCCGGCCCGCTCGGTGTACAACCGCGGAACCTCCACCTCCTACACGGCGGTGGCGTTCTACACGGGCGCGTACTACACCGGCTACAACGGGTGCATGGGGCGGGGTTGGCAGGGCAACATCGGCCCTGCTTACCTGCTCTCGCACAGGTGGATCACGTCCCCCTGCTGACGGCGAGGTGACTTCAGAAGTTGTGGTGGTCGATGAAGATCCCGGCGTGGCGGTGATCGACATCTGAAGAGGTCTCCGGCATCTGGTTCTGCGACCGAGCGGGAACGTCATGCCGGAGACCTCGTGCCCATGACCGCACCGGCGCTCAGTGGTGGCGGCTCGCCGGGCGGCTGCCTGTCGCGTCCGCGGAGGGTCGGCCGCCGACGTGGGAGAAACGGCAGCTCATCAGCGGGATCAGGCGAGCGAGCGGTCTGATGGGTACGCCTCACCGACGGGCGTGAGGTGGTGCTCAAGGCCGGGCCGGTCGGCTGGGGGCCGGCCGGCGGGGGCGCGCTCGGGCGCCCGGCCGGCGACCGCTCACGGCACCGTGTCCGAGTGGACCTCGACGTCGTAGAGCAGCCGGACGTGGCGGCGGCCGTTGGTGACGCCGACGAAGACCGGTTCGCCGGCCGGGGTGCGGCCCTGACGCCACACCTGCTGCCGGGCCGCCTCCCGCGACTCGTGATGGGCCTTGCCTTGGCGGTGCAGGAGCAGCACGCGGCGGGCGGTGGTCGGGTCGGTGTCGAGCTGGACTCGCAGCAGAGGCTGCCGGTCCCGCCGGCCAGCGACGACTGGCGCGACGACGTCCGGGCTCTCGTCCGCGCGTGGCGCGCCGCGATGCTCGACCACCCCTGGGCGCCGGGGCTGGTCGGTCGGCCGTTGCTCGGCCCCAACGTGTTGGCCCGCACCGAGTTCCTCCAGGCCACGCTGGTGCGCGGCGGTTGCCACGGCCGGCAGCTCGCAGTGGTCACCCGGATGCTGGCCAACTACGTCATCGGCGCCTCGCTGACCGAGGCCACGTGGCGCCGGACGGCGGACCCCGACGCGCGGGCCGCCGCCCGCGCCCACGTGGCGGCGAGCGCCGACGCCTATCCGACGCTGACCGCCTCCGGTCACCTCGACGACGGCCGGTGGAGCGACGACCTGCTGTTCGAGGAGGGCCTCACCGGCCTGCTCCGGGCCGCGGTCGGGCCCGGTAAGCCGCCCGAACCGCGGTGAACACGGCCGGTCAGAGCCAGCCGGAGCGGCGGAACAACCGGTGCAGCGTCACCGCCAGCGTCGCCATGAGCAGCAGCGCGCCGCCGTAGCCGTACCGCCAGTGCAGCTCCGGCATGTGGGCGAAGTTCATCCCGTACACGCCGGCCACCGCGGTCTGCGACGCGGCGATCGCCGCCCACGACGCGATTTTGCGCATGTCGTCGTTCTGCTCCACGGCGAGCTGCGCCAGCCGGGACTGGACCAGCGAGGTGAGCAGTTCGTCGTAGGCGCCGATCCGCTCGACCACCCGGGCCAGGTCGTCCACCACGGCGGCGAACCGCTGGCGCAGCGCGGGTGGCGGGCCGGCGTCGGGCGGGTCCAGCAGCGCGCGCAGCGGGGCGCTCAACGGCAGCACCGCCCGCTTGAACTCCACCACCTCCCGTTTGAGCTGGTAGAGATGCTGGATGTCGGCGCCGTGCTCGCGGGCGAAGACGCTCTCCTCGACGCGTTCCAGGTCGCGTTCCAGGTGCTCGGCGACCTCCCCGTAGAGCGCGACCATCCGGGCGCAGACCGCGTACGCCACCGCCCAGGGGCCCTGGGCCAGCACGTCCGGGCGGTGCTGCACCGCCTCGCGCACCGGGGCGAGCGCGCCGGTGGCGCCGTGCCGGACGGTCAGCACGAAGCGGTCGCCGAGGAACACCAGCACGTCCCCGGTGTCGACCACCTCGGAGGTGGCGGTCAGCTCGGTGTGCTCGACGTAGCCGGCGCTGCGCAGCACCAGCAGCGTGACGTCGCCGTGGCACCGCACGGTGGGCCGGTGCCCGTCGGCGAGCGCCTGCTCCACCGCTGGCTCGTCGAGCCCGAACGTCCGGCCGACGGCGGCCATCACCGCCGCGCCCGGCTCGTGCAACCCGAGCCAGACGAACGCGCGGCGGCCGTGGCGGGCCCGGGCGTACGCGTCGGCGTAGTGCGGCCGGCCCGGTTCCCGCCGCCCGGCGACATAGACCGCGCAGTCGACCACCGCGTCCGGGTTGGCGCGGCGCGGGCGTCTGCCGTCCGCCGGGCGGTCGCGCCGGAGCAGGCGTCCGACGAGGCCGGGCAGGCGTTCCCGCCACCGGATCCGGACCACCGCGCACCTCCGACCGCCGGGAGACCGACGGCCTACCGTACGGCCCGCCGGCGCGGCGGCGGTGCCCGGCCCGGCTCAGCCGACGGCGGTGGCGAAGACCACGATGTTGTCGGGGTAGCTGCCGGTGCGCGGGTCGAACCGGCCGCCGCAGGTGATCAGCCGCAGTCGGGCCGCCGCGCCGCCGCCGTACACCCGCTCGGTGGGAAAACGTGCCTTGGGGTACGCGCCGACACCGTCCACGGTGAAGGCCGCGGTCCGGCCGTCGGCCCGGACCACCCGGACGGTGTCGCCGGGGCGCAACCGGCCGAGATCGAAGAAGACCGCCGGGCCGCGGGTGGAGTCGACGTGCCCGACCAGCACCGCGTTGCCGGCCTGACCCGGCGCCGGCCCGGGCCGGTACCAGCCGGCCACCTCCGGGTGCTCCAGCGGCGGCACCTCCAGCGCGCCGCCGTCGTCGGTGGCCACCGCGACGATCTCGGCGTCGACGCCGATCCGGGGGATGACCACCCGCAGCGGCGTCGCGCGGGGGAGCACCGGGCCGGCGGAGCCGGGACGCTCGGTGGCCGGCGCGGCGGACGCGCCGGGTTGCGGCGGCGACGCCGAGGTGCTGCCGAGACCGGCCGAGAGCAACCCCACGCCGGTGGCGCCGGCCAGGGTGACGGCGGTGACGACGACGGCGGTGCGGGCCCGCGACGGCCCGCCCGCCCGACCCTCTGCTGGGGACAGGGTCCTACCTCCGTCCGGCGTGGACGCGGGGCCCGCGCCGGGTGGACCGGCGCGGGCGACCCGCTCGGTGAGCCGCTCAGGCGGGGGCGTCCGCCCGACGCCGGCGACGGACCAGGACGTACGCCCCGCCGGCGAGCGCGCCGGCGGCCAGCGCGCCGCCCGCGACCAGCACGCCGGTGTCGCCGTCCCGGCCGCCGGCGCCGGCCTGCGCACCGCCGATCGGGGTGACGGTGAACGTGGCGCTGCCGCCGTCGCTGCCGTCGCCGCAGGTCGTGGCCACCGTGTACGTGCCGAGCGTGAACCCGGCGGTGAAGAGTTCCGCGCTCAGCCCACCGCCCGCGGCGGCCGTGGTGGACCTGACGTTCTGATCGCGGTCGGGCCCGGTGACCCGGAAGATCGCGTCACCGGCCTTCGGGTTGCACGTCGTGGTGAGCACGACAGTGCCGCCGACCGGGGTGGTGGCGGGTGAGACTCTGGTGTCCGCCAGCGCGGCGGCCGGGAGCAGCAGTGCGCCGAGGCCCACGCCGACCGCCGCCGATCCGAGAATTGACTGTGCCTTCATCCGCGTCTTCCCTCACTTTTCGTCCGCTGTCTGCGTGGGACGTCGTTCGGGTGGCCAACTCCGTGACTAGCACCGGTGTGGCCAACACTAGGAGGGTTGCGGCGGTCACTGGGGGTAATTGAGAAATCTTCGTTGCCGTCCGGTGTCCCCCCTCCCGCCACCTGGCGTCGGACATGTCGACCTTCAACGCGCAGCTGGGCACAAATCATGATGGAATCGTGACCGAAGCCCGATCCATCCTCGCCCGAATCGTTCTCGTGCTCGTGGTCGCGTCGCTGGCGGCGGCCAGAGCCCTGAACGGCGGTGACATACCCACCGCACCCCTCGTGCTCGTCATCATCACGGCCTGCGCGGCCGTGGTCTGGGTCGACCACCTGATCAGATGGGTGCGCGGACGCTGATCCGGTAGGTCGACGGGCGGTTCACCGAGTCGATGCCGTGGCGGTCCGCCCCACGGCATCGACTCGCTCAACGCGCCGGTGGCTCCGGTCGGACCAGCCCGACGTCGTACGCGAGGACCACCGCCTGGATCCGGTCCCGCAGGCCCAGCTTGGTAAGGATCGCGGAGACGTGGGTCTTCACGGTTGCGGTGCTCAGGTGCAGCCGAGCGGCGATCTCCGCGTTCGACAGCGCGCGGGCGGTCAGCGTGAGCACCTCCACCTCGCGCGCGGTCAACGCGGCGAGGGCCCGCTCGACGGTCGGCGCCGGGCCGGGCAGCCGGTCGGCGAACCGGTCGAGCAGACGCCGGGTCACGGTCGGCGCCAGCAACGCGTCGCCCCGGGCCACCACCCGCACCGCCTCGGCCAGATCGACCGGACGCGTGTCCTTGAGCAGGAACGCGCTCGCGCCGGCACGCAGCGCGGCGTAGACGTGCTCGTCGACGTCGAACGTGGTGAGCATGACGATCCGGGCCGGATTGCCGGTGGCCACCAGGTCCCGGGTCGCCGCGATGCCGTCCCGCCGGGGCATCCGTACGTCCATCAGCACCACGTCCGGCCGGGTGCGCGCCGCCACCGCGACCGCCTCGACGCCGTCCGCCGCCTCGCCGACCACGGTCAGGTCCGGTCGCGCGTCGAGGATCATCCGCAACCCGGCGCGGATCAGCTCCTGGTCGTCGGCAACCACCACCCGCACGCGCGCGGGATCACCCTCGGCTCGCAGGCCCGGCTCGCTCCTGGCGCTCACCGGGCCGCGCCGACCGGCAGCCGCGCGCGCACCCGGAACCCGCCGGCCGGCAGCGGGCCCGCGTCGAGCGTGCCACCGAGCAGCCGGGCCCGCTCCCGCATGCCCACGATGCCGCGTCCCCCGGTCGTCCCGGGCCGGCGGGCCGGCGGCGAACCGTCGTTGACCACCTCCAGCCGCAGCACGCCCTCGCCGTACCTGACGTCGACGTCGGCGCGGGTGGCGTGCCCGTGGCGCAGCGCGTTGGTCAGCGACTCCTGCACGATCCGGTACGCCGACAGCTGCACCCCGCCGGGCAGCTTCCCGCAGTCGCCCTCGCGGCGCAGCGTCACCGGCAGCCCCACCGCCCGCACGGCCTCGACCAACGCGTCGAGTTGGGCCAGCCCCGGCTGCGGCCCGTTCGGGTCGGTCCCGTCGTCGGCGGTCAACGCGTGCAGCATGGCCCGCAGCTCGGTGAGGGCGGACCGCGCCGCCGTGTGGATGGACCCGAGCGCGGCGCGGGCCTGCGCCGGTTGTTCGTCGAAGACGTCCTCGGCGGCGACGGCCTGCACGGCGATCACCGCCACGTGATGGGCGACCACGTCGTGCAGCTCGCGGGAGATCCGCTCCCGCTCCCGCGCGCGGACCTCCCGCTCCCACTCGCAGCGCCGCTGCTCCCGGCTGCGCAGCAGCTCGCCGACCGACCAGCTCAGGCCGAGCGCCGTCACCGCGAGCAGCAGGTCACGCCAGTCACCGGTGACCAGCTTCCACGGTGTGGGCGCCGTCAGCAGGCCGAGCGCGACGAGCGAGAACCGGGGCGGCCGCAGCCGGGCCACGTAGGACAGGGGCGCGGCCACCAGCCCGAGCCAGCCCAGCGCCGGGCAGAGCGCCTCCAGGCCCACGCCGGCCACCGCGGCCATCGTGAGCGCGTACCCGGGCCGGTAGCGGATCCACAGCAGGCAGCTGGCCTGCCAGGCGGCGAGGCCGACCGCGACGGCGGTGCCGCCCGGCGTCGTCGGGCGGCCTTCCGACGTCAGCAGCACGAGCAGCGACACGCCGAGTACGACGGCGGCGAGGCCGCCGTCGATCAGCAGCAGCACGGACCGGGACCGGGACGGGCACCTCATGCCCCGGATGCTAGGCCGCCGGCCCACCGCCGTTCATCGGCCGTCAGACGGAGATGCGGCGGGTCGCTGGGTCCCGGGACGGAGCCGGGAACCGCTCCCCGGCGCGATCCGCGCGGCGCCCCGCCGGCCCTAGCGTTTCCGCCAGCAGATCCGACCGGGAGGTACGCACCGATGGAGACCACGATCCCGAGCACCACCGTCCGTCCGGCCCGTCGCCGCGACCGGCTGCTCACCGTGCTCGCCGCCACCGTCGCCACGCTGCTGGGCTGGATCGTCGCGGTGCCGCTGGCCGGGGTGGAGCTGGTCGCGCGCAGCGGCGACGTCGAGCAGCGGGTCACGCCGCTCGCCGTCGCGGTCAGCACGCTGCTCGCCGGCCTGGCCGGGTGGGCGTTGCTGGCCCTGCTGGAACGCTTCACCGGGCGGGCCCGCGCGGTCTGGACCGTGGTCGCGGTGCTGGTGCTCCTGCTGTCCCTGCTCGGGCCGCTCGGCGGGGGAGTGGGCCGGGCGGCCACGGTGACGCTGGTGGTCCTGCACCTGCTCGCCGGTGCCGTGCTGGTGCCCGGCCTGCGGCGTACCGCGGTCCGCTGACCGGCCGGGATCGGGGCCGCCGCGACGGGGGTGGGCGGCCCCGATCCCGGTCAGCTCGCCGCGGCCGGCTCCGGCAACGGCTCGCCGGTCTCCAGCAGGGTCTTGAGGCTGGCCAGTAGTTCCGGCCAGCCGCCGCTGCCGTCGAGCTGGCCGCTGATCGCCCGGTGCATCTCGCTGTCCGGCGAGAAGTCGTCGTGGACGACAGTCAGCCGGACGGTCTCGCCCTGCGGAACGAGGTCGAACGTGACCGTGGACCGGCGCTCGCCGAGCCGGGCGGCCAACTCCTCGTCGGACCACCCGAAGTGCGCGGCGTGCTCCGCCTGGAAGCCGTGCCAGGTGTACGCGAGCCGCCGGTACGGCTCCGCGACGAGCACCCGCTGACCGAGGTCCTTCGGCTCGCCGTCCGGCGTGTCCTGCCACCGCACGGGTGAGCCGGGCCGCCAGTCGGAGACCAGCGTGACGCCGCCCCAGTAGCGGCGGGTGAACGCGGGCTCGGTCAGGGCCCGCCAGAGCCGCTCGGGCGTGGTCCGGACGTAGGTGGTGTAGACGAACGTGGGGCTCTCCATGGGCTCCCGCTCCAATGTTGTCCGCAGGTCGGCGAGGGCGCGGGCGCGCTCCCGGTGGTAGCGGCCGATCCAGCGGTCGGCCACCGCGTTGATCGGGGCGGCGTTGAGGTGGTGCAGTTTCTCCCGCCCCCGTCGGGTGGTGGTCACCAGGCCGGCGGCCTCCAGCACGGCGAGATGCTTGCTCACCGACTGCCGGGTCATGTCCAGCCCGGCGCACAGCTCGCGCAGGCTCTGACCGTTGCGCGCGTTCAGGCGGTCGAGCAGGCGCCGCCGGCTGGCGTCGGCCAGCGCCCGGAACACGTCGTCCACCCGTCGCTCCACTCATCGGAAAAGGCAGCCATTCGGGTGCCTGTCCGAAGGATAGGCACCTTTGCGGCTGCCTGTCCACCTTGAAGCTAGCCTCCTAGGACGCTCAACGCGGTGTGTGAGCCGCCGAAACTCTCCTCGACGTGATGTCGAGAACCGGCGGCCGGCTCCGTCCCCGGGGTGAACGCGGCCAGAATGGCCGCACCCGCATCGAGGAGACGCACCATGGCGAAGTACCTGCTGCTGAAGCACTACCGCGGCGGCCCGACCCCGGTCACCGACATGCCGCTGCTGGACCGGTGGACGCCGGAGGAGGTCTCCGCGCACGTGCAGTACATGACGGACTTCGCGGCCCGCCTGGAGGAGAGCGGCGAGTTCGTCGACTCGCAGGCGCTCGCCCCGGAGGGCACCTTCGTGCGCTACGACGGCGAGGGGCGCCCGCCGGTCACCGACGGCCCGTTCGCCGAGACCAAGGACCTCATCGCCGGCTGGCTGGTGATCGACGTGGACAGCTACCAGCGCGCCCTCGACCTGGCCGGGGAGCTGTCCGCCGCCCCGGGGCAGGGTGGCAAGCCGATCCACGAGTGGTTGGAGGTCCGCCCGTTCCTGACCGCGCCACCCACCATCACGGAGTGACCGCCGCGATGGACGAGGTGCTGCTGCGGAGCCTCATCCCGGCCGTGCTCGGGGTTCTCGTCCGCCGCGGAGGCGACTTCGCGGCGGCCGAGGACGCCGTGCAGGACGCGCTGGTCGAGGCGCTCCGCGTCTGGCCGGCCGACCCGCCTCGCGACCCGAAGGCGTGGCTGGTCGCCGTGGCCTGGCGCCGGTTCCTCGACGTCGCCCGCGCCGACACCGCCCGGCGTCGGCGGGAGGACCTCGTGGACGAGGAGCCGGCGCCGGGCCCGGTGCCCGGCGTGGACGACACGCTCCAGCTCTACTTCCGCTGCGCGCATCCGTCGCTGACGCCGTCGTCCGCGGTCGCGCTCACGTTGCGCGCGGTCGGCGGGCTCACCACCCGCCAGATCGCCCGGGCCTACCTGGTGCCCGAGGCGACCATGGCCCAGCGGATCAGCCGGGCCAAGCGCACCGTCTCCGGGGTCCGGTTCGACCAGTCCGGCGACGTCGCCACCGTGCTGCGCGTGCTCTACCTGGTCTTCAACGAGGGCTATTCCGGCGACGTCGACCTGGCGGCCGAGGCGATCCGGCTCACCCGGCAGCTCGCCGCCGTCGTCGACCATCCCGAGGTGGCCGGGCTGCTCGCGCTCATGCTGCTGCACCACGCCCGCCGGGCCAGCCGGATCGCGCCCGACGGCAGCCTGGTGCCGCTGGCCGCGCAGGACCGCCGCCGGTGGGACACCGGCCTGATCGCCGAGGGGGTGCGGATCCTCCAGGCGGCGCTGGCCCGCGACCGGGTGGGCGAGTTCCAGGCCCAGGCCGCCGTCGCGGCCCTGCACGCCGACGCGCCCACCGCCGCGGAGACCGACTGGGTGCAGATCGTCGAGTGGTACGACGACCTGGTCCGCCTGACCGACAGCCCGGTGGTACGGCTCAACCGCGCGGTCGCCGTCGGGGAGGCCGACGGTCCCCGGGCCGGGCTGGCGGCGCTCGCGGCGCTGGACGACACGCTGCCCCGGCACGCGGCGGTGGCGGCGTACCTGCACGAACGCGACGGCAACCCGGAGACGGCGGCCCGCCTCTACGCCGAGGCCGCCCGCCGGGCCACCAACCTCC
Organism: Micromonospora sp. NPDC018662; assembly: GCF_044391475.1. Classification (NCBI taxonomy): domain Bacteria; kingdom Bacillati; phylum Actinomycetota; class Actinomycetes; order Micromonosporales; family Micromonosporaceae; genus Micromonospora; species Micromonospora sp. NPDC018662. The sequence continues at coordinate 53,240 of NZ_JBISAC010000010.1, forward strand.
TCGAACGCGACCACCTGACCCGCCAGGCCGCCCGCCTGAACACGCGGTGACCAGCAGCTCCCGCCCCGGCGGCCGTGCTGCTGCCCGCCGGTGGGAAGCCGATCGACCCGCACGCTAGCCTGCGGGCATGGATCCGGGGCAGGACGGCGAGCGGGTGGCCGCGTCCCTCGCGCACCGACTCGCCGGGCTGACCTTCGTGGATCTGACCACCGACCAGGTGACCGCCCGGCTCGTCGACGCCGTGGTCGAGTGGGCGACCGGCGAGGGCTGGCGGGTCTACCGCCGGGCGGCGAGCGTGGTGCCGTTGCCGCCGCCGCTGTCCGGGCGGCAGTCGGTGCTCGACGTCGCCTGCGCCCGGCCGGGTCGTCCGCCGGTCGTCGTCGAGGTCGACCACACCGACCGCCGACGGACCGTGGAAAAACTGCTGGCCGAGGCGGAGGCCGGGCGGGTCCCGATCTGGCTGCGCTGGGGCGTGCCCGGGTTCGCCGCGCCGCCCGCGCCGATCCGGATGGTGACGCTCGAGGTGGCCCGCCGCAACGGTCCGGCCGGCCAGGGGCGGCGGTACTCGCGGCGGCCGGTGGCGGACCGGCCGGCACCGGCGCACTCGGTCACGGCGGTCGGTCCGGCCGACCCGGTCGCGCTGCCGATTCCCACCTCCGACGGGCCCGACCGAGCCGAGCGGGGTGCGCGTCCGATCTGACGCCGACGGCCGGCCGGACCGTGCTTCTACCCGTGGAAGCGGTCAGGCCGCCACTGTCGTCGGTGCCGGCCCGGGGTCGACGCGTGGGGTCGGCGGGCCGCCGGCGCCGGTCCGGGTGGGGGCCTCCGCCAGGCCGAGGGCCTCGTCGACCCGGCCGAGGACCAGGTCGTCGGTACCGACCGCGCGCAGCAGGTCGATGGCGGTGGCCCGGATCTGGCCGATGATCATGATGAGTGGCAGGGGCGGCTGGGACTCGAACAGCTGCGCGGCGATCCGTACCGCCTCCAGGGCCGCGGCGTCGGCCCGTTCGGCGCACTCGGCCGCGTCCTCGTCGCCGGCCAGGCTGTGCACCATGGCCTCGCCGGCGGCGCGGACCGCGTCGGCGAGCTCGTTGATCGCCAGGGCCAGCTCGGGTGGGGTGGCGGTGTGCAGGCGGGTCAGGTGCACCCCGGCGCGGGCCAGCACCCGGATGTTGCGGGCGGCGTAGTCGAGTTGCCGGGCGGTGGCCTCGACCTCCCGGACCTGACCGATGTGCCGGCGGCGGCGTACCCGCAGTCGCAACGTCTCCCCGGTGGCCGCCACCGCCTCGCGCAGCCGGTCCACGCAGTCGTCCACCTGGCGGGCCCGCTCCAGCGCCGCCCGGGCGGCGTCCTCGTCGCAGCGGCGCAGCGCGTCGTTGACCCGGTTGAGCAGGTCGGCGAGGTCGGCGAAGGTCTGCCGGGCCTCGGCCACCAGCGGGGCGAGCGGGTCCCGGGCGACGATCAGCTGACTCGCCGCGATCGCCACCGCGCCGCCGATCAGCGCGTCGACGAACCGGAACGGCATCAGACTGCCCTTCGGCGCGGCCACCACGACCAGGTACAACGCCGAGACGGCGGCCTGCACGGTCAGCGTGGTGCTCGCGCCGAGCACCACCATCAGCCCGAGGGTGCAGCCCAGGACCAGGAACACCGTGGTGGTGGTCGGGCCGAGGGCCTGCACGACGACGTCGGCGACCAGGATGCCGGCGGCCACCCCGAGCAGGATCTCGATGGTCTGCCGCAGTCGCTTGCCCCGGGTCTCGCCGAGCACCACCAGCGCGGCGGACGGGGCGAAGAACGGATCGGGGTGACCGATCACCCGGGAGGCGAGGATCCAGGCGACGGTGGCGGCCACGGTCGCCTCGACCACCGACACCCAGTCCCGGCGTACCCGCCCGGCGGCGGCTCGTACCCAGTCCCGCATGTCCGTACCTCACCTTGGTCGCGCCGGTCTCGCCACCGGCCGGGTTCACCGGCCGGCCCGGGTCGTCGCCCGGAGGTACCCCGGTCGGCCTGCTGTTAAGCAGAGGCCCCGCCCATACCCGAGGCGTTAAGCGGGGCCCCCGCCTAAACCGCTCGGCGGACGGCGCCGTCGCTGGTAGCTTGCGTCGTCGTGACGGGGGAACGGCTCGGCGGGCGCTTCGTCCGCCTGTGGACCGCGAGCACGTTGTCGGCGTTGGGCAGCGGCATGGCCACCGTGGCCGCCCCGCTGTACGTGGCGTCGCGTACCGACAACCCGCTGGTGGTCTCCGCGGGTGCGGCGGTCTCGTGGCTGCCGTGGCTGCTGTTCGCGTTGCCCGGCGGCGTGCTGGCCGACCGGGTGGACCGGCGCCGGCTGATGGTGCTCATCGACTGGGTACGCGTCGGCGCGCTGGTCGTGCTCGCCGCGGCGATGCTGGCCGGCCGCGCCGGGGTGGCGTTGCTCTACGTGGTGTTGTTCGTGGTGAACACCGGCGAGGTGGTGTTCCGCACCGCGGCCCAGGCGGTGCTGCCGGCGGTGGTGCCCCGCTCCCGGCTGGAACGGGCCAACGGCTGGTTGAGCGGCGGCACCCAGGTGATGCAGAACATGGTCGCCGGCCCGCTCGGCGGGTTCCTGTTCGTGCTGGCGGCGGCCGTGCCGTTCGCGCTCAACGCCGGCACGTACGCGCTCAGCGCCGTGCTGGTCGGTCTGCTCGCCGGTTCGTACCGGGGCGCGCCGGCGCCGGCGGGACGGCGTTCGGTGCGGGCGGAGGTCGCGGAGGGTTTCCGCTGGTTGTCGACGCAGCGGCTGCTGCGGACCATGGCGTTGCTGATCGGGTTGCTGAACGTCACGCTGACCGCCGCGGTCGCGGTGCTGGTGTTGCTGGCGACCGAGCGGCTCGGCCTCGGCCCGGTCGGGTACGGCGTGCTGTTCACCTGCATGGCGGTGGGCGGGCTGCTCGGCTCGGTGGTCGGCGACCGGCTGATCGCCGCCATCACCGCCACCTGGACGGTGCGGCTGGGTCTGCTGGTGGAGGCCGGTCTGCACCTGGCGTTGGCGGCGTCGCGCAGCGCGGCGGTGGTCGGGTTCGCGTTGTTCGCGTTCGGCGTGCACAGCGCGCTGTGGAACATCGTGGCGAACTCGCTGCGGCAGCGGCTCACCCCGCCGGCGTTGATGGGCCGGGTGGGCAGCACGACGTTGTTCCTCGCGGCGGGCGGCAACTGCGTCGGCGCGCTGCTGGGCGGCGTGGTGGCCGCCCGGTTCGGGATCACCGCCCCGTACTGGGTGGGGTTCGCGGTGGCGGTGGCGGTGATCGCCGCGACGTGGCGGGTGTTCGACCGGTCGACAGTGGCCGCCGCGTACGCCGAGCCCGCCCCGGAGGCGCCCGGTCCGGCGGTCAGCGCAGCGGCGGGACCGGCAGCGTGACGCCCTGCGCGGCGGCCTCGTGCGCCAGCTCGATCAGCTCGACCACGGCGACCGCGTCGGCCGGGTCGACCGGCATCGGCGTGCCGTCGCGCAGCGCGGCCGCCACCTCGGCGTAGAAGTCCGGGTAGCAGCCCGGTTCGGTGGGCACGGCGCGCAGGTCGTCGTCCGTGCCGAGACGCCCGTAGCGTTGCGGGTCGACCTCTCCCCAGCCGGGTCCGCCGGGTCGTCGGCCGTCGCGCAGCGCCGCCTCCTGCGGGTCCAGGCCCCAGCTCGTCCACGCGGCCCGGTCGCCGAGCACCCGGAAGCGGGGGCCGAGCTGCGCGGTCACCGCGCCCATCCACAGGTGCGAGCGCACGCCGCCGGCGTGGGTGAGCGCGACGAAGGCGTCGTCGTCCACCTCGGCGCCGGGCCGTCGCCGGTCCACCTCCGCGTAGACGCGTTCCACCGGCCCGAACAGCCGGACCGCCTGGTCGATGAGGTGGGCGCCGAGGTCGAACAGCGCGCCGCCGGCCTCGCCGGGCGCGCCGCTCTCCCGCCAGCCCGGCTTGATCGCCGGCCGCCACCGCTCGAACCGCGACTCGAAGCGGGCCACCCGGCCCAGCTCGCCGGCCTCGACCAGCCGGCGCACGGTGCGGTAGTCGCCGTCCCAGCGCCGGTTGTGGAACACGGTCAGCGGCACTCCGGCGGCGGCGGCGTCGGCCACCAGCGCCCGGCCCTGCGCGCCGGTCGGGGCGACCGGCTTGTCCACCACCACCGGCAGTCCGGCGGCCACCGCGGCCCGGGCCAGCGGCACGTGCTGCCGGTTCGGCGCGGCGACGACCACCAGGTCGAGCTGGTCGGCGGCGGGCCACAGCTGCTCGGCGTCGTCGACCACCCGGGCGTCGGGATGGTCGGCCTGGGCCTGCGCGCGGCGTTGCGGGTCGCGGGTCACCACCGCGTCCAGCCGCAGGCCGGGGGTGGCGGCGATCAGCGGGGCGTGGAACACCCGCCCGGCCGTCCCGTACCCGAGCAGTCCCACCCGCAGCGTCATGCCGCCGAATCTACGCGGCGCGGCGCGCCGGGCGGCGGGGTCCCCGGCGGCGCTCCCCGCCGGTGTGACAGCGTGGGCGGATGCCCGCATCCTCCCCGCCCGACGTCGACCTCGCGCTGGTCGGTGGCGGCGGCGCCGCGTCGCTCGTCCTGGCCGCCCTGGACCGGCACGGGGTGCGCGGCGTGCGGGTCGCGGTGGTGGACCCGGTCCGCAAGCGCGGCCAGGACCGCACCTGGGCGTTCTGGGGCACGCCCGGCGGCGACCTCGACCCGCTGTTGAGCGCGAGCTGGTCGCGGGTGGAGGTGGTCACGGCGGCGGGCCGCCGCGTCCTGCCGCTGGACCCGCTGCGGTACGCCATGGTCCGCTCCGCCCCGGTCTACGACCGGGCTGCCGAGGCGGAGCGGCGGCTGGACGCGGTCCGCATCGCCGCGCCGGCGGGGGAGCTGCGGGACGACGGGGAGCGGGTCACCGTGTGCGACCCGGCGGGGCGGCCGCTGGTGCGCGCCGGTTGGGTGCTGGACTCCCGGCCCCGCCCGCCGTCGCGGCCGGGGCGGACGAGCTGGTTGCAGCACTTCCGGGGCTGGTGGCTGGCGGCCGAGCGGCCGACGTTCGAGCCGGGGCGGGCGGTGCTGATGGACTTCCGCACCCCGCAGCCGGCCCGCGGGGTGTCGTTCGGGTACGTGCTGCCGGTCGACGACCGCTTCGCGCTTGTCGAGTACACCGAGTTCGGGCCGGCCGTGCTCGACGACGCCGGCTACGACGCGGCGCTGCGCGGCTACGCCGGGCTGCTCGGGCTGGACCTGGGCGCGCTGCGGGTGCGGGAGGTGGAGAACGGGGTGATCCCGATGACCGACGGCCCGTTCGTGGCCCGGCCGAGCCCGCGGGTGGTGCGGTTGGGCACCGCCGGCGGGGCGACCCGCCCGTCCACCGGGTTCACGTTCTCCGCGATGCTGCGCCAGGCCGAGCAGGTGGCCCGGGCGGTCGCGGCGGGCCGGCCACCGGTGCCTCTGCCTGCGTACCCGGGTCGGCACCGGTGGATGGATGCGGTGGCGTTGCGCGCGTTGGACCGGGGGCATGTGGACGGCGTGGAGTTCTTCGAGCGGCTGTTCGACCGCAACCCGCCGGAGCGGGTGCTGCGGTTCCTCGACGGCGCGACCACACCGGCCGAGGACCTGGCGGTGATGCGGTCCAGCCCGCTGCTGCCGATGACCAGCGCGGTGCTCGGCGACGCCGCCGGCCGGCTGCGCGCCCGGCTGCGGCGCTAGCCGAGCGTCGCGGCGACCCGGTCGCGCACCAGCGCCCGCAACCGTTCCATCGGGTCGCCGTTGCCGGCGCCGAGCCGGTTGCGCAGCGCGGCCACGGTCAAGCCCAGTTCCGGGTACGCGAACGCGAGGCTGCCGCCGCTGCCGGCGGTGCCGAACGACCCGTCGTCGTCGACCGCGTAGCCGAGCCCGAACGTGCTCTCCCGCTCGAACACCCACTCCGGGGCGCGGACCGCCGGCGCGCTCACCGCGCGCAGCCGCTCGGGGGAGATCAGCCGGACGCCGTCGACGGGGCCGAGCAGCGCCGCGTACATCCGGGCGACCGCGCGGGCGCTCATGGTGCCGACGGACGGCACGTCGGCGCGCAGCACGTCGGGGTCGCTGCCGGTCGTGGCGTCCGGGCGGACCGCGGGTGGGGCCACCGCGTCGAAGTGCGGCAGGTTCTCACCCGCCCAGGTCATCAACGCGGTCAGCCCGGCGTCCTCCAGCCGGGCCAGCCGGGGCAGCTCTGCCGCCGGTACGCCGAGGAACAGCTCCCGGGTCACGCCGAGCGGCCCGGCCACCTCCTCGGCGAGCACCCGGGAGACGGGTTTGCCGGTGACCCGGCGGACCACCTCGCCGAGCAGCCAGCCCCACGTCCACGCGTGGTACGCCAGCCGCTCGCCGGGCGCCCACAACGGCGTCGCGTCGGCGAGCAGGCCGCACATCCGGGGCCAGTCGGTGAAGTCGGCGGGGGTGACGTCGGCGGGCAGCGCGGGCAGGCCGGCGGTGTGGGTGAGCACGTGCCGCAGCGTGATGCCGTCCTTGCCGTGCCGGGCGAACTCCGGCCACACCCGGGCCAGCGGCAGGTCCTCGTCGAGCCGGCCCTGCTCGGCCAACACGTGCACCACGGTGGCGGTGATGCCCTTGCCGGTGGAGACCCCGTGCACCGGCGTGTCGGCGGTCATCGGCCGGCCGGTGACGGTGTCGGCCAGACCGGCCTGCTCCTCGACGATCGGCGCGCCGTCGAGGTATGCGGCCACCTGCACGCCGGCCTCCCGGCCGGAGGTCACGAGGTCGTCGAGCGCGGTGCGCACCTCGGCCCGCAGGTCGTCCCAGCGACTGTCCACGATCAGCGAGCCTGCCAGAGCGCCGCGTCGCCGTCGTGCGGTTTTTCGTCGTCGGTGAGCAGGCGGGCGCGCAGCGCGGCGATCGTCTCCTCGCCGACCCCGAGCCGCCCGGTGACGTAGCCGCGGATCGAGCCGTGCGCCGCGGTCAGCTCGGCCAGCACCAGCCGGATGAGCGCCTCGGGCGCCCGCCCGTACGCGGGCCAGCGGGGCGTCGCGCCGCCGTTGCGGTCGCGCCACTCGGCGACCAGCCGCCCGGTGGCGTGCTCGGTGCGCGCGAAGTCCGCGGCGATCTGGTCGGTGTCCACGCCGAGCAGGGCCAGCACCAGCGCGGCCAGCAGGCCGGTGCGGTCCTTGCCGGACGCGCAGTGGAACACCAGCGGGTGCGCGTCGTGGGCGATCACCTCCAGTGCCCGGCGCAGCTCGACCACGCCGTCCTCGGCCACCTCGGCGTACCGGTCGGCCAGGTAGCGCCACGGGTCCACGTCGGGGTCGATGTCGGCCTGGACGTAGGGGCGGTGCTCGATGCTCAGGTTGTGCCAGGCGACGCCGAGGCTCTCCGGCGCCCGGCCGCGGTCGGCGATCTCCCACGGGTAGCGCAGGTCGATCACGGTGCGCACGCCGAGCGCCGCGAACCGGGCCAGGTCGTCGCCGGTGAGCTTGGCCAGCGAGTCGGAGCGGTAGAGCCGCCCGCGGGCGACGGTGCGACCGTCGTCGGCACGCCAGCCGCCGAGATCACGGAAGTTGCACAGGGCGGTGAACTCCGGGGGCGCGGTCATGGCTCCGCACGCTAGTCGGGCGTCGCGGTACGCGTGGTCCCGCCGGACCCCGGGCCGGCCGGCCCGGGGTCCGGCGGGACCGGTCGGGTCCGGCGGGTCGGGCGCGGCCGGTCGGGCGCGGCGGGTCGGGTGGCCTGGCCGGGCGGCGTACCCGGTAGGTTGCCGGGCATGGCGGAGGCGGAGACCGGCCGGGTCGTGGAGATCTGGACCGACGGCGCGTGCAGCGGCAATCCCGGGCCGGGCGGGTGGGGCGCGGTGCTGCGCTGGGGCGGGCACGAGCGGGAGCTGTGCGGCGGCGAGGCGACCCCGACCACCAACAACCGGATGGAGCTGACCGCCGCGATCCGGGCGTTGGAGAGCCTGACCCGGCCGGTCACCGTACGGCTGCACACCGACAGCACCTATGTGCGTAACGGCATCACCGGTTGGCTGAACGCGTGGAAGCGCAACGGCTGGCTCACCGCCGCGAAACAGCCGGTGAAGAACGCCGACCTCTGGCAGCGCCTGGAGGCCGCCTGCGCGCGGCACGACGTCACCTGGCTGTGGGTGAAGGGCCACAACGGACATCCGGAGAACGAACGCGCCGACGCGTTGGCCAACCGGGGGATGACCGAGGCGCGGGGCGCCGGCGCACCGGCCGCCCCGCGCGCGGGCGCGACTCAGCGCAGCGGTCGGCCCTCTTCGATCTCCTCCGGCTCGTCGGCGGGGTCACCGGTGCCGGAGACGGCCTCGACGTCGTAGCCGGCGCGGCTCGTGTCCTGCGCCGAGCGCCGATCTTCGGCCGGCAGGTCGGCGAAGTCGTCGCCGGTGTCGTCAGTGGTGTGCAGGGATTCGCCCGGCGGGCGCAGGGACGCCTCGTAGGCGGTGGCGCCGTCGGGTTCGTCGCCGGCGGCGCGGCCGAAGGACTCTTCACTGGTCATGTCGCACTCCTGCCCGCCTGCGGCGGCGGCAAACGTTCAGCGGGCGGCGTCGGGGTGGGTCGGCATCGACGAGCCGCCCGAGCTGCTGCCGGACGCCCCGCCGGCCATCCCGGAGCCGTCGTCCTCGGTCACCTCATCCGGTCTCGGCGCGTCCGCCGTGGGGGCCGGCACGTCCGTGTCCGCCGCCACCTGCACCAGGCGGGCCTGACCGGCGGTGTCCTCGGCGTGCGCCGGGTCGACGGGTTCCTCGCCGTCGCGTGCCCGATATCCCATCGCTCCGCCTCCCGATCGCGCTGATCGCGTTGCCGTGCCGCCGCCTACCCACCCCACCCCCACCAAAACCCACCCCCGGCCGCCGGGAGGTGTCCAGTGGTGATCAAGGAGTTGGCGTCGCGGGGACACACGCGGGCGACGCGAACCCCTTGATCACCGGGAGCGACGGTGGTCGGGGCGACGGCGGTGGGGTGGGCGGGACGGGGTGAGGGTGAGGGCGCGGGACCAGTGCGGCGGGCGGCGCAGGCCCGGTGGCAGGAGCGTGTGGTGGTCGCCGCGGGCGGCGTCGAGTTGGGACTGGTGCACGAACAGGCACTCGCCCAGGTCGGTGCCGCGCAGATCCGCCCCGCGCAGGTCGGCCCCGGTCAGGTCGGCGGCGCCGAGGCGTACCCCGCGCAGGTCCGCGCCGATCAGGGTGGCGCCGCGCAGGTTGGCCCCGGCCAGCGCGACGCGGCGCAGGTCGACGCCGATCAGCATCGCGCCCCGCCGGTCGGGCCCGGCGCGGCCGGCGCGGGCCGCCTCGCCGGCGCTCGACAGCAGCCGGTTGACCCGGTCCCGGTGGGCGTCGACGTCGACGGCGAGCAACTCGTCGGGCGTGCCGTCGGTGAGCCGGCCCGTCTCGTCCAGCGTCGCGGCCAGGTCGTCCCGCAGCGGGCCGGGTGGGGTGATCCGCACCGCCTCGGTCAGATACCAGAGCAGCTCGTGCAACTGTCGCAACACGGCGAACGTGTCGAACATCCGCCGCGCGGTGACCGGATCGGCACGCCAGTCGCGGCCGGCGAACGTGCCCTGGGTGAGGTGCTGGCCGGCGCCGAAGCAGTCGAACACGGTGCACCCGGGGAAACCACGTTCCCGCAGCTCGGCGTGGATGCCGCAGCGGGCGTCGGCGCGCAGGTTCGGGCAGGGCCGCCCGGCCGGCTTGTCGATGGCGAAGTCGGCCGACGCGGCGAACGCCGGCGCGACGCAGCAGACCCCGGCGCAGCGTGCGCAGTCCGCCCGCAGCTCCCGGCCCACGCCCGCCCCCACCTCTCCGCCCATCACCACGTCCCCCACGCTTCCGACCACCCGCTCGCCCGACCCATTGTCCGCCCACCCACCCCGGCACCCCTCCCACCCCCGGGTCCCACCTCGTGATCATGAGGTTGGCGGTGACGAATCGGACGACGAGTGCGGTCAACCTCATGATCGGCGCAGGCCGGGGTGCGGAATGGCTGAACGGGTGACAACCGCGGCCGTGGTTCGTGGCAACGCATTCGAAAATCCGTGGAACGGATGGCTGAAAGGCTGACAACCAGATAGCGCCGTTATTGCGCCGATGCATTCCGTAGACCGGATCGTTGTCGATGCGTGACAACCGGAACGGCCGTTACCGGAACGATTCTTTCCACCGTTCCCAGGCGCATTACCGTCGGGTGGCAGGGCGTTTTCGCTCCTCCCGGGAGGATCCTCATGAGCGACCTTTCCCATCCGCCGTCGGTGGCCGGACCCGCCGATCCGGCCGGCCCGGACCCGGCGGCCGAGACCGAGTCCGGATCCGTCGCCGATCGCCCGGAGATCGTCGGCCGGTCGCCCAACCAGCTCGCCTGGCTGCGGCTCAAGCGGGACCGTACGGCCCGGGCCAGCGCCGTGACGCTGGCCGTCGCCGCCGTGGTCGCGCTCGGCGCGCCGCTGCTGGGCCACCTCACCGGAATCGACCCGACGGACAAGTTCGTCGATCGGCTCAACGATTTCGGAATGCCGATCGGCTATGCCGGCGGGATCAACGCCGACCATTGGCTCGGGCTGGAACCGGGCAGTGGCCGCGACATCGGGCTCCAGTTGGTGTACGGCCTGCGTACGTCGCTGTTCATCGCGTTCGCCTCGGCGCTGCTGGCGTCGTTCATCGGCGTCGCGGTCGGGGTGCTGGCCGGCTGGGCCCGGGGCTGGCTGGACAGCGTCGTCAACTGGCTGGTCGACCTCACGCTGGCGTTTCCGTTCCTCATCTTCGCGCTCGCGGTGATCCCGATCCTCCAGGACCGCTTCTACTCCGACCGGGAGTCCCCGTCGCCGGCGTTCCGGGTGGCCCTGATCGTGGCCACGTTCGGGCTGTTCAGCTGGACGTACACCGCTCGGCTGGTCCGCGGGCAGGTGATCTCCCTGCGGGAGCGGGAGTTCGTCGAGGCGGCCCGCGCCGCCGGCGCCGGCACCGGACACATCCTGCTGCGGCAGCTCCTGCCGAACATCTGGGCGCCCATCCTGGTCACCGTCTCGCTGATGGTGCCCCAGTTCATCGCCATCGAGGCGGCGCTGGCCTTCGTCAACATCGGCGTCACCGAACCCACACCCGACCTGGGCCGCATGATCTTCAACAGCATCGGCTACGTCGCGAGCGACCCCTGGTACACCCTGTTCCCCGGGTTGACGATCTTCCTGCTGGTCCTGGCGTTCAACCTGCTCGGTGACGCGCTGCGCGACTCGCTGGATCCCCGCTCCACCCGGTAGTCCCCACCCGGCCATCACGTGCCCGGCCGGCGGGGGCCGCCGGGTGAGAAAGGAGCACACCGTGCGCGTACGAACCCGGACACTGACCGGCGTCCTCGCCGCGACGGCGCTGGTCGCCGCCGGCTGCAGCCCCACCACCGACGGCGGTGACGGCGAGGACCAGAAGACGAAGACCCAGAGCGGCTCCATCTCCTACCAGGCCGCCGACAACCAGGGCCCGGCGAAGCCGGTCGACGGCGCGGCCCGGGGCGGCACCCTGACCGTCATGCAGCCGGCCGACTTCGAACACCTCGACCCGGCCCGCAACTACGTCAACACCCAGCAGGTGGCCGGCGGCCAGCTCTACCGGGCGCTCAACGGCTACAAGGAGGACGGCAGCGGCAAGCTGCTGCTCGTCGGCGACCTGGCGACCAACCCCGGCAAGGACGTCAACGACGACTGCAAGGTCTGGGAGTTCACCCTCCGCGACGGCGTCAAGTACGAGGACGGCTCGACGGTGACCAGCAAGGACGTCGCCCACGGCATCGCCCGGTCGTTCGCGCCGGCGCTCAACGAGGGCCCGCACTACATCCAGCAGTGGCTCTACCCGGGCGGCACCTACAACGCCAGCTACCAGGGGCCGTACGACGGCGGCCGGCCGGTGCCCGACGGCGTCGAGACCCCCGACGACAAGACCATCCGGTTCACGTTCCCGCAGCCGCACTGCGACCTGCCGTACGCCGCCGCGCTGCCCACCAGCGCGCCGGTGCCGGTCGCCAAGGACACCCGGGCCAACTACGACCTGCGGCCGTTCTCGTCCGGCCCGTACCGGGTGAAGTCCTACCAGCGTGACGTGGCGCTGGAACTGGAGCGCAACCCCCACTGGGACGCGGCGACCGACCCGATCCGCAACGCGTACCCGGACACGATCCGGGTGACGTTCGGTCTGGAGCAGGCCCAGATCTCCGAACGTCTGGTCGCCGACGGACCCGCCGACCAGGCGGCGCTGAGCTGGGCCGACGTGCCGCCGTCCGTGCTGCCCCGCACCACCGGCTCCGGCGTGGCCGACCGTGTGGCCAAGGGCCCCACCCAGTACACCTGGGTGCTCAGCATCAACACGCAGCGGGTCACCGACCTGGCCGTACGGCGGGCGCTCAACTACGCCGTGGACAAGGACGCGCTGCTCAAGGTGCTCGGCGGGCAGGCCGCCGGTTCCCCGGCCACCACGCTGATGTCACCGACCACCGCCGGCTTCCAGAAGTACGACCTGTTCAACGCCCCGGTCACCGGCGACAGGGCGAAGGTCACCGAACTGCTCGCCGGCAAGCGCCCCAAGCTGGTCCTGGCCCACTCCAACCTGGAGCTGCGCACCCAGCAGGCCGAGGCGTTGCGCAAGAACCTCACCGACATGGGCTTCGACATCGTGATGAAGCCGATCGACAACAGCAGCTACTACGACGAGATCGGCCGCAAGGACAACCCGTACGACATCTACCTCAGCGGCTGGGGATCGGACTGGCCCACCGGCTCGACAGTCATCCCGCCGGTCTACGACGGTCGGGAGATCGTGGCCGAGGGCAACCAGAACCTGTCGTACCTGAACGAGCCGTCGATCAGCGCGGAGATCGACCGGGTCCGCAACCTGCCCGCCGCGGAGCAGGACGCCGGCTGGATGGCCCTCGACCGCACGATCATGCGGGAGTACGCGCCGGTGGTGCCCTCCTACTACGACGCCACCTACGAACTGCACGGCTCGAAGGTCGGCAACGCCTTCCTCAGCGACGCGTTCGGCATCATCTCGCTCAACGGCATCTACCTGAAGCAGTGACCGTCGCCGGTGGGGGCGGCCACGCCGGCCGCCCCCACCGCCACCCCGGGGAGGTGTGTCCGTGTTCCGTTTCGTCGTCCGGCGACTGCTCGTCGCCGTCCTGACCCTGGTCGTCATCAGCCTGGTCACCTTCGGGCTGTTCTTCGCGGTGCCGAGCAGCCCGGCGAAGGTGATGTGCGGCAAGAACTGCACCGCCGCGGACATCGCCCAGGTCGAGCGCCGGCTCGGCATCGACCGGCCGCTGCCCCGCCAGTACGCGGACTTCGTCCACGGCGTGTTCGCCGGCCGCAGCTACGGCGAGGGCGACTTCCGGCAGGACTGTCCGGCGCCCTGCCTGGGCTACTCGTTCCGCAACAACCAGCCGGTCACCGAGATCGTCCTCCAGCGCGCCCCCGTGACGTTCAGCATCGTCCTCGGTGGCGCCGTGCTCTGGCTGGCCCTCGGCATCTCGCTGGGCATGGTGTCGGCGCTGCGCCGGGGTACGGCGTTCGACCGGGCCGCCATCGGCATCACCCTCGCCGGGGCGTCCATGCAGGTCTACTTCTTCGGACTGATCCTGCTCTACCTGCTCGTCTACTCCACCGGGCTGCTGCCGTTCCCCAGCTACACCCCGCTGACCGAGAACCCGGCCCGCTGGGCGGCCGGGCTGATCCTGCCCTGGATGACGTTGGGCTTCCTCAACTCGGCGCTCTACGCGCGCCTGTCCCGCGCGCAGATGCTGGAGACGCTGTCGGAGGACTTCGTCCGTACCGCCCGGGCCAAGGGACTGTCGGCGCGGCAGGTGCACACGCGGCACGCGTTACGGGCGGCGATCACGCCGATCGTCACCATCGCCGGGCTGGACATCGGCAGCAGCCTCGGCGGCACGTTCATCACCGAGACCATCTTCGGCCTCCAAGGTCTCGGCAAGGCCACCGTGGAGGCGGTGCAGTTCCTCAACCTGCCGGTGGTGATGGCGACCGTGCTGCTGGCGGCCGTGTTCATCGTGGTCGCCAACATCGTGGTCGACGTCCTGTACGCGGTGATCGATCCGCGCGTCCGGTTGAGCTGAGTGGGAGGAGTGGACATGGCACAGCAGGACGCGTATCTCCAGGTCACCGACCTGCGGGTGCGTTTCGACACCGAGGACGGTGTGGTGCGGGCCGTGGACGGGGTGTCGTTCGCGGTGGAGCGGGGTCGCACGCTCGGGATCGTGGGGGAGTCCGGTTCCGGTAAGAGCGTGACGTCGTTGGCGATCCTGGGGTTGCACGACGTCAGGCGGGCCACCATCTCGGGGGAGATTTCGGTGGGTGGGCGTCAGCTCGTGGGTCTGCCGGAGGAGCAGGTGCGGCGGTTGCGGGGCCGGGACATGGCGATGATTTTTCAGGATCCGTTGTCGGCGTTGCATCCGTACTACTCCATCGGGAAGCAGATCGCGGAGGCGTATCGGGTGCACCACCCGAGGGCGGGGAGGCGGGAGGCCCGGACGCGGGCGGTGGACATGTTGGGTCGGGTGGGGATTCCGCAGCCGGGGCGGCGGTTCGAGCAGTATCCGCATGAGTTCTCGGGTGGAATGCGGCAGCGGGCGATGATCGCGATGGCGTTGGTCAACGATCCGGATCTGCTGATCGCGGATGAGCCGACGACGGCCCTTGATGTGACGGTGCAGGCGCAGATCCTGGACCTGCTCGCCGATCTGCAGGCGGAGTTCCGTTCGGCGATCGTCCTGATCACGCATGACCTGGGTGTGGTGTCGCAGGTGGCCGATGACGTGTTGGTCATGTACGGGGGTCGGGCGGTGGAGCATGGGAGTGTGGCGCGGGTGTTGCGGTCGCCGCAGCATCCGTACACGTGGGGGTTGTTGTCGAGTGTGCCGTCGTTGCGTGGTGACGCGGACGCGGATCTGGTGCCGATCCCGGGTAACCCGCCGTCGTTGATCAACCTGCCGTCGGGGTGCGCGTTCCATCCCCGTTGTCGCTACGCCGACGACCGGTCCCGCACGGAGGTGCCCGAGTTGCGCGACGCCGGGCGGGCGGGGCATCTGGTGGCGTGTCACCTGCCGGCCGAGGAGCGGACCCGCATCTACCAGCAGGACGTCGCGCAGGTGGGGGTGGCCCGGTGAGCGTGGAGACCGAGCCGCTGCTGTCGGTGCGCGGGTTGAGCAAGCACTTCCCGGTGCGGCAGGGGCTGCGCGGTAGGGCGGTGGTGCGGGCGGTCGACGGCCTGGACTTCGACGTGCGGCCGGGGGAGACCCTCGGGCTGGTGGGGGAGTCGGGGTGTGGGAAGACGACGACCGGGCGGATGCTGGTGCGGCTGCTGGAACCCACCGCCGGCAGCATCACCTTCGCGGGGCGGGACATCACCCACGCCGGGCGTCGTGACCTGCGGTCGCTGCGCCAGGATTTGCAGATCATCTTCCAGGACCCGTACGCGTCGTTGAACCCCCGGCACACCGTCGGGCGGATCGTGGCGATGCCGTTGCAGGTCAACGGGATCACCCCACCCGGCGGCGTCAAACGCCGGGTCCAGGAGTTGTTGGAACTGGTCGGGTTGAACCCGGAGCACTACAACAGGTATCCGCACGAGTTCTCCGGCGGGCAACGCCAACGCGTCGGCATCGCCCGCGCCCTCGCGCTGAAACCGAAGCTGATCGTCGCCGACGAGCCCGTCAGCGCGTTGGACGTGTCCATCCAGGCGCAGGTCATCAACCTGCTGCGGGGCCTGCAACGCGACCTGGACCTGGCGTTCGTGTTCATCGCCCACGACCTCGCCGTGATCCGCCACTTCTCCCACCGCGTCGCCGTCATGTACCTCGGCAAGGTCGTCGAGATCGGCGACCGCGACACCATCTACACCCGCCCCCAGCACCCCTACACCCGAGCCCTGCTCTCGGCCATCCCCGACGTCACCACCCTCGGCCCCGCCGGCCGCATCCGCCTCACCGGCGACGTCCCCACCCCCCTCGACCCACCCTCGGGCTGCCGCTTCCGCACCCGCTGCTGGAAAGCCACCGACCACTGCGCCACCGAAGAACCGGCGCTTGTCACCCGGGACGGCGGCGGGCAGCTCACCGCCTGCCACTACCCGGAGAGCGGCCCGATCGGCGTGCTGACCGGAAGTGGGCACCTGACATGAAACGATGACGCAGGGAGGCAGCCGGGACGGGGGTGACGCGGGTGGCACGGCTCGTCCATCTGAACGGCCCGCCCGGGATCGGCAAGTCCACCCTGTCGGCGCTCTACGCCGACCGGAATCCGGGTGTGCTGCACCTCGACGTCGACACCGTCCAACGCCTGGTCGGCGGATGGCAGGGGGACGCGATCGACACGTGGCCGATGGGGTGGGCCCTGGTGCGGGCGATGGCGGCCACCCACCTCGCGGGCGGGCACGACGTCCTCCTCCCGCAGTACCTCGCCACGGTGGACGAGATCACCGGGATCGAGGAACTCGCGCGCCGGCACGGCGCGACGTTTCGCGAGGTCGTCCTGCTCGACGACCGGGAGGCGGCGATCGAACGGTTCGGCCGCCGGGCCCAGGGCAATGCCGACCCGTGGATCCTGCACCACCGCCGGCTCATCGAGCGGGGCGGCGGACCCGTGATGCTCGGGTCCATGTACGACCGCCTGATGGACGTGGTCCGCCTGCGCCCGGGGACGCTGGTGGTGCCGAGCGCGGCGGGGGCGATCCAGGAGACCTACGATCTGTTGGCCGAGGCGCTACGCGCCGGGCCTGCCTGCCCCCGACCCTGAACGGCGCGCCAGGACTCAGCGGCCGCGTCCGCCTTCGGGATTGTCACCGAATCCTCCACCCGCCGGTCGTAGGGATGTGACGACCGGAACGGGAGGGACCGATGTGGATCCGGAACAACAGGTCAGCCAGGTCTACGCCGCCTCGGCGGCGCGGCTGGTGGCGCAGATGTACGCCGTGACCGGCGACTACGCGGAGGCGCAGGACGTCGTCCAGGAGGCGTTCGTCCGGGCGCTGACCAGCCGGTCCCGGTTCGGTGAGCTGAGCAACCCGGAGGCGTGGCTGCGCACGGTGGCGCTGAACGTGGCCCGCTCCCGGCACCGCCGCCGCACCCTGTTCCACGGGCTGGTCCGCTCCGGCAAGCTGACGCCGGCGCAGCGGCACGACCCCGCCCTGTCGGCGGATCACGTCGCCTTGGTCGCGGCGTTGCAGCGGTTGCCCCGGCCGGCCCGGGAGACCGTCGTCCTGCATCACGTCGCCGACCTGTCGGTGGCCGAGGTGGCCACCGCGCTGGGCTGCTCGACGGAGGCGGTGAAGACCCGGCTGGTCCGGGCCCGCCGCGCGTTGGCCGGATATCTCGGCGAGGACGACCCACCCCGGTCACCCGACCCGTCGCCGCGATCCGTGCCGAACCCGCCGGACCGGGAGGCCTTCCATGCCTGAACTGGATTTCCGCGGCCTAGACGCCGCCGCCCAGGCCGGCTTCAAGCCGCACTTCGCGCAGGTCGTCACCGTGGCCCGCCGTCGCCGCAGCCGTCGCCGGCTGCTGGCGGTCGCCACCGTGGCGCTGCTGGCCGGCGTTGCCGGCGTGGCCGCCACCCGAACGGACCCGGCCCCACCGCCGCCCGGCCTGGCCCCGGATCGCACACCGGACTTCATCCCGACGCCGGGGATCACCCCGACCGCCGAACCCCGCCGGCAGGTCAACACCGGCCAACCGGCAGCCGGCGACCTCAGCCACGTCTACCTGCGCTGGAGCGAATGCCGTACCGGCTGCCCGCTGCGGTGGGCCGGCACCGACGACGGCGGTCGGCACTGGCGCACCGGTCCGCTTCCAGTGCCGGACGACGCCAACGTGGACCTGCGATCCGCGGGGCCGGGCACGATTGTCGCCGCGTACTACACCCGGTCGTTCGCCACCGGCTGGATCGCCAGCGCCGACGGCGGCGCGAGCTGGCGGGAGGTGACGGTTCGGCGGGTGGACGCGCTGCCGGCCGGTTGGCGGCTGCTCGGCAGTTCGGGGCCCGCCGCCGAGCCGTTGCTCGCCGCCGATCCGGCCACCGGCGACCTGGCGCAGCTCACCCGACCGCCGGCGCTGCGCATGGCGGCGCTGGTGGAGAGCGTGCCGGCCGACGCCGGCGTCTGGGTCAGCGGGTTCACCGGTGAGCGCACCGAGGCCGACGGGCGGATCGTCGGCGTCGGCAGCGCGATCGAGGTGAGCCGCGACGGCGGTCGTACCTGGTCCCGGCACGATTTCCCGGAGGGTCTCACCGCCTCCGACGATGTCGGCGGGCCGGCGGTCGCGACGTGGGACGGGCAGACCGTCTACGCGATTGGGCGGGTACGGGGCGCCCTGGTGGTGTGGCGCAGCACGGACGGCGGCGGCACCTGGGGGCGCGCCGCCGGCACGGCCGTGGTCGGTCAGCGCACGATCCGGGCGGCGGTGCGGCCCGACGGGGTGTTGACGGTCCAGGCCGGCATCTCGGCCGGGGAGGACCCGATGATGCTGGCCAGTTCCGACGGCGGCGCGACGCTGCGGCCCGCGCCGCTCGGTCCGGGCGCCGACCCGCGTCCCGTTCCCGGTGGCTTCGTGCAGACCGGCTGGCCGGACAGCAAGGGCGCCTGGCTCTCCGCGGACGGGCTCACCTGGACCTGGCTCGACCCACCCGAGCTGCCCTGACCCGGCACCGCCCTCGCCCGACCATCAACGGGTCGGGGCGGGGGCGGCCGGAGGGTAGAGGGCGGCCAGCGCGGCGGCCGTCTCGGCCAGACGGGCGCGCAGGTCGGCGGGGGAGAGGACCTCCACGTCGGCGCCGAGCCGCAACAGGTCACCGTGCGCGTGGGTGAGCGACTCGATGGGAATCACGGCCCGCACCCAGCCCGCCGCGTCGGGCGGGCCGGCGCTCGCCTCGGCGGCGGCGACCACCACGTCGCTGCCGATCTCGCGCAACCGCTCCCGCCCGCGCGGGGAGAGCCGGATGTGGGCCTCGCCCCGGTGCAGCCCGGCGCGGAACGCGACCACGTGTGACCGCCACCAGGCCGGCAGGTCGAACTCCGGCCGGTCGAACGACTCGTCCAGCGGGGTGAGGTCGAGGATCTGGTTGACCCGGTAGGTGGCCGGCCCGGCCCGCTCCGGGCGGGCCGCGACCACGTACCAGCGGCCACCCTTGAGCACCAGCCCGTACGGCTCCAACACCCGGGTCGCCTCGCCACGCCAACTGCGGTAGCGGACCCGGATCCGGTGTTCCCGCCACACCGCCTCGGCCGCCGCGGCCAGGTGCGGTGACGGGTCCCCGTCGGAGTACCAGCCCGGCGTGTCCAGGTGGAACCGTTGCTCCAGCCGGGCGGCCCGGTCGGCCAGCGGGGCGGGGAGCGCGGCCCGCAGTTTGAGCTGCACGGCCGCCACCACCGACCGGTAGCCCAGCTCGGCGGCCGGCCCGGGAAGCCCGGCGAAGAGCAGCCGGTCGGCCTCTTCTCCGGTCAGCCCGGTCAGGCGGGTTCGCCAGCCCTCGACGAGCCGGTAACCGCCGGCGTGTCCGGCCTCGCCGTACAGCGGGATGCCGGCCGCGTGCAGCGCCTCGACGTCCCGGTAGATGGTGCGTGCCGACACGTCGAGCCGGGTGGCCAGGTCGGCGGCGGTGAGCCGGCCGTGCGCCTGGAGGAGCAGCAGGATGGACAGGAGTCGACTGGCCCGCATTCCGCTGACACTAGCTGTCAGGGAAGGCCGCCTACCGTCCCGCGCATGACCTTCCACGACAAGGAGTTGACCGTGCCGGGGACCGTCGAGGTCGCCGGTCGGCACGTCAAGCGCTACCACATCGACCAGCCCGGTCGCCGCCTCGAACCGGAGGTGGTCGACGCCGCGTACGCGTACCTGTCGGCGCTGCTGCCCGGCCCGGACGGCACCACGCCGCAGGCGAGTTGGACGGTGCTGCACCGGGGCGCGGACAGCGGCGCGTACCTGCTGGCGTACAGCTGGTTCTTCGACAACGTCGTCGAGTGCCGCATCGCGATCGCCGGGCAGCCGGCGCTGGCCTGCCCGGACGACGACCCGGCGCACTTCGTCGACCTGACGCGGCCCGGCGTGGGCTGCGTGTGGGAGCTGGGCGTGCTGGAGCACGAGCGGGCCGCCTGGATCCGGCACGTGCTCGCGCCGGAGCGGCCCGACCTGGCCGGCTACCTGGCCGACACCCGCGCCGAGGGGCCGGTGGGGCGCTGATGGGTGACTTCGACTTCCTCGTCGGTGCCTGGGACGTGACCAACCGGCGGCTGCGGGAGCGCCACGTGGGCAGCGACGACTGGGACGAGTTCGCCGGCGTCAGCGAGGCGCGGTCGTTCTTCGACGGTGCCGGCAGTTTCGACGAGATGCGCTGCCCGAGCCGGGGCTTCTCCGGCTCCACCGTGCGGCTCCTCGACCCGGCGACCGGCCTCTGGTCGATCTACTGGATGAACAGCCGCCGCGGGGTGCTGGAGCTGCCGCCGGTGGTGGGCCGGTTCGCCGACGGCGTCGGCACGTTCCACGCCGACGACTCCGACGAGGGACGGCCGGTGCGCTGCCGGTTCCTCTGGTCGGCGATCACCCCCGCCTCCTGCCGTTGGGAGCAGGCGTTCTCCACCGACGGCGAGCGCACCTGGGAGACCAACTGGATCATGGAATTTGTCCGGCGACGCTAGCGTGACGGCGTGCGGCGACGGCAGCGGGTGGATCCGTGGGGACCATGGCAGGCGTTCACCGGGGCGTTCGTCCTGGCGGGTGCCGTGATGGTGTCCGTGCTGGTGGTGGCCGCCGTCCGGGCGGCGGCCCGGGGGATCGACATGGCGACGGGGGCGGGTTTCCTGGCGGCGACGGCCGTCATGGCCGCCTGGCTCACCTTCGCGGTCCGGCTCTACCTGATCGGTATCTACCGCGACGACCGCGGGCTGTTGCTGCGCCACGTGCACCGGTCCCGGCTGCTGCCCTGGTCCGAGGTTACCGGCTTCGAGGTCCGCGCGGCCCGGATGCCCGGTGGGACGACCGTGCGCGCGGCGATCTGGGTGCGGACCCGCGACGATCTCTGGGAGGCGCCGGTTCAGCAGCGCTCGATGCGGCCGGGCTGGCGCAAGAACAACGGTCCGGTGCTGTCCGAGGCGGCCTTCCGGCTGACCCTGGAGCGGCTGCGTGCGGCGCACACCGCGGCTCAGTACGGCGCGACCGGCGGCGTGGTGGTGCGGTAGATCGCGGTCAGCCAGACGTCGAGCAGCACGTTGACCACGTCCCGCTCGGCCACCGCCGGGCCGTCGTCGGCGAACGTCGCGTACCAGACCCGCTCGTTCATCGAGTTCAGCGCGATGGCGAGGTCCCGGGCGGGCAGCCCGTCCGGGGCCGCGCCGCGCGCGCGTTCCATCTCGACGGCGGCCTGCACCGCGCGGACCCAGCGTTCGAGCACCTCGGCCCAGAGCCGCCGCACCTCGGCGTTGGTGCCGCGCACCTGGGCGCAGGCGAGCACCACGTCGCGGTGGCCGCCGAAGGTGGCGTGGAACCGGGCGATCAGCTCCCGCCACCGGGCGCGCGGGTCCTCGGCGAGCCGGTCCAGCACGTCGCCGGCGGCGGCGTCGGCCTCCTCGGTGACCCGGTCGAGCAGGGTGAGCAGCACCGCGTCCTTGGACGGGAAGTAGAAGTAGAACGTGGGTCGGCTGATGCCGGCGCCCCGCGCCAGGTCGTCGAT
The DNA here is from genome assembly GCF_044391475.1 of Micromonospora sp. NPDC018662. Classification (NCBI taxonomy): domain Bacteria; kingdom Bacillati; phylum Actinomycetota; class Actinomycetes; order Micromonosporales; family Micromonosporaceae; genus Micromonospora; species Micromonospora sp. NPDC018662. Next base: position 74,934 of record NZ_JBISAC010000010.1, read on the forward strand.
GGAGATGTCGCCGAAGGCGCGCTCGCGCAGCAGCCGCTCGGCGGTGGCCAGGATCGCCGTCTCCCGGTCGTCGCCGGTGGAGCGGCCGGCCCGCCGTCCGCGCGTCGGCGCGGCGCCGGTCGGCGTACGGGCGGGGCTCATGTCGGCCGATGCTACACCCGCTCGACACCCTGTCGATCGGACTCGACAGGGTGTTGACTGGGGTCCGGAGCGGTCGATAGGGTCCGGTCCACCGCCGGGGGAGAACGGGAGAAGCCATGGCCTCCGACCACGTCGACGTTCTCATCGTCGGCGCCGGGCTGTCCGGCGTCGGCGCCGCCGTCCACCTGGGACGCGAGTGCCCCGGCAAGACCTACGCGGTGCTGGAGGCCCGGGGCGCCATCGGTGGCACCTGGGACCTGTTCCGCTACCCCGGCGTCCGCTCCGACTCGGACATGTACACGCTCGGCTACGCGTTCAAGCCGTGGACCGACCCGAAGGCGATCGCCGACGGCGAGTCGATCCGCCGGTACGTCCGGCAGACCGCCGCCGAGTACGACGTGGACCGGCACATCCGCTTCCACCACCGGGTCACCCGCGCCGAGTGGGACAGCGCCACCGCCCGCTGGACCGTGCACGCCCACCGCGCCGACACCGGCGAGGACGTCACGGTCACCTGCGGCTTCCTGTTCACCAACTCCGGTTACTACCGCTACGACGAGGGCTACACGCCCCCGCTGCCGGGCGTCGAGCGGTACGCCGGCACGCTGGTGCACCCGCAGCACTGGCCGGAGCGGCTGGACTTCACCGGCAAGCGGGTGGTGGTGATCGGCAGCGGCGCCACCGCGGTCACCCTGGTCCCGGCCATGGCCGAGCGGGCCGCCCACGTCACCATGCTCCAGCGCTCACCGACGTATGTCATCTCGCTGCCGTCGCGCGACCCGTTCGCCGACGCCGCGCGGCGCTGGCTGCCGCCGACCGCCGCGTACGCGGTGGCGCGCTGGAAGAACGTCGCGCTGGGGGTGGCGAACTTCCAGCTCAGCCGCCGGGCGCCCGGCGTGGTGAAGCGGTTCCTGCGCCGCGCCGCGAAGGGTCGACTCCCGGTCGGGTACGACGTCGACAGGCACTTCTCGCCCCGCTACGACCCCTGGGACCAGCGGCTGTGCGTGGTGCCGGACGGCGACCTGTTCACCGCGCTGGCCGAGGGGCGGGCGTCGGTGGTCACCGACACCATCGACACGTTCACCGAGCGCGGCATCCGGCTCGCCTCCGGCGACGAGCTGCCGGCCGACATCGTGGTCACCGCCACCGGCCTCAACCTGCTCGCGCTCGGCGGCATGACGGTGACCGTCGACGGCGCCGCCGTCGACCTCGCCGCCACCGTCGCCTACAAGGGCATGATGCTCTCCGGTGTGCCGAACTTCGCCATGACCATCGGCTACACCAACGCGTCCTGGACGCTGAAGGCCGATCTGGTCGCCACGTACGTCTGCCGGCTGCTGCGCCACCTCGACGACACCGGCCAGCAGATCGTCACCCCGCTCGCCCCGGACACCGACGACCTGGTGCCGATCATCGACCTGAAGTCCGGGTACGTGCTGCGGGCGGTCGACCAGCTACCCAAGCAGGGCCCCCGCGCGCCGTGGCGGCTGCACCAGAACTATCCCCGCGACGTACGCCTGATGCGGCGCGGGCCGCTGACCGACGGCGTGCGGTTCGCCCGCGCCGGCACGCCGGCCACCGCGGCCGTGGCCGCCTCCGGAGGTAGTGATGCGTGATCTCGACTTTCCCGGCGGCACCGCGGTCGTCACCGGCGCGGCCAGCGGCATCGGCGCGGCGCTCGCCGACGGCCTGGCCCGGCGCGGCGCCGACCTGGTCCTGCTCGACCGGGACGCCGAGGGGCTGGCCGCGGTGGTCGCATCGATCCGGGCCCGGCACCTGGGCCGCGAGATCCACACCTACGTGGTCGACCTCGCCGACGCCGACGCCACCGATCGGGTCGCCGCCGAGATCCGGCGGGCCCATCCCCGGATCCGGCTGCTGATCAACAACGCCGGCGTCGCGTTGGGCGGCCGGTTCGACCAGGTCACACTGGACGAGTTCCTCTGGGTCATTGAGATCAACTTCCGGGCCGTGGTGCGGTTGACGCACGCGCTGCTGCCCGCGCTCAAGGCCGAGTCGGGCTCCCACCTGGTCAACGTGTCCAGTCTCTTCGGCCTCATCGCCCCGGCCGGGCAGGTCGCGTACGCGGCCAGCAAGTTCGCCGTGCGCGGGTTCACCGAGGCGCTGCGGCACGAGTTGGTCGACGACGGGATCGGCGTCACCTCGGTGCACCCCGGCGGCATCCGGACCCGGATCGCCGCCAGTGCCCGGGTGGGCAGCGGCGTCCCCCGCGCCGAGTACGAGACCGGACTCCGACAGTTCGAGAAGCTGCTGACCATCGACCCGGCCACCGCCGCCGAGGTCATCCTGCGCGGCGCGCAGCGGCGTCGCGGCCGGGTGCTGATCGGCTGGTCGGCCAAGCTGCCCGACCTGCTGGTCCGGCTCGCCCCCGCCGGATACGGCCGGGTGCTGGCCCTGGCCATGCGCCCGCGACCCGGCCGGGTGCCCGCGCCCCGGCCGGCGCCGACGGCCCTGCCGGACGGCTCCGGTTCCGCTGACGCGACCACGCCGGCTAGTTCCGCTGGCGTGACCGCGCCGGCCGGCTCCGGTGACGCGACCGCGCCGATATCCGGTGACGCGGTCGGGCGGGAGCCGGGACGCCAGGCGTGACCGTCGGACTGCCCCCGGCCGACGAACGCGTCGTGGCCGGTCTGCGGATGCGCTGCCGGATCACCGGCGACGGGCCGCCGGTGCTGCTGCTGCACGGCATCGGCCGTACCCTCGACGATTTCACCGCGCTGCACGCCGCGCTGGCCCGCGACCACCGCGTGCTCGCCGTGGACCTGCCCGGCCACGGCGGCTCCGCGCCGCTGCGCGGACCGCACACGCTGCCCGCCCTGGCCGGCGCGGTCGCCGGGTTCCTCGACGCCGCCGGGGTCGTCGGCCCCGCGCAGGTGGTGGGCAACTCGCTCGGCGGGGCGGTGGCCATGCGGCTGGCCGCCGACGCGCCGCACCGGGCGGCCGGCCTGGCGCTGCTCAACAGCGCCGGCTTCGGCCGGGAGGTGACAGTGGCGCTGCGGCTGCTCGCGGTGCCCCCGCTGGCACGGCTGCTGCTGCGCCCGCACCCGGCGATCGCCCGCCGTACCGAGCGCGCCATCTTCGTCGACCCGGCCCACGTCACCGAGGAGCGGATCACCACCGCGCTCGCGGTGGCCCGGCAGCCGCACGCGGCCCGGGTGATGCGGGAGCTGGTCCGCGACCTGGGGACCTGGCGCGGGGTACGCCCACTGTGGCGCGCCGAACTGCTCGACGCGGTGGCCGCGCTCGACCTGCCCACGCTGCTGGTCTGGGGCGACAGCGACCTGGTCCTGCCGGCCGCGCACCTGGCGTACGCCAGGACCCGGCTGCCCGGGGCGCGGGCCCACCTGTTCCGCGACACCGGCCACATGCCGCAGATTGAACGGACCGCCGAGGTGGAGGCGCTGCTGCGCGACTTCTGGGCGACCCACCCCGCCCGCCACGCCGGTTGATCATGAAGTTGACGGCGACAATGCGGACCGCCGACGCCGCCAACTTCATGATCGACGGTGGAGGCGGTGTGGGCTGAGCCACCGGACGGGACGGGGTGGGGGCATGGGGGAAGGGGGCGGCGCATCATAGATACATGACGCATCTCAGCGCTGTCGCCGGCGCCCCCTCCGGTGCGCCGTCCGCGGCCGAGCGGGCATACCGGCACCTCAAGCAGGCCATCCTGGAGCAGGTCTATCCCGGCGGCCAGCTCGTCAGCGAGGGTGAGATCGCGACGGCGACCGGTGTGTCACGTACTCCGGTCCGCGAGGCGCTGCTGCGGCTGGAGACCGAGGGCCTGGTCAAGCTCTACCCGAAGCGCGGCGCGCTGATCCGGCCGGTGTCCGCCCGCGAGATCGCCGACGTCATCGAGGCCCGCCGCCTGGTGGAGCTGCACGCCGCCGAACGGGTCTGGCCGCGCCGCGCCGCGCTCCGCGTCGAGCTGGCCGACCGGCTCGACGAGATGCGCCGGGCGCACGCCGCCGGGGACCTCACCGCCCTGATGACCGCCGACCGCGCCTTCCACGCGGCGGTCGTCGACGCGGCCGGCAACGAGATCCTCGCCGAGCTCTACCACCGGCTGCGCGACCGGCAGCTACGGATGGGCGAGGCCGGCTTCCGGCTCTCGCCCGGCTGGGCCGAGGTCGCGCTCGCCGAGCACGCCGGCCAGCTCGCCGCGCTCGACGGCGACGACCCGGCGGTGTGGCGCGACGCGGTGGCCGGGCACATCGACTCCGCCGCCGCCATGCTCGGGACGCTGCGGTGACCGTCGCCCGCCGGCCCGCCGCCCTGGTGTACGCGGTGGCCGTCACCGCGTACGTGGCCGCCGTGTTCCACCGCAGCTCCCTCGGTGTCACCGGGGTCGACGCGGCGGACCGCTTCCACATCAACGCCGCCGCGCTGGCCACCTTCTCCGTGGCCCAGCTCGCCGTCTACGCGGCCATGCAGATCCCGGTCGGGGTGCTGCTGGACCGCTACGGGTCACGCCGGCTGCTGCTGGCCGGCGGCGCGCTCATGGTCGCCGGGCAACTCGTGTTCGCGGTCGCCACCGACGTCCGCCTCGCCGTCGCCGCCCGGGTGCTGGTCGGTCTCGGGGACGCGATGACGTTCATCAGCGTGCTGCGGATCGTGGCGTTCTGGTTCCCGGGCCGCCGCAATCCGCTGCTGGTGCAGCTCACCGGCACCATCGGCCAGCTCGGCGCGGTGCTCGGCGCCGTACCCCTGGTGGCGTTGCTGCACCGCGCCGGCTGGGCCCCGGCGTTCCTGACCGCGGCGGCGCTCGGCGTCACCGTGCTGCTGCTGGTCCTCGTCGCGGTCCGGGACACCCCGCACGCCGCGCACCTCACCGCGCCGGCTCCCGGCCCGGCGGCGGTACGCCGGCAGCTCGCCGACGCGTGGGCGCAACCCGGCACCCGGCTGGGCCTGTGGACGCACTTCGTCACCCAGTTCTCGGGGTCGGTGTTCGCGCTGCTCTGGGGCTATCCGTTCCTGGTGCAGGGGCAGGGCTTCCCGCCCACCGCCGCCGCCGGACTGCTCACCCTGATGACCGTGGTGACGCTGGTCTGCGGCCCGGTGGTCGCCCACCTGTGCGCCCGGCACCCGTTCCACCGTTCGGTGGTGGTCTTCACCATCACCGCCGCCACCGCCGCGGTCTGGGCGGTGGTGCTGGCCTGGCCCGGCCGCGCCCCGCACGCGCTGCTGGTGGCGCTGGTGGTGGTGCTCGCCGTCAACGGCCCCGGCTCGGTGATCGGCTTCGACTACGCCCGCACGTTCAACCCGGTGCACCGCATCGGCAGCGCCACCGGCATCGTCAACGTCGGCGGATTCGTCGCCTCGATCGTGCTGATCCTGGCCGTCGGCGTGGTGCTCGACCTGGCCACCCCGACCGGCCGGGACACCCCGCCGCTGTCCGCGTACCGGTGGGCGTTCGCGGTGCAGTACCTGCTCTGGGCGCTCGGGGCGGTGCAGGTGCTGCGCTACCGCAACGCCGCCCGCCGCCGGCTGGTCGGCGAACGGGTACCGGTGGCGGTGCCGGCCTGAGCGGGCCGACCGGGTGACACCCGACGGGACGATCCGCCCGGCGGAGGCGCCAACCGGGCGGGCGTCGCGCCGCCGGTCATGATCGGCGGTAGGTTCGGTGGGGGACCGAGACGAAGGAGAACTGCCGTGAGCCAGGAAGTCCGGGGAGTCGTGTCGCGGCGCAAGGGCGCGCCGGTGGAGGTGACCACCATCGTGGTGCCCGACCCGGGGCCGGGCGAGGCGGTGGTCCGCGTCCAGTCCTGCGGCGTCTGCCACACCGACCTGCACTACCGCGAGGGCGGCATCAACGACGACTACCCGTTCCTGCTCGGTCACGAGGCCGCCGGCGTCGTCGAGCAGATCGGCGACGGCGTCACCGACGTGGCGCCCGGCGATTTCGTGGTGCTCAACTGGCGGGCCGTCTGCGGGCAGTGCCGGGCCTGCCGGCGTGGCCGTCCCTGGTACTGCTTCGCCACCCACAACGCGGCGCAGCGAATGACCCTCACCGACGCCACCGAGCTGACGCCCGCGCTGGGCATCGGCGCGTTCGCCGAGAAGACGCTCGTGCACGCCGGCCAGTGCACCAAGGTCGACCCGTCCGCCCGGCCCGCCGCCGTCGGCCTGCTCGGCTGCGGCGTCATGGCCGGCCTGGGCGCGGCCATGAACACCGGCAACGTGACCCGTGGCGACTCCGTCGCGGTGATCGGCTGCGGCGGTGTCGGCGACGCGGCGGTGGCCGGCGCGGCCCTGGCCGGCGCGACGACGATCGTCGCGGTCGACACCGACTCCCGCAAGCTCGACTGGGCGCGGAAGTTCGGCGCCACCCACACCGTCAACGCCTCCGAGGCCGACCCGGTCGAGGCGATCCGCGCGGTCACCGGCGGGTTCGGCGCCGACGTGGTGATCGACGCGGTGGGCCGCCCGGAGACCTGGAAGCAGGCGTTCTACGCCCGTGACCTCGCCGGCACGGTCGTGCTGGTCGGCGTGCCGACCCCGGAGATGACGCTCGAGCTGCCGCTGCTCGACGTGTTCGGCCGCGGTGGCGCGCTCAAGTCCAGCTGGTACGGCGACTGCCTGCCCAGCCGCGACTTCCCGATGCTCACCGAGCTCTACCGGCAGGGCCGGCTCGACCTGGACGCGTTCGTCACCGAGGAGATCGCCCTCGACCAGGTCGAGGACGCGTTCACCCGGATGCACCACGGCGACGTGCTCCGTTCGGTGGTGGTCTTCCCGTGACCGCGCACGTGGACCACGCCGTCACGTCCGGCACGTTCTCGCTGGACGGGCAGACGTTCGACGTCGACAACAACGTCTGGGTGGTCGGCGACGACGACGAGTGCGTGGTGGTCGATGCGCCGCACGACGTGGCCGCGATCCGCGCCGTGGTCGGTGACCGGCGGGTGCTGGCGATCCTGGCCACCCACGCCCACGACGACCACGTCCGGGTCGCCCCCGAGCTGGCCCGCGCCACCGGCGCGCCGGTGCTGCTGCACCCCGCCGACCGGGTGCTGTGGGACCAGGTCCACCCGGACACGCCGCCGGACGGCGACCTCACCGACGGGCAGACCGTCACCGTCGGCGGCACCACGCTGCGGGTCCTGCACACGCCCGGGCACAGCCCGGGAGCGTGCAGCCTGTACGCCCCGGAACTGGGCGTGGTCTTCACCGGCGACACGCTCTTCGCCGGCGGCCCGGGCGCGACCGGCCGCTCCTACAGCGACTTCGGCGTCATCGTCGAGTCGATCCGCACCCGGCTGCTCACGCTGCCGCCGGAGACCGTGGTGCACACCGGGCACGGCGACGACACCACCGTCGGCGCGGAGGCGCCGCACCTGGACGAGTGGATCGCGCGCGGCCACTGAGCCTACCGGTGGCGGCGCTCACGCCGGCACGCCGTCCAGCATGCGCAGCAGCCGGTCCAGCGCCGGACGGCATCCCACCAGCCGGATGCCGGTGCGACTGGCCCGGCCGGCCCGCGCCAGCTCGGTGGCGGCGCCGGCGTCGGCGAAGCTCAACTCCGTCAGGTCCAGCACCGGGGCCGGGCCGGCCCCGGACGTCAGCGCGCCCAGCAGCGCGACGAACGCGTCCCGGTTGCTGCGGTCCACCTGCCCCACCAGCCGCAACCCGGGTGGATCACCGGTCCGGTACGCGCGCAGCAGCGGCGACCACGTGCGCGGGGTGTGCGGCCCGGCGCAGCCCGGGTGGGCCGCGGTGAGGAGGCGGAGCTGCTCGGCGGGGAAGCGTCGGCGGTCGTACAGGCACAGGCCGGCGACCCGGCCGTCGGGGAAGATCGGGGTGAGCGCCTGCTCGTAGCGTCGCAGCTCGTCCAGGCTGACGCCGGAACGCAGCACCCACGCCATGTCGCCGCAGAGGCGTACCCCCGGGTAGCCCTCCCGCCGGGCCCGGTCGACCTCGCGGCGGACCGTGTCGGCCAGGGCAGCCGGCGTGGGTCGCCCGTCGCCGAGGAACGCGTCCACGGCGGGCATGATCCGTAGCTGCCCGGCGGCCACGGCGGCCTCGGTGGGAACCCCGACGGCGTCGACCCGGGCGCGGACCGCCTGGGGGGTCGAGGTCTCGGTGTAACAGACCACCTTGTGGCCACGGCGGAGGCCGGTGGCGGCGAAGCGGCCGACGGCGTCCAGGGCCTCGGTGTCGTCGTCGTGGATCCAACAGACGTGGTCGCCCAGATCGACCTGGTCGACCACGGTCGTAGCAGTCACGGTGCGGGCCTTCCCGGTGCGGGTGACCCACTCTAACGAAGCGTCGTGCCCGGCGGCACCGGTGATCCGCTTGCCCGCCGCCACCGGCCGGGTTAGCCTGCTCGTGGACCCGGATGCCGGCGCCAGGCGCCGCCCGTCGTCCGAACTTCCCAGTGTGGCCGGTCACCGACCGGCGTCTCCGCCGCTCGGCCGTCCGACCGGCGTCTCCGCCGCGGCGGCACCCCCCGGCCTCGTGCCGGGCCGGTCCCCGGCCGCGCCCTCCCGTGGTGTCCGCGTCCGGCCGACACCGCCTTCCCCGAAAGGCCACCCATGCTCCCTGCGCACCGTCCCGTCAGCGGTGTCCTCGACACCGTCGGCGGGCACTGCACCCTCCGGGTGGACGGATACCTGCCGTCCACCGCCGACGTCCACCTCAGCGCCGGCCAGGCCCGCCGGTACGGCCTGCGCCGCGGCGACCTGGTCACCGGCGCGGTCACCGGCGAGTCCCGTCCCGGCCGGCCGGTCCCGCTGGACCGGCTGGACACCGTCAACGGCCTCGCCCCCGAGCAGGCCCGACGGCGCCGCGACTTCCACCAGCTCACCCCGGTGCACCCGCGCGAGCGGCTGCGGCTGGAGACCGAGCCGCACGTCCTGTCCACCCGGGTGATCGACCTGGTCATGCCGATCGGCAAGGGGCAGCGGGCGTTGGTCGTGTCGCCGCCGAAGGCGGGCAAGACGATGGTGTTGCAGGCGATCGCGAACGCCATCACCATCAACCATCCCGATTGTCACCTGATGGTGGTGCTGGTGGACGAGCGGCCCGAAGAGGTCACCGACATGTCACGGTCGATCAAGGGCGAGGTCGTCGCCGCCACGTTCGACCGTCCGCCGCAGGACCACACCGCGGTGGCCGAGTTGGCTATCGAACGGGCCAAGCGCCTGGTCGAGCTGGGGCAGGACGTGGTCGTGCTGCTCGACTCGCTGACCCGGCTCGGCCGCGCCTACAACCTCACCGTCCGCTCCGCCGGGCGTACGCTCTCCGGCGGCATCGACGTGGCCGCGCTGACCCCGCCCAAACAGCTGCTCGCGGCGGCTCGCGCGGTCGAGGAGGGCGGCTCGTTGACCATCCTGGCCTCCGCGCTGGTGGAGACCGGCTCCGCTGCCGACACGCTCATCTTCGAGGAGTTCAAGAGCACCGGCAACGCGGAGCTGAAACTGGATCGAGGGCTCGCCGACCGGCGTACGTTCCCGGCGGTCGACGTGTGCGCCTCCGGCACCCGGCGGGAGGAGGCGCTGCTGTCCGACCTCGAACGGCAACGCCTGCGCGCGTTGCGTTCCGCGCTCTCCACGCTGGACCGCCAGGCCGCCCTGGACCACCTGCTGCGCCAGCTCGCCGCCACCGGCGGCAACGCGCACCTGCTCGCCCGCCTCGGCGCGGCCGTCCGGTAGTCGCCCGTCGCGGGAAACCCCTGGCCCGCCGGGTCCGGCCCGCCGATACTCGCCGGCATGCCCGGACCGACCCTGACCGCCGCGCAGTTCGCCGCCCTGCGACACGTGCGCGACGTCGCGCTGCGGGACCGCCCGGCGGCGCTCGCCGTGATCGCGGAACACCTCGCCGGCGCCGGGGTCGCCGTCCGTTGCGACGAGGTCGTCGCGGCGGTGACCGGGTACGGCCGGCTGACCGTCAACTTCCACCCCGACCGGCTGCTGTACGACGGCCGCACGGTGGTCGAGGCGCTCGACGACGAGGGCGTGTACCGCAGTCAGTTCGAGACCGGGATCTCGGGCGGCGGGTTGACCGCGTTCCCCGGTGGTGACCGGGACGTCTGGGAGAAGGCGATGTTCGGCGGCGCGTACCAGCGTCCGGGCGTGCCCGCCGCGGAGCGCCCGAAGTACGGCGGCCTCAACCTGCTCGACCATCCCGACGGCGCCTGCCCCCGGTTCGGCTCCTGCCACCTGCGGCTGCGTCCGGAGGTGCTGGCCCGGACCACGTTCACCTTCGGTGACAGCCACCTCGGGCCGACCGAGGTCGGCACCGTCATCGTCTTCGAGCCGGTCCTCGCCGCGCTGCTGGTCGCCACCGCCGGCACCGGCGTCAGCCTGGGTGTGTCCGGGATGGACACCGGCACGCTGCTGCGCACGTTGCTGTCCCGCCGGGAACGGGCGTCCGAGCGGGCCGGCCGCGCACTTGACGACTACATCGAGGCGCAGGTGCACGGCGAGCTGAGTCTCGCCCGCGACGTCGAGGCCCTCGTGGTCGACCCGTCCTTCCGCGACACCGGGACCGGCCGCCGCCTCGCCGGGATCGCCGACCGGCTCGGGTTCCCGCTGCGCTGGCATCCCGGCTTCCAACTCCCCGTGGACGGCGTCGACGCCGACTTCCGCGGGCCGGACATCCCGCCGCTGGCCGCTCGCGTGCACGCCGAGTTCGGCCGGCCGGGGGAGCCGCTGCACGCGGCCCTGGTCGGCCGCGCCGCCGCCTCCCTGGTACGCGAGCCGCACCGTTGGGCCGATCGCGGGCCGGCGGAGCTGACCTGGCAACACCTCAAGCAGCTCTGGCACGTCCTGGTCCGTTTCGGCCAGCCGGCCTGATCGTCCCGTTTCCCCGTGGATCCGGGAGTGACCTGGACCGCAGCCCGCGCGCCTTCGCTGACATTTCCGGAATGACCGACAGGCCGGGCTGGTTGTGCCCCGGTACCGCCGGCATCCCGACCGGTGCCGGCACCCCCGAGGGGCGCTCACCCCGGAGCGCGTCGTAACGATCGAAAGGGCAACCATCGTGCAGCAGCACCTCACTCGATGGCTCCCCGCCATCGCGAAGACCGCCGTCGCGAGGACCACCGCCGTCGCCCAGAACCGCCGCGCCGCGCTGACCGTCGCGGGCGTGGCCGCCCTGGGCGGGCTGGCCTTCGCCCCCACCGCCGTCGCCGCGCCGGTGACCAGCGGACCGCACGCCGGCGCCGTGGCCGCCATCGACCTGGCCACCGGCAAGAAGACCGCCACCGAGGCGGCGAAGTCCGGCCTGACCACCGGCGGCGACAAGGTGCCCAGCAGGGCCGACCGGCCGGCCCGGGAGAAGCTCATGCCGCACGGCGTCGAGGGCGCGCAGTCGCGCATCCCGCTCGACGACGCACAGCTCGACAACGCCAAGGCCATCGTCCGGGCGGCCAAGGAGACCGGCGTGGGGGAGCGGGGCGCCGTGATCGGCGTCGCCACCTCGCTCCAGGAGTCCAAGCTCTACAACCTGGGTCACCTCGGCACGTACAACGACCACGACTCGGAGGGCCTGTTCCAGCAGCGCCCGTCGTCCGGTTGGGGCACGTCCGAGCAGATCACCGACCCCGAGTACGCCAGCAAGGCGTTCTTCGGCGCGCTGAAGAACGTCGGCGGCTGGCAGGACCTGCCGCTGACCAGCGCGGCGCAGACCGTCCAGGTGTCCGCCTACCCGTACGCGTACGCGCAGTGGGAGGAGCAGGCGGCGGACATCGTCCAGCAGCTCTGGTGACACGCCGGCCGGCCCCAGTTCGGGGCCGGCCGGTCCGTCTGTCCGGACAGCCCCGTGGGTGGAACGTCATGGGTGTCTGGGGAGCCCCGAGACACCCATGCCGTTCCAGTCACGGTGGTGGTGGGCGGTGGGTGGAACGGTATGGGTGGTGTTCCGCTGAGTGTGCCGGGTGGGTGGTTTGTCCGGGTCGGGGGTGGTGGGGGGCACTCTGGCGGTGGAATGGGTCGGGGGGTCGCGGCGTTGTATCCCGGTGCACGGCCGAGGAAGGCAAGCACCCCTGCGCCGCCGGGAATGACGGTGGGGCCCCGGTCGTTGCAGAGTCTTCCGGCGCCGCGTCGAGGCCCCGCGCTTCCGCGAGCCAGCCGGATCCCCCCGAGAGCGCCTGACGGTGCCCGCACCCATCCCCGGGTGCGTTGACCCCCGAATGGAGCCCCCTCATGAACACGATCCTGCGCAAGAGCATCCTGGGTGTTGCTGGTCTGGCCTTCACCGGTGGTGTGTTCGCCGGTCCGATCGCCGCGCACGCCGACACCGTCCATGCCAGCGCCGGCAAGCCCGTCGCCGCCGCCACCGTGCAGGGTGAGCAGTCGACGATCCCGCTGAACGGCGAGCAGACCGCGAATGCCAAGGCGATCATCGCGGCGACGAAGAAGGCCGGTCTGCCGGAGCGGGCGGCGGTCATCTCGATCGCCACCGCGTTGCAGGAGTCGAAGTTGGAGAACCTGGGTCACCTCGGCGACAAGAACGATCACGACTCGTTGGGTCTGTTCCAGCAGCGCCCGTCCAGTGGGTGGGGCACGCCGGAGCAGATCACCGACCCGGAGTACTCGACCCTGGCGTTCCTGAAGGGTCTGAAGCAGGTCGACGGCTGGCAGGACATGCCGCTGACCAAGGCCGCCCAGACCGTGCAGGTGTCGGCCTACCCGGACGCGTACGCGCAGTGGGAGAAGCAGGCCACCGACCTCGTCAACCAGCACTGGAACAGCTAAGGAACGCGAAGGCCGGCACCCGGAAGGGTGCCGGCCTTCAGCGCTCCCGACGTGTCAAGCGGGGCCCGTTCCTCTACCGGAGGCGTTAACCGGGGGCCCCTCCTTACGGCGGTGGCCGGCGACGATGTCGATCACGGCGGCGGCCAGCGCCAGCACGATGATCCCGGCGGCCAGCAGCAGCGAGTGCCGGAACGCCACCGCCCAGTCGCCCCGGTTGTCGGCCAGCGTGGAGAAGAACAGCGCGCCCACCGCCGCGATGCCGGCCGCCGAGCCGATCCGCTGTCCGGTCTGGAGCATGCCGGCGCCGCTGCCGGCCATCGGCACCGGCACCTCCGACAGCGTGAGCGTCTGGTTGGGCGCGATCACCAGGCCGCTGCCCAGCCCGGCGACGAGCAGCGGCAACGCGGTACGCAGTGGCACGTCCTGGTGCGGCCCGCCGGTCAGCACCAGGTCGGTGGCGACCAGCCCGACCACCACGGCGAGCAGTCCGATCGCGACCAGCGGCCGGCCGTACCGGGTCACCACGCGCCCGCCCAGCGCGGAGGCGAGCGCCGAGCCGAGCGCGAACGGGGTGATCGCCAGGCCGGCGACAAGCGCGCTGTAGCCCAGCCCGATCTGGAGATAGAGCGTGAAGACGAAGAAGATCGCGGTGAAGCCGGCGAAGTAGATCAGCCCGATCAGCGAACCCAGCGTGTACGAGCGCAGCGTGAACAGCCGCAGGTCGAACAGGGGCTGGGTGTGCCGGGCGTACCGGCGTTCCCAGAGCGCGAAGCCGGCCAGCAGCAGCAGGCCGAGCGGGATGAGCAGCCACTTGGCCGAGCCGGGCCACTGCTCCCGCTGCACCAGCGGCAGCAGGATCACGGTGACGCCGACGCCGAGCAGCAGCACGCCGACCGGGTCGAGCCGGTGCCGGTCGGGCTGGCCGGCGGGCCGGGCCGGCATCAGCCGCCAGCCGAGCACCATCGCGAGGATGCCGACCGGGATGTTGACGAAGAACACCCACCGCCAGCCGTGTTCGGCGCCGCCGAGCTGGATGAGCAGCCCGCCCAGCAGCGGCCCGACCGCGGTGGAGATGCCGATGGTGGCGCCGAGCAGCCCGAACGCGCGCCCCCGGTCGGCGCCCCGGAACAGTTGCTGGATCATGCCGCTGACCTGGGGGTTGACGATGCCGGCCGCGGCGCCCTGGACGAGCCGGGCGACGATCAGCCAGGTCGCCGACGTGGCCAGCCCGGCGAGCGCGCTGGTCACCGTGAACAGTCCCACCCCGACCACGAACGCGGTCCGCCGGCCGCGCGCGTCCCCGAACCGTCCGGCCGGCACCAGCACCAGGCCGAACGTCAACGCGTACCCGGACAGCACCCATTGCAGGTCGCTCGGGGTGGCGTGCAGCGCCCGGTCGATCGACGGGACGGCGACGTTGACGATGCTGACGTCCAGCAGCGTCATGAACGCCGCGACCAGGCCGACGCTCAGCGCCCGCCAGCGTCGCCGGTCGTCGTACCCGGTGTCCGCCACCGGCGCCGACGACCGGTCTCCGCTCATCGTGCCCCCCACCGACCCTCGATCACGCATCCCCGATCGCTACCCGGCCCCCGGTGGGGCAAACGACGCGGTCAGGCCATCTGGCGCGCGCACCAGCGGGGCCCGAAGTCCAGGCCCGTCATCGGCGAGTCCTCGCGGTGCAGCAGTCCCCGCTCGGTGAGCGTGTGCAGCGGCTCGCGCAGCTCCTCCTCGGTCATCTGGGTCTCCTCGGCGATCAGGTCCGGGTAGGGGACGTGCCCCCGCACCTCCAGCGCGGAGACCGCCTGGTAGACCCGCTCCTCGACCGCGGACAACTGGACCTGCGGCATCGCTTCCCTCCTCGGCGTGGACCGCCCGGCCGCCGGACGGTCGGCGACCGGCGCTTACCCGGGCGGCCGACGATGATGCCCACCCGATCGAGGGTCGTACCCGGCCGCCACGCCGGCCGGTGCCCTAGGCTGCACCCGTGATCATCTGGGATCTCGTCGTGGTCGGTGGCGGGCCCGCCGGACTCTCCGCCGCGCGTACCGCGGCCCGGGCCGGCGTGCGCACGCTGGTGGTCGAGCGCGCCACCCACCCCCGCTACAAGACGTGCGGCGGCGGCCTGATCGGCACCTCGCTGGCCGAGGCCGGTGACGTGATCGAGGTCCCCGCGCAGGACCGCGTCGACCGGGTGACGTTCACCCGGGACGGGCGACGGGCGTTCACCCGCCGCCACGCCGCGCCGGTGGTCACGATGATCCGGCGGGAGGAGTTCGACGACCGGCTGCGCGCCGCCGCGGTGTCCGCCGGCGTCGAGGTCCGCGAGGGCGTCGCGGTCCGCGCCGTGGAACAGGACCCCGACGAGGTACGCCTGCGGCTGGCCGACGGCGAGGTGGTGCGCGCCCGTGCGGTGGTCGGCGCGGACGGCTCCTCCGGGGTGACCGCCCGCCACGTGGGGGTGCGCTTCCGTCAGGTCGACCTGGGGCTGGAGCTGGAGCTGCCGGTGCCCGCCGTCGAGCGGGACCGCTGGCGGGGCCGGCTGCTGCTCGACTGGGGCCCGGTCCCCGGCTCGTACGCCTGGGTCTTCCCGAAGGGGGACCGGCTCACCGTGGGCGTCATCTCCGCCCGCGGCGACGGCGAGCGGACCCGCGCCTACCTGCGGGACTTCGTGGCCCGGCTGGGGCTGTCCGGGATCGCGCCGGAACACGACTCCGGCCACCTGACCCGCTGCCGCACGGAGGACTCCCCGCTGCGCCACGGTCGGGTGCTGGTCGCCGGCGACGCGGCCGGCCTGCTGGAGCCGTGGAGCCGGGAGGGGATCAGCTACGCGTTGCGGTCCGGCCGGCTGGCCGGCGCGGCGGTCGCCGGCGGTGACCTGGACGCGTACCCCCGGGAGGTGGCGCGGCTGCTGACGCCGGAGATGCGGGCCGGGCACCGGCTGCTGGACGCGTTCGAGCGGCGCCCGGACGTGTTCCACGCGATGCTGGCCAGCCCGCCCGGCTGGCGGATGTTCGTCCGTTTCTGTCAGGGGCGGACCAGCTTCGCCGAGGCGCTCGACCGGCGACCGGTGCGGGCCGGGCTGGCGCTGATCGACCGTCTGCCCCCGGTCAGGGCACGATGACCGCCCGCCCGTGGATGTCGCCCCGGCGCAGCGCCTCGTACGCCTCGGGCGCCTCGTCCAGCGGGAAGGTCTGCACGTCGGCGTGCAGCCGACCGTCCCGGGCCAGCGCGATGACCTCCTGGAGTTCGGCGCGGGTGCCCCAGAACGGCACCACCACCCCGGTCTCCAACGGCACCGGGGGCGGCGCGTCGGCGACCGGCCGGACCGGCAACGTGCCCCCGGCGAGGCCGACCAGCAACAGCTGACCGCCGGTGGCGACGACCTGCCGGGCGGTGTCCAGGGTGGGCTGCGCGCCCACGAAGTCGAGCACCACGTCCGCGCCGTCCGGCGGCGGGCCGACCAGCTCGCGGATCTTCTCCACGGCGTCCGCGCCGGCCCGCACCACGTGGTGGGCGCCGAGGCGGTCGGCGAGGTCCAGCGCGGCGACGCTGGTGTCCACCGCGACGATCCGCACCGCGGCGGTGGCGAGCAGGATCTGGAGCGCCATGTGCCCCAGCCCGCCGATGCCGATCACCACGCAGGTGGTGCCGGGACGCAGCCGGGGCCGGGCCAACTCCACCGCGTGGTACGGGGTCAGCCCGGCGTCGGTCAGCGGCGCGGCCTGGGTCAGGTCCATGTCGCCCACGTGCAGCAGCCGGGACGCCGGCACCACGACGTGCTCGGCCAGCCCGCCGTCGCGGCTGAGCCCGATGCCGCCGACCGGGGTGACCCGGCAGCGGTTCTCCTCGCCACGCAGGCAGGCCCGGCACCGGCCGCAGCCGATGATCCCGTAGACCGCGGCCCGGTCCCCGGGCGACCAGCCGTCCACGCCGGGACCGGCGGTGTCCACCGTGCCGGCGATCTCGTGGCCCAACGTCATCGGGGTGGGGAACATCCCTGCCTCGGCGTCGAGGATGTGCAGGTCGGAGTGGCAGGCGCCGACCGCGCCGACGCGCAGCAGCACCTCACCGGGGCCGGGCTCCGGCGTGGGTGCCTCGGTCAACTCCAGCACCCCCGGAGCGGTCATCCGTACCGCGCGCATCGTCGCCCTCCCACCTCGTCGCCGACGGTCGTCGCCGCGGCATACCCGCACCACCCCGGTTGATACCGCGTCTGCCCAGCCCACGGCGGCTGCCCCTGGCGCCGGAGACACCCGTACCGCTCCCGTCGCGGGTCGTCCGGCCCGTGGGTGGAACGCCATGGGTGTCTCCGGCCCGTTCTGACACCCATACCGTTCCACCCGTGCTCCACCCAGCCCGCGAGTGGAACGGTATGGCTGTCCTCGCGCGCGTGGCGCACAATGCGGGCATGAGCGAACCGGTCGCGTCGTTCACCGACGAGGAGTACGCGTTCCTCCGGCATGTCCGCTTCGGCGAGCTGCCCGCCCCGGTGCGTCCGGAGGAGCGAATGGAGTCAGCCGAGACCGAGGTCCCCCCGGGCCGGCCCGACCCGGTCGGCGGCGAGTCGGAGTGGCACCTACGCGCCGGCGGCTGACGGAGGCGGCGCAACCTGGAGGACCGGATGGGCGTTCGGCCGGTCACGCTCTCGGAACGTGACGAGGGGGCCACGGCATCGCGCCGGGCCCCCTCGTCGGACGGTCAGAAGACCGGCACGCCCTCGCGCACCAGCTTCCAGTTCGGCACGAAGAAGTCGGCCGGGTCGATGGTGCCCTTGGCCTGCGCCCAGTCGATCAGCAACTGGCGGATCTCCTGCTGCGCGTTGTAGACCTGCGTCTTCACGATGCCGGGGAAGTTGCCGCCGCCGCTGCGCCGGTAGTTGTTCACCGCCACCACGAACTGCGCGTCCGCCGCGACCGGCGTGTCGGTGCCGGCCAGCACCAGGCGGGTGATCCGCTGGCCGACCGGCTTCGAGATGTCGATGTCGTAGTCGACGCCGGAGAACACGTCGTAGTTGTAGTCCGGCACGGCCGGGTCGCTGATCGTCTCCGGGTCGACCGTAGCGCCGACCGGGACGGTGACGAAGTACTTCGCCGAGTACTCCAGGTACGCCTTCACCTCGGCGCCGGTCAGCACGACCGCCTCGAGCGTGTTGTCGAACACGTAGAGGCCGGCCACGTCGCGGATCCGCACGTCGCCCTGCGGGAAGACCGCGGTGCGGCTGAACGGCGCGGCGATCGACAGCACCGGCAGCCCCGCGTACGCGCCACCGGCCAGCGCCTCGGTGACCACCTCGGTCTGGACGTGGTTGATGAAGTCCAGGATCGGGGTGTCCTTGTAACGCGACTCGGCGGCGGACAGCTCCACGCTCGACTGCGCGACCACCCGGTTGACGTACTCGACCGTCTTGGCGTGCTGGCCGCGCACGGCCGCGAGCACCGCCGGGTCCTCGACCACGGTGTTGGTGTTCAGCGTGGTGGCCGACGAGTCGACGACCTTCCAGCAGCCCTTCTCCCGGGCCAGCGTGAAGTCCATCCGGGTGAGGCGCTGGCCCCACTTCGACGGCTCGGAGGTGAGCACCGCCCTGCCGGTCTTCAGGTTGGTGACGAACTTCTCCGGCACCTCGTTGTGGGCGTGACCGAACAGGATCGCGTCGATGCCGGGCACCTGCTCGGCGATCAGCGCGGTCGGGTTCTCGTTCGGCAGCTCCGGGCCGTAGCTGGAGGTGCCGCTGTCCCCGCCGTGCGCGGAGACGATGACCACGTCGGCGCCGCGCCGGCGCATCACCGGCACCCACTTCGCGGCGGTGGCGACCATGTCGGCGAAGACCAGCCGGCCCTCGACGTTGGCCTTGTCCCAGATGGCCACGCCGGGGTTGGTCAGGCCGAGGATGCCGACGCGCAGCTTCGGCGCGCCGTGCCCGCCGAGCCGGACCTCCTTGATCACGTACGGGAGGAAGGCCGGCTTGCCGGTCCTGGCGTTGATCGCGTTCGCGGCGAGTGCCGGGAAGCCGAGCTGCTTGATCCAGGTGGCCAGCAGCGGCAGGCCGTAGTTGAACTCGTGGTTGCCGAGCGTGACGGCGTCGTACCGCAGCACGTTCATCGCGCCTGCCATCGGGTGCGTCTCACCGGTGCTGGTGATCGGCTCCTGCTTCGCGTAGTAGGTGGCCAGCGGCGTGCCCTGGATGGTGTCGCCGGCGTCCAGGACCAGCGTGGCCTTGCCCGTGCGCTCCGCGCGGATCTGGTTGACCAGGGTGGCCAGCTTCGCGACGCCGACGTCGTTGTGCTTGCTGTCGTCGAACTCGGCGTCCTTGTAGTAGTCCCAGTTGTAGACGTTGCCGTGGGTGTCCGAGGTGCCGAGGACGGTCAGGTCCCAGGTCTTCGGCTGCTTCGGCTTCGCCTCGGCGGGCGCGCCGGCGAGCAGGGGAGCGGTCGCCGCGGCGGCGGCGACGGCCAGCACCTGGCGCCGAGAGGCGCCGGAGGAGGAGGTCATGAGGTGCCTTTCCATGGGGGTAGGCGCCTCGTGGGCGCCGCTGCGCACCATAACCAGCAGGTGTCACACGCGCCACATCACCCCGAGATGTTTCCCCTCCCGTCACCGGGGCCAGACGGCCATCCGGCGGCGCACCTCGGCGATCCGGGCCGCGTCCAGGCCGTAGCGGGTGAAGCGGCGGTCGGCCAGACCGTCGAGGTAGCGGCCGGCCGCCCGCACGTCCTCGTCCTCCAGCGCCGGGTCGACCTGGCGGGCCAGCGCCAGCAGCTCGGCCACCGCATACCGGTCCAGCGCGGCGGCGACGTCGATGTAGTCGCGTACCTCCCGCCGGTTGACCAGCGCGGCGGTCTTGTTGGCGAGCAGGTCCCGGACGTCCATGACCGGGCCGAAGTCCATCACCACCGGGCTGCGGTGGCGGTCCAGCCGGGCCAGGCTGAGCCGGATCCGCCGGCCGTCCCGGCCGACCACGAAGTCCCGCAGGTCGCTGTCGAAGCCGTCGAACACCTCACCCAGACCGCCCGGGTCCGCGTCGTCGACCCGGTAGCCGGCCCGTTCCAGCGCGGCGCGCACGTCGGCGGCCGCCGCGGCGGCGGCGCCCTCCACGTCGGCGAACAGGTCGACGTCCTCGGTCGGGCGGGTGACCAGGCCGTGCGCCGCCCAGGCCACCCCGCCGCCGAGCACGAAGCGGTGCGGGCCGGCGGCGGCGAGCGCCACCCGGGCCACCTCCCGGTAGAAGTCGTGCGGGTGCGTCACGCGCTACGCAGGCACCGGTGCCGGCCCTCCCAGGCCAGGCGGACGCCCCGGGGCAGGTTGAGCAGCGGCCACACCCGGCGCAGCGTTCCCGCGTGGATCAGCTCCCGCAGGTCCTCCACCCGGGTGGTCTCGCGCAGCACGTTCTCGTACATCCAGAGCAGCTCGTCGGGGTCGGCGAGGTCGAAGGCGCGTTCGCTGTTCCACATCAGGCGCACCGGCAGTTCGACGATGCCCCCGGTGGGGCCGGCCAGCTCGTCCAGCGTGCGCGCGACCACGGCGGGACGCCCGGGACGGGCGAGATACGCGCTGGCGGTGGCCGACATGGCCTCAGGGTAACCCGAGCCGGGCGTTCCGGTCGCCAGGCTCCGTGACCGGCGTCACGACGACCGGCGGAAGAACGACCGTCCCGGTACCGTTGTGCAGAGCGTCGGTGTGACCAGTGTCCCCGGGCCTCACCTAAATAGCCTTCGCGGAATACCGTTCGGCTGGAGCCGCGTCGCGCCACTCGCCGAGAGGCGACCTGCACACCGACGCCCAGCGCCGCCCCGGCCCTCCGGTCGGGGCGGCGCTGTTTCGCGCTCGGCTCGCGGCCGTCGGACGGCTGGCCTAGTGTGCTTAAGCGTCAGCCGTTCTCGACGGGGAGGGGGTGCCCGGGATGGGTCTGAAGACGTTCATCCAGGGGTGGCCGGTCTACCGGCAGCTCACCGGCACCGACCCGCTGGGTCGCGGCGCCGCCGCGCAGTCGGCCCGATCCGCCGAGCTGACCGCCCGCACCGAGACCGCCGACGGCATGGCCCGCTCGGTCTGCCCCTACTGCGCGGTCGGTTGCGGGCAACGCGTCTTCCACTCCGATGGTCGGGTCACCCAGATCGAGGGCGACCCGGACAGCCCGATCTCCCGCGGCCGGCTCTGCCCGAAGGGCTCCGCCAGCAAGAGCCTGGTGACCAGCCCGCTGCGCCAGACCAAGGTCCGCTACCGCCGGCCGTACGCGACCGACTGGGAGGATCTGGACCTCGACGTCGCGCTCGACATGATCTCCGACCGGATCCTCGCCGCCCGCGACGAGACCTGGGAGGACGTCGACGACGAGGGGCGCCCGCTGAACCGGACGCTGGGCATCTCCAGCCTGGGCGGCGCGACGCTGGACAACGAGGAGAACTACCTCATCAAGAAGCTGTTCACGGCGATGGGGGCGCTCCAGATCGAGAACCAGGCGCGCATTTGACACTCCGCCACCGTCCCCGGTCTGGGGACCAGCTTCGGTCGCGGCGGCGCGACGGACTTCCAGCAGGACCTCGCCAACGCTGATGTCATCGTCATCCAGGGCTCGAACATGGCCGAGGCCCACCCGGTGGGCTTCCAGTGGGTGATGGAGGCGAAGAAGCGCGGCGCGAAGGTCTTCCACGTCGACCCGCGGTTCACCCGCACCAGCGCGCTCGCCGACACCTACCTGCCGATCCGGGCGGGCACCGACATCGCGCTGCTCGGCGGCGTGGTGCGCTACATCCTGGACAACGAGCTGGACTTCCGGGAGTACGTGCTGGCGTACACCAACGCGGCGACCATCGTCAGCGAGCAGTTCGCCGACACCGAGGACCTGGACGGTCTCTTCTCCGGCTACAACCCGGAGACCGGCTCCTACGACCACGCCAGCTGGCAGTACGAGGGCCAGGAGGGCAACACCCCGGCCCGGGGCACCGGCAAGGAACGTGACTCGGCCTCCGGGATGGAGCACGAGTCGCACGGCGAGCCGGTGCCGGCGCAGACCCAGCGGGACGAGACGTTGCAGCACCCGCGCTGCGTCTACCAGATCCTCAAGCGGCACTTCGCTCGCTACACCCCGGAGATGGTGGCCCGGGTCTGCGGCATTCCGGAGGAGAAGTTCCTGGAGCTGGCCCGCGCCTGGACGGAGAACTCCGGCCGGGAGCGCACCGGCGCGCTGGTCTACTCGGTCGGCTGGACGCAGCACAGCGTCGGCGTGCAGTACATCCGCACCGGCGCGATCATCCAGACGCTGCTGGGCAACATGGGCCGGCCGGGCGGCGGCATCCTGGCGCTGCGCGGGCACGCCAGCATCCAGGGCTCCACCGACATCCCGACGCTGTTCAACCTGCTGCCCGGCTACCTGCCGATGCCGCACCACGCCGACCACCCGACGTTCGACAAGTGGGTGGACAGCCTCCGCCACCCCGGCCAGAAGGGCTTCTGGGGCAACTCGGGCGCGTTCGCGGCGAGCCTGCTCAAGGCGTACTGGGGGGACGCGGCGACACCGGAGAACGACTTCTGCTACGGCTACCTGCCCCGGATGACCGGCGACCACGGGACGTACCAGCAGGTCCTGAACATGATCGACGGGCACGTGAAGGGCTACTTCCTGCTCGGCCAGAACCCGGCGGTCGGCTCGGCGCACGGCCGGGCCCAGCGCCTCGGCATGGCCAACCTGGACTGGCTGGTGGTCCGCGACCTGTTCCTGATCGAGAGCGCCACGTTCTGGAAGAACAGCCCGGAGATCGCCACCGGGGAGATCGTGCCGGAGGAGTGCCGCACCGAGGTGTTCTTCCTGCCGGCCGCCTCGCACGTGGAGAAGGAGGGCACCTTCACCCAGACGCAGCGGCTGCTGCAGTGGCGGGAGAAGGCCGTGAACCCGCCCGGCGACGCCCGCTCCGAGCTGTGGTTCTTCTACCACCTGGGCCGGGTGCTGCGGGAGAAGCTGGCCGCCTCCACCAAGCCCCGCGACCGGGCGCTGCTGGACCTGACCTGGGACTACCCGACGCACGGCGAGCACGACGAGCCGAGCGCCGAGGCGGTGCTCAGGGAGATCAACGGCTTCGACGTGGCGACCGGCCGCCCGCTGAACGCGTTCGCCGAGGCGAAGGACGACGGCTCCACCGCGATCGGCTGCTGGATCTACACCGGCGTCTACGCCGACGGGGTGAACCAGGCGGCCCGCCGCAAATCCCGGCACGAGCAGGACTGGGTGGCCGCCGAGTGGGGATGGGCCTGGCCGGCGAACCGCCGCACGCTCTACAACCGCGCCTCCGCCGACCC
The DNA here is from genome assembly GCF_044391475.1 of Micromonospora sp. NPDC018662. Classification (NCBI taxonomy): domain Bacteria; kingdom Bacillati; phylum Actinomycetota; class Actinomycetes; order Micromonosporales; family Micromonosporaceae; genus Micromonospora; species Micromonospora sp. NPDC018662. The sequence goes on from NZ_JBISAC010000010.1 coordinate 98,087, forward strand.
GGAGGGCCGGCCGTGGAGCGAACGCAAGAAGTACGTCTGGTGGGACCCGGACGCCGGCGAGTGGACCGGCTACGACGTGCCTGACTTCGAGAAGACGAAGCCGCCGTCGTACCGGCCGCCGGCCGACGCCTCCGGCCCGGCGGCGCTCGCCGGTGACGACCCGTTCGTCATGCAGGGCGACGGCAAGGCCTGGCTGTACGCGCCGAGCGGCGTGCTCGACGGCCCCCTGCCGACGCACTACGAGCCGGCCGAGTCGCCGATGCGCAACCCGCTCTACGGGCAGCAGGCCAACCCGACCCGCAAGATCTACGAGCACCCGGTGAACCGGATCAACCCGAGCCCGCCGGAGCCGCACAGCGAGGTCTTCCCGTACGTGTTCACGGTCAGCCGGCTCACCGAGCACCACACCGCCGGCGGGATGAGCCGGACCGTGTCGCGCCTGGCCGAGCTGCAACCGGAGATGTTCGTCGAGGTGTCCCCGGAGCTGGCCGCCGAGGTCGGGCTGGCGCATCTCGGCTGGGCGCACCTGATCAGCGGGCGGGCCGTGATCGAGGCGCGGGTGCTGGTCACCGACCGGCTCACCCCGCTGCGGGTGGACGGGCGGGTCATCCACCAGGTGTGGCTGCCCTACCACTTCGGCAGCGAGGGCCTGGTCACCGGTGACTCGGCGAACGACCTGTTCGGCATCACGCTGGACCCGAACGTGCTCATCCAGGAGAGCAAGATCGGCACGTGTGACGTCCGGCCGGGCCGGCGTCCCACCGGGCCGGCGCTGCTCGACCTGGTCGGCGACTACCAGCGGCGGGCCGGGATGACCGCGGACCGGAAGGTGCCGATCGTGACCACCGACGTGTTGGGCGGCGAGAACGCGGCCGGCAGCACCGACGAGCAGACGCCCGAGGCCGCGGCGCGCGACGGAGAAGACCATGCCTGACGCCAACAGCCTGTACGGACCGCTCGACCCGGCCCCGGACGCGGGCTGGGTCGCCGCGCCGCCCCGGATGGGCTTCTTCACCGACACCAGCGTCTGCATCGGCTGCAAGGCGTGCGAGGTCGCCTGCAAGGAGTGGAACGGCGTCCCGGACGCGGGCTTCGACCTGCTCGGCATGTCGTACGACAACACCGGCGCGTTGACCGCGAACTCGTGGCGGCACGTGGCGTTCATCGAGCAGCCCCGCCCGGCGGGGCCCCGGACGCCACCGTTCGCGGGCGACCCGACCGGCCCGGCGACCAGCAGCCCGGCGTCGGCGTCGGTGGGCGCGGGCACGGCCACCGACACCGGCACCAACCCGGGACTGCCGGCGGGGCGCGGCGAACCGGCGGCGCGGATGGCGGCCGGGCCGGAGTTCCTCGGCATGCCCGGCGCGCAACCGCCGGGCCGGGGCACCGGCGCGGAGAGCCGCACCGACTTCCGCTGGCTGATGATGTCCGACGTCTGCAAGCACTGCACGCACGCGGCGTGCCTGGACGTCTGCCCGACCGGTTCGCTGTTCCGCACCGAGTTCGGCACCGTCGTGGTGCAGGAGGACATCTGCAACGGCTGCGGCTACTGCATCTCCGCCTGCCCGTACGGCGTGATCGATCAGCGCAAGGACGACGGCCGGGCGTGGAAGTGCACGCTCTGCTACGACCGGCTGGGCGCCGGCATGACGCCGGCCTGCGCGCAGGCGTGCCCCACCGAGTCGATCCAGTACGGTCCGCTCGACGAACTGCGCGACCGGGCCGCCCAGCGGGTCGCCACGCTGCACGAGCGCGGCGTGCCGGAGGCCCGGCTCTACGGCCACGACCCGACCGACGGGGTGGGCGGCGACGGCGCGTTCTTCCTGCTGCTCGACCAGCCGGAGGTGTACGGGCTGCCGCCGGACCCGGTGGTCACCACCCGGGACCTGCCGAAGATGTGGAAGCGCGCCGGTCTGGCCGCGTTGGCCATGGCGGCGGCCACCGTCGCCGCGTTCGTCGGAGGATCGTCGTGAGCCCGGACCGCCCGGTGGGTGCCCTGTTCCGCCGCTTCCGCGAGCGCCTCGCCGCCGACGGCGTACCCGCCGAGAGCGGCAGCCGGGCCACCGGCGCGGGGGCGGGGGTGGGCCGCACCGACGCCGGCGCCCGCGACGCCGGGCTGGCCCCGCACCCGCCCCGCGACGCCGCGCCGACCGTCGGTCGCCGGCGTGGCGGCAAGGGCGGCCGGGGCGGCGAGCAGCTCACCGTGCCCCCGGCGGAGTTCACCTCCTACTACGGCCGGCCGGTGCTCAAGCCGCCGGTGTGGCGGTGGGACATCGCCGCGTACCTGTTCACCGGCGGGCTCGCCGCCGGTTCCTCGATGCTGGCCGCCGGCGGGCAGCTCACCGGCCGGCCGGCGCTGCGTCGCGCCGGCCGGGTCACGTCGCTGGCGGCGGTGAGCGCCAGCGCGTACTTCCTCATCAACGACCTGGGCCGGCCCAGCCGCTTCCACCACATGCTGCGGGTGGCGAAGCTGACCTCGCCGATGTCGGTGGGCACCTGGATCCTCAGCGCGTTCGGCCCGGCCGCCGGGCTGGCCGCGATCGCCGAGGTCGCGCCCCGCCTGCCGGAGCACGGGGTGCTCGGGCTGGGTCGGCGGCTGCTGCCCCCGACCGGGCACGCGGCCGGGCTGGTCGCCGCCGTCACCGCGCCGGCGCTGGCCACGTACACCGGGGTGCTGCTGGCCGGCACGGCGGTGCCGTCGTGGCACGAGGCGTACCCGGAACTGCCGGTCATCTTCGCGGGCAGCGCGCTGGCCAGCGGCGCCGGCGTCGGGCTGCTGGCCGCGCCGACCGGCCAGGCCGGGCCCGCGCGGCGGATGGCGGTCGCCGGCGCGGCGCTGGAGCTGTGGGGCGCGCACCGGGTGGAGAACCGGCTCGGCCTGCTCAGCGAGCCCTACGCCGACGGCACGCCCGGGAAGCTGCTGCGCGCCGGCCGGGCGCTCACCGCCGCCGGGGTGGTCGGCGCGCTGGTCGGCCGCCGCAGCCGGCTGCTGTCCGCGGTCTCCGGCAGCGCGTTGCTCGCCGCCGCCGTCTGCACCCGATTCGGCATCTTCCACGGCGGCGTCGCGTCGGCGCGGGACCCGAAGTACACCGTGGTCCCGCAGCGCGAACGCGCCGACCGGCGGGCCTGACACCTCGCCGGGCGGCCACCGCGCCGCTGTGGTTGACTGCTGCGTGGAGGCGTTCAGGCGGCTGGTGCCCCTCCCGGTCTTCAAAACCGGTGTGGTCCGGGATCCGGGCCAGGCGGGTTCGATTCCCGTCCGTCTCCGCCACATCGTCCGGGGGAGCGCCGATGCGTGAGGTGGACCCGCGTCGGCGGGTGCCGCGCACCGACGCGCTGCTCGCCGACCCCGCGCTGGCGGCCGCCGCCGGCACGTTCGGCCGCGACCGGGTCAAGGCCGCCGTCGTCGCGGCCCAGCACCGCGCCCGCCGCGGCGAGATCACCCCCGAGGCGGTACGCGACGCCGCGCTGGCCGCGTTGCCGGCACGCACGCCCCGGCCGGTGCTCAACGCCACCGGCGTGGTGCTGCACACCAACCTCGGCCGGGCCCCGCTCGCCCCGGCCGCCGTGGACGCGCTGGTCGCCGCCGCCGGGCACACCGACGTGGAACTCGACCTGGTCACCGGCCGGCGGGCCCGGCGCGGCCGGGAGGCGCTGGACGCGCTCGCCGCCGCCGTGCCCGACGCGGGCGCCGTGCACGTGGTCAACAACGGCGCCGCCGCGCTGGTGCTGGCCGCCACCGCGCTCGCCGCCGGCCGGGAGATCGTGGTCAGCCGCGGCGAGCTGGTCGAGATCGGCGACGGGTTCCGCCTGCCCGACCTGCTGGCCAGCACCGGTGCCCGGCTGCGCGAGGTGGGCACCACCAACCGCACCACCCGCGCCGACTACGCCGCCGCGATCGGCCCGGACACCGGCTTCGTGCTCAAGGTGCACCCGTCGAACTTCGTGGTCACCGGCTTCACCTCGGCGGTGCCGGTCGGGGAGCTGGCCACGCTCGGCGTGCCGGTGGTCGCCGACATCGGCTCCGGGCTGCTCGCCGCCGACCCGTTGCTGCCCGCCGAGCCGGACGCCGCGACCACGCTGCGCGCCGGCGCCCACCTGGTCACCGCCAGCGGCGACAAGCTGCTCGGCGGCCCGCAGGCCGGCCTGCTGCTCGGCGCCGCGGACCTGGTCGAGCGGCTGCGCCGGCATCCCCTGGCCCGGGCGTTGCGGGTGGACAAGCTCACCCTCGCCGCGCTCGCCGCCACGCTGCACACGCCGGCCACCCCGACCGGGGAGGCGCTGCACGCCGAGCCGGGCCGGCTGCGCGCCCGCACCGAACGGCTGCGTGACCGGCTCGGCGCCGACGGCTGCAAGGCCGAGGTGGTGCCGGTCGCCGCCGTCGTCGGCGGGGGCGGCGCGCCCGGCGTCGAGCTGGACTCGTGGGCGCTGAGCCTGCCCGAGCGCTACGCGGCGCCGCTGCGCACCGGCGACCCGGCGATCCTCGGCCGGGTGCTGCACGGCCGGCTCCTGCTGGACCTGCGGGCCGTACCGGCCACCGCCGACGACCGCGTGCACGCGGCGATCCTGCGCGTGGCGGGCTGACCCGTGTGGGTGGTGGCCACCGCCGGGCACGTCGACCACGGCAAGTCGACGCTGGTCCGGGCGCTGACCGGGATGGAACCGGACCGCTGGGCGGAGGAACGCCGCCGGGGCATGACCATCGACCTCGGGTTCGCCTGGACCACGCTGCCCTCCGGCGGCACGCTGGCGTTCGTCGACGTGCCCGGGCACGAACGGTTCGTGCCGAACATGCTGGCCGGCGTCGGCCCGGTCCCGGCCGCGCTGATCGTGGTCGGCGCCGACGAGGGCTGGATGCCGCAGTCCGCCGAGCACCTGGCCGCGCTGGACGCGCTGGGTGTGTCGTACGGGCTGCTGGCGGTGACCCGCGCGGACCTGGCCGACCCGGGGCCGGCGACGGCGCGGGCCCGGCAGGAGATCGCCGCGACCTCGCTGGGCGAGGTGGAGGCGGTGCCGGTCTCCGCGGTCACCGGCGCCGGCCTGCCCGAGCTGCGCGCCGCGCTGGACCGCCTGGTCGCCCGGCTGCCCGACCCGGCCCGGGACGCCCCGGTCCGGCTCTGGGTGGACCGGGCCTTCACCGTGCGCGGCAGCGGCACTGTGGTCACCGGCACGCTCGGCGGCGGCCGGCTGCGCGTCGGCGACGAACTCGAACTGGCCGCCACCGGGGAGCCGGTGCGGGTGCGCGGCCTGCACGCGCTGGGCGCCGCCCACCGCGAGGTCGACGCGGTGGCGCGGGTGGCGGTGAACCTGCGCGGCCTGCCCCGGGACCGGGTGGGGCGCGGCGACGCGCTGCTGCGCCCCGGCCGGTTCGGCCGCACCGACCTGCTCGACGTGCGGCTGGCCGGCGATCCGGCCGCCGACCTGCCGGCCACCCTCACGCTGCACGTCGGTTCCGCGGCGGTGCCGGCCCGGGTGCGGCCGCTGGGCCCGGACACGGTACGGCTGCGCCTGGCCCGCCCACTGCCGCTGCTGATCGGTGACCGGGCGCTGCTGCGCGACCCGGGCCGGCACCACGTGGCCGGCGGCGTGACGGTGCTGGACGTGGACCCACCGCCGCTGCGCCGCCGCGGCGCGGCGGCCGCCCGCGCCACCGTGCTGGCCGGGCTGGACGGGCGGCCCGACCCGGTCGGCGAGCTGCGCCGGCGGCGGCTGGTCCGGGCCGGCCAGCTCACCCGGATGGGCGTGCCGCCGGCCGCCACGCCGGTGGCCGGTGACTGGCTGGCCGACCCCGACCACTGGCGGGACCTGGGGCGCCGGCTCACCGAGGAGGTCACCAGGTACGCCGCCGAGCACCCGCTCGCCGCCGGCGTGCCGGTCGACGCGCTGCGCCACCGCCTCGGCCTGCCCGACCGGGCGCTGGTGACCGCGCTGCTGCGCCCACCGCTGCGGCTGCACGCCGGCCTGGTCACCGCCGCCCCGGCCGGGACGCTGCCCGACCCGGTCGCCCGAGCGGTGGCGAAGGTCCGCGCCGAGTACGCCGACCGGCCGTTCCAGGCGCCCGAGGCGTACCACCTCGCCGGCCTCGGCCTGGGCCCGAAGGAGATCGGCGCGGCCGTGCGGGCGGGGGCGCTGCTGAGGCTGGCCGAGAACGTGGTGCTGCTGCCCGGCGCGCCGGACGACGCGGCGCGGGTGCTCGCCGGGCTGCCGCAGCCGTTCACGCTCAGCGCCGCCCGGCAGGCGCTGGGCACCACCCGCCGGGTGGCGGTGCCGCTGCTGGAGCTGCTGGACCGCCGCGGTCTCACCCGCCGGCTGCCCGACGACGCCCGCGAGGTGGTCCGCCGGCCGGGCTGAGCGTTGCGCCGGAATGGCAGGGTGGCGTCATGATCGACGTACGTCGCGCCGGGAGGGCCGACCGGGCGTGGCTGAACCGGCGCGTGTTTCCGCTGGCCCTGCTGGGCTGCTGGCTGCTCTGGGCGGCGCTCGCCTGGTGGTCGGCGCCGCGCTCGGTCGACGCGGCCGAGCTGGAACGCGACCTCACCGCCGGCCGGGTGCTGACGATCGTGCGGGCCGACGGGTGGGACGACTCCGGCCCCTGGGGCCGTCGCCCCGAGCCCCGCTACCGCGAGGGCGGCTCGACGATCGTCTGGGCCCGACCCGACGGGCAGTTCCGCTACGCCTACGTGCCCGCGCCGACCCCGGACGGCGGCTTCGTCGAGGACGACCCGGCCACCGGCCCGGGGAGCGACGCCGCCGACCCGACCCCGGCGAGCGCCGACCCGACCCCGGCGAGCGCCGACCCGACCCCGGCGAGCGCCGACCCGACCCCGGCGAGCGCCGACCCGACCGGCGTCGACGACGCCGCCCGGTGGCCGGGCCGGGAGGCCGACCCGCTGGCCGACCCCCGGGCCCGGGACGCCACCACCCACGGCGGCGACACCCGCGCCGACGCGATCGCGAACACGGCCGCGCTGTTCGCCCTGGTGGTCGGCGTCGGCTGGCTGCTCACGCTGGTGGCCGGCCCACCACCGGTGCTCGGGACGCGCTGGTACTGGTTCTGGATCGGGTTGCTGCCGTTCGGCCTCGGCGTGCTCGCCTGGGCGTACCGGGAACGGTGGCGCGCGGACGTGCCCGCCGCCCGGCCGCGCCGCACCGGCTGGGCCGGGGTGGGCTGGTTCATCGTCGGCGGCATCGCGGTGTCGGTAGCGGTGGGGGTGCTCCGCATGCTGCTCGGCGGGTACGTCGTGCCGGGTGGGTGAGCCAACCGGCGACGACGGCCCGCCCGGTCACCTACCGTGACGCCATGGACCCTTCCGCGGTCTGGCGGGACAAGAACCACAGGTGGCGGATCGAGGCGTACCGAGCCCCGGACCTGCGGTTCGCCATCTTCGCCACGAACGGCACCACCGAGTCGGCGCCGCTGTGGCTGTTCGGGATGGCCGCGCTGGCCCGCTGGCTGATGACCCACGCCGTCTCCCTCGACGACCTGGAGACGGACTGACCCGGACGGGGGACAACCGGGGCGAACCGGGCCGCCGCGACCGCCGGTGGCCGTACCGTCCGGGGCGTGAGGGACCGAGGCATGCGGACATTCGTCACCGTGCTAGCCGGGTTGGCGGTGATCTACTTCGGCGCCACCGGGCACCGCGCGAGCGGCGGGGAAGGCGGTGGCATCTCCGGTGGGGTGGTGCTGCTCGCCCTGCTCGCCTCGCTGCTGGCCTGGCACCTGACCCGGCCCGGCTCGGCAAAGTAGCCCGCCGGCTCAGCCGGCCGCCGCGGCGGAACGGCTCACCTCGCCGGCCGACTCCTCGCCGAGCGCGACCCGGACCAGCGCCGACGCCAGCCGCCCGAAGTCGGCCTCCCCGACCAGCCCGACCAGGCTGCCCGGATTGGTCGGCAGACCCAGCCGCCGCGCCCCGGCCAGCGTGCGGCGGTCGGCGTACGGGCGGACGTCGGGCCAGACCGCCTGCGCCTCCCGCAGGAAGATGTCCGCCCCGGTCGGGCCGATGCCGGGGAACTCGGTGAGGAACCGGCGCAGCACCGTCCGGTCCGCGCCGGCCTCCCGGTGCAGCCGGCGCAGGTCGCCGTGCCACCGGTCCAGGCAGAGCCGGGCGCCGGTGCCGAGCATGGTGGCGGTCCGCTCGTCGTAGCGCCGGTAGTGGCCCCGGCCCAGCGCGTCGACCCGGTCCTGCCAGCTCGCCGCCTCCATCGCCTGCGGGGTCCGCCAGCCGGCGGCGAACAGCTCCCGGGCCGCGGCGACCGCGACGCTCGCCCGGATCCGGGTGCTCAGCAGCGTGGTGAGCACCAGCAGTTGGTAGAGCGGGCCGGGCCGGTCCGCGAGCGTGATCCCGGCCTCCTCCGCGTACGTGCGGGACTGCCGGGCCAGCAGGGCCCGGGCCACGTTCCGATCGTCCGGCATTCGACCGGGATACCCGCCCGGGGCCGGCCCAGACCCCCGCGCGGCACCGGAATGTGCCGGGCGGCGGCGGGTACCCGACTGACGGGCGCGGTCGACGACCGCGCGCTTCCCACCGGGAAGGGAGAGACCTGTGGTCAAGCCGCAGCAGGAGGAGTTGCGCCGCAACGATCTCGGCGCGACCAGCCAGGACAGCCGGAAGTCCGCCGTCGGCGGCGGCGACCGCTCGCGCGGCGGGGGCACGTCCAACGCCGACGCCGGCCGGCGGGTGCCGAAGGGGCAGGTGTCGCCGTACGGCCCGGCCGGCGAGCCGGTGGCCGAGGACGCCAGCGACCGCTAACCGCGCGGCGACGACGGCCGCAGCCTCCGCCAGGTGGCTGCGGCCGCCAGCCCGTACGCCAGGTGCGGCACCAGGTCGGCGGCCCAGTCGACGCGCCGCCAGGTGCGCGGGTCGGTCACTCCGAGCAGCGTCATCGAGCTGTCCGAGGTGGCCATCACGCCGCCGCCGAGCAGCGTGACGGCCAGCGGCAGCGGCACCCGGCGCCGCGCGGCGAGCAGGCCGAACGCGGCGCCGGCGAGGATGCCGGTGGCGTACCCGAGGACCGGCCCGAGACCGGCGCGGCGGTTCGCCGCCTCCTCGGCGGGCCCGAGGTCGACGTGCGTCACGTCGGCGAGGCGGCCCGCGGTCGTCTCCGGGGTGGTGCTGGCCGGCCGCGCCCGCACCGTCATGTCGAGGTAGCTGACCACGTTGAGCACGGCACTGCCGACGGCGCCCGCGATGGCGCCGTCGACCAGGGGTGCCGTCCTCACTTCGGGTCGCCCGGTTCGCGTTCGCCCTTGGGCCCGTAGGTCCGTTCGCCCCGGACGACGCCGCGCTGACCCCGGTCGTCCTGCAGGATCCGGTTGGCCACCTGGTTCGCCTCCTGGTCGGCGGCCCGCCCGGACTGCTCGACGCGGTCGCGCAACCGCGCCCGCTGCTTGTCGTACGCGTTGCTGCCCGGCCGTGGTCCTGGCATCGCTGCCTCCTCCGGTCGCTGTGGCTGTCCGCCCCGTCTACCCGCCCCGGCCGGCGCCAACCGTGCCGTTGGCGGGGGCCGGGCGTCCCTCAGTCGGGGGCGCGGACCACCGCCACCGGGCAGTCGGCCCGGTGCAGCAGTCCCTGACTCACCGAGCCGAGCAGCAGTCCGCTCAGCTCGCCGCGACCCTGCCGGCCCACCACGACCAGTTGGGCGTCGCGCGAGGCCGCGGTGAGCGCCTTCACCGGCCGGGCGTGCGTCACCTCGCGGGTCACCGGCACGTCCGGCCAGCGCTCCGCGATCCCGGTCAGCGCCTCGGTCAGCACCCGGTCCTCCTCGCCGCGTAGCTGGTCCTCGTCGTACACCAGGGGCTGCATGTCGCCGGGCCCGGTGGAGGACGGGTGGGTGTAGGCGTGCACCGCGTGCAGCCGGGCGCCGCGCGAGGACGCGGTGCCGGCGGCGAACTCGACGGCGGCGCGGGACAGCGCGGAGCCGTCCACGCCGACCACCACCGGGCCGGTGTCGCGGGCCGTACCGCGGGCGATCAGCACCGGGCAGTCGGCGTACGAGGCGACCTGCACCGCGACGGAGCCGACCACCAGCGCGGCGAACCCGCCGAGGCCCCGGTCGCCGAGCACCACCAGGGCGGCGCTGGGGGACTCGCCGAGCAGCACGGCGGCCGCCTCCCCGTCGATGATCTCGCCGGTGATCCGCAGCCCGGGGCATTCCGCCTCGGCCACCGCGACCGCGTCACCGACGAGCTGTTCGGCCTGGTGGCGCAGGCCGGCGCCGGGGGGCGCCTGCGCGGGCGCCGACACCGGCACGCGCAGCAGCGGCCAGATGAAGCCGTGCACCACCCGCAGCGGGCGGTTGCGGCGACCGGCCTCCCGGGCGGCCAGCCGGACCGCCCGCGACGCCGACTCGGAGCCGTCCACGCCGACCACCACCGCCGCGCCGTTCGCCGAGTTCACCCCGTACCCCCTCGCCGCCGGCCGCCCCGCCGGCCCGCGCCGCCAGTATCGCGGCCGGCGCGGCCCCGCCGGGGCGATACCGCGTGAGTCGACCGGTCGGTACGCTGGCGACCAGCGCGCAGGGGAGGGAGCCCCGTCGATGGTCGAGCCGGCCCGGCCCAGCACCGCCCGCATGATCGACCACTGGCTCGGCGGTCGGGACCACCGCCCGGTGGACGTGGCGGCGGCGACCGCGTTCGAAGCGGCGTACGGGCCGTGCGCGGCGATCTTCCGCTCGCTGCGGGCCTTTCTCGGCCGCACGGTGCAGGCCGTCGCCGCCGAGGGGGTCGACGGGTTCCTCGTCTTCGGCGCCGGCGTGCCGACCTGCGGCAACGTGCACGAGGTGGCGCCGGGGGCGACCGTCCTCTACACCGACGCCGACCCGGAGACGGTCGCGCTCGGCGAGCGCCTGCTGGCCGGCAGTGACCGGGCCGGCTACGGCTACGGCGACGCCACCGACATCGGTACGCTCGATCCGGCCCTGCTGCGTCGTTTCGTGCCGGGCTGGGGGAGCAGACCGGTCGGGGTGGTCTTCCTCGGGCTGGCCGCGTTCCTGGACGACGACACGCTCGCCCGTACGCTCGACGAGCTCTACCGGGCGGCGGCGCCGGGCAGTTGGCTGGCGATCGACTTCGACGGCACGGAACTCGCCGCGCACCCGGAGGCGCTGGCCATGATGGGGCCGGCGTTCCGGATGCGCGCGCCCGAGCGGTTCCCGCCGCTGCTCGGCCGGTGGCGTCCGACGGCCGAGGGGGTGGTGCCGGTCGCGCGGTGGCGGCCGGTGGGCGAGCCGGAGCCGGTGCCGGACGCGTTCCACGGCGCGCTGGCGTGGCGGCCGGCCGATTGAGTCGCCCGTCGAGGTGGCGCGTCCGGTGTCGGTCGTCCTCCGTATGATGTTTGCCCTGTAGCAATAGTCGTCATCGGAGGATGAGCATGCCGGAGGCGTCCGGATCGGTGTCGCGTGCCCTGCGCACGTCGCCACCCGACCAGTTGGCGGAGACCGCGGACGCGGTGCTCCGCCACACGCTCGGCGCCGCGCGTGCGGAGGTGTTCGTCGCCGACTACCGGTCCAGCGGCCTGTGGCCGGTGCTGGACCCGGAGCGCCCGGACGGCGGCCCGCTCCGTTCCCACGGCGTGGCGCAGCGCTGCTTCAGCAGCCAGGAGCCGGTGCTGGACACCGCGGACGACGGCCGGTGCCACGCCTATCTGCCGCTGTCGGTGTGGGGCGAACGCCTCGGGGTGCTGATGGTCGAGCTGCCGACCGTGCCGGACGCGGCGACGGTGACGGCGGCCCGGGACGCCGCCGGCGACCTGGCGGTGGCGATCCGCGCGGCCGACCGGGAGACCGACCGCTACCGCCGGGCGCGTCGCCGGGAGCGGCTGAGCATGGCCGCGGAGATGCAGTGGGACCTGCTGCCCGGGCGCAGCGTGCGGCACGGTGACGTGCTGCTGGCCGGGCAGCTCGAGCCGGCGTACACGGTGGGCGGTGACCACTTCGACTGGTCCGTCGACGGCGACCGGCTCACCGTCACGGTGCTCAACGGCGCCGGCAACGGGCTGTCCGCGTCGCTGCTCACCGCCGTGACCGTCAACGCGATGCGCAACGCGCGTCGCTCTGGCGGCAGCCTGGTGGAGCAGGCGGAGCTGGCCTCCGACACGATCTACTACCAGCACCGGGGGAGCCGGCACGTGGCCACGCTGCTGCTGGAGCTGGACGGCCGGCGGGGCGTGGTCCGGGCGGTGGACGCCGGTTCCCCGCACGTGCTGCGGCTGCGCGGCGGCCGGGTCACCCCGGTCACATTGGATCAGCAGTTGCCGCTGGGCATGTTCGCCGAGACGCGGTACGACGTGCAGGAGTTCGGCCTGGAGCCGGGCGACCGGCTCTTCGTGGTCAGCGACGGGGTGTACGCGGCGGAGCCGGACGAGCAGGAGCCCTACGGCGCGCGGGCGATGGCGCGGGCGATGCGGTCCACTCGGTTGCAGCCGGCCACCGAGGCAGTTGGTACGGTGATGCGCGAACTGCACGCGTACCATGCCGACGCGGATCTCCGCGACGACGCGGTCGTCGTCTGCCTGGACTGGCGCGGTTCCAGCCGGCCGGACGACGCCTCGCGGCGGTGACCGGAGCGGCGGGGCGAACACGAGCGGGACGATCGCAGGGGACAGCGGGTGGAGCGACCTCCGAATCTTGCCGCGGCCGTCGAGGCGGCTGCCGAGGCGCTCATCGGTGTGCTCGACTCGGCCACCTCACGGCACAACGTCAGCGTCTCGCCCACCCAGTTGCGGGTGCTGTCGCTGATCATGTCCCACCCCGACACCAACGTGAACCGGCTGGCCGAGCTGCTGGACGTGGTGCCCTCGTCGGCGAGCCGGCTCTGCGACCGGTTGGAGGCGGTGGGGCTGCTGCGCCGGGTGGCCGACCCGCGCGACCGGCGCGAGGTGCGGCTCCTGCCCACGAACGCGGCGGAGTCGCTGCTGCGCGAGTTGCAGGAGCGGCGGCACCGGGCGGTGCAGGCGGTGCTCGACCGGATGCCCAACCGGGTGCAGCACGAGTTGCTGCTGGCGTTGCTGGCGTTCGGTCAGGCGGCCACCATGAGCGCGCCGCAGGCCGGCTCCGACTCCACCGCCCGCACGGCGTGACCGACCGCGCCCGATCGCTCCACTAGCATCCTAGGATGCCGTACGCGATGTGACGGTCCCCACCGTCGCCACGCTGAGCACCCACGCAGCACGACGACAGGGGCGGCACGGGAAGCCCGATATAGTGGCAGCGCAACTGGACGGCCCGTGATCACGGGCCGCATCGGGGAGGTCCCAGCCCGGGATCGCAGAGGCTGCCGGCGTCTGACCGGCCGGCAACGCGCACGTTCCTCCAGCGGCCGTTCGTTCGGCTGCCGGACCGTGCTGCGGAGGGAGGGTGAGGGGTGTCGCGTCGGCCGGCTCCAGCGGAGCACCCGGGGGATGCGGCGACGGTCGCGGCGGACCGCGTCCTCACGTTGCCGAACCTGATCAGTTTCGTGCGCCTGCTGGGCGTGCCGCTCTTCCTCTACCTGTTCCTGGTGGTCCGGGCCGACGTGGTCGCCATCGTGGTGCTGGCCGTGGGCGGCACCAGCGACTGGGTGGACGGCTGGATCGCGCGCCGCCTGCGGCAGGTGAGCCGGCTGGGCGAGCTGCTGGACCCGCTGGCGGACCGGCTGTACATCCTCGCCACGTTGCTCGCGTTCACCGCCCGCGAGGTGGTGCCCTGGCAGTTCACCGCCGCGCTGCTGGCTCGGGAGCTGCTGCTGCTCGCCTCGCTCGGGGTGCTGCGCCGCTACGGCTACGGCCCGCCGCCGGTGCACTACGTGGGCAAGACCGCGACGTTCCTGCTGCTGGCGGCGTTCCCGATCCTGTTGCTGGCCGACGCCGCCCCGGCCGCGGCGACCGCCGCCGGGGCGATCGGCTGGGGGCTGGCCTGGTGGGGCCTGGTCCTCTACTGGGCCGCCGGGGCGATGTACGTGGTGCAGGCGCGCCGGCTGGTCCGGGCGATGCGGGCACGGCGCGCGGGGGTGCCGGCGTGACGGCGGCGCCGCCCCGGGACGGGGAGCGCGACCCGTCGGCCCGGGTGTACGCGCCGGACTTCCTGACCGAGTTGTTCCGCAATCCGCTGGACCCGGGGTACGGCGACGCCGCGGCGCGGCGGGCGGCGGGTGGTCCGGTGTCGCGGGTGCGGCAGGTGCTGGCCCGGCCGGTGGGCCTGGTGGTCCTGGCGGTGATCGGGTTCCTGTTCGCGGTGGCGTACCAGGAGACGATGGCGGAGGAGCCGAGCCGGGCGACGGCGCGGGCCGGGCTGATCGCGGAGATCAAGCAGCGGGAGGCGGAGACCGACCGGTTGACCCAGCGGGCGGAGCAGTTGCGCGTGGAGGTCGGCCGGCAGCGGGACGCGGCGTTGAGCGGTTCGCAGGCGTCCCGGTTGCGCACGCTCGAGGCGGGGACGGGTCTGGGGCGGGTGCGCGGGGACGGTGTGGTGGTGCGGTTGGTGGACGCGCCGCGCGACAAGGACGCGGTGACGGGTGCGGAGGCGGGCCCGTCGCAGGTGTTGTACTCGGATCTGCAGAAGGTGGCGAACGGTCTGTGGGCGGCGGGCGCGGAGGCTGTGTCGATCAACGGGCAGCGGTTGACGGCGACGTCGACGATCCGGCAGGCCGGTGAGGCGATCCTGGTGGACTACCGGCCGGTGACGAGTCCGTACGAGGTGCAGGCGATCGGGCCGGGGTCGATGCGGGACAAGTTCGACGACGGTCGGGCGGCGGCGTTGATGCGCGAGGTCGCGAAGACGACGGGGTTGTCGTTCGGGGTGAAGGAGGTCGACGACCTCACCCTGCCGGCGGCTCCTGAGCCACGGCTACGCTACGCCGAGCCGTCGGTGAGTCCGAGCCCGCTGCCGTCGGGTTCGGGTGTCGCGGGTTCGTCGAGTCCCGGGCCGTCCGGCTCGGGTGTTTCTCCCAGTCCCTCCGGAGGTGGCCGATGATCGCGGTGCTGGCGTTGCTCGCCGGTGTGGTGCTGGGGGTGTATCTGGATCCCACGGTGCCGGCGGCGTTGCAGCCGTATCTGCCGATCGCGGTGGTGGCCGCGTTGGACGCGGTGTTCGGTGGGGTGCGGGCGAAGCTGGACCGGATCTTCGACGACAAGCAGTTCGTGGTGTCGTTCATCTCGAACGTGCTGGTGGCGGGTCTGATCGTGTACCTGGGTGACCAGTTGGGGGTGGGCGGTCAGTTGTCCACCGGTGTGGTGGTCGTGCTCGGGGTGCGCATCTTCGGGAATGTGGCGGCGATCCGCCGGCACCTGTTCCGGGCGTAGGTTGGTGGCGATGAGCGAGGAGCACAGGGAGACGGGTACGGGTTGGCCGTCGCCGGCGGGGCCGGGGCGGCCGGCGGGTCCGGCGGGTGAGCCGGATCCGCCTCCGGACGCGCCCGATCCGGACGAGTTGAGCCCGTTGGCGCCGGTGGAGCCCGTCGAGCCGGTCGAGCGGGAGGACGTGCCGGCGCCGGCGGAGGAGCCGGGGGCCGCGGCGGCGCCGGTGTCCCGGCGGTTGACGTCGGCGGGCGCGATGATCGCGGTGCTGCTGGCGTTGTTGGGTTTCACGCTGGTGGTGCAGTTGAAGACGACGTCGACGGATCCGACGCTCGCGGCGACGCGGGAGGAGGACCTGGTGCGGATCTCGTCGGATCTGGATTCGCGGGAGCGGCGGCTGCGGCAGGACATCGAGGCGTTGGAGGAGAGCCAGCGCCAGTTGCGCTCGGGTGAGCAGGGCCGGCAGGCGGCGTTGGAGGAGGCGACGCGGCGGGCGGACGAGCTGGGCATCCTGGCGGGGACGCTGCCGGCGGTGGGGCCGGGCCTGGAGGTGCAGTTCTCGGGGCCGGACAAGGCGATGTCGTCGACGCGGATCCTCGACGCGGTGCAGGAGTTGCGGGGCGCGGGCGCGGAGGCGATGCAGATCCAGGGTGTGGACGGCACCGCGGTGCGGATCATCGCGTCGACGTATTTCGTGGATGCGTCGGGTGGGGGTCTGGTGGTGGACGGGCGTCGGTTGAGTGGTCCGTACACGATCCTGGTGATCGGTGACCCGGCGACGATGCGTACGGCGTTGAACATTCCGGGCGGGGTGGTCTCATCGGTGCGGGACGCCGCCGGTAACGTGACGTCCGAGGATCGTGAGGTTGTGGAGGTTTCGCAGCTGCACGCGCCGATCAAGCTGGACCACGCCCGGCCGGTTTCCTGACCGGTCGCGGCCCGCGCCGGTTTCCCCGGTGCACCGATGACGAAGGACGCAGTTGGTGATTCCTGAGGATCTGCGGTACACCGCCGAGCACGAGTGGGTGGTCGGTGGTGACGGTGGTGTCGTCCGCGTCGGTATCACGCACTTCGCGCAGGATGCCCTGGGTGACATCGTGTTCGTGCAGCTGCCGGACTCCGGTGCGGTGGTGGCGGCCGGTGAGTCGCTGGGGGAGATCGAGTCGACGAAGAGCGTGTCGGAGATCTACGCGCCGTTGAGCGGCACGGTGTCGGCGCGCAACGAGGCGTTGGCCGACACCCCGGAGGTGATCAACACGGATCCGTACGGTGCGGGTTGGTTGGTGGAGATCACTCCGGATGATCCGGCGGCGGTCGAGGGTCTGTTGACCGCTGGTGCGTACCGCGAGCTCACCGAGAGCTGAGTTCGTGTCGTGCCGGGCGGGCGGGTTGGTTCCGCGCGTCCGGTTGCCCTGCATTTCGGCGCTGGCTAGGCTCGCCCAGTCGACCGAGAACCCAATAGTTTGAGCGTTGCGGAATGCGCCTTCCCGGGCATGGGGAGCCAGCCGCCGGGTGTGGGTTCGCCCGGCGGCCAGACCCGCCATTCCCCGACGCCGACCGAACAGATCCGTGAGGTGGTCCCATGACGCGGCCCGACGACGAGTTCCCCCCGCTCGACGTCACTTCGACGCTCAATCTCGGTTCGCTCGACGAAGTGCTGGAGGGGCCGGACACCGATGTGGTGCCGAGCCGCATGTCCGGTTCGTTGCCGCCGGGAATGGCGTTGCTGGTGGTTCGGCGGGGCCCGAATGCGGGTGCCCGGTTCCTGTTGGATCACGATGTGACGACCAGTGGTCGGCACCCGGACAGTGACATCTTCCTCGACGACGTGACGGTGTCGCGTCGGCATGCGGAGTTCCACCGGGACGGTGGCACGTTCACGGTGCGGGACGTGGGCAGTTTGAACGGCACGTACGTGAATCGTGAGCGGGTCGAGGCGGCGACGTTGAGCAACGGTGACGAGGTGCAGATCGGCAAGTTCCGGGTGGTGTTCATCGCCGGTCCGCGCCCGGAGGAGGAGGCCGGCCGGGGGTGAACGAGCCTGCGGCTTCGACGCCGTCCGGGGCGGCGCGTGCGCCTGCGCTGATGAGTATCGGCGAGGTGTTGGCGCAGTTGCGGGCGGAGTTTCCGGACGTGACGATCTCGAAGTTGCGGTTCCTGGAGGCCGAGGGCCTGGTGGAGCCGCAGCGGACGCCGGCGGGTTACCGGAAGTACGGCTGGGACGACGTGGCGCGGTTGCGGTTCGTGTTGTCCGCGCAGCGGGATCAGTATCTGCCGTTGCGGGTGATCCGGGATCAGTTGGCGCAGTGGGACGGCTCGGATGTGCCGTCGGGGCGGGCGCGGCCGAATCTGGTGGCGGTCGGTCCGGGTGGTGAGGTGCCGGGTCGGGAGTCGCCGGAGCCGGTGGGGTCGCCGGAGGTGCGGCTGGGTCGGGCGGAGTTGATTGCCCGCAGCGGGGTCGACGAGTCGACGTTGGTCGAGTTGGAGCGGCTCGGTGTGCTGGTGTCGGATCCGCCGGGGTGGTACGACGCGGATGCGTTGATCATCGCGAGTGCGGTGGCGGGGTTGGCGGCGTACGGGTTCCAGCCGCGGCATCTGCGGGCGTACCGGTCGGCGGCGGATCGGGAGGTCGGTCTGTTCGCGCAGTTGGTGGCGCCGTTGGTGCGGCAGAGTGATCCGGCGGCGCGGGCGCGGGCGGCGGAGACGGCGCGGGAGTTGATGGCGTTGTCGCAGCAGTTGCACGCGGCGTTGGTGCGGGTGGGGCTGCGGTCGACGTTGGGTCGGTGAGGTTGTCGGTGGGGGCCGGGTGCCGGTGGGCGCCCGGCCCCTTTCGTCGTGGGTGGGCGCGGAAAGATCGGGTGGGGTGGGCGTGTCGTAGGCTTGCCGGGGTAAGCCCGTCTGTCGAGGCGTGGTGCACGTAGCGCGTGGGACTCTCGTGTCCTGGTCCGTGTACCGTGCAGGGAAGGGCGCGGTGCGCAGGTGACGACGACACGGAGGCGGCGGTGCGCGAGCTGAGCGTGGTCGGAGTTCGGGTGGAGTTGCCGAGCAACCAGCCGATCGTCCTGCTGCGGGAGGTCGAGGGTGACCGCTATCTGCCGATCTGGATCGGCGCGGTCGAGGCGACGGCCATTGCCTATGAGCAGCAGGGGGTCAAGCCGGCGCGGCCGTTGACGCATGATCTTCTGCGGGATGTGTTGGCGGCGTTGCAGGCGCCGTTGCGGGCGGTGGAGATCACCGAGTTGAAGGAGAACGTCTTCTACGCGGATCTGCTGCTGGGTGACGGGGTGCGGGTGTCGGCGCGGCCGAGTGACTCCATCGCGTTGGCGTTGCGGGTGGGTGCGCCGATTCGTTGTGCGGAGCAGGTCCTGAGTGAGGCGGGGATCGTGATTCCGGACGAGCAGGAGGACGAGGTGGAGAAGTTCCGGGAGTTCCTGGAGCAGGTGCGGCCGGAGGATTTCGCGGGCTGACTGGTGGCCGGCCGGGTGGCCGGGGTGCGCGGCGGTGGTTGTCACTGTGGTGGCGGCTGGCCGCCGTGTGTGCTGTGGTGGGTCGGTGGCGCGGCGTGTCGGGTGTCTCCTGCGGGTGTTGTCGGCGGCTCGGCGTTAGGGTTGCCGTGTCGAGGGGTGCGCGTACGGGGAAGTCGACGTGGCACCGCACGGGCGGGGAGGTTGGTCCGGATGCACGAGCCGCGGGATCCTGGTCCGAGTTCGGAGCAGCAGGCGGGTGTGGGGCCCGAGTCGTTCGGTGACGGCGAGGTGGGTTACCGGGGTGTGACCGCGTGTTCGGCGGTGGGCATCAGTTACCGGCAGTTGGACTACTGGGCGCGGACGTCGCTGGTGGTGCCGAGTGTGCGGGACGCGTCGGGTTCGGGGACGTCCCGGTTGTATTCGTTCCGCGACCTGGTGGTGTTGAAGGTCGTGAAGCGGTTGTTGGATGCCGGGGTGTCGTTGCAGAACATCCGTCGGGCGATCGAGGCGTTGCGGTCGCGTGGGGTGGATGATCTGGCGGGCATCACGTTGATCTCCGATGGGACGACGGTGTACGAGTGTCGTTCGCCGGAGGAGGTGGTCGACCTGTTGCAGGGGGGCCAGGGCGTGTTCGGCATCGCGATCGGTGGGGCGTTCAAGGAGATCCAGGGGTCGTTGTCGCATCTGCCGGCGGAGCCGGCGGGTGGGCCGGGGCGGGAGGTTCCGGTGGAGCCCGAGCCCGAGTCGGATGTGGTGGGGGACGAGTTGGCGGCGCGTCGTGCGCGGCGTCGAGCTGGGTGATTCGTCGGCGTCTCGTGTGTGGGATCGCGTCGTGGCCTTTTCGGCCCGGCGCGATCTGTCGTTTGGTGACGGAGTGTAGGCGCGGTGGGGTGTGGGGGGTGGGTCCGGTGGTGGGTGGCGGGCCGCGGTGGCGGTGGGTGGGGTGTGCGCAGGTCGCGGTGGGTGGCCGTGCAGTGTCCGAAAGAGACCGTCCGGGGTCGGGGTGGGCCGGGTGGGTGGCTGGTGTTGGTCCGCTCGGGGCGTTTCGTTGACTGTCCGTGGTTGAGGGTTGTCGGGATATGGATAGGGCAGGCGTGAACCGTGGCGGCGGGCGCGCTATGGTCCGTCACTGTCGTCGGCGTATCGACGTCACGGTGCGTGATGTCGCGTCGGTTGGCGTGCCCCTGCCGCGGTGTTGCCGCGGGCCCCCTTGGTGGAAGGACCGAGCATGACGGTGACGAATGAGACCACCCCGATCTCCCACTACGACCGCATCGGCGGCGCGGCGGCGGTGAAGGCGGCGGTGGAGTTGTTCTACGACCGGGTGTTGGCGGATCGGGAGTTGGCCGGCTACTTCGCGGGCGTGGACATGGTGGCGCAGCGGCGGCATCTGGCGTTGATGTTGGCGGTGGTGCTGGGTGGGCCGAACGAGTACGCGGGCCGGGAGTTGGCCGAGGCGCACCAGCCGTTGGGGATCTCCGGGGCGCACTACGCGATGGTCGGTGGGCATCTGAGCGCGACGCTGGTGGAGTTGGGTGTGCCGGCGGACGTGATCGCCGACGTGCAGGCGGTGTTGGGTCAGGTGCGGGGTCAGGTCGTGTCGGCGGGGAACGCCTGAGCGTGGACGCGGCGCGGCTCAAGCAGAGCTGGGCGGTGGTCGCCGGGCACGGTGACCAGGTGCCGCTCTATTTCTATTCGACGTTGTTCCTGGCGTATCCGGAGACCCGGCAGATGTTCCCGACCAACATGGCGGGGCAGCGGGACCGGTTGGTGTCGGCGCTGGGGCACATCGTGTCGCATGTGGACCAGGTGGATCGGCTGGTCGGTTTTCTGCGGCAGTTGGGCGCGGACCACCGGAAGTTCGCGGTGCGCGCCGAGCATTACCCGGCGGTCGGTGAGGCGCTGGTGGAGACGCTGCGGCATTTCAGCGGCGACGGGTGGTCCCAGGAGCTGGCCGCCGACTGGGTGGCGGCGTACGGGTTGGTCGCCCGGGTGATGACGGAGGCCGCGCAGGCGGCGGAGGCGCATTCGCCGCCGTGGTGGGTGGCCGAGGTGTTGACCCATGAGCAGCGCACGTTCGACGTGGCGGTGCTGACGGTGCGCCCGCAGTACCTGTTGCCGTTCGTCGCGGGTCAGTCGATCGGGGTGTCGCATCCGGCGGTGCGGTCGTGGCGGTACTACTCGCCGGCGAACGCGCCGCGCGCGGACGGCACGGTGGAGTTGCACGTGCGGGCGGCGCCGGGTGGCGCGGTGTCGTCGCGGCTGGTGTACGGGTGCGCGGCGGGTGACCAGATCCATCTGGCGGCGCCGGTGGGGGACGGGTTGACGTTGGGGCGGGCCGGGTCGTCGGATCTGCTGTTGCTGGCCGGTGGGACCGGTTGGGCGCCGGTGAAGGCGTTGGTGGAGCAGGTCGCGGCGGAGGGGTCGGGCCGGCGGGTGGACCTGTATGTGGGGGCGCGGTCGAGGATGGAGTTCTACGACAGCGAGGCGATCGACAAGGTGGCGGCGTCGCATCCGTGGTTGCGGGTGTCGTATGTGGCGGGGTCGGATCCGGTGCGGCCGGGTGAGCCGGTTCGGGTCGTGGACCGGGTGCTGGCCGACGGGGACTGGCGGTCGCGGCACGTGTACGTGTGCGGGTCCGACGAGATGGTGGGCCACACGGTGGCGGCGTTGACGGGGGCCGGTTACCAGCCAGGTCAGCTGCATCACGAGGGTTACGGCAGACATTGGTACGGGCCGGCGTGGCGTACCGTCACGGCCCCTGACGAGTCCGGAGGGGCGGTGACACGATGAGCGCGACCCCGATCAGTGGTTACGACGCGCAGCAGGTGTCCGGTGCGGTGCAGGTGCGGTTGACCTCGGACCGGGTGCGGCGGTGGGAGTTCGGGTCGGGGACGTTCACCCGGCGTGGCTACGAGCAGGCCGACGTGGACCGGTTCCGGATGCAGGTGGCCGACGAGTTGGATCTGCTGGCCGCGCAGGTGGCGAATCTGCGGGCGGAGAACGAGCGGCTCAACGACCATCTGGAGTTGCACCGGCACGGGGTGATTCCGAGCGCCGACAAGCCGGTGCGGCCGGCGGCGAAGGAGGTCAACCTGTTGTCGGCGGCGCAGCGGGAGGCGGAGCAGATCATCGCGCAGGCGCACGACTATGCCCGCCGGGTCGCCGAGTACGCCCGGACGCAGTACGAGAGTTATCTGCGGGCGGCGGCGGAGGAGGCGAAGCAGGAGGCCGAGCGGGCGGTGATGGAGTATCGCAGCGCGGCCGGCGGGAACGTGGACGATTCGGTGGCCACCCGGGAGGCGTTGCGGATCTTCGGGGAGATGATGATGTCGCACATGCGGGCGGCGGCCCGGCATCTCGACGACGGCAGTGAGCAGTTGGCGCGGACGATGGAGCGGCTCTCGCGGGAGGCGCCGTCGGTGGCGGGGGGTGCGCCGCAGCCGGCGTTGCCGCGTCACCAGCGGTGAGTGTCGGCCCGGCCTGCCGTGGGGCGGGTGGGCCGGGTCCCGCCGGTGGTGCGGGCGCTGTCCGCGTCGGGGCGTGGGTCAGCGGGTGAGCGCGTCGACCGCGTCGGCGATGGGGGTGTCGCCGGCGACGAGTTCGAGGGTGTGTCCGGCGGTGCCGGGGTTCTGGAGCAGGGCCAGCAGCACTCGGGCGACGTCGGCGCGGCTGATCGCGCCGGGGGTGACGTGGCGGGCGAGGGTGATCCGGCCGGCGGGTTCGTCGTCGGTGAGGCGGCCGGGGCGCAGCACGGTGACGTCGAGGTCGCGGCTGGTGAGGTCGTCCTCGGCGGCTTTCTTGGCCCGCAGGTAGGCAGTCCACACGTCGTCGGTGCCGGGGGCGGGTGGGTCGTCGACGCCCATGGAGGACACCAGCAGGTAGCGGCGGACGCCGGCGCGGGTGGCGGCGTCGGCGAGCAGCACGGCGGCGCCCCGGTCGACGGTGTCCTTGCGGTCGGCGCCGCTGCCGGGGCCGGCGCCGGCGGCGAACACCACGGCGTCGGCGCCGGTGAGGTGCGCGGCGAGCGTGTCGGCGTCGGTGTGTTCGAGGTCGCAGACGACCGGTTCGGCGCCGGCGGCGCGCAGGACGGCGGCGTGGTCGGGGTTGCGGATCAACCCGACGGCGGTGTCCCCGCGTCCGGCGAGGTCCCGCTCCAGCAGCTTGGCGATCTTTCCGTGGCCTCCGGCGATGACGACGCGCATGCCCTCACCGTAGCCGTCACCGCACCCCCAGCCCGCTCTCCTGGGGCGTTGATCAAGGAGTTTGCGCCGCCGTGGAGATCGACACTGACGCAAACTCCTTGATCACCCGCGCTTCCGCGGGGTGGGGGTGGGCGGTGGGGGGTGGGCGAGGCAGCATGGTGGGGTGAGTGAGGCGTTCGAGGCGTTGGCGCGGCTGGTGGCCGGTGGGGGCGTGGTGGTGCTCAGCGGCGCCGGCCTGTCCACCGAGTCGGGCATCCCGGACTATCGGGGGCCCAGCGGCGCGGCGCGACGGCACACCCCGATGACCTACCAGGCGTTCACCCGTGATCCACTCGCGCGGCGGCGCTACTGGGCGCGCAGCCACCTGGGGTGGCGGACAATCGCCCGGGCGGCGCCCAACGACGGGCATCGGGCGGTGGCCCGGTTGCAGCAGGCGGGGCTGCTCGGCGGCATCATCACGCAGAACGTCGACGGGCTGCACGGCGCCGCCGGCGCGACCGGTGTGATCGAGTTGCACGGGCGTCTCGACGAGGTGACGTGCCTGGACTGCGGCAACCTGACCGGCCGGGACGAGCTGCACCGGCGGTTGACGGAGGCGAACCCGGGGTTCGACGCGCGGGTGGCGCACGTCAACCCCGACGGTGACGTGGAGCTGCCCGACGAGGCGGTGGGCGGGTTCCGCGTGGTCGACTGCGGGGTGTGCGGCGGTGGCATGCTCAAACCGGACGTGGTGTTCTTCGGCGAGACGGTGCCGGCGCCCCGGGTGGCGGACTGTTTCGCGCTGGTGGAGCGGGCCCGGGCGTTGCTGGTGCTCGGGTCGTCGTTGACGGTCATGTCGGGGCGGCGGTTCGTGTTGCGGGCGGCGAAGCTCGGCGTCCCGGTGGCGATCGTCAACCAGGGCGCCACCCGCGGCGACGGGTACGCGGCGCTGCGGCTGGACGCGCCGTTGGGCGCCACCCTGACCGCGCTGGCCGCCGGGCTCGCCGAGCCGGCGCCGGCGGCGGTGTGATCACCCCCGGGACATGAGCCGGAAACACGGCCGCTGGTAGCGTGGGGGGTGCCGGTACCACCCACGTGGGAGAGACCGTCGACCCGACGGCGCCGAAGGGGCAGATTCTCCCCGGAACCTCTCAGGCAAAAGGACCACGTGGGCAGGCGCTGTGGAGCGCGTGAGCGCGACTCAGGGGGAGGCCGACCCGTCGACCTCGCCCCCGCAAGGAGCGCCGCGCATGACCGCTGAGCAGTTCGCCGACCGGCACATCGGCCCCGGCCCGGACGACGAGCGCCGCATGTTGGAGGCCGTCGGCTACGGCTCCGTCGATGAGCTGATGGACGCCGCGATCCCCGAGGTGATCCGCTGGCACGGCGCCCTGGACCTGCCGGCGCCGGCCGGTGAGCGGGAGGCCCTGGCCGAGCTGCGCGCCCTGGCGGCCCGCAACACGGTGGCCGTGTCGATGATCGGCCTGGGCTATCACGGCACGCACACCCCGGCGGTGATCCGCCGCAACGTGCTGGAGAACCCGGCCTGGTACACGGCGTACACGCCGTACCAGCCGGAGATCAGCCAGGGCCGGTTGGAGGCGCTGCTGAACTTCCAGAGCATGGTGTCCGACCTGTCGGGGCTGGCCACGGCGAACGCGTCGATGCTCGACGAGGGCACCGCAGCGGCCGAGGCGATGACCCTCGCGCGCCGCGCGAGCAAGAGCAAGAGCCCGGTGTACGTGGTGGACGCCGACGCGTTGCCGCAGACCATCGCCGTGATCACCAGCCGCGCCGAGCCGCTCGGCATCCAGGTGCGCGTGGTCGACGTCGACGCCGGGGAGCTGCCGGCGGAGTTCTTCGGCCTGCACCTGCAATATCCGGGCGCGTCCGGCGCGGTCCGGGACCACGCGCCGCTGGTCGAGGCGGCGCACGCCGCCGGCGCGCTGGTGACCGTCGCGGCGGACCTGTTGGCGTTGACGTTGCTGCGTCCGCCGGCGGAGATCGGCGCCGACATCGCCGCCGGCACCACGCAGCGTTTCGGGGTGCCGATGGGCTTCGGTGGGCCGCACGCCGGCTACCTGGCGGTCCGGTCGGGCCTGGAGCGGATGCTGCCGGGCCGCCTGGTCGGGGTGTCCCGCGACGTCGACGGCAACCCGGCGTACCGGTTGGCGTTGCAGACCCGTGAGCAGCACATCCGGCGGGAGAAGGCGACCAGCAACATCTGCACCGCGCAGGTGCTCCTGGCGGTGATGGCCGGCATGTACGCGGTGTACCACGGCCCGGACGGGCTGCGCGCCATCGCCCGGCGTACCCATCAGGCGGCGGCCCGGTTGGCGGCCGGGCTGCGCGCCGGCGGCGTCGAGGTGGCGGACGTCGCGTTCTTCGACACGGTCACCGCGACCGTGCCGGGCCGCGCCGCCGAGGTGGTGGCCGCCGCGGCGGCCCGCGACGTGAACCTGCGGCTGGTCGACGCCGACCGGGTCGGCGTGTCCTGCGACGAGACCACCACCGACGCGCACCTTCGGGCGGTGTGGGCGGCGTTCGGCGTCGACGGCGTCGACGGTGACGTGGACGCCGGCCTGCCGGCGGGGCTGGCCCGCACGTCGGACTTCCTCACCCACCCGGTGTTCCGCAGCCACCACTCGGAGACGGCGATGCTGCGCTACCTGCGGCGGCTGTCCGACTTCGACTACGCCCTGGACCGGGGCATGATCCCGTTGGGGTCGTGCACGATGAAGCTCAACGCCACCACCGAGATGGAACCGATCACCTGGCCGGAGTTCGCGCACCTGCACCCGTTCGCGCCGGACGCGCAGACCGCCGGCTACCGGGAGCTGATCGCCCAGTTGGAGGGCTGGCTGGCGGAGGTGACCGGCTACGACGCGGTCAGCGTGCAGCCCAACGCCGGGTCGCAGGGGGAGCTGGCGGGGCTGCTGGCGATCCGCGCCTACCACCGCGACCGGGGTGCGGGGCACCGTGACGTGTGCCTGATCCCGTCGTCGGCGCACGGCACGAACGCCGCGTCGGCGGTGATGGCCGGCATGCGGGTGGTCGTGGTGGGCTGCGACGCCGACGGCAACGTCGACCTGGTCGACCTCGACGCGAAGATCGACAAGCATCGGGACGCCCTCGCGGCGATCATGGTGACGTACCCGTCGACGCACGGGGTGTACGAGACGGGCATCGCGCAGTTGTGCGCGAAGGTCCACGACGCCGGCGGTCAGGTGTACGTCGACGGGGCGAACCTCAACGCCCTGGTCGGGTTCGCCAAGCCGGGGAGGTTCGGCGCGGACGTGTCGCACCTGAACCTGCACAAGACGTTCTGCATCCCGCACGGCGGCGGCGGGCCGGGGGTGGGTCCGGTGGCGGTGCGGGCGCACCTGGCGCCGTTCCTGCCCGGCGACCCGGTCGGCGTGTCCGTCGACGGGCGGCCGGCGATCTCCGCGGCCCGCTACGGGTCGGCGGGGATCCTGCCGATCCCGTGGGCGTACCTGCGGATGATGGGCGCGGACGGCCTGGCGCGGGCCACCGGCGTGGCGGTCCTCGCGGCGAACTACGTGGCGGCGCGGCTGCGACAGCATTTCCCGGTGCTGTACGCCGGCAACAAGGGCCTGGTGGCGCACGAGTGCATCCTGGACCTGCGGCCGTTGACGAAGGCGACCGGGGTGAGCGTCGACGACGTGGCGAAGCGGCTGATCGACTACGGGTTCCACGCCCCGACGATGTCGTTCCCGGTGGCGGGCACGCTGATGGTGGAGCCGACCGAGAGTGAGGACCTGGCCGAGCTGGACCGGTTCTGCGACGCGATGATCGCCATCCGGGCGGAGATCGACAAGGTGGGTGCCGGGGAGTGGCCGGCGGGGGACAATCCCCTCGCGAACGCGCCGCACACCGCGGCGATGGTCTCCGGTGACCAGTGGCCGCACCCGTACCCGCGGTCGGTGGGCGCCTACCCGGGCGCGGTGGACCGGGTGGGGAAGTACTGGCCGCCGGTGCGGCGCGTCGACGGCGCGTACGGGGACCGGAACCTGGTCTGTTCGTGCCCGGCGCCGGAGGCGTTCGAGGACTGAGGGCGCTCACGCCGGGGCGGTGGTGGATCGCCGCCCCGGCCGGCGCGCCGACGAGGTCCGTCGGCGCGTACGCTCACTGACGCTGCGTGATCGCTCAGGCGACGAGGGCGTGGCGGGCCGGTCCCCGGTGCGGGGCGATGGTCCGCCCGTCGGGGAGCAGCTCACCGGTGTCCTCGAAGACGATGACGCCGTTGCAGAGCAGGCTCCAGCCCTGCTCAGGGAAGCAGGCGAGGACGCGGGCGGCTTCGCGGTCGGTCGCGTCGGCGGAGGGGCAGGTGGGCTGGTGCTGACACATCGGGTTCTCCGGACTGTGGGGGCACTGTGTCATGGTTCACATGACCAGTGACGCACAGTACCAAGCGAAACTGCGCGGCATCGAGCAAGGTTGCGGCTTGTTCACCCAGAATCGGCTGAACGGATGAGCCAGAACGGTCCAGACGTTGTGGAAGCGCTCCCACACGTGCCGGTCGCGGTGCCCGGCGCGCCGCCGCGCTGCCGGTCCCGACTGGTCGAGACCGCCCGGCTGCAGTGGCACGTCGGCGCCGGCGGCGACCCCGCCGACCTGGCGCAACGCTTCCTCGCCGCGCACGGCGTGGGCGTCGACGACCTGTCCCGCCCCGGCCGGCACACCCCGGACGGGCCGTGCGGGGCGGCGCTGTTCCTGTCCGCCGCCGCCGGCGCGTACGCCATCGGCGCGCCGACCGGCGCGCCCACCCCCGTCCCGGCGCTGCCCGACCTGGTCGTGGTCGTCTACCACCACGGCGACCGCCCGCACCGGCCGCCACCGCCGGGCGGCTGGTGGCTGGGGGACTGGCGGGACAGCTGGACGGCGGCCGCGCACGCCGCCGCCGTCGAGACGGTCCGCGCCGCCATCGCCCGCGGCGACGTCTACCAGGTCAACCTCGTCGGCCACGCCGCCGCCGACTACGCCGGCGACCCGCGCCCGGCGCTGCGCCGCCTCGCCGCGCTGCCCGGCGCCCGCTACGGCGGCGCCCTCACCGGGCCCGGCTGGGCGCTGGGCTGCGCCTCCCCGGAGACGCTCGTCGCGACCGAACACGGCCGGCTGGTCACCCGGCCGATCAAGGGCACCCGCCCGGCCACCCCCGCCGGCCGCCGCGACCTGCTCACCTCCGCCAAGGAACGCGCCGAACACATCATGATCGTCGACCTGGAACGCAACGACCTGGCCCGGATCGCCCGCACCGGCTCCGTCCGGGTGGACGAGCTGTTCGCCGTACGCCGCTGGTGTGACCTGTGGCAGGCCGAGTCGACGGTCTCCGCGGCGCCCGCCGACGGCCTGGGCCTGGCCGACCTGCTGCGCGCGGTCTGCCCCGGCGGGTCGGTCACCGGCGCCCCCAAGCGCGCCGCGCTCGCCCAGGTGGCCGCGCTGGAGCCGGTCGGCCGCGGCGCCGGCATGGGCGCGCTGGGCTGGGTCGGCCCGGACCGGCTCGACCTGGGCCTGACCATCCGCACCGCCGCCGCCGACGCGCACCGGCTGCATGTGTGGGCCGGCGGCGGCATCACCTGGGGCAGCGACCCGGCCGCCGAGGTCGCCGAGGCCGCCGCCAAGGCCGCCCCGCTGCGCGCGCTGCTCGCCGCCGGCTGAACCCGCCCACGTGCGGTCGCCGCCGGGCAGCGGCCCACTCAGGCGGCGGCGAACGCGTCCAGCGCGGCGACCACCCGCTCGCCGATGCCGTGGCCGCCGCCGTGGCCGCCGGACTCGACGATCTCCAGCCGGGCGTCCGGCCAGTCCTGGGTCAACCGCCAGGCGATGTCGGGCGGCCCGCTGACGTCGAGACGCCCCTGCACGAGCACGCCGGGGATGCCGGCGAGCCGGCCGGCGTCGCGCAGCAACTGCCCGTCGGGGAGGAAACCCAGGTTCGCGAAGTGGTGGGTGACCAGCCGGGTGAACCCATACCGGAACACCGGGTCGGCGTAGCGGAGGCTCGGCGTGTAGCCGCCGGCGAGGGACACGTGCACGTCCTCCCAGTCGCACCAGTCGCGCGCCGCCCGGTCCCGCACCGCCGGGTCGCTGTCGTTGACCAGCCGGGCGTACGCGGCGGCCAGGTCACCGTCCCGGTCGGCCTCGGGCACCCCGTCGCGGAACCGCGCCCATTCCTGCGGGAACACCCGACCCATGTCCCGGGTCACCCACTCGATCTCCCGGCGGGTGTTGGCCACCACGCTGAACAGCGCCAGCGCGGTGACCCGCTGCGGGTGCGCCTGCGCGTACGCCAGGGACAGCGCCGAACCCCACGACGCGCCGCACAGCAGCCAGCGGTCCACGCCCAGGTGCGCGCGCAGCGCCTCCATGTCGGCCACCAGGTGGCCGGTGGTGTTCACCGACAGGTCGGTGGCCGGGTCTGCGGCCGACGGGGTGCTGCGCCCGCAGCCGCGCTGGTCGAACAGCACGACCCGGTAGGCGGCCGGGTCGAACATCCGCCGCCACCACGCGTCGGCGCCCGAGCCGGGACCGCCGTGCACCACCAGCGCCGGGCGCCCGTCCGGATTGCCGCAGGTCTCCCAGTACACGCGTTGGCCGTCGCCGACGTCGAGGTGACCCCACGCGTACGGCTCGATCGGTGGATACATCGGCGGCCCTCCCACGACACCGGAAACAACAGCGCTGTTACATTAGCGGACGTGACCGCCCCCCACCGCGACGCCCTCGGCACCCTGCTGCGCCACGTCCTCGAACTGCTCGACGGCGACGTCGCCGCCATCCACGACCGACTCGGCCTCACCGACTACCGGCCCCGCTACTCACCCGTGGTCCGCGTCCTCGTCACCGACGGACCCCTGCCCATCCGCGACCTCGCCACCCGCGTCGGCGTCACCCACTCCGCCGCCAGCCAGACCGTCGCCGGCATGCGCCGCGCCGGCCTGGTCACCCTCACCCCCGGCGCCGACGCCCGCCACCGCATCGTCACCCTCACCGACCGCGCCCACGCGCTGCTGCCCGCCGTCGAAGCCGAATGGGCCGCCACCACCGCCGCCATGCGCCGCCTCGACACCGAACTGCCCGTACCACTCGCCGACGAGTTGTACGCGGTGCTCACCGCGCTGCGCCACCGCCCCCTGCGCGAGCGCATCGCCGACACCGGCCTGCTCCCACCGGCGGGTGGGGCCCCCACACCGGTAAGCAACGGATAGCCTTCCGGGCATGACTATGCGCCCGATCCGGATCATCGGCGACCCCGTCCTGCGCACCCCCAGCGAACCGGTCACCCGCTTCGACGCCGAACTCCGCACCCTCGTCACGGACCTCATGGACACGCTGCTCGGCGCCCCCGGCCGCGCCGGCGTCGCCGCCCCCCAGATCGGCGTCAACACCCAGGTCTTCGTCTACGACGCCGACGGCCACCGCGGCCACCTCGTCAACCCCACCCTCGAACTGTCCGACGAACTCGACGACGACGACGAAGGCTGCCTGTCCATCCCCGGCCTCTACTTCCCGACCCCCCGCGCCCTGCACGCCACCGCCCACGGCTACGACCAGCACGGCGAACCCCTCACCATCACCGGCAGCGGCTTCCTCGCCCGCGCCCTGCAACACGAGACCGACCACCTACGCGGCCGCCTCTACGTCGACACGCTGCGCGGCGACACCCGCCGCAAGGCGCTACGCGAGATCCGCGCCGGCCGGTTCGACTCACCCAGCCGCGGCCGCTGACACCCCCCGTCAGTCGGGCGACCGGGTCAACGCGCACTCGGTGAACCCCGCCACCTGAGTGAAACCCAACCGCTCGTACAACCGCACCGCCGCCACGTTGTCCACCCGCACGTTCAACGTCACATGATCCACCGACGCCCGCAGCCGCGCGCACAGTCCCGCCACCACACCCGCGGCCAGGCCACGCCCCCGCACCGCCGGATGCGTCGTCACGTTCCCCACCGCCGCCACCCGCCACCGCGGCGAGAACACGTGCACCCCCGCCACCGCCACCAACCGGCCCCGCTCCCGCACCCCCACGTACTGACCGGTGTCCACCATCCGCGCGTCGAACCAGTTCCCCGGATACGCCACCGCGTACAACTCCCGCAACAACGGCAGATCCGCCCGCCCCAACGGCTCACCCGCCGCCGGCACCGACGCCAACCGCCCCGGATCCGTCAACGCCATCCGCACATGCGCCGCCGCGTCCGACACCGCGTACCACCGCGACACCGTCGCCTCCAGACCGGGGGACAGGTGCGCCCACAACCGCGCCGGCAACACCGGCGCCGCCGCCACCAGCAACCCCGACAACGCCGCCACCCGATCCGGCGCCGCGAACGCCAGCAACGTCGGCACCTGCACCCCGTGGTACAGCAACACCACCTCGTCACCCGACCGGAACCACGACGTGTACGGCCAGAAGAAATCGTCCAGATCCCCCAACTGGTACGCGTGCAACACCGGATCCCGACCCAACAACCCCGCCAACACCCCCCGGTCGTGCTCCGCCCGCACCCCCATCACCGCACCGCCGACCACTGGTCATAACCCAACCGCGCCACCAACGCCAACACCACCACCAACAGCACCACCCGCACGAACCCCGCACCCCGCCGCAACGCCATCCGCGCACCCACCACCGAACCCACCACGTTGCACACCGCCATCGCCGCCCCCAACCACCACCACACATGCCCCGCCACCCCGAACACCACCAACGCCCCCAGATTCGTTCCCGCGTTCACCACCTTCGCCATCGCCGACGCCTGCACGAAATCCGCACCCACCAACGCCGTGAACGCCAACACCAGGAACGTGCCCGTCCCCGGCCCGATCAACCCGTCGTACCACGCGATACCCACCCCGGCCACCGCCACCGCCGCCACCACCCGCCACCGCGTCCGCCGACCCGGCCACGCCACCACCCCCAACCGCGGCCGAGTCAACACGAACACCGCCACCGCCACCAACACCACCAACACCACCGGCCGGTACGCCCCCGCCGGCACCACCCCCGCCAACGCCGCACCCGCCCCCGCCGTCACCACCGCCAACCCCGCCGCCGGACCCGCCACCGCCCAGTCCACCTTCGTCCGCCGCGCATACGTCACCGCCGCCGTCGACGTACCGAAGATCGCCGCCAACTTGTTCGTCCCCAACGCCGTCGCCACCGGCACCCCCGGCGCGGCCACCAACAACGCCGGCAACAGCAGCAACCCACCACCACCCACCACCGCGTCCACCCACCCGGCCAGCGCGGCAGCGGCCAGCAACGTCACCAACGACCCGGCATCCACGGCCGCATTCTGCCCACCCCGCCACCACCCGCGAGCACCCCTGTGGCCAGCCTCACCGCCCCCGACGACGCCGCACCCACAACCCCACCGACGCCACCGCCACGAACACCAGCACCGAACAGCACAACAGCTTCGCCATCCGGCCAGCCTCCCACCACCACGTAGGGTGTGCACGTGCGCCTGGCCACCTTCAACCTGCTGCACGGCCGCTCCCTCACCGACGGGCTCGTCGACCCCGACCGACTCACCGCCGCCGTCACCGCCCTCGACGCCGACATCCTCGCCCTCCAGGAAGTCGACCGCGACCAGACCCGCAGCGGCAACCACGACCTCACCGCCCTCGCCGCCCACGCCCTGCACACCGACCACCACCGCTTCGCCGCCGCCGTCGTCGGCACCCCCGGCGAACACTTCCGCCCCCTCACCCACGACGACGACGGCCACGGCGAACCCCTCTACGGCGTCGGCCTCATCAGCCGCCACCCCGTCCGCACCTGGCAGGTCACCCGACTACCCGCCGCACCCGTCCGCTCACCCATCTACATCCCCGGCCCCGGCGGCGGACTCGTCCTGCTCCGCGACGAACCCCGCGTCGTCCTCGCCGCCGTCCTCGACACCCCCCACGGCCCCCTCACCGTCGCCGCCACCCACCTGTCCTTCGTCCCCGGCTGGAACGTCTGGCAGCTCCGCCGCGTCGTCCGCGCCCTCCGCGCGCTACCCGCCCCGCGCATCCTGCTCGGCGACCTCAACCTCCCCGCCGGCCCCGCCGCCGCGCTGTCCCGCTGGCGCCCCCTCGCCCGCCGCCCCACCTACCCGGCCGGACAACCCCGCGTCCAACTCGACCACATCCTCGCCGACCCCCACCACCTCGACCGGCTCCCACCCGTCACCGCCGTCGACACACCGCTGTCCACCATCTCCGACCACCGGCCCCTCGTCGTCGACCTCGGCTGACGGCCGTCGACGAGCATCGGAACGGACCGTCACGCCGAGCCGGGTGAGGTTCGTGGAGGATGCGGTCAGCGGGACACGGGTCGGCTGCGGAAGTCGGCGCGGCACCAGCCGCCGCCGCCCGGCCCGGTCACCAGTCGTCCACCACCTCGAGCCGGACGGCTCCGTCGCGAGTGCCGACGGCCAGGGTGGTGCCGTCGGGCGCGTACTCCAAGGCGGTCACCGGGCCGAACCGGCCGTCGAAGGTGTGGACCGGTAAGCCGTTGCTCGCGTCGAAGATCCGCACCCGGCCGTGGCCGTCGCCCGTGGCGACGCTGTTCCTGATCAGCGGGTTGAACGCGACGACCGCGGGACCGACATCGCTGCGCAGGAAGCGCACCGGACGGCCGTTACTGGCATCCCAGATGCCCGGCGGCGCGCCCGCCGTGGTGACGGCCAGGGTGTTTTGCGTCAGCGGGTCGAATTCGATCGAGGTGACCCGTCCCGGTATCCGTTCGCCGACGCTGACGCGGGCGCCGTCGCTGCTGCTCCAGACCTCCAGGGCACCGTCGCCGCCGGCCGCCAGGTCACCCTCGTTGTGGCAGTCGAAAGCCAAGGCCGTGATGTCAGTCAACCCGGTGTGCAGTTCACGGACGACCTGACCGGTGTCCGTCCGCAGGATTCGGACCGTCCCGCCCTCGCCGGGAGTCGCGACGATCCCTCGCCGACGCGGATCGAACGCGAAGACCATCCTGCTTCCGGCGGCCCGGCCGGTGATGCCGAGGACAGCCTTACCATCTGTGGTGTTCCACAGCCGGAGCAGGCCGTTCGTGCCGGCGGTCGCGAGGATGTTGCGATTCAGCGGATCGAACTGCACATCAGTGACCTGCGCATCGCCGGTGGCGAGGGCATGGCGCCGCACGACGGTGCGGGTGTCCCAGACCTCCACCACACCACCGGCACCGGTGACGGCGAAGTTCCCGGTGGCGAACGCGCCGAACCGGCTGAAGGCCACCAGCGTCGTCGCCGCCGGTCCCGCGACACGGATCTGATCGATGGTGACGGCCGGGCGGTGGCGACCCGTCAGCACCCCGGGCCGCGGCACGGTCATGCCGACCAGCACCAGCAACACCGCCACCCCCACCAGCAGCACCGGCCGCGACGCCCGCCGTAGCAGCTCAGCGCCGGCACGTACCCGATGCCGGATTCCCCGCTGGTCGCCACGGGCGAAGCTGTCCTCGTCGCGGCCCTCGCGGAATCCCGGGCCCGCTCCCTGACCGGCCGGGCCCACCCCGGCGTCTTCCCGCCCGGCAGCTTCCTCCGACGCCGCGGACACCTCCGGCACGGGGTGTCGACGCAGCGACGGCCGCGCGGCACAGGCATTGCGGGACGCCGCGGCACGAGCCTGCTCCCAGCGCGCGATCCACTCAGCCGGATCACCACCGCACGCCCGCACGTAGGCCTCGACCGTCTCCCACTGCGGAATGTGGTCCCCGCCCGCGGCTTCGGCCAACGCAGTCCGGGAGCGGCCGGTCCGGCGAGCCATCTGCAGGTACTTCGGAGACCCGGCGGCGACCCGCAAGGCACGCAACTGCATCGCGAAGGCGGCGGCGGGTCCAGACGACGGATCAAGCGGACGCTCCGAACGCGACATACCACCCAGCGTCCGATAGACCGTCGCCCTGCGCAATAGACCGTCGCCACCGACGACGGCCACGCAGCGGCATACAACCGGTGGGACCCGACCAACCACACGTCGTCGAGGAGCTACCGATGCGACGATCCCCACGGCTGCTGTGCGCTGCCGCAGCAGTTGCCCTCGCCACCTCCACCCTGACCGCCCTGACCAGCTCGGCGGCCAGCGCCGCGCTGCCCAACTGCAACCAGTGGGCGACGAACTGGGGTAGCGAACCCAGGCCGAGGATCCCCACCTACGGCAGCGGCAACTGGGACTGTGTGCTGGGCTCCGGAAACGTGTCAGACGGCGTCTGGGCCCTGCAGTACACCATGAGGTACTGCTACGGGCAGAACATCAACGTGGACAAGGTATTCGGAGCCCAGACCCGGTCCGCGCTGATCAACGTACAGCGCCAGGTCGGCGCCGCAGCCGACGGCGTCTACGGCCCCGCCACCCGGTCCCGGATGCAATGGGCCCGCGCCGCAGGACCCGACAACAGCTGCATCTCGGTCGGCTGAGGCACACCGCCCGCCGCAGACACACTCTGCCCCGGCCCGCCGACCGAGACGGCCGGCGGGCCCGGCCCATGTCACCCCAACCCCACCCGCCGCCGCGCCGCCTCCACCGCGTTCCGGAACAACATCGCCACCGTCGTCGGACCCACCCCACCCACCCGCGGCGTGATCGCCCCCGCCACCTGCGCACACGACTCGTCCACATCCGGCAACAACCGCCGCCCCGCATACCGCACCCCACCACCGACCACCACCGCACCCGGACGCACATGCTCCGGCCGCACGATCCCCGGCACCCCCGCCGCCGCCACCAGGATCTCCGCCCGCCGCGTGTACCGCGGCCAGTCCGCCACCCCCGTGTGCACCACCGTCACCGCCGCGTTCGCCGTCGGCCGCTTCTGCGCCAACAACATCGCCAACGGCCGACCCAACGTCGCACCCCGACCCAGCACCACCACCTCCCGGCCCGACACCGGCACCCCGTGGAACGCCAACAACGCCTCGATCCCCGCCGGCGTACACGGCAACGGACCCGGCAACCCCAACGCCAACCGCCCCATGTTCACCGGATGCATCCCGTCCACGTCCTTGTCCGGATCCACCACGGCGAGGGCCCGGTCGTAGTCCAGACCCCCCGGAATCGGATGCTGCACCAACACCCCGTGCACCCCGGAGTCGGCGTTGAAATCCGCCAACACCGCATGCAGATCCGCCTGCGACGCCGACGCCGGCAAATGCACATGCGGCGACGCGAACCCCAACGCCGCCGCCTGCCGAGACTTGATCCGGATGTAACCCGCACTCGCGTCGTCGTCACCCACCAGCACCGTCGCCAACGCCGGCGTCACCCCCGCCGCACGCAGCTCCGCCACCGACGCGGCCACCTCACCCAACACCCGCTCCGCCACCGGCCCACCCGGCAACAACCGCGCCGACGAACCCGGAACCACCGAAGAAGAAGACATGCGACACCTCGCCCGCGGAGGCCCAGGCGGTCGACCCCCACGACGAGCTCCCCGATGGTTCACCCATCCCCGTGCCGCCAGTCGCGTCCCCCTCAGCCTGCCACAGCCCGCGCCACAATCGCATCCACCACCGACTGCCACCCCGGCAACGACGCCAACACCGCATCCGCCCGCCGCCGCCGATCCGCCGCCGACCCCACCTGAAGATCCGCCAACACCGCCTCGAACCCCGGCCGCAACGCCCGCTCCCGCTCCGGCGCCACCACCCCCAACACCACAAGACACCGCGCGTACGTCACCAGCACCCAGAACATCGCCTCCCGATGCCGCCCCGCCGCCACCAACTCCCGACCACCGTCGAACACCACCGGCCGCCCCGCCGCACCCAGATCCGCCCCGAACGCGAACCCCTCCCGCGGCAACCGCGCCACCTCGTCGAACACCACCGCCAACCCGGCCAGATGCTCCCGCACCCGCCCCGCACCCACCCCACCCCCGTCCACCGCCGCCACCACCTCCGGATAACGCCCACCGAACCCGAACCGCGACAACACCTCCGACGCCCGCACGAACCGCCGCCGCACCGTCGGATCCACCAACCCCGCCACCGCCGGCCACACCGCCAGCAGCGACGTCGGGAACACCCACGCCAACACCTGCTCCGCCAGCGGCGCCCCCGCGTCCAGCACCCCCAGCCCGCTCTCGATCCGCTGCCGCACCCCCGCGCAACGCCGCCGCACCCACACCGGATCCGCGTACCCCGCCGCCACCCGACGCCGCACCGCCGCCAACCGCCCCGACGGATCAGCGATCACCGCATCGGTACGGAACATCGGCGCGAACACCCACGACCCCAGCACGACCTCCGGCTCACCCACCTCCGCCCAAGTGACCACGCTGACCTCCAACAACACCCCACGATGGACGAACTTCCCCACCTTCACCCCGGGGGAGCACCGCACCAACAGCACGTCCACATCCGACGACGCCGGCAACACCGCGTCGTCCGGCAACCCCACCGTCGAACCGCTGAACAACGCCCCCTCGACCGACGGATCCGCACGCATCCGCTCCCGCACCCAGCCGACCGCCACCGCCCGCGCCGCACCCACCCGCATCCACCGATCCTGCCACCACCGGCGACCACCCACGGTTGTCGCGCGACTGGGAACGCCGGCCCCGGCACCGACCGACAACGGCCCGTCGCTGGTTTCCAGCCCGAAAACAACGCCAAGCAGTTGATCTAGGCCCGTACCTGGGGCGGCTGCGTCAACCACCGGCCGACTCGGCCCGCTGCACGGGTTAGTCGCCGCATTGTTCTCTGCGGAGTGGTCAACCCTGACGATCGTCGGGGTGCGCGGTTGCCGTTCGGCTCGGGTTTCTGGCTGCTTTCGTTCCTACGGTCGACCCCCATGAAACGAGAAACACGAGCAACCAGCGGGACCGGTCGGTTGTTGGCCGCTGTCGGCGTCCTGGCAGCGGTCGCGGCGACGGTCGCCTGGCTTTCCCCGGGCGGATTGGGCCGGGCCGGGGCCGTGCAGGTTACCGAGGGAGTTTCGGTATCAGGGTACCGAGCGGTCATCGGGGCGACGGCGGGCGCACCGGCGTGGTTTGGCCCGGCGCTGGAGGTGGCGACCGAGGGCACACTGGTGCTCCTGGGCATGCTGCTGGCCGGAATGTGGTGCACGGCGATGCGCCGCCGGGACGTTCGAGGGGCTACCGGGACCGTGCTGACCGGTGTCGGCACCGTGGCGGCGTACGCGGTCAGTGAAGCGATGAAGTTGGTGGTGGATGAGGAGCGGCCGTGCCGTGCGTTGCATACGGGGACCGAGCTGATCGCCGATTGTCCCGCAAGCGGGGACTGGTCGTTCCCGAGCAACCACGCCACCCTGGCCGCTGGGCTGGCCGTGGGGCTTGCGGTGCTGTGGCCGCGCCTTGCCGCGCTGACGTTGCCTCTGGCCGGGGCGACCGCGTTGCTGCGGGTGCTGGTGGGAGTTCACTACCCGCACGATGTCTTGGCCGGTGCACTGCTCGGCGGCGCGGTGGTGGCGGCTGCCCTGCTGGGGCTCATGCCGTCGGCCCAGCAGGCGATGTCGTTACTGCTGCGCAGGTGGTGGAACAGCGATGCCCGCTTCGTGGGCGACCACCGCGGCCGCAGCCCGGTTCTCCACACCGAGTCCGGCCAGGATGGAACTCACGTGCGCCTTGACCGTTCCTTCGACCAGATGCAGCCGTCGGGCGATCCGTCCGTTGGACAGCCCGCTGCCGAGGAAGGCCAGCACCTCCCGCTCCCGGGGGCTGAGGGCGTCGACCCGGGCACGGGCGCTGGAGCGCCGCGTGGCCAGGGTGTCCGCGCCCGTCGCGGCGAGGTGCGCGACGACGCGGGCCGCGACTTTCGGTGACAGGTAGGCGGCGCCGTCGGCTACCGCGCGTACCCCGATGATCAGCTCCTCGGGCTCGCCGGACTTGATCAGGAAGCCGGCGGCGCCCCCGCCGAGCGCCTGCAGGATGTAGTCGTCCTCCCCGAACGTCGTCAGAATGATCACGCGTGTGGTCGGCACGGTCCTGCGGAGCTCCGCCATCGCTTCGATGCCGTTCATTCCGGGCATCCGGATGTCGAGGACAGCCACCGCGGGCCGGTGCCGCCGCGCCAGCTCGACGGCGTGGTGTCCGTCGCCGGCCTCGCCGATGACGTCAATGTCCGCAGCAGTGGCGAGAACCGCGCGGATCCCGGCACGGATCA
Source organism: Micromonospora sp. NPDC018662 (assembly GCF_044391475.1). NCBI lineage: Bacteria > Bacillati > Actinomycetota > Actinomycetes > Micromonosporales > Micromonosporaceae > Micromonospora > Micromonospora sp. NPDC018662. Next base: position 137,149 of record NZ_JBISAC010000010.1, read on the forward strand.
TCGGCTCGTCGTCGGCGATCAGTACGCGGATCATCGGCGGCTCACGAGGTGACCGTGTCCCGATACACCAGCACGTTGTCGCGGAAGCAGAGCCGGTAGGCGTCCCCGGAGCGATCGTCGAAGCGATCGGCCGTCATCGCGTAGTACTCGCACGTCACCCCGTCCTCGGTCGGCTCGGCTGTCAGCGGCCGGTAGCGCATTTGCCGGCGCGGGAGGACCTGCTCCACCTCGGAACGATCCTGCCCGATGCGCAGGCGGGCGTAGTCGCCCGGGTCCAGGACCGCCTGTGCCGCGGACAGCGTCTCCCAGCCCGCCAGCGCCCCGCTCAGCAGCCCACCGGTGACCAGCGGAACCATCACCGCTATGACCAGGGACCGGCCTACCCGCCGTCGGGCGCGGTGGTGCTCCCGAAGCAGCGTCCAGTCGGTCGGAGAGGCCACCGGTAGGGACACGGAGATGTGCGGGATCCGTGCGGTGACGACGAAGCCTCCGTGGTGCGGGCCGTACTCGAATGTGCCGCCGACCAACCGCACCCGTTCGGCGAGACCGACCAGACCACGCCCGCCGCCGCAGGGGCGGACCTGCACGCCGGCCGGTGGCGGGCCGTTCTCCACCACGATCGTCGTCTCGGCCGCGGAATGCGTCACGGAAATGGTCGCCATCGCTCCGGGCGCGTGTTTGGCCACGTTGGTCAGTCCTTCCTGCGCGACCCGCTGCATGGCCCGCTCGGCCATCGGTGGCAGATCGCCCGCCTCCCCATCGATGTGCAGCTTCACCACCAACCCCGATGCGGAAGCCGCGGCCGCCAGCGCCGCGAGATCGGGCCCGTGGACGTCCAGTGGAGCGCTATCGGTCTGCTCGCGCAGGACGCCGATCACCTCGTCGAGTCGATCCACCGCAGCTCCGGCCCGGGCCCTGAGGTCTGCGGCGGCCTTGCGGTGGTGATCTTCGAGGCCCGGCGCCAGTTTCAACGCGCCCGCGGACAACGCGATCAGGCTGAGGTCGTGACCGAGTAGGTCATGCATGTCCTGGGCGATCCGCGCACGCTCGCGCAGCCGAGCTTGCTCGGCAACCAGATGCTGTTCACGCTGCGCGTGCGCGGCCCGTTCCCAGCCAGCCCGGACCAGATCCTGCCACTGACGCCAGAATCGTCCCGCGAACCATGGCGACATCGTGGCGGCGACGAACACGATGAGGAACCGGCTCGCCAGCGGCAGCCAGCCGGGCACGACCGAAAACACCACCACACCGGCCGAGAGCACCGCCACCAGCGCAAGCACCGTCGGACCCGGCCGCCCCGGGCGCAGTCCGGCCAGGAACGCGGTAACCACGGTCGGCAACAACCACCACCCGCTCACCACGCTCAGACCGGCAAACACGACCGCAGCCCCGGTCAGAAGAAATCCCGGGTCAACAGCCCGCGCGGTGGCAGCCGGAACGGCTGCCACCGCGGCCTTGATCGTCGCGCGCCTCACCAGGCGACGGTACGGGCCACGGTTGCCGCGCGACACTGCCGAAAGACAAATACAGCGGACGCGCACGTTCTCGTGGTGGGCCGGCCAGATGTGCGCCAGGACCTCGTCGTCGACCTGGCGGCCGTCACGGCGTGGCACGCCGACGGCGAGGCCGTGGTACTCGGTCGACCAGCAGACGATCGCGTTGGTGGCCAGGGCGAGGCACCACATCTGCTCGGTCTGCTGCTCGTGGCGCCGGTGCCGCAGCGCCCCCTCGCCGGCGTACGCGAGGGAGCGGCGCAGGGCGTGCGCCAGCCGGCGTAGCCGGCCACCTCGCGCAGATGATCCGTACGGGTCTGCTCCCGCTCGCCGTACCCGCGCAGCTCACCCATCGCGATCCCGCGCCGCTGCGACAACCGGCCCACCGCGGCGGCCGGAGCGACGGCCACCTCATCGGGCACGAACCCGAGCCACGGCAGCGTGCACACCTGGACTGCCACGCCCAGCACGTTGCGGCCCTGTGCCGAACTGGCGCACGAACGCCTCGTCCGCACCCGTCAACGTGAAGTACCGAATCAGCTCAGCCCGGTTGATCTCCGGAAAGCCCCGAAGCCGCGCCAGTTCCTTTGCCGAGAACACGTCCTGAGTCGCCACGAACCACCACCCGAGCATCGACCGTCACCGAACGGGACGGCACGCTAGGGCCGGATCAGAGTCGGAACACGATTCCCGCTCGTGGTGGTCCTCCAGGCCGCGAGGCCGTCAGGACCACTACCGGACGGGCCGGGGCTCTCGGCGGCCCAACGCACCGCCGCCGACCCCGACACCGACGCTAGAGGATCAACCCCGACAACGCCCGGTTCGTGCGGTTCGCCGCCACCGCCGCCCGCTGCTGACCCGCCGTCACCTCGATGTACGTCTGCGACGACGCCAACGACGCGTGCCCCAGCAACCGCATGATCTCCGCCGCGCTCGCCCCGTCCTCGGCCAACCGCGTCGCGAACGTGTGCCGCAACGCGTGCAACCGCGCCCCCCGCGGCACCCGGTCACCGATGCCCGCCCGCCGATAACACGACTCCACCAGATACTGCAGGCCACCCCGGCGCAACGGCTCGCCCTGCCGGTCCACCAGCAACGGCCCGTCCGGCCGCACACTGCGCGCCCCGAACCGGCGCCGCCGGCTGTCCAGGAAACCGCCCACCACCCGATCCACCCCGACCTCGATCGGCACCGTACGCGGCCGGCCGCCCTTACCGACCACGTCGACCCGCCGCTCACCGTCCCGACCGGCCAGCGACGACACCCGCAACGCCAGCAGCTCCGACAGGCGCAACCCGGCGCACAGCGCGAGCGCCAGCACCGCCACGTCCCGCTCCGGCCACGGGTCGTGCTGCCGGCCCTCCGACCGGGCCACCGCCGCCAGCAACTCCTCCGGCGTGTCCTCGCCGCGCAGCGGCTTGGGCCGGGGGAGCGGCGTGCGGGGCCGCCCCACCGCCGGCATCGGATTCCCGGCCACCACCCCGTCGGCGACCAGGAACGTGAAGAAACTGTTCCAGGTGGACCAGGCGCGGTGGACCGACGCCGCGGCGCGGGGAGCGGCGAAGCGGGCGAACGCCGCGCGCATCACCCGGGGGGAGAGGGCGGCGACCGGGAGCTGGTCCAGGGGGAGGGGAGTGGCCTCGTCGTCCGTCGTGACCAGCGCCGCCACCGTACGAAGGTCCCGCCGGTAGGCCGCCAGGGTGTGGGGGGAGGGCTTGCGGGTGGCCCGCGCGGTCAGGAACTCCTCGATCAGTGATCCTACCGATTCGTCCCGTTTGTCATGCATAAGCCATATTATGCATGACTTTCGTGTTCCTGCCAGCCGCCGCTCCCGGGGGAGAGGACCCACGTGTGGCCGCCCGCACGCCGCGCGCCGCGGTCGGCCATCGGAGCCAGGAGCCCCACCCGCATCGTTGGCACCCGCCCGCCCGCCATGACGATCAAGGAGTTGGCGTCTCCGCTGAGCTCCTGCGAGACCCGAACTCTTGATCACGGCCCCCGGGGGTGCTGACGCAGGATCGACGTCGGCGCGTGTGGCATCGGGGATCGGGAGCCGACGCGCGCGCGTCGGCTCGTGTGCGGGCCGGGGGCGGGTCGGTGGGAGTGGTTCCGGGGCGCGGACGACGGTGCTCGAGGAGGGTCTGCAACCGTCTACTTGACATAATGTAGATTATCGAACCGCACGCCGAAGTGGACCGGGCGGCGGTGTCGGTGCCGGACACCGCCGCCCGGTCCGCCGAGGTCAGGCTCCGACGTAGTCGGCGAGGTGCTCGCCGGTGAGCGTGGACCGCTTGGCCACCAGCTCGGCCGGGGTGCCCTCGAAGACGATCCGGCCCCCGTCGTGTCCCGCGCCCGGACCGAGGTCGATGATCCAGTCCGCGTGTGCCATGACCGCCTGGTGGTGCTCGATCACGATGACCGACTTTCCGGCGTCGACGAGCCGGTCGAGCAGGCCGAGCAGTTGGGCGACGTCGGCCAGGTGCAGGCCGGTGGTCGGCTCGTCGAGGACGTAGACGCCGCCCCTGTCCCCCATCCGGGTGGCCAGCTTGAGCCGCTGCCGCTCCCCTCCGGACAGCGTGGTCAGCGGCTGACCGAGCGTGAGATAGCCGAGCCCGACGTCGGCGAGCCGGTCGAGAATGCTGTGGGCGGCTGGGAGGCGCGCGTCGCCGGCGCCGAAGAACTTCTCGGCCTCGTTGACCGGCATGGCGAGGACCTCGCTGATGTCGCGGCCGCCGAGGTGGTAGTCGAGCACGGCGGCCTGGAACCGCTTGCCCTCGCAGTCTTCGCAGGTGCTGGCGACGCCGGCCATCATGCCGAGGTCGGTGTAGATGACGCCGGCGCCGTTGCAGGTGGGGCAGGCACCCTCGGAGTTGGCGCTGAACAGGGCCGGTTTGACGCCGTTGGCCTTGGCGAAGGCCTTGCGGATGGGGTCGAGCAGGCCGGTGTAGGTGGCCGGGTTGCTGCGGCGGGAGCCGCGGATGGGGCTCTGGTCGATGCCGACGACGTCGGTGCGCCGGGCCAGGGAGCCGTGGATGAGGGAGCTCTTGCCGGAGCCGGCGACGCCGGTGACGACGACCAGGACGCCGAGGGGGATGTCGACGTCGACGTCGCGCAGGTTGTGGGTGCGGGCGCCGCGGATGGGCAGGGTCCCGGTGGGTGCGCGGAGGGTGTTCTTGAGCGTGGCGCGGTCGTCGAGGTGCCGGCCGGTGACGGTGGTGCTGGCGCGTAGTCCGGCGACGGTGCCCTCGTAGCAGATGGTGCCGCCGTCGGTGCCGGCGCCGGGGCCGAGGTCGACGACGTGGTCGGCGATGGCGATGGCTTCCGGTTTGTGTTCGACGACCAGGACGGTGTTGCCCTTGTCGCGCAGGCGTAGCAGGAGGTTGTTCATCCGGGCGATGTCGTGCGGGTGCAGCCCGATGGTGGGTTCGTCGAAGACGTAGGTGACGTCGGTGAGGGACGAGCCGAGGTGGCGGATCATCTTGGTGCGTTGGGCCTCGCCGCCGGAGAGGGTGCCGGAGGGGCGGTCGAGGCTGAGGTAGCCGAGGCCGATCTCGACGAAGGAGTCGAGGGTGTCCCCCAGCGCGGTGAGCAGCGGGCCGACGGAGGGTTCGGTCAGGTCGCGTACCCAGGTGGCGAGGTCGCTGATCTGCATGGCGCAGGCGTCGGCGATGTTGATGCCGTTGATCTTCGAGGAGCGGGCTTCGGGGCTCAGTCGGGTGCCGTCGCACTCGGGGCAGGTGGTGAATGTGACGGCGCGTTCGACGAAGGCGCGGATGTGCGGCTGCATGGCGTCGATGTCTTTGGCGAGCATCGATTTCTGGATCGCGGGGATGAGGCCGGTGTAGGTGACGTTGATGCCTTCGACCTTGACCTTGGTGGGCTCCTTGTGGAGGAGGTCGTGCAGTTCGCGGTCGGTGTAGTCGCGGATGGGCTTGTCGGGGTCGAACATGCCGCTGGCGCGGAAGATGCGGCCGTACCAGCCGTCCATGCTGTAGCCGGGGATGGTGATGGCGCCCTCGTTGAGGGTGCGGTCGGCGTCGTAGAGGACGGTGAGGTCGAAGTCGGTGACGTTGCCGCGGCCCTCGCAGCGGGGGCACATGCCGCCGAGGCGGTTGAAGGTGCCTTTCTTGGTCTGGGTCTTGCCGGGGCCGCGGTCGACGGTGATGGCGCCGGTGGCGCGTACGGAGGGGACGTTGAAGGAGTAGGCGTTGGGTGGGCCGATGTGGGGTTGGCCGAGGCGGCTGAAGAGGATGCGGAGCATGGCGTTGGCGTCGGTGGCGGTGCCGACGGTGGAGCGGGGGTCGGTGCCGATGCGTTCCTGGTCGACGATGATCGCGGTGGTGAGTCCTTCGAGGACGTCGACCTCGGGGCGGGACAGGGTGGGCATGAAGCCTTGGAGGAAGGCGCTGTAGGTCTCGTTGATGAGGCGTTGGGATTCGGCGGCGATGGTGCCGAAGACCAGGGAGCTCTTGCCGGAGCCGGAGACGCCGGTGAAGACGGTGAGGCGGCGTTTGGGTAGCTCGACGTCGACGTTGCGGAGGTTGTTCTCGCGGGCGCCGTGGACGCGGATCACGTCGTGGCTGTCGGCGTGGGCCTGGGTCATGGGTCTCCGTCCGGTTGGTGCGGGTGTCGGGCGGGCCGGTGGTCGAGGTGCGGCGCGCCGGCCGGCGTACAGAGTACGGTACGGGCTGCGGGATCGGGTGCCGACGTGCGGAGTGGTCGTTCAGCGCCGTTCGTTGATGCGGATGAGGTTGCCGGTGGGGTCGCGGAAGGCGCAGTCGCGGACGCCGTAGGGCTGTTCGGTGGGTTCCTGGACGACGTCGGCGCCGCTGGCCTGGAGGCGGTCGAAGAGGGCGTCGAGGTCGTCGGTGGCGAGGGTGAGGGCGCCGTAGGTGCCCTTGGCGATGAGTTCGAGGATGGTGCGGCGTTCGTCGTCGGTGATGCCGGGGTCGGCGGCCGGGGGGTGCAGGACGATGCCGGTCTCGGGTTGTTCGGGTGGGCCGACGGTGAGCCAGCGCATGGTGTTTCCGTTGCCGACGTCGTTGCGCAGGTCGAAGCCGAGGGTGTCGCGGTAGAAGGCGAGGGCGGCGTCGGCGTCGGTGTGGGGCAGGAAGGTGTAGTGGATCGTGATGGTCATGGTGGTCACGCTAGTTCGGTGGGGCGGCGTGGGGCTTCTCGATTCCTGATCGGTCGGGTGACCTGTTTGGTGAGGCACGGGGGTGGTTCGGGGGCGCCGGGGGTGTGGCGGGCGCGGTAGGCGCTGGGGGTTTCGCCGACGAGTTCGGTGAAGCGGGTGCTGAAGGTGCCGAGGGACTGGCAACCGACGGTGAAGCAGACGTCGGTGACGCTGAGGTCGCCGCGGCGCAGCAGGGCCATGGCGCGTTCGATGCGGCGGGTCATGAGGTAGGCGTACGGGGTTTCGCCGTAGGTCTGGCGGAACTGGCGGCTGAGATGGCCGGCGGACATGTGTTCGCCGCGGGCGAGGGCTTCGACGTCGAGGGGTTGGGCGTGTTCGCGGTCGATGCGGTCGCGGATGCGGCGCAGGCGGGTGAGGTCGCGCAGGCGTTGGGCGAAGGCGGGGTCGTCGGTGGCCGGGTGGGCTGGCACGGGTGCATTTTCTCCGGCTGGTTGCTGATTTGTCCATCTTCCGGGGGTGGCGTTTCGGCGCGCGCAACTGCCGCTGGTCCGCGCCGGCGTACGGCGGGCCGCGGTGCTCAGCGCAGGCGGCGGGCGGTGAACCGGGTGGGTGGGTCGGCGATGGCGTCCTGGGCGGCGACGAGTTGGAGTTCGCGGGTGCCGGCGGCGAGGGTGGCCTCGAGGACCGCGTAGATGGAGTTGGTGGTGTGTTCCAGCGCGGTGGCGGGTGATCCGGTGGTGGCGAGGTGGGCCAGGTAGAGGGCGGCGGTGACGTCGCCGCCGCCGTTGGGGCTGATCGGTAGCAGCGGGGTGGTGACGGCCCAGGCGCCCTCGCCGGAGACGGCGACGACGTCGAGGTGGTCGGCGGGCAGGTCGCCGTGCAGGACGCTGGTGACCAGGACGTGCTCGGGGCCGGTGGCGCGGACGGCGTCGACGGCGGTGAGCAGGTCGTCGACGGTGTCGGTGCGGCGGCCGGCGAGGAATTCCAGCTCGAACTGGTTGGGGGTGACGATGTCGGCGCGGGGGACGACGGTGTCGCGCAGGTACTCGGGGATGCCGGGGCGGACGAACATGCCGCGGCCGACGTCGCCCATGACCGGGTCGCAGCAGTAGAGGGCGGCCGGGTTGGCGGCCTTGACCTGGGCGACGGCGTCGAGGATGACGGCGCCGACGGCGGGGTCGCCCTGGTAGCCGGAGAGGACGGCGTCGGCGGTGCCGAGCACGCCGCGGTCGGCGATGCCGGCGATGACGTCGGCGACGTCGGTGGGGGCGAGCAGGGGGCCGCGCCAGGCGCCGTAGCCGGTGTGGTTGGAGAAGTGCACGGTCAGCACCGGCCAGACCTCGTGGCGGAGGCGTTGCAGGGGGAACACGGCGGCGGAGTTGCCGACGTGGCCGTAGGCGACCGAGGACTGGATGGACAGGATCTTCACCGGCCCATCGTCGCACCTCGGCCGGTGGTCACGCTCGGTGGTCGTGGTGCGACGGCCGCGGGCAGGGTCGACCGTTCGGCTCAGGGTTTCGACCGTCGAGCGCGTGGCGGGTTTGGGCGCAGCGTGTGCCGGGGGCATGAAGCGAGGGGTTCTCGCCATCTGGACGGAGGAAGCACTGATGCTTTCCGCACTCGATCGTCGGCACACCATCGCGCCGCCGGGGTACAGCCGTTGGCTGATCCCGCCGGCGGCGCTGGCGATCCATCTCTGCATCGGGCAGGTCTACGCGACCAGCGTGTACAAGAACTCCCTGATCGCGCACTTCGACACCGGGCAGACGGCGATCGGCGTGATCTTCAGCATCGCGATCGTGATGCTGGGGTTGTCGGCCGCGGTGGCCGGCACCTGGGTGGAGGCGAACGGGCCGCGTAAGGCGATGTTCGTCTCGGCGTGTTTCTGGGCGGCCGGTTTCCTGGTGGGCGCGCTGGGCATCGCGACGTCGCAGCTGTGGCTGCTCTATCTGGGGTACGGGGTGCTGGGCGGGATCGGGCTGGGGATCGGGTACATCTCCCCCGTCTCCACGTTGATCAAGTGGTTCCCGGACCGGCCGGGCCTGGCCACCGGTCTGGCGATCATGGGCTTCGGTGGTGGGGCGATGGTGGCCTCTCCCCTGTCCCGGCAGTTGCTGTCGTTCTTCGACTCCGGGTACGACCCGTCGAACAGCGGGTCGACGGCGTCGGGTTCGGCGCTGGTGTGGTTGTTCGTCACGCTCGGTGTCGGCTACTTCGTGATCATGATGTTCGGGGTGTTCAACGTGCGGGTGCCGGCGTCGGACTGGCGCCCGGCCGGGTTCGACCCGGCGCGGGTGGCGGCGAAGCCGTTGGTGACCACCGCGAACGTGTCGGCGGCGAATGCGGTGCGGACGCGGTCGTTCTGGCTGCTGTGGGTGGTGCTGTTCTGCAACGTGACCGCGGGCATCGGCATCCTGGAGCAGGCCAGCCCGATGATCCAGGACTTCTTCCGCGACAGCGGCACGTCGGCGGTGTCGGTGGCGGCGGCCGGTGGTTTCGTCGGGTTGCTGTCGCTGTTCAACATGGCGGGCCGGTTCGTCTGGTCGTCGGCGTCGGACGTGATCGGCCGTAAGCCGATCTACGTGGTGTACCTGGGTGTCGGGTTGGTGCTGTACCTGCTGCTGGCGTTGGTGGGGCAGAGCGCGACGGCGTTGTTCGTGCTGCTGGCCTGCGTGATCCTGTCGTTCTACGGCGGCGGGTTCGCGACCGCGCCGGCGTATCTGCGGGACCTGTTCGGCACGTTCGAGGTGGGCGCGATCCACGGTCGGCTGCTGACCGCCTGGTCGGCGGCCGGGGTGGCCGGTCCGCTGATCGTCAACGCGTTCCTGGACGCGCAGGGCGAGCCGGGCTCGTTGACCGCGTCGGCGTACCGGCCGGCGCTGTTCACGATGGTCGGGGTGTTGGCGGTCGGTCTGGTGGCGAACCTGCTGATCCGGCCGGCGCCGCGGCGGTTCCACGAGCCGGCGTCGGGCCGGGACGAGATGACGGACGGGCAGCCGGTGACGGCGGAGCGGAGCGGATCGTGAACGAGCGCAGCGGCGGCGGGCAGCAGGTCCGCCTGGTGGTGTCGTGGCTGGTGGTGGCCGTGCTGCTGGGTTACGGCGTGGTGCAGACGTTGATCACGGCGGCGAAGTTGTTCACGCAGTGACGGGTGGCGGCGGCCCGGGGTCTCCCCCGGGCCGTCGCGCCGGTCAGAGGCCGCCGGCCACCCGCAGGACCGCGCCGGTGGTGTACGAGGCGTCGGGGCCGAGCAGGTGCGCGATGGCGCCGGCCACCTCGTCGGGTTCGCCGGCGCGGCCCAGCGGGATGCGGCCGGCGGCGCTGTCGGCGCGGTCCGGTACGCCGGAGCGGGCGTGGATGTCGGTGCGGATGATGCCGGGGGCGACCGCGTTGACCCGGATGCCGCGCGGCGCGAGTTCCTTGGCCAGGCCGACGGTGAGGGTGTCGGTGGCGGCCTTGACGGCGGCGTAGTGGATGTATTCGCCGGGGCTGCCGAGGGTGGCGGCGGCGGAGGAGACGTTGACGATGGCGCCGCCGGTGGTCATCCGCCGGGCGGCCTGTTGGGCGCAGAGGACGTAGCCGATCAGGTTGACGTCGACGACGTCGCGCAGGTCCTCGGCGCGCAGGTCGGTGAAGGGGCCGATGGGGCTGGTGACGCCGGCGTTGTTGACCAGGCCGGTGAGCGGGCCGAGCTGGTCGGCGGCGGCGAAGAGCCCGCGTACCGCGTCGGGGTCGGTGGTGTCGGCGGCGACGGTGACGGCACGGCGGCCGGCGGCGCGCACGTCGGCGGCGACGGCCGCGGCGGCGGCGTGATCGGCGCGGTAGCCGAGGACGAGGTCGTGGCCGGCGGCGGCGAGCCGACGGGCGGTGGCCGCGCCGATGCCGCGCCCACCGCCGGTGACGATCGTGACGGAGGTCAATGTGTTCTCCCCTGCCCTGCTGGTGGGGGCGACGTTACCGTGGGCGGGTCCGGTGGGGACGGAGAGGACTGTCACATGGCGCGGGCTTTGGTGCTGGGCGGCGGCGGGGTGACCGGGGTGGCCTGGGAGTTGGGGCTGCTGGCCGGGCTGGCCGGGCGGGGCGTGTCGCTGGACGACGCGGACCTGGTGGTGGGCACGTCGGCGGGTTCGGTGGTCGGGGCGCAGGTGTGCGCCGGGGTGTCGCCGGAGCAGCGGTACGCGGCGCAGTTGCGGCCGCCGCGCGACGAGGTGCCGGCCCGGCTGGGGCTGGGGGTGCTGGCCCGTTGGGCGTGGGCCGGTGGGCGGGGGCGGGACGCGGCGCGGGCCCGCGCCCGGGTGGGGGCGGTGGCGTTGGCGGCGCGTACCCCGTCGGAGGAGTCGCGGCGGGCGGTGATCGCGGCGCGGCTGCCGGTGCGCCGGTGGCCGGCGCGGCGGCTGCTGGTGACCGCGGTCGACGCGGTCTCGGGTGAGTTCGTGGTGTTCGACGCCGGCAGCGGGGTGTCGCTGGTCGATGCGGTCGGGGCCAGTTGCGCGGTGCCGGGGGTGTGGCCGCCGGTGACGGTCGGTGGCCGGCGTTTCGTCGACGGCGGGGTGCGGTCGCCGGTGAACGCGGACCTGGCCGCGGGCGCGGAGCGGGTGGTGGTGCTGGCGCCGACGAGCGCCGCGGTGGGGCCGATGCCGAGGCTGTCGGCGCAGGTGGCGGCGTTGCGGTCGGCGGGGGCGCGGGTGGCGGTGGTGGTGCCGGACCGGGCGGCGCGGGCGGCGATCGGGCGTAACGTGCTGGATCCGACGCGGCGGGCGGCGTCGGCGCGGGCCGGGTTCGCGCAGGCCGAGGCGGTGGCCGACGAGGTGACGCGGGTCTGGCGCGCCTAGGCTCACCGGATCGACGGCGAGGCACGGGAGGTACGTGGTGGGTGTGGGTGTCGGTGACCTGGTCGAGGATTTCACGCTGCCGGACCAGACGGGTACGCCGCGGCGGCTGTCGGAGTTCCTGGCCGCCGGGCCGGTGGTGCTGTTCTTCTACCCGGCGGCGATGACGCGGGGCTGCACGGCGGAGAGCTGCCATTTCCGGGACCTGGCGGCGGAGTTCGCGGCGGTGGGCGCGTCCCGGGTGGGGATCAGCCGGGATCCGGTGGACCGGCAGGCGGAGTTCGCCCGCCGGCACGGCTTCGACTATCCGCTGCTGTCGGACGTCGACGGCGCGGTGGCGGCGGCGTTCGGGGTGCGGCGGCGGGTGCCGCTGGGCGCGTTGAGCACGCGGCGGATGACGTTCGTGATCGGGGCGGACCGGCGGGTGCTGGCGGTGGTGCACAGCGAGCTGAGCATGAACGAGCACGCCGACGCGGCGTTGCGGGCGCTCGGGGGCTGACCGCCGCGCTGTCGCAGCGAACTGATATCAAGAGCGCCAGTCAAACAGGTGTACGGAAGAGGGCGTGATGGCGGTTCAGGGTTTGTCCACTGACGAGGTCCAGCAGATCCGTGAGTCGTTGGCGGCGGGCCGTAAGCCGCGGGTGGTGTTCACCGAGGCGGCCGGGCAGATGGCCGGGCAGCTCGGGCAGGTGGTGGAGCTGACCGACCCGGCGGCGTCGGAGGAGTTCGTGGTGGTGCGGTTCGGCCGCGACGAGTTGCCCTTCTCCCCCACGGACGTGGCGATCGCGCCCAAGGGCGCCGGGCGTCGGCCGGCCGCGGAGGCGAAGCCGGAGCCGGAGGTGGCCGCGCCGGCGGGGCCGGAGTTCGTGCTGGACACGCCGCGGGTGCCGGCGCCGCGCCGGGAGGAACCGAAGGTGGAGCAGCAGCAGGTGGAGCCGAAGCCGGCGAAGCGGGCGGTGAAGGCCGCCAAGCCGAAGACCCCGGCCGGGTTGACGGTGACGTTGGCCTACGCCGACGGTGAGTGGACGGTCGCGGCGCAGCAGGGCGCGAAGGCCCTCGCGCGGCCGTACGTGGTGAAGCCGGCCGAGGCCCTGCGGATGGTGGCGCTGGTGGACGTGCCCGGGGTGCAGGAGGCGGTGGAGCAGATCCTGGGCGCGGAGCGGGCCGAGGCGGAGCAGCAGGCGGAGAAGCTGCGCGCCGAGCTGGCCGAGATCGAGGCGCGGCTGGCGGAGCTGCGCGAGGCGCGCTGACGCGGGTCCGGACGCCCCGCGGGGCCGGTGCGACCCCCTCGCACCGGCCCCGCGTACCCCTGCGCCCACAGGTCCATCAGTGTTGCGGAATGTTCTGTACCCCGATTCGGCGGCGGAACACCCAGTAGGTCCAACCTTGATAGGCGAGCACGATCGGGGTGAACACCACCGCCACCCACGTCATGATCTTCAGGGTGTACGGGGTGGACGCGGCGTTGGTGGCCGTGAGTGTGCCGGTCGGGTCGAGCGTGGACGGCAGCACGTTCGGGAACAGCGCCGCGAACAGGGTGGCGACGGCCAGCGCGATGGCCAGCGCGGTGCCGGTGAACGCCCAGCCCTCCCGGCGTACCCGGGCCGCGGCGAGGCCGCCGAGCAGGGCGAGCGCGGCGCCGACGGCGAGCACGACGGCGGCGGCGCTGGAGCGGATGGTCAGCGACCAGCCGAGGAACGCCACCGCCGCGACGGCGGTGCCGGCGCCGAGCCGGACGGCGAGCGCGCCGGCGCGTTCGCGGATGTCGCCGGTGGTCTTGAGCGCGAGGAACACCGCGCCGTGGGTGAGGAACAGCCCGAGCGTGGTCAGGCCGCCGAGCAGCGCGTACGGGTGCAGCAGGTCGAGCAGGCCGCCGACGTACTCGTGGTCGGCGTCCAGGGGCACGCCGCGGAAGATGTTGGCGAACGCGACGCCCCACAGCACGGCCGGGATCGCCGAGCCTGCGAAGATGGCCTGGTCCCAGCGGCGTTTCCAGGACGCCTCGGGGCGCTTGTGCCGGTATTCGAACGCGACGCCGCGGGCGATGAGGGCGAGCAGGATGAGCAGCAGCGGCAGGTAGAAGCCGGAGAACAGGGTGGCGTACCACTCGGGGAACGCGGCGAACATGGCGCCGCCGGCGGTGATCAGCCAGACCTCGTTGCCGTCCCAGACGGGGCCGATGGTGTTGATCAGGACGCGGCGTTGCCGGTCGTCGCGGCCGAGCACGGGTAGCAGCATGCCGACGCCGAAGTCGAAGCCTTCGAGGATGAAGTAGCCGGTGAACAGCACGGCCACGAGCAGAAACCAGACGGTCGTCAGTTCCACGGTGGGCTCCGGGTCAGTAGGCGAACGCGAGCGGGCGCTCGGCGTCGTCGGTGTCGTCGTCGACGGGTGGCGGGGTGACGTCGGGGACGCCGGCGCGGGCGTAGCGGACGAGCAGCTTGAACTCGATCACCGCGAGGGTGGCGTAGATGAGCGTGAAGGCGGTGAAGGAGGTGAGCACCTCGGTGAGGGAGACGCTGCGGGACACGCCGTTGCGGGTGAGCATCTCGCCGAAGACGATCCACGGCTGGCGGCCCATCTCGGTGAAGATCCAGCCGAAGGAGTTGGCCAGCAGCGGCAGTACCGGCATGACCAGGCCGGCGCGCAGCAGCCACCGGCTGGTGGGGGTGCGGCCCTTGCGCTGGCTCCAGAGCACCAGCAGCGCGATGGCGGCGGCGGCCAGGCCGAAGCCGATCATGAAGCGGAAGCTCCAGTAGGTGACCGGGATGATCGGGGCGTAGTTGCCGGGGCCGTACTGGCTGGCGTACTGGGCCTGGAGGTCGTTGATGCCCTGCACGGTGCCGTTCGGGTCGCCGGTGCCGAGGAACGACAGCAGGTAGGGGATCTTCAGGGCGAAGACCTCGCGGCTGCCGTCGAGGCTGCCGACGGTGAGTACGGAGAACGAGGCGGGGCTCTCGGTGGTGTAGAGGCCCTCGGCGGCGGCCATCTTCATCGGCTGCACCTCGGTCATGATCTTGCCTTGGATGTCGCCGGTGAGCACGACGAGAGCCGAGGAGACCAGGACCACCCAGGAGCCGAACCTGGTGGCGAAGCGGTAGGCGCCGGTGTCGGCGCTGCCGCGGTTGCGCATCACGTGCCACAGCCCGACGGTGACCACGAGGGACCCGGCGACCAGGAACGACCCGGCGAGGGTGTGCGGGAAGGTGACCAGTGCGACCTTGTTGGTGAGCACGGCGACGAAGTCGGTCAGTTCGGCGCGGCCGCTGTCGGGGTTGATGCGGAAGCCGACCGGGTTCTGCATGAACGAGTTCGCGGCGAGGATGAAGTAGGCCGACAGGTTGGTGCCGATCGCGGCGGCCCAGATCGCGGCCAGGTGCAGGCGTTTGGGCAGCCGGTCCCAGCCGAAGATCCACAGGCCGATGAACGTGGACTCCAGGAAGAACGCGACCAGGGCCTCGATGGCCAGTGGGGCGCCGAAGATGTCGCCGACGAAGCGGGAGTAGTCGCTCCAGTTCATGCCGAACTGGAACTCCTGCACGATGCCGGTGACCACGCCCATGGCGAAGTTGATGAGGAACAGCTTGCCGTAGAACTTGGTGAGCTTGAGGTACCGCTCGTTGCCGGTGCGGTGCCACATGGTCTGCAGGATGGCGACCAGCACGGACAGGCCGATGGTCAGCGGCACGAACAGGAAGTGGTAGACGGTGGTGACACCGAACTGCCAGCGGGCGACGTCCAACGCGTCCACCTGAGAACCCCCAGCCTTCTTACTACGAGACGTAGTAAATACTACTCGGCGTCGTAGAGAAAACGTGAGGGCCGTTCGGCCCGGATCCACCCGGGACCAATGACCCTGATCACCCCGGTCGGTGGGTCCGTGCGACCATCCAGCACTGATGGACACCTCCCCCTGGCGCGCGCCGCTGCTGTGGCGCGGCGCCCAGACGCTCGCCCGGGCCGCCGTCGCGCTGATCGGCCGTCTGGAGGTCACCGGCGACGTGCCGGACCTGCTGCGCCACGGCCCGCTGATCCTGGCGGCCAACCACATCAGCCCGTTCGACCCGGTGGTGCTCGCCGCGGCCTGCCGGGTCCGGCGCGTCGCCCCCCGGATCATGGCCACCGGCGGGCTGTTCCGGGCCCCGGTGCTGGGGCCGCTGATGCGCCGCGCCGGGCACATCCGCGTCGACCGTGGCACCACCGCCGTGCACCGCTCGCTGGAGATCGCCGCCGAGGCGGTGGCCGGCGGGTCGGTGGTGCTGGTCTACCCGGAGGGACGCATCGGACTGGCCCCCGGCATGTGGCCCGAACGGGGCAAGACCGGCGCCGCCCGGCTCGCGTTCGCCAGCGGCGCCGCCGTCGTCCCGGTCGCCCAGTGGGGCTCGCACGAGGTGCTGCCCTACCGGGCGCCGAAGGGGATGCTGCGCGGCCTGGCCCGTGCGCTCGCCCGCCGCCCGGTCATCCGGGTGCACTTCGGCAACCCGGTCCCCCTGGCCGACCTGTCGCCGGCCGCGCCCGGCGCGGCCCGCCGCGCCACCGACCGGATCATCGACGCGATCACCGACGACCTGGCCCCGCTGCGCCCGCACGAGCCCGACGTGCCCCGCCACGTCGACCCCGGCCGGCCGGTGGACCCGAGCCGCGCGCACCGCCGCCACCGAACCGGCTGAATCCGCCGCGCCACCCCGGCTTAGGGTGAGACCGTGGCACATGTGAGCGACGCACCCGTCGTGCTGATCACCGGCACGTCCACCGGCATCGGCCTGGAAACCGCAGTGGGCGCGGCCCGCGCCGGCTGGCGCACCGTCGCCACGCTGCGCGACCCCGACCGGGCCGGCCCGCTGCGCGCCGCCGCCGACGCCGCCGGGGTCGGCGACCTGCTGGAGGTACGCCGGCTCGACGTGGTCGACGAGTCCTCGGTGACCGCCTGCGTGGCCGACGTGGTGGCCCGCCACGGCCGGCTCGACGCGGTGGTCAACAACGCCGGCGCCGGCCACGTCGGCACGCTGGAACAGGAGACCGTCGACGACGTGCGCGCGGTGCTGGAGGTCAACTTCTTCGGCGTCCTGCACGTCACCCGCGCCGCGTTGCCGCACCTGCGCGCCGCGAACGGGCGGCTGATCACGGTGACCAGCGTCGGCGGCGTGGTCGGGCAGCCGTTCAACGAGGCGTACTGCGCGGCGAAGTTCGCCGTCGAGGGGTTCATGGAGTCCCTGGCGCCGGTGGCGGCCACCGTCGGGGTGAGCGTCTGCGTCGTCGAGCCCGGCGCGGTGGCCAGCGAGTTCGTCGCCAACGTCGGGCTCGACCGGGACACCGCCGTCGCCGCCGCCGGAGCGTACGGGCCGGCGCTGCGGGCGTACCTGCGGCGCAGCGCCGACGCGTTCGCCGCCGCGCAGTCGCCGGCCGAGGCGGCCGCGGCGGTGGTCGCGACGCTGACCGACCCGGAGCCCGCGCCCCGCGTGCAGACCTCCCCCGCCGCCCGCCAGTTCGTCGCCGTCAAACTGGCCGACACCGACGGCCTGGGGGTGACCGCGCTGACCGCCGGCTGGCTGCGGTAGCGGTCAGCCGGCGGCGCGCAGCCGGTCGTCGAGCGCGGCCAGGTCCGGGACGAACCACACCTGGTCGTGCCGGTTGGACTCGGCGACCAACGCGCGCAGCGCGCCGCTGGCGGCCAGGTGCGCGGAGATGTCGCCGACCACCACCAGGCGCAGCCGGTAGTTGACGAACTTCTGCATGACCTCCCCGGCGAAGCGGGTGCCCAGCGCGAAGAAGCGCGGGTCGAGGCGGGCGGCGGGCACCGCCACCACCGTGGCGCCGAGGAACGCCGCGCCGATCAGGTCCAGCGCGTCGGCCTCGGTGACGATGGGCGGGCCGGCCGGGTCGCAGACCAGCACCGTGACGCCGGCACGCTCGCGCAGCTCGTCAGCCACGGCCGGCCTCGCCGGCGAGCAGGCCGTTGTCGCCGTCGAGCACCGCGTCGAGCAGGCGCAGCAGGTCCGCGGTGGCGGCCAGGTCGCCCAGGACGATGATCTTCATGCGGTGACGCTCCTCGTCGTGGACGGTCTGCACGCGCAGCGGACGGTCCGGGTCGGGGTGGGTGTTGACGCCGGCCAGCACCAGGGTGGCGAGCCGGTCGGCGGCGGCCCGGTCGACGCCGTCGAGCGCCACGATGCTCGACACCTCCGCCGCCGGGCCGGCCGGCGGTGGCGGCCGGCCGGTCAGCGCGTCGAGGTCGGCGCGGGCGATCCGGTACTGCTTGCCGATCCGCGTCGCGGGCAGCCGGCCGGCGCGGATGTAGCCGCGCACCGTGCGCACGTGCAGCCCGAGCAGCGCCGCGACCTGCTCCACCGAGTACATGTCGTTACCCATCGCACCGTATGGTAGCGCTTATAGGTAACGATAGGGAATTTCATCGGCCGGACACCCGCTGGCCGTCTCGGGCCGGCATACTGCCGGCGTGCAGCCCCGACACGGCTACCTCGACGCGCCCGCGCCGCTGGCCTTCGCCCACCGCGGCGGCGCGGCCGACGGCGACGAGAACACCGCCGCCGCGTTCGCCCGCGCGGTCGCCCTGGGCTACCGGTACGTGGAGACCGACGTGCACGCCACCGCCGACGGCGTGCCGGTGGTCTTCCACGACCCGACGCTGCGCCGGGTCACCGGCGAGGCGGGGCGCATCGCCGACCTGCGCTACGCCGACCTCGCCTCGGTACGCGTCGGCGGCGCCGCCCTGGTGCCCCGCCTCGACGACGTCCTCGGCGCCTGGCCGGAGGTCCGGTTCAACGTCGACGTCAAGGCCGACGGCGGGGTCGCGCCGACCGTCGCCGCGATCGGCCGGGCCGGCGCCGGCGACCGGGTGCTGCTCGCCTCGTTCAGCGACGCCCGGCTGGCCCGGTTGCGCGCCCTGGCCGGCCCGGCCGTCGCCACCAGCCTGGGCATGCGCGGCGTGGCCCGGCTGCGGATGGCCTCGCTGCACGGCCGGCCGCTGCGACTGCCGCCGTCGGTGGCCGCCGCCCAGGTCCCGGTCTCCTATGGGGGAATCCCGGTGGTCGACCGCCGGTTCCTCGCCTACTGCCACCGGATCGGCCTGCAGGTGCACGTCTGGACGATCGACGAACCCGCCCGGATGCACCAGTTACTTGATCTTGGAGTGGATGGCATCATGACCGATCACGTCGGCGTGCTCCGCGACGTCTACCACAGCCGCGGCCACTGGGCCGCCTGAGCCCCCCGAGGACCGCCCCGATGGCCGAAACGGTCACCCCCGCCGTCGCCGAGCCCACACCCCCGGGCAGCACCCGCCGCGAACGCACCGGCTGGTACCTCTACGACTGGGCCAACTCCGCCTTCCAGACCACCGTCATCACGGTCTTCCTCGGGCCGTTCCTCACCACCGTCACCGAACTGGCCGCCGGCTGCGAGCTGGGCGCCGACCGCTGCGACGGCGTGGTGCACCCGCTCGGCATCCGCGTCGCCGCCGGCTCCTACTACCCGTACCTGATCTCGCTGTCGGTCTTCCTCACCGTGTTCGTGCTGCCCGTGGTCGGCGCGATCGCCGACCGGTCCGCGCACAAGAAGCGGCTGCTGGCCGCCGCCGCGTTCACCGGCGCCGGCGCGACCATCGCGTTCGCGTTCGTCACCGGCGAGCGGTACCTGCTCGGCGGCGTGCTGTTCCTGATCGCGAACATCTCCTTCGGCGCCGCCGTGGTGGTCTACAACTCGTTCCTGCCGCAGCTCGGCGGCCCGGACGACCGCGACGCCATCTCCAGCCGCGGCTGGGCCATCGGCTACCTCGGCGGCGGGCTGCTGCTCGCGCTCAACCTGGTCGCGGTCACCGCGCTCAGCGAGGAGGGCAACGCCCAGCGCACCCTCGACCTGGCCCGCTGGTCGATCGTCTCGGCCGGCGTGTGGTGGGCCGCGTTCACTTTGCTGCCGCTGCGCTGGCTGCGCGAGCGCCCCACCGCCGCCGCCCGCCTCGGCGGCGGCAACGTGCTCACCGACGGGTTCCGGCAGCTCGGCCACACGCTGCGCGAGGTCAAGGCGTACCCGCTGACGCTGTTCTTCCTGCTCGCCTTCCTGGTCTTCAACGACGGCATCCAGACCGTCATCACGCTCGCCAGCCAGTACGGCACCGAGGAACTGCGGCTGGAACAGGGCACGCTGATCGTGACCATCCTGCTGGTGCAGTTCCTCGCGTTCGGCGGCGCGCTCGCCCTCGGCGCGCTCGCCAAGCGCATCGGCGCCTGGAAGACGGTGCTGCTGTCGCTGGTGCTCTGGACCGGCGTGATCATCGCCGCGTTCCGGCTGCCCGCCGAGGCCCCGGTGCCCTTCATGATCCTCGGCGGCTGCATCGGGCTGGTGCTCGGCGGCAGCCAGGCCCTGAGCCGCTCGCTGTTCAGCCAGCTCATCCCCGCCGGCAAGGAGGGCGAGTACTACGGCTTCTACGAGATCAGCGACAAGGGCACCAGCTGGCTCGGCCCGCTCGCGTTCGGCCTGGTGTTCCAGCTCACCTCGTCGTACCGGGTGGGGCTGGTGTCGCTGCTGATCTTCTTCGTGGTCGGCTTCGCGCTGCTGGCCGCCGTGCCGATGCGCCGGGCCATCATCGCCGCCGGCAACACCCCGCCCCGGGTGCTCTGAGACCCGGCGCGTCCGGGCCGTGGATCATCGCGGCCCGGATGCGCCGGCGTCGATCGGCTAGGCTGCCCCGACGTGACCGACGACGCCACTGCCGCCCCGACCTGCCTGGCCCGCCCCCTGCCGGGGCCCGGCGACGACCGTGCCGGCGGCTGCGCCGCCGCCCGGGGCGTCGACGGCCGGCCGCTGCACGCCGCCGCGCTGAAGTTCTTCTGGGGGCCGATGGACTGCGGCAAGTCCACCATGGCGTTGCAGATGAACTACAACCACGCCCGCCAGGGCCGCCGCGGCCTGGTCACCACCCGCATCGACCGCTCGCTGGGCCCGCAGGTCACCACCCGCATCGGCCTGGCCCACGAGGCCATCGAGGTCACCGACGGCCTCGACCTGCGCGACCTGGTCCGCTCCGCGTGGGCCGAGGGGGTACGCGTCGACTACCTGATCTGCGACGAGGCGTCCTTCTACGACCTGGAACACGTCGAGCAGATGGCCGAACTGGTCGACAAGTTCGACGTCGACGTCTACGCCTTCGGCCTGGCCACCGACTTCCGCTCCTGCCTGTTCCCGGCCGCGCAGCGGCTGTTCGAGCTGGCCGACGAGGTGGCCCGCATCCAGGTCGAGGTGCTGTGCTGGTGCGGCCGGGAAGGGCTGCTCAACGCCCGGGTGGTGAGCGGCCGGGTCGTCCGCGAGGGCGCGCAGGTGGTCATCGGCGACACCGTGGACACCGCCGACGTGCGCTACCAGGTGCTGTGCCGGCGGCACTACCGCTCCGGCGACCTCGGCCCGCGCGCCTGAGGTCGGCCCGCCCGTAGCTTCCAGACCAAAAACAACGCTAAGCAGTTGATCTAGGTCTGTACCTGGGGTGCTGCTTCAGGGGCGCGGGCTTCGGGCAGTCGTGCAAGCGTTTGACGTGTTCCCGGTAAGTGGGATTCGGGGTCGGCCGTCGCCATCCGGGGGCGGGTGAACAGGGTGTCGTACTGGTCGACCGCCGGCGGCCCGGGCCGGGAGTCCGGCGGCAGCCGGGCGAGGACGTCGTCGAGGCTGCCGCAGCCGCGCTTGGTGGCTTGCAGTTCGGGCAGCGCGGTATAGAGGGTGCTGCGGGAGACCCCGAGGAGCTTGGCGATCGAGGTCATCGTGCGGTCGGGCTCGCCGAGCAGTTGCAGCGCGTACGCGACTTTCTCGGGTGTCATGGCCGGGGGGCGGCCGAGGCGTTGGCCAGCGGCGCGGGCGGCGGCCAAGCCCTCGTTGGTGTTGGCCACGATGATGGTGCGGATGAACTCGGCCAGGGCGGCGAAGACGTGGAAGACGAACATGCCACCGGGGGTGGTGGTGTCGAGCTTCTCGTGCAGGGACTGGAAGCCGACGCCCAGGCGCTTGAGCCGGCCAACGATCGTGATCAGGTCTTCCAGGGAGCGGCCGAGCCGGTCGAGGGAGACGACGGTGAGCGCGTCGCCGGGCCGGATGTACTCGAACACCTTGGTCAGCTCGGGCCGGTCGGTGTTCTTGCCGCTGGCCTTGTCGAAGAAGCACTTTGCGCAGCCGGCCGCCGCCAGAGCGGCTTGCTGGCGGGCGAGGTTCTGCTCGCGGGTGGAGACGCGGCCGTAGCCGACGAGTACGCCGGCGAGCGGGGTCGGCAGGAGCAGATCGCTGTCGGCGGGCACGGGGGTGACGGTCATGCCGTCATGATGTCCAACAAAACCCTTGTCGCGTTGTTGGACACGCCGAATTTTCGGACGGGTTTCTCGGACGGGTGTGACCGACCGGAGCGGCAGTTTCTGATCTTGTCTGGGAAACGATCGATTTTCGGACAGCATCGCGCCCCGGAACCCGCGTCCTATTCACATTCGTCGCCGCGAACCCGTCACCACCGACAGCACCCGATCGATGGACAAGGCAAGGGGTCGCGCGTCGACGGGCATGTGCCACCTCTGCCGCACCGCACCGTCGACGACGCGCAGCACGGCCGGCACCCGGGGGTGGTGCCGGCAACACGCTGTTTTCGGCCCTGGCGCTTCTTCGCGTTGGCTATTCGCTACGGGCTGCGGCCGGGCCATTAACCACGCACGACCGAAGCCACCGGCTCATCCACGGGGGGCCGCCGCGTTGGGGTGAGCGCCAGCTACTGGTCGTATTCGGCTCGTGCCGCGCGTAGCGCCAGGGCGCGGCGGCGAGTGGGGCTGACGAAGGTCGTCAGACCGGTGAGCAAGATTGCGATGGCAACGGCCCAGGATGTCGGTTCGGTGTCGTTGCGGGCTGGCCAGTCCAACGGCGGCATGTTCGTACCGGCGCCGGCGGCGACCAGTCCGGTGGTGACCAGCATGGTCGGGAGCGCCCAACCCATCGTGGGCCGGAAGGCCGCGGCGCCGATCAGAGAGTAGCCGAGCAGGCCCAGATAGTTTCGAACGGCGCCAAGCTCGGTAAGAGTTCCGGTGAGCGGCTGAGCTGCCCAGGCGACCAGCCCGATCCCGCCCGCCGCGACAGCCGCGAGGTTGAGCATGTCGATCAAGGTCACGCGGCGAGCGGCGAGATACTCCTGAACGGGCAACGCCGGCCATGCGGCGACGACGGTCAGGTAAGCGGTGATCGCGGGTAGAACGGCAGCCCACGGCAGCGGGATGGGCTCGCTCGCGCCGACGAGCAGTCTTTGTCCCCCTAGCTGACGAGACGCCACGGCGACCGCGATGAGGGCCAGCAGCAGCGACGCGGCCCGGCGTGACTTCGCCAGCAGGTAAAGACCGGTCACGGAACCGACTGCGGGGACAGCGCGCAGCTGCGGACAGCAGCGGCGTGCACGGTGAGCCACCGCTGCTGGTCCTTGAGCCCCATCGCGAGGAAGCGAGACTTCACCTGCCGCTGCTCAAGGCTGCGGGGCACGAACAGCCGTTCGTCGCCAACCACCCAGGCAACAAGCAGTTGCGCCATCGCATGGGCGTCGGTGTCGCGAACTGGTCCCCGCCCGCAGGCCCGGACGCCGAGAGCTGCGATAGCGATGTCAAGCCCCGCGCGGTCGTAGTCGTCCGCGGCGGGCGCGTCGAGGGCATACGCGATCGCCCCCGCTGTGGGCCGACTCCCCACGCCCCTGGGCCGCTGCTCCACCCGAGCGATGGCGAACGGCGTCGAGGCCAGGCGGTCGCTGATCGCCGCCGCACGCTGGCTGATCGCCGTCAGGCTGTTGGCGTAGGCGGGGTGAATGCAGACCTGCGGAGTGGTGCCCTCACAGGACCACACGATGTGGCGATTCAAATCGACATACCGCCCGCCCTCGTTCACCACCACGGCGGCGCCTGCGGCGAGCAGCGCGAGGGACGCTCCGGCCGCCGGCATCATCAGTCGTGCTGACGAACGCACCTTCACCGCAACCAGCGCCAACGTCGCCAGTCCGAGACCGGCGAACCACAACACCTGACCCCGCATGGTTTGCACGTGCGGCGCGTTGAACGGAAAGATTTTGGCGACGGTGACCGGGAACAGCGCGTGCCACCAACTGCCGTTCTGCCCCAGGTTCCATGTCGTGGCCAGGTAGGTGACCACAGCGGCAGCGAACGGCGTTAGACGGCCGGGCGCCAGCACGCCCACGCCGTAACCGATCGCCACCACGGCGGCGAGCCCGGCGCCGGCGGCGATCAGCCACCACCACAGCGGCCCGCCCCACGTCGCAGTCACCGCCGTTGGCAGCAACGTCGCCGCCACCACCGTCACGTAGGCGGCGATCGCGCAGACCACCAACACCCCAACCTCCACCAGCGGGGCCTGCGCCGGCTCGCGGCCCGCGAGCAGCCACGCCTGTCGCACGCCTCGGCGCTGGGAGCGGGCACCCGCCCAGGCTGCTAGACCCACCGCGAGTGGCGCCATCAACATCGGCGCGCTCGTCGCCGCGCCCGTGGCATACGACCAGATGGTGTCCGTGCGCAGTTCAGCGCGGGCAGCGAAGACGCCGATCACCACCAGCACCGGCAAACTCCACAAGCCCGGGCCACGCCGCAGCTCGATCCGCAGAGCGGTCACGCCGACACCGCCGGCTGCCGCAGCGTGGCGAGATAACCCCGCTCAAGATCGCTGTCACCGTCGATGTCCGGACCGGCGAGCGCCTCCAGGCCGGCGACCGTGCCGGTGAACGCCACCGCGCCATCGTGCAGCACGACCAGGGTGTCGGCGATGTGCCGGGCGTCCTCCACGACGTGCGTGCTGATCAGCACGGTCGTTGAGCCGGCGAGCGTCTGCACGACGCGGCGCAGCTCAATGCGCTGCTGCGGGTCGAGGCCAGCCGCGGGTTCGTCAAGGATGAGCAACGCCGGTTCGTGCACGATCGCCTGGGCGATGCCCGCACGCCGCAGCAGACCTCCCGACAAGCTGCTCATCCGTGACCTGGCCCGGCCGGACAAGTGCATCACCTGCAGCGCCCGATTCACCTTCGTCGTGATCTCCCGCTCCGGCACACCCTTGAGCCACGCGGCGTAGGCCACGGAGTCACGCACGCTGTGTCCGGGATAATGCGAGACCATCTGGGGGAGGAATCCGATCCGCGCCGCGACGGCCCGCAGGCCGCCACGACGCAGAACGTCTCGGCCGAGCACCTGTAGATCACCGGCATCAGGCCGCTTGAGACCCACGATGGTGTGCAGCAGTGTCGTCTTCCCGGCGCCGTTCGGTCCCAACAGCACCGTCACGCCGGGCGAAACGACGATGTCGAGATCACGAAAAACGGTCCGTTTCCCGTACCGCTGCGCCAGTCCGTGCCCAATGATCGGCTCGGTCATCGTGGGTCCCCCGAAAGCGTCCAATCAACAGGTGTTCACGTCCAGATGATCGCTGTCCTTGTAGGTCGGGCTCGACGTGAAGAACGTCCGGCCGTAGTAGGTGGCGTTGGCGCCGCCGTCGCAGCTGCTGGTCTCAGCGTAGTAGCTCATGCCCGTGTGCCGGTCGTCGTAGCTGGACAACACCGGGTCGGGTCGTCCGGACAGATCCTTCTTGATCTCCACCCGGAAGGTCCGGGTCTCCGACGCGCTGCACGAACCGCTGCCGTACGCGGTCATGTAGCCGGGGCTCTCTTCGTAGATGTCGGGCTTGACGTGTGAGCAGCCCGGCGGTTCCGCCCATGCCGGACCCGCCACCGCGATGGTGGACAGTCCGAGGGCGACCGCCATGACGGCTGCGGCCGATCGCTTCATGCGATCCTCCGTTCGTCGTCGACGGGTGGCACATGCGCATGGCCGCGATATGACTAGTCGAAGTCACCCAAGCACCCTCAGTTGCACAGGTCACTGCGACCAGCAACTGCTTCCTGATATTTGCAGAACTCAGAAGTCGCCACTGTCCCGAGATGCCCGAGAATATGCGGCCGAAGGGGTTCATCTATTCATGGGGGCATCACGCGGCTGGGCGCAACTCCGGAAGCCGCAACGGCCGGTAGCCGTCGGTGTCGAGCTGGGCGAGTTCGCCGTCGATGTCGACGGAATGGGTGCCGTAGAAGTGGACGTTCTCGTGGTGGGTCGGCCAGATGTGCGCCAGGACCTCGTCGTCGACCTGGCGGCTGTCGCGGCGGAGTGCGCCGACAGCGAGGCCGTGGTACTCGGTGGACCAGCAGACGATCGCGTTGGTGGCCAGGGTGAGACACCACATCTGCTCGGTCTGCTGCTCGTGGTGGCGGCGGCGCAACGCGCCCTCGCCGGCGTAGGCGAGGGAGCGGCGCAGGGCGTGCAGGTTCTCGCCCTTGTTGAGCTGCCGGGCGATCCGGCGCCGGTAGGTCTCGTCGGCCAGGTACCGGGCGGCGTAGACGGTGCGGCGCAGCGCCCCGTACTCCTTGATCGCGCTGGTCAGCGCGTTCTGCTGCCGTTTCGAGGAGCACAGCTTCCCGACGACCGGCGCGGCGGTGGCATGCCCGCCCTGCACGCTCGCGGCGACGCGCAGCAGGTCGTCCCAGGTGCTCGTGATCAGGTCGGTGTTCAGCCGCCGGGTCAGCAGGCCGCCCGCACGTGGGTAGCGGGCGAGGAAGTCGGCGTTCGGGCCGGTCCGGTAGAGGGTGATCTTCCCGAGGTCACGGATGCGTGGCGAGAGCTGCTTGCCGACCAGGTCGAACAGGGCGAAGTTGGCCAGGGTCGCGCCGTGGGTGTCGGTGGCGTGCTCGAACACGGCCAAGTCGGTGGCGTTGCCCAGCAGCCGTCGAGCACGTAGTGCGACTCCGGCGCGGTCGCCACGATGACCTTCGTGTCGAACGTCGAGTGCTGGTCGGAGACGTGGGTGTAGGTGGACACGCCCTGCCCCCGGGCGAAGTACCGCGACAGGTGCCGCGCGGTGATGCTCTTGCCCTTGACCGGGAACCGCTGCCCGTCCGACGACGACAGGGTGCCCGACCCGAACGCCTGGGTCAGCGGGAGCCGGTGGTGGTAGTTGACCACCGCGGCGTTGGCCGCCTCCAGCGTCTCGGGGCGGAAGTACCACTCGGCGGTCCACGCGAGGACGTCGTAGGGCACGCCGCAGGACTCGGCCATCGCCGACAGGCCCATGTTCGTCGCCTCGGCGATGATCACGTACAGCAGGTTGCGTTTCAGCTCCGCCGGCCGGCTCACCTTCCCGCCGGCGTGCACCAGATGGTCGGTGAACCCGGTCCGGGCGTCGACCTCCACCAGCACCGACGCGATCGGCACCCTCGGCAGCATCCCGGCCAGCTCCGCGCGCAGCGCGTCAGCCTCGGCCGGCACGTCCTCCGCGGTCAGCGGCGGGATGATCAGCTCCCCGTCGTCGGTGAGCCGGACCTCACCCGGATTGCCCTTCGCCAACTGCGTCTCCAGATCGGCCAGGGCGGTGTGCAGCTCGTCGTCGGCCTGCGCGAGCGCGTCAGCGGCCTCGACCGGCTTGTCGACCAGGTGGCAGAACTCCACCTTCTGCGGGGCCCATGCCTCGGGCGTGAGCAGGAACGACGCCGGATCGGCGTACCGCCGCGACCCGGGCACGAACACGTCACCCGAGCGCAGCCCGTCGCGCAGCCCGACGAGCAGGGCGATCTCCCAGTACCGGCGGTACGCGGTGACGTCACCGGCCTGCTCCGTCGCCACGAGGTAGCCGGCCCACTTCGTCGGCACGAACCCGACCGGCGCACCCGCCGGGACCTTCCGAGCGCCGGTGGCGTACAACTCGCTCAGCACGCTCACCGCCTGAAGCAACTGCTCGGTGCCCGGCCCGCCGGCGAACTGGACCGCCGCCAGCACCGCCGGGGCGAACTGGCGCAGGTACGACATCGACGCGTCCAACATGCTGAGCTGCCCGTGATCGCGCGGCAGCCGCTCGCGACGTTCCGCCCACGCCGCGCGCATCCGGTCCATACCGATCCGGCCGCGCAGCAGCGTGCCGATCTGCTCGTCGCCGATCGCGGTGTCGAGCACGATGGTCAGGATCTCGTCCAGCAGCGCCTGCCGGTTCTCCCCGCCCTTCGCCCGCTCCGCGAGGGCCTCGGCGACCTTCTGTTTCGCCGCCGCCTCCCGGCCGCTGATCGCCTGGTCGAACAGCAGCAGCGTCTCGTCCAGCACGTCGACCGCCGACTGCGCCAACAGCGTGAGTAGGATCGGGTACCGGCGCTCCGGCTCGCGCCGCTGCAAGGCCTGCCCGGTCAACCGCCGCCCGACCCCGGCCAGGAACCGGCGCCGCTCCGCCGGCAGCATCGACAAATCCAGCGTGTGCGCGTCCAACCGGCGCAGGTAGGTCAGCTTCTCCAGCTCCGCCTTTACGGCGGCCGGGCTCGACGACGTCGGCCCCACACCCAGCCATGCCAGCGGCGTCCGGCCCAGGTAGGCGTCCGGGACCAGCAACAGGTCCAGCTCCGCGCACCGCCGATCGGTGAGCAGGTGCCGTACCCGCGACCACGTCTCACCCCGAGCGCGGGCCCGGGCCGCAGCCACCCGCCGTAGCAGCAGGATCACCCCCGGCCGGATCACCCGCGACGACAGCAGGTACTCGCAGGCCAGCCGGAACAGCAGCTTCGGCGAGTCGTGCTCCATCGCCCGAGCGAACAGAAACTCGTCCAGGTCTTTCCACTCGGCGGTGTTCATCGACCGCCAGCCGGCGTACCCGGCCACCTCCCGCAGATGCCCCGTCCGGGTCTGCTCCCGCTCGCCGTACCCGCGCAGCTCACCGAGGGCAATCCCGAGCCGCTGCGACAACCGACCCACCGCGGCATCCGGCACCGACGCGACCTCGTCGGGCACGAACCCGAGCCACGGCAGCGTGCAGAGCTGGACCGCCACGCCCAGCACGTTGCGGCCCGTACGGAACTGGCGCACGAACGCCTCGTCCGCACCGGTCAACGTGAAGTACCGGATCAGCTCCGCCCGGTTGATCTCCGGGAACCCCCGAAGCCGCGCCAGCTCCTCCGCCGAGAACACGTCCTGAGTCGCCACGAACCCACCGCCTGAGCATCGACCGTCACCGAACGGGACGGGACGCTACGGCCCAGATCAGAGCTCGATCAACCCTCAGTCCTTAGCGTTGTTTTTGGTCCGGAAACTACGGACGGGCCAGGTCAGAACGGGTCCCCGCAGACCCGCCAGCCGCCGTCCTCCGGCACCACCGGCACCTCCCGCTGCTCGCTGCCGCCGCCGTCGCGGTTCAACCGCACCACCACCGTGCCGCGCGGCCGCCCCGCCCGCGTCGACACCGACACGTCGACGATCTCGTAGCCGCTGACCACCGGCGGGGTCCGCACCCAACTGCCGAACCCGGCCTGACTCCACCGGCTGCGCGCCTCGGCGCACAACCGCTCGTACGCCCCGTCGGTGTCGCCGGCGGCGACGTCCCGGAAAAACCCGTCCGCGGTCTCCCGCACCGGCCCGCCGGCCTGCAGCACCACCTGCGCGTTCCACACCGCCAGGCCGGCCACGCCGATCAGGCAGGTGCCCAGTCCCAGGCCGGCGACCAGCACACCGGCGCGCGCCGGCCGGCGACGCCGGGCCGGTCGGTGCCACACCTGCTCCCCGCCCATCACCACCGACGGTAGGCAACCAGCGACCGGCCCGCAGCCGGTTGTGCCGCCCGGCGGTGGATCGTCTACCGTCGGCGCACGCCCCGGGAGGAGCCGAGGATGACGCGTGACGGGCAGCCCGACCACCCGGTGACCCTGGACCGGCCGCCACCCGGACCGTCGACCCGACCCCGGCGCCGCTGGTGGGCCGCGCCGGTGCTGGCCGGGTGCCTGCTGCTGGGCGCCGCCGCCCCACCCGGCCGTTCCGCGGCGGTCACCGGTCCGGTCCTGCCGGCCGGCGCCGTCCTGCTCTCCGCCGGCGCGCTGTTCCTGGTCGCGGACCCCTCGACACTGACCGCGTACGGTCCGGACGGCCGGCCGCGGTGGCGGGCCCCGGCGCCCGCCGGCGCGTGGACCGCCGCGTCCGTCGCGGACCTGGTGCTGGTCACCGCGCGCGACGACGCCCGCCAGGTCACCGGCACCACGGCGTACGCGGCCGACACCGGGCAGCCGCGCTGGCGTCGCCCCGACCGCGTCCAGCCGGCCGGCGCCGCCGCGGTGGCGGTGACCGAGGTCCGCAGCGTCGCCGACCCCGGCCAGCGCGTCCAGGGCGCGGTACGCGGCGTCGACCTGGCCACCGGCGCGGACCGCTGGTCGGTGCCGGTGCCGTCGACCGCCGTGCTCGCGGCGTCGCCCGGCCGGATCGTCGTGGTGCACGACACCGGGCTGGCCCGCGTGCACGACGTCCGCCACGGCGCGGCGATCGCCGAGACCCGCCTGCCACCGGCCGGGTACGCCCCGGACAACCCGCTCGTCGTCGGTGACCACCTGGTGCTGCGGCACCCGGCGCCGGGCGGGACCGCGCTCACCGGGTACGACCTGCCCGCGCTCACCCCGCGCTGGCGGCGGCTGCTGCCGGTCGGGGAGACGCCCGCGCCCGGCTGCCCACGGCTGCTCTGCCTGGCCGGGGTGACGGACCGACGCGCGCTCGACCCGGCCACCGGCGCGCAGGTGTGGCGGTGGCCGGGAGGGGCCGGCTGGCAGCCGGTGCCCGGCGAGCCCGACCCGACGCGGCAGGTGCTGCTGCGCCCGGGCGGCGACGGCCGCGCCCTGGTCGTCGCCGTCGACCGCGACGGCCCGCGCCCGGGCGGGACGCTGCCCGCCGGCACCCGCGACTGCCACCTGGTCGCCGATGCGCTGGCCTGCCGCGACCCCGACGGCCGGCTGACCGTGCGACCCGCCACCGGTACCTGACAGCAGGTGGCAGGTACCGGCGGCAGACTCCCCCGGCATGACGACACACGCCGACCTCGCGATGGTCAACCTGGACAGCTCCGACCCGGCCGCCCACGCGGCGTTCTACGCCCACGCCCTCGGCTGGGAGATCACCCACAGTGAGACCGAGTACGCCATGATCACCTCCGGCGGCACGTCGATCGGGTTCGGTCTGGTGCCCGACTACGCGCCGCCGGCCTGGCCGGACGAGACCGGCGTCAAGCGCTACCACCTGGACCTGACCGTCGACGACCTGGCGGTCGCGGAGCGGGACCTGGTGGCGGCCGGCGCGACCCGGCCCGGGTTCCAGCCCGGCGGCGAGCGGTGGACCGTGCTGCTCGACCCGATCGGGCAGCCGTTCTGCCTGTCCCCCCGCCGGCAGAGCTGACCGGCTCAGCGCAGCGGGCCGCGGGCGACCGCGGCCCGCATCGCGCCCGGGTCACCGGCGGGCACGTACTCCAACCACCAGGTGGCGCCCGCCGCCGCCAGGTCGGCCAGGTAGGCGCGCTCGGCGCGCTCGTCCGCACGCCGCCGCCGGCCTCCGATCGCCACGTCGAACGGCTCACCGTCGGCGCGGGTCGCCGGCAGCGCGGCGACCAGGGCGGCCACCTCGTCGGCGGTGAAGTCGGACCAACTGTCGGTGTCGGTCACCTTGTAGGGCACGATCCCGTCGGCCCGGGCCGCCCGCCGCAGCACCGCCCTGGCCTGGGTGCTGCCCCCGACCCAGACCGGCACCCGGGGCGACTGCACCGACGCCGGCCGCAGCGCCACGCCCTCGGCGCGGTAGTGGGCGCCCCGATGGGTGACCCGATCGCCGCCGAGCAGCGCGACCAGCAGGTCGAGGCCCTCGTCGAGCATGGCGGCGCGGGTCTTCAGGTCGGTCGGCTCGCCGAACGCGGCCAGCCCACGGTCGGCCGGGTCGCCGACCCCGACCGCGACGCCCGCCCGACCGCCGGACAGGTGGTCGAGGGTGAGCACCTCGCGGGCCAGCTTCGCCGGGCGACGCCGGGGCAGCGCGGTCACCGTGGTGCCCAGCCGGACCCGCTCGGTGCGCCCGGCCACCGCCCCCAGCACCAGCCAGGGGTCCCAGGTCGGCGGGTCGTCACCGGCGTGGTGGATGAGGTAGTCCTCCAGGAACACGCCGTCCCAGCCACACCGTTCGGCCAACTCGCCGAGCGCGACCAGGTCGGCCACCGTCACCGAGGCGCCGCCGCAGGAGATCTCCAGGCCGTGTCGCATCCCGGCACCCTACGGTCGGGGTACGACGCTCAGGCCGGGGACATCACCTCGTAGAGGTTGCCCGCGTCGTCGCGGAAGAACAGCCCGCGTGCGCACAGCGGATGGTCGGTGCGCCCGTTGTCCGGCGCGCCCGGCTCGCTGCCGTACGGCACGGCGGCGGCGCGCAGCCGGGCCAGGATCCCGTCGAAGGTGCCCGGGTCGACGTCGAAGGCCAGATGGTGTCCCTGCGGCGCGGGCACGCTCATGAAGTCCAGGGTGAGCTGGTCGTTGACCCGTACCGGGGCGAAGTGACCGTGCCGGCCGGTGGGGGGCAGCACCGGCAGCCCCATCAGCCCGGCGAAGAACCGGGCGGCGGCGTGGTGGTCGTGCGCCGGGACGATGGTGTGGTTCAGGGTGACGGTCATCGGTCCTCCGTGCCGGAGCCGGGCGCGAGCGCGCCGTGCAGGAACAGGTCGACCAGGTCGGCGGGGGCCGGACGGTCGTCGGCGTGCGGGGGCCGGCCCGGCAGCAGGACGGCGAGGAAGAGCGCGGCCACACGTTCCGGTGGCAGCCGCAGCCGGTCGCGCTCCGGGGCGAACAACGCCGCGACGGCTTCCCGGGTGGCGGCGCCCGCGTCCTCCCGGGACACGTGCGGCGGCGTCTCTCCCCGGCCCCGGCGGGCGGGGCGGCCGGCGCCGTGGACGGCTGCGAGCACCGCGGCGAGCCGGTCCAGGTGGGCCAGCAGCGTCTCGGCGGCGGCGGTGAGCCGGTCGGCCAGCGGCTGATCGAGGGAGATCGTCGCCAGCTCCGCCAGCGCGGCATCGGGGCGCAGCGCCTCGGCGACACAGGCGTGCAGCAGCGCGGCCTTGTCGGGAAAGGCCCGGAAGACGGTGGCCTCGCCGATGCCGGCGGCGCGGGCCACCTGGGCGGTGGTGACCGAGGCGCCGTCGACGGCGAGCAGCGGCAGGGCGGCGTGGATGATCATGGCGCGGCGGTCGGCCGGGCTGAGGCCGGGCGCACGGCGGCGGCGGGCGGGCGGGTCGGTCATGATGTCGAGCATGCGGAGTGAGCACTCACTCCGTCAAGGGGGCTATCCGCGACGGCGGGCGCGGGCCGCCCAGATCGCGTACGCCGGGTCGCGGTCCAGGTTGTGCCGGTCCCGGTCGTAGCGGCGGGTGGTCCGCGGATCGGCGTGGCCCATCGCGTCCTGCACGTCCTCCAACGGCACCCCCTCCGAGCGGGCCGTGGTGGCGAACGCGTGGCGCAGCGAGTGCGGCGACAACCGGGCCCAGGCGGCGATCCCGGCGGTCTGCGCCAGGCGGCGCACCAGCCGGAACACGGCGTGCCGGTCCAGCCGCCCGCCGGTGGCGGTGACCAGCAGCGGGCCGGTCAGCTCCGGCACCGTGACGCCCTGGGCGGCGGCCCGGTCCGCCAGGTAGGCGTCCAGGGCGTACGCGGTGCCCGGGGTGAGCGCGCGACGGCGTACCTTGCCGCCCTTGCCGACGAAGCGGACGCTGCGGTGACCGCGCTCCGCGCCCAGGTCGGCCAGGTTCAGCGAGACCAGCTCGCCGACCCGCAGCCCCAGATCGGCCAGCAGGGCGAGGGTGGCCCGGTTACGGACGGCGGTCGGGCCGGTGTCGGCCTCCGCGGCGGCGAGCAGCGCGTCGACCTCGTCCGGGCTGAGGCCGATCGTGGCGGAGTGGTCCCGGTCGACCCGGGGCCGGTCGGCCGCGGCGACCGGGTTCGCCGGCACCGCGCCCAGCTTGACCAGGAAGTCGTACCAGCTCGACAGCGCGGACAGCCGGCGCGCCACGGTGGCCGGGGTCAGCGGGCGGCCCTCGCGTCCGCGCGGGGTGGACTCCAGGTCCCGGCCGTACGCGTTGACGTCGAGGAAGGTGACCCGCAGCGGCTCCAGGCCCCGCTCGGCGCACCAGCGCAGCCAGCCGGTGACGTCCCGCCGGTACGCGTCGCGGGTGTGCTCGGACAGGCGCCGGTTACGCAGCCACGCCTCGGTGAAGTCGGCCGGAGCGCCGGACACGGCGACACGGGCGCGGGGTAGAACCTCGGGACGCAGCATGTGAGAAAGGTTCTCAGTCGGTGGCGCGTTTCGCGACGAGGCGCGCCGGATCCGGTTGCCCGGCACGGGTTACCGTCGTCCGGTGCGCGCCAGCCGGTTGGTCTCCCTACTGCTGCTCCTGCAGGCCCGGGGGCGGATGACCGCCCAGGAGCTCGCCGACGCCCTGGAGGTGTCGGTGCGGACGGTCTACCGCGACGTCGAGTCGCTCGGCGCCGCCGGCGTCCCGGTGTACGCCGATCGCGGCCCGGCCGGCGGCTACCGGCTGCTGGCCGGCTACCGCACCCGGCTCACCGGCCTGACCGGGCCGGAGGCCGAGGCGCTGTTCCTCACCGGCCTGCCCGGGCCCGCCGCCGAGCTGGGCCTGGCGACGACGGTGGCCGCCGCCGAACTGAAGGTGCGTGCCGCGCTGCCCGAGGAACTCGCCGACCGCAGCGGCCGGCTCCGGCACCGGTTCCACCTGGACGCGCCCGGCTGGTTCCGGCACCCGGAACCCACCCCGCACCTGGCCGCGCTGGCCGGCGCGGTCTGGTCGGACCGGATGGTCAGCCTGCGCTACCGGCGCTGGCGCGCCCCGCGGGAGGTGACCCGACTGGTCGCCCCGCTGGGCGTGGTGCTCAAGGCCGGCCGGTGGTATCTGGTGGCCCGGTGCGAGGAGCAGGTGCGCACCTACCGGGTCGGCGCGGTGCTCGACGCGGTGGTCACCGACGAGCGGCACGAGCGGCCGGACGGCTTCGACCTGGCCGCCTACTGGCGGGAGTGGACCGCCCGGTACGAGCGCGACGTCTACCGCGGCGAAGCGCGGATCCGGCTCACGATCGCCGCGTTGGAGTTCATGCCCTACGTCTTCCCGCCGGAGATGGCGCGGGCGGCCCGGGCGGCGGCCGGCGAACCCGGCCCCGACGGCTGGCTGGAGACCACCGTGCCGATCGAGTCGGCCCGGCACGCCCACGCGGAGTTGCTCAAGCTCGGCGCCGAGGTGGAGGTGCTGGCCCCGGCGGAGCTGCGCGACCGGTTCACCGCCACGGCGGGTGCGTTGGCCCGGCTCTATCCGGCTGGCGCGGGGGCGACCGGCGCTCCGGCCTCCCCCGCGTCGGCGTGACGACGTGCGCGGCGTGCGCGTTCAGACGGTGGTGAGCTGCCGGTGGCCGTTGCCCTCGGTGGTGGTGGTGACCGCGATCCGGCGCGGCTTGGCGCGCTCGGCGACCGGGATGCGCAGCGTCAGCACGCCGTTGTCGTAGCCGGCCTCCAGCCGGTCGGTGTCCAGCGTGTCGCCCAGGAACAGTCGACGGGTGAAGGTGCCCATCGGCCGCTCGGCGGCGACCAGTTCGACGTTGTCGCCGGTGGGCCGACGCCGCTCGGCGCGGACGGTCAGCACGTTGCGCTCGACCGTGCAGTCGATGCTGTCCGGGTCGACGCCCGGCAGGTCGAAGGCGGCGTAGAAGTGGTCACCGTCGCGGTAGGCGTCCAGGTGCATCATCGCCGGCCGGGCGGTGGTGCCGAAGAACTGCTCGGCCATCCGGTCGATCTCACGGAACGGGTCGGTACGCATCAACATGGTCCAGCCTCCTCGGTTCTCCTGACCCAGGATCTCAAGTTGAGTCGGGGTGACTCAACCTCCGGTTTCTGTTTTAGCGCGGCGGCACGCCGTCGTCAACCTCCCCCGGGCTCACGGCCCGGTTCGCCAGTAGACGCCCTGGTCGCGCGTGAGCAGCAGGTCGTCGACGAGGTAGCGGCGCAGCGTGACATGGTCCGCCGCACCGCCTTCGCACCAGGGACGCAACGCCTCGTCCACCACCCGTTCCGGGTAGCGGCGCCCGGGCTCGAACGTCCGCTCGGTGATGTGCTCCAACAGCACCCGGCGGCGACCGCGCTGCGCCGGCAGCCGGATCAGCGCGCCGTCGCGCAGGAACGTGCGCAGGATCGTCTCGCGCGGATCGGCCGCCGGGAGCGCCGGTGACGACGCCCCGGCCCGAGCGAACCCGCGCAGCCGTTCACCGTCGACCCGCAGGCCGTCGTCGTCGACCAGCACACCGGCGTCGGTGAGCCGGCGCACGGCGGTGGCGGCCTCCCGGGCGGGCAGGCCGGTGCGGGTCACCACGGCCGGGACGTCCCGGGCGCCGAGCACGATCGCGGCGAACACGGCGCGGCGACGCTCGTCGGCGAGCGCCCCCGCGAGAGCTTGAGCGGTCATGGCCGGCAGCCTGCCAGCAGCCACCCGGGACGGCCACGCGTTTTCCTTCATGGCCGCCCCGGGCGACTCGGCGGTCAGGCCGGGACGCCGGCGGTGAAGTCGACGTCGGCGGTGTCGATCGTGCCGGCGCTGCGCCCCGGGGCGCGCTGGAAACCCCAGTAGAGGTTGGTGTGCGCGATCACCTGCGCCGGCGGCGGCGCCCCGTAGGCGGACAGGTCCTCGGTGGTGTGGGCGTCGGCCACCAGCGTGACGTCGTAGCCGCGGGTGAACGCGCCGTGCAGCGTGGACCGGACGCAGGCGTCGGTCTGCGCGCCGGTCACGACGAGCCGCCCCACGCCCCCGGCAGCGAGCACCTGCTCCAGGTCGGTGGCCTCGAACGAGTCGCCGTAGGCCTTGTGCACCAGGGGTTCGTCGTCACGACGCGCCAGCTCCGGCACGATCTGCCACGGCTCGCTGCCGGTGGGCAGCTCCTCGCTGCGGTGCTGCACCCAGACGACCGGGACCCCGGCGTCGCGGGCGCGCTCCACCAGGGCGGCGATGTTGGCGACCACCCGGTCCCGGTCGTGGGCGCCGCGCACCACGCCGTGCTGCACGTCGACGACGAGCAGGGCGGTGTGTGGACGGTCGGTGAGCGTGGTCATGGCGGGACTCCTTCGGCGGCTGTCGACCGGTCGAACCTAGCCGTCACCCCCGACACTTCCGCCGCCCCGCGCAGCGGTCACAGGAAACGGTGCATGACGTGCAGGCCCACCCGGCCCAGGGTGGGATGGGTGAACGACTCCGGCACGGTGCCGACCACGGTGAAGCCGAGCCGCCGGTAGAGCCGCACCGCCGCGGCGTTGGTCTCCACCACGGCGTTGAACTGCATCGCGGCGAACCCCCGCCGCCGGGCCCAGTCCAGCGCCTCCTCGCACAGCGCCCGGCCCACGCCGCGACCCCGCGCGCCGACGGCCACCATGAAACTCGCGGTCGCCACGTGCGAACCCGGGCCGGGCCGGTTGGCGCCCATCTTGGCGGTGCCGAGCACGACGCCGTCGTCGTCCACCGCCACCGAGGTACGCCCCGGCGGCCGTTCCACCCACACCTCACGCGCCACCCCGGCCGGCCAGGCCGGGTCGTAGGGGAAGGTGTCGCCGGCGGTGATGACGCCCTCGACGATCGGCCAGACCTGGCCCCAGTCGGCGTCGACGTGGTCACGGATGCGCACGGCCGGCACGCTAGCCCTACCGGGTCCGGCCGGCCACCGGTTTCCGTCCGCCCGGCCGGCGGTGGCGGGGCGGCGGCGACCCACCCCGCCGGGCCATCATGGTCGGGGACCGCGAGGTCCGCCACGCCGCCTGATCACCACCGGGCCATACTTGTCGCCATGCTCTGGGGTGTCAGCGGGCCGATCTTCCTCCTCGACTACCTGGGCGCGGTCGCGGTGGCCGCCGCGGTCGCCCTGGCGGTACGGGAACTGACCGGCCACCGGGCCCGGGGCGCGACGCCCGACCGGGTCGAGCTGGCGTACCTCACCGACCGGGCGCTGCTCGCCTGCCAGGTCGGTGTGGCCGCGCTGCGCCGCACCGGCGGGGTGGCCGTCGGTGAACTCGCCACCCTGCACGCCGGGGGCCCGCCGCCGGCCCGGCCGCCGGCACTGGTCCGCGCCCTGCACACCGCGCTGCGCCGGCCGCAGACCTGGGCCGCCGTGCTGGCCGACCCCGACGTCGGGCGGGCGCTGCGCCGGATGGTCGGCCGGCTGGTCCGCGACGGCTGGCTGCTCACCCGCGCCCAGCGCCGACGGGTCGCCCTGGGCACGCTGCCGCTGTTCCTGGTCGCCGCCGTCGGGGTGACCCGGCTGGTGGACAGCGCGGTCGAGGGCCGCACCGCCGGCGGCCCCGCCTCGGTCGCCGGGCTGCTGCTCTGCTGCCTGGCCACCGCGCTCGGCGGATGGTGGCTGACCGAGGTGCCGGAGACCGGCGCCGCCGCGCGCCGCCTGCTGCGCCGGCTGCGACACGAGCACGCCGACCTCGACCCGGAACGCCGTCCCACCTGGCAGGGCCGGGACACCGACGCGTTGCTGACCGCCATGGCGCTGTTCGGCCCGCGACCGCTGCTCGCCGTCGACCCGGCCTTCGCCGTCCAGGTCGGCGTCGACCCGGAGCGCGACCGGCCGCGACCGCAACGCAAGCTCGCCCGCCGCTGAACGCACCCTCGACGGGCGGCGCGGGCGCCGATGCGGCAGAGTGACCCCACGACCGCAGGGCAGGGAGGTGACCCGTGGACGGCCCGACCGGGGTGGTGTTCCCCGCGACCGCCGACGGCCGGCGCAGCACGACCGCGCTGGGTCGCGCCGTGGTCGCCGACGCGCTACGCGCGGTCGACCCGGTGGGCGCCCGCTCCGCCGAGCACGAGACCGACTGGCGGCGCGGCTACCTCACCCACTTCCGCCGCCTGGTCGAGGCCGGCCTGCTCTCCCGCGCCGCCGCGCTCACCGTCGCCCGCGACGGGCTCGCCGCGCTGCACACCCGCATGCGGTACGCCCCACCCGGCGGCGGCCCCGACGTCCCGCTCGACGCGGCGGTCACCTCGACCGACCCGGCACCGCCGCTGCGTACCGTCACGGTCACCGGCGCCGGGCCGGTGGAACGGGAGTTGTCCCTGCCGTACCGGGGGCAACGCCTGCGCGGCGACGACCTGCGCCGCCGCCTCGACGCCTGGGTGGACGCGGGGGTGGTGGAGCCGAGCTGCGCCGAGGCGGTCGGCGCGGTGCTGGCCAACCCCGACTGGCTGGACCTGCGCGACAAGCGGGTCGTGGTGCTCGGCGCGGGCGCCGAGATGGGCCCGCTGCCGTCGGTGCTGCGCTGGGGCGGCGACGTGGTCGCGCTCGACCTGCCCCGCCCGGAGATCTGGCGCCGGGTGCTGCGCACCGCACGCCGTCACGGCGGCCGCCTGCACCAGCCGGTGCCGGCCGGCACCGGCGACGACGCCGCGCTGACCGCCGCCGCCGGCGCGGACCTGCTGCACCGTCTGCCGCAGGCCGCCCGCTGGCTGGCCGGGATCGACGGCCGGCTCGTGCTCGGCAACTACGTCTACGCCGACGGCGCCACCAACGTCCGGGTGGCCACCGCCGTCGACGCGCTCACCGTCGAGCTGACCCGGCAACGCCCGGACGCGGCGCTGGCGTTCCTGGCCACCCCCACCGACGTGTACGCGGTACCCGGCGACGCGGTCGACCACGCCGAACGCGGATACGCCGCACGTGGCCCGGCCCGCCGGTCGCTGCGGCTGATCTCCGGTGGCCGGCTGCTGCGCCGCAACTACCCACCCGACGCCGACCCGGGCGTCAACGACAGCCTGGTCCCCCAGCAGGGACCCAACTACGCGCTGGCCAAGCGGCTGCAACGCTGGCGCGCGGCGGTGGCCCGCGACGCCGGCGCGACGGTGTCGTTCACCGTCGCGCCACCCACCCGCACCCGGTCCGTGCTGCGCAACCGCGCGCTCGCCGCCGCGTACGCCGGGGCGCACCGCTTCGGCGTCGAGGTGTTCGAGCCGGCCACCAGCAACACGCTGATGGCCGCGCTGCTCGTGCACGACCTGCGCACCGGCGGCGGGCCGGCGCAGGAGCACCCATGGCGGGACGAAGCGTACGCGGCGGCGCACGGCGGACTGTGGCGGATTCCGTACGCGCCGCGCAGCGCGCTCGGCCTGGCCG
Organism: Micromonospora sp. NPDC018662; assembly: GCF_044391475.1. Classification (NCBI taxonomy): domain Bacteria; kingdom Bacillati; phylum Actinomycetota; class Actinomycetes; order Micromonosporales; family Micromonosporaceae; genus Micromonospora; species Micromonospora sp. NPDC018662. The sequence continues at coordinate 176,647 of NZ_JBISAC010000010.1, forward strand.
TGCTCCTCGGCCTCGGTGGGGCCCGCGCCTGAGGCGGGTTTCCTTGTCTTGGGCGCCGGGAAGGCTCCGGCATGGCCGAGACATTCGCGAGCGAAGACCTGAAGACGCTGCGGTCCATGGCGCGCGGGGCCGGGATTCCCGAGGCCGAGCACCTGTCGCACGACGACCTGGTCGAGGTGTTGCGCCGGGCCGGCCTGGCCGACGGCACCTCGGACGCCTGGCCGGACCAGCCGATCGAGGACCCGGCGCACCTGGCCGGACTGCCCCGTAGCTCGCTGCGGCAGGGCGACGAGAGCACCGGCGGACGCGCCGCCGAGGAGGCGATCGGCGCCCGACCCGGCGAGTCCGGCACCGAGATCGACGACCGCAGGCAGCGCTGACGCACCAGCCCGTCTCCGGGGCGTGCGCGGCTGAGCCGGGACGGCCGGTGTCTCGGGTCAGCCGCGCACATGCGACCCGAACTCCGTCCGGCCGGCGGGTCCAGGCTGGCCGATCTGTCCCTGACTAGTGATCCGCTGCTGCTCCCGGTTGGCCTCGTTGGTGATGTACAGGCCAACGGCTACGAGAAACACCGACAGGATGCTGCCGACGGCCACGAGACGTTGCCAAGGATCGGGTCTGGCCTCGGCTTGCTCTGTCGGGACCACCCTTACCCGGGTCGTCGCCAGACGCGAGGATCGAAGCGCCTGAGCCTCGACTCTGGACGGACTCGCAGCTTTTCACGGTCGCTGCCCTGCGGACCCACCTTGACGACCATGGGTATCCCGCCGATCACGAAAAGTAACCCCGCGCGGGTCGTCCTACGACCCCGCCCAACCGACCATCCCGGGCAACATAACTGTCATTATGATGTAGCGACGATATGCCCCTTTTGGACCGGCCAATTTTCGTAATGTCGTAACCGGTAATCCAGTAAATCGAGTCGGGTGGTTCGGGGTCGACTCCTCGACGTCGGGTGCGGCGTCGAGGACCCGTCGGCGGCCCCGGCACCACGACTGGCACCGGGGCGCCGGCTGTGCGCCGCCCCGGTGCTCCGGTCAGCCGGGATCCCGTTCCGGCCGGTCGGTCAGAAGTTCGTCGTGAAGTTGTACAGCACCAGCGCGGTGTCGTCGAAGTACGGTGACGCCACCCAGGTCGCCCGGTCGGCCCGGCTGTTGATGCCGTTGACCAGACCCCACTGCCCGTCGTAGTTGATCAGCCACGAGCCGCCGCTCGCCCCGCCGGTGAAGTTGCACGGGGTGATCTTGATGGTCTGCGTCCACACCGCCGGGTTCTCCTGCACGGAGTTCGCGGCGCACTGCTTGAGCCGGCGGCCGTTGAACGGCGCCTCCGCCGGGTACCCGAACGCGTTCATGAACTGGTTCACGCCGGCGTTGACCCACAGGCCCTGCGAGCCGTACCGGTTGATGTGCTGACCGCCCTGCGTGCCCATGACGGCCACGGCCATGTCCTCGGCGAAGTTCGAGTCGTTGATCCACGCCGTCATGGTCCACAGCCCCGTTGCGGTCCAGGTGCCGAGCGGACGCGGGTTGGCCGCATCGCCGTTGTACGCCGGGACGAAGGTCCAGTTCGAGGCCAGGGTGCCGCCCCGGCCGCCGTGGACGCAGTGACCGGCGGTCCAGACCTCGTTGCCGGCGGCCGTGTTCACGATCGTGCCCGAGCAGACGTAGTTCTTGCCGTCCATGGTGAAGAAGACCTTGCCGGCCGTGAACGCGGTCGGGTGGCTGCTCGGCAGGTTGGGGTCGGTCGCCTGGGTCCCCATCCCCCCGGTGGTGGTGGCGCCGCGGGCGGGCGGGACGATCAGCTCCTGGCCGCTGTTGCGCGGCGCGGGCGCGGACTTGAGGCCGGCCTGCGGCACCGCCAGGGCCCGCCGGTACTGCTCGGATTCCTCGACCGGGCGCGCGGCGCGCATCCGCGCCGGCGTCCAGTACGCGGCCAGCACCTCGTCGCGCGACAGCCGCTGTCCCGCCGCCGCCTCGGCGGCCCGGGTCGCGTCCGCGGTGATCGTCGGGGTGAAGCCGGTGATCCCGGCGGCGGCGGCGCCGGGCGCGTCGACCACCGTGTCGCGTTCGGCCGCGTTGGCTCCCGGCCCGACGCCCAGCACGGGCACGACGACTGCGGCGATCGCCAGGGCCCGGAGGGCCCGTCGTGATCCGGTCGACAAAACTCTCATCTGGGCGGTCCTCCCCTTTGCGGGCGTCGCCTGTCGCAGCGCCTCTGCATACCGAGACCCTGAGCCCTCGGCACGTCTGGGAGGGCCGATTGTGGACACGGCTGGACAGGATTGGACGCGGTTGGACAGCAATGCTCAGCGCTGAACGCGGCGCCGCTCCTCCTCGGCCCCGTGGTCGGCGCGGGCAGCGGGCGCGCCGCCGATTCCCTACGGTGGGGTCATGCCGACGGGACCATTCAGGAGGTAGGCATGGCACCGTTGTCACGCGAGGTCGTCGAGCGGGTCCTGCGCGCCGGCCGCGAGCAGGACGCCGAGACGTTCGTGGGCCTGATGGCCCCGGACGGATACCTCGAATGGCCGTTCCGACCACCGGGCGTGCCCGGCCGCGTGCAGGGGCGTGCGGCGATCCGCCGGCACCTGACCGAGACGGCCGGGTCCCTGATCACGTTCGACGAGCACCGCGACATGGTGCTGCACGAGAGCACCGATCCCGAGGTGGTCGTCGTCGAGTACGAGGCCCACGGCACCGTGGTCGCGACCGGCGCGCCGTTCACGCAGACCGTGATCGCGGTCTTCCGGGTCCGGGATGGCCTGATCGTGTCCTACCGCGACTACATCAACCCGCTGCCCCTGATGGCGGCGTTGGCCGGCGCACCGGACGGGCGCTGACACGGACGACAGGAGGACCCCGTGGAACAGGACGAACAGCGCCGGCACTCCTCGTCGTTCGGCGCGGCGGCGACCGCGTACGCCGAACACCGCCCGGACTACGCGCAGGCCGCGGTGCGGTGGGCGATCGAGCCCGCCCCCGGCGGGCGGGTGCTCGACCTCGGCGCCGGCACCGGCAAGCTGACCGCCACCCTGGACGCGGTCGGCGCCGACGTCACCGCCGTCGAGCCGGACCCGGCGATGCTGGCCGAACTGCGCCGCGCGCTGCCGGGCGTGCCCGCGCTGTCCGGCAGCGCCGAGGCGGTCCCGCTGCCGGACGCGTCCGTCGACGCGGTGCTGGCCGGCAACGCCATGCACTGGTTCGACATGGCGGCCGCCGGCCCCGAGATCGCCCGGGTCCTCACGCCCGGCGGCGTCCTGGCCGGCCTGTGGAACGTCCTGGACGACGAGGTCGACTGGGTCGCCGGTCTGGCCGAGGTCAGCGGCAGCGCGGCCATCGGACCGCGCGACACCCCGGCCGGCTGGCGTGCCGAGACGGCGCGGATGCACCTGCCGACAAACGACGCGCCGGCCCGCTTCGACGCGCCCGAGCAGGCCGCGTTCCGGCACGGGCAGCGCCGCACCGCCGACTCCCTGGCGGCGACGCTCGCCACCCGGGCGGGCCTGCTGGTGATGCCGGCGTCGGAGCGGCAGGCCACGCTCGACCGCATCCGCGCGTTCCTGGCCAGCCGGCCGGAGACCGGGCACGGCGAGTTCACGCTCCCGATGCTCACCTGCGTGCTGCGCGTCCGGCGACGGTGACGCCGCACGAGGGTCCCTCCCCCGAGTCCGGGATGACCGGCGCGGACGTCCGGGCCGCCGCCGCCGCGATGACCGCCGTGCTGCTGCCGGCCGCCGGCCGGGACTGGACGGTACGCGCGGGCGACCTGGACTGGTCCTGCTGGACCACGACCGCGCACGTCGCGCACGACCTGGCCGGGTACGCCGGTCAGGTGGCCGGCCGCCCCACCGACGGTTACCTCCCGTTCGACCTGCGGGTGCACCCGGACGCGCCGCCGGCCGAGGTGCTGGCCGTGGCGGGTGCGGCCGCCGGGATGCTCGCCGCGTCGGTGGACGCCGCCGGCCCCGGTGACCGGGGTTGGCACTGGGGCCCCTGCGACCCGGGTGGCTTCGCGGCGATGGGGGTGGCCGAGATCCTGCTGCACACCCACGACGTGACCCAGGGCCTCGACCTGCGCTGGTCACCGCCGGCCGCGCTGTGCGCCGGGGTGGTGGAACGGCTGTTCCCCGACGCGCCCGCCGGTGACCCGGTGCCGGTGCTGCGGTGGCTGACCGGCCGCGCGCCGCTGGGCGACCGGCCGCGCCGGACGTCGTGGACGTGGCGGGCCGCGCTCGACCGGGGCGGGCCGGGCTGACTGCCCCTGCCCGGGGCACGGTCAGTTCGTCGGGTCGGGCGCGCTGGTGAACGCGGTGACGTGGTCGGCGGTCCACTGGCGGAACGTCCGCGCCGGCGTGCCGAGAACGTGTGACACCGTGGCGGTGACGTGTGCCGGATGTCCCACCGTGGCGCGCCATGCGGCCAGCAGCATGTCCACGGCGGGGCGGGCGGCTTCCGGGGCCCCGCGCCGGAACTCGTCGGGCGACAGGTCCTCGAACGCGATCGGCCGGCCCAGGGAGTCGCCGATGATGCTGACCTGTTCGGCCTGACTGAGCGACTCGGGGCCGGTCAGGACGTAGTCGCCGCCGGCGTGCCCGTTCTCGTACAGGGCCCGCGCGACGACCGCGGCGACGTCCCGATCGTCGACCGGGGCTGTCTCGGCGGCGCCGTACGGCCACCGGACCGCACCGTCGCGACGGATCGCCGGGGCCCACCAGTGCAGGGCGTTCGATGCGAACATCCCGGGTCGGACGATCGTCGCGTCGAGGCCGGTCGCCGCGATGAGCTGCTCGATCTGGACATGCAGCGCCGCCATCGGGTTCGGTTGCTGGAAGAACGGGTGGGGGGTCCGGTGTGGTGCGGACAGGTAGACGACCCGTCGCGGGTGGGCGGCCAGCCGGTCGACGACGGCCGGCGCGGTCCGCGGTGGGGCGGTCCAGACCAGGAAGACGGAGCTGACGGCGGTCAGTGCGGTGTCGAGCGATTCGGGCACGGTGAGGTCACCGGTGACAACCTCGACCGCGGTGGGCAGCGTCGCCGCCGACTCGGGGCGGCGTACGAGGGCACGGACCGGCACGCCCGCCTCGATCAGTTGGTGGATCACGGCGCGGCCGATCCGGCCGGTCGCCCCGGTGACGAGCACCGTGTCGGTACGTTCCATGGAAACCATGAAATCGTTACCGGGTTAAAAATGCAACCCGGTAACTTTTGTTACCCTGCCATGGTGAGCGAGCCGGGCGGGCTGCGGGCCCGCAAGAAGGCGCAGACCCGGGGCGCGATCGCCGACACGGCGATCGCGCTGTTCCTGGCGCGCGGATTCGAGCCGGTGTCGGTGTCCGACATCGCGGCGGCGGCCGAGGTGTCGAAACCGACCCTGTTCCGCTACTTCGCCAACAAGGAGGACCTGGTCCTGCACCGGTTCGCGGACCACAACGGTGAGGCCGCCCGCGTGGTACGCGACCGTCAGCCCGACGTCGCGCCGATGACGGCGCTGCACCGGCATTTCCGGGCCGGCCTCGACCGCTTCGAGCCGGTCACCGGCCTCAACGACCACCCCCAGGTGGTGGAGTTCCACCGGCTGGTGTTCGGCACGCCGAGCCTGGCGGGACGGCTCATGCAGTACCAGCTCGACGACGAGGAAGCGCTGGCGGCGGCCCTCGGGCCGGGCATCGGGGCGCGGCTGCAGGCCGCCCAGGTGGTCGCCGTGCACCGCGTGCTGGCGCGCGGCAACTGGCAGAAGATCGCCGACGGGCGACCCGCGCGCGAGGTCCACCCGGAGGCGGTCACCGACGCGGACCGTGCCTTCGCCCAACTGAGCCGGGCGGCGGGCGCTGCCGATGGCCGGCCAGCACGGCTACCCTCGGGGCCAGTCGGCAAGAGTCTTACGGACCCCGTCGATCTGGGCGGACGTGAGGCGGTATAGCGCGAAAACGGCATCGTGGTTGAGCGCGTGTGATCATGGCAACCACCTTGGTGCCGACGACATCGTCGAGATGCAGGACCGGCCCGATGTCGAGCACCACAGGATTGCTCGCACGGGCGAAGCGGACAAGCTGGACGCGGACGGCTTGTTCGTGGCGATGAACCTCGCGATGAGGGCCTGACCGCCGGCGAGAGCAAAGCCGTGGCGAGCGGCCGCGGCCAGCGCGATGCGGGCGACCTCGTGCGGGAACGGATCGGGGATGAGCGGCATCAGGCCGCGATGTCCTGGACGCGCAGCACCCGGTGGCGTTCCTCCCAGGCGCGGCGGACGCCGCGAGGCAGGTAGAGGGTGGACCAGAGCCTCGTGAGGGTCGGCCCGTGCAACCAGCTCCGCAGCTCGTCGATGCGGACGGCTTCCGTCAGCACCGTCTCGTGCATCCAGGCCAGCACCCCGGGTTGGTCGAGGTTGACGTGCCGGTCGGGCTGCCAGAACAAGCGATGCGGCAGCTCGACGATCCCGGCGGTCGGACCGTTCAGCTCGCTCGGATCGTCCGCCACGACCGCGCGGCGTCCCGGGCGGGCCTCGTAGGGTCTACGCGAGCTGCGTACAGGGCAACCGCTCTGACCTGCGGTAGGCGTCAGCGACGCCACCAACGCCAACGCCACCGGCGCCGGGTGCGGGTGGGACGCGCGGCGGGCGGCGCCGGCTCGACCGGCGCGGCGGTCACCACAGGCCGCCGGCGGTCGGCCCGCCACCGCCGTACCGCCTCGTCGACGTTGACCGGGCGGACCACCACCCGGGGGCCGGTCGGGGCGCGCAGCCAGGCCACCACCTCGGCGTTGAGCACTGCCACGTACGACCGGACCGCCTCCTCGGTGGGCAGGTCGCGCAGCTCGGCGGGGAGCTGCTCGACGCGGCGGCGCAGTTGCAGCGGGGTGGGCAGCATCAGGTCGGACGGGATCTGCTCCCGTTCCATGAAGCTGCGGATCCACCACCCCTCGTCGTACGGCTGGTCGCGGCCCGGGATCGGTTTGCCGGCGCCCGGCAGGTTGTCGAACTCGCCGCGCTCCTGCGCCGAGCGGATCTGCGCCTCGACCGCCGCCTCCCAGCCTGTCGTCACCGCCGTCACCTCCCGCTCCCACCGTATCCGTCGGTTCCCGACCATGGTCAGCGTCGGAGCGTGCGGAGGTGTTCCCGGCGGCGCGTAGTGTTCCGCCGACGGAAGGGAGCGGCGGCGTGCGCGACTGGCTGATCGGCCTCGGCGTGGCGGCGGGATGCATGGTGGCGAGCTGGGCGGTGCTGGTGCTGGCGGCCCGGCGACTGCCGCCCGGCCTGCTGCGTGACCTCGCCGCGTTCGTGCCCGACTGTCTGACCACGGTGCGGCGGCTGCGCCGGGACCCGCGGGTGCCGCGCCGGGCCCGGATCGCGATCGTCGTCGCCGGGGTGTGGCTGGCCAGCCCGATCGACCTGATCCCGGAGTTCCTGCCGGTGATCGGTCCGCTGGACGACATCGTCGTGGTGGCGCTCGCGTTGCGCTACGCCGGGCGGCAGGTGCCCCGGCAGGTGCTGCTCGACGCGTGGCCGGGCGAGCCGCGCCTGCTGCTGCGCCTGCTCGGCGGCCGGTGACCGGTCAGGACCGCAGACGGACGTGCCGGTGGCCGTCGCGGGGGAACGGCGGACGGGCCGGCATCACCTCGGCGAACGCGTACCCGCTCTTCTCCGCCACCCGGCAGGAGGCCGGATTGTCGATCTGGTGGAACAGTTCCATGCGGGTCAGCCCGGCGGCGGCGAAGCGGGCGAACGCCCAGCCGGTGACCGCGTCGACGGCCCGGGGCGCGACGCCCCGGCCGCGGGCCGGGGCCGCGGTCCAGTAGCCGACCTCGGCGGCCGGCCGCCCGGGCTGGACCTCCTTGAGCACCACGCAGGCCACCAGCCGCTCCCCCGCCGGCGTGTCCTCCAGCACGGCGAAGCTGAACCGGCGGTCGGCGGCCCAGCCCTGCCGGCTGCGGTGCAGGAACGTCCGCGCCTCGGCCCGGGTGGTCACCGGCCGGCGGGTCCAGGCGCGCAGCACCGGGTCCCGGTAGGCCTCCAGCAGCGCGTCGGCGTCACCGTCGCGCCACGGTCGCAGCAGCAGGCCGGGCGCGGTCGGGGTGGCGGCGGCGGACAACACGACGGACATCGTCCGAGTGTCGCGCGTCACCGGGGGTGAACGCGAGGCCGGCACGCGGGTCAGGGTGACGGTTCGCGCAGCACCGCCACGCCGCCGGGCGCGACGATCACCTGGTCGTCGACCGGCTCGCCGGTGAGCAGGTCGTGCCCGGCGGCCGGCACCCGCTGCGGACGGTCGGTGTGGTTGAGCAGGAACAGCCAGCTCCGGTCGCCGTCGCGGCGGCGTACCGCCTCGACGCCGGGCGGCGCGGCCGGGCAGGTCGGGGTGACGCCGGCGAGCCGGGCCGCCTCGATGAGCAGCCGGCGGTACGTGTCGTCGTCGGGTCGGGTGGAGACGTACCAGGTGCGGGCGGCGCCGACCCGGTGCCGGGTGACCGCCGGACGGCCGTCCAGCACCCCGCCGATGTACGCGGTGATCTGTTCCGCCCCGGCCAGGTGCACGGTCTCCGACCAGATCCGGCCGTACCCGCCGCTGGTCAGCGGCACCCGCTCGTCGTCGGCGAGCGGGTGGAACTCCTCGACCCGCACGCCGAGCAGGTCCCGGTAGGCGCCCGGGTAGCCGCCGAGGCGGACGCGGGCGTGCTCGTCGGCGACGCCGCTGAGCCAGGTGACCAGCAGGTGCCCGCCGGCGTGGACGTGCCGGCGCACCCAGTCGGCGGTGGCGTCGGAGGCCAGGTAGAGGGCGGGCAGCACGAGCAGCCGGTGGCCGTCGAGCGGGTCGCCGGGCACCACCAGGTCGGTGGTGATGCCGGCGTGCCACAGCACCCGGTGCGCGGCGGCCACCTCGGCCGGGTGGTCGAGGCCGTCGCGGGGCATGCCCGGGTGCCGCAGCGCCCAGCCGCTGGCGGCGTCGTGGGCGATGGCCACGCGCGCCTCCACCTGGCCGGTCGCGGTGCCGGCGAGCCGGCCGAGCGTGGCGCCGAGGCCGGTGGCCTCGCGGAACACGCGGGTGTCCGCGCCGGCGTGGGACACCACCGCGGAGTGGAACCGTTCGGCGCCGCCGGCCGGGGCACGCCACTGGAAGAACATCGCCCCGGCGGAGCCACGGGCGACGTGCGCGAGGCTGTGCCGGGTCATCCGGCCCGGCTCCTTGGTGTGCATCCGCCCGGCGGTGTGGATCTGGTTGGGCGCGCTCTCCATCAGCAGCCACGGCGCGGGGTGGCCGGCGCCGTGGCGGGCCCAGCCGCGGGCCAGGTCGGCGGCGAGCGCGGTCTGCTCCTCCGCGCCGCCGTCGACGCGGTCCGGGTAGTGGTCGACGGCCACCAGGTCCACCTCGCGCGCCCAGCGGGCGTGGTCGACCGGCACCCAGTCGCCGAGCACGTAGTTGGTGGTGACCGGCACCGCCGGGTTCGCCGCCCGCAGCAGGTCCCGCTGCTCGGTGTACGCGGACAGCAGCGTGTCCGACCAGAAGCGACGGACGTCGAGCAGCTGGCCCGGGTTGGCCAGGTACTGGGTGGCGCGGGGCGCGCCGACCTGCGCCCAGTCCGAGTAGTGCTGGCCCCAGAAGCTGGTCACCCAGGCGTCGTTGAGCGCGTCGAGGTCGGCGTACCGGTCGGTGAGCCAGCGGCGGAACGCCGTGTCGGCGTGCGCGCAGTGGCAGGTGGTGCCGTACTCGTTGTGCACGTGCCACAGCGCCAGCGCCGGGTGGTGGGCGTACCGCTCGGCCAGCACCCCGGCGATGCGGAGGGCGGCGGCGCGGTAGGCGGGCGCGGCGGCGCAGTAGGTGTCCCGGCTGCCGTGGTGCAGGCGTACGCCGTCGGCGGTGACCGGCATCGCGTCCGGGTGGTGCAGCGTGAACCAGGGCGGCGGGGACGCGGTGGGGGTGGCCAGGGCGGCCCGGATGCCGGCGGTGTGCAGCAGGTCCAGCACCTCGTCGAGCCAGTCGAGGGTGTAGCGGCCGGGTGCGGGTTCCAGGCGGGACCAGGCGAACACGCCCACGGTGACCAGGTTGACCTCGGCCGCGCGCATCAGGGCGACGTCCTCCCGCCACACCTCCGGTGGCCACTGCTCCGGGTTCCAGTCTCCGCCGTAGCTCAGCCGACCGTCGCTCCACAGCGCTTTAGTTGTCATCCCCGTCAAAATAAGAACAGGTGAGGACGAAAGTCAATGCGACTGATCATTGACAGTTAGTTGTGGTTCCCAAGAAACTTGCGGGACCGCCCGTGTGGCCGCGAGGAGACGCCCCATGCCGTACCGCCCGCCCCTGGTCCCGTACGAGACGTTCGTGGCCGACCCGCCCGACCTGCCGGTCCGCACCCCCGGCGAGGAGGGCGCCGACGACGTGCTGCGGGCCGAGGTGGCCGCGACCGACCCGCACGGCGTCACGCTCACCGCCACCTGCGCCTCCGGCCGCACTCTGGTCGCGCGCGTCGAGGCCGCCGGGGACGGCATCGTCCGGGTACGCCTCACCGACGACCTCTCGGTGCGCAGCCGCTCCGCCCGGGCGCTGGTGCTGACCCGGCCCGCACCGCGCCCGGCCGAGGTGACCGTCGACGACGCGTACGTCCGGGTGGACGCCGGCGGGGTGTGCGCCGAGGTCCGCCTCGATCCGTGGGGGCTGCGCTTCCTCGGCGTCGACGGCCGGTTGCTGGTGGAAGCCGACGGCGGCACCCGGGACATCAGCGGCCGGCGGCGCACGCTGCCGCTCGGACGCTCCACCGTCGACGGCGACCCGGTCGCCTGGCACGAGAGCTTCGTCGCGCCCGGCGACGAGCGGTTCGTCGGCTTCGGCGAGAAGTTCACCCCGCTGGACAAGCGCGGCCAGCGCCCGCTGATGTGGAACTTCGACGCGTTCGGCGGTGAGTCCGACCGGTCGCACAAGAACGTGCCGTTCTACCTGTCCGACCGCGGCTACGGCGTGCTGGTCGACAGCGGCCTGCCGGTGCAGTTCGACGTCTGCGCCAGCACCCACAGCAGCGTGCAGCTCCTCGTCCCGGACGACCTGCTCGACTACTACGTGCTGGCCGGCCCGACGCCGGCGGAGGTCCTGGACCGGTTCGACGCGCTGACCGGCCGGCCGTACCTGCCGCCGAGGTGGGCGTTCGGGGCCTGGATCTCCTCCGGGTTCTTCCCGGACAACGAGCAGCGCGTGCGGGAGCGGGCCCGCCTCATCCGCGAACGCGACGTCCCGTGCGACGTGCTGCACCTGGACTGCTACTGGCAGGTCGCCGGCCGCTGGTCGGAGCTGCGCTGGGACGAGCAGGCGTTCCCCGACCCGGCCGGCCTGCTCAAGGACCTCGCCGAGCAGGGCTTCCGGGTGTGCCTGTGGATGAACCCCTACCTGATGACCGACAGCCCGCTCTACGCCGAGGCCGAGGCCGCCGGCTACTTCCTGCGCCGGCCCGACGGCGGCACGTACGTCGCGGACACCTGGCACGGCAGCTATCCGGTCTGCGCCATCGTGGACCTGACCAACCCGGCGGCGGTGCGCTGGTTCCAGGGCCTGCTGCGACCGCTGCTGGCGCAGGGCGTCGCGGTGTTCAAGACCGACTTCGCCGAGGCGGTGCCCGCCGACGCGGTGGCGTACAACGGCATGACCGGCGTCGAGCTGCACAATGTGTACGCGCTGCTGTTCAACGACGCGGTCGCCGACGTCACCGAGGAGGTCGCCGGCCACCGCACGGTCTGGGCGCGCTCGTCGTACCTGGGCGGGCAACGGCACAGCGCCCAGTGGAGCGGCGACGTCAACGCCACCTGGCCGGGAATGGCCAGCACGCTGCGCGGCGGGCTGTCCCACGGGCTGTCCGGGGTGCCGTTCTGGAGCCACGACACCGGCGGCTTCCACGGCACGCCGGAGGCCGACCTCTACGTGCGCTGGACGCAGTTCGGGGCGCTGTCGCCGCTGGTGCGGCTGCACGGCACCACCAGCCGGCTGCCGTGGGACTTCCCCCCGGAGGCGGAACGGCACGCCGTGGCGGCGCTGCGGCTGCGGTACCGGCTACTGCCGTACCTGTGGTCGGCGGCCGTGGACGCGGCCCGCACCGGCAGCCCGATGCTGCGGGCGCTGCTGGTCGACACCCCGGACGACCCGACCGCCTGGGCCACCGACCTGCAGTACCGGCTCGGCACCGACCTGCTGGTGGCGCCGGTGCTCGACCCGTCCGGGGAACGCGCCGTCTACCTGCCGCCCGGCGACGACTGGCTGGACGCCGCCACCGGGCAGCGCCACGCCGGCGGCCGACACCTGCGGGTGCGGGCGCCGATCGACCGGCTGCCGCTGTACGTGCGGCACGGCGCGCTGATCCCGGTGGCGCCGCCCGCGACCACCGTCGCCGAGGGCCCGTTCCGCGACGTCACGCTGGTGGCGTGGGGCGGGACCCACGGCCTGACCGTGGTCCGCGACGACGACGGCGACACCACTGTCACCGCCACCCGCGACGGCGACACCCTGCGGGTACGCGTGGACGGCCCGCTGGACGTGCGCCGGGTCAGCGTGGTCGGCGCGGACGCGCCGCGCCGGATCGTGCTCGACGGCGAGCCGGTCCCGGTGACCCCGTTCGCACCGTGGTTCGGCGGCTGAACCGCCCACGCGGGAACCGTGCCGATTTAGTTTAAGCTTTAGCCGAACCCGAGGGACGGCGGCGCAGGAGGCGGGGCAGCACGTGATCAGCATCGACCGGTCGGTCCAGACGGCCGACCTCGGCGACGTGCGGGTCGCCAACCGAGCCGTGGTGCTGCGGCACGTCCGGCTGCACGCGCCCTGCTCGCGCGCCGACGTCGCCGCGCGCACCGGGCTCAACAAGGCCACCGTCTCCAGCCTGGTCGGCGAGCTGATCGAGCGTGGGCTGCTGCGCGAGACCGGGCTGACCGAGAACCGGGTGGGCCGGCCGGCCACCATGCTGGTGCTCGACGGCGCCCGCTACGTCGGGCTCGGCCTGCAGATCGGCGCCGACGAGCTGGTCGTGGTCGCCGCCGACCTGAGCGGCGAGCGGCTGCTCACCTGGCGACGCGCGTTCGCCGCCGCGACCGCCGGCCCGGAGGAGACCGTACGCGCGCTCGCCGCGCTGGCCCGTCGGGCGACCAGCCGGGTCACCGGCGCCGGCCGCACCGTGCTCGGCCTCACCGTGGGCGTGCCCGGCCTGGTGGACGCCGACGGCGCCGTCCCGCTGGCGCCCGCGCTGGGCTGGCGCGGCGTGCCGCTCGCCGCCGAGCTGCGCCGTGCGCTGCGTGAGCCGGGCTTCCCGGTCGGCGTGGACACCGACGCCAACCTCGCCGTGTCGGCCGAGCTGCGGCACGGCCCGTACGCCGGCACTGCCGACCTGGTGCACCTGACCGGCGGGCTGGCGGTCGGCGCCGGCCTGGTCAGCGGCGGCCGGCTGCTGCGCGGCGGCCGGGGCTTCGCCGGCGAGATCGGCCACCTGCCGGTCCTGGCCGACGGTCCCCCGTCCGCGACCGCCGACCCGGCGTGCCGGTGCGGCCGCCGCGGCTGCCTCGCGGCGGTGGCCGGCGTGGACGCCGTGGTGCGTCGCGTGCTGCCCGACGCCGCGCAGGACGGCCCGGTCACCGACTACCTGCCGGAGATCGAACGGATCCAGGCGCTCGCCCGCGCCGGGGACGAGCCGGTGCGCGCCGGGCTCACCGAGATCGGCCGGCAGCTCGGCCACGCGGTGTCCGTCCTGGTCGACCTGCTCGACCCGGAGGTGGTCGTGGTGGGCGGGCACCTGGCGACGCTCGCGCCGTGGCTGCTGCCGGCCGCCCGCGCCGAAGTCGCCGCCCGCACCCTCGCGCCGCCGGGCGGGGTTCGGCTCGAGCCCAGCACGCTGGGGTCGGCCGCCAGCGCGCTGGGCGGCGCCACCGCCGCACTGGCCACCGTGGAGGCCGGGCAACTACCCGCCGCCTGACCCTTGACCGCACCGGCCCCGGGTGCCAACCTCGGTAGCGCCGCTTCCGGACCGGGCAATCCGTGGCGGCATGTTTTCCGGCGGTTGTCGAAGCGCTTCACCACCGCTCCGGGCCGACCCGCCGGCCGACCACCCCACCCCTTTCTTCGTGCGTGCCGCCGTCCACCGGCCCGGTCGTTGAAGCGCTTCGACGACCGGGTGCGCGACCCGCACGCCCACCGGAGGCGCCCACCATGACCCACCCCACGCCCCACCGCGTCGACGACCTGCTCACCCGCCTCACCGTCGGAGAGAAGCTCGGCCTGCTGCACCAGTGGCAGGCACCGGTCCCCCGGCTCGGCCTGCCGGCGTTCCGCACCGGCACCGAGGCGCTGCACGGCGTCGCCTGGCTCGGCGAGGCCACCGTCTTCCCGCAGGCGCTCGGCCTGGCGACGAGCTGGAACCCGGACCTGATCCGGGCCGTCGGCGCCGCCGTCGGCGACGAGGTGCGGGCCAAGCACCGGGCCGACCCGCACCGCGTCGGCCTCAACGTGTGGGCCCCGGTGGTCAACCCGCTGCGCGACCCCCGCTGGGGCCGCAACGAGGAAGGCTGGTCCGAGGACCCCTGGCTCACCGGCCGGCTCGCCACCGCCTACGCGTCCGGGCTGCGCGGCGAGCACCCCACCCGGCTGCGGACCGCGCCGACGCTCAAGCACTTCCTCGGCTACAACAACGAGACCGACCGGGCGGTCACCTCCAGCGACCTGCCGCCACGCGTGCTGCACGAGTACGAGCTGCCGGCGTTCCGCGCGCCGCTGGCCGCCGGCGCGGCGGTCGCCGTGATGGCGTCGTACAACCTGGTCGACGGCGTGCCCGCGCACCTGAGCCCGCTCATCGACGGCGAGCTGCGCGGCTGGGCCGACGACGAGGTGATGGTGGTCGGTGACGCCGGCGCAGTCGGCAACCTCGCCGGCATGCAGGGATACCTGCCCGACCACGTGACCGGCTTCGCCGCCGCGCTGCGCGCCGGCGTGGACAGCTTCACCGAGGACGACGAGGACCCCGGCCCCACCGTCGCACGGCTCACCGAGGCGCTGGCCCGCGGCCTGATCGGCGAGTCCGACGTGGACCGCGCGGTCCGGCGGATCCTGTCGGTCCGGCTGCGCCTGGGCGACCTGGACCCGCCCGGCCACGACCCGTACGCCGACGTGCCGGCCGACGTGGTGAACTGCCCGGCCCACCGGGAACTGGCCCGCGAGTCGGCCCGCCAGTCGGTCGTGCTGCTGTCCAACGACGGGCTGCTCCCGCTCGCGGCCGACCTGCGGGTCGCGGTGCTCGGCCCGCTCGCCGACACGGTGCACACCGACTGGTACAGCGGCACCCTGCCGTACGCGGTCAGCGCGTACGACGGACTGCTCGGGCGGCTGCCCGAGGTCACCACCCACCCCGGCGCGGACCGGATCACGCTGCGCGTCGGCGACCGGGCCGTCCGGTGCGTCGACGGCGGGCCGCTGACGCTCGCCGACGCCGCGCCGACCGAGTTCGACGTGGACGACTGGGGGCAGGGCGTGGTGGCGCTGCGCGCGGCCCACCACGGCCGGTACGTGGGCGCGGACGACGCCGGGGCGCTGGTCGACGACCGTCCCGGCCCCGGCGGCTGGGTGGTCCGGGAGACGTTCCGCCTCGACCACCGGCCCGACGGCACCGTCCTGCTGCACCACCTCGCCACCGGCCGGCACGTCGGCGTCGACCCGGACGGCCGGTTGAGCGTCGCCGCCGGTGAACCCGCCGCGTTCACGGTGGAGCTGCGCGTCGACGGCGCGGCCGAGGCCGCCGCGCTGGCCGCCGCCGCCGACGTGGCAGTGGTGGTGCTCGGCAACCACCCGATGGTCAACGGCCGGGAGACCGAGGACCGGGTCGACCTGACGTTGCCGGCCGGCCAGCGGGAACTGCTGCGCGCCGTGCACGCCGCGAACCCTCGCACCGTGCTGGTGCTGACCAGCAGCTACCCGTACGCGGTGGGCCGGGAGACGGCGCACCTGCCGGCGGTGCTGTGGAGCGCCCACGGCGGGCAGGAACACGGCAATGCGCTGGCCGACGTGCTGCTCGGCGCGGAGGACCCGGGCGGGCGGCTGACCCAGACCTGGTACGCCGACACCGCCGAGCTGCCCGACCTGCTCGACTACGACGTGATCGGCGCCGACACCACCTACCTCTACCACCGGGGCGAGCCGCTCCACCCGTTCGGCCACGGGCTCAGCTACACCGAGTTCGACTACGCTGCCCTCAGGGTGAGCACCGCCACGGCGCACGCCGGCGAGGAGGTGGAGGTGAGCGTCGCGGTCACCAACACGGGCCGCCGCCCGGGCACCGACGTGGTGCAGCTCTACACCCGGCAGCGGCGCTCCCGGGTCAAGCAACCACTGCGGCAGCTCCGCGACTTCGCCCGGGTCACCCTGGAACCGGGGTGTTCGGCCCGGGTGACGCTGCGGCTGCGTACCACCGAACTGGCCTGGTGGGACGAGACCCGCGCGGCCATGGTGGTGGAGGACGCCACCCACTCGGTGCTGGTGGGCCGCTCCGCCCGGGACATCCGGCTGGTCGGCGCCGTCGCCGTGCACGGCGGCGACCAGGCCGCCGCGCCGGCGGCGGGTCGCTCCGGGACGGCCCGGTGAGCGGCCGGCCGGCCGGCGAGCAGGTCACGATCGCCGACGTGGCCCGCCATGCCGGGGTGGCGGCGAGCACCGTGTCGTACGTGCTCAGCGGCAAGCGCACCATCTCGGCGGCGACCCGGGCGCGGGTGCTGGCCAGCGTCCGCGCCCTCGGCTACCACCCGAACGCCGGGGCGCGCGCCCTGGCCAGCCGCAAGGCCAACGTGATCGCGCTGGTGCTGCCGCTGCGCACCGGCATGCAGGTGCCGGTGGTGATGCGCTTCGCCACCGCGGTGGTCACCACCGCCCGCCGCTACGACCACGACGTGCTGCTGGTCACCGCCGACGAGGGGCCGGCCGGGCTGCACCGCATCGCCGGCAGCGCGCTGGTCGACGGCGTGCTGCTGATGGACGTGGAGCTGGAGGACTCCCGGGTGCCGCTGCTGCGGGAACTGGCGCTGCCCGGCGTGCTGATCGGGCACCCGGCCGACAGCACCGGCCTGGCCTGCGTGGACCTGGACTTCCGGCGGGCCGGGGAGGTATGCGTCGAGCACCTGGCGGGGGCCGGGCACCGGCGGATCGCGCTGCTCGGCGCCCCGGCCGCCGTCTACGACCGGGGCACCGGCTTCGCCCACCGGACCCGGGCCGGCGTGGTGGCCGCGGCCGACCGGCTCGGCGTCGACGCGGTGACCCGGCCCTGCGAGGAGGGCCCGGCGGCGGTACGCCGGGACCTGGCGGCGTTGCTCACCGACCACCCCGACGTCACCGGGCTGGTGGTGCAGAACGAGTCGGCGGTCGAGCCGGTGCTGGCCGCGCTGCCGACGCTGGGCCGGCGGGTGCCGCGCGACGTCTCGGTGGTCGCGATCTGCCCCGACGAACTGGCCGAACCGTCCGGGTTGACCTGCGTGCCGGTGCCGGCCGAGGAGGTGGGCCGGCAGGCGGTGACGTTGCTGATGCGGCGGCTGGGCGACGAGCCGGTGCCGGAGGTGACACTGCTGGAACCCACGCTGACCGTGCGCGACACCAGCCGGTGAGCCGGCCCTGGTCAGCCGCTCTGCAGCAGGAGCAGGAACCCCGGACGGGGGTTCGCGATGACGCTCACGTTGGCCGCCACGACCACCAGCGCGGCCACGGCCAGCACGGCCAGCAGCAGGCCGAGCCACCGGCGTGGCCGCCACGACCGCACCGCGAGGCCGGTCAGGGCGGCGGCCAGGAGGCCGACCAGCGTGCCCTTCACCACGTGCCACCGCACGTACTCGTCGAGCATCACGCCCAGCGCGGGCGACACCGGGCCGTTGTCGAGCTGGTCCCGAACCTGGGCCAGCACGACCAGTCGGGTGTCGGCGGGGCCGGCCGTCAGATGCGGCAGGAGCGTGCCGAACGGCGACACGGCCCCCTGGACGTTGGCGATCAGCAGCACCGCCGCGGCGAGCGCGAGCGCCCCGAGCGGCAGCCGGAACCGTCGGGCCCGGTAGGTCAGCGTCACCAGCGCCGCGAGCAGCGGCACCGCGATCAGCACCCGGATCAGGTGGTAACGGAACTGGTGGTCGACGGCGTGCTGGAGGTCGGGCGGGAAGTCCGGGCCGCCCGCGGACCAGTAGGCGAGGAAGGCGCGCGGGAAGTCGTCGAGCCGGTCGGGGCCCAGCGCGAGCGGGGCGAGGAAGAACGCGGCGGCCAGGAGCACGGCCATGGTGCGGAGCCCGACGTCGCGACGCCGGGCGGTGGTGGTGGGCAAGGGAACTCCTAGTCGGATCGGCTGCGCAGATAGGCGAGCACGGCGAGGACCCGCCGGTTGGTGTCGTCGCTCAGCGGCAGGTTCAGCTTGGTGAGAAGGTTGCCGATGTGCTTGGCGACACCGGCCTCGGTCAGGGACAGGATCCGGGCGGTGGCCGCGTTCGAGTGACCCTGCGCGATCAGGCTGAGGACCTCGCGTTCGCGGGCCGTGAGCTGTCTGAGCGGGTCGCGGCGGCGTTGCATCAGTTGCCGGACGACCTCGGGGTCGATCACCGTGGCGCCGTCGGCCACCCGGCGCAGGTGCCCGGCGAACTCGGCCACGTCGCCGATGCGGTCCTTGAGCAGGTAGCCGATGGACCGGCCGGAACCCGAGGCGAGCAGTTCCCCGGCGTAGCTGTGCTGCACGTACTGGCTGAGGGCGACCACCGGGAGCCGGGGGTCCTCGGCGCGCAGCGAGACGGCGGCCCGTAACCCCTCGTCGGTGTGGTTCGGCGGCATCCGGACGTCGGTGACGACGAGGTCCGGGCGGTGCTCGTGGACGGCGGCCAGCAGCGCGGGGGCATCCCCGACCGCGGCGGCGACCTCGATGCCGAACCGGGGCAGCATCGCGGTCAGCCCCTCCCGGAGCAGCACCGAGTCCTCCGCGATCACGACGCGCACGGCAGCTCCACCCGCAGGATCGTCGGGCCGCCGGGCGGGCTCGACATCAGCAGCCGGCCGCCGGCCGCCGCGGCCCGGTCGGCGAGTCCGGTCAGCCCGGATCCGCGTGCGGGGTCGGCGCCGCCGCCGCCCTCGTCGCGGACCTCGACCACCAGCCGCTCGGCCGCGCGCCGGGCGGTGACGGTGACCTCGCTGGCGGCGGCGTGCTTCACCGCGTTGGCCAGGGCCTCGGAGATCGCCGCGTACGCGACCGCCTCCACCTCCGCCGGCAGACGTGACGGGGCGACGTCGACGCGTACCTCGAGGCAACTCGCCGCGGCCAGTTCCTCCACCGCGGCGCGCAGGCCCAGTTCCCGCAGGGTACGCGGGCTGATGCCGCGAATCAGGTTCCGCAGTTCGGCCATCAGCGTCTTGGCCTGGTCGTGCGCGGAAGCCATCGCGGCAGCGGCCGGCGAGGACGGCGGCAGATCGAGCCGGGCCATCCCGATCTGCATGGTCAGGGCAACCAGGCGCTGTTGGGCGATGTCGTGCAGGTCCCGCTCGATGCGCAGCCGTTCGGCGTCGAACGCGTGCACCAGCCGGGTCCGGGACCGGGCCACCTCGACCAGTTCCTCGGACGGCTCCGGATACAGCAGCACCCGGGCCAGCGCGGCGTGCGCGCCGCCGAACAGCGCGGTCAGGTAGAGCAGGGCCGGGATCAGGAGCAGGCCGCCGCCGGCGCGTGCGACGATGCCGGGCAGCGAGTCGGCGACCGAGATCCGGTGTTCCACCGACAGCGGCGTCGACACGACGAGCAGCCCGACGATCCCGAGCACGCCGAGCCAGATCGGTCCGACGACGCCGAGCAGGACCATGTAGGCCACGGCCCGCCAGGTGGCCGGGTCGGTGTAGAGCGCGCCGCGGCGCCCGGGCGGCGGTGGGGTGTCACCGGCGAGCCGCAGCCGCCACCGCTCGGCCCGGGCCATGGAGAGCGCCAACTGCGGCCCCAGCAGCGCGAGCAGGCCCACCCCGACCAGTCCGAGGCAGGCCGCCACGATCAGGTAGTCACCGGTCCGCCCGGTGTGCAGGAGCACGGCGGCCGAGATCAGCGGTGTCAGCGGCACCGCCAGGCCGAGCCACAGCAGGCCGGCGGCGACCGCCGTCGTGGCGGAGTAGGCGAACCCACGCCATGGCCAGGCCGAGACCAGGAACCGTCGCCCGGTCACCGCCCTGAGCAGCGTGTCTGTCATGTGCCCAGGTTAGGGGCCGCCTTTCGCCGCGGACAGCACGCTGGGGCGACCCTCGGGGTAGACCTGGCACTACCGGCGGCGGTCCGCGGACCCGACGCCGGCACGGCGGTCGCCCGGTCAGAGGCTGTCCGGGCGGCACAGCGCCGGGTGCTGGTCGCCCGGCGCCGCGTACCAGGGTGCGGCGTCGTCGGCCAGCGCGGTGCCGATCCGTAGTCGGGCCCAGTCGTCCAGGTCGGGCAGCGCGTCGGGGGCGAACCAGGCCACCGCGAGGGACTCGTCGCCGTCGGCGGTGGGCGTCCCGCCGACGGCCCGGCAGCGGAACCAGACGTTGAGGTATTCGCAGGCGTCCCCGTTGGGGTAGCGCACGGGGTGGGTGGCCACGCCGGCCAGCCGGTCGATCGTCACCTCGACGCCGGTCTCCTCACGGACCTCGCGCACCAGCGCGTCGGCGGGCTGCTCGCCCGGGTCGACGGTGCCGGCGGGCACCGACCAGCGGCCGTTGTCACCGCGGCGGGCCAGCAGCACGCGTCCCGCGTCGTCGGTCACCACGGCGCTGATCCCGTAGAGCATGAGCAGATCGTGGCCGACGTGCTGGCGCAGCCGGGTGACGTACGGCGACACGGGCATGGTGGGCAGGCTACCGGCCGCCCTGCCGGTGCCGGCGGACCATCCCCGCGGCCAGCGCCGCGCCGTCCAGGTCGCCGGCGGCGGCGCGCAGGATCGCCGCGACCACGCCCTCGACCGGTTCACGCTCGACGGCTCGGCCCGCGCCGACGCCGGCCACTAGACTTCGCCCCCGATGGACGCCGAGCCCACCACCGAGACCCGTCCCTGCGCGCACTGCGCCCGGGAGGTGCCGCAGCGCGTCGGCGCCGGCCGCCCGTTCCGCTACTGCCGGGACAACGACGGCGCCTGCCAGCGGGCCGCCCGCAACGTGCGGATGCGGCACCGCAACGCCCCGGGCCTGCCCGGGCAGGTGGCGCGCACCTGGGAGGCGGTGGACCGGCTCGACCAGGTCGTGGAGACGCTCACCGAGGCGCTGCACGCCGAGCTGTCCCCGGCCGGCGTGGAACGGCAGCTCGCCGAGCTGCGCGCCGAGACGTCCGCGCAGGTCGCGGCCGCGCACGCGGAACGCGACGACGCCCGCCGCGACGCCGAGGACGCCGCCGCGGCGGCCACCCGCGACCGGCAGGAGACCCGGGCCGCGCGCGCCGACCGCGACGCGGCCCGGCAGCGGGCCGACACCGCCGAGGCGGCGGCCCGCGCGGCCGTCGAGCGGGCCGACGCCGCCGAGACCGCCCGGGACGCCGCCCGCGCCGAGGCCGGCGCCGCGCAGGCGCTGCGGGTGCAGGCCGAACGGGACCGGGACGCCGCGCGCGCCGAACTGCGGACCGTGCGGGCCGAACGCGACGCCGAACGGCAGCGCGTCGCCGAGCTGACCGCCGACCGGGACACCGCCCGCGCCGACGCCGAACGCGCCACCCACGCCGCCGCCGAGGCGCTGGACCGGGCGCAGCGGGCACGCGCCGACGCGGACGCGGCACGCGCCGACGCGCAGGCCGCCCGGGCGCAGGCCACCGAGGACCGCCGGTCGGCGCGGGCCGCCGCCGAACGGGCCGACGCGCAGGCCACCGACGCGCAGCGGGCCCGCGCCGACCGGGACCGGGCCGATGCCGCGCGCGCCGAGGCGGTGGCGGCCGCCGACGCGGCGCGCGCCGAGGCGGCGGCCCGCGCCGCCGAGCGGGAGACGCTGGCCGCCGAGCTGGCCGAGGCGCGGCGGGCGGTGGGCGTCGCGCAGGCGCGGGCCGCCGAGGTGGCGGCGCGGCTGGCCGCGGCGGAAACCGACCGGGACGCCGCCGAACGCCGCGCCGGGCAGCTCGCCGACCAGGTCAGCGACCTGGCCGGGGCGCTCGCGCGGCTCGGCACCCGCGCCGGCTGACCGGCCACGCACCGGGACGGGGCAGCGCGGGACCGGCCGGCCGGGCGAGGATCACGGCATGGGAAAGACGTACGAACGCCTCGACGGCCGGTTGCGGGAGTTCATCGAGGCGCAGCCGATGTTCTTCGTCGCCACCGCCCCGCTGTCCGGCGACGGCACCGTCAACCTGTCCCCCAAGGGGCTGCGCGGCTGCCTGGCGGTGCTCGACGCGCACACGGTGGCCTACCTGGACTTCGCCGGCAGCAACGCGGAGACCATCGCGCACCTGCGGGAGAACGGCCGGGTCACGCTGATGTGGTGCGCGTTCGCCGGTCCGCCGACCATCGTGCGGGTGCACGGGCGCGGCGAGCCGGTGTTCCGCGACGACCCGCGCTGGCCCGACCTGCTGCGGCACTTCCCCGACATCGACCCGGGCCCGCACGGCCTGCGGGCGGTGATCGTGGTGCGCGCCGAGCTGATCCGCGACACCTGCGGCTACGCGGTGCCGCTGATGAGCTACGACACCGACCGGGAGCTGCACGGGCGGCGGTTCGCCCGGGAGGACGACGCATCGCTGTCGGCGTACTTCGCCGGCAAGGAGCACGTGGCGACCAGCATCGACGGGCTGCCCGGCCTGCCGCTGCCGTTGCCGCCCACACCGGCGGGGTGAGCCGTCGACGGTCAGTGGATGCCGGCCATCAGACCGCGAATGTGCCGGGTGAACATCACCGCGGCCACGCCCAGCAGCACCGACGCCAGCCCGAACGTCAGGAAGTACGTCGACTGCGACCAGCTCTGCGCCAGCCGGGCGACCTGACCACCGATGGCGTCGCCGACGGCGGTGGCGAGGAACCACAGGCCCAGCATCTGGCTGGCGTACTTCACCGGGGCCAGCTTCGTGGTGGCCGACAGGCCCACCGGGCTCAGCGACAGCTCGCCGGCGACCTGGATCGCGTACACCGCGACCAGCCACCACGGTGAGACCAGGTCGCCGCCGACGGCGGCCCGCGCGGCGGCGGCCATCAGCACGAACGACAGGCCGTTGAGGACCAGGCCGACGGCGAACTTCGTCGGCGTGGACACCCGGTGGCCGAGCCGCAGCCACAGCCAGGCGGCCAGCGGCGCACCGATGATGATCAGGATCGGGTTGACCGACTGGAGCCACGACGCCGGGAACGTGAAGCCGGCCACGTTCCGGTCGGTGCGGTCGGCGGCGAAGATGTTCAGCACCGACCCGGCCTGGTCGTAGATCAGCCAGAACGCGGCGGCGAACACGAACAGCCACACGTACGCCTTCATCCGGAGACGTTCGGTGTCGCTGATCTCCCGGTCGGTGAGGATCCGCGCGAAGTAGCCGACGGTCACCAGCACGGTCACCACGGTGAGCAGGTTGACCACCGTGTTCACGGTGAACCAGCCGGCCAGCAGCAGCACCACCAGGACCACCAGCAGCGCCCCGGTGACCGCGCCGGCGCGGGTCAGCGCCCGCCGCCGGTCGGCGCCGAGCAGCGGGTCGGCGGGGCGGGCGCCGGCGTCGCCCAGGGTGCGCCGGCCGAGCACGTACTGCGCCACGCCGAAGGTCATGCCGACCGCGGCCGCGCCGAACCCCAGATGCCAGTTGATCTTCTCGCCGAGAAAGCCGGTGATCAGCGGTGCGATGAACGCGCCCAGGTTGATGCCCATGTAGAAGATGGAGAACCCGGCGTCGCGGCGCGGCGAGTCCCGCTCGTACAGGTCACCGACCATGGTGGAGATGTTGGGTTTGAGCAGGCCGGTGCCGAACACGATCAATGTCATGCCGGCGAACACGCTCCACGCGGCGGGGACCGCCATCACGTAGTGGCCGGCGGCGATCACCACCCCGCCCCACAGCACGCTGCGCCGGGCCCCGATCAGCCGGTCGGCGACCCAGCCGCCGGGCAGCGCCATCAGGTAGACCATGGCGTTGTAGGTGCCGTACACGGCGTTGGCGGTGGACTCGCCGATGCCGAGGCCGCCGTCGGCGACCGCCGCGGTCAGGTACAGCACCAGGATGGCCCGCATGCCGTAGAAGCTGAACCGCTCCCACATCTCGGTGAGGAAGAGGGTGGACAGCGCCCGCGGGTGACCGAAGAAGGTCTTCCCCGCGGGCGGTCGGGCCCCGACCGGCGCGTCACTGCTCATCGTCACCTCCGGCACGCGTGGTCGGTAACATCCCCGGTGACGGGCGAAACACTCCACCGATTCGGGCGGCGGCCCCGGCCGGTTACCCTTGACGCTCCCGACCCCGTACGGCCCGTCCGGCGTGGGTGGGGAATGGGCGGACGGTGACCGGCCGTTACACCTGAAGACCAGCACCACGAACGAGGGGAAGTCGATCATGGGCGAGCGTATGCTGCGCGGTAGCCGGCTGGGCGCGGTCAGCTACGAATCCGACCGCAACACGGAGCTCGCGCCGCGTCAGACCCGCGAGTACCTGTGCGCCAAGGGCCACCAGTTCGAGGTGCCGTTCGCCGTCGACGCCGAGGTCCCCGCGACCTGGGAGTGCAAGTTCGACGGCAGCGTCGCCCGGCTGGTCGACGGCAACGAGCCGGAGCAGAAGAAGGCCAAGCCGCCGCGTACCCACTGGGACATGCTGCTGGAGCGGCGTTCGATCGCCGAGCTGGAGGACATCCTCGCCGAGCGGCTGCAGGAGGTCCGCACCCGCCGCGGGCGCGCCTGAGCACCGAACACACGCGAAGCGCCCCCGGGGATCACCCCGGGGGCGCTTCGTCACGTCCGCGACGGTGTCAGCGGTCCACGATCTCACCCTCGATGGCCGGGCCCGGCTGCGGCGGCTGCCCGGCCGGCGGCGGCTGCGGCGACGGTGCGGCCTGCGGCGACGGCGTGGGCTGCGGCGCACCCGGGTACACCCGCACCCGGCGCGGCCCGAACAGGTCACCGGCGACCATCGACGACACCCGCCGCTCCGCGGTGCGGCGCACCCCGCCGCCGGCGAGCCGCCGCAGCGGCGGCACCAGCAGCAGCAACCCCACCGCGCCGCTGACCAGCCCCGGCAACGCCAGCAGCAGCGCGCCCGCCAACCCCACCAGGCCGTCGGTCACCTGCGGCCCCGGCGGCTGGCCGGCCTGCGCGGCGGCCCGGAACCGCCGCCACGCCCGCATGCCCTCCCGGCGCAGCAGCACCAGACCCAGCAGCGACGCCGCGAACACCAGCAGCAGCGCCGCGCCGAACCCGACGGCGCGGCCCACCAGGACGAAAACGGCCAACTCCAGCAGCGTCAGCAGCAGCAGAGCCAGGGGTACGAATCTCAGTCCTCGGCGCATCTCACCTCATCGGCCCGGATGTGTCGTCACGCCCCTCCAGCATGACACGCCCCCGCTCACGGCCACCGCGCCAACGCGTCCGGGCGGCCCCGCACCGCCGCCCGCCGGTCCCGCACCCCCCACCGGGTGACCCGCCACAACGCCTCCGCCACGATCAGCGGGCTCATCTTGCTGTCGCCGTGCTCCCGCTCGGCGAACGTGATCGGCACCTCCACGATCCGCACCCCGGCGCGGTGCGCCAGCCGGGACAGCTCCACCTGGAACGCGTACCCCTGGGACCGCACCGAACCCAGGTCGATGGCGTCCAACACGGCCGACCGGTACACCCGGTAGCCGCCGGTCGCGTCACTGACCGGCATGCCCAGCGCCACCCGCGCGTACAGGTTGCCGACCCGCGACAGCAGCAGCCGCCGCCACGGCCAGTTCAGCACCCGCGCGCCGCGCGTCCACCGGGAACCGATCACCACGTCGGCGTCGCGGGCGGCGGCCAGCAGCGCCGGCAGGTCCTCCGGGGCGTGCGAGCCGTCGGCGTCCATCTCCACCACCGCGTCGTAGCCGCGCTCCCGCGCCCACCCGAACCCGGCCAGGTACGCCGCGCCGAGGCCGTCCTTGCCGGGCCGGTGCAGCACGTGCACCTGCGGGTCGACGCCGGCGAGCGCGTCGGCGATGCCGCCGGTGCCGTCGGGGCTGTTGTCGTCGGCGACGAGCACATCCACCGCGGGCGCCGCCGCGCGGACCCGGGCGACGATCCGACGCACGTTGTCCGCCTCGTTGTAGGTGGGGATGACCACCAGGACCCGCCCCACCCCGGGATGGCCGGCTTGCGCACCCACCGTCGTACCGCCTCCCGTCGGCTCAGCCGGGGATGACCTCCCGGCGGCGGCGCGCCACGGCCGCGCCGGCCAGGGCCGCGACCGCCAGCGCCGCGAGCGCCACCTCCGGCCACACCCCGACCACGGTGGCCGGGGTACGCCCGTCCCCGAGTCGCATCTGCCGCACCACCACCTCGGCGGTGTTGAACCCGGTGGCACCGTCTACCCGCCCGTCCGGGGAAACGAACCCGGACACCCCGACCGTCGAGGCCATCAACGCCGCACGGCCGTGCTCGACGGCCCGCAGCCGCACCATGGCCAACTGCTGGCGGGCCTCGGCCACGTCGAACGTGGCGTTGTTGGTCTGCACCACCAGCAGCTGCGCGCCACCGGTGACGGTGTCCCGGACGATGCCGTCGTAGGCGACCTCGAAGCAGATCACGTCGCCGAGGGTGACCGCGCCGGCGTCCAACACGCCCGGCCGGTCACCGGGAACGAAGTCGGAGCGCACCCGGTCGACCTCCGCGCTGACCCGGCGGGCGATCGCACGCAACGGCACGTACTCGGCGAACGGCACCGGATGCCGCTTCGTGTACACCTGGGCCAGGTCGGGGCCGCTGCCGGGCCGCCACAGCAGGCCGGCGTTGCGGACCTGCCCCGCGCCGGGACCGAGCAGCACGGCGCCGACCAGGATCGGCGCGCCGACCGCGTCGGCGGCCTGGGAGATGCGGTAGCCAGCGGCGGGATTGCGCAGCGGGTCGATGTCGCTGGAATTCTCCGGCCACACCACCAGGTCCGGGCGCGTCTGCTCGCCGCGGCCGACCCGTTCGGCCAGGTCCAGGGTGGCGTCGGCGTGATTGTTCAGCACCGCCTGCCGTTGGGCGTTGAAGTCCAGCCCGAGACGCGGCACGTTGCCCTGCACGATCGCCACGGTGACGGTGTCACCGCCGCCGCGTACCCCCGCCGGGACGGCCGGCCCGGCGGCCAGCACCGCGACCAGCGCGGCGGTGAGCCCCGCGACCGGCCGCCACTGCCCGGCCGGGCGGCGCCAGTCCCGCCAGGCGACGGTGAGCAGGATCCCACCGGCGAGCGCCACCGCGAACGTGACCAGCGGGGCGCCGCCGAGCGCGGCCAGCCGCAGCAGCGGCGAGGTGTCCTGGCTGAACGCCAACCGCCCCCACGGGAACCCACCGAACGGGGTGCGGTCGCGCAGCGCCTCCTGCCCCACCCACAGCACACCGGTCAGCAGCGGCCACCCCACCCGCCACCGGTCGGCCAGCGGCGACACCCACGCGGTGGCGGCGCCCAGCAACGCCAGGTAGCCGGCCTGCAACAGCGACAACAGCGCCCACGGCAGCCAGCCGGTGTGCAGGTTCGTCCATTCCAGCAGCGGCGCGAACAACGCCACCCCGGCCAGGAAACCCAGCCCGGCTCCGGCGCGCAGCCGCCGCCGGTGCGCCGCGGCGGCCAGCAACGCCACCCCGACCGGCGCGAGGGGCCACAACCCGTACGGGGGGAACGCCAGCAGCAGCGCCACCCCGGCCAGCACGGCGGCCGGCACGGCCCACGTCAACGGCAGCGGACGCGCGGCGTCCGGGCGGCGTGCCCCGTCGGTGGCACGCGGCTGTTCCCGGTCGAGCGTCGTCACCGGCACCTCACCACGATCACGGGCCGAAGGCTACCCGGCGGACCCGACCGGCGGCCCGCGGCCGCCCCGGTGACGGAAATCGGGGCGCGGCCTAAGCCGCGCCCCGATGCTCCCAGGCCCTTCCCGGCCGGTGGGGCGAGGACGATCGGCGCCGACCTTCGGACCGACCGGACGTGGACTGGCTGCCCCCGCCTGGCCGTTGTCTACTGGCCGTTCCTCTCACCCTGCCCGTACACCGGTAACCGCGACCGGTTCGCGCCGCCCCGCCGACCCCCGCCCGCTGGACCTGGCCGCCGCAACCTTCCGGTCGCTCGGCCAGCGGACGAGAGGACGAAACGAACAACAGCCGCTTCCCGTGGTAGGACTCAAAGACGGTACGGCGTGCACCCCCGCCGCTGTCAACCCACCCCGGCCTGTCGTGTGATGCGCCACGGCGTGTCGCGTCGGCGCGTCTCGATGGGTGGACACGGGATCAGGCGCCGAGGTGCCGCCGCAGCACCTGCGCCGCCGCACCCGGATGGTCGGCGGCCAGCAGCCCCGCCGCGGCCAGCACATAGTCGACGTCGACGACCGGACGCGCCGCCCGCGGCACCGCCCACCCGCCGGCGTGGTCGCCGAGCACCGCGTCCAGCACCACCGCCGCGTCGGCCGGCTCGGCGTGGCGCAACACCCCACCGGAGCCGACCAGCAGCCGCACCTCCCGCAGGTCCCGGCCGGCCCGTTCCCCGGTGGCCACGCCACGGGTGTGCCGGCGCACCGCCACGGTCGCCGCCAACGCCGCGATCCGCCGGTCCGCGACCCGGTCGGCGTCCCCAACCGGCAGGAACCCCGGGTCGGCGGCCCGGACCGCCGCCGCCGCGCCCAACGTCTCCCGCTCACCCGGGGCGAGCAGCCGCTCCTCGGCGGCGGCCCGCACCACACCCGGCGCCGACCAGCGCATGCCCAGGTCCCCCTCGACGGTGCGGGCCCGCCACCACGTGCCGGTGACCTCCCGACCCGGGCCGTCCTCCCGCTCGTCCGGGGTGAGCACCGAGTACACGTCCGTGGTGGCGCCGCCGACGTCCACCACCGCCAGGTCACCGCCGAGCGTGCCGGCGAGCACCTCCACGCCGGTGAGCACCGCGTCCGGGGTCGCCGCCCGGACCAGCCGCGCGAACCGGGCCCCCCGGGACAGCTTCTTGCCGCCGATGACGTGCCGCAGGAACACCTCCCGGATCGCCGCGCGCGCCGGACCCGGATCCAGGACCCCGATGCGCGGCAGCACATTGCCCGCCACCGTCACCGGCACCCCCGCCCCGGCCAGCACCGCCGACAGCCCGTCCCGGGCGTCGACGTTGCCGGCCAGGACCACCGGCACCCGCCACCGCGCCTTCGCCAGCCGCGTCGCGTTGTGCGTCAACGTGTCCGCGTCCCCACCGTCGGTGCCGCCGACCAGCAGCACCACGTCCGGGCGGGCCGCCCGCAACGCCGACAGCTCCGCCGCGCCCAACCGGCCGGCCGCCACGTGCACCACGTTCGCCCCCGCCGACAGGCCCACCCGCCGGCCCGCCTGCGCGGTGACGAGCGGCTCGTAGCCGATCACCGCCAGACGCAACCCACCACCGGCCGACGAACACACGTACCAGGGCACGTCACCGACCCCGGCCGACGCGGTGGCCGCGCCGACCGCGGCGTCCAGGCCGTGCAGCACGTCCGAGCCGACAGTCGTCGGCGCCGACGCCGCACCGACCAGCCGGCCGCCGTCGAGGTCGACCACCGCCGCCTTCGTGTACGTCGACCCGACGTCGGCGCAGACCACGGTGCTCACGCGGGGCCGCCTCTCGGTCGCGACTGCGGGGCTCGCAAGACCGGCTCGCTCCTCGCGCTCACGCGGATGGCGGCACGACCACCGTGCCGGTCGCGGTGACCGCCACCACCGGCTCGTCGAGCACCTCCGCGGCCGACTCACCCCGGTCCGGGCGGCCCCGGCACACCACCCGCGCCTCGAAGTCGATGGTGCGGCTGCGGGTCCCCACCCGCGTCACCGTGGCCA
This sequence comes from Micromonospora sp. NPDC018662, assembly GCF_044391475.1. Classification (NCBI taxonomy): domain Bacteria; kingdom Bacillati; phylum Actinomycetota; class Actinomycetes; order Micromonosporales; family Micromonosporaceae; genus Micromonospora; species Micromonospora sp. NPDC018662. Next base: position 206,546 of record NZ_JBISAC010000010.1, read on the forward strand.
GCACCTCCAACACGTCACCGGCCTTCATCGGCGCCCGGAACTGCACATCCGAGTAGGACGCGAACAGGCCCTCGTCACCGTCGGTGCGGATGCACACCTCAGTGGCCACGTCCCCGAACAACCCCAACGCGTACGCCCCGTCCACCAGGTTCCCCGCGTAGTGGGCATGCGAGTACGGCACATACCGGCGGTGCGTGACGGTCAACCCCAGCCGGGGATCCTGCTCGCTCAACTGCTCGCCTTCCTCGACGTGATCAACGCGTGCACGAGGTAACTGGCGACCTCACCCGGCGTCGTGCCCCGCCCGAAGATCCGGTCCACACCCAACTCGGCGGTCATCGTCTCGTCGAACCGCGGCCCGCCCACGATCAGCAGCGGCCGCTTCCCCGCCGGCATCGCCTCCCGGAACGCCGCCGACATCTCCCGCGTGTTGTGCAGATGCGCGTCGCGCTGCGTCACCACCTGCGACACCAGCACCGCGTCGGCCTTCTCCTGCCGGGCCGCCTCGACCAGCTCCGGCACGCTCACCTGCGCGCCCAGGTTGCTGACCTTCAACTCCCGGTAGTACTCCAGACCCTTCTCCCCGGCGATGCCCTTGACGTTCAAAATCGCGTCGATGCCCACCGTGTGCGCGTCCGTGCCGATGCACGCACCCACCACCGACAACTTGCGCCGCATCCGCTGCTTCACCACCGCGTTGACCTCCTTGGCCGACAGCAGCGGGAAGTCCCGCTCCACCACCTGCACCCGGTCCAGGTCGACGAGGTGGTTCACCCGCCCGTACACGACGAAGAACGTGAACCCGTCACCGATCGGCTTGGCGTGCACCAGCATCGCCGGGTCCATGCCCATCTTGTTCGCCAACTGCACCGCCGCGCCCTCGGCCCGCTTGTCGTGCGGCACCGGCAACGTGAACGACACCTGCACCATGCCGTCACCCGTGGTGTCCCCGTACGGCCGCACCACCGTCTTCCCCGTCATGAGGGCTGCTCCAGGATCTCCGTCGCCGGGTTGTAGTAGTCACCCTCGTGCCGCGCCACCCCGGCCAGACCCTTGCCCCGGTCCGCCGGCCGCTTCATGATCCCGAACGTGCCCTCGGCGATCGCCGTCAACAACGACTGCTCCCCGATGCGCTCCAGCAACTCCACCGCCTCACCGAGCACCCGGTGCGCCCGCTGCTGGATGAACCCGCCCGGCGCCGGCACGAAATCCTCGTGCAGACCACCCGCCGCGCCCAACACGTACCGCACGTTCTGCAACGCGATGTCCCGGTCCGACAGCCACGGCGTCACCACCGCCTCCGTCATCATCCCCACCAGCAGGATGCCCTGCCCCGTCATGGCGCCCACCAGGTTGAAGAACCCGTCCAGCAGATTGCCCCGGAACACGTCCCCGGTCATGTGCTTCGTCGGCGGCATCCACTTCAACGGCGCGTCCGGGAACAACTCCCGCGCCAGCAACGCGTGCGCCAACTCCAAGCGGAACGACTCCGGCAGATCCGGGTTGATCTCGAACGCGTGCCCCAGACCCAACAACCCGTCCGACAGCCCCGCCTCGTGCGCGAAGAACTCGTTGAGCAACTGCGACACCGTCACCGTGTGCGCCTCGTCCACCGCGTCCGCCGTGGTCAGGTAGTTGTCCTCACCGGTGTTGATGATGATCCCCGCCCGCGCGTGCACCTGCCGGGAGAACCGCTGGTCCACGAACGTCCGGATCGGGTTGATGTCCCGGAACAGGATCCCGTACATCGAATCGTTGAGCATCATGTCCAGCCGCTCCAGGCCGGCCAGCGTCGCCATCTCCGGCATGCACAACCCCGACGCGTAGTTCGTCAGCCGCACGTACCGGCCCAACTCCTTCGACGACTCGTCCAACGCCGCCCGCATCAACCGGAAGTTCTCCTGCGTCGCGTACGTACCCGCGAAACCCTCCCGGGTCGCCCCCTCCGGCACGTAGTCCAACAACGACTGCCCCGTCGACCGGATCACCGCGATCACGTCCGCGCCCGCCCGCGCCGCCGCCTGCGCCTGCGGAATGTCCTCGTAGATGTCCCCCGTCGCCACGATCAGATAGATCCACGGCCGCTGCTGCGGATCCCCGTACCGCTTCACGAGACGAGCCCGCTCCGCACGCCGCCGGTCGATCTGCCGCACCCCCGCCGCCACCGCCCGCCGCGACGCCCGCCGCGCCGCCGTCGCCGCCCTCCCCGACGGCACCTCGAACCGCACCGACCCCGCCGCCGCCTTCTGCGCCAACAACGTCACATCCGCGAGGCCCTCCCGCGCCAACGCGTCGAACACCGGCAACGCCACCCCGTGCCCCAGACCCACCTCGGCCACCACGGCGTCCACCAGACGATTCACCCACGGAATACCGTCCGGGTCCGCGCCCGACACCCCGGCCAGCCGCAGCACCGCCCGCTCCACCGACACCGTGGTGTGGCTACGCGCCAGATCCACCACCGGCTGCCCCGCCCGACGCGCCAACTCCCGCGCCCGCGCCACCAGCGCCGGATCCAACCCAAGCTTGCCTGTCACGAAGACCCTTCCTGATAGATGACGTCACCGCGCAACACCGTCGCCCGACACACCGGCAGCGGCGTCGGATCATCCGGCCCCCGCAACTCCGGATCCGCCGCCAGCACCACCGGCAACCCCCGCTCCACCCCCGCCGGGGCGTCCCACACCGCGAACGTCGCCGGCGCACCCAACGCCAACACCCCCTCGTTGTCCAGATGCACCGCCCGCCACCCACCACGCGTGTGCGCCGCGAACGCCGCCCGCACACTCATCCGCTGCGACGGATTGTGATGCGCCGCCGCCGCCCGCACCGACCCCCACGGATCCAACGGCGTCACCGGCGAATCCGACCCGAACGCCAACGCCACCCCCACCCCGTGCATCGCACCCATCGGATTCGACTCCCACGACCGCGCCAACCCCAACCGCGACTCGTACATCCGACCCGCGCCACCCCACAACCGGTCGAACGCCGGCTGCATCGACGCCACCACCCCGAACTCCACGAACCCGGCGATCAACCGCTTGCTCATGATCTCCGCGTGCTCCACCCGGTGCCGCGCCGCCCGCAACCGCTCCGTACCCACCTTCTCCGCCGCCGCCGCGAACCCCGCCAGCACCGTGCCGATCGCCGCGTCCCCGATCGCGTGGAACCCGCCCTGCATCCCGTGCGCCGCACAGTCCAACAAGTGATCACGAACCTGCTCCGCCGACACGTACCCGTGCCCGCACGCCCCCGGCTCCCCGTCCAGGTACGCCGCCGACACGTGCGCCGTCCGCGACCCCAACGCCCCGTCCGCGAACAGATCACCACCGGCGCCCACCGCACCCAACTCCCGGGCCCTCGCCGCGCCCAGCAGCTCACCCCAGTACCCGTACACCTCCGGCACCCCGGCCCCCGACATGCCCAACAACCCGGTGAAGTCCTCCTCGTCCGAGATGTCCGGACCACCGCACTCGTGCACCGCCGCGATCCCCAACGACGCCGCGTGAACCAACGCCCGCCGCTGCGCCGCCACCCGCTGCGCCCGCGTCACCGACCCGAACGCCGCCGCCCGCACCACATGGTGAGCGTCCCGACGCAACCAACCCGACGGGTCGTACCCCGCCGCCGCAGACACCTCCGGACACGCCCCCAGCAACGCCGCCGACACCAACGCCGAATGGATCGACGCCTGCGACAGATACACCTTCCGGCCACCCGCCGCCCGACCCACCGCCGCCGCGTCCGGCAACACCGGCTCCGCCCAGCACGACTCGTCCCAACCGTGCCCCAGCACCACCGCGTCACCCGGCAACCCGGCCGCGAACGCCGACACCGCGTCCAGCAACTCACCGGCCGACCGCACCCCCGACAGATCCAGCCCCGACAACGCCAGGCCGGTGTCCGTCGCGTGCACGTGCGCGTCCACGAACGCCGGCGTCACCAACGCGCCGTCCAACTCCACCACCCGGTCCGCGACCGGCGCGTCGGCGTCCGCACCCAACCAGGCGATCCGCCCGTCCCGCACCAGCAGCGCCGTCGCGCTCGGCTCGGCCGGACAGTGCAACACTCCACCGCGGTACAGCGTCGAGGGATTCGTCATGGTGTCAGTCTGCCGCCAACCGCGCCTCGAACAGACCACGGACCCCCGGCTCGGCCCGCAACAACTCCAACGCCAACTCCGCGTGCCCCGGCACGAACCCGTTACCCACCAGCATCGTCACGTCCGCCGCCAGACCCTCCGCGCCCAACGCCGCCGCCGCGAAACTCGTCGCCATCGAGAAGAAGATCACCGTGCCGCCGTCCGCCGTGGCCAGCACCGCGCCATGCTCACAGCCCGGCACGTCCACGCACACCACCGTCACGTCCGCCGGCACCCCCAACGCCGTGGTCACCGCCGTCGACAGGCCCACCGGATCCCGCGCGTCCGCCAACGCCACCGCGTCGGCCAGCCCGGCCGCCGTCAGCGCGTCCCGCTCCGCCGCCACCGGCACCACCCCGACCGTACGGCCGGCGCCCGCCCGCCGCGCCGCGGCGAGGGACAACGACCCGCTCTTGCCGGCCCCGCCGATCACCGCCACCGACACCGGACGCGGATCACCCTCCCGGGCCCGCCGCGCCACCTGCTCGGCCACCACCCGCGCGGTCAACGCCGGCGCCCCGCACACGTCCAGCACCGCCAGGGACAGCTCCGGGTGCAGATCCGCCGGCAGCACCGCGGCGATCGACCGCGCGAACAGGATCGCGTACCCGTCGCACGGCACCTGCTCGCTGCGCCCGTCCCACCGGGCCAACCCGTCGGAGATCGTCAACGGCGTCAGCGTCAACGACACCAGCGTGGCCACCCGGTCCCCCGCGCGCAGCCCCAACGGGGAGCGGCGCCCCGCCTCCTCCACCGTGCCGATCAGCATCCCGCCCGACCCGGTCACCGGGTTCTGCATCTTCCCCCGGGTCGAGATGATCTCCAGCACCTCGGCGCGGACCTTCTCCCCGTCCCCGCCGTGCTTCTCCGCCAACTGCCGGAAGCTCGCCGCGTCCAGGTTCAGCCGTTCCACCCGGATCCGCACCTCGTTCGCCGCGATCCGCGGGTCGGCGTCCAGCCGCCAGGCCGCCTGCGGCAGCACCCCCGCCGGTTCCACGACGCGGTGCAGACCCACCGGTGACGTCACGCCGACCCCCTATGTCCAGCCGCCCGAACCTCTGGCCGAGGTTCGCGTCGCGGGAAAACTTACGGCAGACTAATTTCTTCACCGCAGATTTTCCAGTAGCCTTCGCAAGGTTGATCAACCAGCACCCGCAGACGAGGAGGGGCCGTGACCCAGACCCAACCGGTGGAGACCATCCCGACGCCCCGCTCCACGCCGGTCGCCGTCCCCGCCGCCGGACAACCCTACGAATACCGGCGCACCCCCCTGGTCGAACCCGACTGGACCCGCTTCCCCGGCTGGCGCCACGTCACCCGCGAACAGTGGGAGAACGCCCAGTGGCAGCGCGTCAACTGCGTCAAGAACATCAAGCAGCTCCGCGCCGTCCTCGGTGACCTCGTCGACGAGACGTTCTACGCCGACCTCGAGGCCGACCAGAAGGCCCTGGCCACCATGTCCATGCTGGTGCCACCCCAGATGATCAACACGATGGTGCCGTTCGCGCCGATGACCACCGAGGCGCTGCTCGCCGACCCGGTCCGCCGCTACATGATCCCCGTCGCCTCCGACCGGCGCACCGACTGGCCCTCACACCCCTACGCCAGCCGCGACAGCCTCCACGAACACGACATGTGGGTCGCCGAGGGTCTCACCCACCGCTACCCCACCAAGGTCCTCGCCGAGCTGCTCTCCACCTGCCCGCAATACTGCGGGCACTGCACCCGCATGGACCTCGTCGGCAACTCCACCCCCGCCGTCGACAAGCTCAAGCTCACCCTCAAGCCGGTCGACCGCTACGACGCCCACATCGCCTACCTCAAGGCCCACCCCGGCGTACGCGACGTGGTCGTCTCCGGCGGCGACGTCGCCAACGTGCCCTGGCGCAACCTCGAGTCCTACCTGATGCGCCTGCTGGAGATCGAGACCATCCGCGACATCCGGCTCGCCACCAAGGCCCTGATGGGCCTGCCCCAGCACTGGCTCCAGCCCGACGTCGTCGAGGGCCTGGAACGCGTCGCCCGCACCGCCGCCCGGCGCGGCGTGAACCTCGCCATCCACACCCACGTCAACCACGCCCAGTCGCTGACCCCGCTGGTCGCCAAGGCCGCCCAGACCGCCCTCGACGTCGGGGTCCGGGACGTCCGCAACCAGGGCGTGCTGATGCGCGGCGTCAACGCCACCAGCGCCGACCTGCTCGACCTCTGCTTCGCGCTCCAGGGCGAGACGGGCATCCTGCCGTACTACTTCTACATGTGCGACATGATCCCCAACGCCGAGCACTGGCGGGTCCCGGTCTGGCACGCCCAGCAGCTCCAGCACGACATCATGGGCTACCTGCCCGGCTACGCCACCCCGCGCATCGTCTGCGACGTGCCGTTCGTCGGCAAGCGGTGGGTGCACATGCTCACCGACTACGACCGCGAGCGCGGCATCTCCTACTGGACGAAGAACTACCGCACCTCGATCGAGTCCGCCGACCTGGAGGCGCTCAACAAGCGCTACGCGTACTACGACCCGATCGACACGCTGCCCGAGGCCGGCCAGTCCTGGTGGCACGCGCACCGCGACGACTGACCCGCGCCACCGCACACCCGAAGGCGGGCCACCTGTAACAGGTGGCCCGCCTTCGCTCGTCGTCACTTCTCGAACGCGTCCTTGACGTCGCGACCGGCCTGCTTGACGTTCTCGCCGGCCTGCTTGGCGCGCGCCGTGCTCTGCTCGCTGGCGCCCTCGGCCCGCAACCGCTCGTTGTCGGTCACGTCCCCGATGCGCTCCTTGGCCATGCCGCTCATTTCCTGGGCCTTGTTCTTCGCCTTGTCGGTGAAGCTCATGTCGCCCTCCCTTGTCCGGCTGCGCCTTGCTCTTGTCGCGTCCCCGGTGTCGGTGGTGGCAAACGCTGTGGGGCGGCGCACATCGCGTAGTCCGTCCTAGGACAATAGGTTGGAGGTCTGTCTACCGGTCTAGGTCGCGTACCCGGTCCGTGACGGCCACCAGGCGGCGCCTGAGGGCGGTCTCCGCGATGCCCCGGACCGCCAGCGCCGGGTCGGCGTCGGGCAGGGTCAGCTCCGGCAGCAGGGCGACCGCCGCCCCGGCCCGGACCAGCTCGAGCTGGACGTCCGCGTCGCTGGAGCGGTGCCGCAGGTCGGGTTCGTAGCCGCCGAGAGCACGGCAGGTCCCGACCACCATGGCGTGGTGCCCGGTGCCCTCGGCGGAGGCGGTCCACACCTCGGCACGCAGGTCGGTGACCGCGACGGGTCCGCCGGGCCGGGCGAGGGGATGCGCGGCGGGGAGCACGATCCGCAGGGGCTCCTCGAACAGGCGGGTGAAACGAAGCCCTGCCGGCCGGGGGCGGGGATGGCTGTCGTACTCGTCGCCGATGACCAGGTCGACAGCGCCCAGGCGCAGGCCCGGCAGGGACTGTTCGAGTTCCAGCTCGAAGATCTCCACCCGGACCCGCGGGTGGTCCGCCCGCATCCGGGCCACGGCCGGCACGAGCAGCCGGCGCGACGCCGATTGCAGGCCGCCCGCCCGGACGCTCCCCCGGACGTCACCGCCGAGGGCGGCCAGGTCGGCTTCCGCCGCCTCGGCCGCCGACAGCAGCACCCGGGCGTGCCGGGCGAGCACCCGCCCGGCCTCGGTGAGCCGCACGCCGCGGCCGGCCCGGCCCAGCAACCGGACGCCCGCCTCCTTCTCCAGGAGGGCCAGCTGCTGGGAGACCGTCGACGGGCTGTAGCCCAGAGCCGCGGCGACCGCGGCCATCGTGCCGCGTTCCTCGAACTCACGCAGGAAACGCAACCGCCGCAGGTCCAGCTCGATCATGCGGAAATCCTCATGATTCACCTGCGGAACTCATCGCTGGACCTGGGCAGTCGACGCCGGTGATCCTTGCCGCATGGGTGCCGCGCTGTGTCTCCTGTCCGCTGCCTGCTTCGGCGCGATGGCCGTCTTCGGCAAGCTCGCGTACGACGCCGGGGTCTCCCCCACCGCGCTGCTGCTGGTGCGTTTCGGCCTGGCCGCCGTACTGCTCGGGCTCGTCCTGCTCACCCGGCCGGGTCTGCGCGGCGCGACGCCGGGCGACACCGGGGACCGAGGGCCGGCGACGAGGCGCGGCCGGACGACGGCCATCGCCCTGGGGCTGGGCGCGGTCGGGTACGCCACGCAGGCGAGCCTGTTCTTCTCCGCGCTGGAGCTGATGGACGCGTCCCTGCTGGCGCTGATCCTCTACACGTACCCGGTCATGGTGACCGTGGCGGCGGTGCTGCTCGGCCGCGACCGGCTCACCCCGAGACGCGGCGCGGCGCTGGTGGCCGCGTCGGGCGGAACGCTGCTGGTCCTGCTCGGCGCCGGCAGCACCGGCTTCCACCCGCTCGGCGCGTTGCTGGCCGTCGCCTCCGCCGTCACCTACACGGTCTACATCCTGGTCTCCGACACCGTCGTGCACCGGCTGGCGCCCGTAGCGTTGTCGGCGCTGGTGATGACCGGCGCCGCCGGCACCCTCGGCGGCCGTGCCCTGGTCACCGGAGGCGTGGACCTGAGCTTCGGGTGGCGGGGATGGTTCTGGCTGGCCGCCATCGCGGTGATCTCCACCGTCGTGGCGATGCTGGCCTTCTTCGCCGGGCTGAAGCGAACCGGTCCGTCCACCGCGGCCATCCTGTCCACCTTCGAACCGGTGGTCACCGCCGCGCTGGCCACGCTCGCCCTCGGCGAGGCCCTGACGCTCGCGCAGCTCGCCGGCGGCGCGCTGGTGCTGTCCTCCGTCGCGGTCCTGGAATTGCGCCCCGGCCGCGCACGCCCCGGGGAACAGTCGCCCGGCCGACCGGGTGCGGCACGCGACACCGAACCGACGCCGGCGGCCCGGTAGCGCCGCTGCGAACCGTCGCCGGGCCGGGCCCGCCCCGGCATGGTTGACTGGGGCGGTGAATGAGATCCTGCTGGTCCGGCACGGCGAGACCACCTGGAGCGCCAGCCACCGGCACACCTCGTACACCGATCTGGAGCTGACCGCCGACGGCGAGCGCCAGGCCCGCGCGCTCGCTCCCCTGCTCGCCGGCCGGCGCTTCGTGCGGGTGCTGTCCAGCCCGCGGCAACGCGCCACCCGCACCGCCGCCCTGGCCGGGCTCACCGTGGACGCCACCGACCCCGAGCTGGCCGAGTGGAACTACGGCGAGTACGAGGGCCGCACCACCGCGGACATCCAGGAGGAACGGCCCGGCTGGTCGATCTGGACCGACGGCGGCCCCGGCGGGGAGTCACCGGAGCAGGCGGGCGCCCGCCTCGACCGCGTGCTGGACCGGGTCACCCCGCTGCTGGCGCAGGGCAGCGTCGCGCTGGTCGGGCACGGCCACAGCCTGCGGGCGCTCGGGGCCCGCTGGATCGGGCTGCCGCCGTCGGCCGGCGGGCTGCTGCGGTTGGACACCGCCACGCTCAGCGTGCTCGGTCACGAGCACGGCCGGCGGGTCATCCAGCGGTGGAACCTGCCGGCTCCGACGACGACCGGGCCCGCCCCCGACCAGGCAGCTCGGCACTGATCTTCGGCGGGCGGTTCTCGTAGGGCGTGGAGAGCACCACTGTGGTGCGGGTGGTGACGTTCGCGGAGGTGCGGATCTCCTGCAGCAGCCGCTCCAGGTCGGCCGGGCCGGCCACCCGTACCAGCAGGAGATAGAAATCCTCCCCCGCGACCGAGTAGCAGGAGTCGATCTCCGGCAGGTGGGCCAGCCGCTCCGGCGCGTCGTCGGGCTGCGACGGGTCGAACGGCCGGATCGCCACGAACGCGGTCAACGGCAGCTCCAGCGCCTCGAACGACACGCGGGCGGCGTATCCCCTGATCACGCCGCGCTGCTCCAGCCGGCGGACCCGCTGGTGCACGGCGGACACCGACAGGCCCACCCGCTCGGCCAGGTCCGTGTAGGACAGGCGACCGTCCCCGGTCAGTGCGGCCACGATCGCGCGGTCGATCTCCTCCACGCGGTGCAACCTACCGGAGATAGCGCTCCCACGCCGTACCCGCCCCGCCGTCGTGACGCTCAGCGCGCCGTCCGGTCGCGGACCGCGTCGGCGGCGTAGTTCAGCACCTCCGTCAGGTCCTCCTCGTCGAGGAACGGCAGATCGGTGAGGATGTCGGTGACGGACATGCCGTCGGCCATCATGGCCAACAGCGTGGCCACCGGGACGCGCGACTGCCGCACGCACGGCGCGCCGCCCATCACGTCGGGGTCGGCGGTGATCCGGGGGAAGGTCACCGCGACAGGTTAGCCCTTCGCCAGGGCGCGGGAGATGACCAGCCGCTGGATCTGGTTGGTGCCCTCGACGATCTGCAGCACCTTCGCCTCGCGCATGTACCGCTCGACCGGGTGGTCGGCGACGTAGCCGGCGCCGCCGAGCACCTGCACCGCGTCGGTGGTCACCCGCATCGCCAGGTCGGTGGCGAACAGCTTCGCCTTCGCCGCCTCGATCGAGTACGGCCGGCCGGCGTCCCGCAGCCGCGCGGCGGCCAGCAGCAGCGCGCGGGCGGCGGAGATGCCGGTGGCGTGGTCGGCGAGGGTGAAGCCGAGCCCTTGGAAGTCGACGATCGCGCGGCCGAACTGCTGCCGCTGGCGCGCGTAGTCGACCGCGTAGTCCAGCGCGGCCTGCGCCAGGCCGACCGCGCAGGCGGCGATGCCGAGGCGGCCGGAGTCCAGCGCCGCCATGGCGATGGTGAAGCCGGCGCCCTCGCCGCCGATCAGCCGCTCGGCCGGCACCCGGGCGTCGTCGAACGCGATCTGCGCGACCGGGGAGGCGTGCAGGCCCATGGTGCGCTCGGCGGCCTGCGGTGCGATGCCGGGCGTGGCCCGCTCGGCCAGCAGGCAGGAGATGCCCTTCGGGCCGGGCCCGCCGGTGCGGCAGAAGATGTTGTAGAAGTCGGCGACCCGGGCATGGGTGATCCACGCCTTGGTGCCGGTCACCACGTATTCGTCGCCGTCGCGGACCGCCCGGGTGGTCAGCGCCGCCGCGTCCGACCCGCCCTGCGGCTCGGAGAGGCAGTATGCCCCGAGCAGCTCCCCGCCGATCATGTCGGGCAGCAGCTTGCGCTGCTCGTCGGTGCCGAACTGCGCGAGGGGGTAGCAGGACAGCGTGTGCACGCTGACCGCCTCGGCCACGGCCAGCCACCGGCTGGCGAGGATCTCCAGCACCTGGAGATAGACCTCGTACGGCTGGGCGGCGCCGCCGTGCTCCTCGGCGTACGGCAGGCCGAGCAGGCCGGCCCGGCCCAGGGTGCGCAGCACGTCACGGGGGAACTCGGCGCGCTCCTCGAAGCCGGCGGCCTTCGGCGCCAGCTCCCGGTCGGCGAGCTCGGTGGCGAGCTCCAGCAGGTCGTGGGCCTCGTCGGTGGGCAGGATCCGGTCGACGTTCATAGCGCGATGAGCTCCGTGGGGTGGGTGAGCCGGTGCGGCGTCCGGGGTACGGACCCTGCCAGCTTAACGCTCGTTTGGGCGGCGGCGGGAGTGCGCGGCGCTGTCGTACCCGTGGTCCATGATCCTTGTCGTCACAGCGGCACGGAACACGGGCCGGCGACGGCGTTCCGGCGTGCCCGGCGGCCGGTCCGCCGGCGGGGAGGTCGAAACGATGACGGAGCCGACGGACGCCGCGCGGCGACGGCGGAGCGTGCTGCGGGTCGCGCCCCCGGCGCGGGCCCGCAAGCTGGCCAAGGTCCCCTTCGTGGAGCTGGCCGACGGGCGGTTGCAGGGAGTGGTGTCCAGCGGGTCCGACGTGGAACGGGTCTACGTCTCCTCGGTGACCGCCGGCAGCCACGCGGTCAACTGCAGCACCAACAACAACCGCCCCTGCGGCGGCCTGCGCGGCAGCCTGCTCTGCAAGCACCTGCACGCGCTCGCCGACGAGGCCGTGCTCCAGTACGGCCTCGCGCAGGTCGCCCGCTACCTGCGCATCGACGCCGGCGACGGCGTCGACGACGGCGCCGGCCTGCTGGCCCGCACCGACGCGCGGCACGAGCCCGGGCCGGCGGCGATGGTGTTCAGCCGCTTCCTGCGCCACCTGGCCTACCTGGAGGTCCCGCCGAGCACCACACCGGTGCCCGAGCTGCACTGGTTCCCGGCCACCACCGGGGTGCGCTGATGCTCGCCGCGCAGCTCACCCAGCTCGACGACGGCGCACCCGCCGGGCTGGCCGAGGCACTCGCCGTGGTCGACGGCGTCGACGACTCGCTCACCCGCGGCCTGGCCCGGCTGAGCGAGCCGGACGCCGCCGCCTGGGCGGCGCTGGCCACCGCGGTCGACGGCACCCCGCTGGCCGACCGCACCGCCGAGGCGGTGCGCGCCGCGACGACCGGCGCGCTCACCCAGGAACACCTGGGGGTGCTCGCCGGCGCCCGTTCCGCGCTGCTCGGCGCCGCCCACGACGCGCTGCGGGACCGCCTCGACGCGGCCCTGCACCGGTCCCGCGACCCGTGGCCCGCCGCGCCGCCGGCAGCCGTCCCCGGGCCGGGCACCACCCCGGCCCTGGCCGGGGCACGCGCCTGGCTGCACGAGCTGACGCTCGCCGGCTGGCAGGGCGCCGACCACGAGCTGCTCTCCGGCGCCGCCGGGCCGGTGGAGGCCACGCTCGCCGAGCCGGCCCAGCGCCGCCTCGCGGTGCTGCTCGACGGTCTCGCCGCCGAGCTGCGCGCCGGCCTGCCGGTGACCGCCGCGACACCGGCGCCCGCCCGAAGATGGGCCGACCTGTGGGCCCGGGCCGTGCTGCTCGCCGCCGGCGCCGCCACCGAGGCCACCCCGGCGGCGCCGGTGACCGGTCGGCTGCTGCCGCTCGGCGTCGACGTGCACGAGCACGACACCGCGTTCCAGGCGCAACTGCACGCCCTGCTCGAACCGGCCGGCGGCGGCCCGACCCGGCTGGTCCGGGTCACCGTCGTCGCGGCGAAGGTCGCCACCATCGTCGGCCCGGCCGGCTGGCGGCTGCTGGACGCGTACCCGGTGCTGCTCAAGGCCCTCGCCGAGCGGCGCGCCGTGACCGTCACCGACCTGCCCGCGCACGGCGGCGACCTGCACTGGGTCGAGGAGCGGGCCGCGCTCGGCGACCCGGCCGACCCGTTCGCCACCGCCCGGGTGCTGCTCACCGGCGCGACCGCGCCCGCGACCCCGCCGCTGCAACGCCACCCCACCGCGATCGCCGAACCGGTCCTCGTCGAGGGCCGGGTCGTCCGCGACGGCGACGGCCACCCGGTGCTCGAGCTCGACGGCCGGACCATCCCGCTGGCCACCGACCGGCTGCCCGCGGCCGGGCCGCTCACCCCGACGCTCATCGACGCCGCCACCGCGTGCCTCGGCCTGCTGCGCTGGGACGACGACCGCTGGCTGCTGCAACCGCTCGCCGTGCGGGCCACCGTCAAACGCCAGACCGTCGAGGCGCACAACGGCGACTGGGCGTGCGGCATCACCGACGCGAAAGTGGCAAAGGCCGAGGCGCGCGCCGGCGACGCGGTGGCCGTGCTGCGCGAACGCGCCGGAAGGTTGCTGCGCCGATGACCGCCGACCACGACCACGCCAACCGCCGCCAGGTGCTCTACTGGCGGCTGCTCGCCCGCCTGTTCCACAGCGACGAGCAGCCCGCGCTGGAATCCGCCAGCGTCGCCGTCGTCGACGACCTCGGCCTGCCCGCCGCGCTGCTGGACCCGGCCGTCTCGGTCGACACCGTCGTCCAGCGCTTCCCGGCGCTCGCCGACGAGCTGCGCGGCCTGCTCACCCCCGACCCCGACGCGCCGGCCGGGCCGTTCCAGCCCACCGGGGCCGAGGTACGCCGCGCCGCGCTGGCGTCCAAGCTGCTGCTCAACGTGTTCGCCACCGGCGCCGGCGAGGTCAGCGCCGGGCAACTGGCCCGCTGGCAGGCCGACGCCGGCTGGTTCGAGCAGGCGTGCGGCGCCGCCCCCGGGGAGCTGCGCCGGGACGGAACCGGCCTCGGCGCCACGCTCGCCGGCCTCGAGGGCGACCTGGTCCGCCGGATGCGCCTGCGGGAAGTGCTCGCCGACCCGGTGCTGGCCGCCCGGCTGACCCCGAGCATGTCCCTGATCGAGCAGCTCCTGCGTGACAAGTCGAACCTGTCCGGGGTGGCGCTGGCCAACGCCAAGTCGCTGATCCGCCGCTACGTCGACCAGGTCGCCGAGGTGCTGCGCACGCAGGTGGCGCAGGCCACCGTCGGCGCGGTCGACCGGTCGGTGCCGCCCAAGCGGGTCTACCGCAACCTCGACCTGGACCGCACCATCTGGCAGAACCTCACCAACTGGAGCCCCGACGACGAGCGCCTCTACGTCGACCGGCTCTACTACCGGCAGACCGCGCGGCGCACCACGCCGTCGCGGCTCATCGTGGTCGTCGACCAGTCCGGCTCGATGGTCGACTCGATGGTCAACTGCACCATCCTCGCCTCCATCTTCGCCGGGCTGCCCAAGGTCGACGTGCACCTCATCGCGTACGACACCCGGGCGCTGGACCTCACGCCGTGGGTGCACGACCCGTTCGAGGTGCTGCTGCGCACCAACCTCGGCGGCGGCAACGACGGCCCGGTCGCCATGGCGCTGGCCCGCCCCAAGATCGTCGAGCCGCGCAACACGGTGCTGGTCTGGATCTCCGACTTCTACGAGTTCGACCGCTCCCAGCCACTGTTCGACGGCATCGAGGCCGTGCACCGCTCCGGGGTGAAGTTCATCCCGGTGGGCTCCGTCAACAGCTCCGGCCACCAGAGCGTCAACCCCTGGTTCCGGCAGCGCCTCAAGGACCTGGGCACCCCGGTCATCTCCGGCCACATCCGCAAGCTCGTCGTCGAGCTGAAGAACTTCCTCACCTAGGAGAGCACCCCTGATGTCCGACATGCTCCGCGCCCCCGCCGAGGTCACCTACGCCGACGAGCTGGCCTACCTCGAGTCGGTCGACACCGGGCCGAAGCCGTTCTCCTGGCGCCTGAGCCCCCGCATGGTCCGGCTGTTCGTGCTCGGCTCCGAACGCGCCGACGGCCTCGACCGGGAGATCCCGCAGAAGTGGTTCGGCGACCGCAGCTTCGTCGAACGCAGCATCGTCACGCTCGCCTCCGACCGGGGCCTGCTGCTCATCGGCGACCCCGGCACCGGCAAGAGCTGGCTCGCCGAGCTGCTCTCGGCCGCGATCTGCGGCAACTCCACGCTGGTCGTGCAGGGCACCGCCGGCACCACCGAGGACCACATCAAGTACTCGTGGAACGTCTCCATGGTCATCGCCCGCGGCCAGTCCCGCGAGTCGATGATCCCCTCGCCGATCATGACCGCGATGGAGCGCGGCGTCATCGGCCGCTTCGAGGAGCTGACCCGCTCCACCAGCGACGTGCAGGACGCGCTCATCTCGATCCTCTCCGAGAAGTACGTCGCCATCCCCGAACTGGACCAGGACAACATCGTCTTCGCCCAGCCCGGCTTCTCGATCATCGCCACCGCGAACAGCCGTGACCGGGGCGTCAACGACCTCTCCTCCGCGCTCAAGCGGCGGTTCAACTTCGTCCGCATCCCGGTCGTCACCAACAAGCGCAGCGAAGCCGAGATCGTCCGCTTCCGCACCGAGGAACTGCTGCGCCGGCACCGCATCGAGCTGGAGGTCCCGCCCACCCTGCTCGACATCCTGCTGCAGAGCTTCGCCGACCTGCGCGCCGCCGCGTCCGCCGCCACCAGCGACGACGAGAAGCTCGAGTCGGCGCTGTCCACCGCCGAGCAGATCGGCGTGCTGGAGGACGCCGTCCTGCACAGCCAGTTCTTCGGCGACCGCACCCTGCGCGCCGGGACGCTCGCCGGCTCCCTGGTCGGCTCGCTGGCCCGACGCAGCCCCGAGGACCTGGCCATCCTCAACAAATACCTGCACGGCGTCGTCGAGCCCCGGGCCAAGGCCGACGGCGGCGACTGGGACGGCTTCCTCGACGGCGGCCGCCAGGCGATCGCGTCGCTGTCATGACCGCACCCGCCCCGACCGGCCTCTTCGGCGCGCTGCGCGAGCAGCTCACCGACGCCGCCGCCGCGTTCGCCGACTCCCCCGACGCGCTCGCCGGGATCCTCGCCGGCATGGTCGACGACGTCGACCGGGCGCTCGGCGAACGGCTGGAGATCTTCCCGGTCTGCCACCACTCCCCCGCCTCCGCGCTGGCCATGGCCCGGCGGCTGCGTGCCCACCCACCCAAGGTGATCTACCTCGAACTCTGCGAGGACCTCCGCCCGCTCCTCGACGAACTGCGCAACTGCCGCCTCCCGGTGGCCGTGCAGGCGTTCGCCACCGAACTCGACGGCTTCCCCGCCGAGTGGAGCCCGCTGAGCGTCATCGCCCCGATCACCGAGGCGTCCGCGGAATACCAGGCCATCGCGTACGCGTTGGACACGCCCGGCGTCGAGCTGGTGCTGGTGGACCGCTCCACCGACCACGTCTTCCAGTGGACGCCGCGCGACGCCGAGGCGGCCGGCCCCGACCCGGCCCCGGCCGCCGACGAGGACGCGGCGCTGCATGGCGACGCGGTCGGCGTGGAGATCGGCGACCTGCGCCCCCGCTTCGCCGAACTGGAAGCCCACCTCCTGCACCACGGCAAGGTCCGGCACTGGTCGGAGTGGTGGGACCAGTACGTCGAACGTCCCCTCGCCGACGCCGACCACGACACCTACCGGCAGGTCATGGTGCTGATCGGCAGCCTGTTCCGTCGGCTGCGCCCCACCCGGTCGGCCCGCGACGACCGCGACGAGGACCGGGAACGCCACATGTGGACGCGGATGCGCCAGCACCTCGCCGCCTCCGGCGCCGACCCGGCCGACTGCCTGTACGTCTGCGGCGCGTTCCACGCCGCCAGCCACGTCGAACAGTTCGGCCTCGACTCCACCGCCCCGGACTTCCCGATCAGCCCCCGCACCGGCACCCGCTGGCGCTACGGCCTCATTCCGTCCAGCCACTCCGCCATCGAGACGCAGTTCGGCCTGGCCCCCGGCACCGTCTCCATCGCGGCCGCCAACTGGACGGCCGCGGTCGGCCGCAGCCGGCTCACGCCGTACCGGCTGGCCGGGCAGCAGACCGGCAAGAAGGGTCGACGCCCCCGGGCCACCCCGACGGCCGCCCCATCCGACGAGACCGCCGACCGGCTCAGCGGCTTCCTCGCCGCCCCGCCGGCGCTCGACGCGCTGGACGAGGCGGAACTGCGCGGCTGGTGCGTCGACATCGTCCGGCTCGCCCGCCGCAACGGCTACCTCGCCAGCACCGCCGACGCGATCGCCGTGTTCGAGACCTCGATCCTGCTGGCCACCCTGCGCAACCGGGCCAAGCCGACCCCCTACGACTTCGCCGACGCCGCGGTCACCTGCATCGAGAAGGACGTGGTGCCGGGCCGGCGCGACGTCCGCCGGCTCTGCGAGATCCTGCTCGGCGGCGACCGCGTCGGCCAGGTCGGCTACGACTCGCTGCCGCAGCTGGCCCGCGACGTGCTCGACCGGCTCCGCCCGCTCGGCCTCGACCTGGAACGCCGCACCGTCCAACGGGCGCTGCTCGACCTGCGCGCCGACCCCGCGCTGACACCCTGCTCCGACCTGCTCTGGATGCTGCGCCACCTGCTGCCCGCCGACGCGGTCCGCCCGATCATGGGCGAGCGCCGCCTCGGCCACCGCTCCACCCAGGAGAGCTGGGACCTCGCCCTCGGCCGCAACCAGCGCGCCCTCATCGAGCTGGGCTACGAGGGCGTCACCGTCGAGCAGGTGCTGGAGCAACGACTGCGGCGCGCGGTCCGCGGCCCGGACGCCACCGCCGCCCGCGCGCTCGCCGCCGTCGAGGACGCCATCCGCCTGCTCGACAGTCCTCGGCTGGTGGACGAGCTCGGCGCGCGGGCGGTGGAGCTGCTCGCGGCCGAACGCACCGTCGACGACGCGCCGGAGGTGCTGCGCCGCATCCGGCGGCTGCTCGCCCACCACCGCACCACCGCGCCGACGCTGCCGGCCTGGTGCCAGGCGTTCGTCACCACCGGGTACGCCCACTACTGCACGCTGCTGCCCACCGCGTTCGTCGACGAGGCGACCGGCGTCCGTCAGGTCGGCGCCATGCTCGGCTTCCTGTTCAGCATGGAGAGCCTCGCGCTGTCGCTGGGCTGCGACCGGTCCCAGCTCGAACTGGCCGTCGCCCAGGCCCACCCCGAGGCGCCGGCCAAGCTGGCGCTGCTCTGGGCCGCCCGCCACCAGCTCGGCCTGCTGCCGCTGGCGCAGCTCCGCCAGCGGTGCGCCGAGTTGCTCGCCAACCCGCTGGTCGTGCCGGCGTTCCCGCAGTACCTGTCCGGGTTCGTCCACGCGCTCGACCCGGTGCCGGGGCTCGCGCCGTTCGTGGTCGAGACCATGTCGGCCGCGTTCGCCGGGCTGCCCGACCCGGTGCTGCTGCCATGGCTGCCCACCCTGATCACCACGCTGCGGGAGCACGGCCCGGAACTGGTGCCGCTGCTGGTCCGGGAGGCGGAACGCACCTTTCCCGCCACCCTGGCCGAGCTGGACGCCTGGACGCCCCCGTGGGCCGCCGCCCCGGCGCCGTCGACGCCCGAGCCGGTGGTCGCGGCCGGGCCGGTGCACCGCCTGCTGGCCGAGCACCCGGACGCCACCGACGCGGTGGCCGCGTTGCTTGGTTGCGCCGGGCCGTGGCGCTCCCCCACCGCTGATGAGCCACCGGCGCGGAGTGTCGCCTCGACGCTGCTCGCCGCCCATCCGGCGACCGTCGACGCCGTGGCGGCCCTCCTGGCGTCGGGCTGACGGCGCGACCGCGGCGGGCGGCGTCGGCCGCGGCGGGCGCTGTCGGCCGCCGCGGGCGCTGTCGGCCGCCGCGGGCGCTGTCGGGCTGACCGTCGTGTCGTGGTGACGCGGCGTGGACCGGTCCGGCGACCGGCGCGCGCGTCCTTCCGGGTGCCGGCCGCCGGACCGGGGGTGGGGTTGCCGGGGGCGGGCACCATGGAGTGGTGATCCGCTTCCTGCTGAACCTGCTGTGGCTCGTCTTCGGCGGCGGCATCGTCCTGGCCCTGGGCTACGGCGTGGCCGCCCTGATCTGCTTCGTCCTGGTCGTCACCATCCCGTTCGGCGTCGCCTCGCTGCGCCTCGCCTCGTACGCGCTGTGGCCCTTCGGGCGCACGCTCGTGCCGAAGCCCGGCGCCGGCGTCCCGTCCGGGCTGGCGAACGTGCTCTGGGTGCTGCTGGCCGGCTGGTGGCTCGCCCTGTCGCACATCCTCGCCGGGGTAGCGCTCTGCGTGACGATCATCGGCATCCCGTTCGGCGTGGCCAACTTCAAGCTGGTCCCGGCCGCGCTCTGGCCGCTCGGCCAAGAGGTCGTCGAGACGCCCTGACGCTGGGGCCGCTGGGGCCGCTCGGGCCGCTCGGGCCGCTCGGGCCGCTCGGGCCGCTCGGGCCGCTCGGGCCGCTCGGGCCGCTCGGGCCGCTCGGGCCGCTCGGGCCGCTCGGGCCG
>NZ_JBISAC010000010.1:226255-230449 GCF_044391475.1 Micromonospora sp. NPDC018662
CGCAGATCTTGGCAAGGAATGGCCCCTCTGGGGGCGCTCTCCTTCCAAGATCTGCGGTGATCTCGATATGCGGATGATCCGTCTCGGCTGGTGGACCTCGGCACCTTGTCGGGGCGTTTGGTGTCTGCGGAGGCGTCACCGCCCGTAGTGCGTCCTAGGAGGCTGGGTTGAGGGGGGACTTGCCGGTGGGTATTCGAGATGGCGGCGGGTATGCCGGGGTTGTGACTACGGTCGGTGAGGTGGGTCGGGACGGGGTGATCGAGGCGCTCAAGGCGGATCCGGCGATGGCCGGGCTGCGCCGGTCGCTGGAGTTCTACCACGGTGACCGGGCCCGCGAGGCGGCACTGGACGCGTTCTACGCGCCGCTGGTCCGCACCGGTGACCTGGTCTTCGACGTCGGCGCGCACGTGGGCGACCGGCTGGCCAGCTTCCGTCGGCTCGGCGCTCGGGTGGTGGCCGTGGAGCCGCAGCCGCTCTGCGCCCGGGCGCTGCGCGCCCTGCACGCGGACGACGAGGCGGTCACCGTCGTCGAGGCGGCCTGCGGGCGGACCGCCGGACCGGTGCGGCTGCACGTGAACTCCGCCAACCCGACCGTCTCCACCGCCTCCCCCGGCTTCGTCCGGGCCGCCGGGCACGCCGTCGGCTGGGCGGGCGAGACCTGGGACGCCGAGATCGAGGTGGCCGGCACCACACTGGACGCGCTCGTCGCCGAGCACGGCGTGCCGGCGTTCGTGAAGATCGACGTGGAGGGCTTCGAGGACGCCGTGCTGGCCGGGCTGAGCCGGCCGGTTCCGGCGCTGTCGTTCGAGTTCACCACCATCACGCGGGACCTGGCCGAACGCTGCCTGGACCGACTCACCACGCTCGGCTTCACCGGGTTCGCCGTGGCGCTCGGCGACGAGATGGGCTTCGCGCTTCCCGGGTGGCGACCGGCCGCCGAGGTCGCGGCGTACCTGCGGGCGGTGCCGCACGAGGCGAACGCCGGCGACGTGTACGCGCGGAGCTGACGCCGGTCCACATCGGACTGCACATTCCCCGTCGCATCGACGCTGCTCAACCGCTTGATCGACACTTCCGCTGCCCCACCGCTTTTTTCAGGGTTCGAACTTAGACATGATTCGTTACCTACCCGTTATTGACGTGACCGGCGCCACTTCGGTTGACTGCCACGGAACCGCTACCGCAACCGGTTCCGAAACACCCCCTCAACCCCTACGACCCGGGAGCGTCACGTGCCGATCACCATCGCCGACGTCGCCACCCGGGCCGGGGTGAGCAAGACGACCGTCTCGCGCGTGCTCAACGGCAAGGGCGAGGTGCACGTCCGCACCGCCGACCGGGTCCGCGCGGTGATCAGCGATCTCGGCTACGTGCCGAGCGCCCGCGCGGTCGGCCTGGCCCGCGGGCGCACCCGGGTGGTCGGCATGCTGGTGCCGGCGTTGACCTGGCCCTGGATGGGCGAGGTGCTCCAGGGCGCGGCCGACACGGTCGAGGCCGAGGGCTACGGCATGTTGCTGTTCACCTGCACCCACGGCGACGAGTCGATGCGGCGCTTCGCCTCCCAGGTCTCCGCCAAGTCCTTCGACGGCCTGCTCGTGGTCGAGCCCGAGGGCACCCTGGACTACATCACCGGGCTGCACCGCCGCGGCCTGCCGGTCATCCTCATCGACGACCGCGGTCACCAGCCCGGCTTCCCGTCGGTGCGGACCACCAACGAGGCGGGCGCACGGGCCGCCGCCGCGCACCTGCTGGCGCTCGGACGCCGACGACCGCTGGTCATCACCGGCCTGCGCCGGTTCGGCTGCACCCGGGAACGACTGACCGGCTTCGCCGGTGGCTACGCCGAGGCCGGCGTACCCATCGGGCCGGAACGGGTGGTGGAGGGCGACTTCACCTTCGAGTGTGGACGCGCGGCGGTGCGGCGGCTGCTCGCCGACGGCGTGCCGTTCGACGCGGTCTTCGCACACAACGACCTCTCCGCCGCCGGTGCGCTCCAGGCGCTGCGCGACGCCGGCCGGCGCGTCCCGCAGGACGTGGCGGTCGTCGGCTTCGACGACCTGCCGCTGGCCGGGCACACCCACCCGCCGCTCAGCTCCGTGCACCAGCCCCTGCGGGAGATGGGCGCGGCCGCCGCCCGACTCCTCATCGCCCACCTCACCGGCACGCCGCTGCCCGACACCCCGACCGTCATCCCCACCGGCTTCGCCGCCCGCGCCTCCACCCGCGTCACCTGAGCAGTCACCCCGCCGAACCCGGCGACCACACCGGCGGGCCCCGCCCGCCGGTGGCACCACCGCACACCCTCCATCCACCACATCCCGCCCGATGACATGCGGGAGCACCGAGGGAGACCTCCATGAGAAGAAGGCAACTCCTCGCCGTCGCGCTGGCCGGCGCGATGGTCACCACCACGGTCGCCGCGTGCGGCGACAGCCCGAACGCGAACAAGAAGAGCGGCCAGGCCGCGACCGTGCTGAACGTCGGCATGCCCAACGGCCCGCAGGCCGAGAACAACAACCCGTTCCTCACCACCTCGGCCGCGGCGTCGCTGGGCTACCGCTGGCAGATCTACGAGCCGCTGATGATGTGGAACCCGGTCAAGCCGGCGGACCCGTTCAAGCCGTGGCTGGCCACCAAGGCCGAGTGGTCGGCGGACTACAAGTCCGTGAAGGTGACCGTCCGCGACGACGCCACCTGGTCGGACGGGCAGAAGGTCACCGCCGAGGACGTCGCGTTCACCTACAACCTGGTCAAGAAGTTCCCGGCGCTCAACGACCAGGGCGTGCCGTACACGGACGCGACCGCGACCGGCAACGAGGTCACGATCTCGATGTCCAGCCCGCAGTTCGTCAACCAGCAGAAGGTGCTGTGGCGGGTGCCGATCGTGCCCAAGCACATCTGGGAGAAGATCGCCGACCCGACCACCGACCCGGTGAAGCAGCCGGTCGGCAGCGGGCCCTACACGCTCAAGTCGTTCACGCCGGCCACCACCACGCTGACCGTGCGGGACAAGGGTTACTGGCAGGACGCGCCGAAGGTGAAGGAACTGCGCTTCACCTCGTACACCGACAACAGCGCGCAGACCACGGCGCTGGCCAACGGCGAGTCGGAGTGGAGCTTCGTCTTCATCCCCAACTACCAGGCCGTGTTCGTGGCCAAGGACCAGAAGAACCACAAGGTGTGGGCGCCGGCGGTGCTGGGCATCCACGGCCTCTACCTCAACACCACGAAGAAGCCGTTCGACGACCCGACGCTGCGCAGGGCGATGAACATGGTGGTGGACCGGACGGACATCTTCACCACCGCGTCGGCCGCCTACTTCCACCCCGAGGTCAAGAGCGTGACCGGCCTGCCCAGCCCGGCCGGTGACTCGTTCATCGCGCCCGAGTTCAAGGGCCAGGAGCACAAGGTCGACGTCGAGGGCGCGAAGGCGCTGCTCACCGGCGCCGGCTACCGGCTCGACGGCACCACGCTCAAGGACCGGAGCGGCAAGCCGGTGACGATCAAGCTGACCGACCCGGCCGGCTGGTCCGACTACCAGACCAGCCTGGAGATCGTGAAGGACAACCTGTCGAAGATCGGCATCGCGGCGACCGTCGACAAGGCCAACCAGGACGCCTGGTTCCGCAACGTGGAGCAGGGCAACTTCGACGCCACGTTCCGGTGGACCGAGAGCGGCGCGACGCCGTACGACATCTACCGGACGATCATGGACGGTCGGGTGCTCAAGCCGATCGGCACCGCCTCCCCGGCCGGCAACTTCGGCCGCTTCGACGACAAGGCGGCGACCGACGCCCTGAGCTCGTACGCCAACGCGACCGACGACGCCGCCCGCACCACCGCGCTCGCCACCCTGCAGAAGATCTTCGTCGAGCAGGTGCCGATGATCCCGGTCGGCGCGGACAACATCGGCGGCGCGTACAGCGCGAAGAACTGGACCGGCTGGCCGGACGACGCGAACCCGTACGGCGCCCTGCAGCCCACCCAGCCCAACGCGCTGGACGTGGTGCTGCACCTCAGGCCGACCGCCGGCTGATCCGGCGTGGGGGGGGGGGGGGGGGGGGGGGGGGGGGGGGGGGGGCGCGCCCGCCCCCCCCCCCCCCGACGAGGCACCCCGGGTCGCGGACTGCCACCGGCCCGCGGTGCTGCGTCGCCGGCTCACCGCGCTGCGCGACCGGCTCACCGCCGAGCTGG
>NZ_JBISAC010000011.1:0-218088 GCF_044391475.1 Micromonospora sp. NPDC018662
GTGTCGCGTAGGTAGAAGGTGGAGGTGCTGGGTCGGTAGACGCCGACGTTGTCGATGCCGTCGCCGTTCCAGTCACCCGAGATCGGCACGTCCTCGGTGCGAGGCCCGGCGGCATCCCAGAGTGCATCGACGATGATCTGCGCGTCCGGTGCCTGGACCTGGTAGCGGTCGGGGTAGGCCGACACCTGCACGGCCTGGCAGACCTCGCCGATCGGGGCGCTGGCCCAACTGCCGTTCGGGTACTTCCGCACCATCGCGTCGAGGAAGGCGTTGGTGGCCCAGGCCGGGTTGAGCCGCTGTGCCCGGGTGCCCCACCACTCCTGCTGCTGGAACAGGCCGAGGCTGGTCCCGTCCACCTCCTCGCTGGCGTTCTGCAGGTGGGTCTCGACGATCACGGTGGTGATCGCGATGACCGCGGCACGCGGCGCCAGGCCCCGCGCCCGCACCGCCTCGACCACCTCCCGGGCGCAGGACACGCGGTAGGCCGACATGTAACCCCGCATGTCCGAGTTCAACCGCGAGTTCAGTTGGGTGGCGAGCGTCGCGTCGCTCGCGGTGGGACCGGCCTGGTCGCACGCGACCGTCTGGTACTGCGCGGTCATCGGCGCCAGGGCCGGCGGCAGATCCGGTCCCGACCCCCCGGCCAGGGCGGGGGACGCGCCCATCAGGACGGATGGGGCCAGTGTCGCCGTGACGCAGAGGGCTGCCGCTGCGGTGGAAGCTCTTCTCACCAGTGATGGTCCAATCGCCGAGAGTCCGATGGCCCGCCCGATCCCATCGACCGGGCGGTGCCCAGAGACTTGCGCAGCACGCTGGCGAGACGCTGAAGCGGTGCTTCCAGGACCGATCCCGTACTCGGCGGGCACCGCGACCCGGTGTGGTGAAGGGTGCGCCGCCGGCTCCGATCGGCCAGGATGACCTGCGGGAGGCCGTCGCCGGGTGGCGCCGCGGCTGAGGGGGAAGGGGCCCGCGTTGTCGTCCGACCTGTTGCTGTCCCGCCGTGACCTGGCGTTCCTGCTGCACGACTGGCTGGACGTGACCCGGCTGACCGAGCGCCCCCGCTACGCCGAGCACTCCCGAGAGACGTTCGACGCGGTGCTCGACCTCGCCGCGCGGGTCGCCGCCGAGAAGTTCGCCCCGCACAATCGCGCCGCCGACACCGCCGAACCCACCGTCGACGGCGGGTACGTGCGCACCATTCCGCAGGTCAAGACCGCGCTGGAGGCGTTCGCCGACACCGGGCTGTTCGCCGCCACGCTGGACGAGTCGGTCGGCGGCATGCAGCTTCCGCACGCGGTGGCCGCCGCCGCGTTCGCCTGGTTCCAGGCCGCCAACGTGGGCACCTCGGCGTACCCGTTCCTCACCCTCGGCAACGCCAACCTGCTGCTCGCCCACGCCAGCCCCGAACAGGTCGCCACCTGGGTCCGCCCGATGGTGGAGGGCCGGTTCTTCGGCACCATGTGCCTGTCCGAGCCGCAGGCCGGCAGCTCGCTGGCCGACCTCACCACCCGGGCCGAGCCGCAGGACGACGGCACCTACCGGCTCACCGGCACCAAGATGTGGATCTCCGCCGGGGATCACGAGCTGGCCGAGAACATCGTCCACCTGGTGCTCGCCCGCATCCCCGGCGGACCGCCCGGCGTGAAGGGCCTGTCGCTGTTCATCGTGCCGAAGGTGCTGCTCGACGACGACGGCTCGCCCGGCCCGCGCAACGACGTGGTGCTGGTCGGGCTCAACCACAAGCTCGGCTACCGGGGCACCACCAACACGCTGCTCAACTTCGGCGAGGGCGTGCACCGCCCGTACGGGCGGGCCGGCGCGGTCGGCCACCTGGTGGGCACGCCCCACCAGGGGCTGGCGTTGATGTTCCACATGATGAACGAGGCGCGCATCGGCATCGGGGCCGGCGCCACCGCGCTCGGCTACACCGGTTACCTGAAGTCCGTCGCGTACGCCCGGCAACGGCCGCAGGGCCGGCCGGTCGCCGACAAGGACCCCACCGCGCCGCAGGTGCCGATCGTCGCCCACCCCGACGTACGCCGGATGCTGCTGGCCCAGAAGAGCTACGTGGAGGGCGCGCTCGCGCTGGTCCTCTACTGCGGACGGCTGCTCGACGAGGAGAAGACCGCGCCCGACGGGGCGGATCGCGAGCGGGCGCACCTGCTGCTGGAACTGCTCACCCCGATCGCCAAGAGCTGGCCGGCCCAGTGGTGCCTGGCCGCCAACGACCTGGCCATCCAGGTGCACGGCGGCTACGGCTACACCCGCGACTACGACGTCGAGCAGCACTGGCGGGACAACCGGCTCAACGCCATCCACGAGGGCACGCACGGCATCCAGGCGCTCGACCTGCTCGGCCGCAAGGTCACCATGCGCGACGGCGCGGCGCTGGAACTGCTGCTGGAGACCATGCGCGCCACGGTGCACCGGGCCTGGAAGGCGGACGGGCCGGCCGCCGAGATGGCTGGTCGGCTCGCGGCGGCGGTGGACCGGATCGCGGTGGTGACGCGGCGACTGTGGGCGACGGGTGACCCGGAGCTGGCGCTGGCGAACGCCTCGGTCTATCTGGAGGCGGTCGGGCACGTGGTGATCGCCTGGATGTGGCTGGAGCAGGTGCTGGCGGTGGAGGCGCTGGGGTCGCCGGAGGAGGAGTTCCTCGCGGGCAAGCGGGCGGCGGCGCGCTACTTCTACCGGTGGGAGCTGCCGAAGGTGGCGGCGCAGTTCGACCTGCTGGAGAGCCTGGACCGCACCACACTGGACATGCGGGAGAGCTGGTTCTGATTGCTCCTTGTAGCGTCAGTGTCAGCATGGAAGAGGTCAAAACCGGGGCCTGTCATAAGAGTTTGGCCGGGCCTGTCCAGTCGACACGCCGAAACTATTCCATGAAGCAGCCCATCCAAAGCGTTGCCGACCTGTCCTGAGTCCGACCGACTGATCGCTCGCCTACTTGTCGCATGTGGAGTATCGTCCTTGACTGCATCGGGTGGCCTATTTAGGGGAGGATACATCGATGTCGGGTGCGCAAACCTTGGTAGCGACGGTCTTTCATGATTGGCATCAAGAGAATCTGCCACATATGTCAGAAGATGATGCATGGGAAGTTTTCGTTGCCTGGCTCTTGCTGCGTGACTTCGATGTTACCTTAGACTCTTTGCATGCTGGCGTGGTGGATGGCAGCAATGATGGCGGCGTTGACGCGATTTACACATTGCTAGAAAGCGGGATAGTTCAGCCGGATCATAAGGCTGTCGAGGATCCCAAAGCCGCGCGGATGATGACTGAGGGCCTCGAGCTCACGCTGTACATCGTTCAGGCGAAGAATAATGACAAATTTCCTCAGTTGATGGTTACCGCGCTGCAGTCTATTCTGCCGCGGGCGTTAGACCTTGCTAGATCACTCGACGAATTGACCGAAGAGCTTAACGACTCTGCGCGTGAGCAAATGGAAATCTTTCGCGCAGCCTACCGGAACTTACTTTCACGCCGGCCGAAGGTCTCGGTGCGAGTTGCAATGATTTCCCGAGGCTTCGCGGACAGGGTGGCGACAAATGTTTCTAGCCGGGCAGTTGCGCTGCGACAGGACCTGGCTCGACTGCTCCCTTCTGCAGAGATAGATATTTCTTTTATTGGGGCGGAGGAGTTGTGGTCGATGTACGATCGTCGACCAAGTAATACCCTAACCCTCGAATGTGATGAAGTAATGACAAGTGGCGGCTCCTATATTGCCTTGGCTCGGCTCTCGAACTTTATGAAGCTAATTGCCGACGATCATTGGACTGTGCAGCGCCACGTCTTCGACGCTAATGTTCGGGACTTTCAGGGCGATGTCGCTGTCAACAAAGAAATTTTGGCATCGCTCCAGCAAAGTGACGGGCCAGACTTTTGGTGGTTGAACAACGGGGTTACTATCCTCTGCGATGAAGCTCACAGTGTAGGCAAGAGGTTCGCGCTTACCAATATTCAGATTGTAAACGGCCTCCAGACTTCTCACAATCTCGCTCGATGGTTTAACGATCAGCGAGAAAAGGATGGAGGGGCGGAGGCGCTTTTCGCGGACCAGCGGAAAATTCTCGTGCGAGTAATTGTCGCGAATGACACTGCGGTACGAGATCGAATTATCCGGGCCACCAACCGACAAACGCCAGTGGCGGACGCCTCGCTTCGGGCGACCGACGAGGTCCAGCGCAGGATCGAGACCTACTTTGGCTCTAAGGGGCTATTTTATGATAGGCGTAAAGGCTATTATCGCAACCTGGGAAAGGATCCGGGGCGAATTGTTAGCATCGGTTACCTCGGCCAGGCCGTCTACGCTATAGCCTACGGTAGGCCCGAGGTGGCTAGGGGTAAGCCGAACTCCCTTCTGGCCGAAGATACTCGTTACAAGCAAGCATTCGACCCCAAGGCGGACCTTTCAATATTCTACTGGTGTGCCAAGGTTCTTCGAGCAGTCGACGAGAGCCTGCAGGGCGGGAACTCTGCGATGAAGTACTGGGAGAAGCGGCACCTCTCGCATTTTATTGCTTTCGCCATGGTTGCTCGCGCGATTGGCAAAGCCCCTTCTCACTGGACCGACATTGTGCAGATCGCTAAATCGGACAGAAGATTTTCGCAAGAAGAGCTTGAGGTGGCCTACGAGGTGTCAGTCACTGCGTTGGCTGATTTTGCGCGTAAGCACTCGATGGCGACATCTGATGCCACCAAGCGCCAAATATTCGCCCAGCACCTTGCCGAGACGGTACTTAAAAGTTCGGCGACGGCGTCACGAGACAAAGTGTGAAGCAAAATGCTTAATGTTTGTGGACGGCGTGCTGTGCGCCGGAGTTCCCGTCAGGTCACAGCACCCTTGGCTGATTTCGGTCGATCGATGTAAATTACTGTGGTGGCAGGGCTGCCGGATCAGTGTTCCGGCAGCCGCCATCTGAACGCTACTTGGGAGACGAAGATGACCGATCCCACGGCCTTCGGTGCCCGCCTCCGCGCCTTCCGGGAGCGCGCCGGAAAGACTCGTCCCGTCCTGGGTGGCCTGGTCGGACGCAGTGCCGAGTGGGTCAAGGCGCTGGAGAACGGTCGCCTCCTCCCACCCCGGCTTCCGATGCTCCTCCGTCTTGCCGAGGTGCTGGACATCTCCGACCTGGCGGACTTGACCGGTGACCAGTCCCTGCCTGTGGCGTCGGTGACCCGCGCCGGGCATCCCGGTATCGAGTCCGTCGCCAGCGCCATGCAGCGGGCTGCGGTGTCGCCGGGTGAGCCGAAACAGGCTGATGTGCTGCGCGGACTGGTCGATCAGGCATGGGCGCTGTGGCACCGCTCGACCGTCGAGCGTTCGGCTGTCGCCGTCGTGCTGCCCGGTCTACTGGCTGACGCGCAGCGCAGTGCCCGCCGGTTGGAGGGGCGGGAACGCCGGCAGTCGCTCATCGAGTTGGCGCGCGTCTACCACCTCGCCCAGTTGTATCTGGCCCACCAGCCCTACCCGGAGTTGGTGTGGCTCGCGGCGGACCGGGCCATGCGCGCCGCTCAGGACGCCGATGACCCGACAGCCATCGCAGTGGCCGCCTGGTACTACGCGCACGTCTACCGGGGGTCCAATCAGGCTGAGGCCGCAGAGCACCTCTTGGCCGACGCCGCAGCTCTCCTCACTCCGGCTAAGGGAGGGGAGCAACTGGCCCGATGGGGTCAGGCGCAGCTCGGCATCGCGCTGGGGCACAGCAAGGCGGGCAGAGCGGGTCGGGCGTGGCGCGCATGGGATGCTGCTGCGCAGGCGGCGAGCCGGCTCGGCAGTACGTACGCCCACCCGTGGCTCATGTTCGGGCCGGCAGCGTGCGAGGCGTACGCCGTCACGATCGAGACGGATCTGTGCCGGCCGGGTGAAGCCGTCCGACGGGCGGACAGTGCGAACTACTCGGCGCTGCCGTCGCACACCCGACGTGCCGCCGCCCTGATCGATGCCGCTCGGGCGCATCTACTTGACCGGGGCGAGGTGGCAGCCATCCATCTCCTTGGCCGCGCGCTTCGAGAAAGCGTCGATACGGTGCGGCACAACCCCTATGCGCGGTCGGCGACTCTGGAGCTGTCGAACCGTCCGGGAACGGTCGGGGAAGACGCGCGGGAGTTGGCGCTCGCGATCGGGATTCAGGGGTAGCCCTCCCTCGGGTACAAACTCTCCCCAACGACACTCGTTACTACTCGTAGCGTCCAGGTCACTGGCGATGCGCGACGTCCCGCCCTTGGCTGTCCCGAGTAGGGAGTCTCGCGTCGTGTCCTGGACGTGAGCGAGGGGACCGAATCGGTGACGTGGTCGGGCTTGGCAAGGCTGTCACGAATGGTCTTTCGGCGGCCGGTGACGCCGCTGGCTTTCGGGCAACGACATCAGGAGCGAGAGCAATCGGCCGCACGGCAGCGGCTGCTCGACCAGGCAAAACAACTACGCGAGGCGCGCTCGCATGGACAGTCTGAGCCGATGGAATGAGCGCGACGGAACAGGTGATCCTTGCCGTGCCGGCATTCCGCGATGACGGGGTATGTGCGCGGCTTGCTCCGTACCTCTTTGGTGAGATGGCGCGGACGAGCGCTGTCGGCTTCTGCGGAGCGCGGGGGTGAGCGCGCACGGGCCGGTGCTGCCGATCTGGACGTGCGGTGGGTGCGACGCGCCGTGGCCGTGCGCGGAGCGGCGGCGGGAGTTGCGGGCCGAGTACGAGGGTGCGTCGGTCTCGTTGGCGATGTACCTGGGGGCGCAGTTGGTGCGCGCGACGGCGGATCTGAGTTGGGCGCCGGCGGGGGCGTTGCACCGGCGGTTCCTGGGATGGCTGCGGTGAGCGTGCTGCGGGCGGGGGACGAGAAGTTCCACTACAGCGACGGGTCGCACCGGTGGATCCCGCCGGATCCGGACTACGACCAGGCGGTGTGGGACGAACAGGTGCGCCAGCACAAGCTGGGGCACCTGCGTAACGAACGGCGGAGGGTGGACGGGAGGAGGCAGGCACCATGCCCGAGAAGGTGATGGTCACCAAGGCGCTCTGCTACGTGGTGCGGGAGGGGCGGTTGCTCGTCTTCCGGCACACCGATGTCAGCTACGAGGAGGTGGGCCTCCAGGTGCCGGGCGGCAGCGTCCGCGCGGGGGAGGACCCGGCGGACGCCGCGCTCCGGGAGGCCCGTGAGGAGACCGGGCTGAGGGACTTCGCCGTCGTGCGCGAGCTGGGGGTGATCGAGTACGACATCAGCCCGCTTCGCTTCGAGATCCAGCGCCGGCACGTCTTCGAGTTGGCGCTGCGCGGGGCGACGCCCGAGCGGTGGGCGAGCCGGGAGGACCACGACGGTGAGCGGGAGCCCACCCGGTTCGAGTGCTTCTGGATCCCGTTGCGGGCGGCGCACGTCCTACAGTCCGGCCAGGGTGCCCTGGTAGGGCGGTTGTTCGACTGACCGTCAGTCGTGCGGCACGCCTGCCGGCGGTCTGCCGTCGAGGAGGTCCGCCAGGGTCTCGGCGAACCGGGCGGGCTGTTCCTCGGCCGGGTAGTGGCCGCAGTCGTCGAGGACCACCCCGGTGACTTTGTCGGCCGCCAGCCGCATCGTCTGGGCGGCGCCCGCACCGCTCCACAGCGCGCCACCGACGGCGAGCACCGGCAGCGTCAGGCGGGTCCTGCGGCGCTGCTCGTTCTGCGCGATCGTCTCGTCCAGCGCCTGGTAGTACGCGAAGCTCGCCCGCAGCGCGCGCGGATCCGCGGTGATCGCGTCGACGTAGACGTCGACGGCGTACGCGGGGATCGTGGTCGGGGTGGCGGCCTTGGTGGCGAACTGCCAGCCGAAGAAGATTCGCTCCCGCCCCCGGACGAGTTCCTCGTTGAGGTCGGTGAGCCGGTTGAAGCCGAACTGCCAGAGCTTCTGGTTGACCGCGGCCGGGCCGAAGGCCGGTGGGGACGGCACGACACCGGGGATCACGGCTTCGACGACGGCGAGTCGGCCCACCCGCTCGGGGTGGTCGGCCGCGAGGGCGTACCCGGTCCACGTGCCGATGTCGTGGCCGACCACGTCGAAGCGGTCGTGTCCGAGCGCGGCCATCAGCGCGACCAGGTCGGCGGCCAGCGTGCCGGCGTCGTAGCCGTCGTCGGGCTTGTCGGAGAGCCCGGCCCCGCGCTGGTCCACGGCGACGACGGTGTGGGTGCGGGCGAGCGCCGGCATCACCTCCCGCCAGGCGTACCAGGTCTGGGGCCAGCCGCTGACCAGCAGCAGCGGCGGGCCGTCCCCGCCGGTGACCGCGTGCAGCCGCAGCCCGTTCACCTCCACGAACCGGCTGGTGAACACGTCGGTGAAGCCGCAGGCGCTGACCGGCCCTCACCCGAACCCGAGCGCCGTCGTGGCCGCCTACCTCCAGGTGACCCTGGACCGCATCGCCGACCCGACGGTCCCGGACGGCTGCCTGCTCACCATGTCGGCGGCGCAGTTCCCCGCCCTCGACGCGGCGGGCCAGGCGACGGTCCGTGCCATGATCGACGGCCTGCGGGCGATGCTGGAGCAGGCGTTGCGGGCGGCGGGGGCGGATGAACACGCCGCGCCGGAGTGGGCATTGTGCACGCTGGCGACGAACAAGTCCCTGGCGGTGCTGAGCCGCGCCGGCTTCTCGAGCGACGACCTGGCCACCGTCGCCGCAGCCGCCGCCCGGTATCCATAGGGGTACCCAGACCCCTGAAACGCCGCGCGGCGCGAGTAGAAGACGCGGAGCGCGGGGTACTGCCGACGCATGGCTGAACTTCCCACGCACATCCTGACCGACGCGGGTTTCACCACCGACCAGGCGGACGCCATCGTCAAGGCCCTGGTGGCGGGCGACAACCTGCACGGCGACACGAACGCTGACGAGCCGATCAACATCGACGATTTCTCGCCGGAGAAGAAGGAGGCACTCGACCGGTTCAACCTGGCGGTCGCCGCCGACGCCTGAGCCGGCTGTTCCTGCCCTCATTCCGTCTTCGGGGCGTCATCCGTAACCGGGTGGCGCCCCGGCCTCTGCCGAGCTACCGACGACGCGTCAGCGGTCCACGGCGCAGCCGCCCGGCGCAGTGACGTGACGGTTTCGCGGACGGGAGGCTCGCCCGGTCGCCGGGCCGGGCCGGGCCGGTTAGGCTGCGTCCCTGCCGTGCCTCAGCGGCGCGAGGGGAGCGCCGGTCATGGCCATGGTCCGTGTCGAAGCCGTCGTCGACGCGCCCGTCCAGCAGGTCTGGGACGCCGTCGCGGACGTCGGAGCGGTGCACCGGCGACTGTTGCCCGGCCGGGTCACCGACGCCCGGGTCGAGGGTGACATCCGGATCCTGACCATGCCGGACGGTCATCAGGTTCGCGAACTCATCCTGGGCGTCGATCACGGTCTGCGCCGGATGGCGTACGCGGTGGTCGAGGGGCAGCGCCTGCCGTTGACCTACCACTACGCGGCGTTCCAGGTGCTCGACGAGGGTCCTCGCAGCCGGCTCGTCTGGTTGACCGACGTCCTGCCGCACGACATGGCGGATGCGGTGCGGGCGAGGGTGGAGCGGGGGATGGCGGAGATGAAGGCGGTCCTGGAGCGCGACGAGACGTCCTGACAGGCGCGATCCGACGCCGGGTGAAACGCCGCCGGAGGTGTCGGGATGGCGTCACCGTCCGTTGTGGACCAACCGGTGATCCGGCCGTAGCCTACTTCCCTGATCCGGCACCCGGTCGGCTCGTCGGGACGCGACGGCGGAAGGAGTTCACGGCATGGTGGCAGAGGCCTCCGAGGGGTCGGCTGCTGCGCCGGCCGTGCGCGGGCAGCGGGTCCTCGACCTGCTGGACAAGGCGATCGACGCGCAGGGCGTCATGGTTCGCAAGAACATCGCCCGAGCGCGGCAGCGGAACCCGAAGGCGACGCCGGCCGAGGTGATCCGCACACTGGAGCGGATCTACGTCAGCGCCCTGGCCGGAACCGGCGCCGCGGTGGGCGGCGCCGCGGCCGCGCCCGGCGTCGGCACCGGGATCGCGCTGGCGCTGTCCGGCGGCGAGGTGCTCTCCTCCCTCGAACTGAGCGCCCTCTTCGCGCTCTCGATCGCCGAGATCCACGGCGTGCCCATCGACGAGCTGGAACGCCGTCGCACGATCGTGATGGGCATCATGCTCGGTGGAACGGGCTCCGCCACCATCACGAAGGTCGCCGAGCGCACCGGGCAGCACTGGGGGCGTCAGATCGTCGCCCAGGTGCCCGGCCACACGTTGCAGCAGATCAACAAGATCCTGGGCAAGCACTTCATCACGAAGTACGGGACCAAGCAGGGCATCATCGTGCTCGGTCGGGTGGCGCCCTTCGGCATCGGCGCGCTGATCGGTGGTGGCGCCAACGCCGCGATGGCCGCCATGGCCGTGCAGGCCGGTCGTCGCGCCTTCGGCCCGCCTCCGACGTCGTGGCCGGAGTGAGCCGCCCGCGTACCCGGATCGGGTCCTGACCGCGGTCAGTGACGGTCGGGCGCGCCCTGGACGATGCGGTCCAGGATGGCGCGTGCCGCCGTGAGCTTCTCGATGGACCCGGTGAGGCGGTGGCGTTCCTCGGCCAGGGCATCGAGAAGTTCGGGGCAGGTGGGCGCCAGCACCGTCCGGTCGTCGGGGATGCAGGGCAGGATCTCGGCGATGGCGGCGGTGCCCAGCCCGGCGGAGAGCAGCAGTTGGATGTGCCCCACGACGCGTACCGCCGGTTCGTCGTAGTCCCGGTAACCGCTCGCGTGCCGGGCGGGCCGCAGCAGCCCCTGTTCCTCGTAGTAGCGCAGGGCGCGGGGAGTGGTGCCGGTCCGCCGGGCCAGTTCACTGATCCGCATGTCCGGAGCCAAACAGGACTTGACCTTCACGTCAACGTGAAGGTTTACCGTCGCTGCTGTGACAGACCACGACATCCCCAACGACCAGCCGTCCACCGTCGCCGTCCTGGGCCTCGGCCCCATGGGCCGGGCACTGGCCACCGCCGCGCTCGCCGCCGGGCACCCGACGGTGGTGTGGAACCGTACGCCGGGCCGGGCCGACCCGCTCGTGGCGCGGGGAGCCGTGCTCGCGCCCACGGTGGGCGACGCGGTACGGGCGGCCCCGGTCACGATCGCCTGCATGATCGACTATGCCGCGGTCCGCGCGTGCACGACCGACCTCACCGACCGGCCCGGTGGCACGCTGGTCAACCTGAGCAGCGGGCACGCCGCAGAAGCCCGCGCCATGGCCGACCTCGCCGCCCGGCGTGGCGTCGACTACCTGGACGGTGCCATCCTGACCCCGGCGCCCACGATCGGCACACCCGCCGCGACGATCCTCTACAGCGGCCGGCACGCGCTCTACCAGCGGCACCGGGCCCTGCTGGACGTGTTCGGCGGCACCGGCATCCACCTCGGCGACGACGTCGGCAGCGCGGCGGCGTACGAGACGGCGCTGCTCGACCTGTTCGCCATGTCCGTCGGTGGGCTCGCGCACGCCTTCGCCCTGGCCGTCGCCGAGGGCATCGCGCCGGCCGCGTTCGCCCGCTTCGCCAGGGGGATCGGCGGCCTGCTGCCCGATCTCACCGACCGGTTCGCCGCTCAGCTCGCCGCCGGCGAGTTCCCGGCCGAGGTCTCCAGTGTCGCGTCGGCGGCCTCCGCACTGTCGCACGTGCGGGCCGCCGCCGCGGTGCACGGAATCGACGCCGCCCCGCTGGAGGCCGTCCACCGCATCATCGAGCGGGCGGTCGCGGCCGGACACGGCGGCGACAGCTACGCCCGGCTCGCCCAGCAGCTCGCCGGTGCCGGAGCCGGAGCCTCGCGGACGGGCTGACACGTCACGCCGCGTCCCGGGCGGCCCGTCCCGGCCAGTCGGGCTCGTCGCGATCGCAGGGGTCAGCGGTGACGTCGCCTCGATGGCAGGATCGGCTCCGATCTTGAGGCACCGAGGAGGCAGCCGGGATGAGGGCCGACCACTACGACAGTTTCGCCGAGCACTACGCCGCGGAGAACGAGGGCAGCCTCTTCAACGGCTACTACGAGCGGCCCGCGATGATCAAGCTGGCCGGGGACGTACGCGGTCGCCGGATCCTCGACGCCGGTTGCGGCGCCGGTCCGCTGTCCGAGGCGCTTCGCGCGCGAGGGGCCGTCGTGACCGGCTTCGACGGCAGCCCCGCGATGGTCGAGCTGGCCCGACGGCGGCTGGGCGACGACGCCACCCTCCTGGTCGCCGACCTCGGCACGCCGCTTCCCTTCGCCGACGGCGTCTTCGACGACGTGGTCGCCTCCCTGGTCCTGCACTACCTGGAGGACTGGACCGGCCCGCTGGCCGAGGTGCGCCGGGTCCTGCGGCCGGGCGGCCGCCTGCTGCTGTCCGTGAACCACCCGATCGTCTACGAGGTGGCATTCCCCGACGGCGACTACTTCGCGCTCGCGCGCTGGTCGGAGGAGTACGCGTTCGACGGCCACCCGGCCGAGCTGACCTACTGGCACCGGCCGTTGCACGCCATGACGGACGCGTTCACCGCCGCCGGCTTCCGCATCGCGGTCATCAGCGAACCCCCGTTCTCACCCGACGCCCCGCCCGAACTCCTGCCCCCGGAACTCGCCGGCCGCACGTCCTTCCTCTGCTTCATCTTCTTCGTCCTCGAAGCCTGCTGACCGCCGGATCAGCCGGTGGTGGGAGGCTTGGCCTTCTGCGGATGGGGCGTCTCGTGGCGGGCCAGCATGGCGACGAACTCGCGGATCTTCCGCTCCCGGGTCTCCGCCCGTTTGACCGCGTTCAGCCGGTAGATGAGCGCGAACCGGTTGGCGCTGGTGAGGACGTCGAACATGGCCCGGGCGGCGGGTTCGGCGTCGATGGCGGCGAGCAGGTCGGCCGGCACCTCGGCCTCCGAGGGCGGGGCGTAGGCGGCGGCCCAGCGCCCGTCCGCCTTCGCGGCCTCCACCGCGGCCCGGCCCGAGGGTTGCATCCGCCCCGCCGCCTCCAGCCGGGCCACGTGGTCGACGTTGCGTCGGGACCAGGCGCTGCGGGGCCGGCGCGGGGTGAACCGGATCCAGGAGCTCTCCTGGTCGCGCTTGCGGGCCTGCCCGTCGATCCAGCCGAAGCACAACGCCTCGTCGACGGCCTGCTGCCAGGTCAGCGTGGTGACCGTGCCGCCCTTGCGGGTCAGGGCGAGCCAGACGCCGGGTGAGGTGGCATGGTGGGCCGACAACCACGCCCGCAGCGCCTCGGCGTCCGCGACGACCAACTCTTCCAGCTCGGTGCCCGGCATGACGGAAGGCTAACCCCTCGGTATGACACACGAGATCACCGCCGACCTGGTCCGGGAACTGCTCCACCACCAGCATCCCGATCTCGCCGATCGACCGGTCCGGCTCGGTGCGCGGGGATGGGACAACCAGTTGTGGCGGCTCGGTGACGACCTGGCCGTCCGGCTTTCCTGGGCGACCGGAGCCGCGGACGCGTTGCTGCGCAAGGAACACCGCTGGGTGCCCCGGCTCGCTCCGCGCCTTCCGCTGCCGGTTCCGGTCCCGCAGCGGCTCGGCGAGCCGTCCCCGTTGTTCCCGCACCCCTGGCTGGTCACCACGTGGGTTCCGGGTGAGCCGGCCGATCGCGCTCCCGTCACCCGAGCGGTCGAGGCGGCCACCGCTCTGGCCGGCTTCCTGTCCGCCCTGCACCACAGCGCTCCGGGCGACGCGCCCACCAACCCCTACCGGGGTGGGCCGCTGGCCGGCCAGGCGGACGGGTTCGCCGAGGCGCTGACCACCGCCACCGCCCGAGGGCTGGTCGACGACCCGGCCGCCGTCCACGCCGTCTGGCACGACGCGGTCACCGCGCCGGCGTGGACCGGCCCGGCGCGGTGGCTGCACGCCGACCTGCACCCCGCCAACGTGCTCACCGCCGACGGCACGCTCTGCGGCGTCATCGACTTCGGCGACCTCTGCGCGGGCGACCCGGCGTACGACCTGGCCGCCGGGTGGCTCCTGCTGCCGGACGGGGCGCTCGACCAGTTCCACGCGGCCTACCGGCCGGCCCCGGACGCGGCCACCGTACGCCGGGCCCGAGGCTGGGCGACGGCACGGGCCCTCGGCGGCATCCTCATCGGCGACAACGGCGTCCACGGTCGTCCGGGTGGCAAGACCACCTGGGGGCCGCCCGCGCAGGCCGCGCTGCGACGCCTGATCGCCACGAGACCGGCGTGACCTCGCGGTGGTCGGCCGGTCGGCAACCGCCCCCGCCGGGCCACGTCGGGGCGGGAACGCCGAACTCCCGCCGGATCGGCGCCGACGTCCCGGCGTGGTCCGAGCCGTAGGGTCGGCGGATGACGACGGAACAGGTCCGCCGGGCGTACGCGTCCCTTGCGGACCGCTACATCGCGCTGTTCGGCACGAGCGGTCAGGTGCACGCCGACGACCTCGCGTTCCTCCGGCGGCACCTGACCGGCCGGCCCGGCCCGGTGCTCGACCTGGGCTGCGGGCCCGGCCACCTCACGGACTTCCTCCGCGCCCACGGCGCCGACGCGACCGGCGTCGACGTCGTCGGCGAGTTCATCGCCCACGCCCGGGCCACCTATCCGAGCGGTCGCTACCTGCTCGGGTCGATGACGGATCTCCCGGTCGCCGACGCGTGTGTCGCCGGCATCCTGGCCTGGGGCTCGGTGATCCACCTGCCGCCGGAGCGGCTCGACGGTGTGCTCGCCGAGTTCCGCCGGGTGGCCGCGCCTGGCGCGCCGGTCGTACTCGGGATCTTCGTCGGCGAGGAGGTCGCCGCGTTCGACCACAAGGTGGTCACCGCCTACCGATGGCCGGTCGACGCGTTCGCCGAGCGGCTGGCCCGAGCCGGCTTCACCGAGGTGGAGCGGCTGCACCGGCCCGGCGACGCCACCCGCCGGCCGCACGCCGCCGTCGCGGCGGTCGCCGCCGGGTGAGCCGCCCGCCCCGACCGACCTGCCCTCAGGACGCCCGCTCGGAGTTTCGGAGCGCCGCCGACGCCGTCGCCCGTACGGTCGGGTCGGTGTCCTCGCGCAGGTGCACCAGCAGCGGTCGGGCGGGTGGC
Source organism: Micromonospora sp. NPDC018662 (assembly GCF_044391475.1). Taxonomy (NCBI): domain Bacteria; kingdom Bacillati; phylum Actinomycetota; class Actinomycetes; order Micromonosporales; family Micromonosporaceae; genus Micromonospora; species Micromonospora sp. NPDC018662. The sequence goes on from NZ_JBISAC010000011.1 coordinate 15,007, forward strand.
CAGCGTCGCAGGCCGACCGCGAGGACGCCGGCGACGGCCGCCCGCACCCACCAGTCCGGGTCGTCGACCCGGGACCGCAGCGCGTCCAGCGGCACGCCGAGCAGGCCGAGGCCGCGCACCGCTCCGGCACGTACCGAGGACTCGGGGTCGTCGAGGAGCACGCCCAGCGCGGCTGCCGCCACCGGGACGCGGTCGGAGCCGGCCGCGCGGCGGCCGATCGCCTCGCCCAGCACGGTGCGGACCTGCCAGGCCGGGTCCGACGTCAACTCGACCAGATGGTCCACCACCGCCGGCGGGGCGGACCAGGCCAGCAGCAGCACGGCGTGATCGCGGACCCAGGCGTCCGGGTCCCGCAGCGCGGTGACGACCAGCGCGTACGCCTGCGGGTCGAGGTGCACCGCCGGCAGCGCGCCGAGCGCGGTCCGCCGGATCTCCGGGTCGGGATCGGATGTCGCCGCGCGCAGCCGCTCCAGGTCCGACGCCTCGAACACGTGCCCGAGCGTCTGCAACGCGGCCCGCCGGAGGTGCGGGTCGCCGTTGTCGAGCAGTGGGAGGAGGACGGCCCGGCACGCCGGTGGGTCCGCGCGGGTGGCCAGGCCCAACGCCATCGCCAGTTGCTCACCGTCGTCGTCGTCATCGTCGCGCAGCGCGTCGGCGAAGAGCCGCAGCAGCCGGGGGAGCACGTCGGCGCCGGACAGCCGGGCCAGCAGGTGGGCCATCAGGTCCCGGCCGTACCGGTTGCGTTCGCGCACGTAGCGTTCCAGCTCGGTCCGGGCCGACGCCGCCGTGGCGGGGTCGCCGCTCGCGGCCAGTTCCCGCAGGATCGGCCACGGATCGTCGTCCCGGCCGCCGTCGGCGACACGCAGCAGATCGGCCAGCGTCAACCCGACCCTCCCTGGCGAGACGAGGCGCGAACGGGGAGCCGCCTCCCGGTCCGACCGCCGCACGGCGGCGTGAGCGTACCCCGGTCGATCGTCCCGGCGCGTCCGGCGCGGATGGCGGGCGTCTCCTACCGTGACGGCATGCGATGGCTTCTCCTGCTCGGCGTCCTGGCGCTCGTGACGGGTGTCTGCCTGCTGATCCGTCGACGCCGGCGGCGTCGGCCGCCGACGGTCCAGGAGCAGGCGGCCGCGGCGCGGCAGGCCATGCGCGCGCTCCGCCGCGACTCGCCACGGCCCGGTCGCGACGTCTTCGAGCGGGGCCGGGGCGTGCCCGACCGGCACTCGGCCGCCGTGGTGGAGAACGCCGTCTACGGCGACGCCGCGAGCTTCGACTCGGGTGGCGGGGGCGGTGGCACGGACTGACCCGGTGCGGGTGAAACGGTTGCCGGCGCGGCCCGGTGGTCAGGACGCCTGGCGGACGGGCAGGTCGGCGAGCCAGGTGTCGGCCAGGTCGGCCAGGGGGACGTCGAGGGCCTGGCTGAGGCAGACCACGGTGCCGAACGCCGGAGCGGGCAGTCGGCCTGCCTCGATCTTGCGGAGCGTCTCGGGGGAGATGCCGGCCGCCAGGGCCACCTCGACGAGACTGCGGTCGGCTCGCGCGGATCGCAGGGCGACGCCGAGGCGTCGGCCCGCGGCGATCTGTTCGGCGGTGAGTGGCTGGCGAACCATGGCAGCAGGATATCCCTTCGGGACGCCCCGGGCGGACGTGGTATAAAAATACCGTGATTGAGCTCAAGTCCTCCGATGAAATCGCCCGCATGGCGGTGACCGGCCAGTTCGTCGGCGAGCTGCTCGCCGAGCTGAAGGGCGTGGCCGCGGTCGGCGTCAACCTGATGGACATCGAGCACCACGCCCGCCGCCGGATCGCCGAGCGCGGCGCCGAGTCCTGCTACTGGGACTACGCCCCGTCGTTCGGCCGTGGCCCGTTCCGCAACGTGCTGTGCCTGTCGGTCAACGACGCGGTGCTGCACGGCCTGCCGCACGACTACGTCCTGCGCGACGGCGACCTGCTCAGCATCGACATGGCGGTCGGCATCGACGGCTGGGTCGCCGACTCCGCGCTCTCGTTCGTCGTCGGCACCCCCGACCCGGCCGACCTGAAGCTGATCGAGGCCACCGAGGTCGCGTTGGAGGCCGGCATCGCCGCCGCCCGGCCCGGCGGTCGCCTCGGCGACGTCTCCGCCGCGATCGGCGAGGTCGCCCACGCCTACGGCTACGGCGTCAACGGCGAGTTCGGCGGCCACGGCATCGGTCGCACCATGCACGAGGCACCGCACGTGGCCAACAGCGGTCGCCCCCGCCGCGGCATGAAGCTCACCCCGGGCCTCACCATCGCCATCGAACCCTGGCTCTGCCGCACCACCGACAAGATCAGGGTCGACGACGACGGCTGGACGATCCGCTCCGCCGACGGCTCCCGCACCGCCCACTCCGAACACACCGTCGCCGTCACCGAAGCCGGCCCGCAGGTCCTCACCCGCCGTCCCACCGACGCCGCCACCCCGGGCGACCCCAGCCGGACGCCCGCCGCCGCCTCCTGAGCCGGGCCCCGACGGAAGTCCCGCCCGGCAGCAGCAGCGGCGTGCCGAGCAGCAGGACGCCGGAGACGGTGATCGCGGCGAGCGGGCCGGTGAGCGTGGCGAGACCTCCCCAGACCACCGTCAGCGTGGCAGACGTGAGCCGGCTGCCGACGCTCCACGCGCCGAGCACCCGGGCGGCGTGGTCGGTGGGGGTCCGCCGCAGCCGCTCGGTGGCCAGGATCGGGTTGAACACGCCCATCGCCACGATCAGCAGGCCCTCGACCACGATCACGGTGACGAGCCCGCCGACGCCGGGTCCCACGAACGCCAGCCCGAGCGGGCAGACCGACCGCAGCCAACCGCTGGCGGTCAGCACCCGCTGCCGGCCGTACCGCCGCACCAGGCGAGCGGAGAGGCGCGCGCCCACGAAGCCGCCCAGCGCCGGCACGCCGAACGCGAGACCGTACTGCCAGGCGGGGAACGCGTACTCGCCGAGCAGGAGCACGGCCAGCAACGGGACGGTGGCCGTGATCAGGCCATTGACCAGCACCGCGTTGAGGAACAGCCGCCGCAGGACCCGGTCGTGGCGGAGGAACCGCCACCCGCCGAGCAGATCCGCGCCGCGCGACCCGGCGACCGGGACCGCCACCACGTCACCGCCCCGGATGCGGCGGACCGTGAGCGCCGACAGCAGGTAGCTCAGCGCGTCGGCGGCGACGGTGACGACCGGGCCGAGCAACCCGACCAGCGCGCCGCCGAGCGGCGGGCCGGCCGCCGTCGCCACCCAGCCCGTGCCCTCCAACCGCCCGTTCGCGACCAGCAGCCGATCGCCGGGCACGAGCTGCTTCAGGTACGCGCCGGACGCGGCCGTGAACGCGATCCCCGCGCTCTGCGAGACCACCGCGACGGCCAGCAGGTGACCGAAGGACAACACCCCGAGGACGTACGCGACCGGCACGCTCGCCATCGCGGCGAACCGGACCAGATCCGTGCCGATCATCACCGGGCGCTTCGGCCGGTGCTCCACCCACGGCCCGAGCGGAAGCGCGACCAGCGCCGCGACGGCGAGACCGGCCGCCTCCAGCAGCGACACCGCGACCGGTGACGCGTCCAGCTCCCGCACCGCGAGCAGCGGGAACGCGCCGAACGCGAGCCACGTGCCGTACGTGCTGACCGCGTACGCCGACCACAGCCGGTGGAAGTCCGCATCCCGTGTCACCGCCGCATCAGACCGGCCGCCGGCGCGCGTGATCAAACAACCGCCGTCCGGCGAGCCACAACCACCGGTTGGACGACCATAGGCTGAGCCGGTGGACACCGAGGCAGTGCGATCGTTCGTCCGGGCGGCCGACGTCGGGCAGTTGCAGCACGCGGCCGACGAGCTGGGCGTCACCCAGCAGGCCGTCTCCAAACGGGTCGCCGCGCTGGAACGCGAGCTGGCGGTCCGCCTGTTCACCCGGACCGCCCGCGGTGTCGACCTGACGCTCGACGGCCGGGCGTTCCTCCCGCACGCCCGCGGCATCGTGGCGAACGCCGACCGGGCCGTCGCCGCGCTCCGGCCGGGCTCCCGGGCCCTCCGGATCGACGTGCTCGGCCTGCGCACCGCGCAGGCCGTCGCCCTGCACGACTACTGGCGCGCCCACCCCGGCACCCGCCTGGACGTGGTCACGATCCGGGTCGACGACCCGCACCGGGTGGCCGCCGCCGTCCAGGCCGGCGACCTCGACGCCGCGTTCCGCACCGTCACCGACCCGGCCACACTGCCGCCCGACGTCCGGATGGTCCACGCGTTCGACTCGCCGCTGGAACTGCTCGTCGGTCCCCGGCACCCACTCGCCGCCGCCCGCACCCTGACCCCGGCCCACCTGCGTGGGCTGCGCATCTGGGTGCCCGGCATCGTGGCGCACAGCGAATGGTCGGAGTTCTACGACCAGCTCGCCACCGCCTTCGACCTCCGCATCGACGCGGCCGGCCCGAACTTCGGCAACGAGGTGCTCCTCGACACGCTGGCCGACGCCGCCGACGTGGCCACAGTGGTCGGCGCGCGAGACAGGTACCTCTGGCCGGCCGGCCACGACCTGCGCCGCATCCCGATCCGGAACCCGACGCTCGCGTACCCGATCTCGCTGATGCTGCCCACGACGAACCCGCACCCGGGTCTCCGGGCGATCGTCGACCACCTCGCGGCCCTGACGCCGCCGCCCGGCCCGGTGTGGCGACCGGCCTGGGCCGGCGTCACCCAGGCGGCGGGCCGGCGGTGATCCGCTCCAACGTGCGCCGGCCGAGGCGGCTCATCACCGGGTTGGACTCCCGGTAGTACCAGACCAGGCCCATCGCCTGCTCGAACGCCCAGGCCCGACCACGTTGCCAGGCCAGGTCGTCGCAGCCGAGCCGCTCACGCAGCGCCGAGCGGGGCCCGGCTTCCAGCAGGTGCCAGCCGCCGACGAGGTCGAGCGCGGGATCGGCCGGGCCCAACCCACCCACGTCGAGGACCCCGGCCAGCCGGCCCTCGCGGACCAGCACATTTCCCGGGATCAGGTCGGTGTGGCTCATCCGGTCCGGCTCCCCACCCCGGGGCAGCTCCCGCATCGCCGTCCAGAACCGGCGCAGCAGCGGCACGTCCAGCAGCGCCTCGCTGTGCCGCAGGCAGGTTTCCATCCACTCGTGGTGGGCGAGCAGGACGCCGCCGCGGCCCGGACCGCCGAACGTGCGTCCACCGGTGTCGATGGCCCACACGCCGGTGACGAACTCGGCGAGGTCGTCGGCGAAGGCGTACGAGTCGCCCGGGTCCTCGACGGTCGCCACCACGCCGGGCAGCCAGGTCTGCACCGACCACGGCAGCGGATAGCCGGCGCCCGGTTCGCCGAGCGCGACCGGCTCCGGGGTGGGGAACCGGGTGCGCCCCAGCAACTCGCGGGCCGCGTCCGCCTCGCGTGCCAGCCACCGTCGCGCCGCCTCCGGCTCCTGCTGTCGCCGGGGGAACCGGGCGGTCAACCGGTCGCCCAGCCGGAAGATGGTGTTGACCGTGCCCTCCGACGGCAGGGGTCGGACCGGCAGCCGCCGCCACGCGGGGAACTGCGCGTCCACCAGGGCGCGGACCGTCTCCGGCGCGACCGTGAGTTCTCCCTCGTGCATCGGCATGCCCGGCAGCCTTGACCGGCGGGCAACGGGTCGCAAGGCAATTCGTGCCCGCGACGCCACCGGCTCCTGACGCGGACGGGCCCGGTCGTGTAGAAACGGGTCCGATGACACTTCGTGACGGTGTGCGCCAGCCATGATCGAGTCCCTGGGACTGACCAAGCATTACGGGCGGATCCGAGCGGTGGACGCCGTCAGCTTCACCGTCCACCCGGGCCGGGTGACCGGCTTTCTCGGGCTCAACGGCTCGGGAAAGACGACGACCCTGCGGATGCTGCTCGGCCTCAGCCGTCCGACCGCCGGTGAAGCGCGGATCAACAACCGGCGCTTCCGCGAGCTGAGGCATCCGGTCCGAGAGGTTGGCGCCGTCCTCGACCAGGGGATCAGCCACCCCGGCCAGTCCGGACGGGCTCATCTGACCGCGCAGGCGATCCTGGCAGGCGCCGGGCGGGCGCGCGTCGACGCGCTGCTCGACCATGTCGGCCTCACGGCGGCTGCGGATCAGCGCAGCGGGAACTACTCGTTGGGCATGCGGCAGCGGCTCGCGGTGGCCACCGCACTCCTGGGCGACCCGGCGACGCTGATCCTCGACGAGCCGGCGAACGGCCTCGACCCCGAGGGCGTCGTCTGGCTGCGGCGACTGCTACGGGAACACGCCGACCGGGGCGGAACGGTGCTCATCTCCAGTCACCTGCTCGCCGAGTTGGCGCACCTCGTCGACGATGTCGTGGTGATCGCCAAGGGGCGGATCACCTGTGCGGCGCCGCTCGCCGCGTTGTCCGCCTCGGTGGCCGGCCGGCTGCGGATCCGCAGCCGCGACCAACGACGGCTGTGGCAGGTGTTCGAAGGCTCCGGCGCACGGGTCACGAGAAGCGGGGAGGCCCTGGAGGTGGAGGGCCTCACACCCGAGGCCGCCGGCGAGATCGCCTTCCAGGCGCGGGTGCCGCTGCACGAACTCACCGTCGAGACCCCGGACCTCGAACAGATCTTCCTCGGCCTGGCGGCCCGCTGATGTGGGCCGTCATCCGCAGCGACGTCTACCGAACCGCGACCATCCGCTCCAGTCGGATCTCCCTGCTGGTGCTGGCCGTGCTGGCCGCCCTCCTCGGCTGGGTCAACGTCGACGCGTGGGGACTGCTGGCGGGCATGGCCGCGTTCGGCCTCGCCGCCATGGTCGTCGCCCAGCACCACCAGCACCGGACGGCGGTCCTGCTGTATCTCGCCGTACCACGACGGGTGGCGGTGCTCGCCGGTCAACTGGTGGCGGCAGCGGTCGTGGCCACCGGCTTCGTGGCGGTCAGCGGTCTCACCCTGCTCGCGCGCGGCGAGCCGGACCGCTACCGGCATCTGCTGCTCGTCGCGCCGGTGATGGCGGTGTTCGGGGCCGCCGGCGCGGCCGTGGTACGCCGATCGACCTGGCTTCTGCTCGGCAGCGCCGGCTGGTTCGTCTTCGTCGAGGGCCTGCTCACCAGGCTGGAGGCGCCACTGCCGTTCTCCGCGTTCCTCAGCGCGGGCGCCGGGGAACCGCGCGGCCTGCTGATCGCCTCGGCGTGGGCGTCTCTGGCCTGCGTCGTGGCGACGGTCGCCGTCGGCCGGGACGTCACCGGTGACTGAGGAGGTACGCCGCGCGGAGGTTCCCGACTGGCTCGCCGACACGCGCACCTCCTACGACACGGTGGCGGTCAGCTACGCCGACCTGCTGCGTGACGCGCTCGCCGAGGAACCGTTCCAGCGGGGCGTCCTGGCGCTCTTCACCGAGCTGGTACGGGCCCGGGGCAGCGGGCCGGTCGCCGACGTCGGCTGCGGTCCCGGGCGGATCACCGGCCACCTGAACAGGCTCGGCCTGGACGCGTTCGGCATCGACCTGTCACCCGGCATGATCGAGGTGGCCCGGCGGGACCACCCCGGGCTGCGCTTCGAGGTGGGGTCGATGACCGGCCTCGACCTGGCCGACGAGTGCCTGGCCGGGCTGCTCGCCTGGTTCTCGCTGATCCACGTCCCCGACGACGAGGTGCCCACGGTCCTCGACGAGTTCCGCCGCGTGCTGCGGCCCGGCGGCGTCGTGCTGCTCGGGTTCCACGCCGGCGACGGCAGCCGGCTCAAGACCGAGGGGTACGGCGGTCTGCCGATGCGCGTCCACGTGCACCGCCGCCCGTCGGCGCGGGTCGCGGCCTGGCTGGACGCCGCCGGGTTCACCGTCGACGCCGAGCTGACGCATCATTCGGCCCCGGGTGTCGAGGGCGGGTTCGTCGTCGCCCACCGGTGACGGCGGTACCGTGCCGGGGTGACTGCCGCACCGGTGACGTCGTCCGCCGTCACGTTCGCGCTCGACTACTACCTGCTGTGCCCGGCCGATGCGCCGGTCGCGCCGCTCGGGCTGCTGGTCGAGGAGTTCGTGCTGGCCGACGACCTCTCGGCCACGCGCCTGCGTACCGCCGGTTGGACCCGGGCGGACGGCGGCTGGTGGAGTTCCGCCGCGTTCGCCCACGCGGTCCGCGCGGACCCCGACGTCCGGGCCCGGCTGCGGGCGGTCGGCCGGGCCGACGCCGAGGAGGCGTACCTCCGGTCGGGCGGCGGGGCGCTGCCGGACGAGGACGTGCTGCGCTGTCACTTCCGGGACGACGTACCGCTGGCGACCGTGGCGCCGCTGCGGCTCGGCGATGGACCGCCGGTGTGGCGGGTGCTGTTCGCCGGTGAACTCGACGACGGGCGGCTGGCCGCGCTTCGGACGGCCCTACGCCTGGACGCGGGCACGGGCCACGGGCTCGCCGGCACCGGGCGGCTGCGCGTCGACGGCACCATGTTCCGCTGGGACCTGCGTCGTGTCGGCGGCGGGGTGGCGTGGTGCCTGGACGTGACCGCCGAGCCGGCGCACCGGGACGCGCTGCGTCCGCTGCTACGCCGGCTCACCGACGTGGTACGCCGGCACGGTCTGGTGCCCGCGACGATCGAGCGCTTCGCCTGACCACACCCGCCACGGCTCCTGTCAGTCGGCGAACTCGACCCCGGCGAGCGAGGCCGAGCGGTGCGCGGCGAGGCGTTCGGCCTGCTCGACGACCGCCCGGCGCCGGCTGTCGGGAAGCTTCTGCCACGGCTGCACGGCGACCGTCAGCCGCGCGCCGGACTTGCGGGGGCGCCAGGTGCCGACCAGGTCGCCGTCGACCAGGACGGCGCCGGGTCGGCCCAGCACCGGCCACAACGCCTTGGCCCGAGCCGGGTCCGGCACCAGCGTGGCCCGGTCCTTCGCCTGGAGGAACAGGTCGTACGGGCCGAGCAGCCGGGTCGCCGTGCCCCCGGGCGACGCGAGCGCCGTCTCGTCCTCGGCCAGGAGCCAGCGCGTCTCGCCGTCGACCGGCACCTCGACGGCGTCCTCCGGCCAGCGCGCCCGCACGTCCTTGACTGGGGCGTCGAGGTAGTCGGCCACGTGCTTGGGCGTGGCCGGGCCGAGCAGCCGGAGATAGGCGCGGACCAGGTCGAACCGGTCACCGGGGTCCGCCGCCCGGCGGAACGCCGGGATGCGGCGCAGCACCGGTGGCGACGTGTCGGGCGTCAGCTCCAGGCCGGCCCGCACGGCGGCCAGGCGGAACGGCATCTCGAAGAGGTGGGTGGCCTGGCACGGCCGGCAGAACCGCAGGTAGGGCTCGGGGAGCAGCGCGGCGAGGCGGCCCGAGACCTCTCCCTTGACGGTCGGCTCGGTGACGATCGCGCGCATCCGCCCGGCCACCTCGTCGAGCGCGGCGACGATGCCGATGCCGGCCGCCTTCAACGGCTTGGCGGCGTCGTAGATGCGCTTGCCGGCGTCGGCGTCGGAGAACGGCTCGACCGCGGCCGCCACCCGCCCGACGTCGGCGCGACGATAGAGGTGGGGAGCGCCCCGCACGGTCCACAGCAGGACCAGGTCGTCGCCGGACAGCGCGGACCTGTCGATCCCGCGCAGGGCCAGCGCCCACCGGGCGCCGTCCGGGCCGGTGTCCTGCACGCCGAGGTCGAGCACGCCGGTGTCGGCGAGCGTGCCCTCGGCACGGTCGAGCTGCTGGGCCCGTACGCGGAAGCTCATCACCTGACGCCGGTCGACCATCACCCCAGCCTAGGTGCCGGCACCGACATCGGTCGCGAGACGCGGCCGGCGGCCGGGTCAGTGCGCGCGCTGGCCGGTGACCGGCGCGGCGGTCGCGGTGTCGCGGGGACCGCCGGAACGCTTGAGCGCGAACACCCCGCCGCCGATGAGCACGGCGCTGAGGACGATCCCGAAGAGATCGCCGTTGGCGAGACTGCTGAACGCCATGAGCAGACCGATGATCACCGACACCCCGCCGACGAGCCGCAGGAGGTAACGCCCGACCGCCTTGCCCCGTGAATCCATCATGGACGCCCGTCTACCCTCGGGCCCGGCACGCCAAACAGCTCACCGCGAGATCGTGTCCCGAGGTGACATTTGTACCGGCCGACCGGGTATCGCCGGCCCTGCCGCCCGTCCCCGCCGGTTCCCTACCGTCTCCGGTGTGGACGACGACGCGGTACGACTGGCCGGGCTCACCCGGCGCTACGGCCCGGTGCGGGCCGTAGACGCACTCGACCTGACCGTGGCGCGGGGGAGCACGGTCGCCCTGCTCGGCCCCAACGGCGCCGGCAAGACGACCACCCTGGAGATCCTGCTGGGGCTGCTCCCGGCCGACGCCGGCACGGCGTCGGTGTTCGGTAGGACCCCCGCCGAGGCGGTGCGGGCCGGCCGGGTCGGCGCGATGCTGCAGAACGCCGGGTTCGTGCCCGGCGCCACCGTCGGGGACCTGGTCCGGCTGGCCCGGGCGCTCCATCCCCGCCCACTCGACACCGACCGGATCCTCGACCTGGCCGGGCTCACCGAGCTGGCCGCGCGCCGGGCGGACCGTCTCTCCGGCGGGGAGGCGCAGCGCGTCCGGTTCGCGTTCGCGCTGGCCGGCGAGCCGGACCTGCTGGTCCTCGACGAGCCCACCACCGCGCTCGACGTCGACGCCCGGCGGGCGTTCTGGGCGGCCATCCGGCGGTACGCCGCCGACGGCCACACCGTGCTGTTCAGCACCCACCAACTGCACGAGGCCGACGAGTACGCCGACCGGGTGGTGGTGCTCGCCGCGGGTCGGGTGGTGGCGGACGGGCCGCCCGCGCGGATCCGCGCGCTGGCCGGCGCCCGCACGGTCACCTTCGACCTCGCCGGTGGGCCGGTCGACGGCCTGGCGGAGCTGCCCGCCGTGCGGTCGGTGGAGGTGCGCGGGGAGCGGGTGGTGCTCACCACCACCGATGCCGACGCGACGGTGCTCGCGCTCGCGGCCGGCCGGGGCTTCCGGGGCCTGGAGGTCGCCGCCCCCGGCCTGGAGGCCGCCTTCCGCGCGCTCACCTCGACCGGAACAGAGCACTGACGTGCGCGCCTACCTGCGATTCGAACTCCGGCGGCTGGCCCGGGACCCGCGCCTGACGATGTTCACCGTCCTGGGCCCGGTCGTCACCTACCTGATCTTCTCGCCGCTGGCCGGCGACGACCGGTTGTCCGGCCTCGACGCCGCGACCGCGCTCATGGTCGGCCTGGCCGGCTACGGCGCGGTGGCCGGTGCGCTCACGGTGGCCGGGTCGGTCGCGCAGGAGCGCGCGTCGGGTTGGCTGCGCCAGCTCCGCGTCACCCCGCTGCCACCCGGCCGGGTGCTGGCCGCCAAGACCCTCACCGGCATGCTCAGCGGCGTACCGGCGGTCGTCGCGGTGGGCCTCACCGGCGTGCTCCAGCACCACGTCACGCTCTCCGCCGGCCGGTGGGCCGCGCTGGTGGCGCTGCTGGTGCTCGGCACCGCGCCGTTCGCGCTGCTCGGGCTCGCCATCGGGTACGGGCTCGCGCCGCACCTCGCCCAGCCGGCCGTCTTCCTCGCCTTTCTCACCCTGTCCGTGCTCGGTGGCCTGCTGGTGCCGGTGGCGTACTTCCCGGACGCGCTGCGGCACCTGGCGCACGCGCTGCCCACGTACCGGTTCGCCGAACTGGGCTGGCGGACGGTCGACGGGCGGGCGCCCACCCCGGCCGGGCTGACGGTGCTGCTCGCCTGGACGGTGGCGTTCGCGGGGCTCGCCGTCGGGGCGTACCGTCGCTCGACCGGCCGCCGCTGACGGCCGTACGGTGTCTGCCATGGCCGTCACCGACCAGCACGGCGCCCGGCGGCGACGCGGCATCGCGCTGGTCGCGGCCCACACGCTGTGGTTCTGGCTGCTGGTCCCGCCGGCCGCCGCGATCGCCGAGGGCCGGGTGCGGCCCGCCGCGCCGGCAGCCGTCGGACTGGCCGCGTTCGCCCTGCTCTACCTCGCGCTGGTGGCCGTGCCGGTGGCGTCCCTGCCGGTCCCGCCGGCCCTGAAGCACCTCGGGCTGGCGCTGTTCGCGCTGCTCGGCGGCGGCCTGGCCGCCGCGTACGCCGGCGGTCCGGGCGGCTGGCTGATCCTGCTCATGTACGTGGCGGCGGCGGGCGCCGTGACGATGGCCCGGCCGGCGTGGGGCTTCGGCTGGGTCGGCGTCGTGGTCGCGGCCGTCCCGGCGGTCGGCGCGGCACGGGGCGCGTCGGCCGCCGACACCGCGCAGACCGCGCTGATCACGTTGCTCGCCGGGGCCATGACGCTGGCGTTCGCCCGGATGGCGCAGCTCGTCGACGAGCTGCGCCGGACCCAGCGGGAACTGGCCCGCGCGGCCGTGCGGCAGGAGCGGCTGCGGTTCGCCCGCGACCTGCACGACCTGCTCGGGCACACGCTGTCGCTGGTCGTGGTGAAGGCGGAGGTGGCGCGCCGGCTGGTCGGGACCGACCCGGACCGGGCGGCGGCGGAGGCCGCGGACATCGAGCGGATCGGCCGGACCGCGCTGGCGGAGGTCCGCGAGGCGGTCACCGGCTACCGGGACCACAGCTTCGGCCGGGAGCTGGCCAACGCCCGGGTCGCCCTGGCCGACGCGGGGATCGCGGTGACGGTACGCCGCAGCGGTGACCCGCTCGACGTGGCCGCCGACGACGCGTTCGGCTGGGTGCTCCGCGAGGCGGTGACGAACGTGCTGCGGCACAGCCGGGCGTCCCGGTGCGAGATCGCGCTCCACACCGGCGCCGACGGGTCGGTGCTGACCGTGCGGGACGACGGCGTCGGCGGCCGGCCCGAGTTCGGCAACGGGCTGCATGGTCTCGCCGAGCGACTGGGGCGGGCCCGGGGCACGCTGGACGTCGGCCCGGCACCCGGCGGCGGCCTGCGGCTCACCGCTCGGATCCCGCGTCGGCCGGTCGCGGCGGTGCCGTCATGATCCGGCTGCTCCTCGCCGAGGACCAGGGCATGATGCGGGGCGCGCTGGCCCTGCTGCTGAACCTGGAACCCGACGTCGAGGTGGTGGCCGAGGTGGGCACCGGCGCCGACGCGGTGGCGGCGGCCCGGCGCACCCGGCCGGACGTGGCGCTGCTCGACATCGAGATGCCCGACGGCACCGGTCTGGACGCCGCCGCCGCGCTGCGCACCGAGGTGCCCGCCTGTCGGGTGCTCATCCTCACCACGTTCGGCCGGCCCGGCTACCTCCGCCGGGCGATGGAGGCCGGCGCGCGGGGCTTCCTGGTCAAGGACGGGCCGGTGGCGGAGCTGGCGGCGGCGGTCCGGCGGGTGCTGGCCGGCGAGCGGGTGATCGACCCGGCCCTGGCGGCGGCGGCCCTGTCGGCCGGCCCCGACCCGCTGACCGACCGGGAACGCGCGGTGCTGGCCACCGCCGAGGACGGCGCGACCGTCGCCGACATCGCCGCCGAGCTGCACCTGTCGGAGAGCACGGTCCGCAACTACCTGTCGGCCGCGATCGGCAAGACCGGCACCCGCAACCGGATCGAGGCGGCCCGTACCGCGCGGGCGAACGGCTGGCTCTGACGGGCGGTCAGGGCTGCGGGCGGATCTCCATCTCGGCCACCAGGCCGTCGACGAGGCGGTAGACGTGCGTGACGGTGTGGTTCGCCAGCTCGACGCCGGCGGTGTCCCGCACCACCTGGTGGACCGCCACGGCGATGCGACCGTCGGGTTCCACGACGAAGGAGGTCGGCGTCACCGACGGGTCGAGTTCGGCCCACTGTCGCCGCCAGTAGTCGCGGACCTCGGCCCGGCCCCGGAGCACACCACCCTCCCAACCGTTGGGCCAGGAGACGTCCGGCGTCATGGACGCCAGCAGGGTCGGCACGTCACGCTCGTTGAACGCCGCGTAGAGCGCCGTGAGGCGGGTCGGTGCCGCGTCGGATCCGGAGGCCGTCATCCCCCGAGTGTGGCCCACCCGGACCGGTCGCGGTCGGCCACTTTAGCGCTCGGCAGAACGTCAGCCGTCGGCGAGGAGCCGGTCGCGGACCTCGCGGCGCAGGATCTTGCCGATCTGGGAGCGGGGCAGGTCGTCGACCACCACGATCCGGCGGGGCACCTTGTAGCCGGCCAGGTGGGTGCGGCAGGCGGTGCGGATCGCCTCCGGGGTGCCGGCCACGGCGGCGTCGAGCACCACCGCCGCGACGACCTCCTCGCCGTCGGCGGTGGGCACGCCCACGGCGGCGGCGTCGACCACGCCGGGGACACGGCGCAACGCGTCCTCCACCTCGGACGGGTAGACGTTGAAGCCGCCGGTGATGATGAGTTCCTTGATCCGGTCGACCACTGTCACGAAGCCGTCGGCGTCCATGGTGACGATGTCGCCGGTGCGCAGCCAGCCGCCGGGCAGCAGCACCTTCGCCGTCTCCTCGGGCCGGTTCCAGTAGCCGGAGAACACCTGCGGGCCGCGTACCAGCAGTTCCCCGGCCTCGCCGGGGGCACGGTCGCGGCTCGGGTCCTCGGGGTCGACGATGCGGACGTCGGTGGACGGGAACGGCACCCCGACCGTGCCGGGCCGCCGGGTCGGCGCGACCGGGTTGCCCAGCGTGATCGGGGACGTCTCGGTCATGCCGTAGCCCTCGACCAGCAGCCCGCCGGTCACCGACTCCCACAGCTCCACGGTGGCCGGCGGCAACGCCATCGCGCCGGAGATGGCGTACCGGATCGAGGTGACGTCGACGCCGCGCTCGCGGGCGGCGGTGGCCAGTCGCGCGTAGACCGGCGGCACCGCGGGCAGGAACGTCGGCGGGCGGCGGCGGGCCGCGTCGAGCACCTGGTCGGCGTCGAAGCGGGGGAACAGCACCAGCGTCGCCCCGATGCCGACGGCGAAGGTGAGGCAGAGGGTCAGGCCGTAGGCGTGGAACAGCGGCAGCACCGCGTACACGGTCTCCGCGCCGTCGCGCAGGCCGGGCACCCAGGCCCGGCCCTGCGCGGCGTTGGCCCGCAGGTTGCGGTGGGTGAGCACGGCGCCCTTGGGCTCGCCGGTGGTGCCGCCGGTGTACTGGAGCAGCGCGACGTCGTCGACGCCCGGGCCGGGATGCGCGGCCGGCAGCGGCTCGACGGCGGCAACCAGCTCCGACCAGGCCCGCGCGCCGGGCGCGGGGCCGGTCATGGCCGCGCGGGCGGCGCGGACCTTCGGCAGCGGCAGGCGCAGCGCCCACCGCTTGAGCCGGGGCAGCGCCGCGGTCAGGTCGACCGAGACCACGGTACGCACCGCGCCGCGCCCCGCCACCAGCGGCGCGACCTTGTCCCACACGATCGCGACGCCGGCGCCGTGGTCGGTGAGCTGCCGGTCCAGCTCGTCGGCGGTGTAGAGCGGGTTGTGCTCGACGACCACCGCGCCCAGGCGCAGCACCGCGTAGAACGCGACCACGTGCTGCGGGCAGTTCGGCAGCACCAGCGCCACCCGGTCACCCGGCCGCACGCCGAGCCGGCGCAGCGCCTCGGCGGCGCGGGCCACCCGGTCGGCCAGCTCGGTGAAGGTGGTGGTGGCGCCGTAGAAGTCGAGTGCCACCCGGGGCCCGAACCGGCGGGCCGCGTCGGTGAGCAGGTCGACAAGCGAGCCGTCCGGATCCGGGATCTCGGCCGGCACCCCGGGCGCGTAGCTGCGGGTCCAGGGTCGCCGGTCGGTCGCGTCCATCGCCGTCTCTCCTCGCTGCGCGGATGACGGCCCCAGCCTAACTTGACCGGCCGGTAACCTACGTTGGCGTAAGTTGCCGGGTTCGTCACATCAGCGGCGCGACGCCGAGTGCCGGTGCGCCACCCGCCGGGTCTTCACGATCGCGAAGATGACGACCGCGGCCAGCGCGACCACGCCGATGATGATGAGCCAGCGGACCGCCTCCAGCAGCAGCCCGAGCAGGATGAGCACGCCGGCGACCACGCCGACCACCCAGAGCAACGCGCGCATGTCGGTGCCTCCCGTCTCCTCCGGTCGGCCGCGCGCTTTCCCACATCGTGGCCGGACATGCCCGGTCGGACATGCCGGCCGGCGGGCGGTCAGCGCCGGGCCACGTAGACGGTGTTCGCCGCCTCCCGCCCCTGCAACGGGTTCGGGAACCGGACGACGTGCGCCACCGAGGTCGGGAACACCTCGGTCAGCGTGCGCTGGAACGCCGAGTCCGGCGGGTCGTTCGACCAGAGCGCGAAGACGCCCTCCGGGTGCAGCAGCGCGGCCAGCCGGCGCAGCCCGTCGACCGTGTAGAACGGGGCGTGGCCGGGATGCAGCACGTGGCGGGGGGAGTGGTCCACGTCGAGCAGCACCGCGTGGAAACGCCGCCCGGGCTCGTCCGGGTCGAAGCCGCCGTCGGCGACCGCGGCGAAGAAGTCCGCCCGCACGAACCGGGTACGCGGATCCGCGGCCAGGCCGGCGGCGAACGGCAACAGGTCCTGCCGGTGCCAGTCGATCACGTCCTCGATCGCCTCGACCACCAGCAGCGAGCGCACCCGCGGGTCCGCCAGCGCGGTCCGCGCGGTGTAGCCGAGACCGAGCCCGCCGACCACCACGTCCAGCGACTCCCCGGGGAGCGGGGCCAGGCCCAGCCGGGCCAGTTCGATCTCCGCGACCGGGAACGCGCTGGACATCAGGTATTCGTCGCCGAGCTTCACCTCGTAGACGTCGGCGTCCAACGCCGGGTCGCGACGCCGGCGCAGGCTGATTTCCCCGATCGGCGTCTCCCGCCAGGCCAGTTCCTCGAAACGCGCGCCCACCCGGTGTCCTCTCCGCCGATCCGTCACCGGATGCTACCGGCCGCTCGTGGGCCGGCCGGCGGGAACGACCGGTCCTCACCGCCTCAGTCGGCGGGCCGGGTGGCCACCACCACGGTGTCCAGCGCGTCGACAGTGCCGCCGTCGGCGGTCGGCACCGGCCGGCGGGCCGTCTCGGCGCGCCCGATGCGCAACCCGGCCAGCCCGTCGACCACCGCCTCCGGGGTGAGCAGCACGCTCGCGTCCCGCGGGCCGCCGGTGCCGCCGTCGAGGTTGGCCAGGTCGTGACCGACCACCACCAGCGTGCCGCCCGGGCGCAGCGCCGACCGCGCCGCGGCGAGCACCCCGGCGAAGTCGGCGGCGGGCAGGTGCAGGTAGCTGATCAGCACCAGGTCGTAGCTGCCCGGCACCGGCCGGTACGCGGTCACGTCGGCGACCCGCCAGTCGACCGTGACGCCCCGCGCGGCGGCCAGCTCGCGCCCCCGGTCGATGGCCACTGTCGAGAAGTCGACCGCGTTGACCCGCCAGCCCTGACCGGCCAGCCAGACCGCGTTGCGGCCCTCGCCGGCGGCGATGTCCAGCGCGGAGCCGGGACTCAGCCCGGCGACCGACTCGACCACGAAACGGTTGGGCTCAGCGCTCCACACCAGCCCCGGTGCTGTGGCGTACCGGTCGTCCCAGGCGCTGCTGTCCACTGTGCCCCCTCCTTCGGCGGCCCCACACCACCACCGTGACCGTACCGGCCGCGGCAAGAATGACCAGCCCGAGTCCCGCGACCGGCGGCAACTGCCGGGCCAGCACCAACCCGCCCCGCCCTTCCCCCTTGGTCGATCATGAAGTTGGCGCCCGTCCCGCCCGGCGTGTCGTGCCGCCAACCTCATGATCACCGGAGTCGTGGCCTCCGACGCCGTGACCAAGGGATCGGCGTCGCCGGCGGTGACCCGTTCTGACCGAAACTCCTTGGTCGACTTGGTGGGCGGGGGCGGGGGGCGACGCAGGGTGGGCGGGGGATCGACGCAGCGCTTATCCTGTGCGGCGACTATCCCGGTGAAGGGGACCTGATGGCGTCGCGGCAGGACCAGCTGCACTCGTACCAGTTCAGCGTGCAGCGGGCGGTCGCCGCGCTGGTCA
This sequence comes from Micromonospora sp. NPDC018662, assembly GCF_044391475.1. Lineage (NCBI taxonomy): Bacteria > Bacillati > Actinomycetota > Actinomycetes > Micromonosporales > Micromonosporaceae > Micromonospora > Micromonospora sp. NPDC018662. The sequence goes on from NZ_JBISAC010000011.1 coordinate 32,810, forward strand.
TGCGGGAGACCGATCCGGCGCAGTCGCCGTTCCGCCGGCTGGCCGGCGCCGGTCTGGCCAGCGTGCTGGTCGCGGTGATCGCGCTCGGCGGGGTGGCGCTGTACGGCCTGTTCACCGGCGGTGGCAGCTCCTGGCGGGACACCGGCGCGGTGATCGTGGAGAAGGAGTCCGGCGCCCGGTTCGTCTACCGCGACGAGAAGCTGCACCCGGTGCTCAACTACGCCTCCGCCCTGCTGATCATCGGGGCGGAGCGGCCGAAGACGGTGCTGGTCACCCGCCGGGCCATCGACGGGGTGCCGCGAGGGCTGCCGCTCGGTATCGCCGACGCCCCGGACTCGCTGCCCGCGCCGAACCGGCTGGTCGGCGACGGCTGGACGCTCTGCTCGTCGGTGACGGTGGAGGCGGGCCGGGCCGAGGCCCGCTCGGCGCTGCTGATCGGGCGGGCCGCGCCCGGCGGGCGGGCGCTCGGCGACCAGGGCCTGCTGGTCCGCCACCCGGACGGCGGCCTGCACCTGCTCTGGCGCGACCGGCGCTTCCTGCTGCGCGACACCGACCGGGTGCTCGCCGCGCTGGCCGCCACCCGGGAGCGGGCCGTGCCGGTGGCGGCGGCGCTGCTCAACACCGTGCCGGCTGGCGCCGACCTGGTCCCACCGCCGGTCGACGGGCTCGGCGCTCCCTCGGCGCGGGTGCCCGGCGCCACCGTCGGCGACGTCTACCTGGTGCGCAACTCCGGGGGCGGCCGGCAGTACGCGGTGGCCGCGCGCGACGGGCTGGCCGGCATCACCGAGTTGCAGGCCGCGCTGCTGCTGGCCCGCACCGGTCAGGGCGAGCCGGCACCGATCACGCTCGGCCGGTTCGCGGCGCTGCCGAAGCTGCCCGACCTGGTGCCGGCCGGGCCGAGCGCGCCGCCCGCCGTGCCGCCCCGGCTGGCCACCGCCGATCCGGGTGCGCTCTGCGCGCGGGCCGGTGACGACACCGGCGTACGCGAGATCCGGCTCGGCGTCACCGCGCCGGACCCGGCCGCCGCCGCGCGTACCCCGGGGGGTCGGGGTGGGCTGGCCGACCAGGTCGTGGTGGAGCCGGGGCGCGGCGCGTTGGTGGAGGCGGTGGCCGCCCCGGGCGCGACCGGCGGCACGGTGTGCGTGGTCACCGACCTGGGTCGGCGCTACGCGCTGGCCGGCGCGGACGTGCCGGGCATGCTCGGCTACGCCGGGGTGCGCCCGGTGCGGCTGCCGGCGAGCCTGGTGGACCTGCTGCCGGCCGGCAGTCCGCTCGACCCGGCGGCCGCCCGCGCGGTGGCCGCCCCGGCCTGACCGGGCGCCACCCAGACCGGGGGCGCGACTCAGGCCGGGGCGCCAGACTCAGACCGGCCGCGCGACTCAGGCCGGGCGGCGCAGCACGGTCACCGCGAACCCGGCGTCGTCGTGCCAGGGGCGCAGGTCCCAGGTGGCGAAGCGGTGCTCCCGGCGCAGGCCGGCCGCGACCGCGTCGGCGTCCAGCTCGGCGATCGGGTAGCCCCGGTCGGTGCCGAAGCCGACCACCACCGCGCCGTCCGGGCGCACGTGCGCGGCGATCCGGGCGAGCACCTCGCGTTCGGTGCCGGGCGCGACGAACGTCATCACGTTGCCGGCCACCACTGCCGCGTCGAACGGCTCGGGCTCGCCCTGCCCGGCCAGGTCCAGCTCGGCCAGGTCGGCGACCAGGAACCGGGGGCCGCTGTGGTCGGCGCGGGCGGCCTCGACCAGCGTCGGGTCGGCGTCGACGCCGACCACTGTGTGGCCGCGCTCGGCCAGCGCGGCGGCGACCCGGCCGGTGCCGCAGCCGGCGTCGAGGATCCGCGCGCCGGGCGGCACCAGCGCGTCCACCAGCCGGGCCTCACCGGCCAGGTCCGCCCCCTCGGCGGCGAGGCGGCGGAACCGGTCGACGTACCACTGCGAGTGGCCGGGATCGGTGTCGGTCACCCAGCGGGTCGGCTTGCTCATGGGCCAACCGTAACGGTCAGGTGAGCGCGAGGAACGTGGCGGCGGCGAGCGGCGCGCCGAGCGCGGCGCCGGCCAGCACCTGCGGCCCGGTGTGGTCGCGCAGCCGCACCCGGGACCAGCCGACCGCCGCTGCCAACGGCCAGCCCAGGTGCGCCACCGGCCCGAACAGCAGCACCAGCACGGCCACCGTGGCGGCGGCCACCGCCGCGTGGATGCTCAGCTTCCACCAGTGGTTGACGAGCGTGCAGGCGGCGCCGACCACGAAGATGACCACGATCACCGCGAACAGCTCGGCCGGCGCGCGCAGCACCGCGAGCACGATCAACCCGACCGCCACCGAGGCCAGGCCGATCGACAGCGGGCGGGCCCGCTGCCGGTGGTCGCCGACGTGCCGGTCGGTGAGCCGGCCCCGGCGGACGCCGTGGACGATCACCCCGACCGGGATGATCGCGCAGCACAGCAGCACGGTGCCGCCCCAGAGCAGGAACTGGGCCGGGGAGCGGCTGACCCGGGCGGCGGCCACCAGTGGCAACGCGGTCACCAGGACGCCCGGTGCGAACACCTCGGTGAGCAGTCGGGCCAGCCGCGCGCCGGCCGGGCGCTCCCGTGGTGATCGCACCGGGTCATCCTGGCATGCCGCCGCGCCCTCAGCCCTTCTCCGCCCCGCTGGTGAGGCCCTCGGTGAGCAGGCGTTCCCCGGCGAAGAAGAGCACCACGATCGGCAGGGTGAGGATGACCGAGCCGGCCATCAGCACCGTCTTGGGCACCTCGACGCCGTCGGCGAGCAGCGACAGCCCCAGCGAGACGGTCCACCGGTCCGGCCGGTCGACCAGGAACAGCAGCGCGAACAGGAACTCGTTCCAGGCGATCATGAAGTCGTAGAGCGCGACCGCCATCACCGACGGCGCGGCGAGCGGCAGGCTGACCCGGCGGATGATGCCGAGCCGGCCGGCGCCGTCGATCGCCGCGGACTCCTCCAGGCTGACCGGAATGGTCTCGAAGTAGTTCTTGAGCATGTAGACCGAGACCGGCAACGTCTGCGAGATGTAGACCAGCACCAGCCCGAACAGCGACCCGCGCAGCCCGGCGCGGCTGAACACCACGAAAAGCGGGATCGCGATGACGATCGACGGGAACAGGTAGACCGCCAGGAACAGCGCGCTGACCTGCCGGCGGCCGAAGAACCGCAGCCGGGAGACCGCGTACGCGCCGGGGATGGCGACCACCAGCGTGAGCACGGTGGCGGCCAGCGCCACCAGGCCGCTGTTGCGGATGAACGTGAGGAAGCCCTGCCCGCCGCTCTCCACGGACTTCAACACCTCGGCGTACGTGGCGACGGTCAGCTCGCCGAACGGCACCCAGAGCGAGCCGGGGTCGAGCAGCAAGCGTTCGATCGGGCGCACCGACAGCACCAGCATGTACCAGAACGGCAGCAGCGTGACCAGCAGGAAGCCGACGATCACCAGCCGGCGCAGCCACCGCAGGCTGACCGTCTCGATCCGGTCCCGGTCCATCACGCCTCCCGTTTCGCGCCGAAGAAGCGCAGGTAGATGGCCACGAACACGAGCAGCACCACGGCCAGCACGACCGCCTGGGCGGCGGCCGCGCCGATGTCGGTACGCGCGGTGAGGAACTGGTAGACCCGGACGCTGACCACCTCGGTGCCGGCCGAGCCGCCGGTGAGCAGGTAGACGTCGTCGAACTTGTTGAACGTCATGATGAAGCGCAGCACGCCGAGCAGCGCGATCACGGGCATGAGCTGCGGCAGCAGGATGTGCCGGAAGCGTTGGGTCGGGGTGGCGCCGTCGACCCGGGCGGCCTCCTCCAGCTCGCCCGGCACCGCCTGGAGCCGGGCCAGCAGGAACAGGAACGCGAACGGGAAGTAGCGCCACGCCTCGAACGCGATCACGGTCCACAGCGCGGTGGACTCCTGGGACAGGAACGCCACCGGGGCGTCCCAGCCGAGGAAACGCCGCCCCCAGTCGTTGACGATGCCGAGCTGCGGGTCGAGCATCACCTGCCAGACGAACGTCATGGCGACCACCGGCGCCACGTACGGCAGCAGCATCGACGCGCGCACCAGCGTACGGCCCCGGAACGGCCCCCGGACGGCCAGCGCCGCCACCAGGCCGACCACTATCGAGCCGGCGGTGCCGCCGACGCTGTAGACCACTGTGGTCCAGAGCGTGTCGGCGAACCCGGGGGTGTGCAGCACCCGGTCGATGTTGTCCAGCGTCAGCTCGCCGAACAGGCCGGTCTTGCGCAGCGTCGCCAGGCGTACCCGCTGGAAGGCCAGCACCACGGTCCAGACGATGGGTATGCCGATCACCGCGAGCACGACGAGCAGCGTCGGCGCGACCAGCGCGAGCCCGGCGCGGGACTCGCGGCGACGCAGCGTCAGTGGGCGGCGGCCGGTCCGGCGGGGCCGCTCCGGGGTGGGGGAGCGGCCGGCCTCCGGCGCGGTGGTGGTCAATTGACGCCCTTGGCGATGGCCTCGACGTCCTTCTTGGCCCGCTCGGCGGCGGCCCGGGCGTCGGTCTTGCCGCCGACCACGTCGGCGAGCGCCTTCGGCACCGGCAGCTCGCCGAGGATGGCGCCGACCAGTTTGCCCTGGCCCTGGGTCAGCCCCCAGCGCTGGAACGTGTCGGGGCTCTTGCGCAGCGTGGCGAGCACGTCGTCGCCGTAGACGTCGGAGAGCGGCTTCTTGGTGTCCACGCCGGCCGGGCTGGTGTTCCACAGCGTGCGGAACTTCTGCTTGTCCTCGGCCGTGCCGGTGCGCACCGGGAAGCGCCCCTCGGGGGACATGCCGAACCAGCGCGGGTAGCCGTCGGAGAGCATGTACTCCACGAACGACTTCGCCGGGTCGGCCGCGCCGTCGAGCACCGCCCAGGAGCTGACCTCGCCGTACTGGGCCGGCTCGGTGCCGTTCGGGCCCTTGATCGCGGTGACGAAGCCGCTGTTCTTGGCCAGCCACGCCGGGTCGGACTGGCACTGCGGGCAGGTCGGCCGCGCGTCGTTGCGCAGGCCGGCCAGCTCGTCGAGGACGAACGGCGACCAGATCAGCATGGCCGCCTTGCCGGCGAAGTAGGTGGCCCGGGTGGTGTCGACGTCCTGCGCGCCCTTGACCGAGTTGTTCCGCATCAGGTCGCCGTAGAACCGGAACGCCTCCACGCATTCCGGCGAGTCGAGCGTGACCTTGCCGGCGTCGTCGGTGAGCTGGCAGTTGTTGGCCAGCGCGAGGTGCTCGAAGGTCTGCTGGGTGAAGACGTCGCCGGGGGCGGTCGCCGCGGTGATGCCGGCGACGCCGCCGGTGTTCAGCTTCGCCGCCGCGGCGGCGATCTTCTCGTACGTGTCGGGGGCGGGCAGGCCGGCGGCGTCGAACAGGTCCTTGCGGTAGACCAGGAGCTGCCCCCAGCCGTCGCTGGGCACGGCGAGCTGGGTGCCGCCGTCGCTGGTCAGCTCCAGCGCGCGGGGGGAGAAGGTGTCCCGCCCGAGCGTGTCGACCACCGCCTTGTTCGCGTCCGGCTCCAGCAGCTCGTTGGCGGCGAGCGTACGGACGCCGGCGAGCGACACCGAGCCGACCACGTCGGGCAGGTCGCCGGCGGCGGCGCTGGACGCGATCAGCGACGGGAACTGGTCCTCGTTGACGGTGACCAGGTTGACCTTCACGCCGGTCTTCGCGGTGTAGTCGGCGATGATCGCCTTGGTGGCGTTGACCCGGTCGGCCACGTCCTCCAGGCTCCAGACGGTGATCTGGGAACTGTCGGATTTCTGCCCGTCGTCGCTGCAGGCGGTCGCGCCGGCCCCGGCCAGTGCCAGGATCAGGCTCGAAGCGAGCAGCCGTGTGGAGGGTGATGGCATCGGCGGCACTCCTTCTCGAAAGTACACGGCACCCCATCAATACCCACCGATTCATCAATCTAATCACATATGCCCATTTTTTGGGTTAGGATTGAGGCCGGTACTTTCTTCGGAGCGACGCCATGGCCAACTGGGTTGTCTCTCTGGCCGGGCCCCGCAGCGTTCGCCTGGAGCCCTGCCTCCCGGACCGGCTCGGCCCGGGTCAGGTCCGCGTCCGCACCTGCTACTCCGGCATCTCCGCCGGCACCGAGCTGACCCTCTACCGGGGCAGCAACCCCCGCCTCCGCAAGGACTGGGACGCCACCGCCCGGATGTTCGTGCCCCGGCAGGCCGCGCCCGCGTACCCGGTGGTGGGCTTCGGCTACGAGGAGGTCGGCGAGATCGTCGAGGTCGCCCCCGACGTCGCCGACCGCCGCGCCGGCCAGCTCGTCTGGGGGATCTGGGGGCACCGCGCCGAGGCCGTGCTCGCCGCCGCCGCGACGCACCCGCTCGCCCCCGGCCTCGACCCGCTCGCCGCCGTCTTCGCCCGCCCCGGCGCCATCGCGCTGACCGCGGTGCTCGCCGGCGACCTGCACCTCGGCGACTGGGTCGGCGTCTTCGGCCAGGGCGTGATCGGGCTGCTCGGCACCCGGCTCGCGGTGCTGTCCGGCAGCCGGGTGGTGGCCGTCGACCGGATGCCCGGACGACTCGCGCACGCCACCCGCCTCGGCGCCCGCCGGGTGGTCGACGCCGCCGGCGACTCGGCCGCCACCGCGCTGCGGGCGGCCACCGACGGTCGTGGCGCCGACGTCTGCCTGGAGCTGTCCGGGGCGTACCCGGCGCTGCACGAGGCGATCCGGGCCACCGCGCCCGCCGGCCGCGTCGTCGCCGCCGGCTTCTACCAGGGGTACGCCCACGGGCTGGAACTCGGCGAGGAGTTCCACCACAACCGGATCCAGCTGGTGGCCGCCCAGGTCTCCGGCCCGGACCCGGTCCCCGGCACGGCCGGCCGGTGGTCCGGGACACGGATCGCCCACACCTTCATGGACCTGGTGGCGGAGGGCAGCGTCGACCCGCTGCCGCTGGTGAGCCACGTCGTCGACGCGGGCGCGGTGGCCGACGCGCTGGCGTTGCTCGACCGCGGTGACGGTGACGTCCTCCAAGTGGTGCTGAGGTTCTGACATGGACATCCCACTGGCCTGCCAGGAGCAGTTGCTCCCCGGCGCCGACCTGATCGACAAGTGCGCCCTCGCCGTCTCCCTCGGCTACCGGGGCATCGAGCTGCGCGGACGGGGGGACCTGGCGCTCGCCCGGCGGCTGCCGGAGCTGCGCCGGGCCCACGCCGCCGGGGTGGTGACGCCGACCGTCTGCGTCGAGATGGACCACTTCATCGGTGACTTCGACCCGGCCCGCTCCCGGGACGCGGTCCGCAACCTGCGCTCCCAGCTCTCCGTGATCGCCGAGCTGGGCGGCGTCGGCGCCATGACGCCGGCCGCCTGGGGCATGTTCTCCCGCCGGCTGCCGCCGCACGAACCGCCCCGGTCGCCCGAGGCCGACCGGCGGGTGCTCGTCGACGCCCTGGGCGAGCTGGGCGAGCACGCCCGGTCCGAGGGGGTCACCCTGTTCCTGGAACCGCTCAACCGGTACGAGGACCACATGGTCAACCGGCTCGACCAGGCGGTCGAGCTGTGCCGTGCGGTCGGGTCGCCCGCGGTGCGGGTGGTCGCCGACACCTACCACATGAACATCGAGGAGGACGACCCGTGCGCCGCGCTGCGCGCCGCCGCGCCCTACCTCGGGCACGTGCAGGTCAGCGACTCCAACCGGCACCAGCCCGGCGCCGGGCACCTGGACTGGGCGGCGCTGCTCGACACGCTCGCCGGGATCGGCTATCCCGGTTGGCTGGCGCTCGAGTGCCGGCTGCGGGGTGAGCCGGTCGCCGCGCTGCGCCAGGCCGCCACCGTGCTGACCCCGGCCCGGCCGTGGCGGGCCGCCGCGTGACCGGCAGCCTGGCGGCCGGCGTCCGGGCCGGCGCGGAACGGGACGCCCGGCTGCGCCGGCTCGCGCTCGCCACGCTGGACGCCAACTGGGAACACGACCACACCGTCCCGTCCCGCACGCTCTACCCGCACCAGTGGAGCTGGGACTCGGCGTTCATCGCGGTCGGGCTGGCGCACGTACGACCGGACCGGGCCTGGCGCGAGCTGCGGACGCTGTTCGCCGCGCAGTGGGCCGACGGGCGGGTGCCGCACATCGTGTTCAACCCGGCGCCGCACCTCGGCCCGTACTTCCCCGGGCCGGCGTTCTGGGACTCGGCGTGCGCCGACGGCGCGCCGCCGGTGGCCACCTCCGGCATCGTGCAGCCGCCGGTGCACGCCCCGGCCGCCTGGCTGGTGCACCGCCGCGCCCCCTCCGACGCGTCGGTGGCCGCGCTGCGCCGGCTCTATCCCCGGCTGGTCGCCCAGCAGCGCTACCTGACCGGGCGGCGGGACGTCGGCGGGGGCGGACTGGCCGCCATCGTGCACCCGTGGGAGTCCGGCCTGGACAACAGCCCCGCCTGGGACGCCCCGCTGGCCGCGGTGCCGGCCGACGAGGCGGTGATGCGCGCGTACCGTCGGCACGACACCGCGCACGCCGACGCCGCGCACCGGCCCACCGACCTGGACTACGCACGCTACGTCGCGCTGGTCGACAGCTACCGGGCCGGCCGCTACCGGGACGAGGGACTGCTCGGTCGGCACCCGTTCCTGGTGGAGTGCCCGCTGGTCAACGCCGCGCTCGGGGTCGCCGAATACGCGCTGGCCCGGATCGCGACGGTGGTCGGCGCCGACCCGTGCCCGCACCGGGACCGGGCCGCCCGCCTCACCGAGGCGCTGGTGACCCGCCTCTGGGACCCGGTCACCGGCACGTTCCGGCCGCGTGACGTCCGCACCGACCGGCTCATCGGGGCCCGTACCGTGCTCGGGTTGCTGCCGCTGGCCCTGCCCGACCTGCCGGAGCCGCAGGTGCGGGCCGTACTGGCCGAGGCGTGCTCGCCCCGGTTCGGGCTGGCCGCCCGGATGGACCGGCCGCTGCCCACCTACGACCGCACCGCGCCGGACTTCGAACCGCTGCGCTACTGGCGCGGGCCGAGCTGGGTGAACACCGGCTGGCTGCTCTGGCAGGGCCTGCGCACCCACCGTCGGGCCGACCTGGCGGCCGGGCTGCGGGAATCCCTGCTCGACCTGGTCGACGGCGCCGGCTGCCACGAGTACTTCCACCCGGACACCGGCGCCGGCCTCGGCTCACCGGCGTTCAGCTGGACCGCCGCGCTGGTGCTGGACGCGCTCGCCGAGGGCTGACTGTGAGCATGGCGGGGTCGGTTCAGGCGATGCCGGCCGGCATGCCGCCGCCGAGCCGCAGCGCCGACCCCGGCGCGTCGTCGATCGCGTAGCCGAGCGCGTCGACCACCTCGACCACGCCGCTGACCTGCCGGGTCAACCGCAGCGCCAGGTGCACCGTCGACCTGCGCTCCACCTGACCGGTGAGCGTCACCACGCCGCCGTGCACTGTCACGTCCACCACGCCGTCGCGGACGCCGAGCGTGCGGCGCAGCACCTCGTCGACCACGTCCCGCCGGATGTCCGCGTCCGGGCGCAGGTGCACCTTCAGCAGGTCGCCGCGGGTCACGATGCCGACCAGCCGGCCCAGGTCGTCGACCACCGGCAGTCGCTTGACACCGCGCGTGTCCATCAGCCGCGCCGCCTCGACCAGCGTGGCGTCCGGCGCGACGGTGACCGGGGGAGCGGTCATCAGGTCGGCCGCGAGCGTCGCGCCGGCCTTCGCCCGCGCCTCCCGGCGGTGCCGGTCCGGCCGGAACCGCCGCTCGTGGGGCTGCCCGGACAGCTCCACCTTGTACATCAGGTCCGCCTCGGAGACCACCCCGAGGACCCGCCGGGCGCCGTCCACCACCGGCGCCGCCGTGACGTGCCGGTCGGTCAGCACGTCGACGATCTCCCGGTACGCCGTGCCCTCCCGTACCGACGCCACGTCGGTGGTCATCACGTCCTGCACCTGCCACGTCCGCATGGCGACCTCCCGGTGTCCGCGGCGCCGCGCTCCGGCGCCTCCGGTAGCTCCAGCTCGGCGCGTCCGACGCCGCGCCGTGACCTGGCGCCACCGTCTCCGACGCTAGGCGGCGGTGGCCGGGGCGAGCAGGGGCGGACGGACCCACCGACCGGGCCGGAGGTCCCGGCTCAGCCGAGGGGCGCGGCGACGCCGGTGTCCACGGCCGGCCCGGTGGTCCGGCTGGTGGCCTGGTCGACGGCCGGGTCGACGGGCGGGTCGGCGGTCAGCAGCTCGGCCGGCACCGGCTCCACCTCGACCCGGCAGTCGTGGAACGTGGGCGCGCCACCCAGGTCGGCGTCGCGGACCGCGGTCACCGCGTTCACCGTGGACCGGCCGGGGCTCAGCCGCGCCCAGTACGCCTTGTAGGTGAACGCCACCCCGGGCCGGGTCCCCTCGTCCACCGCCACCGCGGCCAGGAACGCGCCCCGGTCGTTGTGGACCCGCACCGCGTCGCCGTCGGCCAGGCCGCGCGCCACCGCGTCGGCCGGGTGCAGGTGCACCCGGGGCGGACCGGCCCGACGGGCGTGCCACGGCAGCGAGGCGAACGTGGAGTTCATCAGGTAGCGGCCGGCCGGGGCGAGCAGCACCAGCGGGAAACGTCGGGCCAGCGCCGGGTCGGCGGCCTCGACCGGTGGGGTGTAGCCGGGCAGCGGATCCACCCCGAGCCGGGCCAGGGCCGGGTCGTGCAGCCGGGCCCGCCCGTCCGGGGTGGGGAAGCCACCGTCGGCGAACGGCGCGGAGCCGACCGCCACGCCGGTGAGCCGGGCGTACGTGCGGTCGCGCAGCTCCTCGAACCCGATCGGCGAGCCGGCCAGCAACTGCCGGGCCAGGTCCTCGTCGCTGTCCCGGAACGCCTGATGGTCGATGCCGAGCGCCGCGGCGATGCGCCGGAAGATCTCGGTGTTCGGCAGCGCCTCGCCGGGCGCCCGGGTGGCCGGCAGGTTCAGCGTCGTGTAGTGGTGCCCGTAGGAGGTCTGGAGATCGAGGTGCTCGGGCTGCATGGTGGCCGGGAGCACCACGTCGGCGTGGTCGCAGGTGTCGGTCCAGCGCTGCTCCAGCACCACGGTGAACAGGTCGGCGCGGCGCAGGCCGGCGAGCAGCCGGGTCTGGTCCGGCGCGGTGGCCGCCGGGTTGGCGTTGAACACCACCAGCGAGGTCACCGGCGGGTCGGCCGCCCCGGTGAGCACGGCGGCGAGGCGGCTCATGTTCACCGACCGGGCCGGCGGTGCCGGCATGCCGGCCGGCCGGACCACCGGGCCGTTGTCGACCGGGTGGTGCCCGCTGGTGGTCACCAGGGCGCCGCCGCCGGCGTACCGGAAATCGCCGGTGACCAGCGGCAGCGCGCAGATCGCCCGGATCGCCTGCCCGGCGCCGGCGTGCCGTTGCAGGCCGAGGCCGACGCGTACGGCGGTGGGCCGGGTGGTGGCGATCCGCGCGCCGAGCCGGCGCACGGTCTCCGCGGGCAGCCCGCACTCGGCGGCGGCGCGTTCCACCGGCCACTCGTCGAGCCGGGCGGACAGCTCGGGCCAGCCGACGGTGTGCGCGGCCAGCCACGGCTCGTCGGCCGCCCCGGCGTCGCGGACCTGCCGCATCAGCCCGAGCGCGAGCGCCGCGTCGGTGCCGGGCAGCGGCGCGACGTGCTCGTCGCTGCGGGCGGCGGTCTCGGTGCGCAGCGGGTCGATCGTCACCAGGTACGCGCCGCGCTCGCGGGCCTGCTGCACGAACGGCCACAGGTGCAGGTTGGTGGCGAGCGGGTTGGCGCCCCAGAGCACGATCAGCCGGGCGTCGACGATCGACTCCGGCTCGAAGCCCACCGAGCGGCCGTAGACGGACCGGGTGGCCGCGTTCGCCGCCGCCGTGCAGATGGTGGTGTCCAACCGGGACGCCCCCAGGTACGCGAACAGTCGCGGCCCCATCGTCCAGCCCTGGACCAGCCCCATCGTGCCGGCGAAGTAGTAGGGCAGCACCGACTCCGGCCCGTCGCGGTCGATGCTGGCTCGCAGCCCGGCCGCCACCCGGTCCAGCGCCTCCGCCCAGCTCGCCGGCCGGTAGGCCACCGGACCGACGCCCTTGCCGCCGGTGCGGATCCAGGGGGTGGTGAGCCGGTCCGGGCCGTTGACCGCGTCGAGGTAGCGGTTGACCTTGCCGCAGAGCGCACCCCGGGTGAACGGGTGGTCGCGGTCGCCACGCAGCGCGACGCCCCGGCCGTCTGCCACGGTGAGCTGCCAGACGCAGGTGTCGGGACAGTCCAGGGGGCAGGCGCCGGGATGGGTGACGGTGGCCATGCGCGGATGCTACCCACGCTCCCCTCCTCACCTCACCTCCTCGCCCTCCTCGCCTCGCCCTCCTCGCCGATCTTGCGGTTACTGCCCGCGAGACGTCGGATCGGTCGCTTTTGCCCGGCAGCAAGTGCAAGATCGCGGGCGGGGGTGGGGGCGGGGGTGGGGTGGGGTTGTTTGGTGGGGGTGGGGGTGGGTAGTCGCGGGGGTCGGTGGCTGGCTGGCAGGGGAGGGCGGGATGCGGTTTCCGCTGTTCGTCGACGCGGTGGCGCGTCGCGCCGAGCTGCCCACCGACGACGCGGCGACGATCTCCCGGGCGGTGTTGCAGACCCTCGCCGAGCGGATCACCGCGGACGAGACGGCCGACCTGGCGGCGCAGTTGCCGGACGATGTCGGCGGCTACCTGGTGGCGGACGGGGCGGCGACCGGGGCCGCGGTGGACTTCCTCTACCGGGTGGCCGACCGGGCCGCGGTGGACCCGGCGGTCGCCGAGGTGGGCACGCGGGCGGTGCTCGCCACGCTGCGGGAGACGGTCACGGTCGGCGAGTTCCAGGATCTGGTGGCGCAGCTGCCCCGAGGGTTCGACGCGATGGTGGACCCCCTTCCGCGCCCGCCGTACGATGTCTGAGCAGGCTCCCCGCGATCCGGGTCGAGCTGCCGTCCGGTTGGGCCGCCGGGCGAAGATTTCACGGTCCAGAAGTATTTTCACCGTAAAATAACTCGCCAGTAGCTACCTACGCTGAAAATCGTCTACGCGCTAGAGGGATGATCGGACGAATTCCTCCGTCCGAGGTGCCAGCGGTCGTCCCCCCTTCGGCTCGACCCGGATCGATCCTCTTCCGGTCGAGAGATTGAGCTTTATTCTGCTTCCAATGTGAAGTCCTGGGGGGGATCAATGGTCACATTCGTCGATTGCTGCTGCGCGCCCGCCGTCAGTGGAGCTCATCCCGTTTCCTGATGGCAGAGACGATGATCATCAATCGTTTCGGCGCGGTCGCAGCGGTCCACGGTGGCCGCCCGGCACTTCTCGGCGAGACCCACGAGGTCGGTTACGCCGAGCTGGCCGAGGCGGCCGGCGGGTACGCGGCCGTGCTCGTCGCCGCCGGTTTCCGGCCCGGCGACCGCATCGCGCTGCTCACCGCACACGGCGCGCCGACCGTCGCCGCACTGCTCGGCACGCTCGCCGCCGGCTGCGCGTACGTGCCGCTGGACCCGGGATTCCCGGTCGCCCGGCTGCGGCACATGGTCGCCGCCGCCGGCGTCACCGCCGTGGCCTGCGCCGCCGAGCACCGTGAGCTGGCCCTGACGCTGGCCGACGGGCGTGCCGTGGTGCCGCTGGACGAGGTGCCGCCGGCCCCGTTGCGCCCGGTGCCGGTCGACCCGGACGCGCTGGCGTACGTGCTGTTCACCTCCGGCTCCACCGGCGTGCCCAAGGCGGTCGGGCAGACCCACCGCAACCTGGCCCACGTCGTCGACAACCAGATCGACGCGCTCGCCGTCGGCCCGGCCGACCGGCTCAGCCTGCTCGCCTCGTTCAGCTTCGACGCCGCCATCCCGGACCTCTACCCGGCGCTGCTCACCGGCGCCGCGGTCGTCCCGGTCGACCTGCGCCGGCACGGCCTGGCGTACGCGGTGGAACAGCTCGACCGGCACGGCGTCACCGTGCTGCACTGCACGCCGACCGTCTACCGCTTCCTGCTCGACACGCTCGGCGACCGGCGGCTGGCCACCGTGCGCGCGGTGCTGCTCGGCGGCGAACAGGCCACCTGGGCCGACGCGGCGCGCGGCCGGGACCGGTTCGCCAGCGGCTGCGTGCTGGTCAACGGCTACGGGGCCACCGAGATGACGTTCGCGGCCCGGCACGTGCTGCCGTTGTCCGAGGTGGACCCGGCCGCCGTCGGGCCGCTGCCGGTCGGCACCGCGTTCCCTGGCTACCGGCTCGACCTCGCCCCGGACACCGGCGAGATCGTGGTCCGCAGCCGGCACCTCGCCGCCGGCTACCTCAACCAGGACAGCGACCGGTTCGGCCGGGACGCCGACGGGACGCGGTCGTACCGCACCGGCGACCTCGGCTCGCGGCTGCCCGGCGGCGAACTGGTCTGCCTGGGCCGGCTCGACCGACAGGTCAAGGTGCGCGGGCACCGGGTGGAGCTGACCGAGATCGAGACCGTGCTGGCCGCCCAGCCCGGCGTGGCCGGCGTCCGCGCCATCGCCCGCGACGGCGAGCTGCTGGCGTACGCCCGGCCGGCCGGCGCCCGCCCCGACCCGGCGGCGCTGCGCGCGGCGCTCGCCGCCGCGCTGCCCGACTACGCCGTACCGCGCGCGGTGGTCGTGGTGGCCGAGTTCCCGCTCACCGTCAGCGGAAAGATCGACGAGCGGGCGCTGCCCGACCCGGTCGCCGAGGTGCCCGCCGGCGAGGCGCCGGCCACCGACACCGAACGCGCCGTGCACGACATCTGGTGCGCGGTGCTGGGCCGCCCGGTGGTCGGCCGCACCGACAGCTTCTTCGACGTGGGCGGGCAGTCGCTGCTGCTGGGCCGGGTGCAGCAACGCATCGCCGAGCGGTTCGGTGTCCGGCTGCCGATGCTGCGCCTGTTCGACCACCCCACCGTCGCGGCCCAGGCGGCGCTGCTCGACGCGCCGCCCGAGGCGGTCCGCGCCCCGGTGCTGCCCGCGCCCGCCGCGCCGGTCAGCGCGTCCCGCGAGTACACCGGCGACGAGATCGCGGTGGTCGGGATCGCCGGCCGCTTCCCCGGCGCGCCCGACGTGGCGACGTTCTGGTGGAACCTGTGCACCGGCGTGGACTCCGTGCACGACCACACCGACGAGGAGCTGGCCGCGCTCGGCGTCGGGCCCGGGCTGCGCGCCGACCCGCGGCACGTCCGCGCCGCCGGCCGGCTCGACGGGGTGGCCGACTTCGACGCCGAGTTCTTCTCCTTCGGCGCCGACGAGGCCGCCCGCACCGACCCGCAGCACCGGCTCTTCCTGGAGACCGCGTGGGAGGCGTTGGAGGACGCCGGGCACGACCCGCAGCGCTTCCCGGGGCTGGTCGGCGTCTACTCGTCCACCTCCGCCAACCGCTACTTCCTGTTCCACCTCATGGACAACCCGGCAGTGGTCGGCGACGTCGACCCGGACGACTGGGAGGCGCGGCTGGTCGGCCGGCAGTTCACCGACCACCTGCCCGGGCAGGTCGCCTACCGGCTCGGGCTGACCGGCCCGGCGCTGGCCGTGCAGAGCGCCTGCTCCAGCTCGCTGGTCGCGGTCTGCCTGGCCGCGCAGAGCCTCGCCGACTACCAGTGCGACCTGGCGCTGGCCGGCGGGTCGACGGTCATGTGGCCCCGGCACCGCGCCACCCCGGGCGGGCTCGCCTCGCCCGACGGCCGGTGCCGCGCCTTCGACGAGGCCGCCGACGGCTCCGGGTTCGGCTCCGGCGCGGGCGTGGTCGCGTTGCGCCGGCTCGCCGACGCGCAGGCCGACGGCGACCGGATCTACGCGATCCTGCCCGGCTGGGCGGTCACCAACGACGGCCCGGACCGGGCCGGCTTCGCGGTGCCCGGCCCGGCCGGGCAGGCCGCCGCCGTGGCCAACGCGCTCGCCACCGCCGAGGTCGCCCCCGGCGAGGTCCGCCTCGTCGAGGGACATGGCAGCGGCACGCCGCTCGGCGACGCCATCGAGGTGGCCGCGCTGCACGAGGTGTACGCCGGCGCCGCGCCGCCCGACACGTGCGCGCTGGGCTCGGTGAAGACGAACATCGGCCACCTCGACGCCGCGGCCGGCATCGCCGGGCTGATCAAGACCGTGCTCGCCGTCCGGCACGGCGTGATCCCGCCGAACCTGCACTTCACCCGCCCGCACCCGGAGATCGACCTGGCCGCCGGCCCGTTCTACGTGCCCACCAAGGCCCGGGACTGGCCGGACGGTGGACGCCGGGTGGCCGGGGTGAGCGCGTTCGGCCTGGGCGGCACGAACGCGCACGTGGTGGTGGAACAGCCGCCGCCGGTCGAGCCGGCCGACCCGCCGGGGGAGGGGCCGTGGCTGCTGCCGATCTCCGCGCGTACCCCGGCGGCGTTGCGGGCCGCGCTGGTCCGGCTGCGGACCCACCTGGCCGGGACCGCGCCGGCGCTGCCCGAGGTGGCCGCCACGCTGGCGCTCGGCCGGCGGCCGTTCGCCCACCGGGCGGCCGTGGTCGCCGCCGACCTGTCCGCCGCGCTGTCCGCGCTGGACGTGCTGCTCGACACCGACGCCCGGATCGCCGGTGACGCCGGGCCGCTGCGCGAGACGGCCGCCGACTGGGTGGCCGGGCACGACGTCGACTGGGACGCCCTGCATCCCGAGGGCACGGTCCGGCGCACCGGGCTGCCCACCTACCCGTTCCAGCGCCGCCGGCACTGGATCGACCCCGTGCAGAGAGGCCCGCGGTGAACTGGTTCGTCTCCACCGGAAGCCGCCCCGAGGCGCCGGTGCGGTTGTTCTGCCTGCCCTACGCCGGTGCGGGCGCCAGCGCGTTCCGGAACTGGCCGGCCGCGTTCGGCCCCGACGTCGAGGTGCTGCCGGTGCAGTTGCCCGGCCGGGAAAACCGGATCACCGAGGACCCGCGCTTCACCGTCGCCGACGTCGCCGACGCGATCGCGTCCCGGGCCGACCGCCCGTACGCGATCTACGGCCACTCGATGGGCGGCCGGCTCGGGTTCGACGTGGTCCGCGAGCTGCGCCGCACCGGCCGTCCGCTGCCGCTGCGGCTCTACGTCGGCGGCGCCCGCGCGCCGCACGTCACCGCACCGGGAACCTTCGACGGGCTGTCCCGCGTCGGCGACGAGGAGCTGCTGCGTCGCCTCGGCGACGGCGGCGGTCTCCCCGCCGAGCTGCTCGACCACCCGGAGCTGGTGGAGCTGCTGCTGCCGCTGCTGCGCGCCGACTTCGGGCGGGTGGACGACTACCGGCACGTGCCCGGCGAGCCGCTGCCGGTGCCGATCGTCGCGTTCGCCGGCGACGCGGACCGGGCGGTCACCCGGGAGCAGAACGCCGCCTGGGGCGAGCACACCGCGGCCGGGTTCACGCTGCACGAGCTGCCCGGCGGGCACTTCTTCCTGCACGACCGGCTCACCGAGCTGGTCGCGCTGATCCGGGCCGACCTGACCGCCGCGCCCGGCGTGCCGAGCGCCGCGCCGGGCGCCGCCCCCCACGCCCCGATCGCCGCGCCCGGCGCCACCGTCGCCGGGCCCGGCACCTCGACCACCCGCGCCGGAAGCCCGGACGCGGGTCCGGACCCGGTGCGCGCCGTCGGTCGCGGGACCGCCGGCGGCGCGCACCGGGTGCCGCTCGGGGACACCGGGTGGTCGGTGTGGCGCGACGCGATGCTGCGGACCACCGGGTTCCCCGCCGACGGGCTGGCAGCGCTGAGCGCGCCCCGGGCCGCCGCCGCCGCCGACGAGCTGCTGGCCACCGGCACCGGCGAGGACCGGTTCGACAAGGAGTTCGACGAGGCGCTGCGGGACGGCGCCGAGCGGCTCAGCACGCTGGCCGCCGACCCGCTGCTGCGCGAGGCGGTCACCTGGCAGAACCGGGGCGCGCTGGTCGCGTTGGACGGGCTGGCGCGCGGCGGCGCCGACGCGCCCCGCAACGTGCGACGGCGGGACCGGGAGCGGGCGCTGCTGAAGTACTGGCAGCGCTACTGCGGCAAGAACGAGACGGTCGGGTTCTTCGGCCCGGCCTGCTGGGTCACCGTCGACCGCGACCAGCCGGAGGTTGCCCTGGTCAACCCCGGAGACCGGCTGACCCGGCGGCGTTGGGTGTGGTTCGAGTCCTGGGCGCTGGCCGCGTACGCCGACCGGATCGGCGCGGACCCGGCGGTCCGCCGCTGGTGGCCGCCGATGCTCCGGCCGCACCTGGCGATCCGGGACCGGGTGGTGCTCCGGCCCGGCCGCCCGCCGCTGACGCTGACCCCGGTCGAGGCGGCGCTGCTGCGGGCCGCCGACGGCCGCCGCGACGCCGCCGACCTGGTCACCGACCCGGCGATCGGGCTGCGCCGGCCGGAGGACGGCTACGCGCTGCTCGACCGGCTGGTGGAACGGGAACTGATCACCTGGGACGCGGCGCTGCCGGTGAGCCCGGACGCCGAGCGGGTGCTGGCCGAGCGGATCGCGGCGATCGGCGACGAGCCGGCCCGCGCCGCCGCCCGGGCCGGCTTCGACCGGCTGCGTGCCGCCCGCGACGCGGTGGCCGCGGCGGCCGGCGACCCCGAGCCGCTACGGGTCGCGCTGGACGCCCTCGACGCCACGTTCACCGAACTGACCGGCGTGCCGGCGGTGCGCCGCGCCGGCCAGATGTACGCCGGCCGCACCATCTGCTACGAGGACACCGCCCGCGACCTGGACGTGGTCTTCGGCGCCCCGCTGCTGGCCGAGCTGGCCGCCCCGCTGGACGTGCTGCTGCGCGCCGCCCGCTGGCTGGCCAACGCGCTCGCCGACGCCTACCTGGAGGTGCTGCGCGGCCTGCACGACGAGCTGCGCGCCGAGTCCGGCGGCCCGGTGGCGCTGGCCGACCTGTGGTTCCTGGCCCAGGGCCTGTTCTGGGGTGGCGGCGAACGGCCGGTCGACGCGGTCGCCGCCGACTTCGCCGCCCGCTGGGCCGGCCTGTTCGGCCTGGACACGCTGCCCGCCGGCACCACCGACGTGCGGCTGCGCGCGGCCGACCTGGCCGGCCGGATCGACACGGTCTTCCCCGGCGTCCGGCCGGGCTGGTCCAACGCCGCCATGCACAGCCCCGACCTGCAGATCTGCGCCACCGACGAGGCGGCGCTGCGGCGCGGCGACTACACAGTGGTGCTCGGCGAGCTGCACGCCGCCTGGTCCTCGTTCGACTGCGCGGTCTTCACCCCGTCGCACCCGGACGTCGAGCGGCTGCGCGACGCGCTCGCGGCGGACCTGGGTGAGCGGCGGGTCCGGTTGCTGTTCCCGGCCGACTGGCCGCGCCGCACCAGCCGCACCGCCGAGTCGCTGACCGGCCCGACCGACCGGCAGCTCGCCTTCCTCGACGCGCCCGGCGCGGAGCCGGGCCGGGTGCTGCCCACCGTGGACCTCACCGTCGACGAGGTGGCCGGCGAGCTGGTCGCCACCGCCTCGGACGGGCAGCGCTGGCCGCTCGCCGAGATCTTCGCCGAGGCGTTCAGCGCGCACGCGGTGGACGGCTTCAAACTGGTCGCCGCCGCGCCGTACACGCCCCGGATCACGGTGGACCGGCTGGTGGTGGCGCGGCAGACCTGGCGGACCACGGTCGGGGAGAGCGGCCTGGCCACCGCCACCGGCGAACGGCAGCGGTTCCTGGCCGTCCGCGCCTGGCGTCGCCGGCTCGGGCTGCCCGAACAGGTCTACGTCAAGCTCGGCACCGAGACCAAGCCCTGCTTCGTGGACCTCGCCGCGCCGGGCTTCGCCGTCATGCTCTGCGCGCTGGTGCGCGCCGCCCGGGTCGACGGCGGCGACGACGTCTCGCTCACCGTCAGCGAGATGCTGCCCGACCCGACGCAGGCCTGGGTGCCGGATGCGGCCGGCCGCCGCTACTTCAGCGAGCTGCGCCTGCACCTCACCGACACCGGAGCGCACGTCACCGACACCGGGGCGGAGGAGTCGCGGTGAGCCATCTGCTGCCCCTGGGCGCGACCGGCTGGTCGGTGTGGCGGGACGTGGTGCTGCGGACCGCCGGGTTCCCGGCCGCCGGCCTGGACCGGTTCGGCGCGCCCGAGTGCGCGGTCGCCGCGGACGCTCTGCTGGCGGGCGCGAGCAGCGCCGAGGTGTTCGACAAGACGCTGCGCGAGGCGTTCGCCGAGTCCTCCGCGGTGGCCGGTGAGCTGGCCGCCGACCCGATGCTGCGCGAGGCGGTCACCTGGCAGAACCCGGACATGCTCATCGCGCTGGACGGCCTGCTGCGCACCGACCCGCAGGTGCGCAACGTGCGCCGGCGCAAGCGCGAGCTGAGCCTGCTGCGCTACTGGCAGCGCTACTGCGGCAAGGCCGAGACGATCGGCTTCTTCGGCCCGGTCTGCTGGGGCACGTTCGACCCGGCCGTGGCCGGCGTGCGCACCGCGCCGGGCGCCGCGCTGGTGCACCGCCGCCGGGTGTTCTTCGAGGCGTGGGCGTTGATCGCGTACGCCGACCGGCTCGCCGACGACCTGGCGGTGCGCCGCTGGTGGGCGCCCGCGTTGCAGCCGCACCTGACCGTGGCCGGGCGGGAGCTGCGTTGGCCGCTGCACCCGCCGATCGCGTTGACCCCGGTCGAGGCCCGGCTGCTCGCCGCCGTCGACGGGCGTACCCCGGCGGTGGAGCTGGCCGAGCGGCTCTGCGCCGAGGGCGCGGTGCACGGCGCCGACGACGTCTACCTGCTGCTCGACCGGTGGGTGGAACGCGGCCAGCTGAGCTGGGGCGCGAACCTGCCGGTCGCCCCGGACGCGGAGGACGTGCTCGCCGCGCGGATCGCCGCCATCGGCGACGAGCCGGTCCGCGCCGCCACGGCGGCCGAGTTCGACCGGCTCCGCGCCGCCCGCGACGAGGTGGCCGCCGCGGCCGGCGACCCGGACCGGCTCGGCGCCGCGCTGGCCGCGCTGAACGCCGGGTTCACCGCCGTCACCGGCCGCCCGGCCACCCGCAACAGCGGACAGATGTACGCCGGCCGCACCGTCTGCTACGAGGAGACCGCCCGTGACCTGGAGTTCCAGGTCGGCGCCGCGGTCACCGACGCGCTCGCCGAGCCGCTCACGGTGGTGCTGCGCACGGCCCGCTGGTTCACCGTCGAGGTCGCCGAGCGGTGCGCCGGGCTCTTCACCGAGCTGCACGACGAACTGGCCGCCGGCGGCGAGCCGGTGCGGCTGGCCGACCTGTGGCTGCTGGCCCAGGGGACGCTGATCGCGCCGGACGGCCCCATCGCCCGCGCCGGCCTGACGCTCACCGAACGGTGGGCCGAGCTGTTCGACCTGCGTGACCTGCCCGAGGGGCAGGCGGAGCTGCGGGTCCGCGCGGCGGACCTGGCCGACCGGGTGGCGGAGCTGTTCCCGGCCGAGGCGCCCGGCTGGCCGTCGGCCCGGCTGCACAACCCGGACGTCCAGCTCAGCGCCGCGTCCCCGGAGGCGGTCGAGCGGGGCGACTTCCTGCTCGTGCTCGGCGAGCTGCACCCGGCCACCGTCGCGTTCGACAGTGCGGTGCTCAGCCCGTTCCACGCCGACCCGGCGGCGTTGCGCGCCGACCTCGACGCCGACCTGGGCCCGGTGCGGCTGCGGGTGCTCTGGCCGGACAGCTTCCCCCGGCGGACCACCCGCACCACGTACGCGCTGACCGCCCCGGCGGACCGCCAGCTCGGCATCGACACCGCGCACGGCGCCGACGCCAACCGGCTGGTCCCGGCCACCGCGGTGCGGGTGGAGCGGGCCGGTGACCGGCTCACCGCGGTCTTCCCGGACGGTGCCCGCTGGCCGCTGATGGAGGTCTTCGCCACGCTGCTCGGCTCGCTGCTGCTGGACGCGTTCAAGCTGTTCGGCGCCGCGCCGCACACGCCCCGGATCACCATCGACCGGCTGGTGGTGGCGCGGCGCACCTGGCGCACCACGGCCGGCGCGTGCGGGCTGGGCGGTCACGCCGACGAGACCGCCCGCTACCTGGCGGTACGCCGCTGGCGGGCGGCCACCGGCCTGCCCGAGCGGGTGTTCGTGAAGGTCGGCACCGAGATCAAACCCTGCTACGTGGACCTCACCGGCCCGCTGTACGCGCAGTCGCTCTGCGCCATGGTGGACGCCGCGCTGCGCACCGGCCCGGACGTGCCGGTGGTGGTCTCCGAGCTGCTGCCGGCCCCCGACGAGGCGTGGGTGCCCGACGCCCAAGGCCGCGGCTACGTCAGCGAACTCCGCCTCCAGATCACCGATCCGGCCGAGCACCTGGGAGCACACCGGTGACCCACACCCTGACCGTCAGCGCCGCCTCCGGGGCGGACCTGCCCTGGCCGGACGCCACGCTCGCCGACCTGATCACCGACCGGGCCGCCCGCGTCCCGGACGCGGTGGCGGTGCGCCAGTGGGACACCCGGCTCACCTACCGGCAGCTCGTCGACCGGGCCGCCGGGGTGGCCGCCGCGCTGCGCGCACGCGGTGTCGGCCGCGGCGACCGGGTCGGCGTCTGCGGCGCGCGGACCCCCGACCTGGTGGTCACCGTGGTCGGCGTGCTGCTGGCCGGCGCCGCGTACGTGCCGCTGGAGCCGGGCGGCCCGCGCTCCCGGCTGCGGGAGATCGCCCGCGACGCCGGCGTCCGGGTGGTGGTCGGCGACGCGGCGGCGGCCGAGTTCGGCGACGAGCCCGGCGTCGAGGCGCTCGGCCTGCCCGGCCCGGCCCCGCTCGCGCCCTGCCCGGCGCGTCCCGGCGACCCGGCGTACGTGCTGTTCACCTCCGGCTCCACCGGCCGCCCCAAGGGCGTGCTCACCACGCACCGCAACGCGGTCGAGTTCGTCACCGGCGTGACGGCGCTGACCGGCGCGGACGCCTCGACGCGCAGCCTCGGCATCGCCTCGCTCGGCTTCGACGCGGCCACCATGGACCTGTTCGTGCCGCTGACCCTCGGCGGCGCGGTGCAGCTGCTCGGCGCCGACGACCGGGCCGACCCGGTGCGGCTCGCCCGGTTCGTCGCGGAACACGAGGTGAGCTGGGGGTTCATCACCCCCACCGTGCTCGCCCTGCTCGACCCGGCGGAGCTGCCGTCGTGGCGGGTGCTGCTCTGCGGCGGCGAGGCGGTCCCGGCCGAGCTGGTCGCCCGCTGGGCGCCGGGCCGGCGGTTCCTCAACGGCTACGGCCCCACCGAGACCACCGTGCTGGCGGTCAGCGGCGACCTCACGCCGGCCGACGCCGACCCGGTGCCGATCGGCCGGCCGCTGCCCAACCACCGCGCCTACGTGGTCGACGCCGACCTGCGGCCGGTGCCGCCGGGGGAGGCCGGCGAGCTGCTGATCGGCGGGCCGGGCCTGGCCGACGGCTACCTCAACCGGCCCGGCCTGACCGCCGAGCGGTTCGTGCCCGACGCGTTCGGTGCCGTTCCCGGCGAGCGGCTCTACCGCACCGGCGACCTGGTCCGGCAGGCGCCGGACGGCCGGATCGTCTACCTCGGCCGGACCGACCGGCAGGTCAAGGTGCGCGGCCAGCGCATCGAGCCGGGCGAGATCGAGGCGGTGCTGGCCGCCCACCCCGGCGTCGCGCGGGCCGCCGTGGAGGCGGTGCCCGGCCCGGCCGGCACCGAGCTGGTCGCGTTCCTCACCCCGGCCGACGCGCCGGACGACGACGAGCTGCGGGCGTACGCCGAGCAGCGGCTGACCACCGCGATGCTGCCGGCCCGGACGGTGCGGCTGGCCGCGCTGCCGGTCAGCCCGACCACCGGCAAGCTGGACCGGCCCGCGTTGCGCGAGCTGGCCACGGCCGCCGCGCCGGCCGACGACACGCCCGACGGCGACGACCCGGTGGAGACCGCGGTCCGGCGGATCTGGACGCGGCTGCTCGGCACGGCCCCCGCCCCGGACGCCGACTTCCTCGCCGCCGGCGGCAACTCGATCGCCGCGATGCGGCTGGTGGCCGCGCTGCGCGCGGAGACCGGCCGGCAGGTGGACACCCGGGTGCTGTTCACCGACCGCACGTTCGCCGCGCTGGTGGCGCGGGTCCGGGCCGCCGACCCGGCCGGCGGCGACGGGCTGACCACCGGCAACCCGCCCACGCTGTCCCCGCCGCAGCGGCGGCTGTGGTTCATGGACCAGCTCGCGCCGTCCAGCGCGCCCTACAACATCGCGGTCGCGCACCGGCTGCGCGGGCCGTTGGACACCGCCGCGCTCGGCGCCGCGCTGCGCGCCGTGGCCGAGCGGCACGACGTGCTGCGCTGGCGCATCCCGCAGCAGGGCGGCGTGCCGTACGCGGTGCGCGAGGAACCGACCGACGTGGCGGTGCCGGTGGTCGACCTGACCACCGCCGCCGACCCGGACACCGAGCTGGCCACCATGCTCACGGCCGGCGCCGGGCACGCGTTCGACCTGGCCACCGGCCCGCCCTGGCAGGTCACCGCCTACCGGCTCGCCGCCGAGGAGCACGTGCTCGCGGTGACCGTGCACCACGCCGTCTTCGACGGCTGGTCCGAGGCGCTGCTCTACGACGAGCTGGCCGCCGCGTACGCCCGCGCGCTCGGCCGGCCGGTGCCGGGCCGCCCGCCGCTGCCCGCCACGTACGCCGACTACGCGGTCTGGCGGGAAGAACGTGACCGGCGTCGGGGTGACGCCGACCTGGCCTGGTGGACCGGGCACCTGGCCGGCGCGCCGACCGTGCTGGAGCTGCCCCGCGACCGGCCCCGCCCGGCCGTGCAGACGTACGCCGGCGCGGAGGCCGCGGTCCGGCTGGACGCCGCCGCCGACCGGGCGGTCCGTGACCTGGCCGCCCGGCGCGGCACCACTGTCGCGGCCGTGCTGCTGGCCGGCTTCGGTGAGCTGCTGCGCCGGCTCACCGGCGGTGACGACCACGTGCTCGGCGCGATCGTCGCGGACCGGCGGCTGGCCGCGTTCGACGAGGTGATCGGCTTCTTCATCGACACCGTGCCGGTGCGGGTGCGCGCCGGCGGCAGCTTCGCCGCGCAGGTCGACCGGGCCGCCGCGGAGCTGCACGAGGTCACCGCGCATCCGGGCGCACCGCTGGAACGCCTCGTCGAGGCGCTCGGCGTCGGCCGGGACACCTCCCGTGCCCCGCTGGTGCAGGTGCTGTTCAACGTGCTCAACTTCGTCCCGCCCCGGCTGGCGTTGGCCGACCTGACCGTGGAGCCGGTGCCGGTGCCGAAGCCCGGGTCGCCGTTCGACCTGACCGTCTACGTGGTGGAGCGGGACGGGCGGGCCGGCGTCGAGGTGGTGCACAACCCGGACCTGTTCGACGGCGACCGGATCGCCGCGCTCCTGGCCGACCTGGCCGCGCTGGTCGGCGCGCTCGCCGCCGACCCGGACGCGCCGGCCGACGGGGTGGCCCCCGAGCTGCCCCGCCCGGCGGTCCGGGTGGCCGCGCTGGGCGCGATGACGGTGGCCGCCGCCGAGCCGGCCCGGGCGCCGCTGCCCGTCGGGTCGGACGCGCTGACCACGACCGAGGAGCTGATCGCCGGCATCTGGCGGGAGGTGCTCGGCCGGGAGACGGTCGGCGTCACTGACAACTTCTTCGACATCGGCGGCCACTCGATGGCGCTCGCCGCGGTGCACGCCCGGCTCACCGAGGCCACCGGCCGCTCGATCACCATGCTCGACCTGTTCCGCCACCCGACCGTGCGCGCGCTCGCCGCCAGCCTCGACGGCGCCGCCGACCGGCCGGAGCTGGCCCGCGCCGCGATGCGCGCCGCCGCCCGGCGGGGCCGCGCCCGCCGTACCCCGCCACCTCGCCGACCTCACCAGCAGTGATGCCGCAACCCCTTGTGAATGAAGGACCTCCCATGCAGAACGATATTTCCGCCGCCGACGACGGCATCGAGCCCATCGCGATCGTCGGGCTGGCCGCCCGCCTGCCCGGCGCGGCCGACATCGGCGAGTTCTGGCGCAACCTGGTCGACGGCGTGGAGTCGACGACCGAGCTGACCCGCGAGGAGCAGCTCGCCCGCGGCGTCAGCGTCGACGAGGTCGACGACCCGAGCTGGGTGAACCGGGCTCCGCTGGTCGACGGCTACGACGAGTTCGACGCCGGCCTGTTCGGGATGACCGCCCGCGAGGCCGAGACCACCGACCCGCAGCACCGGCTGTTCCTGGAGACCTGCTACACCGCGTTGCAGGACGCCGGCTACGACCCGGGCCGCTACGAGGGCGCGGTCGGCGTCTACGCCGGCAGCGGCGGCACCACCTACCTGAACCGCTACGTGCTGCGCAACAAGCGCGTCGGCGGCAACCCGCACGGCGCGGTCTCCATCGCCACCGGCAACTCGCCGAACTACGTGGCGACCAACGTCTCGTACCGGCTGGACCTGCGCGGGCCGAGCATGACCGTGCACACCGCCTGCTCCACCTCGCTGGTCGCGTTCCACCTGGCCTGCGAGGCGCTGCGCAACGGCGAGTGCGACATGGCGCTGGCCGGTGGCGTCAACATCGAGCTGCCGCACGCCGGCTACCTGGGCATGGACGGCTTCACCTCGCCGGACGGGCGGTGCCGGCCGTTCGACGCCGACGCCAACGGCACGGTGTGGGGCAGCGGCGTCGGCGTCACCCTGCTCAAGCGCCTCTCCGACGCGATCGCCGACGGCGACACGATCCGCGCGGTGGTGCTCGGCAACGCGATCAACAACGACGGTGCCGGGAAGGTCGGCTTCACCGCGCCCAGCATCGACGGGCAGATGGAGGCCGTGGCCCAGGCCGTCGGGCTGGCCGGGATCGACCCGCGCACCATCAGCTACGTCGAGGCGCACGGCACCGGCACCGCGCTCGGTGACCCGATCGAGGTCGCCGCGCTCTCCGCCGTCTACACGAAGGACACCGACGACCGGGGTTGGTGCGGCATCGGCTCGGTGAAGTCCAACATCGGCCACCTCAGCCAGCCCTCCGGCATCGTCAGCGTGATCAAGGCGGTGCTCGCGATGGAGCACGGCCTGATCCCGCCGACCATCAACTACGAGACGCCGAACCCGGCCATCGACTTCGCCGACACCCCGTTCTACGTGGCGAACACGCTGACCAAGTGGGACGCCGACGGCGGGCCGCGCCGGGCCGGGGTCAGCTCGTTCGGCATCGGCGGCACCAACGCGCACGTGGTGCTGGAGGAGGCGCCGGCCGCGTACCGGGCCGAGCGGCGGGTCCGCCCGGCGCACCTGCTCCAGGTGTCGGCGAAGACCCCTACCGCGCTGGACGCCGCCGTGCGGGACCTCGCCGACCACCTGGAGCGCGCCACCGCCGGCAGCCCGGACCTGCTCGCCGACGTCGCGCACACGCTGCGCGTCGGCCGGCAGCGGTACGCCCACCGCGCCGCCGTGGTCGCCGGCGACCCGCAGACCGCCGCCGCCGCGCTGCGGGACAAGCGCAAGGCGCACCGGGGCGTCGCCGACGGTCCGGCTCCCCGGGTGGCGTTCCTGTTCAGCGGGCAGGGCTCGCAGTACGCCGGGATGGGCGCCGAGCTGTACGCCGAGGACCCGGCGTTCGCCGCCGCCGTCGACGAGTGCGCCGAGCTGCTCCGCGGTGAGCTGGGCCTGGACATCCGGGACCTGATCCTGGGCCGGGACCCGGAGGCGGCGACGAAGCTCACCGAGACCCGCTGGACCCAGCCGGCCCTGTTCACCGTCGAGTACGCGCTGGCCGCCGCCTGGCGGGCTGCCGGCGTCACCCCGGCCGCGATGGTCGGCCACTCGATCGGCGAGTACGTGGCCGCGACGCTCGCCGGCGTGCTCGACCTGGCCGACGCGCTGCGGGTGGTGGCCGCCCGGGGCCGGCTCATGCACGCCCTGCCGGCCGGGTCCATGCTGGCCGTCACGCTGGACGAGTCGGCGGTGGCCGAGCGGCTGCCCGAGGGCCTGTCGGTGGCGACCGTGAACGGCCCCGGCACCTGTGTGGTGGCCGGCGAGACCGCGCTGGTGGAGGCGTTCGCGGAGAGCCTGGGCAGCAAGCAGAAGTCGAAGCTGCTGCGCACCTCGCACGCGTTCCACTCGCCGATGATGGACCCGATCCTGGACGAGTTCACCGCGCTGATGGCGACCGTGCCGCTGCGCGCGCCGACGGTGCCGTTCGTGTCAAACGTGACCGGCACCTGGATCACCGAGGCGCAGGCCACCGATCCGGCGTACTGGGCCGCCCACCTGCGCCGCCCGGTCCGCTTCGGGGCGTGCGTGGCCACGCTGCTCGCCGAGGGCACCTGGGCGCTCGTCGAGTGCGGCCCGGGCCGGCAATTGGCCAACCTGGCCCGGATGCAGGTCGCGAAGGCCGGCGAGGCGCAGCGCGCGCTCACCCCGCTGGGCAGCCTGCCCGGCCCGGGGGAGCCGGTCGGTGACCTGGCCACGCTGCTCGGCACCGCGGGCGCGCTGTGGTGCGTCGGGGTGCCGGTGACGCTCGCCGTCGACCCCGACGCGCGGCGGGTGCCGCTGCCCACGTACCCGTTCGAGCGTCGCCGCTACTGGGTCGAGCCGGACCCGGTGGAGCAGGCGGCGGCGGCCCCGGTCGAGACCGGCCCGCGTCCGCTGCCGGAGTGGTTCGCGGTGCCGGTGTGGCGGCAGGCCGGGCCGGCCCGGACGGTCGAGCCGCTGGGCCGGTGCCTGGTGCTGGCCGACGGTCCGCGCGGCGAGGCGCTCGTCGCGGCGCTGCGGGCCGCCGGCGACGACCCGGTCGAGGTACGCGCCGGCGGCGTGTTCGCCGCCACCCCGAACGGTTTCCGGCTGCGCCCCGGCGCGCGGGAGGACGCCGAGGCGCTGGTCGCCGCGCTCGGCGCGGACCTGCCCCGGCGGATCGTGCACGCGTTCGCGCTGGACGGCGAGCCGGCCGGCACCGACGTCGCCGCCGCCTGGGCCGCCCAGGAGCGCGGCTTCTTCGGCGCGCTGCACCTGGTGCAGGCGCTCGCCGGCGCCGGCCTGACCGCCGACGAGGCGGGTGTCCGGCTGGACCTGGTCACCGCCGGCATCGGCGACGTGCGCGGCGACGACCTGGTCCGGCCGGAGCACGCCACGCTGGCCGGCCTGGCCCGGGTGCTCCCGGCCGAGCTGCCCGGCCTGACGGTCCGGCTGCTCGACGCCGACCCGGCCGCGCGCGGCGTGGCCGCTCTCGCGGTGGAGCTGCGCAGCCCGGTCGACCCGGAGCACCCGGAGGTGGCGTTGCGCCGCGACCGGCGTTGGGTGGGCGGCTACGAGCAGGTGACAGTGGCCGCCGAGGACGAGCCGGGCGTGCTGCGGGAGGAGGGCCGCTACCTGATCACCGGTGGTCTCGGCGGCATCGGCGTCACGCTGGCCGAGGACTTCGCCCGCCGGGCCCGCGCCAAGCTGGTGTTGCTGGCCCGTTCCGGCCTGCCCGGGCGGGACGACTGGGACGCGCACCTGGCGGTGCACGGCGGCGCGGACCGGGCCGGCCGGGCCATCGCGGCGATCCGCCGGATGGAGGCGGCCGGCGCGGAGGTGCTGGTGCTCGCCGCCGACGTCACCGACGCCGACGACCTGCGCCGGGTCCGGGAGGAGGCGGAGCGCCGGTTCGGCGGTCTGGACGGCATCGTGCACGCCGCCGGCCTGCCCGGTGGCGGCATGGCCGAGGTGAAGGAGCGGGCCGAGGCGGAGCGGGTGCTCGCGCCGAAGCTGGCCGGCACGCTGGCGCTGGCCCAGGTCTTCGGCGACCTGCCGCTGGACTTCGTGGTGCTCTGCTCGTCGATCACGGCGGTGATCGGCGGGTTCGGTCAGGTCGACTACTGCGCCGCGAACAACGTGCTGGACGCGTTCGCCCGCTCCGGCGTCGGGTTCCGCGCGCCTGTGGTGTCGCAGAACTGGGGCGGCTGGGCCGAGGTGGGCATGGCCGTGGAGACGGCCGCGCCGGCCGCGTTCCGGGCCGCCGGGCGGGACACGCTGACCAGCCCGGTCACCCACCCGGTGCTGACCACCATGGTCACCGGCCCGGACGGCGCCGTGCTGCACGGCCTGGTCGCGGCCGACACGCACTGGCTGCTCGACGAGCACCGGATCGGCGGGGTGCCGGTGGTGCCGGGCACCGCCCACCTGGAGTCGGTGCGCGCCGCGGTGGTCGCCGCGCTGCCCGCGCCGGCGCCGGACGCCGCGGTGGAGCTGCGCGACGTGGTGTTCCTGGAGCCGTTCTCGGTGCCGGACGGCACCGTCGCGCAGTACCGGGTGGAGCTGGCCCCGACCGAGGACGGTGTGGACTTCACCGTGGCCAGCCTCGCCGCCGGCCGGCTGCGCGCCCACGTGCGCGGCACCGCCGGCTGGACCACCGAGGCCGCGCCGCCGGCCGCCCCGGCCGCTGTGGCCGGCCGGCGGGTCGACGACGACGCGTCGTTCGGCCGGGGGCGTACCAGCATGCTCACGTTCGGGCCGCGCTGGGCCGCGCTGGCCGAGCACCACCTCGCCGACGGGGAGGAGCTGGCCCGGGTGGAGGCGCCCGAAGCGGCCCGGGCCGACCTGCCGTCCTGGGGGCTGCACCCGGCGCTGCTCGACGTGGCGACCGCGTTCGGCCGGGGCCAGGGCGACGGCACCTACCTGCCGCTGTCGTACGGCCGGATCGTGGTGCGCGGGACGCTGCCGGCGACGTTCCACAGTCACCTGCGGCACCGGCCGGCCGCCACCGACGAGGTGGTCGCCGCCGACCTGTCGCTGCGCGACCCGGACGGCCGGGAACTGGTCGCGATCAGCGACTTCGTGCTGCGCCGGGTGGACCAGAGCGCGGTCACCGGCAATCTCGCCGAGGCCCCGGCGGCCGACGCGCCGGCCACGGTCACCGAGGACATCCGGCCGGTGGACGGCGCGGAGGCGTTCCGTCGCAGCCTCGGCGCGGGCCTGGGCGCGCAGGTGGTGATCGCGACCCGCACGGTGGCCGACATCCGGCACCGGGCCGCCCGGGTCACCACGGACAGCCTGGCCGAGGAGACCGACGCCCCGGCCGGCGCGCCGGCCGCTGCCGGCGGCGGCTCGGCCGCCCCGCGCACCGAGCTGGAGAGGACCGTCGCCCAGGTGTGGCGCGACGGCCTCGGCGTCACCGACGTCGGCGTGGACGACGACTTCTTCGCGCTCGGCGGCAACTCGCTGGTCGCCGTGCAGCTCATCGCCGCGATGCGCAAGGCGACCGGGGTGCGGCTGCCGATGCGCAGTCTCTTCGAGACCCCCACCGTGGCCGGTCTGGCGGCCCGGATCGAGGAGTTGCGCGCCGAGGCCCCCGCCGACCAGCCGCCCGCCCCGGCGGCGATCCCGGCCATTCCGCGGCTGCCCCGCGGCTGACACCCCCCGACACGGAATCAAGGAGACACCGCACCATGAGCGAGACAACCGCCACCCTCCCGGTGGTCGTCGAGAACGACGGCCGGGCGCTGACCGAGCTGATCACGGCCCGGCGCGCCGAGCTGCGGGACACCCTCGTCGCGCACGGCGGGCTGCTGTTCCGGGGCTTCGACACCGGCGGTGTGGACGGCTTCGACGCCGCCGTCCGCGCGCTGGCCGGCGAGCCGCTGACCTACACCGAGCGGTCCTCGCCCCGGCACTCCATCAAGGGCCGGGTCTACACCTCGACCGACTACCCGCCGGACGAGGAGATCTTCCTGCACAACGAGAACTCGTACCAGGCGCGGTGGCCGCTGACGTTGTTCTTCTACTGCGTCACCCCGCCGGAGACGAAGGGCGCCACGCCGCTGGCCGACGTGCGCCGGGTGTACGAGCTGATCGACCCGGCGGTCCGGGAGGAGTTCGTCCGGCGGCGCTGGATGCTGGTGCGCAACTTCCACGGCGACTTCGGCACCCGCTGGCAGGAGGTGTTCAACACGGAGAGCCGCGCCGAGGTCGAGGCGTACGCGGCGGCCAACGGCATCACCGTGGAGTGGGTCGGCAAGGACGGCCTGCGCACCCGCGCGGTCCGCGACGCGGTGCATCACCGGCCCGGCTCGGACACGCCGCGCTGGTTCAACCACGCCACGTTCTTCCACCTCAGCACGCTGCCGGCGGACTACCAGGAAGGGCTGCTGGCCATGTTCGGCGCGGACGGGCTGCCGTCGAACACCTACTACGGCGACGGCGGCGAGATCCCCGCCGACGTCATGGACCACCTGCGGGCCGCCTACCGGGCGGCCACGGTCCGCTTCGACTACCAGCGCGACGACGTGCTGGTGGTCGACAACATGACCGCCGCGCACGGCCGGGAGCCGTTCACCGGCCCCCGCAAGATCGCCGTGGCGATGGCCGAGGCGTACACCCCCGACACCGCTGGAGCGAACTGACATGGCCGAACCCCGATTCCTGGTCGTCCGCAACGACGAGGAGCAGTACTCGATCTGGTCGGCCGACCGGGAGCTGCCCGCCGGCTGGCACGACACCGGCTTCGCCGGCAGCCGCGAGGAGTGCCTCGCCCACGTGGACGAGGTCTGGACCGACATGCGTCCCCGCTCGGTACGCGAGACGCTCTCATGAGCCAGCGCGAGTGGACGTTCCCGGCCTCCTACGCCCAGGAGCGGGTGTGGATGGCCAACCAGCTCGACGCCGGCTCGCCGGTGTTCAACGTCTCCATACCGTGGGCCTTCCCGGCCGGCGTGGACGCCGAGGCGGCGAGCGACGTGGTCAACCGGGTGGTGGCCCGGCACGAGGCGCTGCGTACCCACCTGCGCGTCGACGACGGCGCGCTGGTGCAGGTGGTGCGCGCCCACGAGCCGACGCCGCTGCCCACCACCGACCTGAGTCACCTGCCGGCCGGTGAGCGGCTGGCCGAGTTCGAGCGGCTCCGCACCGAGCTGGCCCGCACCCCGATCCCGCTGGACGCGCCGCCGCCGTGGCGGGCCCGGCTGATCCGCCTCGACGACGCCTGGGCGCTGGCGTTCGTGGCGCACCACGCGGTCTTCGACAGCCACTCGGCGGTGCTGTTCCACGCCGAGCTGGCCGCGTTCTGCGAGGCCGCGCGCACCGGCGCCGAGCCCGCCGTGCCCGAGCTGCCCATCCAGTACGCCGACTTCGCGGTCTGGCAGCGCCAGCAGCTCACCGGCGACGAACTGGACCGGCAGCTCGCGTTCTGGACCGGTCACCTGGCCGGCGCCCCGGCGGTCACCGGCCTGCCGCTGGACCGGCCCCGCCCGGCGCAGCTCGGCTTCGCCGGCGACGAGGTGCGGTTCACGCTGCCCGACGGGCTGCTCGACCGGGTCGGCGCGCTGGCCGTCGGCGCGCAGGCCACGCCGTACATGGTGCTGCTGGCCGGCTTCGCGGCGCTGCTGTCCCGGATCTCCGGCGACCCCGACGTGGTGGTCGGCGTCTCCACCGCGGGCCGTGACAACCCGGAGCTGGCGTCGCTGATCGGGATGTTCGTCAACCCGGTGGCGCTGCGCTGCGACGTCTCCGGCGACCCGACCTTCGCCGACCTGCTCGGCCGGGTGCGCAACGGCCTGATCGACGCCATGGAGCACGGGCAGACCCCGTTCCAGAAGATCGTCGAGGCGGTGGACCCGCAGCGCGACCCGTCCGTGCAGCCGATCTTCCAGACCGCGCTGAACTGGATCCCGGACTCCGGGCTCGACCCGGTCGAGCTGGGCACCACCAAGGACGACCTGGCGTTCGACATCACCACCGGGGAGTGCCGCCTGGTCTACCGGACGGCGCTGTTCGACCGGGCGACCGCGGAGACGGTGACGCGGCGCTACGTGCGGCTGCTCGCCGCCGCGGTGGCCGAGCCGGAGCGTCCGGTCGGCGCGCTGCCGCTGCTCACCGACGACGAGCGGGACCTGGTGCTCCGCGCCGGGACCGGCGCCGCGCACGAGCTGCCGGCGACCACCGTGGCCGACGAGGTGCAGCGGCAGGCCGCCGCCACCCCGGACGCGCCGGCGTTGGTCTGCGACGGCGTGACGCTCAGCTACGCCGAGCTGAACACCGCCGCGAACCGGCTGGCCCGGCTGCTGGTGGCGCGCGGGGCCGGCCCGGAGACCCGGGTCGCGCTCGCCCTGCCCCGCTCCTGCGAGCTGGTGGTGGCGATGCTCGCGGTGCTCAAGTCCGGCGCCGCGTACGTGCCGGTGGACACCGCGTACCCGGCCGGGCGGATCGGCTACCTGCTGACCGACGCCGCTCCGGCGCTGGTGGTGGCCACCGCGGACACCGCCGCGCTGGTGCCCGGCGACGCGCTGGTGCTCGACGGGGAGGTCGGCGCGGACCAGCCCGGCGACGACCTGACCGACGCCGACCGGGTCGCCCCGCTGCGCCCCGACCACCCGGCGTACGTGCTGTACACCTCCGGCTCCACCGGCCGCCCCAAGGGCGTGGTGGTCGAGCACCGGGCGGTGGCCGCCTACCTGGCCTGGGCCCGGGCCACCTACCCGGGGCTGGCCGGCGTCGCGCTGCTGCACTCGCCGGTCTCCTTCGACCTCACCGTCACCGGCCTGCTCGGCACGCTCACCGCCGGCGGCACGGTACGGCTGGCCGCGATCGACTCGCCGGCCGCGCGGGCCGGTGGCCGGCCGGCCTTCCTCAAGGTCACCCCGAGTCACCTGCCGCTGCTCGACGGCGAGCTGTCGCCGACGGTCGACCTGGTGATCGGTGGCGAGGCACTCAGCGGCGAGCAGCTCACCGCCTGGCGGGCCGCGCACCCCGAGGTGGCGGTGGTCAACGAGTACGGCCCGACCGAGGCCACCGTCGGCTGCGTCGCGGCCCGGATCGCCCCCGGCGAGCCGGTCGCCCCCGGTCCGGTGCCGATCGGCACGCCCACCTGGAACACCGGCGCGCTGCTGCTCGACGCCGCGGGCCAGCCGGTCCCGCCGGGCGTGGTCGGCGAACTGTACGTCACCGGCGCGCAGGTCGCCCGCGGCTACCACGACCGGCCCGGCCTCACCGCCGAGCGGTTCCGGCCCGGCCCGTACGGCCCGCCCGGCACG
Organism: Micromonospora sp. NPDC018662; assembly: GCF_044391475.1. Lineage (NCBI taxonomy): Bacteria > Bacillati > Actinomycetota > Actinomycetes > Micromonosporales > Micromonosporaceae > Micromonospora > Micromonospora sp. NPDC018662. The sequence continues at coordinate 67,555 of NZ_JBISAC010000011.1, forward strand.
CGCATGTACGCCACCGGCGACCTGGCCCGCTGGCGTCCCGACGGGACGCTGGACTACCTGGGCCGCCGCGACGACCAGGTCAAGGTGCGCGGCATGCGGATCGAGCTGGGCGAGGTCGAGGCCGCGCTGCTGGCCCACCCGGACGTGCGGGCCGCCGCCGCGGCGGTACGCACCGACGGCGGCGAGCCGACGCTGGTCGGCTACCTGGTCGGCCCGGCCCACTCCGACTCGGTCCGTGCCGAGCTGGCCCGCGAGCTGCCCGCACACCTGGTGCCGGCCGCCCTGGTCCGGCTGGACGCGCTGCCGCTGACCCCGAACGGCAAGCTGGACCGCGCCGCGCTGCCCGCCCCGGCGGCCACCGAGCCGACCGAGGACAGCTACGTCGCCCCGCGCACCGAGGCCGAGGCGCTGGTCGCCGAGGTCTACGCCGACATCCTCCAGGTGGAGAAGGTCGGCGCGCTGGACGACTTCTTCGCCCTCGGCGGCAACTCGCTGCGCGGCATGCGGGCGATGGCCCGGATCCGCGCCGAGGTGGACGTCGACCTGCCCATGCGGGCGCTGTTCTCCAGCCCCGTGGTGGCCGACCTGGCCGGCCAGATCGAACAGCGGATCGCCGCCGAACTCGACGGCCTCTCCGACACCGAGGTCGCCGCGCTGCTCGCGGCGGAAGAGGGAACCAACTGATGACCGACCTGAAGGATCCGGCCCGCGAGGCGGCCCGGCAGGCGCTGATCGCCAAGCGGTTGCGCGCCCGCCAGTCCGCCCCCACGGCCCGGATCACCCCCCGGCCCGACGGCGCGCAGGTGCCGCTGTCCTACGCCCAGGAGCGGGTCTGGTTCATGGACCAGCTCGCCCCGGGCGAGGCCGCCTACCACATCGCTGTGCCGCTGCGGGTGCGCGGACCGCTCGACGTCGACGCGCTGCGCGCGGCCCTGGCCGCGCTCGCCGCCCGGCACGAGTCGCAACGTACCCGCTTCCCGGCCGACGCCGACGGCCGTCCCACAGTGGTCGTCGCCGACACCCCGGACGTGCCGCTGACCGTGGTGGAGACGCCCGACGAGGCCGCCGCGCAGGCGCTCGTCGACGCCGCGGCGGCCGAGCCGTTCGACCTGGCGCACGGCCCGCTGCTGCGGGCGCTGCTGATCCGGCTGACCCCCTCCGACCACGTGCTCTTCCTCGGCCAGCACCACATCGTCGGCGACGGCTGGTCGGTGGACGTGCTGCTGCGCGACCTGATCACGCTCTACCGGGGCGGCGAGCCGCCGGCCCTGCCGATCCAGTACGGCGACTTCGCCGCCTGGGAGGCCCGGGAGCTGGACGGGCCGCAGGCCCGCGCGCACGTCGACTACTGGAAGCAGCGCCTCGCCGGCATCACGCCGCTGGAGCTGCCGCTGGACCGGCCCCGCCCGGCCACCCAGACCTACCGGGGTGACTTCGTCGAGTTCCAGCTCGACCCGGCGGCCACCGAGGCGCTCAACGCGCTCACCCGCGACAGCGGCGGCACGCTGTTCATGACGTTGCTGTCGGCCTACCAGGTGCTGCTGGCCCGGCACGCCGGCCAGGACGACTTCGCGGTCGGCGCGTCGGTGGCCGGCCGGTCCGCGCCGGAGCTGGAGAACGTCGTCGGCATGTTCATCAACATGTTGCCGCTGCGGTCCGAGCTGGCCGGCGACCCGACCTTCACCGAGCTGCTGGCCCGCACCCGGCGCGGCGTGCTCGACGGCTTCGAGCACGCCGACGTGCCGTTCGCCAAGGTGGTGCACGAGCTGGGCCTGCCGCGTGACGTCAGCCGCTCCCCGGTGTTCCAGACCATGTTCGTGCTCCAGAACTACGAGATGGGCCGGTTCCGCGGCGTGTCCCGCAGCGACGAGGTCACCTTCGAGTGGACCCCGATGGAGCTGAAGGCCACCCGGTTCGACTTCGAGCTGCACGCGGTGGAGACCGTGGACGGGCTCTGGGGCAAGCTGGTCTTCAACACCGACCTGTTCGACCGGGCCACTGTCGAGCGGATGGCGCGGCGGTGGACCGCGCTGCTGGACGCGATCGTCGCCGCGCCGGACACTCCGGTGTCCCGGCTGCCGCTGCTGCCCGACGTCGAGCGGGAGCTGCTCGCCGGCTGGAACGACACCGCGGCGGACTTCCCGCGCGCCGAGACGCTGCACGGCCCGATCGAGGAGCGCGCCGCCGCCACCCCGGACGCGGTCGCCGTCACCATCGACGGGCACAGCCGCACGTACGCGGAGCTGAACGCCGACGCCAACCGGATCGCGCACCGGCTGCGCGCGGCCGGCGTGGGCCCGGAGACGCTGGTCGGGGTGTGCGCGGAACGCTCGGTCGAGCTGGTCGCCGGCCTGCTCGGCGTGCTCAAGGCCGGCGGCGCCTACCTGCCGCTGGACCCGGAGTACCCGGCGGACCGGCTGGCCTTCATGGTCACCGACGCGGACGCGCCGGTGGTGCTGGTCCAGTCGCACCTGCGCGACGTGCTGCCGGCCACCTCGGCGACCGTGCTCGACCTCGACGACGCGACGGTCTGGGCCGACCAGCCGACCACCGACCCGACGCCGCTGGCCGGCCCGGAACACCTGGCATACGTCATCTACACCTCCGGCTCCACCGGCCGCCCGAAGGGGGTGCCGAACACCCACCGGGGCATCGTCAACCGGCTCGACTGGATGCAGAAGACGTACCGCCTCGGCGCCGACGACGCGGTGCTCCAGAAGACGCCGGCCAGCTTCGACGTGTCGGTCTGGGAGTTCTTCTGGCCGCTGCGCACCGGCGCCCGCCTGGTGCTGGCGAAGCCGGGCGGGCACAAGGACGCCGGCTACCTGCGCGACCTGCTGGTGTCCGAGCGGATCACCACCGCCCACTTCGTCCCGTCGATGCTGACCGTCTTCCTGGCCGAGGAGGGCGTCGAGGCGGCCACCGCGCTGCGCCGGGTGATCTGTTCCGGCGAGGAGCTGCCGCTGGCGTCGGCTGTCGACTTCACCGCCCGACTGCCCTGGTGCGGCCTGCACAACCTGTACGGCCCGACCGAGGCGGCCATCGACGTCACCTCCTGGGTGTGTGAGCCGGACCGGCTGGCGCAGGTGACGAGCGTGCCGATCGGCGCGCCGATCGCGAACCTGCGGCTGCACGTGCTCGACGCGGCCGGGGCGCAGTGCCCGGTCGGCGTCGCCGGTGAGCTGCACATCGGCGGCGTCGGGCTGGCCCGTGGCTACCACCGCAGGCCGGCGCTGACCGCGGAGAAGTTCGTTCCCGACCCGTTCTGCGGCGAGCCGGGGGCCCGGCTCTACCGCACCGGCGACCTGGCCCGCTGGGTCGTCGGGCCGGACGGCGCCGGGGTGATCGAGTTCCTCGGCCGGATCGACCACCAGGTCAAGCTGCGCGGCTTGCGCATCGAGCTGGGCGAGATCGAGAGCGCGCTGCGCGAGCAGCCCGGCGTCACCGAGGCCACGGTGATCGTCCGCGAGGACAGCCCGGGCGACAAGCGGCTCACCGCGTACCTGGTCGGGCCGGCCGAGCACGCCGCACTGAAGGCGGCGCTGAAGGACACGCTGCCGGAGTACATGGTGCCGGCCGCGTTCGTCACGCTCGACGCGCTGCCGCTGACCCCGAACGGCAAACTCGACCGCAAGGCGCTGCCCGCGCCGGTGGTCACCCGCGAGGCGTCGGTGGCGCTTGTCGAGCCGCGCGACGACACCGAGCGGGCGCTCGCGGCGATCTGGTCGGAGGTGCTCGGCGTGGAGACGCTCGGCATCGACGACGACTTCTTCGACCTGGGCGGGCACTCCATGCTCGCCACCCAGGTGGTCGCCAAGATCCGCAAGGCGGAGCTGGGCGGCCGGGCGGTCGGCGTGATGGACCTGTTCCAGCAGCGCACCATCCGGGACCTGGCCGCGTTCATCTCCGGCGACGCCACCCAGGAGGGGCCGCGCCGGCTGCTCTACGAGCTGACCAAGCCGATCCCGGTGGCCAAGCGGGTGCTGACGTACGTCTGCGTCCCGTACGGCGGCGGGAGCGCCATCGTCTACCAGCCGCTCGCGGACGCGCTGCCGGCCGGGTACGGGCTGTGGTCGCTCGCCATCCCCGGCCACGACGTCGGTCTCAGCGAGGACGCGGTGCCGTTCGACGAGCTGACCACCCGCGTCGCGGACGAGATCGTGGAGCGGGTCGAGGGCCCGATCGCGCTCTACGGCCACTGCGGCGTGGGCAGCGCGATCGTCGCCGAGGTGGCCCGCAAGGTGGAGGCGGCCGGCCGGGACCTGGCCGCCGTCTACATCGGCGCGATGTTCCCGTTCGCCCGGCCGAAGGGCCCGTTCGCCGCCGCCCGCAACCGGTTGGAGCAGCTCCGCAGCAACAAGCACTACGCGAGCTGGCTCAAGTCGATGGGCGTGGACACCGACGAGCTGGACCCGGAGCAGGCCGACCGGATCATCAGCAACATGCGGGCCGACTCCCGCGCCTCGGAGGAGTACTTCACCCGGCTGCTGGACCGGCAGGCGACGAAGCTGCGCGCGCCGATCATCTCGGTGGTCGGCTCCGAGGACCCGGTCACCGACTACTACCGCGAGCGGTACGCCGAGTGGCAGTTCCTCAGCGACACGCTCGGGTTGGTGGTGCTCGACCAGGCCGGGCACTTCTTCCTCAAGTACCGCGCCGAGGAGCTGGCCGAGATCGTCACCCGCACCCACCCCGCGGTGGTGGCCGGTGACCTCACCGGCCTGGACCCGGAGGCCCGGGGCGAGGACGCCGGCTGGGCGGTGCACGACATGCTCCGGGTCGGCGCGGACCGCAAGCCGACCACCACGGTCAAGCCGAGCATGGGCCGGTTCCTGGCGGTCACGATCGGGCAGCTCGTCTCCAGCACCGGGTCGGCGCTGACCGCGTTCGCGTTGCCGATCTGGCTGTTCAACCGCACCGGTTCGGTGGCCGACCTGGGCCTGCTCTGGGCGCTGGCGCTGATCTGCGGCGTGCTCATGCTGCCGGTGGCCGGCGCGCTGGTGGACCGGGTCAGCCGGCGCCGGATCATGATGCTGGCCAGCTCCGTGGCCGGCTCGGTGCAGCTGGTGCTGGCCGCCCTGCTGTGGACCGACAACCTGGTGCTCTGGCACATCTACCTGCTGGTGGCGTTCAGTTCGGTGGCCGGGTCGTTCCAACGGATCGCGTTCCAGTCGGCGGTGCCGCAGCTCGTGCCGAAGCGCTATCTCGGGCACGCGATGGGCATCACCCAGCTCTCCACCGGTGTGGCCACGCTGCTCATGCCGGCGTTCGCCGCCGGCCTGCTCGCCGCCATCGAACTCAAGGGCATCCTGATCGTGGACGTGGCCAGCTACGTGGTCGCGGTGCTCACGCTGGCCGTGGTCCGCTTCCCGGACCTGCTCGGCTGGCGCCCCCGGGAACGGCTGCTGGTGGCCATCGCGAACGGCATGCGCTACTCCTGGCAGCACCGCGGGTTCCGGCTGATGCTCGGCTACTTCGCGCTGGGCAACATCTTCCTGGCGCCGGCGCTGGTGCTCACCACCCCGCTGGTGCTGTCGTTCGGCAGTCCGACGCAGGTGGCGCAGGTAGCGCTCGCCGAGGCGGTGGGCGCGGTGCTCGGCGGCGTGCTGATGTCGCTCTGGGGCGGGCCGCGCAAGCGCCGGATGATCGGCGTGCTGATCGGCAACCTGGGCACCGCGATCGGCTGCGTGCTGATCGGCCTGGACGCGTCGATCGTGATGATCTGCATCGGCTTCTGCTGGCTGGCCATGGCGATGACCACCGCGCAGTCGATCTACGCGACCATCGTCCAGGTGAAGGTGCCGCAGCGCTTCCACGGCCGGGTGTTCAGCCTGAACCAGACCATCGCCTGGTCCACGCTGCCGATCGGCTTCGCGGTGCTCGCGCCGGCCGCCACCGCCGTGTTCGAGCCGATGCTCGCCCCGGGCGGGTCGCTGGCCGGCACCGTGGGCGCGGTGATCGGCACCGGTCCGGGCCGCGGCATCGGCTTCGCGTACGTCTGCTTCGGGGTGATCCTGATCCTGATCACCCTGGGCGGCTTCGCGATCCGGTTGCTGCGCCGCTTCGACCTGGAGGTCGAGGACTCCCTGCCGGACGACCTGATCGGCGCCCAGGAGCGGGAGAAGCGCCTGGCCGCCAAGGCGGAGACCCGGGAGGCCGTCCCGGTCTGACCCCACCCCCCACGCGGTTGATCAAGGAGTTCGCGTCGGTTCCCGAGCCCGGGGCCGACGCGAACTCCTTGATCGTCGGGTCGGTCAGTTCAGGGCGAGGTAGAGACGCTCACCGGCGGGTTGGTAGCCGACGCGCTGGTACACCCGCCACGACTCCGCACCGCTGGCTTCCAGCCAGGTGACCTCCGTGCCCGCGCCGAAGAGTCGCCGGGTCGTCTCGGCGGTGATCGCGCCGGCCAGTCCCCGGCGGCGGTAGGGCTCGCGGACGGCGATGCCGGCCACCTCGCTCACCGCGTCGGCGGGCGGGGTCGCCCCACCGCCGCCCACGCAGGTGCCGGACCCGGCGACCGCCATGACGGCCACGCCGCCGGCCTGCTGGCGGCTCCGGAGTCGGGCGACGTCCGCCGCGGAGGCCGCCGCGGGCTCGCCGAAGGCGTCGTTCTGCGCGTCGATCAGCGCGGCGCGCTGACCATCGGTGCCCGGTTCGATCAGATCGACGTCGTCGGGCGCGGGCGGTGTCCGCAGGCTGTCGGGCACACAGAGCAGGTACGTGTGCCGGGCCTCCACGACGAACCCGGCGGCGGTCAGAAGCGTCTCCAGGCCGGGGGCGCACCTGGCGACGTACTCCAGGCGGGGTTTGCGACCGGCCGCCCGGAAGGCGCCGATCAGCGCGGCGACGTCAGCCGCGGTGACGGCGGCGCCCGGGCGCGGCGTGGCGTAGTTGATGTGCGGGCTGGCCGTGGTCGGATCGATACCCACCACGAACGGCCCCACTTCCAGGGCCGCGGGTCGCGTCGACAGGGTGGCGACGACGCACTGTTGGACGCGAGCATCCATGATCAACGTAAGAACCTCGATGCATGAGAAAGACGACGATTGACGGGCGATGCGTCGGACCGCCGAACCGTGGCCGTGCGGCGCGACGGGTCATCCGTCGCGCGGTCGACACTCAGGCGGCCGCGCGGCCTACCCGGATCACAGGCGTCATTCCCTCATGCGGAGTGCCACGCCGAACGCGTGGTCGGAGCAACGGTGCCGCACCCGGCGGCGGCCTGTCAAGCCTCGGTCGGTGCGGGGTGTCGGTGCGGGCTGGCATGGTGGAGGCATGTGCCGGAACATTCGCGTGCTCCACAACTTCGAGCCGCCCGCGACCGACGACGAGATCGAAGCCGCCGCCGTGCAGTACGTACGCAAGGTCAGCGGCGCGACCCGACCGTCCGCGGCCAACGAGGCGGCGTTCGACGAGGCGGTCCGCGCCGTCACCGCGGCCACCCGGACGCTGCTGGACAGCCTCGTGACGAAGGCGCCCTCGCGGGACCGCGAGGTGGAGGCCGCGAAGGCCAGGGCGCGTGCCGCCGAACGGTACGGGCCGCGGACGGCGTCCTGAGCCGATCCGCCGCGCGTCCGACCCGGGGCCGCGTCACGCGGCCTCGTCGGCGGGCACCTCCGCCGGGTCCGCGACCCACGCGGAGTAGACGGGGAGGGCGTGCCACGGGCCGCCCGCGGCGTCCGTGGCCACCGCCACCACCGCGTACGGGTGGCCGAAGCGCAGGTCGGCGACGCGGGCGACGCCCTCCGGAGGCAGCCCGGCCACCATCCCGAACGCGGTCACCGCGGCGGCCTCGAAGCCGTAGCGGCCGAACCGGGCCACCGCCGACTGCGCCGCCTCGAACGGTGGCTCGGCCAACCCGAGCAGCCCGCCCAGCGCCCGTGCCGCCGCGTCGAAACCGAAGCCGGCCGGTGTCAGGTCGTGTCGGCTCGCCGCCGACCAGCACGGCAGCACGGCGGTGGCGCGTTCCTCCCGGCCGTCCCGGGCGAACGTGCGCGTCGGCTCCTCGCGCACCGTCCAGAGTGGGCTCTCGCCCAGCGGCAGGTCGAACAACGACCGCTGCCCGGGCACCGGCCCGTCCGGCACGGCGGCGGCGGTCACGGCCAGCTGCTGGGCGGCGGCCAGCACCGTGCCGGCCGGCACCTGGGGCGCGGCGGCCACGGAGACCACCAGCATCCCGGCGCCGTCGTCGCCCGCGCGCGCCGGCGCCACGTGCACCGCGACGTCGCCGGCATGCCCGGTGGCCACCACGGCGCAGCGGTGCCCGAACGGGGGTGTCCGCAGCACCTGCCGCAACCGGCCGGCCCAGGCGCTCTCCGCGCCCAGCTCCGCGGCTGGCGCCACCTCGAACGGGTCGGCCCAGGACACCCGGGTGGCCAGCGCGTTCGCCAGGATGAGCAGCGTCTCCGGCGCGACGTCGACCGGGAACCGCTCGACCAGGCCGCCGGTGCGCTCCCGGGCCCACGCGTCCAGCGCCGCCTGGTCGGGCAGCGGGCCGCGCTCGGTCGGCCCGGGCAGCCCGGCCCGCCACTCGGTCAGCTCCTCGAACGGCGTCCGCTCCCACAGCGCGGTGGCCGCGGCGACCATCGGATGCGGTGCGACCAGCAACGCCCGGGCCGCCGCGGCGGCGTCGTCCGGGTCGACACCGAGCGCCTCGGTCAGCGTCGCCCGGGCCTGCCCGGTGGCGGCCGGACCGGTGAGCGCCAGCAGCAGCCAGGCGCCCAACGGCGACGCGACGTGGTGGGTGTCACCGGCGGCGCCGTGCAGCCGTGCGGCGTAGTGGGCCAGGGGTGCGTGGAGTGGATTCACCCCTCCCACTCTGCCGGTTGGCGTGCCCGCCGGCACGCCGGCTCAGGACCACAGTTCGAACGGTTCGTCGATCTCCTCGCCGGCCAGGAACGCCGGCAGCAGCTCCGGCAACCGGCCGGGATAGCAGCGCGGGCGCTCCGCGAGCACCTCGGCCACCGGCCACCAGCGGAATCCGAAGTAGTCCTCCACCTCGTAGTCCATCCGCTGTGCGCCGTCCACGTCCGGCCCCGGCCCGGCCAGCCGGACCGGCACCACCACCTCGTCCTGGAGGTGTCGGCGCTGCCGGTGCCGGAAGCTGGCCCGCCGCCGCCAGGTGGGCGCGCCGATCTCAACCGGCGCGACCACGATGCCCGTCTCCTCGCGCAGCTCGCGCACCGCCGCCTCCCGGTACGTCTCGCCCGGGTCCAGGCCACCGCCCGGCAGTTCCCACCACACGCCCAGGTCCGGATGGTCCGGATCGCGGGTGTGGAACAGCAGCACCCGGTCGGCGGTGTCGAGCACCACCAGCCGTACGGCGCTGCGCTCGAACAGGGGCAGATCGTGCGGCAGGTCCATGCCCGGCAGCGTAGACAGGGGTCCCGTTCAGCGCTTCCGGGAGCGGAAGGGAACCCCGGTGTCGGGTGCCTCCACGATTGGCGCGGCCTGTTCGGCGCCGCAACGGGGGCAGCGCACGCGTACCCCCGGCGGCCGTCCCGGCGCACGCAGGCGCTGGCCGCACCGGCAGGCGAACACCACCGACCGCACCATCCGCAGGTACTCCGCCCGGTCCCGCCGGGGCCACCGGCCGTGGCAGCGCCGGCACAGTCGCGGCGGGAAGCGGTGATACCAGGCCATCGCGACGGCGCCCGCGAGCATCACCGTCCCGGACACCGCCAGGCCCAGCGGCGCGGCCAGGGCCGGCAGCGCCGCCGCCAGGTCACCCGCCCACGCGGTACGCACCCCGACCGCGACGAGCAGCACGACCGCGGGTAGGCCGAGCACGGTCGCGGTGAACCCCCACCCGAACGCGATCAGGCCGAGCACGAACACCGCAGTGGCCCGCCGCGGCGCCCACCGGGCCACGCCGTAACCGCCGCAGCGCGGACAGTCCGGCGGGGCCGGGTGCGGCACGGACCGCAGCACCTTCGGGGCGAGCCACCCGAGAAGCAGCTTCAGCAGCTCCTCGGCCAGCTTCGTGACCAGCGCCTGAAGGAATCCACCCACTGTCGTCCCCCTCACCCCCTGTCATCGTGGCGACCGGAGGCGAGTGGACCGAGCGTGCCGCGTGACGGGCATCCGACACCGTCCGGATCTGGGAGGATGGTGGCCATGTCGCAGTTGTTCGGCGAGACGGCCGGCACCTACCACGAGGCGCGACCGGGCTACCCGGCCGAGCTCGCGGACGTGATCCGGGCCTATCACGGCGGCCCGCCCGGCACCCTGGTCGAGATCGGCGCCGGCACCGGCCTGGCCACCACCGTGCTGCTCGCCCTCGGCGCGACCACGACCTGCGTCGAGCCGGACGCGCGGATGGCCGGCGTGCTCGCCCAACGCTTCCCGGGCGTCCACGTGGTGACCGACGCCTTCGAGCAGTGGCGGCCGCCGGCCGGCGGCGTCGACGTGCTGGCCTGCGCGATGGCCTGGCACTGGCTCGACCCGGCCACCCGCAACCGGCGCGCGCACGACGCGTTGCGTCCCGGCGGCACGCTCGCCGTCCTCAGCCACCGTTACGCCTACGTCGACCAGACGCAGGCCGAGGCGATCCGGGCCGCGTTCGCCGCCGCCGACCCGGACGACCGGGGTGACCGCGTCGACGGCTGGTTCCACGACGACATCGCCGACAGCGGCTGCTTCACCGACCTGCGCCTGTCCCGGTTCCGCCGGTCGGTGCCGCTGGACACCGCCGCCTACCTGCGCCTGGTCGACACGTTCTCGCCGCAGCTGCGCCGCCCGCCGGAGCTGCGCCGGCGGGTTCGTGCCGCGGTCGGCGCCGCGGTCGACGGCTTCGGCGGCACGGTCGTGCTGGACCTGCGCACCACGCTCGTGCTGGCCCGCCGCCCGGCCTGACCGCCCGCCGGGCCCGTCCGCCCGAGCCGCCCGCCGCGACCGCGCGCCTCGGCCCGTCGCCGAGCCGCCCGCCGCGACCGCGCGCCTGGGCCGTCGCCGGGCCGCCCGCCCCGCGTCGGTCCCGCGTGTCAGTCGGCGTCGATCGCCCGGGCCACCGCCGGCGGCAGCGGGTACGGTCGCTCCCGCGGGAGCAGCGCCGCCGCGCCGTCCTCGTCACCGGCGGCGAGCCGGTCGTGCACCGACCGGGCCAGCGCCGTGACGTCGGTGAGCCCGACCAGCCACTCGTCGACGTACCGCCGGACCGCCTCGCCGGAGAGTCCCACCTGCACCGACCGGTGGGACAGCGGGGTCAGCCGCAGCGACCGTTCCGGGTCCCACTGCACCCGGACGGGGCTGGCCCGCAGCGCCCGACGCCAGGCGTCCCGGTCGGGGTGCAGTCGCGGGTCGTGGCCGCTGGGGCAGGCGTGCCGGAGCGCCCACTCGAACCCGGCCCGGCTGATCTCGACCGCGAGCACCCGTTCCTGCCCGGGCTTGAGCGCCCAGCCGCAGCGGTACATCATCCACCGGAACGAGGGCTTGATCCACGTCATCCGCTCCCGCTTGAACGGCGGCACGAACCGACCGGCGGCCAGCGCCGGGTCGGCGATCTCCGCCGGGTACGCCTGGTAGACGGTGAGGGTGCGGTCGGTGAAGGCGGCCCGGATCTGGTGGCGGGGAACGGTCACCGCCGCATGGTGGCGGACCGGGCGACGGGGCCGCCACCGGATTCCCCCGCGCGCCGACCCGCTAGGCTGCCGGCCGTGGCAGGTCTGTTGAGGAACGTGGCGTCCCGGCTCGGTCGGATCACCGGAGGCGCCGCCGCGCCCGCCCGTCCGGGTGGGGCGATCCCGGCCCAGGTCGCGCGCCGGCGTCAGGTCAGTGCGCTGCAGCGCCGCGAGCTGTCGTACGCGCCGGAGCCGGACGGGCAGGCCGACCCGGGGGAGATCGTCTGGACCTGGGTGCCCTACGAGGACGACCCCCGGCAGGGCAAGGACCGGCCGGTGCTGGTGGTGGGCCGGCAGAGCCGCACGCTGTTCGGGCTGATGCTGTCCAGCCAGAGCGAGCGGGACGGCCAGCGGCACTGGCTGTCGCTCGGGCCGGGGGAGTGGGACCGGGACCAGCGGCCCAGTTGGGTCCGCCTGGACCGGGTGCTCACCATGCGCGAGGACGGCATCCGCCGGGAGGGGGCGGTGCTGGACCGGCCCCGGTTCGACCGGGTGGGCCAGGCGCTGCGGGCCGGCTACGGCTGGCGCTGAGCCACCGGGCCGGAGGCCACGCCCGCCCGACCGTCGCCCGGGTCAGTGCTCGGCGACGAGTTGGCGGGGTGCGCGGGCGACGCCGAGCGTCTTCGCCTCGTACATGGCGGCGTCGGCGCGGCACAGCGCGTCGGTGAGCTGGGCGGGGCCGTGCACCGGGGCGAGCCCGACCGACGCGGTGACCCGGATGCTGCGCCCGCCGAGCGGGATCGGCGCGGCCAGCGCCTCGCAGAGCCGGCGGGTGGCGTGCTCGATCCAGCGCCGGTCGGGTGTGGGGCTGGCCAGCAGGCCGGCGAACTCGTCGCCGCCGAGCCGGGCCACCAGGTTGTTGCCGGCGAAGGCGGCCAGCCGCTGGGCCACGCTGACCAGCACCTGGTCCCCGGCGGCGTGCCCGTAGCGGTCGTTGATCTGCTTGAAGCCGTTCAGGTCGAGCACCACCGCCACCAGGGGCTGGCCGGCGGGGTCGGTGAGCAGGGCGGCGGCCAGTCGGAAGAAGGCCCGGCGGTTGGGCAGCCCGGTCAGCGGGTCGTGGCTGGCGGCGTGTCGTTCGGCGGCCAGCTCCGCCTGGAGCAGCTCGAGTTCGGTCTCGGCGCGTAGGGCCCGGCGCCGTAGCTGCCAGGCGGAGAGCAGCGCGCCGGCGGCGGAGATGCCGGAGGCGACGGTCATCGGATCCGGCACGCGCCCTCCTCACCAGTCCCCGGCCGCGCACGGCGGGTTCCGGGGGCCGGGTTCGGGTCACCGAACGTGAGCGACCCGGCACACCGTACGTTCGGCTATCATGCTCGCTGTCCATTGCAGATGCAATAGCAGATGCACGTGCATCTCACTCCTCAGTCGACAGACGTCGCCACCCACCGCTCCTCCCCGCGGCCTCGGCTGGCTCTTCCCGAAGGACGCCCATGAAACCGCCCCCGAACGGCGTACCCGTGACCGAGTTGCCCCCGATGCGATGGTTGAAGAGTCGCCGCAGCAATCCCAGTGGCAACTGCGTCGAGCTGGCCGAGCTGCCCGGCGGCGGCATCGCGGTACGCAACTCCCGGCACCCGGACGGGCCGGCGCTGATCTACACGGTGGACGAGATCGAGGCGTTCGTGCTCGGCGCCCGGGACGGGGACTTCGACCACCTCATTCCGCCGTCCCGTACACGGGACTGATTCGACCGTCCGGGGGAGTTCACCTCACTGTCGGTCCATGGCATGCTTACTCGTCGGCCGGGGAGGGCACCCGGCCGGGAGCAGCCGGGATGCGAGGGCGGTCAAGTGGTGGCGGTGCCCGTCGAGGGTGGACCGACAAGTGGTCCCACGGTGCTGCGCATGCTGCTCGGCGCGCAGTTGCGTCGCCTGCGGGAAGGCGCCGGGGTCAGCCGGGAGAGCGCCGGGTGGGAGATCCGCTCCTCCGAGTCCAAGATCAGCCGGATGGAGCTGGGCCGGGTCGGCTTCAAGGAACGCGACGTCGCCGACCTGCTCACGCTCTACGGCGTCACCGCGCCCGACGAGCGCGCCGCGCTGCTCAAGCTGGCCCGGGACGCGAACAGTCCGGGCTGGTGGCACCGCTACGGCGACGTGCTGCCCGCCTGGTTCCAGTCCTACCTGGGGCTGGAGGCCGCCGCCGCGATGATCCGCACGTACGAGGTGCAGTTCGTGCCCGGCCTGCTGCAGACCGCCGCGTACGCGCGGGAGGTGATCCTGCTCGGGCACCGCGGCGCGACGCCGGCGGAGCTGGACCGGCGGGTCGACCTGCGGATGGAGCGCCAGGGGCTGCTGCGTCGCGCCGACTCGCCGCAGGTGTGGGCGGTGCTGGACGAGGCGGTGCTGCGCCGGCCGATCGGCGGCGCCGCGGTGATGCGTGAACAGCTGGACGCGCTGATCGAGGCGACCACCGCGCCGAACGTGCGGCTCCAGATCGTCCCGTTCACCGCGGGCGGGCACGCGGCCGCCAGCGGAGCCTTCAGCATCCTGCGCTTCGGCGACGAGGACCTGCCGGACATCGTCTACATCGAGCAGCTGACCAGCGCGATCTACCTCGACAAGCGGGACGACCTCGACTACTACGCCGAGGCGATGGAGCGGCTGTGCGTCGAGGCCGCGCCGCCGGAGCGCACCCGGGAGCTGCTCGCCCGCATCCGCGACGAGCTCTACCCGGCCTGACCGACGCCGCGGCGGGCTATACCATGACCCGCATACCGGAGACAGTGGACGCACGTCCTCCCCGCAACGGTGGCGTGCGAGTCGTGGAGGCGGCCTTGACCAGCGATACGAGCGGCACGGCGACCGCGCCGGCCCACCCGGCCGACCGGATCGACACCTCGGTGGCCCACCCGGCCCGGCGGTACAACTACTGGCTCGGCGGCAAGGACAACTTCCAGGCCGACCGCGAGTCCGGCGACGCGATGGCCGCCGCCTTCCCGACCATCCGGCTCAGCGCGCTGGAGAACCGGCGGTTCCTGCGCCGTGCGGTCCGGTACCTGGCCGCCGAGGCGGGGATCCGTCAGTTCCTCGACATCGGCACCGGCATCCCGACCGCTGACAACACGCACGAGGTGGCGCAGGCCGCGGACCCACGCGCCCGGGTGGTCTACGTCGACAACGACCCGATCGTGCTGGCCCACGCCCGGGCGCTGCTCACCAGCTCGCCCGAGGGCGCCACCGCCTACCTCGACGCCGACCTGCGCGACCCGGAGAAGATCCTCGGCCACCCCGAGCTGCGTCGCACCCTGGACCTGTCCGAGCCGGTCGCGCTGATGCTGGTGGCGGTGCTGCACTTCGTGCCGGACACGGACGACCCCTACGCGACGGTCACCCGGCTGCTGGACGCGCTGCCGGCCGGCAGTTACCTGGCCGCCTCGCACGCCACCCACGACCACCTCCCGGCCCAGCTCGCGACCGAGGCGAAGGCGGCGGCCCGCGGTGGCCCGCACGGGTTGATCCACCTGCGCGGCCGGGACGAGTTCGTGCGCTTCTTCGACGGCCTCGAGCTGGTCGAGCCCGGGGTCTGCTCGGTGGCCGAGTGGCGCGCCGACGCCGAACCCGAGCCGCGTCCCTCCGTCGTCGACGTCAGCATGTACGGCGGGGTGGCCCGCAAGCCCTGACCGGCGCGCGACCGGCACGAACCGGGACCGGGTTGGTGCGGTCCGGGGGTAGGCGGGCAGACTGGGGCATCATGTCGCCGTTCACGTCCGACCTCCGGCTGCACGACCGCTACGTCCTGCGCGAGCGCATCGGGCTCGGCGGGATGTCCGAGGTGTGGCGTGCCGACGACGAGGTGCTGCACCGCCCGGTCGCGGTCAAGGCGCTCGCCGGCCGGCTCGCCGCCGACCCGCAGCTGCGCGCCACCATCCAGCGCGAGGCCCGCGCCGCGGCGCGGCTCACCCACCCGCACGTGACCCAGGTGTACGACTACGGCGAGGCCACGCTGCCCGGCGGTGTGGTCACGCCGTACCTGGTGATGGAGCTGGTGGCGGGTCAGACGCTCGCCGACCGGCTGGCCGGCGGGCCGCTGGCCTGGCCGGACGCGGTCCGGACGGCCGGGCAGGTCGCCGCCGCGCTGGCCGCCGCGCACCGGATCGGCGTGGTGCACCGGGACGTCAAGCCGGCCAACGTGATGCTCACCGAGACCGGCGCCAAGGTGCTCGACTTCGGCATCGCCGCGCCGGCCGGCCCGCGCCAGCCGACCACCGGGCCGGCCGGGGAACCGCTGGCCGGCACCCCTGCCTACTTCGCCCCGGAACGACTCGATCCCGGCCCCACCCACCCGGCCGGCGACGTGTACGCGCTCGGCGCGCTGCTCTACCGCAGCCTCACCGGGCGGCCCCCGCTGCCGGTGCGGACCTGGGACGACGTGGTGGACCTGCGGGACCGGCGACCCCCGGTGCCGCCGCTGCGGGTGCCCGGGCTGCCCGCCGACGTCGCCGAGCTGACGCTGGCCTGCCTGGCCCTGGACCCGGCCCGGCGGCCCACCGCCGCTCAGGTCGCCGACCGGCTCGGCGCCGGCCGACCGGTCGACCCGCCGACCGCGATCCTGCCCACGGTGTCCCGGGTGGCGCACCCCGCCACGCTGGTCGAGCGGGCCGCCCCGGCCCGCCCGGTCCCGCCGGTGCGCCCGGAGGTCCCGCCGAACCGGCTGACCGGCGTGCTGGTCGCCGGCGCGGTGGTGCTGCTGCTCGCGCTGGTCGGCGCGCTGGTGTTCGACGGCCGCTCCGGGACGCCGTCGGCCACCGTCCCGCCGGCCGCCGCCCCGCCGGCCGCGCCCGCGTCGAGCAGCGCCCGCCCGGCGCCGACCCGCGCCGCGCCGTCGACGGCGGCGGCCGAGCCGGTCACCGCCCGGCAGCTCGCGGACCGCTTCACCGACCTGCTGGACCGGGCCGAAGCGGCCCGGCTGATCGACCGCAAGACCGCCGACGACCTACGGAAGAAGGCGGCCGAGCTGGACCGGGGCAAGGTGAAGGACCGCGCCAAGCGGGTCGAGGACCTGCACGAGCGGATCGAGGACGCGGCCGACGAGGACAAGCTCGACGGCGCCACCGCCGCCGCGCTGCGCCGGCTGCTCGACGCCTACGACCGGCTGCGTGGTGGCGGCGGCTGAACGCTTTTCGTGGTCGTCGGCCGGGTCGCCCCGTAACGTGGTCGGATGATCGGAAACGCACAGCTGCTCGCCGGCCCCCGGGTGAGTGCCGCGCGGGCCGCGGAGCCGGCCGGCGAGGGACCCGTCGGCTGGGTCACCGGCCTGGTGGAACGCCTCGGCGGCCCCGGGGCCGGGCTCGCGGTGGCCCTGGAGAACCTGTTCCCGCCCATTCCCAGCGAGGTGATCCTGCCACTGGCCGGGTTCACCGCCAGCCAGGGCCGGATGAGCCTGTTCGGGGCGATCGCCTGGACCACGCTGGGGTCGGTGCTGGGCGCGCTGGCGCTCTACTATGTCGGCGCGGCGCTCGGGCGGGACCGGATGCGCGCCCTGGCCGGCCGGTTGCCGCTGGTCAAGCTGGCGGACGTGGACCGCACCGAGGCGTGGTTCCTCCGGCACGGCGTCAAGGCGGTGTTCTTCGGCCGGATGATTCCGATCTTCCGCAGCCTGATCTCGATCCCGGCCGGCGTGGAACGGATGCCGGTGCCGGTGTTCCTGCTCTTCACCGCGCTGGGCAGCCTGATCTGGAACACCGCGTTCGTGCTCGCCGGCTATCTGCTGGGGGAGAACTGGCACGTGGTCGAGTCGTACGTCGGCACGCTCCAGAACGTCGTCATCCTGGCGGTCGTGGCCGGCGTCGGCTGGTTCGTGGTGAGCCGGGTCCGCCGGGCCCGTCGGTCCACCCCGGACACGCCGCCCCGGCCGGGCACGGTCTACCGGGGCGGCTGGTACGGGACCGACGACGATCAGCAGGCCGGGTAGAGCCGGCGGGTGCCGGTGCCGGCGGCCCAGGCAGCCGGGTCGCTGAACCGGCAGCCGAAGTCCGGGGCGGCCACCGACCGGGGGTCGGTGACCGGGTCGCCGGCCGGGTGCTTGCCGGTGCGTACCCAGCGGGTCAGGTCGTCCCAGGCGGCGCCGGCCTCGGCGGGGCTGAACTCGCAGTGCTGCGCGGTCCGGACCGCCCGCTGCACCAGCAGCCGGGACCGGCCGTGCCGGGCCACGTCGCGGGCGTACGCCTGCTCCATGCGCAACGGCACGAACAGGTCACCGAGGCCGTGCAGGCTGAGCACCGGCACGGTCGGCCTGCCGGCGATCCGGGGCACCTCGGTCAGGCCGGGAGAGAGCCGCTGGCGCAGGTTCTCCGGCGCGACCCGCTGCACGGTGGCGTTCAGGTCCACCGGCTGGTTCGGGGCGTACCGGGTGAACAGGTTGGTGGCGAGCTGGCCGGGGCGCCCGGCCGGGGAGTCGCCCCCGTCGGTGGTGGCGATGCCGAACAGGAAGTCCTTCCACACCGCGAACGCGGCGTCGGCGCCCGGCCGGGTCCCGCCGGAGCGGGCCACGGTGACCGCGCGCAACTGCTTGCCGAGGGCGTTTGTGGTGTCCGGGCCGGTGGGCGTGAGGCCGGCCAGCCCGGTCGCCACCTGGATCCGGGGGACCGCGTCGGTCAGGTAGTCGGCCGGCGTCGGGTAGGCGCGCACCCCGGCCAGCGCCTGCGCGACCAGGTTGTAGTCCAGGAAGTAGTCGAACAGCTCCTGGTCGCCGAGCACCCCGCACATCGGCAGCGCGCCGGCGTAGTAGCCCGGGTACTGCTCCAGCGAGCGGCCGATGACGTGCCCGCCCATGGAGACGCCGGCGATGAGCACCCGGTGCGGCCGCCGCACGGTGCGCGCGAACAGGTCGGCCAGGGCCCGGGTGCCGCGCACGCCGGAGCGGACGTCGTAGCCGTTGCGGTCGTACGAGGAGGACGCCCAGGCGTACCCCTGGGTCAGCAGACGTTGCCGCAGGTCGAACGCGGGCGGTTCGGGGGAGAGTTCGGTGCCCTGGCCGCGGTAGCCGTGCGCCCACATCACCAGGTCGCCGTTCCACCTCGCGGGGACCTCGACGACGTAGCCGGCGTGCGCGTGCACGCCCTGCCGGACGGTGGTGGTGGCGCCGTCCACGACCAGCGGCGGCAGCGGTGGGTTGACGATGGTGTAGCCGGGTAGCGGCTGGCCGCCGTCGTCCCGACCGGTGGCTGCGGCGGGCGCCGCGGCGGCCAGGCCGAGCGCGAGCGCGAGCGCGGCGCCGGCGGCGACCAGCCGGCGGGTGGGTGAGGTCTGCATCGCGGCTCCCCGGGGGACGGGTGCCTACCGGCCGGTAGGGACCTGAACCTAGGCCGGAGGTCGAGACCTGTCAATCACCGACCGACCGGATGCGGCCGGAATGAACCGTGGCGGAAACGGAGACGTATGAGCCAGTGGGGACCGGCGAGAGGGGACGACCATGACGGCATCCGGGGACGATTCCGACCTGACCGACACACGCTGGTCCGGCGCCGCCCGCTGGCTGTCCGCGGCCGCCGTGCTGGTGGTCGTGCTCGGCGCGGTGGCGGTCGCGGTCACGCTGTCCAACCCGGCCCGCCTCGGCGTGGTCTTCTCCGGCGGTCCGCCGCCCTCGCCGGCCACCGACGCCGCGGGCTCGGGTGGCGTGGGCGGCGCCGAGGTGGCCGCCGCCGAGACGCTCACCGCGCCGCGTGGTGACCGGCGGCAGGCCGACTTCGAGCTGGTCGACGGCCTGACCAGCTTCACGCTGCGGGCCGCCGACCTCGGCGACGACCTCTACCGGATCGGCGCGCCGGACGACGCCGGGGTGACGCCCCGCCCGCAGGTGACCGGCGACCGGGTCCGGCTGCGGATCACCGAGAACGGCCGCTCCGGGCCGTCCGCCGTCGAGGTGGTGCTCAACGCCCGGCTGACCTGGCGGGTCCGGCTGGTCGGCGGTGTCCGTGAGCAGCGGCTCGACCTGGGCGCGGCCCGGCTCGCCGGGGTCGAGCTGATCGGCGGCGCGTCGCGTACCCGGTTGCGGTTGCCCCCGCTCGACGGCACGCTGACCGTGCGGATGGCGGGCGGGGTCGGCGACCTGACCGTGGCCGTGCCGGGCGGGCCGCCGGCCCGGGTGCGGGTGGCGTCCGGCGCCGGCTCACTGGCCGTGTACGACGAGCGCCGCGCCGGCATCGCCGCCGGGGAAGTGGTCAGCTCGCCGGGCTGGGACCGGGCGGCGGACCGGCTCTACCTCGACCTGGTGGCCGGCGCGAACGCGGTGAGCGTCACCGCGGACTGAGCGTACAGTTCGGGCGGTGGACCGTACCGAATCGCTGCCGGCGCAGACGCTCCCACCCGGCGTCGGCGCCACCGACCCGGGCAGCGTGCTGCTGCCGGGCCACGACGTCCCGCTCGGCCGCTACACCACGGTGCGTCGGCTGCTGCCGCAGCGGCAGCGCCGGATGGTCGGCGCGTGGTGTTTCGTGGACCACTTCGGCCCGGACGACGTGGCGCAGCGGCCGGGCATGGAGGTGCCGCCGCACCCGCACACCGGGCTGCAGACCGTCACCTGGCTGCTCGACGGCGAGATCCTGCACCGGGACAGCCTCGGCAACGTGCAGCCGATCCGTCCCGGCCAGCTCAACGTGATGACCTCGGGCCGGGGCATCGCCCACTCGGAGCGCTCGCCGCTGGTCCACCCGCCGCTGATGCACGGTGTGCAGCTCTGGGTGGCGCTGCCCGACCCGGCCCGGGCCGGTGACCCGGGCTTCGCCCACCACGCCGAGCTGCCCCGCTGGCGCGACGGCGACCTGGACCTGACGCTGCTGGTCGGGGCGTTCGGCGGGGAACGCTCGCCGGCCGTCGCGCACACCCCGCTGCTCGGCGCGCAGCTCGAGGCGCGCGGTCCGGCGCCGGCCACGCTGCGGTTGCGCCCCGACTTCGAGTACGGGCTGCTGGCGATGTCCGGCTCGGCCGAGGTCGACGGGGTGGCGTTGGCTCCCGGAGCGTTGCTCTACCTGGGTGCCGGCCGGACGGCGTTGACACTGCGTGCCGCGCCCGGCAGCCGGCTGCTGCTGCTCGGCGGCGTGCCGTTCGACGAGCCGCTGGTGATGTGGTGGAACTTCGTCGGCCGGTCGCACGAGGAGGTCGCCGCCGCGCGGGAGGACTGGATGGCCGGTCGCCGGTTCGGCACGGTCGCCGACGACGCGGCGCCGCCGCTGCCCGCGCCCGCGCTGCCCACCACCCGGCTCAAGGCCCGCGACCGCAGCGGTGGTCTCCGCGGCTGAGCGACGTGCCCCCGGACACACTTTTCCGAATCTCATCCGTTCGGCTGATGGTACGTCGTATGATGATCGTGGCAGTGATGCCCGCCCGGTTCGGGCGAACATCCACCGCCTGGTGATCGCGACCCGGTTCGGGCGCGCACCGTCAGGGCCAGGTGTTGCGTGGCGCCCCAGGTCGCGGTTCGTGACCCGGGGCGCCCGCCTGTCGAAGGCCGCCGCTGTCGACGTCGGGCGGCCCCGGCCTCAGATGCCGCGCAGGTGCTGCGCGACGCGTTCGTGCTGGTCGCGGGCCTGTGCCGCCCGCTGTGACCGGTCCACCTCGGGGGCCGCGTCGATCCCGGCGGACCGGGCCACCTCGGCGCCGTTGGCGTAGTCCACCGGCGGCAACGCGCGCAACGCCCGCAACACGTCCGGCGGCGCGCCCTCCCGTTCCGCCTCCCGGATGACGTCGTCCTTGCCCGCCGGGTAGTCCAGCGCGGACAGGTACTCAAGGACGTCCGAATAGCTCGCCATGGGTCGGGCTCCTCGCGCCAGTCGTCGGGTCATGACCGCGCGGCGGTTACCCGTAGCGCGGGGGCTCACGCCCCCGATCTCCCGCTGTTTCCGGCGCGTCGGGACGGGTAGCCGCCCTGCGCGCACCGAAGGGGGTACCACCGATGGACCACCACACGTTCGTGGCCCGGGTCGCCCGGCTCACCGGGACCGCCGGGGACCGGGCCGCGACACTCACCGCCGCCACGTTGGAGACGCTGGCCGAGCGGCTGACCGGCGGCGAGGTGCTGGACCTCGCCGCGCAACTGCCGAAGCCGCTGTGGGGGATGCTCAGCCCGCATCCGCACACCGAGGCGGCCGAGCGGTTCGGGGCGGCCGAGTTCGTCGCCCGGGTCGCTCGGCGGGCCGACTGCGACGAGCACACCGCCCGAGGCGCGGCGCGGGCGGTGTTCGCCACGCTGCGCGAGGCGATCAGCGGTGGCGAGTTCACCGACGTGGTGGTGCAGTTGCCCCGCGACTACCGGGACATGGTGGAGCCGGCCCTCGCGCCGGCCGCCACCCGCCGGCGCTGACGCGGGTCGCACCCGCCGGCGCGGGATCCGGTCGCGACGAAGGCGGATACCTTCCGTCACGAAGGCCGGGGCCGGCGCGGTCCCCCGGAACCGCCTTTGCTCTGCAGCCACGGGCGCATCACGCACGGGGAGTCACGATGCCGACTCGACCGTCGCCGCACCCGCACGCCTTCGCGGCCAGCTCAATGCCCCGGTGCGTTGATGGCTGCAGAGCAAAGGCGTCGACGGCGACACCCGCCGCCCGCGCCGCGCCGCCACGGAGGGTGACCGCAGTGGGAGCTACCGTGAGTGAGATCGGCGCGGCGCCCGCTCAACCGATCGCGCCGGCGGCGCGCAGCGCGGCGATCCGCGCCGCGTCCACACCGGCCTCGGCCAGCACCTCGTCGGTGTGCTCACCCGGTTGTGGCGGCGGCCGGCGTACCGCGGTCGGCGTGGCCGAGAAGCGGGGCGCCGGGGCCGGCTGGACCACCCCGTCCGGCGCGACGAAGACGTCCCGGGCGGCCAGGTGCGGATGCCGGGGCGCCTCCGCCCAGTCGAGCACCGGCGCCACGCAGGCGTCCGTGCCGGCCAGCAGCTCCGCCCACTCGTCCCGGGTCCGGGTGCGGAACAGCCGCGCCCAGGCCGCCCGCAACGCCGGCCAGTTCGCCGGGTCGTCCCGGTCCGGGGCGTCGTCGCCGTCGAGCGGGAAGCCGGTGAGCCGGACCAGTTCGGCGTAGAACTGCGGCTCCAGCGCGCCCACCGCCACGTGGCGCCCGTCGGCGCACTCGTACGTGTCGTAGAACGGCGCGCCGCCGTCGAGCAGGTTCACGCCCCGCGGGTCCTGCCACAGGCCGAGGCCGCGCAACGCGTGGATCTGGGTGGCCAGCACCGACACGCCGTCCACGATGGCCGCGTCGACCACCTGGCCGGGCGCGCCGCCGCGCACCGCGTACACCGCCGCGACCACGCCCAGGGCCAGCATCATGCCGCCGCCGCCGAAGTCGCCGAGCAGGTTCATCGGGGGCACCGGACGCTCACCGGCCCGGCCCACCCCGTGCAGCGCGCCGGTCAGCGCCAGGTAGTCGATGTCGTGACCGGCCGTCCGGGCGAGCGGCCCGTCCTGCCCCCAGCCGGTCATCCGCCCGTACACCAGTCGCGGGTTGACGGCGAGGCACTCCCGCGGACCGAGGGTGAGCCGCTCGGCCACCCCCGGCCGGAAGCCCTCGACCAACGCGTCCGCGCCGGCCACCAGCGACAGCAGCACGTCCCGGCCGTCCGGGTGCTTGAGGTCCAGCGCGATCGAGCGCCGGTTGCGGTTCAGCAGGTCGCCGGGGAACGCGCCGAACCCGCCGCCGCCCGGCCGGTCCACCCGTACCACGTCGGCGCCCAGGTCGGCCAGCATCATGGCGGCGAACGGCCCCGGCCCGATGCCGGCCAGCTCGATCACCCGTACGCCGGTCAGCGGTCCGGAGTTGGTCACCCGCGTCACCCTAGGTGTCCGAACCCGCGACGTCACGGCCCGACCACCCCCACAGCGGTTGACCAGGGCAATCACCCGCCCCTCGACTTGGCGTCCGGCCCCGCGTGGCCTAGCCTTGGAAGCGCGAGGGGAGTACTTCCCACGAACCATTCCGGTCAGTACGGCGAGCCCCCGGGGCGAGCCTCGGGTGGTTGCCCACGAAATTGTGGGTGAAGGAGACCTCGAACATGACACGGTGTTCGAGGAGGCCCCATGACCGAAGTGTCCTACCTGTCCGCCGCCGGCCTGTCGTCGGTCGGCACGCCCACGCTCTGGGCGGTGACGATCGCCGGCGTGCTCGCACTGCTGGTGCTGGACTTCCTGGTCACCCGCAAGCCGCACGAGGTCTCCATCCGGGAGGCGCTCGGCTGGTCGGCCTTCTACATCGCCCTGCCGCTCGCCTTCGGCGCGTGGATCTGGTCCCGCTACGGCAGCCAGCAGGGCGTCGAGTACCTCACCGGTTACCTGGTCGAGAAGTCGCTCTCGGTCGACAACCTGTTCGTCTTCATGCTGCTGCTGGCCGCGTTCGCGGTGCCCGCCGTGCTCGCCCAGCGGGTGCTGCTCTACGGCATCGCCGGCGCGCTGGTGCTGCGCGCGATCTTCATCGCGCTCGGCGCCGCCGCCCTCCAGACGCTCGACTTCGCCTTCCTGCTCTTCGCGCTCATCCTGATCGCCACCGCGGTCAAGCTGCTGCGCGACGCCCTCTCCGGGCACGAGCAGGAGGTCGACATCAACAAGATGCGGTCCGTGCGGCTGCTGCGCAAGGTCATGCCGGTGGTCGAGGAGTACCACGGCACCCGGATGACGATCCGGCAGCACGGCCGCCGGGCGCTCACCCCGTTCGCGCTGGTCGTCGTCGCGGTGCTGGCCACCGACATCGTCTTCGCGGTCGACTCGGTGCCCGCCGTCTACGGCATCACCGAGGACCCCTACCTCGTCTTCGCCACCAACGCGTTCGCGCTGCTGGGCCTGCGGGCGCTCTACTTCGTGCTGCACGCGGCGCTCAGCCGGCTGGTGCACCTCAGCTACGGCCTCGCCGTCATCCTGGCGTTCATCGGGCTCAAGCTCGGCCTGCACTGGGCGCACGGCATCTGGAAGGGCGTGCCGGAGATCCCGACGCTGGCCTCGCTCGGCGTGATCATCGGCGTCCTGGTGATCGTCACCATCACCAGCCTCCGGGCCACCCGCAACAGCGGCGACGGCGACCGCACCGTCGTGCACCAGTGAAAGGAGGGGCCCCCGCTTAACGCTTTCGGTAGAGGCGGGGGCCCCGCTTAACGCCCGGGGCCCCGAAGAGCGCGGCCGGGGTGGTAGGACTGACGGGTGGGAATCGTCTCGCCGGGCTTCCAGGGCCGGCCCCGTTCGTCCGCGCCGGACCTGCCGCCGGGGCAGTACCTCACCGAGGACTTCCCGGTGCTCTCCGCCGGCCCGACGCCGCGCGTGGCGCTCGACACCTGGGAGTTCGTGCTGACCAGCGAGACCGGCGCGGAACACCGCTGGTCCTGGGACGAGCTGATGCGCCTGCCGCAGGACACGCCCACGGTGGACCTGCATTGCGTCACCCGCTGGTCCAAGCTCGGCACCACCTGGCAGGGCGTCTCGCTGGACACGCTGCTCGACGGCGTGGACACCGACGCGCGCTACGCGCTGGCGCACTCGTACGGCGGCTACACCACCAACCTGCCGCTGGACGACCTGCGCGGCGGGCGGGCCTGGGTGGTGCACACGTACGACGGTGGCCCGCTGCCGGCCGAGCACGGCGGCCCGGCCCGGCTGCTCGTGCCGCACCTCTACCTGTGGAAGTCCGCCAAGTGGGTGCGTGGGATCCGGCTGCTCGTCGACGACCGGCCGGGCTTCTGGGAGACGGCCGGCTACCACGACTACGGCGACCCGTGGCGCGAGCAGCGCTACCAGGGCGACTGAGGTGACCGCGCCGACCGCCGGCGGCCGGGTGGCGCCGCTGACCTGGCGGGTGGCCCGACTGGTCGAGCGGCGGGTCGAGACGCCGACCGCCCAGACCCTCGTGCTGGACGTGCCGGGTTGGCCGGGGCACCTGCCCGGCCAGCACGTCGACCTGCGCCTGACCGCTGAGGACGGCTACCAGGCGGCCCGCTCGTACTCGCTCGCCGGCCCGGCGCAGGGCGAGCGGATCGAGGTGACCGTGCAGCGGGTGACCGACGGCGAGGTGTCGCCGTACCTGGTCGACACCTGGGCCGAGGGCGACCCGGTGGAGGTCCGCGGCCCGGTCGGCGGCTGGTTCGTCTGGCGGACCGACGGGACCGCGCCGGTGCTGCTGGTGGCCGGCGGTTCCGGGGTGGTGCCGTTGATGGCCATGGTCCGGGCCCGCCGGGCGGCCGGCAGCCGGACGCCGTTCCGGCTCATCTACTCGGTGCGGACCCCCGACGACGTGATCTACGCCGACGAGCTGCGCCGCCGGGCCCGCGACGACCAGGGCCTGGACGTCGCGTACGTCTACACCCGGCGGGCGCCCGAGGGCTGGCGGGGCGAGCCGCACCGGATCGGGCTGGCCGACGTGAACAGCCATGGCTGGCCGCCGGCGTTGGAGCCGCTCTGCTACGTCTGCGGGCCGACCGGGTTCGTGGAGACCGTGGCCGACCTGCTGGTGGGGCTCGGCCACCCGACGCGGCGGGTGCGGACCGAACGGTTCGGTCCGACCGGCTGACCACCCGAGGAGGGCGCATGACCGAACTGTCGTACCTGGACGGCAACATGCTCGACGGGCCGCTGCGGGAACTCCTCGCGGTCGACCTGAGCGCCACCACCGGGCGGTGCGACACCTGCGGCATGACCGGCCCGATGGCCGGCCTGCACGTCTACTCGCACGCCCCCGGCCTGGTCGGGCGGTGCCCGGCGTGCACCGGGGTGATGGTGCGCCTGGTCCGCGCGCCGGAGCGGGCCTGGCTGGACCTGCGCGGCACCACCTACCTCCAGGTCCCCATGCCGCCGGACCAGCGCCTCCGCCCGGCCCCCTGACCGGTCGCGCGCCGGGCCTCAGGACGCGACGCTCAGGTGGTCCAGCGTCGCCGGCGCGGGCTCGGCGTGGTGGCCCGCCCGTTCGGGGACGCTCCCGGCCGGGGTCACCCCGACCCGGGGCGGCACACCGGCCGGAGCCGGCCGCCCCGCCCCGGAGAAGCGACGGCGCAGCCGGCTGACCAGCTGCCCCACGGTC
The DNA here is from genome assembly GCF_044391475.1 of Micromonospora sp. NPDC018662. Classification (NCBI taxonomy): domain Bacteria; kingdom Bacillati; phylum Actinomycetota; class Actinomycetes; order Micromonosporales; family Micromonosporaceae; genus Micromonospora; species Micromonospora sp. NPDC018662. The sequence continues at coordinate 94,157 of NZ_JBISAC010000011.1, forward strand.
ACCGGCACCACCGACAGGACGAGCTGCCCGTTGCGCGGGTCGACGGTCGCCGCCACCCCGTACAGGCGGGTGCCGTGCCGGAGCAGCCGGGGCCGGCCGGCGGCCAGCCGGGGCGCACGGACCGGCGCGCCGCCGCGGCCGTGCCCGCCGTCCACGTCGGCGCGTACCGGATGCCGCTGGCCGCTGGCCGCGCTGGCGGCGAGCAGCCGGTCGACCGGGAAGTCGGTGCGTACGGTCCGCCCGGTCGGATCGGTGGCGTCCAGGCGGGTGGCGCCGGCGACCGGGCCGGCCACCAGCCGGACCGGCCCGGCCTCCGCGGCGAAGCGGGGGTACGGGCTGCGCGCGGTCACCGTCACGGTCTGCCCGTCGGCCCAGCTCACCTCGACGGTGTCCAGTCGGGCCAGCCAGTCCGCGCGGACGTCGGTGACGTCGGTCCACCCGGCCGGGGCACCCGGGTAGCCGGCATGCCACCGCCCGGCCTCCACCACCGTGGCCGGTACGCCGCGTTCCGTGTCCTGCGCGATGACGGCCAGCAACTCGTCGACGCCGCCGGCGGTCACCGCGCCCAGGCGCAGCCGGGCCTCGATGTCTAGCCGGTCCCGGATGCCGTCGGTGAGGTGCTCGTCGACCAGCCGGCGGACCGTCGCGTGCACCCGTTCCCGGGTGGCCCGGTCCAGCCGGCGGAAGTCGTCGCCGACCAGGTTGGCCAGCTCCAGCCCGACGTGCCGGCTCAGCACGGCGTCCCGGCGGGGACCGGCGGGGATCAGATCGGCGACGAACGCGAACAGCCGCTCCACGCTGACCAGCCGCTGCTCGACCCGGCTGTGGTAGGTGATGTTGCGGGCGTCCAGCCGGCGTACCGCGTGGTAGTAGTCGTAGTCGGCCAGCACCGAGATCCGGCGGGCGTGGTAGCAGGCCGCCAGCGTGAACGGCTGGTCGCTGAGGACCGGCATGTCCACCGGGAACCGCAGCCCGAGTCGGTCGACGAGGTCGCGGCGGAACAGCTTGGTGTTCGCCAGCGACCAGGGCAGCGCCGAGTCGAACAGGCTCACGTCGACCGCGTTGCCGGCGGCGAACACGTCGGAGAAGACGTGCCGGCCGTTGACCCCGACGACCTTGCCGAGTACCACGTCGGAGCCGTACCGGTCGGCGGCGGCGACCAGCCGTTCCAGCGCCTCCGGGCCGAGCCGGTCGTCCGAGCCGAGGAAGAAGACGTACCGGCCGGTGGCCAGCTCCAGGCCCCGGTTGCAGGGCGCGGCCGGCCCACCCGAGTTGGGTTGGTGCACCACCCGGAGCGTGCCGGGGTGCCGGGCGGCGAGCCGGTCCAGCAGGCGACCGCTGCCGTCGGTGGACCCGTCGTCCACCGCCACGATCTCCATCCGGTCGCGCCCGATGGTCTGCCGCAGCAGCGACTCGAGGCAGGGCCGCAGGTAGCGCAGCGTGTTGTAGACCGGCACGATCACGCTCACGTCGGGGCGGGTGGTCGGTGGGCGGTCCGTCGCCTCCTCGGCTGCCACAGCTGATCCTCCGTTGGTCGCCCGGCTCGTCCGACGCGCCCCAGCGTGGTGGAGCGACCCGTCCGGGTGACGACACCGACGTGACGGCCGGATGACCGGCAGGCAGCCGTTGGATACGCGACAAGGGCCCGACCCCGTTCGTGGGGTCGGGCCCTTGTCGCGTATGTGTCAGCGGGTGCTGTAGCCGCGGGTGGCGATCCAGTCGGCGAGGTTGTCGACGCTGATGCGGTAGGAGGCGGTGTTCGGGTTGGCGCTGTCGGCGATGGTGACGGTGGTGCCGTTGTTCTGGTAGCCGACGACGCTGATGTAGTGGCCGCCTTCGAAGGAGTGGGTGGTGCCGTCGGTGTCGGTGGCGGTGCCGGCGATGTTGGCGACCACGGCGCGGCCGTCGTCGACGGTCTTGACGATGTCGGCGCGCAGGGTGTCGGTCTGCTTGGTGTCGGCCTTGCGGTCGGTGATCTCGACGGAGCGGTAGGGCTTGCCGGTCTCCTTGTTCAGGACCGGGGTGATGTCGTTGATGCTGTTGGTGCCGTTCTCGGTGGTGCCCATCTCGCGGGCCATGGCGTCGACGTCGATGTTCTTGCCGAGGACGCTGATGGCGTTGCGGGCGGCGGCGGGGCCGCAGTAGTAGAAGTTCGGCTGGGCTTCGTAGCGCACGTCGAGTTCCCGCTCGCCGTGACCCTTGCGGTCGGCGACGGCGGTGGTGGTGTTCTGGGCGGGGGCGGCGTTGGCGGCGATGGCGGGTCCGGCGATCCCGCCGGCGGTGGCGGCGATACCGGCAGCGGTGAGCACGGTCTTACGCAGCAGGGTGGTAGCCATGATGGTGCCTCCCAGGGGGGTGGGGGATACGCGGCGAAGGGGGGGTGCCGCGAGGGGGAAAGTCCGAAGGGTGGGCCTGGCGGCCACGGGGGTGGCGTGCTCGGGGGCCCGGGGCCCGGGGGTCGGCGCGGGTCGGGCCACTCCAGGTGGCCGGGCTCGGCGGCTCGGGGGTGTAACGACGGCCGGTGGCCGGTCATTCCGTCGACGCCGGCCGGGCCTCGCGGGGGTGTAACGACGGGCCGGTGGCCGGTGATTCCGACCGGGGCTGTCGACGGCCTGGGGGCCGGGCTGCACGCGGTCTGCCAGCTATAACGCCCCGCCCCCGGCCCCGATTCCCCCGAGCCCGTGACCCCGACCACCCCACACCCGACGAAACCGCACATCCCGCCCCAGGTGCTCCATCCGGGGAGCCCGCCCGAGGCGAGCGCGGGGAGATCTTGGAAGCGGAAGGCCCCTCTGGGGGCCGATTCCTTCCAAGATCTCCACCGATCCCAATGCGTGAAACGCCTATCCCGCCAAGCGAGAGCCCCGACAGGCGCCATCCTGCCCACTCATCCACCATCCGCCGATCATGAGGTTGACCGGCCGGCACGCCGACAACCAGGCAGTCAACTTCATGATCACGAGGTGGACCTGCCGGTCCGGGCGTGATCTAGGGGTGACGGCGGGGTGGGAGGGGTGGGAGGGGGTGGATGGGGGGTGGGGTGGCGGATGGGTGAGAGTGGTGCACCGTGAGATATCTGCGCAGTGACGGGCGGGTCGCCATCCGCCGTCCCCGGGCCGACGACGAGGCGGAGTTCGTGGCCGCCGCCCGACGTAGCCGGGACCTGCACCACCCGTGGCTGACCGCGCCGGACGACGCCGAGCGCTACGCGGCGTACCTGCGCCGGATGCGGGGACGGGACAGCTCCGGGTTCCTGATCTGCGACCGGGCCAGCGGCGAGATCGCCGGGTACGCGAACATCAGCGGCATCGTGCTCGGCGCGCTGCGCGGCGGCTACCTCGGGTATGCGGCGTTCCGCCCGTACGCCGGCACCGGGCACGCCTCGGCCGGGGTGCGGCTGGTGCTCGGGTACGCGTTCGGCCCGCTCGGGCTGCACCGGTTGGAGGCGAACATCCAGCCCGGCAACGAGCCGTCGAAGCGGCTGGCCCGTCGGCTCGGCTTCCGGCTGGAGGGCTTCTCACCGGACTACCTGTTCGTCGACGGGGCGTGGCGCGACCACGAGCGTTGGGCGATCATCGCCCCGCCGACACCCTGACCGGCGGCCCGCCTCAGCTGCCCGGCTTCGGGAACGCGACCGGGCTGCGGTGCCCGGCCCGGTCCACCGCGCGTACGCCGAAGAAGACGTTGTCCTTGGACAGGTCGATCGTCACCTCGGTGACGTCGCCGACGGCCAGCACCTTCTGCCACCGGTCGGCAGTGGTCTCCCGCCACACCACCTCGTAGCCGGCCAGGTCCGGCTCCGGGCCGCGCTGCCAGCGCAGCGTGGTGTCGTTGGTCAGGTTCGTGGTGACCACGATCGCGCCCTTCGGGGTGCCCGGGGCCTGGGCGAGCGACCACAGCGCGGCGCCGTTCACCCGGGCCACCCGGGTGATGTAGTCGAAGTCGCAGAACTCCGGCAGGTCGCCGTACTGCACGCCGTCGACCACCCGGACGTCTTGGTGCTGGTGGGCGAAGTCCTCGGCGGGCTCGGTGAACCGGCCGGCCGGCCAGCCCTCCCGCAGGAACGAGATGTGGTCGCTGCCGCGCAGGTAGCGGTCCCGTCGGTAGATCACCCGGACGTCCATCCCGGTCGCGCCGTGGTCCGCCACGTCGGTGACGAACCGGGCGAGCTGCCGGGACGGGGAGTCGTTCTCGCCGCCGACGGACTGCCGCACGCTCGCCTCGGCCGGCGTCTCGGCGGTCGGCACGCCCTCGGCGAACAGTCGGACGGTACGCGGGTCGCGGGTGCCGTCGTCGGCGGTGCTGCTGCCGACGATGTCGTTGCTGAACATGCCCTGCACGTCCACGCCGGCCGCCTTCAACCGGCCGGCCAGGTACGCCGAGCCGTACAGGCCCTGCTCCTCGCCGGCGACGGCGGCGAGCACGATCGTCGCCTCGGTGCGCCGGCTCGCCAGCACCCGGGCCAGCTCCAGCACCACTGCCACGCCGGACGCGTCGTCGTCGGCGCCCGGCGCGTCGCCGACCGCGTCCATCACGTCGGTGGCGCGGGAGTCGTAGTGGCCGGTGATCACGTACACCCGCTCGGGCGTGACGTCGCCGCGCAGCGTGGCCACCACGTTGGTGATGGTGGTGGCGGTCGGGATCCGGGAGGCGGGCTCCTGCACGTACGACTGGAGTTCCACGGTCATCCGGCCGCCGGAGGCGGCGGCGTACCCGGACAGTTGCGCGTGGAGCCAGTCGCGGGCGGCGCCGATGCCGCGTACCGGATCGGTCTGGCTGGAGAGCGTGTGCCGGGTGCCGAACGCGGCCAGGTGGCGGACGGTGGCCTCGATCCGGGCCCGGTCGATCTCGCGCAGCAGCGCGGTCAGCTCGCGGTCCGGCGGCTGCGGCCGGGCCGGTCGCCCGGGGCCGCGCGGCGCGTCGGCCGCCGCGGACGCCGGGTCCGCGGCGAGCGGCGTGGCGACGGCGGCGGCGGTGGCCGCGGCGGACGCGGTGAGGAAGGTACGCCGGCTCGACCTCGTGGGTCGGCCCTCGGCGGTCTCGTGGTTTCCCATCCCGGCATCCTCGCGCCGATCACGAGGAATGTCCATATCGGTGGAGGTGGATGGATTGCCGGGACGTTTGTCGGAGGTCTGCCCGGGAACGGCAGCAGACATGACGAAACCACGTGTGGTGATCGTGGGGGCCGGGTTCGCCGGGTACCACGCGGCCAAGACGTTGCGCCGGCTGGCCCGCGACCGGGCCGAGATCGTCCTGCTGAACACGACCGACTACTTCCTCTACCTGCCGCTGCTGCCCGAGGTCGCGGCCGGCGTGGTCGAGCCGACCCGGATCTCGGTGCCGCTCGCCGGCACGCTCGACGGCGTCCGGGTGGTGGTCGGCGAGGCGGACCGCGTGGACCTGCAGAACCGCTGGGTCGGCTACCGCTCCGCCGAGGGCGAGCACGGCCAGCTCGCGTACGACCGGCTGATCCTCTCCGTCGGCAGCGTCAACAAGCTGCTGCCGATCCCCGGGGTCACCGAGTACGCGCACGGCTTCCGCGGTCTGCCCGAGGCGCTCTACCTGCACGACCACGTGGTCCGCCAGGTCGAGCTGGCCGAGCTGACCGACGACCCGGCCGAGCAGCGGGCCCGCACCACGTTCGTGGTGGTCGGCGCCGGCTACACCGGCACCGAGGTCGCCGCGCACGGGCAGTTGTTCACCGACCGGCTGGTGGCCCAGCGTCCGCACCTGAACGTCCGGCCCCGCTGGATGCTGCTCGACGTCGCCCCGCGCGTGCTGCCCGAGCTGGACCGGCGGATGTCCGTCACCGCCGACCGGGTGCTGCGCCGCCGCGGCGTGGACGTGCGGATGGGCACCTCGGTCGGCGAGGCCACCCCGGACGGCGTGATGCTCACCGACGGCGAGTACGTGCCGACGTGCAGCCTCATCTGGTGCGTCGGGGTACGCCCCGACCCGTTCGTGGCCGAGCTGGGGCTGCGCACCGAGAAGGGCCGGCTGGTGGTCGACGAGTTCCTCAACGTCCCCGGGTACCCGGAGGTGTTCGCCTGCGGCGACGCGGCGGCGGTGCCCGACCCGACCCGCCCCGGCCAGGTGTGCGCGATGACGGCGCAGCACGCCCAGCGGCAGGGCAAGCTGGCCGCGCGCAACATCGCCGCGTCGTACGGCCAGGGCACCCGCAAGCCGTACCAGCACCACGACCTGGGCTGGGTGGTGGACCTGGGTGGCAAGGACGCGGCGGCGAACCCGCTGCACGTGCCGCTGTCCGGCCTCCCGGCCAAGGCGGTCACCCGCGGCTACCACCTGCTGGCCATGCCCGGCAACCGGCCCCGCGTCGCCGCGGACTGGGCGCTCGACGCGACCCTGCCCCGGCCGGCCGTGCAGCTCGGCCTCGTCCCGGCCAACGCGGTGCCGCTGGAGAGCGAGTCCCCGGAGCTCGTCCGCCGGCCCTGACCTCGGCACTCACCCGCCGGCCGGCGGCTGGTCCCCGCCCCCGGGGCCCGGACCGCCGGCCGGGGTCTGTTCCCCGTCGGCGGGGGCGGCCAGCACCAGCCGCCCGGCCGGGACGAACTCCCGCAGCAGCACCTGCACGATGCCGGCCGCCGGGATGGCCAGCAGCGCGCCCACCAGGCCGGCCAACTCGGCCGCCAGCAGCACGCTGACCAGCACGGTCAACGGGTTCAACCGGACCGCGCGGGCCATGATGACCGGTTGCAGCAGATGGTTCTCCACCTGCTGGTAGACCACGAAGAAGACCAGCACCACGACACCGGCGGTGGGGGAGCGCACGAAGCCCGCGCCGGCCGCGACGATCGCCCCCAGCGTGGCGCCGACCAGCGGGATCAGGTCGAACACGGCGACCACCAGCGCGATCACCGCGGCGAACGGCACCCCGAGCAGGAGCAGCACCACGAAGGTCAGGCCGCCGCAGATCAGGCTGATCACCAGGTTGCCGCTCAGGTAGCCGGTGACGATCCGGGAGGAGTCGCGGCCGATGCGCCGCAACCGTGCGGCCGGGCCGTCCCCGACCAGCCGTAGCGTCGCCGCCACGATCCGGGGGGCCTCCAGCACCATCAGGTACGCCAGCACCACCACCGTGACCAGCGCGGCGACGGCCTGCGCCACGCCCCGGACCAGCCCGACGGTGGGCTCGCCGAGCCGGGAGCCGTACCGGCGCAACTGGCCGGGCTCGGCGTACCGGAGCAGGTGCAGGCGGTCCAGCAGCCGGCCGACCGGTCCCCGCCCGGCCTGCGCCTCGTGCACCAGTTGCGGCACCTGGTCGGCGAGCCGGCCCAGCTCGTCCGCCAGCGGCAGCACGATCACCGTGCCCAGCGCCGCGAGCAGCACGAACGTGGCCAGGAAGACCAGCAGGGTGGCCACCGCCCGCCGGCGTACCCGACGCTCCAGCCGGTCGACCAGCGGCTTGAGCGCCACCGCGAGGAACGCCGCGACCAACCCCCAGACGAGCACCCGCCGGGTCGCCCAGAGCAGCGCCAACCCGACCACGGTGGCCAGCACCAGACCGATCACGATCAGCGTCCGGCGGGCGGTGGACCGGTCGTCGGCGACGCTCATCCGGCGCGGCTACCCGTCCTGTCGGCGGAAAAACCCGGGCTCAGCGCCGCGGCGGCGTCCCGGCCGGCCGGTTACCCCAGGTCGGCGTCGGTGACCGGCCAGGCGTCCGCGGCGAACGCGCCGAGGGCCGCCGCGTGCAGCACGGTCCCGGGCACCGGGTCGCCGGCGACCCGCGAGGCGAGTCGGCGGGCCGGCAGCCGGCCCGGCCGGAGCGCGCCGGCGAGCACCACGTTGCCGTACCGCCGGCCGCGCAGCATCCGCCGGTCGGTGACCAGGCAGACGTCGGCGAAGACCGCGCGCAGCGTGGCCACCTGCGCGCGGGTGTGCGCCAGCGGCGGCAGGTCGGTGAGGTTGACCAGGTAGACGCCGTCCGGGCGGAGCACCCGGGCCACCTCGGCGGCGAACTCGACGGCCGCCACGTGCGCGGGCATCCGGGCCGCCCGGTAGACGTCGCCCACCACCAGGTCGTACGCGGCGTCCGGCGCCGCGGTGACCGCGTCGCGGGCGTCGCCGAGCGCCACCACCACCTCCGGCGGCAGCGGCGGCAGCTTCCGGCGGACCAGCTCGACCACGCCCGGGTCGCGCTCGACCACCCGCTGCGCCGAGCCCGGCCGGGTGGTGGCCAGCCAGCGTGGCAGCGTGAGCGCGCCGCCGCCCAGGTGCAGGGCGGCCAGCGGCCGACCGGGCGGCGCGCTCAGCTCGATCACCGCGGCGATCCGCCGGACGTACTCGAAGTGCAGGTGACGGGCGTCGGCCACGTCCACGTAGGACTGCTCGACGCCGTCGGCGAGCAGCGTACGCCCGGTGGGCCGGGACGGGTCCACGACGATCTCCAGCACCTCGGTGTCGCGCTCCACCTCCGGAACGCTACCGGCGCGGCTGTGGTGTTAGGCGGGGCCCCCGCCTCTACCAGAAGCGTTAAGCGGGGCCCCCGCCTTGCACCTCAGCCGGCGGCCATGCCGGCGCCGGCGGCGTCGATGGCGTCGTCGACGCGGTGCGCCAGGTCCACGTCCGCGGCGGTCACGCCGTCGACCTGCTGGGTCCGGACGGTGAGCACCGCGTTGTCCGGGTCCGGCCGGCCGATCTGCGGTCCGCGCCCGCCCTCGGCCCGGAGCCGGTCCAGCCGGTCCAGCACCCGGTCCAGGTTGCCGCCGGGCAACTCGATGGTGCGCACCAGCGAGCGCCGGTCACTGGACCAGTAGGGCAGCGTGGCGAGCGCGTCGCGCAGCTCCGACTCGGTCAGCGGCGCGGTGGCGGAGCTGGCGCCCACCAGGCCGCCGCCGTAGTCGGCCGGCGCGAGCAGGTCCCGCAGCCCGTCGGGTACGCGCAACGACCCGACCAGCTCGGCGTCCGCGTCGGCGAGCGCGGCCAGCGTCGCCTCCGCCTGGTAGCGCGCCTGTTCCGGGGTGAGTCGGCTGCGCCGCCCGACCTCGGCCAGGAAGCCCGGCAGATCCTGCCGCCGCTCGATGCCGTCCACCGGCACCACGTCGTGCAGCTTCACCGGCACCGCCGCGAGCAGCCGTTCCCGCGCCGCGTCGTCGAGCGCCCAGGCCAGGGCCAGCACGGTGGCCTCCGCCGCGACCTTCGCCTCGGCGAAGTCGACTCCGGCGCGCCGGCTCACGTCGTCGACGAGATCCCGGTAGCCGCGCCGGGCCCCCGGGCCGGGCGGCGGATCCGGCAGCGGTCGCGGCCGCTCCGCCACCCCGACCGCCGGCGGCGCGGGCCCACCCCGCGTGCTGTCCGGCTTGTGCCGACCGGCCGGCGGGGGGCCGGACCGCTCGTGCTGGTCCAGCGAGGTGACCTGCTTGGACGCGCTCAGGCTGGCACCGGTCTGGCTCGGCCGCCGCCCCTGCTCGCGGGCCTGGCGGGCGAGGGCCCGGCGGCGCTGGTTGTCGCCCTCCATCTGCTTGCGCATCGTCGCACCTCGTTCCTGGTCGGTTGCGCCTGCGCCGGTCGCCTTCCCGGCCCGGCCGGGAAGCTAACGGACGCCGCGGGACCGGCCGGCTTCACTCGCCGGGGGTGAGGGGCGCTCACCCGGTGGGGCCGCACGATCGGGTGGACCGGACAACTTCCGACGCACGCGGAAGGGCAGGTCGTCATGAAACGGATCGTGGAGATCGTCCCCGCTCGTCCCGGTTGGTACGCCCGCTGGCGCCTCGGCCCGGATGCCACCCGTTGCTACCCGGTGACGCTCTGGGCGCTGCTGGCGGGTGCCGACGGCGGCGAGCGCGAGGTGGTCGGCGTCGACTGCGTCGGGCAGTGGCCCGGTGCGGACGACGACGGGGCCGGAGACTTCGTCCGTTACCTGTTCCAGACGCCTGATTCCGGTATGCCGGAGGACGCCGACGCGTCGGCGGCGGGGGAGCCGCGCGACGGCGGCCCGCGCCGGTCGGCCGTGGCCTCCGCCGCCTGAACCCTCCTCCAGGCCCCCGGCCCCTGGTCCCAGGGTCGGGGGCCGCCCCCTGCCCGGCGGCGGGACGCGGGTCGGTCAGCCCACCTCGCGGGCGTCGCCGGCCACCGCGCGGGGCGGGGCGGTGAGCAGCTCGGCCAGGCCGGTGCGGTCCAGCAGCTGTCGGATCTGCGCGTTCAGGCCGAGCAGATGCACCGCGCCGGTGCCGGCGCGGTGGATCAGCACCAGCGCGCTCAGGCCGGAGGAGTCGCAGAGCGTCACGCCGGCGAAGTCGAGCCACAGCTCCTGGTGACCGTCGCGACGCAGCCCGGCCGCGGCCGCCACGAGCTCGGGCGCGGTGTCGAAGTCCAGCTCACCGGCCAACCGCAGCCGGGCGGAACCGGCGTCGCGCCGGTCCACCTCGATGGTCAACAGCGGGGAGGGCATGGGAACCATGTTCCCAGTCGCCCGTGGTCCGGAAACCCCCGGGGGTCAGGCGGACGCGGAGGAGTCGGCCGCGGGCCGGCCGCCCACCGGGGAGCGGTCCAGCAGACCGGTCACCCCGGTCATGTCGAGGATGGTCTCCAGGAAGCGGGGCACCGCCCGCAGCTCGATGCCGGTGCCCGCCTGCTGACCCTCGCGCCAGGCGTGCACGATCACCGACAGGCCGGTGCTGTCCAGGAAGACCAGCTCGCCGAAGTCCAGCACCAGGGCGGCGGGGCGCGTGGCGAGCAGGCGGTCGATCTCGGCCCGCAGCGGCGCCGCGGTGGCGTAGGCCAGGTCGCCGCCGACGCGAACGACCGGGACGTTCGGGTCGGAACGGTCCACGGAGATGCTCAGCGGCGTCGCTTCGGGCTTTCTCCGTTGAGGAACCACCATCACGCCTTTCCGCAGGCTGCCGGCCGGTAGGGACGCCCGGATCGTAACAACCCCGGAGCCGGACCGCTCGGCGTGCGTTCTCGGCCGCAGGTCGCCGTCGGGTGGCGCTCCGGGCGTACCGGCGTAGGGTGGGGTGACGAGATTTGACCATAGGCGCCGCTTTCGGCGCCACGCGGGTCGACGAGGAGAGTGGGGCTCAGCTGGTGACTGCTGCCGACGTCAGGGGTTCCGACCCGGGCGACGGACGGATCTCCACGCCGAGTGCCGACCGGGCGCGGGTGTGGTCCGCCGACGCTCCCCCGGCGTCTGCCCTCCCACCGCTGGCTCCCGACCGCGACGCGCCGGCCGTCCCCGACTGGTCCGAGGTGGTGGAGCACTTCCGCGAGGGTCTCATCGTCTGCGACGCCGACGGCGTGGTGCGGCACGTGAGCCCGGTCGCGGAGCGGCTCGTCCCCGAGGTCGTGCCGGGCGAGGTGCTGGCCGCCACCGGCGTGGCGGCGCTGCGTGGCGATGGCCGGTTCGAGTTCACCCACCACGGCCGGCGGCTGCGGCTGCGGCCGGTCGCGCTCTCCCACGCCCGGCGCTGCTGGTACGTGGAGGACGTCACCGAGAGCGTCAGCCGGGCGGACGCGCTGCTCGCCGAGCGGGCCCGCTCGCTGTTCCTCGCCGTGGTCGGCGAGAAGCTCGGCAACCCGCTGCACCCCGACCGGGCCGCCGCCGCGGTGGCGCGGCTGGCGGTGCCCACGGTGGCCGACGTGGCGGTGCTGGTGCTGGCGCCGCGTTCCGGCCGGGCCCGCTGGTGGCGGGCGGTACGCGCCGAGGACGAGGTGCCCGCCGTGGACAGCGGCGTGCTGCCCGCCGCCGCGTTGCCCGCGGCCATCGAGGCCGGTCTCGACGGGGTCGAGCCGCACGCGCTGGACTGGCTGGTCGAGCAGGCCGCCGAGGCGGGCTGGCTGCCCGGCCTGGACGTGGCCGGCGCCACCGCCCGGGTGGTGCCGCTGCCGGGCCGGGACGCCCCGGCCGGGGTGCTGCTGGTGGCCCGCCGGGCCGGTCGCTGGTACGACGAGGCCGACGTCGACCTGGTGCGCGCGTTCGCGGCCCGGGCCGGTGCGGCGCTGACCACCGCCATGCTCTACCGCGACCAGGCCGAGGTCGCCGACACGTTGCAGGCCAGCCTGGTGCCGGTCGAGCCGGCGGCGGCCGCGGGGGTGCAGTGGGGCACTGCCTACCGGCCGGCGCAGGCCGGTCTGCGCATCGGCGGCGACTTCTACGGCTCGCACCGACTGGCCGACGGCGGCTCGGTCTTCTTCCTCGGCGACGTGTCGGGCAAGGGGGTGGAGGCGGCCGTCTTCACCGGTCAGCTCCGTCAGTGCCTGCACGCGTTGCACCGGGTCGAGACGCAGCCGGGGCGGTTGCTGAAGCTGCTCAACGACGCGTTGCTGGAGACCACCCAGGCCCACGGTCAGGGCCGGTTCGCCACCATGGTGCTCGGCGTGGCCCGGCCGCACCGTGACGGCGGGCTGACCCTGACGCTGGCCGGTGGCGGTCATCTGCCGCCGCTGGTGTTGCGCGCGTCCGGCGAGGTCGAGGTGGTGCCGTTGCGCGGCATGCTGATCGGCGTGGTGCCGGATCCGCGGATCGGCGAGGCCACCGTGCACCTGGCGCCGGGCGAGACCTGCCTGCTCTACAGCGACGGCGTGACCGAGGCGCGGGGTGGGTGGCGCGGCGACGAGCAGTTCGGCGCCGACCGGCTGCTCACCGCCGTGACCGGGTGTCACCGGATGCCCGCCCCGGCGCTGGCCGAGCGGGTCGAGCAGGTGACCTGTGACTGGCTCGCCCACGGCGACCACGACGACATCGCGGTGCTGGCGTTGCGGGCGACCGGCGCGGCCGGCCGCGCGTCCCGTCACCTGCACGCGGTGCCGGGCCCGACGAGTGCCGAACCGACGAGGGAGCTGCCCGAGTGACCGCGACGACCGCAGCCGGCCCGGCGCACGCCTTCGGCGGCTATCTGGAGTGCCTGGCCGAGGCCGACGAGCAGGGCGCGGTGGCGGTGGCCCGGGGGCTGCTGGAGGCGGGCGTGCCGGCCGAGCGGGTGCTGCTCGACCTGGTCGCCCCGGCGCAGGCCGAGGTGGGCGAGCGGTGGGCGCGCAACGAGTGGAGCGTCGCCCAGGAGCACGCCGCCACCCACATCAGCGAGCGGGTGGTGGCGGCGGTCGCCGCGTACGCCGATCCCCGTCCGACCCGCGGCCGGATCGTGATGGCCTGCATGGACGGTGAGTGGCACGCGCTGCCGGCCCGGCTGGTCGCCGAGGTGCTGCGGCTGCGCGGCTGGCAGGTCGTCTTTCTCGGCGCCAGCGTGCCGGCCGCGCACCTGGTGTCCTACCTGCACCGGTACGACGCGGACGCGGTGGCGCTGGCCTGCGCGCTGCCGATGCGGCTGCCGCACGCCCACCGGATGATCGAGGCGTGCCGCCGGTCCGACGTGCCGGTGGTGGTGGGCGGGCGTGGTTTCGGCGCGGACGGCCGCTGGGCGCGGGTGCTCGGCGTGGCGTGGGCGCCGGACGCGCCGGCCGCGGCCGACCTGGTCGCCGACGACCGGGCGCTGCGCGCGACGCCGCCCGCACGGCTGGACCACCTCGCCGACGACGAGTACGCCAGCCTGGTCAAGCGGCGGGGCGAGCTGATCGACAGCGCATTGGCCGACCTGCGGGAGCGGGTGCCGGCGGTGGCCGACTACACGCCGGCGCAGCTCGACTCGACAGTGGGCGACCTCGGCTACATCGTCGACTTCCTGGCCGCGGCGCTCTACGTCGACGACGGGACGCTGTTCGTCGAGTTCGTCGAGTGGTTGGTGGAGATCCTGGTCAGCCGCGGCGTGCCGGCGGGCGCGGTCGGCCTCACGCTCGACCACTATGGACAGCAGTTGCGCGACTTCCCCCGCGCGGCCGGCTTCCTGGAGCGGGGGCGGGCCGTGGTGGGTGGCCGGGTGGCGGCGACGGCGGGCCGCTGAGCCGTTCGGCGCCGGACACCCCCTATACTTGCTGCACTGCAAGGATTCGCCTGCGGTGGGAGCGAGAGGGGGCCCGGTGACGTTCAGCGTCACGTCCGCTCAGCCGGACCGGGGCGTCACCCGCCTCCGGCTCGCCGGCGAACTGGACCTGAGCACGGCCGGGGAGCTGACCGCCGAGATCGACCGGCTGGTCGCCGACGGCCGACGCGAGCTGCTGCTCGACCTCACCGACCTGACGTTCTGCGACTCGACCGGCATCGCCGCCTTCGTCCGGGGGGACAACCTCGTCGCCGCCGACGGCGGCTGGCTGCGGCTCACCGGGGCGACCGGCCGGGTGGCCCGGGTGCTCCAGGTGACCGGGCTGGCCGAGGTGTTGCGCCACGACTGCGCCTCGGCCGACCCGACGCCGTCGGGCAGCTCCTGATCGGATAGATTTCCCCGCCAGCAGCCGGCCGCGCCGCCGGTGCCCTCCTCGAGACGAAGCAGGTAGCCCCATGGGTCAGCCCAGTTCGAGCCCCGTCCGCATCCTGGTGGTGGACGACGACCCGGGTGACGTCCTGATGATCGAGGAGGCGCTGGAGGAGTCGGACGTCGAGAAGGTCATCGACGTGGTCGCCGACGGCGAGGAGGCGATGGAGTTCCTCCGTCGCGAGGGCCGGCACACCGAGGCGCAGCGACCGGACGTCATCCTGCTCGACCTCAACATGCCCCGGATGGACGGGCGGCAGGTGCTCGGCGAGGTCAAGCGGGACGAGAACCTCCGGAGCATCCCGATCGTGGTGCTGACCACCTCCAACGCCGACACGGACGTGGTGAGCAGCTACACGCTCCAGGCCAACGCCTACGTGACCAAGCCAATCGACCTGGACGACTTCAACGACGTGGTGCGCCGCATCGACGAGTTCTTCGGCCGGGTGGTCGTGCTCCCCAAGCACTCCTGACGACCCGCCCGTCCCGGTCTCCGGATGCTGAACATTTCCGGCGAACGGCCGCCGGCGGTCCCGCCCGCCCCGCAGGATCGTCGGTGGGGGACGCACGCCGGCTGCCTGGGGGGCGACAGCATGAGGTTCTCGGTGGTGGAGGCCGGTTACGACCGGCGCCAGGTGGATGCCTGCCTGGACGAGCTGGATCTCCGGCTGCGCCGGCTGGCGGCGCGCGCGGAGGGCGCCGCGGGGGCGGGCCGGGAGTGGGACCGGATCCGGCTGGACGCCGGGCACCTCTGCGACTATCTCCGGCGTCGGGCCGCGCCGGTCGACGGCGCCGCCCTGGACGGCCCGTCGGCCGCCGCGCGGGAGGCCGCCGACCTGCTGGCCCGGGCCCGCGCCGAGTTGGACGCCGCGCGGGCGGAGGCCCACCGGGTGCGGGATGAGGCGTACGCGGAGGCGGTGCGGGCGCGCCGCGAGTTCGAGGCCGCGCTGCTGGCCCGCCGCCGCCACGAGGCCCGGGTCGACGAGATCCTCGCCGGCGCCCGGGTGCCCGCCGACACCCCCACCGCCGCCGCCGGCCGCTGAGCCGGCCTCCGGCCTCAGGACAGCGCCGCCACCACCGCGGTGGCCCGCTTCTCGTGCTTCGCGTACGCGTCGGGGAACGCGGAGATCTGGACCGCCTGGGCGGCGCCGGTGACGCTCATGTCCGCCCAGCCCGGCACGTCGGCCAGCGCGGTGTAGAACGCGCGGGCCGCGTACGCCGGTCGCATGAGCTGGGCGACCGTGCCCCATCCGCTGCTCGGGCGCTGCTGGAACAGCCCGACCGAGTCGTGGTCGGAGCCGCTGCCCTGGTGCGGCTGGTCGAACGACTCGGGCAGCACGTCGCTGGCCAGGTTGTAGAGGTCGCTCTCCTGCATGGCGGTGGCCACCGCCACCACCATCGCCCGGCGCGGCAGCCGCATGTCCCGTCCGACGTCGACGATGGCCTTCGCGTTGTCCATCTGTCGCTGGTCGAGGCCGGCGACGGGGCGCGGGTGCCGGGGGCGGACCACCTTCCTCGGCGGCTTCTTCGCCGCCGGCGTCGGGCTCGGCGTGGCGATCGGGGCGGGCGGCGCCGGAACGGCGGCCGGCGGAACGGCGCGGGTGAAGTCGCGGGAGGCGCGCTGCTCGACGGCGGCCCGCTCGGCGAGCGCCTCGTGGACGTCCCGGGGTGGCTGCCCGGCCTCGCCGACGCCGACCACGCCGATCAGGCCGAGGCAGCAGGTGACGCCGGTGGCCACCGCGATCCGGCCGGGGACGGTGCGTGGCGCGCCGCGTCGGGGCGGCTCGGGGGCGCGGTGCCGCCCCACCCGCCGTTCGGCCGATGCCGGGTCGATCGTTCGGGTAACCGGGCGGTTCGCGGGCGATGACTGGTGGTCGGCGTGGTCGGGATGCACCCGCCGAGGCTAGAAAGGTTCTCGGCGCTTGCCATCGGGGTGGTTGGTGGCATGCGCCACAGTTTGCCGGAATCCGTGGCGGCATAACCGTCAGCCGATCATGAACCGAGCGAGCCACTCGTCTCGGTAAAGTCGGTCGTGCCGGATTCGGAGTGCCAATTCGGGCACGCCTTCCGCGACCGCGCCGGCCGCGGCGCCCTCCTCCGAACGGGGGAGGACCCGCCGGTTCGCCCGGCCACGTGATCGATCCGGCCCGCCGAGGGCGGTGATCAAGGAGTTTGCGTCCGCCACGGCCCACCGGCAGACGCAAACCTCTTGATCACCGCTCAGCCACCACTGCCCCCCAGCCCGGCCTGTCGTGGGGGTGGGGGTGGGGGTGGGGGTGGGGGTGGTGGCACGTGACCCGGCGCCAGCCCGGGGGGTGTGCCGGTAGCGGAATCGGGCGGACCGCGTGCCCGGCCGCTCGATACGATGCGGACGGTGACGGAGCAGATGGTCGACGAGCGGCCCGCCGGTGAGCGCGCCGGCCGGCGGGGCACGATCGTCATCTCCTGCGCCGTGCTGCTCACCGTGCTCCTGGTCGGGCACCGGGCGGTGCCCAACGTGCACGGCCTGGGCAGCCTGGTGGACAGCGCCACCCCGCTGCTCGGTCTCGGCGTACCCCTGCTCGGGCTCGCGGCGCTGCTGCGCCGCTCCCGCCGGGCGCTGCTGGCGGTGCTGGTGCCGGCGCTGGTCTGGGCCGCGCTCTATGGCCGTGCCTGGCTGCCCCCGGCGGCCGGGGCCGACGGCACGTCGGTGCGGGTGGCCAGCCAGAACCTGCGGGCCGGCAACCCCGACCCGGCCGCCACCGTCGGCGCGCTGGCCGCCGGCGCCCCCGACCTGATCGGGTTGCAGGAGGTCGACGACGGGGCACGGGTCGCGCCCACCCTGGCCGGCCGCTACCCGCACCGGACGGCGGTCTCCACCGTCGCGCTGTGGAGCCGCTGGCCGATCCGCGAGACCCACGGCGTGGACACCGGGCTGGGCTGGGACCGCGCCCTGCGCGCCGTGGTGGCCGCCCCGCAGGGCGACCTGACCGTCTACGTCGTCCACCTCGGCTCCGCCCGCGCCGGCCACACCACCACCCGCGACGAGACGGTGGCGGCGCTGGCCCGCATCGTCCGGGCCGACCCGGCCGACCGGCTGGTGGTGCTCGGCGACCTGAACACGGCCACCACCGACCGGGTCTTCGACCCGCTGACCAGACTGCTCGGCGACGCGCAGGCCGAGGCCGGGCAGGGGTTCGGCTTCACCTGGCCGGCGGAGGTGCCGGTGACCCGCCCCGACCACGTGCTCTACCGGGGGCTCACCCCGACCGCCGCCGGCGTGGTGCACACGCCGGACACCGACCACCGCGCGGTGACCGCCGGCTTCCGCTGGTGAGCCGAGCGCTCAGTGCCGGCCGTTCTCGGCCGGGGTGACAGTGAGCCGGTGCCGGCTCGGATCGCCGCTGGTGAACGGCCAGAGCCGGTCGGCGTACGCGACCAGCTCGGCCAACTGCTTCCGGGTGAGCCCGGCCGAGGAGATCTCGGCGTGCACGTCGGCCCGGTAGCGGCCGTCGTCGTCGCGACCCAGCGTCGCCTCGGCGGTCACCTGCACGGTGTGCGCCTCGTCGGTGATCTCGCCGGCCGCCTCCACCGCGGCGTGGTGCAGGCAGGAGGCGAACGCGGCGGCCAGGAGCTGCTCCGGCGTCAGGCCGGAGCAGTGCGGCGCCAGCGGGGACGCCAGGGCGGAGGAGAGACCGCCGTCGTCGGTGCGTACGTGACCGCCCGCCGCGGTCGCCGTGGCCGTCTCGGCCAGCCAGGAACTCGGATCCGGCATCGCGTTCCTCCCGTCACTCACCGGCCCGCGTTCCCGACCGCCGACGGGCGAAACCGCAGTACGCTCAGCGGATCCGCCCGCTCGTGGCGGCGTCCAGGGCCATCGCCTCGGTCGCCTCGGCGGCCGCCCGCCCGGTCCAGGGGGACACCTCGCCGATCCGCTGCCGGGGCAGCACCACGGTCATCGGCACGTAGATGCGGGCGTCGACCGCCTCGGCCAGCAGCAGCGCGGCCATCGGGCTGGTCGGCCGCGCGGCGGGGTCGGAGTCGAGGCAGCGCTCGCACAGCTCGGCCACCTCGGCCGGCAGCCCGGGGACCTCCGGCAGCGGCCGGGGCGGCCGGCGGCGGCGCGCGCCGAGCAACTGGGTGGTGCTGGCGGCGTCGTACGGCAGCCGGCCGGTCAGGCAGTAGTAGAGCAGCACGCCGAGCGCGTACATGTCGGCGGCCGGGGTGGCCGGCTGCCGGTCGAGCTGCTCCGGGGCGAGGTACGCCGGGGTGCCCACCACGACCCCCTCCGGGGTGTGGTCCGGCGCGCCGGCCGGGGTGGCGATGCCGAAGTCGAGCACCTTCACGCCGGACGGGGTGAGGATCACGTTCGCCGGCTTCACGTCCCGGTGCACGATGCCGTGCCCGTGCGCGGCGGCCAGCGCGGCGCACACCTCGGCACAGACCCGCACCGCGATGCGCCAGTCCAGCGGGCCGGCGCGCAGGTGCGCGGCGAGCGTCTCGCCCTCGGCCAGCTCCATCACGATGTAGGGCACCGGCCGTCCGTCCGGCAGCGTGGCGGTGCCGAAGTCGTGCACGCTGGCCACGTTCGGGTGCACGAGTTGCGCCGCCGAGCGGGCCTCGGCCCGGATCCGTTCCACCGAACCGGCGTCGCCGTCCAGCCCCGGCGAGATCAGCTTGATCGCGACGGTCCGGTCCAGCACCCGGTCGTGTGCCCGCCACACCTCCGACATGCCACCCACGGCGGCGCGCTGTTCGAGCTCGTACCGCCCGCCCAGCGTCCTCATCGACCACTCCCTGTCTCGTCCGGTCCCCCCGGACCCGCTACCCGGGCTCCGAGCTGTGCAAACCGCGTGGGACGGGCCGGCTGCCGGGGTAGCTTCGCGAGCGGGGGTGTCGACGTCGGAACGGAGGGTGAGCGGTGGCGCTGGTGCGCGTACGGTTCGTCGGCGGTCCGGCCGACGACGTGGCCCGGGACCTGCCGGCGGAACCGGACGGCGCACCGCCGCGCCGGTGGATCCTGCGCCACCCCGAGCAGCCGGCCGTCGACGTGGCGGACCACCTCTACGAGCGGGGCGACCGGGCCGGGCCGGACGGCTGGACGATGCGGTACGTGCGCACCGATCCGTTCGGCGCCACCGAGTAGGGCCCGGCATGGCGGCGCGTCGACCGGCGCGGCGGGGACGGCTCAGGCCGGCCGGAGGCCGGTGGTGCCGAGGATGACCGAGGCGACCAGCTCCGGGTCGTCGTGCATCGGCACGTGCCCGCAGCCGGGCAGGTCCAGGTGGCGGGCGGTGGGCAGCCGGGCGCGGGCCAGCGCGGCCTGCCGGTGGGGCAGGATGCGGTCCCGGGTGCCCCAGGCCACCGTCACCGGGACGGTGGGCCGCCCGGCGAAGGCGTACCCGCGGCCGGCCCGGGCGACGGCGCGGAACGCCCGTGCCCGGCGCAGCGCGCGGGCGTCCGCGAGCGCCACGTCCGGCGTCAGCCGGTCCGGTCGGGCCAGGATCATGCCCATCGCCAGGGCCCGCAGCGCCGGCGCGGCGAACAGGTGACGCAGCACCGGCTCGGGCAGCCGGGCCGCGTTGCGGTGCAGGGTGAGCACGGTGAGCGCCCAGCGCAGCTCGCGTGCGGTGCAGAACCCGGCCGGCGACAGCGCGGTGGCCGAGGCGACCGCGCCGGCGGCGGCCAGCTCCAGCGCGATCGCCCCGCCGAGGCTGTTGCCGGCCACGTGCGGCCGGTCCAGCCCGAGCGCGGCGAAGAGCTGGGCCATGCCGGCCACCAGCCCGGGCATGTCGGCCGGCAGGCCGGCGGCGGGCACCGGGGACCGGCCGAAGCCGGGCAGGTCGACCGCGATCACGTCGTGCGTCCCGGCGAGCCGGTCCAGCACCGGCAGCCAGGCGCCGCCGTGGTGACCGATGCCGTGCAGCAGCACCAGCGCGGGCCCGGCGCCGCGCCGCTCGAAGACCACCTCCACGCCGGGACGGGAGGCCGGCGTGGTCACGGCGCGGTCCCCGGCGCATCCGGCCGGGCGGGACGACCGTCGATGGACATGCCGGCAAGTTACCACCGGGTAGCCAGCCGGGGAAGGACCGGTCGGTCCGCCGGATCTCCGCGCCCGGCCGATACAGCTGGTACACAGGATCGGGACAGCGCCGGTACAGCCGGTGCGCCCACGATGGGGAGCATGGTCATGAACGGGCAGGCCGCGCAGGGCCGGATCGAACTGCGTCGACCGGACGGCGAACCGGTGCGGGTGCTGGTGGTGGACGACGAGCCGACGCTCACCGACCTGCTGTCGATGGCCCTGCGCTACGAGGGCTGGCAGGTCGCCACCGCCGGCAACGGGATGGCGGCGATCAGCACGGCCCGCCAGTTCCGGCCGGACGCCGTGGTGCTCGACGTGATGCTGCCCGACCTGGACGGCTTCCAGGTGCTGCGCCGCCTGCGCGAGCAGTCGCCCAGCGTGCCGGTGCTGTTCCTGACCGCCCGCGACGCGGTCGAGGAGCGCGTCGCCGGGCTCACCGTCGGCGGCGACGACTACGTCACCAAGCCGTTCAGCCTGGAAGAGGTGATCGCCCGGCTGCGTGCCCTGCTGCGCCGCTCCGGGTTCGCGGTCGCCGCCCGGGAGGAGGCGGTGCTGACCGTCGGCGACCTCAGTCTCGACGAGGACAGCCACGAGGTACGCCGCGGCGACGCCCTGATCACGCTCACCGCCACCGAGTTCGAGCTGCTGCGCTATCTGATGCGCAACCCGCGCCGGGTGCTCAGCAAGGCGCAGATCCTCGACCGGGTCTGGAACTACGACTTCGGCGGCCAGGCCAACGTGGTCGAGCTGTACATCTCGTACCTGCGCAAGAAGATCGACGCGGGCCGCGCGCCGATGATCCACACGCTGCGTGGCGCGGGCTATGTCCTCAAGCCCGCGGAGTGACCGGGGCGGGCGGCTGCGCCGCCGGCTGGCCGGCTGGTCGCTGCGCCGCCGCCTGGTGCTCTCCGTGGTGGCGCTGCTGGCACTGGTCAGCCTCGGCATCGGCGGCCTGACCACTGTCGCGCTGCGCCACTTCCTGATCGGGCGGATCGACGACCAGCTCACCGGGGGTGAATCCCGCCGGCACGTGCGGCAGCCCTCGCCCTTCGAGTTGCCGCAGGACCGGCCGAACGCCTTCCGCCCGGGGTTCCCACCCGGCTACCCGGCCGAGTCCGTGGCGGCGCGGGTCGTCGACGGGAAGGTCGACCTGGCGTTCCGGCAGGCGGCCACGCAGCCGACCGCGGTGCCGGTGGGCGAGGTGGCGCCGCTGGCCCGGCTCCGTCCCGACGAGGCGCCGCGCACGGTCGGGCTCGCCGGGCGCGGCGACTACCGGGCTGCGGCCCGGCAGATGCCCGACGGCGACGTCCTCGTCTTCGCCATCCCGCTGTCCGAGGTCGACGAGACGGTCATGTGGATGCTCGTCGCCCAGGCCGGGGTGATCGGCGCCGGCCTGGTCATCGCCGGCGGCCTCGGCGCGCTCATCGTCCGGGGCACGCTGCGGCCGCTGAACCGGGTCGCCGCCACCGCCGCCCGGGTCACCGAGCTGCCGCTGGACCGGGGCGAGGTGGCCCTGTCGGTCCGGGTGCCGGCCGCCGACACCGACCCGCGCACCGAGGTCGGTCAGGTCGGCGGCGCGCTCAACCGGATGCTCGGCCACGTCGCCGCCGCGCTCGCCGCCCGGCAGGCCAGCGAGACCCGGGTACGCCAGTTCGTCGCCGACGCCAGCCACGAGCTGCGTACGCCGCTGGCCGCCATCCGGGGGTACGCCGAGGTGGCCCGGCGCGGCCGGCAGGAGGTGCCGCCGGACGTGGCGCACGCGCTGCGCCGGGTCGAGTCGGAGAGCACCCGGATGACCAGCCTCGTGGACGACCTGCTGCTGCTCGCCCGGCTGGACTCCGGCCGCCCACTCGGCGCCGAGCCGGTCGACCTGACCGCCATGACGGTGAACGCGGTCAGTGACGCGCACGTGGCCGGCCCGGAGCACCGCTGGCAGCTCGAGCTGCCGGACGAGCCGCTCGCCGTCACCGGCGACGCCCACCGCCTGCACCAGGTGCTGACGAACCTGCTCGCCAACGCGCGCGTGCACACCCCGGCCGGCACCACCGTGACCACCCGGCTGGCGCCCGCGCCGGACGGCGTCGAACTCCAGGTCACCGACGACGGGCCGGGCATTCCGCCCGAGCTGCAACCGGAGGTGTTCGAGCGGTTCGCCCGCGGCGACAGCTCCCGCTCCCGCGCCCACGGCAGCACCGGCCTGGGGCTGGCCATCGTCGCCGCCGTGGTGGAGGCCCACCACGGCCGGGTCGGGGTGGCCAGCCGTCCCGGCCGCACCGCGTTCACCGTCTGGCTGCCGGGATCCACAGCGGACGCATAGGCCGTTCACGGGGGCGGGTCAGCGGGCCCTCCGAGGCTTGCCGGCATGGACAGAACCGAGAGCCTGCTGACCGCGCCGACGGGTGGCCCGCCCGCCACCGGGCCGGCCCCCGCCCCCGTACCGGAGTCGACCCGCACCGCGGCGGTCCCGCCGGGCCGCGACCCGCGCTGGGCCCGGCCGGCCCTGCTCGGCCTGCTGGTCGCCACCGGGCTGCTCTACCTGTGGGGGCTGGGCGCGTCCGGCTGGGGCAACGCGTTCTACTCCGCCGCCGTGCAGGCCGGGTCGGAGAACTGGACGGCGTTCTTCTACGGCTCCTCGGACGCGGCCAACTCGATCACCGTGGACAAGACACCGGCCTCGCTCTGGCTGATGGCGCTCTCGGTGCGCGTCTTCGGGCTGAGCAGCTGGTCGGTCCTGGTGCCGCAGGCGCTGCTCGGCGTGGCAGCGGTCGGCGTGCTGTACGCGACCGTCCGCCGCTGGTACGGCCCGGGCGCCGGCCTGATCGCCGGCGCGGTGCTCGCGCTCACCCCGGTGGCCACGCTCATGTTCCGCTTCAACAACCCCGACGCGCTGCTGGTGCTGCTGCTGGTGGCCGCCGCGTACGCGACGGTGCGCGCGGTCGAGACGGCGAGCACCCGGTGGCTCGCGCTGGCCGGCGTGCTGGTCGGCTTCGGCTTCCTCACCAAGATGCTCCAGGCGTTCCTGGTGGTCCCGGTGTTCGCCGGGGTCTACCTGCTGGCCGCGCCGACCGGTCTCCGGCGGCGGATGGGGCAACTGCTGCTGGCCGGGCTGGCCGTGGTGGTCTCCGCCGGCTGGTGGGTGGCGATCGTGGAGCTGGTGCCGGCGAGCGCCCGCCCGTACATCGGCGGCTCGCAGCACAACAGCGTCCTGGAGCTGACCCTCGGCTACAACGGCCTGGGTCGGATCACCGGTGACGAGGTGGGCAGCGTCGGCGGGGGCGGCCGGCCCGGCGGCGGGGGCGGTGGGCCGTTCTCCGGTCAGGCCGGCCTGCTGCGGATGTTCGACACCGAGGTCGGCGGGCAGATCTCCTGGCTGCTGCCGGCCGCGCTGATCCTGCTGGTGGCCGGCCTGTGGCTGGCCGGGCGCGCGGCGCGCACCGACCGGAGGCGGGCCGGCCTGCTGCTCTGGGGCGGCTGGCTGCTGGTCACCGGGCTGATCTTCAGCTTCATGTCCGGCATCTTCCACGCCTACTACACGGTCGCCCTGGCGCCCGCCGTCGGCGCCCTGGTCGGCATCGGGGTCACCCAGCTCTGGCGGGCCCGGACCGCGCCCACCAGGTCCGATGTCCGGTACGCCCCGGCGACGGCCACCGCACCGGCGACCGCCTCCGCCCCGGCCCCGCCGCCCGGCCTGGTGCCGGCCCCGTCCGACCCCGTCGGGTCCCGCGACGCGTCGGCCGGTCCCGGCGCGGCCGAGCGGACCCCGACGCGGAGCCGGTGGCGCGGACCCGCCGTCACGCTGGTCCTGGCCGGCACGTTGGCGGTCACCGCCTGGTGGTCCTGGCGCCTGCTCGGTCGCAGCCCCGACTGGCAGCCCTGGCTGCGCCCCACGGTGCTGGCGACCGGCCTGACCGCCGCCGTCCTCCTGGCCCTCCTCGACCTCCCGGTGATCAAGGAGTTCGGGTCGGCCAGGGCGTCGCACGGCGACCCGAACTCCTTGGTCACCTCGGATCGGGCGGGCCGGGCGGGCCGGTGGTGGGCGCGCGGCATGGTGACGGGGGTCGCGGCGCTGGGGATGGCGGTGGGCGTGGCCGGGCCTGCGGCGTACGCGCTGCAGACCGCGGCGACGCCGCACACCGGCTCGATCCCGAGCGCCGGCCCCGGCGTGGTGGGTGGCTTCGGGCCGGGTGGCCGGGGCGGCTTCCCCGGCGGGCGGATGCCGGGCGGCGGGGAGTTTCCCGGCGGCGCGTTCCCCGGCTTCCCGGGCGGCGGCAACGGTCGGTTCCCGGGCGGTCAGAACGGCGCGTTCCCGGGGTTCCCGGGCGGCGGCCAGGCGCCCGGCACTCCCGGCAACCAGAACGGCGACGGCGGGCGTGGCCAACGCGGCGGCGGCATGGGTGGGCTGCTCGACGCCCGCGAGCCGAGCGCCGAGATGACCGCGCTGCTGACGGCCGACGCGGCGGACTACACCTGGGTGGCCGCCACGATCGGCTCGAACAACGCCTCCGGCTACCAGCTCGCCACCGGTGAGCCGGTGATGCCGATCGGCGGCTTCAACGGCAGCGACCCGTCGCCGACGCTCGCCCAGTTCCAGCGGTACGTGGCCGACGGCGAGATCCACTGGTTCCTCGGCGGCGGCGGGTTCCGGGCCAACGGCGGCAGCAGCGCGTCGGCCGAGATCAGCGCCTGGGTCGCCGAGAACTTCACCGCCACCACCGTCGACGGAGTGACCGTGTACGACCTGAGCAGCGGGAAGCAGGGCTGAGCCATGATCGTCACGCCCGAGCCACGGGCCGCCGTGCGGGCCCGACCCACCGCCGAGGGCGCGGTGCTGGACGTGGTGGTCCCGGTCTACAACGAGGAGGTCGACCTCGGCCCCTGCGTCCGGCGACTGCACGCGCACCTGACCACGCACTTCCCGTACCCGTTCCGGATCACGGTGGCCGACAACGCCAGCTCCGACGGCACCCGGGCGGTGGCCGAGGCGCTCGCCGCCGAGTTGCCCGAGGTCGGCGTGCTGCACCTGGCGGAGAAGGGTCGGGGGCGCGCGCTGCGGGCCGCCTGGTCGGCGTCGCCGGCGCCGGTGCTGGCGTACCTGGACGTGGACCTCTCCACCGACCTGGCGGCGCTGCTGCCGCTGGTCGCACCGCTCCTGTCCGGCCACTCCGACCTGGCCATCGGCACTCGGCTGGCGCGCACCAGCCGGGTGGTGCGGGGCACCAAGCGGGAGGTGATCTCCCGGGGCTACAACCTGCTGCTGCGCGGCACGCTCGCGGTGCGCTTCTCCGACGCGCAGTGCGGGTTCAAGGCGATCCGCGCCGACGTGGCGGCGGAGCTGCTGCCGCTGGTCCAGGACACCGGCTGGTTCTTCGACACCGAGCTGCTGGTGCTGGCCCAGCGGGCCGGGCTGCGGATCCACGAGGTGCCGGTGGACTGGGTGGACGACCCGGACAGTCGGGTCGACATCGTCGCCACCGCCCTGGCCGACCTGCGCGGCATCGGGCGGCTGGCCCGGTCGCTGGTCACCGGCGCGTTGCCGCTCGCCCGGCTGCGCGCCCAACTCGGCCGGGCGCCGCTGTCGCCGCCGACGCCGGTGCCGGTCGGGTTGCCCCGCCAGCTCGTCCGCTTCGCCGCGGTGGGGGTGGCCAGCACGCTCGCGTACCTGCTGCTCTTCCTGACGGCCCGCGGCCCGCTCGGCGCGCAACCGGCGAACCTGCTGGCGCTGCTGCTGACCGCGGTGGCGAACACGGCGGCCAACCGGCGGCTCACGTTCGGCGTCACCGGCCGTCGCCACGTCGGCCGGCACCACCTCCAGGGGCTGCTCGCGTTCGCGCTCGGCCTGGCCCTGACCAGCGGTTCGCTGGCCGTCCTACACGCCGTCACGGTCCCGCCGCGCGCCGTCGAGCTGGCCGTCCTGGTGGCGGCCAACCTGGCCGCCACCGCGCTGCGGTTCCTCCTGCTCCGGCTGGCCCTGCACCACCGCCCGTGACCCGACACGCCGCGGAGCCTGCCGCCAACCTCATGATCGACGGGGGGTGGCAGGGTGGACGGATGTACCGGGAACGGGCGGCGGTGGGGATTCGGGCGGCGGTGCGGTGGGCGAGCGTTACGTCCGGCGGGGGGCCGGTGCGGGTGTTGCCGGACGGGTGTCTGGACCTGCTCTGGTCCAGTCGGGCCGGGCTGCTGGTGGCCGGGCCGGACCGGGTGGCGCAGGTGTCGTGGTCGGCGCCGGGGGAGCGGTGGATCGGGCTGCGCCTGCCCCCGGGCGTCGGCCCGGCCGTGTTCGGGGTGCCCGCCGAGGAACTGCGGGACCGTCGCGTCCCGCTCGCCGACCTGTGGGGCCGCGCCGCCGTGGAGCTGGCCGAACGTTTCGGGGTGGCGACCGATCCGCCCGGGTCGCGCTGGGCGGCCGCCGGCGCCACGATCCTGGAGGAGGTGGCGCGGGCGCGGCTGCGGGCGGCCGGCGGGCCCGACCCGCTCGGCGCGCACGTGGCCGCCCGGCTGGCCGCCGGGGCCACCGTCGCCGCGACCGCCGCCGAGGTCGGCCTGGGCGTGCGCGCCCTGCACCGGCGCAGCCGGGCCCTCTTCGGGTACGGCCCGAAGACGCTGGCCCGCATCCTGCGCCTGCGTCGCGCGCTGGACCTGGCCCGCGGCGGCGTGCCGCTCGCCGAGGTCGCCGTGCGATCCGGGTACGCCGACCAGGCCCACCTCACCCGCGACGTGCGGGAACTGGCCGGCGTCCCACCGACCCGGCTGCTCGCCCCGCCCACCGACTGACCGGCGGCCCGTCGCGTGGCCCTCGGTCGCCCGGGTGTCGGCGTGCGCGCGTCGGTCAGTCGGCCGGCAGGGGCGCGAACAGGTCCACGCCGTTGCCGTCCGGGTCGTGCAGGACCGCGTACCGCTGGCCCCAGACGGCGTCCCACGGCGGCAGCTCGCCGTGGTGGCCGGCGGCGGTCAGTTCGGCGTACCACCGGTCCACCTCGGCCGGGTCGGCGCAGCGGAAGGCCAGGCTCATCCGCGGGCTGCCGGCGGGCGGCGTGAAGCCGGGATGGAAGCCGCGGATGGTCTCGACGGTGTCCCAGGCCAGCCGTACCCCGCCCGGCAGGGTGACCTCCACGTGCGGTTCCGTGTCGGCGCCGGCCGGGATCGGCAGCCCCAGCCGGCGGTAGAAGTCGAGGGTGCGAGCCATGTCGGTGACGACGGTCCCGACGAGATCGAACTGCGGTGTCATGGCGGCCACGGTAGGTGCCTCCGGGTCGGGTCGTCTTGAACGGATCGGACGGGGGACGAGTGACCGGGTGTGGCCGCACGTGTCCGGTCGGCAGCGTACCGTAGGGGACAAGTCCGCCTTTGAGCAACAAAGCTCGCATCTCGGGCCGAGCTCCGATGACCGGCGAGGGAAGGAAGAGCAGCCGTGACGCACCTGGCCTACCTGGACGCGGGATCCGGCAGTCTCATCGTGCAGGCGGTGGTCGGCGGGGTGGCCGGAGTGGCCGTGGCCGCCAAGCTCTACTGGCGTCGACTGGTGACCCGGTTCCGTCGCCAGCCCACCGACCAGGGCTGAGGGCATGACGGTTCCCGACACCGGCGTCCGCGTCGAACCCGGCTCCTTCCGCGACCCGGGCAACCGGGTCTTCCACCGGGGCGGGGAGGTGCTGCGCGGGCTCGACGAGCGGTCCGCCCGCGACTGGCGGGCGCTGTCCGCCACCGACCTCTTCCGCGACCTCACCGCCGCCGGCCACCTGGTCGGCACCGAGGAACTCGTGCCCACCCCGGTCGACGTGCCCTGGGCCGCGGTGCTGCGGCACGACCGCATCCCGTTCGTCTCGCACCCCTACGAGTGGTCGTACGCGATGCTGCGCGACGCGGCGCTGCTGCACCTGGACGTGCTGCGCGCCGCCCTGGAAGCCGGCTTCACCACCAAGGACGGCTCCGCCTACAACGTGCAGTGGCGCGGCGCCCGACCGGTCTTCATCGACGTCGGCTCGTTCGAGGCGCTGCGCGACGGCGAACCCTGGGCCGGCTACCGGCAGTTCTGCCAGACGCTGCTCTACCCGCTGCTGATCCAGGCCCACCTCGGGCTGGACTTCCAGCCGTTCCTGCGGGCCCGGATCGACGGCGTCGAGCCGGACCAGATGCGCCGCCTGTTCGCCGGCACCCGCCGCTGGCGGGCCGGGGTGCCCACCCACGTGCACCTGCACGGCGCGATGCAGGCCCGCCACGCGGACGCCAGCAGCAGCGACGTCCGCGCCCAGCTCCGGGCCGCCGGGTTCTCCCGCGAGCTGGCCCTGGCCACCGTACGCGGGCTGACCCGGCTGGTCCGCCGGCTCGACCACCGGCCCGGCGACAGCCACTGGTCGGACTACCAGCGCACCTGCGCGTACTCCGTGCCGGACCGGCAGGCCAAGGAGACCTTCGTCGACCGGGCGGCGGCCGCCACCGCGCCGCACGCCGCGTTGGACCTGGGCGCCAACGACGGCCGGTACGCCCGCATCGCGGCCCGGCACGCCGCACACGTCGTCGCCGTCGAGCAGGACCCGGCCGTGGTCGACGCGCTCTACCGCGCGCTGCGCGACGAGGGCGAGGGGCGGATCCTGCCGCTGGTGATGGACCTCGCCGACCCGTCGCCGGGCGGCGGCTGGCGCGGCGTCGAGCGGGCCGCGTTCGCCGACCGGGCGCGCGCCGACCTGGTGCTCGCCCTGGCCGTGGTGCACCACCTGGCGATCGGCCGGAACGTGCCGCTGCCCGACGTGCTCGACCAGCTCGCCGCGCTCACCGAGCCCGGCGGCAGCCTGGTGGTGGAGTTCGTCCACCCGGACGACCCGATGGCCCGCCGGCTGCTCGCCAACAAACCGGACGGCCTCTTCCCCGACTACCGGCGGGACGCGTTCGAGGCGCTGCTGGCCCGGCGCGGCCGGGTGGTGGCGCGCGCCGAGCTGCCGTCCGGCACCCGCACGCTCTACCAGGTGGTGGTGGGTGGTTGAGGACACCCTCGCGCCACCGCGGGTACGTCCGGCCGACACCGACGCGTCCCGGCGGCGGGGCCCGTGGCGGGCCGAGGCGGCGCGGCTGGCCGAGGTGGTGGCGCTGGTCGGCCTCGTGGTCACCCAGCCCCTGCTGGACGTGCTCGGGCGCAGCCCCGACTTCTTCCTCTTCCACCGCGCCTCCCGGACCGACGTGCTGCTCCTGGTCGCCCTCATCGCGCTGGCGCCGACGCTGCCGTTCGCGGCGCTCGGCGCGCTGGCGCTGCTCGGCGGTCGGGTCACCCGGGCGGCGGTGCACACCGTGCTGGTCGGGTTGCTGCTCGCCGCGCTCGCGGTCCAGGTCGGCCGCCACCTGACGCCGCTTCGGGGCGTACCGCTGCTGCTGGTGGCCGGCGCGGCCGGGGTGCTCGCGGCGGCCGCGCACCGGCGGTGGCGGGCGCTGCGCCGGGTGCTGCGGGTGGCCGCGGCCGGCCCGGTGGTCTTCGTCGGGTTGTTCCTGTTCGCGTCGCCGGCCTCGGCGGTGGTGCTGCCCCGGGGCGACGGCGGCGCGGCCGGCACGGCCGGCGCCGGCGCCCACCCGCCGGTGGTCATGATCGTGCTGGACGAGTTGCCGCTGGTGTCGCTGCTCGGCCCGGACGGGCGGATCGACGCCGCCCGCTACCCGAACTTCGCCGCGCTGGCCGGCGGCTCCACCTGGTACCGCAACGCCACCGGCGTCAGCGGCTGGACGCCCTACGCGCTGCCGGCGATGCTCACCGGCCGCTACCCGCAGCAGGCGCTGGCGCCGCACTACTCGCAGTACCCGGACAACCTGTTCACC
Organism: Micromonospora sp. NPDC018662; assembly: GCF_044391475.1. Taxonomy (NCBI): domain Bacteria; kingdom Bacillati; phylum Actinomycetota; class Actinomycetes; order Micromonosporales; family Micromonosporaceae; genus Micromonospora; species Micromonospora sp. NPDC018662. The sequence goes on from NZ_JBISAC010000011.1 coordinate 124,346, forward strand.
GCGCTCGGCGGTCTCTACCAGATCAAGGCGCAGGAGAGCATCACCCGGCTCTGCCCGCCCAGCCGCTGCGAGCAGGCGACCAGCCCGCAGCAGGGGCTCGGCGTGCTGACCCGGGAGAGCGGCAAGCTACTGCGCCAGCTCACCGCGCCGGTGGACAGCCGGGTCGACCCGGAGGACTCCTACCGGGAGCAGACCGCGGCCGAGGCCGGGCTGGACGCCGCCGAGCCGGTGCCCGCCGATCCGAAGTTCCGCTGGGACACGCTCGACGACAACCAGCCGGCCCGGTTCACCTCGTTCCTCGCCGGGCTGCGCCCCGCCGCCCGCCCCACGCTGCACTTCCTGCACCTGCTGATGCCGCACTCGCCGTGGGCGTACCTGCCGTCGGGCGCGCGCTACGACGCGCCGGAGGACCTGCCCAACGACGGCGCCGGCTGGGTGGACCTGGCCCGTGCCCGGCACCTGGCCCAGCTCGGCTACACCGACCGGCTGATCGGCGAGACGCTGCGCACGCTGCGCGCCACCGGCCTCTACGACCAGGCGCTGGTGCTGGTCACCGCGGACCACGGGGTGAGCTTCCGCCGGGACTGGCAGGGCCGGGGGATGGACGCCATCACCCACGCCGCGAACGAGGTGGCCTGGGTGCCGATGTTCGTCAAGGAGCCCGGACAGCGCGCCGGCCGGGTCGACGACCGCAACTGGGAGCACGTCGACCTGCTGCCCACCATCGCCGACGAGACCCACGTCCGGGTGCCCTGGCGGATGGACGGCGTCCCGGCGAAGGCCGCCCCGCGCCAGCGGGCCGACAAGCGCTTCTACGACCGGCCCGGTCAGCCGGTGACGATCGCCGGCGGGGTGCCCGCCCCGGTGCCGTTGCCCGCCGTCGACCCGCTGGTGGGCACCCGGGTCGGTGATGCACCCCCCGGCGGCACGGCCACGGTGGCGAACCGGGCCGCGTTCGACGCGGTCGACCCGTCGCGAGGGCTGCCGGCGCTGGTCTGGGGCACCGTGCCCGCCACCGTGCCGAACGGCGCCCGGCTCGCGGTGGCGGTCAACGGCACGGTCGGCGCCGTGGTGCCGGTGGTGTCGCCGGACGCCGGCGGCCGGCGGTTCGCCGCGTTCCTCCCCGACGACCGGCTCTTCGCCGCCGGCGCCAACCGGCTCGACCTCTACCGGGTCGACCCCGGTGGGAAGCTGCGGCGGCTCGCCCTGTCCTGAGCGCGCTCCCACCGGTTTCCGCCCCGGCAAGTCGGGAATCAGGTGACGCATACCTCACCTGCGAAACCATGCCGAACGTTGTCCCCCATGCCGTGATTACGGTAGAAGCGAAGGCAATTCAACGAAGATCTTGCCGGCGAAGCGAGGAACAGATGACGGAAGTCAAGCTCGACCACCCCGGTGGGCAACTGTCGATGCCGGTGCAGCCCGCGGTCGAGGGCCCCGCCGGGATCGGGGTGAGCAAGCTGCTCAAGGAAACCGGCATGACCACGTACGACCCCGGTTTCGTCAACACCGCGTCCTGCTCGTCCGCGATCACCTACATCGACGGTGACGCGGGCATCCTGCGGTACCGCGGCTACCCGATCGACCAACTGGCCGAGAAGTCCTCCTTCCTGGAGGTCTCCTACCTGCTGATCTACGGCGAGCTGCCGTCCCAGACGGAGCTCACCGAGTTCAGCGAGCGGATCCGGCGGCACTCGCTGCTGCACGAGGAGATGCGTCGCTTCTTCGACGGTTTCCCCCGCGACGCGCACCCGATGGCCGTGCTCTCCTCGGCCGTCAGCGCCATCTCGACGTTCTACCAGGACAGCCTGGACCCGTTCGACTCCGAGCACGTCGAGATGTCCATGGTGCGGCTGATGGCGAAGGTCCCGACCATCGCGTCGTACGCGTACAAGAAGTCGATCGGCCAGCCGCTGCTGTACCCGGACAACTCGCTCGGCTACGTCGAGAACTTCCTGCGGATGACGTTCGGGGTGCCGGCCGAGGAGTACGAGGTCGACCCGGTGGTCGCCCGCGTGCTGGACATGCTGTTCATCCTGCACGCCGACCACGAGCAGAACTGCTCCACGTCGACCGTACGGCTGGTCGGCTCCAGCAACGCCAACCTGTTCGCCTCGGTCTCGGCCGGCGTGAACGCGCTGTTCGGCCCGCTGCACGGCGGCGCCAACCAGGCCGTGCTGGAGATGCTCCAGAAGATCCAGGCCGACGGCGGCGACGTCCGTTCCTTCGTGCAGAAGGTGAAGGACAAGCAGGACGGCGTGAAGCTGATGGGCTTCGGCCACCGGGTCTACAAGAACTACGACCCGCGCGCCGCCATCGTGAAGAAGGCCGCCCAGGACGTGCTCGGCCGGATGGCCAAGCCGGACCCGCTGCTGGACCTCGCGGTGCAGTTGGAGGAGATCGCGCTCGCCGACGACTTCTTCGTCTCCCGCCGGCTCTACCCGAACGTGGACTTCTACACCGGCCTGATCTACAAGGCCATGGGCTTCCCGACCAAGATGTTCACGGTGCTGTTCGCGCTGGGCCGGCTCCCGGGCTGGATCGCCCAGTGGCGCGAGATGATCAACGACCCGGAGACCAAGATCGGCCGTCCGCGGCAGATCTACACCGGCGCCCCCGAGCGGACGTACCTCCCCGCCGCCGACCGCTGAGGTGTAAGGAGGGGCCCCCTGTTAACGCATTCGGTAGAGGCGGGGCCCCTTCTTAACACGTGACGAAAGGCCGCCGACCCTGCTCGGGTCGGCGGCCTTTTCGTGCGCATCGGGTGCGGGGCGTTAAGCGGGGCCCCTTCCTATACCGCAGGCGTTAATAGGGGGCCCCGCCTTTCACCGCAGGCCGGCGGCGGCGAGGAGGTTGCCGGAGGGGAGAGTGGGGAGGGTACGGCCGGCGGCCATCCGCTGCTCGGTGCGGGCCGCGGTGAAGGCCGGGTCGCCGGCGATGGCGGCGGCGTACGCGGCGGCCGTGCGGGACGCGATGGCGGCCCAGCCGTACTGCTCGTGCACCATGGCGCGGGCCCGGCGGGCCAGCGCGCGGGCCCGGTCGGTGTCGGAGAGCAGCGCGTGCACCGCCTCGGCCAGCCCGTCCGGGTCCTGCGGGGCGAACGTCATCCCGGTGACGCCCGGCTCGACGATCTCGGCCAGCCCGCCGGTACGCGACACCGCCAGCGGCGCGCCCGCGGCGGCGCCCTCCAGCGCGACCATGCCGAACGGCTCGTAGATGCTGGGCACCGCGAAGCAGTCCGAGGCGGCCATCACCGCGGGCAGGTCGGTGCCGCCGAGGAACCCGGGCATGCTGACCGTGTCGCCCAAGCCGAGCCGGTGCACCTCGGACTCCAGCTCCGCCTTGTACGGCCCGTCGCCGACGATCACCGCGCGCAGCCCGGGGTGCCGGTCCCGCAGCCGGGGCAGCCCGGCCAGCAGGTGCTGCACGCCCTTCTCGTAGACCAGCCGACCGGCGAACGTGACAAGCGGCCCGTCGGCGGCGAAGCGGGCCCGGGCGGCGGCGACCGCCGAGGCGGGCACCCGCCAGCGGTGCGGCTCGACGCCGTTGGGGACCACGTCGACCCGGGCCGCGTCCACGCCGAACAGCGCGCCGACCTCGTCGCGCATGTAGCCGGAGCAGACGATCACCCGGCCGGACTCGCTGGCCAGCCACTGCTCGACGCCGTGGATGGTGCGGTTCATCTCCTCGGGCAGCCAGCCCTGGTGCCGGCCGGCCTCGGTGGCGTGGATGGTGGTCACCAGCGGCACGTCCAGGTGCTCGCGCAGCGTCATGGCGGTGTGTGCGACCAGCCAGTCGTGGGCGTGGATCACGTCGTACGCGCCGGACTCGGTGGCGCGCAGGGCGGCCCGGGTGAGCGTGTGGTTGAACGCCATGGTCCAGGCCAGCAGCGATCCGGTGGCGAGCGGGAAACGGACCGGGTCCTCGGCGGCGCGCAGCACGCGCACGCCGTCGGCGTACTCCTCCAGCGGCGCGCCCTCAACGTGCCGGGTGACCACGGTGACCTCGTGCCCGGCGGCGGCCAGGGCGACGGAGAGCGCGTGCACGTGGCGGCCGAGGCCACCGACGAGCACCGGCGGGTACTCCCACGACAGCATCAGGATGCGCCGCTTCCGGGGCGCGACGCCGGGCTGCGGCGGCGCGGTCGGGCGGGAGGTGAGGGTGGGCCGGTGGAGCCGGTCCGTCGCGGTGGCGGTCTGCGCGCCGACCCGCAGCGTGGTCACGTGTCGATCTCCGTCCATGCAGGGTGGGACACGCCGGCATCGGTGGCGGCGGTGGGCGGGTGGTGGGAGTGGCCGAACGGCCGGGCGGAGACGCGCGGGCGCGTGTCCGCGGTCAAGGAAAGTGCATCCGGCGCGAACCCGCACCTTGAAACGGCCAATCGTGACGGACGACACCCGAACCTTTCGGTTACCGTCCGAACGGGTGGATTGGCGGCGGGTACGGCGGGGCATGAACGGCGTGCGCGCCGGCCGCCCGTCCGGCGCGCTGACGATCATGGGCCGAAGGAGCGACATGCAGGTCTGGCCGGGCGAGAGCTACCCCCTCGGCGCCACCTACGACGGGATGGGCACCAACTTCGCGATCTTCTCCGAGGTGGCGGAGCGGGTCGAGCTCTGCCTGTTCGACGAGTGGGACATCGGCACCGAGCGCCGGGTCGAGTTGCGCGAGGTCGACGCGTACGTCTGGCACGCCTACATTCCCGGCGTCGAGCCGGGCCAGCGGTACGGCTTCCGGGTGCACGGCCGGTGGGACCCGGCCAACGGGGTCCGGTGCAACCCGCACAAGCTGCTGCTCGACCCGTACGCGAAGGCGGTCGACGGTGAGGTCTCCTGGGACCCGGCGGTCTACGACTACGAGGTCGGCGGCGACCCGGACCGGATGAACACCGCCGACTCGGCGCCGCACATGCCGAAGTCGGTGGTGGTGAACCCGTACTTCGACTGGGGCAACGACAAGCCGCCGCGCACGCCGTACCACCACTCGGTGATCTACGAGGCGCACGTGCGCGGGCTGACCATGCGGCACCCGGACATCCCGGAGGAGTTGCGCGGCACGTACGCGGCGATCGCCTCGCCGGTGATGATCGAGCACTTCCAGCGGCTCGGGGTGACCGCTGTCGAGCTGATGCCGGTGCACGAGTTCGTGCACGACCACCGCCTGTCCGACCTGGGGCTGCGCAACTACTGGGGCTACAACACCATCGGCTTCTTCGCCCCGCACCACGGCTACTCCGCGCTGGGCCGGCTCGGCCAGCAGGTGCAGGAGTTCCGCGGCATGGTCAAGGCGCTGCACGCCGCCGGCATCGAGGTCATCCTCGACGTGGTCTACAACCACACCGCCGAGGGCAACCACCTCGGGCCGTCGCTGAGCTTCAAGGGCATCGACACACCGAGCTACTACCGGCTCTCGGAGGAGGACCGGCGCTACTTCGTCGACTACACCGGCACCGGCAACAGCCTCAACGTGCGCAGCCCGCACTCGCTCCAACTGATCATGGATTCGCTGCGCTACTGGGTCACCGAGATGCACGTCGACGGCTTCCGGTTCGACCTGGCCGCCACGCTGGCCCGCGAGTTCTACGAGGTGGACCGCCTCTCCACGTTCTTCGAGGTGGTGCAGCAGGACCCGGTGGTCGGCCGGGTCAAGCTGATCGCCGAGCCGTGGGACATCGGCCCCGGCGGCTATCAGGTGGGCAACTTCCCGCCGCAGTGGACCGAGTGGAACGGAAAATACCGCGACACGGTCCGCGACTTCTGGCGCGGCGAGCCGGCCACGCTCGCCGAGTTCGCGTCCCGCATCTCCGGCTCCGCCGACCTCTACCAGGACGACGGCCGCCGCCCGTTCCACAGCATCAACTTCGTCACCTGCCACGACGGTTTCACGCTCACCGACCTGGTGTCGTACAACGACAAGCACAACGAGGCCAACGGCGAGGACAACCGGGACGGGGAGAGCCACAACCGCTCCTGGAACTGCGGCGTCGAGGGCGACACCGACGACCCGGGCGTACGCGCGCTGCGGGAGCGGCAGCGGCGCAACTTCCTGGCCACGCTGATCCTGTCCCAGGGCGTGCCGATGCTCGGCCACGGCGACGAGCTGGGCCGCACCCAGCACGGCAACAACAACGCCTACTGCCAGGACAGCGAGCTGGCCTGGGTGGACTGGGAGCGGGCCGACGACGAGTTGCTCGCGTTCGTGCGCCGGCTCACCGAGTTCCGCAACCGGCACCAGGTGTTCCGCCGCCGGCGGTTCTTCACCGGGCTGCCGGTCGGCGGTCGGGCCGCCGGCTCCGGCCTGCCCGACCTGGCCTGGTACACCCCGGACGGCCGGGAGATGACCGGCGAGGACTGGGGCAACGACTTCGGCCGCTCGGTGGCCCTGTTCGTCAACGGCGACGGCATCCCGGAACGCGGCCAGTACGGCCAGCGCCACCGGGACAGCTCCTTCCTGCTGCTGTTCAACGCGCACGACGCGGCGTTGGACTTCACGCTGCCCGGGGAGGAGTTCGGGCCCCGGTGGGAGCTGGTGATCAGCACCGCGGAACCGGATCCGGAGAAGACGACAGTGGTCGAGGCGGGCGGCACGGTCTGCGTGCCGGACCGCTCGCTGCTGGTCCTGGAGAGGATGCCCTGAGCATGCCCGACACCCCCCGCTCCACCTACCGGGTGCAGGTGCGCCCCGGCTTCGACCTGGACGCCACCGCGGAGCTGGCCGACTACCTGGCCGCGCTGGGCGTCACCCACCTCTACACCGCGCCGCTGCTCACCGCCACCCCCGGCTCGCAGCACGGCTACGACGTGGTCGACCACCGCGCGGTCAACCCGGAACTGGGCGGCGAGGCCGGCCGGCAACGCCTGGTCCGGGCGCTGCGCGCGGCCGGGCTGGGCCTGGTCGTGGACATCGTGCCCAACCACGCCGGGGTGGCCCGGCCGGCGGCCAACCCGGCCTGGTGGGACGTGCTGCGGGCCGGGCGCGACTCGGCGTACGCGACCTGGTTCGACATCGACTGGGACCGCGGTCGGCTGCTGCTGCCGGTGCTCGCCGACGCCCCCGACGCGCTCGACGACCTGAAGCTGGTCGACGGGGAGCTGCGCTACCACGAGCACCGCTTCCCGATCGCGGACGGCACCGGCGACGGCACGCCCCGCGAGGTGCACGACCGGCAGCACTACGAGCTGGTCGACTGGCGGCGCGGCGACACCGAGCTGACGTACCGCCGGTTCTTCGCCGTCTCCGACCTGGCCGGCCTGCGGGTGGAGGACCCGGCGGTCTTCGACGCGACCCACGCGGAGATCCTGCGCTGGTCCGACGCCGGGGACGTCGACGGCATCCGGGTGGACCACCCGGACGGGCTGCGCGACCCGGCCGGCTACCTGGCCCGGTTGCGCGCCGCCGCCCCCGAGCGCTGGCTCGTGGTGGAGAAGATCCTCGAGTACGGCGAGGACCTGCCGGACTGGCCGGTCGACGGCACCACCGGCTACGACGCGCTGGCCGCCGTGTCCGGCCTCTTCGTCGACCCGGACGCCGAGCCGGACTTCACCGCGCTCGACGGGCGGCTCACCGGCCGGCACACCTCCTGGGAGGACCTGACCCACGGCACCAAGCTCGAGGCCGCCACCCGGCTGCTCGCCGCCGAGCTGACCCGCCTGGCCGCGCTCGTGCCCGAACTGCCCGCCGCGCAGGTCCGGGACGCGCTGGCCGAGCTGGCCGCCTGCTTCCCGGTCTACCGCGGCTACCCGCCGGAGGGGGCCCGGCACCTGGCCGCCGCCCGCAGCGAGGCCGGCCGTCGCCGGCCCGACCTGACCGCCGTGCTGGACCAGGTCACCGCCCGGCTCCGGGACCCCGGTCACGAGCTGGCCGCCCGGTTCCCGCAGTTGACCGGCGCGGTGATGGCCAAGGGCGTGGAGGACACCGCCTACTACCGGTGGAGCCGGTTCGTGGCGCTCAACGAGGTGGGCGGCAGCCCGGCCCACTTCGGCGTGCCGCCGGCCGAGCTGCACCGGTTCGCCACCGCCCGCCAGGTGCGCTGGCCGGCGAGCATGACCGCGCTCTCCACCCACGACACCAAGCGCGGCGAGGACGTCCGCGCCCGGCTCGCGGTGCTGAGCGAGCTGCCCGGCCGGTGGGCCGAGCGGGTCACCGACTGGATGTCCCGGGCGCCGCTGGCCGACCCGGCGTTGGCCCACCTGCTCTGGCAGACCGCCGTCGGGGCCTGGCCGCTCGACCGGGACCGACTGCACGGGTACGCCGAGAAGGCCGCCCGGGAGGCGTCGGTCAGCACGAGCTGGGCCGACCCGGACACCGCCTTCGAGCACGAGATGCACGCCCTGGTCGACCGGATGTACGACGACCCGGAGCTGCACGCCCAGCTCACCGCGTTCGTCGACGAGATCACGCCGGCCGGTTGGTCGAACGCGCTCGGGCAGAAGCTGGTGCAGCTCGCCATGCCCGGCGTGCCGGACACCTACCAGGGCACCGAGCTGTGGGAGAACTCCCTGGTCGACCCGGACAACCGCCGCCCGGTCGACTTCGCCGTACGCCGGGACGTGCTGGCCCGGCTCGACGCCGGCTGGCAGCCGACGGTGGCCGCGGACGGCGCGGCCAAGCTGCTCGTGGTCTCCCACACGTTGCGGCTGCGCCGCGACCGCCCGGAGCTGTTCACCGGCTACCGGCCGGTGCCCACGCGGGGGCCGGCGGGCGCGCACGCGGTGGCGTTCGACCGGGGCGGCGCGATCGCGGTGGCGACCCGGCTGCCGGTGCGGCTGGCCCGCGACGGCGGCTGGCGGGGCACGACGTTGTCACTTCCCGTTCATCAGGTGACCGACGTGTTCACCGGTCGGGTCTACAGTGGTGGGGAGCTGCTCCTGGATGATCTGCTGAGCACCTATCCCGTCGCCCTCCTCGCACCCACCGACCCAGTGGAGGCCGCCGCATGACCGAGTTCACGGTGTGGGCGCCCGAGGCCGCCCGGGTGCGGCTGCGCCTGCCCGGGGTGGCCGACCACGACCTGCGTCCCGGGCGGGACGGCTGGTGGCGGGTCGAGGCGCCCGACGCCGGGCCGGGCACCGACTACGCGTTCCTGCTCGACGACGACGAGCAGGCGCTGCCGGACCCCCGGTCGGCCTGGCAGCCGGCCGGCGTGCACGGCCCCAGCCGGGTGTACGACCACGCGGCGTTCGCCTGGACCGACGCCGGCTGGACCGGCCGGCAGTTGCCCGGCAGCGTGCTGTACGAGCTGCACATCGGCACGTTCACCCCGGAGGGCACGTTCGACGGCGCCATCGCCAAGCTCGACCACCTGGTGGAGCTCGGCGTCGACCTGGTCGAGCTGCTGCCGGTCAACGCGTTCAACGGCGAGCACAACTGGGGTTACGACGGCGTCTGCTGGTATGCGCCGCACGAGCCCTACGGCGGGCCGGACGGGCTGAAACGCTTCGTGGACGCCGCCCACGCCCGAGGGCTGGGGGTGATCCTCGACGTCGTCTACAACCATTTCGGGCCCTCCGGGGCCTACGCGCCGCGCTTCGCGCCGTACCTCACCGAGCAGAGCAACACCTGGGGTCGCACCGTCAACCTGGACGGCCCGCACTCCGACGGCGTCCGCCGCTACATCGTCGACAGCGTGCGGATGTGGTTGCGCGACTACCACGTCGACGGGCTGCGGCTGGACGCCGTGCACGCGATGCCCGACGGCCGCGCCACCCACTGGCTGGCGGAGGTGGCCACCGAGGTCGAGTCGCTGTCGACCGCGCTGGGCCGGCCGCTGTCGCTGATCGCCGAGTCCGACCTGAACGACCCGACGCTGATCACGCCGCGCGAGGCCGGCGGCTACGGCCTGCACGCCCAGTGGAACGACGACGCCCACCACGCGCTGCACACCCTGCTCACCGGTGAGCGGCAGGGCTACTACGGCGACTTCGGCTCGCTGGAGTGCCTCACCGACGTGCTGACCGGCGCGTTCTTCCACGCCGGCACCTGGTCCAGCTTCCGCAACCGCAGCCACGGCCGGCCGGTCGACCGGCAGCGCACGCCCGGTCACCGGTTCGTCGCCTACCTGCAGAACCACGACCAGATCGGCAACCGGGCCACCGGCGACCGGATCTCCGCCACGCTCTCGACCGGGATGCTGCGGGTCGGCGCCACGCTGCTGATGACCGCGCCGTTCACCCCGATGCTGTTCATGGGCGAGGAGTGGGCCGCGACCACGCCGTGGCAGTTCTTCACCAGCCACCCCGAGCCGGAGCTGGCGGTCGCGGTCGCCACCGGCCGCCGGCGGGAGTTCGCCGACCACGGATGGGCCACCGACGACGTGCCCGACCCGCAGGACCCGCAGACGTTCCTGCGGTCCCGGCTGGACTGGGCCGAGCTGGACAAGCCCGACCACCGCGAGATGTACGAGTTCCATCGGCGGCTGATCGCGCTGCGCAAGTCCTGCCCCGACCTGTCCGACCCGCGGCTGCACCGGGTCGAGGTGCGCCACGGCGACCAGTTCCTGGTGGTGCAACGCGGCGACACGCTGGTGGTGGCCAACCTGGCGGAGCGGCCGCAGCGGGTGAACCTGCCCGGGACGGTACGCCGGGTGCTCCTGGCCACCTCCGAGGGCGCCACGGTGATGCGCGGCGGCATCGAGCTGCCGGCGGAGAGCGCGGCGATCGTCGCGCTCTGACGCCTCGCTGCGGCGCTTGCCTTGCCGGTTCGGGTGCGCCGGTCGCCCGCCGGGTTCAGGCGTGTCGGTGAGCCTGGCCGGGCGTCTGGCGGGCCCGGCGGTCGGGCCGGTCAAAGGTGTCACCACCGTACCTACAAGGTTGATGGCGTGGACGACTCATGCCCGGCCCGACCCGTCCACGCCATCACGTTGGCAGGCAGCCGGAGAGGGGAACTCTTCCTCACTCGCCGCCTTTCGAGCTGATATCAGAATCGACTCGCGTCTGTGCGGTCTGCTGCGGCAAGCCGTTGGCGAGGTATGTGGCGGCACGGAGGGCACGGGCGCGCACCGCCGCTCGGACTCGCGGAGCGACGTTGGCGGGAAGTCGCTGCTCGGCCTCCCCGGGCGAGAGGAAGGCGACGTCTTCCAGTTCCTGTCCGGGCAGCGAGATGCCGTCCGTGCTGGCCATCTCACCGCCGTCGAACGTGAAGCTGATGATCGCCCGTGGTCTGCTTCCGCTGGGAGGTGCCCACTCCACGACGAGGAGATTCCCCACCGGTACGGCAAGACCCAACTCTTCCCGCACCTCACGACCGCACGCATCGTGCGGGTACTCGCCCTCCTCCACATATCCGCCGGGGAACGCCCAGTGGTCGCGGTAGGTGGGCTTGACGAGCAGGACCCGGCCGGCCGGGTCGGTGATGAGGGCGGCTGCGGCGGCGTGGAAGGCGGGCAGAGCGGCGTACCAGGTGGCGGGGTCCGTCCAGGTCATATCGATGACGGTAGATCATGCAGTGGTGCGGGGAAGTCGCATCGATCTTGCCGGTGTAAAAGCCAACGATCATGACGCTCGGCGTCCAGGGAAGAAGCACTGGAGGGAAAGAGGCGGTTGCCGGCAGCGCCGCTGTCGACGACCGGCGACGTGGCCATTCTGGTATCGATCCATTCCCCGAGTCTGCTGACAAAGTGCAGGGGCGCAGTCGGTGGCCGTCGATGTACTGTGAGTATCGGGAATCTTGAGTCTGTTTGCTCTGGGAGTCGTGATGCTCGCGAGCGCCTCGCCCTTCGCTGTTCGCCTCAAGACTCTGCTGAGCGAGCGAGGGATCAGCTACCGCACACTCGCCGCGCGCACCTACTACAGCAAGAGCTACCTGCACGACCTCGCTTGCGGGCGTAAGTCGCCGAATTTGGCGGCGGCCCAACGGCTGGATTCGGCATTGGAGGCTGGCGGCGCTTTGGTCGCGCTCGTCGGGACGTCCGCCAAGGGTGCACAGTCGACGGGCGCCTTCGACGCGCACGGGAGGCGGCCCGACGTCGAGCGGTTGGCCGACCTGCTCGTGACGGAGACCCCCACCGAGGAGAACGCCATCGAGCTGGCGCACCAATGGTTGATCGCCGACCCACCGCAGCGCCTCGAACTGGACGCCGGCCGCCGCGTCGGTGACAGCACCGTGGAGCGGGTGCGGCAAAGGGTTCGTCAGCTCCGCCGCCTGGACGATCATCTCGGCGGTGCCGAGACGTACGCGCTGGTCACCGTCGAGCTGGGCGAGACGGTCGCGTTGCTGCGGCAGGGAAGCCACTCCGAGTCGGTGGGCTGTGACCTGCTGGTCGTCATCGCGGATCTGTGTCAACTCGCGGGCTTCGTCGCCGAGGACTCGGGCCGCATCGCCGAGGCCCGTCATTACCACTTGGCGGGGATGCGCGCCGCTCACGCGGGCGGTGACACCGCAGGTGCCGCGAACTGCCTCAGCAGCCTGTCCTATCTCGAGGCCAATGTCGGTGACCGGCGTGCGGCTGTCACGCTGGCCCGATCGGCGTATGCCGGAGGCCGGCACGCCGCCGAGGCCACCGGGCGGGCGCTGCTCCTGGAGCGGGTCGCGTGGGCGTACGCCCGTGTCGGGGAGGCGAGCCTCGCCGAGCGGGCACTCGGATCGGTTGAGGAGATCTATCCGGATCACGGACCCGTGGAGGCGCAGCCCTGGGCGTACTGGCTGACCCGGGACGAGGTCGAGATCATGGCGGGTCGGGTCTGGACGGAGCTGGGCCGCCCGCTGCGGGCGGTGCCGATCCTGGAACGGGTGATCGTCCGTTACGGGGACGATTCGCCGCGAGAGACGGCGCTGTACACGACGTGGCTGGCCAAGGCATTGCTTCAGGCCGGCGAGGCAGAGCAGGCGGCGCTCACGGCCGGCAGGGCACTGGGCTTCGCGCGTCGGGCGCGGTCGCAGCGGGCCGTCGACCGAGTGACGGACCTGCGTGAGGCACTGGTCTCGGTTGCCGGTGGCTCTCGGGCGGTCGATGAGTTCCTGGAGTTGTCCGCCCACCTGTCCGCCACGTCCGGCGGACAGCCCAGCGGACAGTAACCGGGCCTGTCTGCCGGGATAACGTCGATCCACCGTCACACGCTGTCACAGGAGCATCTGTGACCTGCTGCGGTCGCGGGTGCCGTGAGCCGGGTGCGGATCCTGCCTTCCCAAGGCCGTGCCGCACCCCGATCTCCGGAGGTGGCGATGGGCGGTAGAAAGTCCGGTGCTGGCGGAAAGCCACAGCCAAGCCGGGGTGAGCAGATTCAGGCGGCCGAGCGGGAGGCCGCGAAGCGGCGGCTGCTGGCGCAGGCCGAGGCGGAGCGCGTACCCGTGGAGGACACCACGCGCGCGGTGCCGGACCGGCGGTGGCGGCGTGACCGGTGAGCCGATCGGCCGGCAGGTCGCCCGGTGGCGGGTGCGCCGCCGGTTGACCCAGCAGATGCTCGCCGATCGGCTCGGCAAGTCGAAGAGCTGGGTGGACAAGGTCGAGCGGGGTGTGCGCCGGCTGGACCGGTACTCGGTGATCCAGGAGATCGCCGACGTGCTGCGGGTCGAGCCGTCGGTTCTGCTCGGCACGCCCGGGCCGCCGCCGACGGGTGCGCCGGTCGGGGTGGACGCGGTCCGCGCGGCGCTCGCCACCTACCACGGCGGTCCGCCCACCCTGTCGCCTGCGGAGCTGCGGCGGCAGGTGACGTACGCCTGGCTGACCTACCAGCACGCCCACTACGCGCAGACGCTGCGTCTGCTGCCGGGGCTGCTCGACGCCGCCCGAGGGCTGCACCGGGCCGCGCCGGAGCTGTGCGGGCAGGTGTACCGGCTCGCCTCGTCTGTGCTGGTCAAGCTGGGAGAGGCGGATCTTGGCTGGCTGGCCGCCGATCGTGCGATGGCCGGGGTGGCTGACGACCCGGCGCTGTCGGTCCGGGCCGTCGCGTCCGTGGGGGAGGCGCTCCGGGCGTTGGGCCGGAACCGGCTGGCCCTCACCGTGACGGCCTCTGCCGAACCGGCGGGCGACTCGCACGGACCCTTACTGATTCAGGCCGCTCTCGCCGCCGCCGGCTGTGGCGAGGTCGGCCGCTCGGACGAGTTGCTGGACCGGGCCGCCGAGATGGCCGGGCGACGTCCCTCCGGGGACGAAGCACAGCGGTGCGGGTTCGGGCCGGTCGCCGTCGAGTTGGCCCGCGTGGTGGCGGCGGTGGAGTCGGGTGACGCCGGGAAAGCGGTGTACCGGCATGAGCGGGTGCTCCGGCGGGAAGCGTGGCGACGCCTGCCGACCGAGTTCCGGGCCGCCTACCTGCTGGACGCCGCGCGCGCGTACCTCGGGATGGGCAATCTTCGCGGAGCCGGCCGGGCGCTGGTGGAGGCGGACGGAATCGCGCCGGCCGAGGTTCGGCTGCGGCCGGTGGCGCGTACCGTCGCCGCGGAGATCGCCCGTGCCCACCCGGCGCCACCCGGCGTGGCCCGCCTGGCGACCCTGCTCGGCCTGACCCGGTGAGCGGGTTCGCGCCGATCTTGGAGTTGTGGTGGCTCGCAAAGCCGACATCCGGCGCTTTCCCTGGCACCACAACTCCAAGATCGACGAGCGGGGCGATGAGTTCGGAGCGTGGGGGCGGTCTGAGCGGGGACGGGGCCGACAACTGGGGGTTTTCCATGTCCGACACGCTGAGCCGGGACGAGTTGTGGGCGCTCGCGCACGCCGAGCGGGGCGCGCTCGCCGAGGATCTGGCCGGGCTGGACGCGGCGCGGTGGGCGCAGCGTTCGCTGTGCGGCCGGTGGACGGTGGAGGAGGTGGTCGCGCACCTCACCGCGGCGGCGAGCGTCGGTCGGGCCCGCTGGGTGGCCAGCGTGCTGGGCGCACGCTTCGACTTCGACAAGCACAACGACCGTCGCCTGGCCGAGCACCGGGGCGCCGACCCGGGGGAGACGCTCGACCGGTTCCGTCGGATCATCCGCAGCACCACGTCCACGTTCGGCCCGACCGAGGCGTGGCTCGGTGAGGTGGTCGTGCACGCCCAGGACATCCGGCGTCCGCTCGGCCTCGGCCGTACGCCGCCGGTCGCGGCCGTCGCGCCAGTCGCCCGTTTCTTCGCCGGGCGGGACTTCACCGTCAACGGGCGCAGCGCCATCCGGGGGCTGCGGGTGGCGGCCACCGACGGGCCGTTCACCGCCGGCGCCGGCCCACTGGTCAGCGGCACCACGCTGGCGCTGACCATGGCGATGGCCGGCCGGGCGGCATACTGCGACGACCTCACCGGGCCCGGCGTGCCCACGCTGCTTCAGCGGTGCGCCCCCGCCTGACGACGGTCGACGCCGCACATCCACCCCGCGGCACGTCGGGTCCGGGATGACGCTGCGGGCGGTCGCCGAGGCGGCGGTGCGGCAGAGCGACAACACCGCCGGCAACCTGCTCTTCGCCGAACCGGGCGGCCCGGCCGGCTTCGAGCGGGCGCTGCGGGGCGTCGGCGACCGGACCGCCGAGCC
Organism: Micromonospora sp. NPDC018662; assembly: GCF_044391475.1. Taxonomy (NCBI): domain Bacteria; kingdom Bacillati; phylum Actinomycetota; class Actinomycetes; order Micromonosporales; family Micromonosporaceae; genus Micromonospora; species Micromonospora sp. NPDC018662. Next base: position 139,778 of record NZ_JBISAC010000011.1, read on the forward strand.
CGCCCGCGTCGAGCCCGACCTCAACGAGGCCGCGCCGGGCGACGTCCGCGACACCAGCAGCCCTCGCGCGCTGGCCGGCTCCCTGCGGGCGTACGCCGTCGGCGACGCGCTGACGCCGGCCGACCGGGCGGCGCTTGTCGCGTGGATGCGGAGCAGCACGACCGGGACGGGCCTGATCCGGGTCGGCGCCCCGGCCGGCTGGCAGGTCGCGGACAAGAGCGGCACCGGCGGGTACGGCGCCCGCAACGGAATCGCCGTGGTGTGGCCCCCGGGCGCCGCGCCGATCGTGCTGGCCGTGCTGTCCACCCGCGCCGGTCGGGACGCGAAGCCGGACGACGTGCTGGTCGCCCGCGCGGCGGAGGTGACCCGCACGGCGCTCCGGTGACCGCATACTGAGTATGCTCGCCGCCATGCCACCCGAACATCGCACCCTGGCGCTCGTCGCCCCCGTCGCCGGCTTCCTGCTCGGCTTCCTCGACTTCGTCTGGATCAAATGGGTGCCCTACCCGCTCGCCGAGCTCGGCAACTCCACCGCCACCTGGGCGGTCGCCGCGTTCGCGCTCGGCTGGTGGGTCCGGGCGGGCGCGCTGCGGGCCGCCGTGGCCGCCGTCGTGCTGCTGGTCGTCGCCGTGCCCAGCTACTACCTGGCGGCGGCGCTGCTCCAGGGCGACGACCTGGCCGTGATCGTCGCGCCCACCTCGCTGCTCTGGATGGCGTCCGGCGTGCTCGCCGGCGTGGTGTTCGGCGTCGCCGGCGTCTGGGCGCGGACGACCGGGTGGCGGCGAGTGGTGGCGACCGCGTTGCCGGTGGCCGTGTTCGTCGAGGAGGCGCTGCGCTTCGTCGCGAGGGCCCGTACCGGCTATCCCGGCGCGTGGTGGAACGTGCTCATCGACCTCGGGCTCGCCGCGCTGCTGCTGGAGTTGGTCGGCCGCACGCTGCGGGTACGGCTGCTCGCCGCGGCCGTGGCGCTCCCGCTGGCCGTCGCCGGCACGTTCGTGTTCGCTGTCGTCGGCGGATGACAGGTCGTGGCGCGCGGCCCGCTAGGGGATCGGCCACTCGTGCACGGGGCGGTTGCTGTGCATCAGGTCGACGTAGTGGCGGACCACCTCGCGCAACGCGGCCGGCCGGTCCAGGTGGTCGGCGGACTCCAGCCGGTGCAGCGTCTCCACCTGCCAGGTCGCGCCGTTGCGGCCGGTCAGGCAGCGCTGCTCGATGATGCCGAGCAGCCGGTCCCGCTCGGCCGGATCCAGGCCCCACCGGTCGAGCCCCTGGTGGGCCATCGGCAGCAGTCGGCGCAGCACCAGCTCGGTCACCGGCAGGTAGCCCAGGCCGGGCCAGAACACCTGGGCGTCGATGCCATGCCGGGCGCAGGCGTTGAAGTTCTCCTCGGCGGCGCTGAACGACATCTGCGACCAGAGCGGACGGTCCGACTCGGCCAGCGCCCGGACCAGGCCGAAGTAGAACGCGCCGTTGGCCACCGTGTCCAGCACGGTCGGGCCGGCCGGCAGCACCCGGTTCTCCACCCGCAGGTGCGGGCGACCGCGCAGCACGTCGTAGACCGGCCGGTTCCAGCGGTAGATGGTGCCGTTGTGCAGGCGCAACTCGGCGAGCTTCGGCACGCCGCCGCTGGCCAGCGTCGACGCCGGATCCTCCGGGTCGCACACCGGCAGCAGTGCCGGGAAGTAGCGGACGTTCTCCTCGAACAGGTCGAACACCGAGGTGATCCAGCGCTCCCCGAACCACACCCGCGGGCGTACCCCCTGGGCCTTTATCTCTTCCGCCCGGGTGTCGGTGGCCTGCTGGAACAGCGGGATGCGGGTCTCCCGCCACAGCTCCCGGCCGAAGAACAGCGGGGAGTTCGCGCCGAGTGCCACCTGGATGCCGGCGATCGCCTGGGCCGCGTTCCAGTAGTCGGCGAACTGCGCCGGGCTGACCTGGAGGTGGAACTGCGTGCTGGTGCAGGCCGCCTCCGGCGTGATGGTGTCGGCGGTGGTGGCCAGCCGCTCCACCCCGCTGATCGCGATCGGCAGGTCCTCCCCACGGGCGGCGAAGATCTGCTCGTTGAGCAGCGCGTACCGGGGATTGGCGGAGAGCGAGTCGGCGGTCAGGTGCTCCGGGCGCAGCGTCGGCAGGACGCCGATCATCACCATGTGCGCCCCGACCGTGCGGGCCTTCTCCTCGGCGGCGTTGAGGCTGGCCCGGACGTGCTCCTCGAACTGGGCGGTGCCGGTGCCGGCGAGCCGGCGCGGCGCCACGTTGATCTCCACGTTGAACTGGCCCAGCTCGGTCTGGAACGCCTCGTCGGCGATCGCCGCCAGCACGTCGGCGTTGCGCATGGCCGGGTCGAAGCGCTCGTCGACCAGGTTCAGCTCGATCTCCAGGCCGGTCATCGGCCGCTCCACGTCGAACCGGGACTCGCGCAGCATCTCGGCGAAGACGTCCAGGCAGCGCCGGACCTTCTCCCGATAGCGGGCCCGATCCTCCCGGCTGAAGGTGCGCGCGCCGACGTCCTCGCCCATGGTCACCGCCTTGTCACCGTTGGTCTTCCCAACCTGGCACGGAGCGACGGGTCAGGAAAGGTCTAAGGAACCTTTTCTGTACCCCGAACCGGCCCCGCTCATCCTGCGGAGGTAAGGCCGGGCCCCCTTTTAACGCCTTCTGCATAGGCGGGGGCCCCGCTTAACAGTTCGCCGCCAGGTGGGCCGGCTACCATGGCCGCCGCGACGGAGAAGGAGTGGTTGATGCGCGACGGGTGGATCCGGGCGTTCGTGTGGGCGGCGATCGCCGAGGCGTGCTCCTGGGCGGCGCTGCTGGCCGGCATGGCGGTGAAGTACGGGCCGCCGCGCAACGAGATCGGCGTGCAGGTGTTCGGCCCGATCCACGGCGCGCTCTTCGTCGCGTACGGGCTGCTGGCTCTCGTGGTGGCCCGGCGCTGCCGCTGGTCGCTGGTGCAGACCGGGCTGGCGCTGGCCAGCGCCGTGCCGCCGTTCGCCACCGTGCTGTTCGAGCGCTGGGCCCGCCGCCGCGGCCTCCTCGCCGCTCCCGCTCCCGCTGAGCGTCCGCTCGCGGGTGTCGGTGGTTAAGCGGGGCCCCCGCCTCTACCGCAGGCGTTAAGCGGGGCCCCCGCCTTTCAGGTCAGCGCGGAGCAGGCGGCGATGCCGAGCACCAGGACGACGCCGAGCGTCGCCTGGAGCAGCAGCGCCGGGCCCAGGTGCGACCAGAGCGTCGCGGTACGCGGGGTGAGCAGCTGCCCGGTGGTCAGGTTGACGATCCGCTCGATCCGGGGCGGCAGGTCGGCGTCGCGCTGCGGCCGCAGCGTGAGCTGCACGTGGTCGCCGGGGTGCAGCGCGCTCTGCGGCAGGTGGCCGTGCAGTTCGACCTCGACCAGTCGGTCGGCGGCGTCGCGCACCCGCACCGGGGTGACCAGGAACTCGGGACCCTTCTTCAGGTCCTTGAAGCTGCGCTTGGCACCGCCGCCGCCGCTGCTGAGCAACGCGCGGACCACCCGCAGCAGCAGCCCCACCACACCCGCCGCGGTCAGGACCGTGACCAGTACCGGCTGCCCCACCCGCACCTCGCGGGCGTAACCCTCCATCAGCCGGACCAGCCGCCCGGTGACGATGCGTTCCGTCGGGCGGACGACGCGTCGGGTGTGTAGCTCCGTGTCCATGTTCACCACCGAGAGTTCCGTTCCGTGCACAGATGGTATCGGTCATTCAGGTTGAACGACGTGAATGAACGAACGGTCACGCCCGGCGGACCGGAAGGTGACATCGGCCGGGGCGCGGGTATGCGTGCGGCCGAGCTGGAAAGGGGTCGAGCATGCAGCTGTCCTTCCTGCGCCCGCTCTACGACCGTCCCGGGCCCTGGTGCTCGGTCTACCTGGACGCCTCCCGGGACACCCACGACTCGCGTCCACAGGTCGACCTGCGCTGGCGGGCCCTCAAGGGCGACCTGCTGGCCCAGGGCGCCGACCAGGTCACCGTCGAGGCGGTGGAGGAGGTGGTCCGCCGGCACGAGCCGATGCCCGGCGACTACGGCATCGCGGTCTTCGCCAGCCGGGGCCGGGTGGTCCTCACCGAGTACCTCTCCGCGCCGCCGCTGCGCGACCTGGCCACCTGGGCCGCGCTGCCGCACACCATGCCGCTGGTCGCCCAGCGCGGCGAGCAGGTCGCCTGGGTGCGGGTGCTGGCCGACCGCACCGGCGCGGACGCGATGGCGGTCAGCGCCGGCGGGGTGCCCCGGCGGGCCCAGGTGACGGGCCGGGAGAGCCGGCAGCTGCGCCGGGTGCAGCCGGGTGGCTGGTCGCAGTCCCGCTACCAGCGCGCCGCCATGGAGGCGTGGCACCACAACGCCGGCGACGCCGCCGCGGCCACCGCCGACCTGGCCGAACGCGTCGGCGCCGACGTGGTCGTGGTGGCCGGCGACATCCGGGCCACCGGCATGATCGCCGCCCAGCTCCCGGAACGCTGGCAGGACGTGCTGGTCCGCACCGACGCCGGCTCGCGCGCCGGCGGCGCGGAGGACACGCTGATGGACGACCTCACGGTGCAGACCGTCGCGGAGGTCGCCGACCGGCGGATCGCCGCCGCGCTGGACCGGTTCGGCGTGCAGGAGGACGTCGGAGCCGGGCTCGACGCGGTGGTCGCGGCGCTGCAACGCAACCAGGTCGACACCATGCTGATCGTCGACGACGCGTCCGCCGACGGCGAGCTGTGGGTCGGCCCGGAGCCGACCGAGATCGCCACCGACCCCGCGCAGCTGGCGGACATGTCGGTGGCCGACCCGCAGAAGGTACGCGCCGACGCCGCGCTGCTGCGCGCCCTGATCGGCACCGACGCGGAGCTGACCGTGCTCGCGCCGGAGGAGGCGCCGGAACTGACCGACGGGGTCGGCGCGGTGCTGCGCTACGTCGACGCCGGCACCCCGGGGCGGGGCGATGGCTGACCGTACCGTCGCTGATCTGGTGGTCGAGCGCCTGCGGGCCTGGCGGGTGCCGCGGGCCTTCGGCTATCCCGGGGCGGCGCTCGCCCCGCTGGTGGCCGCGCTCGACGACGCCGGCGGCGACCCGGCGTTCGTGCCGGCGCGGCACGAGGAGACCGCCGCCTACATGGCCACCGGGCACGCCAAGTTCACCGGCGGGATCGGGGTGTGCCTGGCCACCCAGGGGCCCAGCGCGGTACACCTGCTCAACGGCCTCTACGACGCCAAGCTGGACAGCAAGCCGGTGGTGGCGATCATCGGCGAGGACGTCAGCGGCCCGCTCGGCGGGGCGCACGAGGAGATCGGGCTGAGCCGGCTCTTCGGCGACGTGTGCCACCAGTTCGTCCGGTACGGCCGCACCCCGGAGCAGGTGCCGGCGCTGCTGGACCAGGCGTTCCGGACCGCGGCGGCGACCCGCAGCCCGACCTGCGTGGTGCTGCCCCGGGCGTTGCAGGTGATGCCCGTGCCGGACCGGCTGGCGCCGACCGCCGGCGTCATCACCGCGACGCCCGGCGAGCCGCTGGCCCGGGTGCTCCCGCACGATGCCGACCTGGACGCCGCCGCCTCGCTGCTCAGCACCGGGCAGCGGGTGGCGGTGCTGGTCGGTCAGGGCGCACACGGCGCGGCCGGGGAGGTCGTCGCGCTCGCCGACCGCCTCGGCGCGGGCGTGGCCACCTCGCTGCTCGGCAAGCCGGTGCTGGACGAGCGGCTGCCGTTCCACACCGGCGTGCTCGGCGAGGTCGGCACCACCGCCGCCGCCCAGCTCATGGGCGGCTGCGACACGCTGCTGCTGGTCGGCACGAACGACCCGTGGACCGACTGGTTCCCGCTGCCCGGCCAGGTGCGCACCATCCAGATCGACATCGACGGCCGGCGGATCGGCGCCCGCTACCCGGTCGACGTGCCGCTGGTCGGTGACGCCGCCGAGACGCTGCGGGCGCTGCTGGCCCGGGTGCCGGAACGGCCCCACGCGCAGTGGCGGGGCGTGGTGGAGAGCGCGGTGGACCGCTGGCGGACACTCGCCGCCGAGCGCGCCGCCGCCCCGGCCGAGCCGCTGAACCCGCAACTCGTGCTCCGCGAGCTGTCCGCCCGGCTGCCGCGGCGCGCGGCGGTCGCCGTCGACGTCGGCTCGATCATCTACTGGTACGCCCGGCACCTGGAACTGCCACCCGGGGTGCAGGCCCGGCTCTGCGGCACGCTCGGCTCGATGGGCTGCGCGCTGCCGTACGCGGTGGCCGCCAAGCTGGCCCACCCGGACCAGCCGGTGCTGGCGCTGCTCGGCGACGGGGCGATGCAGCTCAACGGCCTGGCCGAGCTGATCACCGTGGCGCACCACTGGACGCAGTGGCCCGATCCCCGGCTGGTCGTGCTGGTGCTGAACAACCGCGACCAGTCCGGCGTGGGCGGCGGGCGTACGCCGGGCGACCGGCGACCCGACGTGCCGTACGCCGGATGGGCCCGGCTGCTCGGGTTGCACGGCGTCCGGGTGGACCGGCCGGACCTGGTCGGGCCGGCCTGGGACGAGTTGCTCGCCGCGGACCGGCCCAGCGTCCTGGAGGCGGTGGTGGACCCAGCCGTGCCGCTGGACGTGCCCGAGCCGGCGCTGGCCGACCTGCGCGGCCTGATGACGGACGGCGACGCGGCCCGGCGGGTGCGGGACCGGGTGATCCAGACCGAGGCCATCGCGGCCGAGGACCTCGTTTAGCCGGACCCGGCTCGGCCTGGACACCGGCTACGCCGCCCACCTGGACCGGGTGCCGGCGGTGACGCTGGCGCTCCACCACCTGATGTCGCTGTTCGGGCTGCACCGGCCGCTGCGCGGGGCGTTGCTCGGCCGCCTGGCCGCCGACGAGATGACGTCGTCGTTGCCGAACCGCCGGTACGGCACCGGGTTGGCCGGCTGGGCTTCGACGCGGTCGCCACCCGCTGCTACGACGAGCACGTCGAGGCGGACGCGGTGCGCGAGCAGATCGTGGCGTACGACCTGTGCGGCGGGCTGGTCCGTGCGGAGCCGGCGCTCGCCGGGGACGTGCTGTTCGGGACCGCCGCCGCGCCGGCGCTGGACCGTCTCTTCGCCACCCACCTGCTGTCCGCGTGGGCCGCCGGCCGCTCGTCCCCGCCCCCGCCCTGGCCGCCATCTGACCCCACCCGCCCCACCCACGCCTCACCTGGCCCGGCCGGGGTGATGGTCGCCGCCGGGTCGCTCTGGTGGTCGGGTATGCGTGGTGCAGTGCCCGTCCGGCGCTGCCCAAAGCCGCACCCGGCGTGCCGTTGCGCCCGTGGCGGCGGGGGAGCGGCGCGACGGCACCCGACCGGGGGTTGGTCCGGCGCGTGGGGAGATGCCCCGTTTAGACCCCAGAGGGACGGGAAGCCGGGCCGCGTGGTGAGCGAACGAGTCGAGCGAGGACGGGCGGCCGGGACCGCGCTGCCCGGTGACCGGGTGGTCGCGGCGGGCAGCGCGGCCCGGATCCTGGTCGCCGCGACGGCCCGGGCGCTGCGCGGCGACGACTGCGGCGACCTCGGTCACCCCGGCTCGCTGTCCCGGCTGGCCGGGGCGCCGGAGCCGGTACGCCGCGTCGCCGCCGGCCGGGCGGCCGGCCGAGCGGCGCTCACCGCCGCCCAGGTCGCCCGCGTCGACGCCGAGCGGGTGGCCGGCTGGTTCGTCGCCCAGTATCCGGACCGGCGCTGGCCCGGGGCGGTGCTCGGCTCGCCGCACGGCGCGGCGGCCCACCTCGCGGTGGCGCTCGGCATGCCCTGGCTGCCCGCCGGCTTCGAACTCGCCGGGCAGTGGGGTCGGGGCGCGGTGGACCGCCCGGACGCCGCGCTCGACCACGGCGCCGCGCTGGCCGGCCGGCTGCTCGCCGGCAACCCCCGGCTGCACGTACGGCAGGTGCACTGCCCGGCCAGCCGGGGCGTGGCGGCCGGCGCCACGGTGACGCTCGCGGCGCGGTGGCGCGCGCTGCCCGAGGCGTACGCACGGTTCCTGGCCGACCGGCTGGAGCCGGCGGCGCCGGTGCTGCTGCTGCACGACGCGCGTACGTGGCCGGTGCGGGACGACGGCGGCGGGCACAGCTTCCAGGCCGGCTGCCCGGCCAGCGGCCTCGACCCGGTCGACTTCCACCCGGACGCCCCGGCGCTGCGCCACGTGCTGCGCGCCGCCGGCGGTGACGAGACGCGCTGGCGCGCCCCCGAGGCCACGGTGTCGGCGGCGTTCGCCGAACACGGCGTGGAGTCCGGTTTCGAGCACGGCGCCCGGACGTGGGGCGACACGCGCGGTCACCCGCTGCACCGGGTGGTCGTGCCGCAGCCGGACGCGTTGAGCGCGGCCACCGCGGACCTCTACCGACGCTGGTTGCGCCGGGCCGGCAAGACCGGGGACCGGCTGGTGGTGGAGTGCGGCCGGCTGCTCGACCCGGGGCAGGTGCTGCGCGCCGGCCTGGTGCCCTACTGGTGCGAGAACGCCACCCGGCGTCGCGTCCAGGGCGCCGAGTGGTGGCTCGCCGGCAGTGAGCCGTTCAGCTCGGTGGACGTGCTGCCGGAACCGCCCGGACTGCGCTCGCCGGCGCTCGCCGGCCTGTCCCAGTGGCTGGCGGTGGCTGGCTTCGGGCGCCGGCGGCGGGCCCTGGACCGGGGCGCGGCCCGCGGCTACCCGGTCACCTCGGTGCCGACCCGACGTGCCACGGAGGTGTTGCGCAACCAGCCCTGCGACCTGCCCGCGCCGCCGCCGCTGCGGATGGCGGAGGCCCTCGCCGCGCTCCGGGACGCCGGCGCCTACCAGGGCCTGCTGGTCTGCTAACCGGCGGGCACCAACGCCGGCGGGCCCGGCCCGGCCGGCCAACCTGGCGAAACATCCTCGCGACCCGACGGTCCGTGATTGAGTACCTACGGAGCGGGAAGACCGCTCGCCGCAACCCGGCTCACGACGCCGCGCGGCGGGCAGCCACCGCTTCCGACGTATCCGTCACGTAACCAACTTCCTCACCCGGAGCGTGGCCCGACCACGCGCGCAACCGGTTCCGGCCGGGCGGGGGATCTTCGGCGAGGGAGGCGCGGATGTTCGGACAGACCACCACACCCACCCCACCGACCACCGACCGGGGTCTGGAGGACCTCGACGCGGCGGCGCTCGCGTACGCGGCCCGGATCGAGGGGCTGCCACCCGAGCGGCGGCAGGAGGCACGGGACGACCTGGTCCGCTTCGCGTTGCCGTTCGCCGGCCGGCTGGCCCGCCGGTACCGGGGTCGCGGGGAGCCGTTGGAGGACCTGGAACAGGTCGCCCGCCTCGGCCTGGTCAACGCCGTCGACCGGTACGACCCGGAGCGCGGCTCGTTCACCGCGTACGCGGCGATCACCATCGTCGGTGAGATCAAACGGCACTTCCGTGACCGCACCTGGGGCGTGCACGTGCCGCGCCGGCTGCGTGACCTGATCCTCGAGGTGGGGCAGGCGACCGCGACGCTGACCAGCGAGTTGTCCCGGGCCCCGTCGGTAGCCGAGCTGGCCGCGCGGCTGGAGACGCCGGAGGAGGAGATCCTCGCCGCGCTGGAGTCGGCCGCCGGCTACAGCCCGGCCTCGCTCAACGCGCCGGTGGGCGGCGAGAGCTCGGCCGAGTTCGGTGACCTGGTGGGCGAGTCCGACAACGCGTTGGAGTCGGTCGACGACCGGGTCACGGTCAGCGGCCTGCTGCACCGGCTGCCCTGGCGGGAGCGGCGGATCCTGGCCATGCGCTTCTACGGCAACCAGACCCAGGCGGAGATCGCGGCCCGGTTCGGCATCTCCCAGATGCACGTGTCCCGGCTGCTGTCCCGGGCGCTGACCTGGCTGCGCCAGGCGATGCTCGCCGACGCCCCGGCGCCCTGGCAGAACGGCACGGCCGAGGCGGAGCCGGCCCGGTCCCGGATCTCGGTCCGGCACAACGGCGACCGGGTGGTCGTCGAGGTCGGCGGCGAGGTCGACCGGGCCGGCGCGGACCAGTTGCGCCGGGCAATGCTGGAGGCGGTCACCGGGCAACCCCGGGAGGTGGTGGTCGACCTGGTGGGCGCGGGCGGTTTCGACGCCGGTGGGATCGCCGCGCTGATGGCCGGTCGGGACGCCGCCGCGCGGACCGGTGTGCCGCTGCGGCTGACCCGGGTGCAGCCCGCGGTGCGCCGCTCGCTCACCGCCGCCGGTCTGCCCGCCGCCGACTGAGCAACGCCGGCCGGCGCTGTACGCAGACGTTAAAAGGGGCCCCCGCCTATGCAGAATGCGTTAAGCGGGGGCCCCGCCTTTCAGTTCTCCGGGGTGTCGCCGTGGCCGCGCGGGTGCCGCCACCTGTCGTTCGGCTGGTCCTCGCGCTGCGCGCCGAGGATCGTCTCCTCCGGCTCGTCGGTCTCCTCGAAGCTGGGTCGGCGCACGTCCTCGGGTTCCGGCACGTCCACCGGCCGGGCGCCGGACTGCGGCGCGGGCTGGTACTCGACGGCCTCGCGGGCGCCGTGCGCGCCCTCGGCGGCCGGCGACTCCTTCGGGTACCGCACGTGGTGGAACTCCTCGGCCAGGCTCTGCGGCGGCTTGGTGGTGCGCTGCGGCAGGTCGCGGCCGAGGTTGGAGACGAGCGGGCCGTACTTGGCGTCGAAGGCCGGCCGCTCGGAGCGGATCCGCGGCATCCGGTCGAAGTTGCGCAGCGGCGGCGGGCAGGTGGTGGCCCACTCCAGGGAGTTGCCGAACCCCCAGGGGTCGTCCACGGTGACCATCGCACCGTACCGCCAGGACTTCCAGACGTTGTAGATGAAGAACAGCGTGGACGCGCCGAGCACGAACGACCCGATGCTGGAGATCTCGTTCAGCCCGGTGAAGCCGTCGCTGGGCAGGTAGTCGGCGTACCGGCGGGGCATGCCCTCGGCACCGAGCCAGTGCTGCACCAGGAACGTGGCGTGGAAGCCGATGAACATGGTCCAGAAGTGCATCTTGCCCAGCCGCTCGTCGAGCAGCCGGCCGGTCATCTTCGGGAACCAGAAGTAGATGCCGCCGAACGCGGCGAACACGATGGTGCCGAAGAGCACGTAGTGGAAATGCGCCACCACGAAGTACGAGTCGGTCACGTGGAAGTCGACCGGCGGGCTGGCCAGCAGCACGCCGGTCAGGCCGCCGAGCAGGAACGTGACCAGGAAGCCGATGGCGAACAGCATCGGCGTCTCGAACGTGAGCTGCCCCTTCCACATGGTGCCGAGCCAGTTGAAGAACTTCACCCCGGTCGGCACCGCGATCAGGTAGCTCAGGATGCTGAAGAACGGCAGCAGCACCTGGCCGGTGGCGAACATGTGGTGCGCCCAGACCGCCATCGACAGCACCGTGATGGCCAGCGTGGCGAGCACCAGACCGGTGTAGCCGAAGATCGGCTTGCGGGCGAAGACCGGGATGATCTCGGTGATGATGCCGAAGAACGGCAACGCGATGATGTAGACCTCGGGATGCCCGAAGAACCAGAACAGGTGCTGCCACAGCATCGGGCCGCCGGTGGTCGGGTCGTAGACGTGCGAGTGCAGGATCCGGTCCGCGGCGAGCGCGAGCAACGCGGCGGCCAGCAGCGGGAACACGAAGATCACCAGGACGCTGGTGAGCAGCAGGTTCCAGGTGAAGATCGGCATCCGGAAGAGCGTCATGCCGGGTGCGCGCAGGGTCAGGATCGTCGTGATCATGTTGACCGCGCCGAGGATGGTGCCCAGACCGGAGATGACCAGCCCGACCACCCACATGTTCGCCCCGACGCCGGGGGAGTGCTGCGCGGTGCTCAGCGGCGTGTACGCGGTCCAGCCGAAGTCCGCCGAGCCCTGCGGCGTGAAGAACCCGCCCACCGTGATGGCCGCGCCGAAGAAGTAGAGCCAGTACGCGAACGCGTTCAGCCGGGGGAACGCCACGTCCGGCGCGCCGATCTGCAACGGCACCAGGTAGTTGCCGAACCCGAACACCATCGGCGTCGCGAACAGCAGCAGCATGATCGTGCCGTGCATGGTGAACATCTGGTTGTACTGCTCGGGGGAGAGGAACTGCATCCCCGGCCGGGCCAGCTCGGCCCGGATCAGCATCGCCATGAAGCCGCCGATGATGAAGTACGCGAACGACGTGGCCAGGTAGAGCAGGCCGATCAGCTTGGCGTCGGTGCTCCGCAACAACCGCCACAGCGAGTTGCCCTTCACCGCCTCCCGGACCGGGCCGGGATACCCTCCGAACCGGGCCGGCGCGAGGATCGCGGGCCCCCGGTCGTGTGCCGGATCCGTGACTACCCGCTTGGGCATGGCATCTCACCCCGTGTGACGACAGACAGGACAGGCGCGCGTACCCGTCCCCTCTGCCCATGTAACCAGGCGAGAGCGGAGAATTCGGTCAGTTCGCCGGGAGCATGGCCCAGACGACCTTGCCGGCGCCGACCGGCGTGCTGCCCCAGCGCTGGGTCAGCTCCCGCACCAGCATCAGCCCCCGGCCACCCTCCGCGCGGGGATCACGGCCGGTCGCGGCGTACGCCTCCGCCGGGCTGCCGTCCATCACCGCCACCCGCAGGTACGGCCGACGCAGCGTCAGCGTGACGTGCATGGGCGTGCCGGCGTGCCGGACCACGTTGCCCACCAGCTCACTGAGCACCAGCGAGGCCGGACCGGCCAGCTCCGGCACGTTCCACCTGCCACACGCCTCGGTGACCAGCTCCCGCGCCCGCCGGCAGGCCCCGGCGACCGGTTCCAGCCGGGCCCGCAGCCGGGGTGACGCCGCGCTGCCGGCCAGCGCCGTCGCCTCCGCGCAGTCCCGGCGTACCGGCACCACCCGGCAGGCGGTCGTCTCGCTCAGCCAGGCGGCGGTCTCCCGGGGCGGGGCGGAGAGCACCATCGGCACCGCCGGCCAGTCGGCCGCCCGCCGGGCCGCGGCGGCGAACACGGAGAGCGCCAGCGGCTCGGTGACGTCGATCTCCTCGAGGTCGACCACGAGGGCGTCCGGCTGCGCGGCCAGGCACCGGTCCAGCACCTCGTGCACCGCACGCATCGTGCCCAGGTCGAGCGCGCCGGCCAACCGTACGACGGTGACCGGTGACTCGTCGCGGACCTCGCACCTGATCCGGGTCGACATCGGGCCCTCGTTTCCAACTCGTCGGGAGGCTATCGACCTACCCGCCCCCCGAGCCACCGAAACCGACCATCCGGCGCGTCCCGTCGCAGGTCACGTGGTGGCGCGACCCGGCCCGCGCCGAACGCCCCGGGTCGGCCCGTCAGCCCGGCCGCTGACCTGCGGCCTTCCCGCTTCGCGTAGATCTTGGTACGAACCGGCCCTTCCAGGGGGGCCGTTCCGCACCAAGATCTCTCGCCTCGGGGGCCGGGACGGGCGCGGGGGTCAGCGGCGGTGGTCGCGGCGGCCGGCGAGCAGACCCAGCGCCAGCATGGCGGCGCCCAGCAGCAGGTGCAGCCAGGTGTCGGCGCGGTTCACCGCCAGCACGTTCGCCTCGGTACGCCGGTCGACGGCCAGGCCGTACAGCCAGAGCACCAGGTAGACCGCGCCGCCGCCGAGCAGGAACGCGCGGGCGCCGGCCACGGTGCGGGCCAGCAGCAGGCCGGCGACGCCGAGCGCCAGGTGGACGACGTTGTGCAGCACCGATACCTGGAACACGCCGAACAGCCGGGCGCCGGACGCCGGTCCGGCGAACCGCAGGTCGGCGAAGGAACTGGTGATCCCGGGCACGAAGCCCAGCACACCGAGCAGCAGCAGGAGCACCGCGAAACCCGAGGCGGCCCGGCGCACCGGCGCCCGGCCGTCGGCCGGGTTGCGACGCGCCCGGGAGTGCGCCATCGAGTTCGTCACGCCGGCCTCCTCGCCACCGCGGGAGCCGCCGGTTTCCCCGGCCCACCGGCGGCAAACGCCGGCCGGCCCATGTCGGCGACACGCGGGCCACCCGCGACGAACGCCGGCCCATGTCGGCCCACGCTGGCGACGAACGCCGGGCCACGTCGGCCCTCCGGCGACGAACATCGGCCCACGCTGGCGACGAACGCCGGGTCACCCGTGACGCACGCCGGCCCGGCCGCGGGAGGGGCGGCCGGGCCGGCGTTGGTGCCGTCGATCAGGCGGGTTGCAACGGCCGCGCGGCGCCCTGGCGGACCCGGTCGTAGAGCTCGACGTAACGCTCGGCCATCCGGGCCGGGGTGAACCGGTCGGCCGCCTCGCGCCGGCACTCGTCGGTGTCCAACCGGCCGGCGGCGAGCACCAGGTCGCCCAGCTCCTCCTCGTCGGTGGTGAGCAGGCCGGTGCGGCCGTGCGCGATCAGCTCCGGCAGGCAGCCCCGGGCGGTGGCCACCACCGGCGTGCCCAGCGACAACGACTCGACCACCGCCGTGCCGCCCGGCTCCTCCCAGCGCAGCGGGAACAACGACGCGCGCGCCGAGGCGACCAGGCCGTCGCGCTCCTGCCCGGCCACCGTGCCCACCCAGCGCACCAGGTCGCCGTCGACGTACGGGGCGACGTGGTCGTGGAAGAACCGCACGTCCGGGTTCTGCCGGGCCTCGTCGCCGGCCGCGGCCAGGTCCTCCGGCCGGTGGTACGGGCCGACCGGGCCGGCCAGCACCAGCGGGAAGCCGACCTCCCGGGCCAGCCGGGCGCCCAGGTCCTGCCCCTTGCCCGGGTTGATCCGGCCGAGGATCACCACGTGGTCACCCTTCGGGGCCGCCGGGCGGCGGTCCGCGTCGACCGCCAGCGGGGTGGACAGGTGCACGTGGCCGACCGAGTGCTCCCGCAGCGCGCGCGGAGCACGGGCGAGCTGCGAGGCGGACACCCCGTTGACCCGCACCCGGTCGCCGCCGTCGAGGTTGCCGTACAGCTCCGGGTGCTTGGCCAGGTCCCAGTGCAGCGTGTGCAGCACTGGCGGCGCGTCCGGGCCCATCGCGGCCAGGGTGGCCAGCCCGACCGCCTCCACGTGGTCGTGCACCAGGTCGATGTCGTCGCGGGCGTGCAGCGCCCGCACCACGTGCGCCAGGTGCGCCTGGGACACGCCGCAGACCTGGTTGTAGGGACGCTGCAACGCGTGGAACTGCCCGTCCGGGAAGACCGCGATCCGCTCGTCGACCGGCAGCGTGCTGCTCTCCACCGAGGCGAGCACCACCCGTACGCCGAGCCGGCGCAGCTCCGGCACCAGCGTGGCCACCACGTTCTCGATCCCGCCGTAACCGGGCGGCGGCACGGACAGCCACGGCCCGGCGTTCATCAGCACGGTGAGCGTCATGCGCTGCCTCTTCTCTCGGTGGTGGGGGTCACGCGGCGACCCGGCGGCGCGGGACGCGGTGACGCAGGTGGGCCAGCGGCGGGCGTTCCTCGACCGAGACGTCGTTGACCACGATCTCCCGGTCGAGGTTGGGCAGCGCCTCCGAGCCACCCCGGCGGAACTGGGTCAGCAGCGGGGTCGGCATCGTCCCGGGCGCCGCCCAGCCGCGTCGCTGCAGCCGGGACCAGGCGGTCAGCATGATCTGCGCCGACATCCGGCCCAGCGCGGCGGTGTCCTGGTGCCGGTGCTTGCGCTCGCCCAGGTCTACCTGCGCGAGCGCGTCCAGCCCGACCAGCTCCAGCAGGTCGATGAGCATCGCCGTCTCGACGCCGTACCCGGTCACGAACGGCACCCGCTCCAGCACCGTCCGGCGGCCCGCGTACTCGCCGGCCAACGGCTGCACGAAGCCGGCCAGCTCCGGCCAGAACAGGTTGAGCAGCGGCCGGGCCATCAGCTCCGTCACCCGGCCGCCGCCGTCGGGCTCGACGCCTGTCGCGCCGACCAGCGGCCGGTGGTAGAAGCCCTTGACGAACTCCACGCTCGCGTCGGTGAGCAGCGGCCCGAGCAGCCCGGTGACGAAGTGCGGCCGGAACTCGCGCAGGTCGGCGTCGACGAACGCGACCACGTCCCCCTCGGCCGCGGCCAGCCCGGCCCACAGCGCGTCCCCCTTGCCGGTCAGCCGCGGCAGCCCGCGCGTCATCGCGTCCTGGCCGACCACCTCGGCGCCGGCCGCGCGGGCGACCTGGGCGGTCCGGTCGGTGGACCGGGAGTCCACCACGATCAGCTCGTCGACCAACGGCACGCGGTCCATCAGGTGTTCCCGGATGGTCGACACGATCGCGCCGACCGTGGCCTCCTCGTTGCGCGCCGGCAGCACCACGCTGACCCGGCTGGTTCCCTTGGCCCGCACCAGCCGGTCGGCCGGCCAGTCGTCGGCCGCACTGGTCCGGTACGTGGCCCACGCCTCCACCACCGGTGAGACGATCGAATCTGATTCCCGCACGGGCACCCCCCATTAGTTGCGGAATCGCAAGTATGTGTTTCCCAGTTCCGAACCCGCGCTAACCGATCCTGCCCAACGGTGTGATCACGGGGATGAACGTCACGTTGCGCGCGAGGTCGCGTTTGCCGCGTCACCGGCGGGGGGAGTGCTGTCCGCAGTCTTTCAGTCACGTCGAGAGGGCGGCAGGATGCGGGTAGGACTGGTCGGGGCCGGCGGGGTGGCGCAACGCCACGCCCGCGTGCTCACGGGCTTCGAGGACGTGGAACTACTCGGCGTGACGGACGTCGCACCGGAGGCGGCCGAGGCGCTCGCCGGCACGTACGGCGGGCGGGTCTTCGCCGATGTCGACGAGCTGCTCGCCGCCGGCCCGGACGCGGTGTACGTCTGCGTGCCGCCGTTCGCGCACGGCCCGGCCGAGGAGGCGGTGATCGCCGCCGGCGTGCCGATGTTCGTGGAGAAGCCGGTCGCGGTCGACCTGGAGACGGCCGAGCGGGTCGCCGCGCTGGTGGAGCAGCGCGGGCTGCGCACCGGCGTCGGCCACCACTGGCGCTACCTGCGCGTGGTCGAGGAGGCCCGGCGGCTGCTCGCCGACCGTCCGGTGCGGATGGTCAACGGGGCCTGGCTGGACAAGGTGCCGCCGGTGGCCTGGTGGGCGCGGCGGGACCGGTCCGGCGGCCCGGTGGTGGAGCAGGCCGCGCACGTGCTCGACCTGATCCGGCTGCTGGTCGGCGAGGTCACCGAGGTGACCGCGTACGGCGACGGCACCCCGCCGCCGGTCGACGGCGCCGACATCGACTCGGTGACCGCGGCCACGCTGCGGTTCGACTCCGGTGCGGTCGGCACGCTCGCCGCGGCCTGCGTGCTCACCTGGAAGCACCGGGCCGGCCTGGAGATCCTCGCCGACGGGCTGGCCCTGTCACTGGCCGAGGACGGCCTGACGATCCGGGACGCCGACGGCGAGCGGCACCTGCCCGCCGACCCGGACGACGCGCGGGTCGCCGTCGACCGGGCGTTCGTCGACGCGGTCCGCGGCGTCGGCGACGACGTGCGCGTCCCGTACGCCGAGGCGCTGCGCACCCAGCGGCTGGCGCTCGCGGTGGCCGAGTCGGCGCGTACCGGCCGGCCGGTGGCGCTGCCGACCGGCCCGGCGGCCCGGCCCGCCGCCCCGGTGGCCGACGCGGGGGTGACAGTCGATGCGTGACCGGGTGGTGGTGGTCAGCGGCCCCGGTCGGGTCGAGCTGGTCGAGCAGGACGCGCCCGAGCTGCGCGACGGCACGTTCCGGGTGGAGACGCTCTTCAGCGGCGTCTCCGCCGGCACCGAGCTGAGCTACGTCAAGGGCACCAACCCGTACCTGCACGTCACCTGGGACGCCGGCCTCGGGCTGTTCCAGCCGGGCGAGGCGAGCACGCCCTACCCGGTGACCCGGCTCGGCTACATGCAGGTCGGGCGCGTGGTGGAGAGCCGGACCCCGGCGATCGCGGTGGGCACGGTCGGCGCGATGACGTACGGCCACCGCAGCGGCTGGGTGGCCGACCCGGTCGCCGAGCGGTTCGTGCCGCTGCCCGACGACCTCGACCCGCTGCTCGGCGTCTACGTGGCGCACATGGGACCGATCTGCGCCAACGGGCTGCTGCACGCCGCCGCCGACCTGTGCGGCACCGACGTCCGGACGCTCGGCGACGGGGTCCGCGGCCGCCGGGTGGCGGTGGTCGGCAGCGGCGTGGTCGCGCTGCTCACTGCGCTGTTCGCCCGCCGCCACGGCGCCGCCTCGGTGGTCGTGGTGGACCCCACCCCGGCCCGCCGGCAGGTGGCCGAGGCGCTCGGCCTGGAGACGCTCGACCCGGAGGCGGACGACCCGGCCACGGTGCTCAAGACCCGCTGGAACCACGCCGCCGGGGACCGCGGCGCGGACGTGGTCTTCCAGTGCCGCGGCCAGGACTGGGCGTTGCAGCTCGCGCTGCGGCTGCTGCGGCCCCAGGGCACGGTCATCGACCTGGCTTTCTACCAGGGCGGTGCGGACGCGGTCCGGCTCGGCGAGGAGTTCCACCACAACGGGCTGTCGCTGCGCTGCGCGCAGATCGGTCGGGTGCCGCGCGGGCTGGCCCCGACCTGGGACCGGGAGCGGCTCTCCGCGGAGACGATCGAGCTGCTGCGCCAGTACGGCGACCAGATCCGCAAGCACCTCGTCTCCGCCGTGGTGCCGCTGGACGAGGCGCCGGCGCTGCTCACCGACCTGGCCGAGCGTCGCCGCTCGGAGTTGCAGGTGGTGCTGACCGGCTGACCGGGGGACGCCGCCCGGCCGACCCGGTGCGGCACCCGGCTACCGTTCGGTCATGACCGCCGAAGCCGGCCCGACGCCGGGGCTCGCCGCTCTGCTGCCCTACCTGCGCGCCCACCGCGGCACCCTGGCCGCGGTGGGCGCGTTGTCGCTCACCGGGGCCGCCGCCGCGCTCGCCCAACCGCTGCTCACCCGTTCCGTGCTGGACCGGATCACCGCCGACCGCCCGGCCACCACGCTGGTGGTGACGCTGGTCGCGCTGGTGGTGGCCGGCGCGCTGCTCGGCGGGCTCCGCGACTACCTGCTGCAACGCACCGCCGAAGGGCTCGTGCTGGGCGTCCGGCGGCGGCTCGCCGGCCACCTGCTGCGCCTGCCGATCGTCGAGTACGACCGGCGCCGCACCGGCGACCTGCTGTCCCGGGTGGGCGCCGACACCACGTTGCTGCGGGCGGTGGTCACGTCCGGCCTCTTCGAGACCGTCACGGGGGCGGTGATGGTGGTCGGGGCCGGCACCGCCATGCTGCTGCTGGACCCGCTGCTGTTCGGGGTGACGCTGGCGTCGGTCGCGGTCGGCGTGGGCTTCGCCGTCACCGTCGCCCGCCGGGTACGCGGGCTGGCCCGCCGCGCCCAGGAACGGGTCGGCGAGATGACCTCCGCCGTCGAGCGGGCCATCTCCGCGGCCCGGACCATCCGGGCCAGCCGCGCCGAGGAGCGGGAGACCGGCACCGTGGTGGCGAGCGCGACCGCGGCGTACGACGCCGGGCTGCGGGTGGCCCGCGCCCAGGCGGTGGTGGGGCCGGCCAGCACGGTCACCGTGCAGGGCGCGTTCCTGCTGGTGCTGGCCGTGGGCGGGGCGCGGGTGGCGGCCGGGGCGATCAGCGTCGGCGACCTGGTCGCGTTCGTGATGTTCCTGTTCTTCCTGGTGCTGCCGCTGGGCCAGGCGGTGCACGCGTACACCCAGTTGCAGAGCGGGCTGGGCGCGCTGGCCCGGATCGAGGAGGTCCTCACCGTGCCGGACGAGGGCGCCGGTGACCGTCCCGGCCCGGTGGCCGCGCCGCCCGCCGGCGCCCCGGCACGGGTGGAGTTCGACCGGGTCGGCTTCGGCTATCCCGGTGGCCCGCCGGTGCTGCACGAGGTGAGCTTCACGGTGCCGGCCGGCACCCGGACCGCCCTGGTGGGTCCGTCCGGCGCCGGCAAGTCCACCCTGCTGGCGCTCGTCGAACGCTTCTACGAGGCGGGCGAGGGCGCGGTGCGCCTGGACGGCGTGGACGTGCGGGAGCTGCCCCGGGACGCGCTGCGCGGCCGGCTCGGCTACGTCGAGCAGGAGGCGCCGGTGCTCGCCGGCACGCTGCGGGACAACCTGCTGATCACCGCGCCCGAGGCCACCGACGACCGGCTGCGGGCGGTGCTCGACGAGGTCAACCTGGGGCACCTGGCCGACCGGACCGCCGACGGGCTGGACGTGCAGGTGGGGGAGGGTGGTGTGCTGCTCTCCGGCGGGGAGCGACAGCGGCTGGCCATCGCCCGGGCGCTGCTGGCCGGGCCGCCGGTGCTGCTGCTCGACGAGCCGACCAGCAACCTCGACGCCCGCAACGAGGCGGCGTTGCGGCGGGCGATCGACGCGGTGGCGGTGCGCCGCACCCTGCTGATCGTGGCGCACCGGCTCTCCACGGTGGTGGACGCCGACCAGATCGTGGTGCTCGACGGCGGTCGGGTGGTGGCGGTCGGCACCCACGACGAGCTGACCACCACCAGTCCGCTCTACCGGGAGCTGGCCGCCCACCAACTGCTCGTGGCCTGATTCGCCCGGACGCGGCGGGCGGGGGTCACAATCGGCTGCGGTTCGCGTACCGTTGCGGCTCATGGGTGTGTCGCAACGGTTCAAGACCAGGTTCCGTCGGTTCCTCCAGCGCCCGGGGACGACTGTCGACCTGGCTCCGCTGGAGAAGCTGCTGCCGGCGATCGAGTCCCGCGAGGCCGAGCTGGAGCAGCTCACCGACGCCGAGCTGACCGAGGCCGCCGGCCGGGCCGAGAAGTACGAGGAGATCTGCGCGATCGGTCGCGAGGCGGCCCGCCGCGGGCTCGACCAGCGCCCCTACGACGTGCAGCTGCTCGGCGCCATGGCGCTGCTCTCCGGCAAGGTCGCCGAGATGGCCACCGGTGAGGGCAAGACGCTCACCGCGACCGTCGCCGCGTACGGGCACGTCCGGCTCGGCAACGGCCCGGTGCACGTGCTCACCGTCAACGACTACCTGGCCCGCCGGGACGCCGAGTGGATGCAGCCGGTCTACACGCTGCTCGGGCTCACCGTCGGGTGGGTCAACGAGGCGTCCACCCCCGAGGAGCGCCGCGCCGCCTACCGCTGCGACGTCACCTACGTCTCGGTCAGCGAGGCCGGCTTCGACTACCTGCGCGACCAGCTCGTCACCGACGTGGCCGACCGGGTGCAGCCGCCGCTGAAGACCGCGATCGTGGACGAGGCCGACTCGATCCTCATCGACGAGGCGCGGGTGCCGATGGTGCTCGCCGGCGCGGTCCCCGGCGAGCAGGACCCGGTGCACGCCGCCGCCGCGCTGGTGCGGGGCCTGCGCAAGGGCAAGCACTACACGGTCGCCGAGGACGGGCGCAGTGTCGCCTTCACCTCGGTCGGCCTGGCCACGGTCGAGGCGAAGCTCGGCGGCATCGACCTGTACGACGAGGAGCACGTCGGGCAGCTCTCCGCGGTGAACGTGGCGCTGCACGCGCACGCGCTGCTGCACCGCGACGTCGACTACATCGTGCGGGACGACTCGGTCGAGCTGATCGACGAGATGCGCGGCCGGGTCGCGCAGCGCCGCCGCTGGCCGGACGGGCTCCAGGCCGCGGTCGAGGCGAAGGAGGGCCTGGACGCCAGCGCCGAGGGCGAGGTGCTGGGCACGGTCACCGTGCAGGCGTACATCGCGCTCTACCCGACGGTCTGCGGGATGACCGCGACCGCGGTGCTCGTCGGCGACCAGCTCCGGGAGTTCTTCGGCCTCGAGGTGGCGGTGATCCCGCCGAACACCCCGTGCGTCCGGGAGGACGAGCCGGACCGGATCTACGCCACCCGCGCCGAGAAGGAGGAGGCGCTGGTCGACGAGATCACGCGCTGCCACCAGGCGGGGCGTCCGGTGCTGGTCGGCACGCTCGACGTGAAGGAGTCCGAGGGGCTGGCCGCCGCGCTGCACGCCGCGGGCGTGTCGTGCGTGGTGCTCAACGCCAAGAACGACGACGAGGAGGCCGGCATCATCGCCGAGGCCGGCGCGTACGGCGCGGTGACGGTCTCCACCCAGATGGCCGGCCGGGGCGTCGACATCCGGCTCGGTGGCAGCGACCAGTCGGACCGGGAGCGGGTCGCCGAGCTGGGCGGCCTCTACGTGATCGGCAGCGGGCGGCACGACAGCCGCCGGGTGGACGACCAGCTGCGTGGTCGGGCCGGCCGGCAGGGCGACCCGGGCGGGTCGGTCTTCTTCGTCAGCCTGGAGGACGACCTGGTCGTCCGGCACGCCGGCGACACCGTGCCGGCGTCGCCCCGGATGAACGCCGACGGCCTGGTCACCGATCCGCAGGTGGACTACGCGGTGGAGCACGCCCAGCGGGTCGCCGAGGGCGTCAACCACGAGATCCACCGCAACACCTGGCGCTACAGCCACGTCATCGAGCAGCAGCGCAAGGCGCTCGCCGAGCGGCGGGAGCGGCTGCTGACCACCGACATCGCCGCGCTGATGCTGCTGGAGCGGGTGCCGGAGAAGGCCGCCGAGATGGACGAGGACCTGCTCGCCGACGTCTCCCGCTCGATCGCGCTCTACCACCTGGACCGGCTCTGGGCCGAGCACCTGGCCGAGTTGTCCGAGGTGCGCGAGGGCGTGCACCTGCGGGCGCTGGGCCGGCTCGACCCGCTGGACGAGTTCCACCGCAGCGCGGTGCCGGCGTTCAACGCGCTGATGCCCGAGATCGAGACGCGCACCATCGCCACCTTCGAGGAGACCGAGTTCGACGAGGGGTGGGAGCCGGACGCGTCGAAGCTGGTGCGGCCGAGCGCCACCTGGACGTACCTCGTGCACGACAACCCGTTCGGCTCGGAGCTGGACCGGCTGATCGCCTCGGTGGGCCGGCGGCTCATCTCCGGGTCCCGCTGACCCGGATCGCAGGGCCCCTCCGGTCGCTACGGCCGGAAGGGGCCCTTTTGCGCGGTTTCGACGCCGGCCGGTGCGGGTAGTAGGCCGAGGCTCGGTCAGAGAGAGGACGACCATGGGACAGGCAACGGCGCCGGATCGGGACACCGCGCGAACGGACGCGGGGGCGGTGGGGGCCGTGGCCCGGTGAACCTCGACACCCGCCAACCGATGATCGACGACCTGGGCGTGCTGGAGACCGCCGCGCTGCTGCGCGAGCTGACCGCCGGCCTGATCGCCGTCGCCGACTTCGACGAGGCGCTGGACCGCCTGGTCCGGATCGCCCGCGACGCGGTGCCCGGCGTGGACTGCTGCGGCTTCACCGCGCTGCGTGCCGGCGAGCCGGCCGGGGTGGCCGCCTCCGACCCGGACCGCGCCGAGCTGGACGACCTGCGGCACGGCCCGGACACGCCGGCCCTGACCGCCATCCGCCGCCGCGAGATGATCATCGCGGGCGGGCTGGCGGAGGAGTCGCGCTGGCCCACCTGGAGCACGCGCGCCCGCGCGCTCGGCGTGCACGGCGTGATCTCCGCGCCGGTCGACGTGGACGAGCAGGTCATCGGCGCGATCAACCTGTACGCGTCGTCGCCCGGCGCGCTCACGCCGAGCCACCAGCTCACCGCGATGCTGCTGGCGGAGCACGCCGGTCTGCTGCTCGCCGCGGTCCGCGACCGGGAGCGGGCGACCGCCCGGGCCGGCCAGCTCGACGGCGCGTTGCTGGCCGAGGGCGTGGTCGGGCAGGCGGTCGGCGTGATCATGACGCAGCGGGGGTGTCCCGCCGTGGAGGCGCTCGACGTGCTCCGCAGCGCCGCCTCCTCGTTGGACATCCCGCTGCGCGAGGTGGCGGAGCGGCTGGTGCTCACGGTCTCCCGGCCCCGGGACAACTGACCGACAGTCGTTTCGTCCCACCGGGGGTCGGGTAGCACCCTGGACTGGTGATCTGCGCCGACGTGGGGAGGACGCGATGGAGAGCCGACTTCGGGTGCAGGGGCACCCGATCCAACCGATGCTGGTGACGTTCCCGTTCGGGCTCTTCGTCAGCGCCGCCGTGTTCGACCTGGCCGACGTCGCCGGCGGGCCGGCCTTCCTGGGTGAGGTGGGCTACTGGACGGCGGTCGCCGCGCTGGTCGCCGCCGCGCTCGCCACGGTCGCCGGGCTGGTCGACCTGTGGGACGTGCGGATCGGCCGCGCCAACCGGACCGCCATCACGTTCCACCTGGTCAACGCCGTCATGGCGGCGATGTTCCTGCTCACCTGCCTGATCCGGGCGCACGCGCCGCAGCGGGGCGCCACCGGCGGCCAGCTCGCCACCGAGCTGGTCGCGCTGGCGGTGGGCGCGGTCGGGGTGGGGCTCGGGGCCCGGCTGATGCAGCAGTCCGACCGGGACCGCACCGCGGAGCCGACCGGGCTGGAGACACTCGCCGAGATCCCCGGCGCCACCGTGGAGATCGCCCGCCCCCGGCCGTTCTGAGCGGCCGTTCCGACCACCGCCGAGCACGCCCGGCGAGGGCGTCGGGCGTGTCGGCTCGGGCCGGGTGGACGAGGTGGAACCGATATACCTCCTGGTCATATTTATGACCAGGAGGTATGTCGCCGTCAGGCGGTGTGTTGCCCCGGGTCATGACGCTGCGTGATCGAGCTGGAGCGCCGAGCCGGGCGCGGAAAACGCGTTGCCGGCCGCCGCCGCCCGGCGGCAGGCTCGGGCCATGGTCATCGAGCGGGGGTTCGACGAGCTGGTCGCCGAGGCGGCGAGCGCGTCGGTCGAGGGATGGGGCTTCTCCTGGCTGGCCGGCCGCGCCACCGAGGAGCGTCCGCCCTGGGGCTACGCCCGCCTGGTCGGCGACCGCGGTCCGGGAGCTGAGCGAGGCGATGCTCGGGCCGCTGCCACCACCGGAGCACCGCCACCCGGAGCACGCGGTCGCCGCCGCCGAGCACGCCGGGCTGACCGTGGTGGACCTGCGCACGGCCACGCTGCGGACCGTCTTCCACGACATCGGCGCGGTGGTCTGGTTCCTGCGCAAGGTGGTGTGGACCGTGCCCGGCTTCACTGTCGACCGCTACCGGCCCGAGCTGCGCCGGCTCGACGAGCGGATCCGGGCCGAGGGTCCGTTCGTGGCCCACGCCCGTCGGTTCCTCATCGAGGCGCGTCGCCGGTGACCGGGCGGTGCGCGGCGGCGTGGTGCGCGGCCAGCACGTCGGCGCCGAAGTCACCGGCCGGGCGGCGCAGCACGGTGTGCGCGTGGTTGCCGTCGTCGGCGGTGTTGTCGTACTCGATCAGCAGGTCCTCGCCCTGCACCCGGTAGTAGTGCCGCCGGCCCGGTTGCACCGGCCCGGCCCAGGCGAAGTGCAGCTCGCCGCCGTCGAGCCGGGTGGCCTCCCGGGCGGCCAGCTCGGCCGGGAGCCGGTCGAGGTAGAGCGCGACCAACCGGTCGAGCAGCGCGCGGCCGGTGGGCCCGAGCCGGCCCCGGGGCACACCGAGCGGGTCGAGCCGGCCGGGCGCGGTGGCCCGGGTGGCGCTGATGATGTCGGCCGGCGCCTCCTCGGCGATCACCGCGGCGGCCCGTCCACCCGGGCCGAGCGCGTCGAGCAGTTCGCGGGCCAGGTCCTCCTCCGGGCCCAGCGGCCGGGACACCGGGCGGCCGGCGTGCCGCACGGTGGCCGGGTTCGCGCCGAGGAAGATCGGGGCGGGGGAGACCTGGTCGTCGGCGACGGTCATGCTGACCGACAGGTGGTGCCCCTCGAACCGCCACGCCCAGCGGTCGTCGCGGGCCGGGTCGCCGAAGATCGCCACCCAGTAGTCGCCGCTGTGCCGCCCGCGTCGCCAGCCCTCCGCCCGGTCCAGCACCTCCTCGAGCGCCACCACGGCCATCGCCTGCGCGTACGCGGCCGGGCTGAGCGCGGTGGCGAGCAGCCGGTGGGCGGCCTTGCGGGCGGTGACGTCGAGGTCGGCGACCGGGACGCCGGGGCGGGGCCGGGGCCGGTACTCCAGCCACCGGCGGGCGGGCTCGTCGTCGAACTCGTGCCGGGCGCGTCGCCGGGCCGGCTCGTCCAGCGCCGCCAGCAGCGTCGTGGCCGCGGTGCGCATCTGCTCGGGTACGGGATCCTCCACCGCACCTGTATACGCCTCGCCGGGCGGGCCGGTGTGCTCAGTCGCGCCCGAGCAGCGTCAGCATCTCGGGCAGCGTGAAGAACCGGGCGGTCTCCACCGCCGAGGGGGCGCCGCGGTCCGGGTCGGCGCCGGCGTCGAGCAGCGCCCGGACCGCTGCCACGTTCTGCCGGAACACGGCCGCGGCCAGCGCGGTCTGCCCCCGGTCGTTGACCCGGTCCGGGTCGGCGCCGCGGGCGAGCAACGCGGCCACGGTCTCCGGGTGGGCATGGTAGGCGGCCAGGATCAGCAGCGTGTCGCCCTTGGCGTTGGTCAGGTTGACCGGCAGTCCCGCGTCCACGTTGCCCGCCAGGCCCGCCGTCTCGCCGGCGCGGGCCAGGTCGAACATCCGGTGGGCGAAGGCGATGGTCTCGGCGTCCAGGTCGTCGGGCACCCGCCCAGGTTAGGGCGTCGCGGCCGGCGCCGCCTGGTAGCTTGCGCAGCCGGCACGGGAGGCGAGATGGACGATCGGGTGTACGTGGGCAACGCGACGGTGGACGGGGCGACCGACGCGGGTTGGCTGCTGGGCCACTTCAAGCCGGCCGGCGACGTCCGGCACAGCGCCGAGGTCGAGGTGAAGTGGGGCGTGCACCCGGCGGGGGAGACCCGGTCCCGGTGGGCCACCGGCGAGCGGCGTACCGCGCTGCTGGTGCTGATCAGCGGCGCGTTCCGGGTCGAGCTGCCGGACCGTACCGTGGTGCTGCGCGCGCCGGGGGACTACGTGGTCTGGGGCCGGGGCGTGGACCACTCCTGGTACGCCGAGCGCGCGTCCACCGTGCTCACCGTGCGCTGGCCCTCGGTGCCCGGCTACCGGGTGGAGCCGCCGGTGCTCCGCTGACCGCGTCCCGCCATGTGGTATTACCTACTAAACCTATAGGGTTTGCCGTCTAAAGTGTGGAGGCACGCTCCGCTCCGCACCGTGAGGACGACCCGCCGATGACCAGCTCCGACCGCACCGACCTGCTCACCGTCGCCGCCCGGTGGGCCGACCCGACCGGCTGGCCGGTGTCGTTGCGCTTCGACCGGTCCGAACGGTGGTACGCGCGCCTGCACGCCGACGCCACGTACGAGGTGTGGGCGCTGAGCTGGTTGCCCGGGCAGGGCACCGACCTGCACGACCACGGCGGCTCGTCCGGCGCCTTCCTGGTCGTCGCCGGCCTGCTCACCGAGGAGACGGTCAGCGGTGGCCGGCTGCGCCCGCACCGGCTCGCCGCCGGCGCCGGCCGGCGCTTCGGCGCCCGGCACGTGCACCAGGTCACCAACCGCGGCGACCAACCCGCGGTCAGCGTGCACGTCTACCGCCCCGCGCTGCGCCGGATGACCCGCTACCACCTCGACGCCGGGCGCCTGCGGGTCGCCGAGGTGGCCGAGGCCGGCGTCGCCTGGTGAACCGCCCGGCGACCCCGCCACCGAACCCCGCCGAACGGAAGGACGCCACCATGGCGCAGACCCGCACCCCCGTCGAGAGCTGTCCGGTCCCCCCGCCCGGCTCGCGCGGCATCGACGAGATCCTCGCCGCCGCCCGCGCCCGGCTGCGCCGCCTCGACCCCGAGCAGGCGCACCTCGCCCACCGCGGCGGCGCGCTGCTGGTCGACATCCGTCCGGCCGGCCAGCGGGCCGCGCACGGCACCGTGCCCGGCGCGCTCACCGTCGAGCGCAACGTCCTGGAGTGGCGCTTCGACCCGCGGTGCGCGGCCCGCCTGCCGCAGGCGGTCGGCTACGACGTGCCGGTGGTGGTCCTCTGCCAGGAGGGCTACACCTCGTCGCTGGCCGCCGCCGCCCTCCAGGACCTCGGCCTGCACCGCGCCACCGACGTGGCCGGTGGCTTCGCGGCCTGGCGCATCGCCGGCCTGCCCACCCTCGGCCCCACCCCGCCGCCCCGACCCTCGTCCACCGCGCCCCCGGTCACCGCCGGCCGGGCGCTCCGCTGACCGTCCCGCCGCACCCGGCGGGGCGGGGCGACCGCCCGCACAGGAGGCTCCCATGTCCGTCGTCGCCCTCAACACCCGTCCGGCCCGCTCCGGCCGCCCCGACCGGGCGCCGGCGCCCCGGCCGCGTACCGCACCGACCCTGACCATCACGCTGGACCTGAGCGCCGGCCCGCTCACGCCCGGCCTGGCCCGGCTGGCCGACCTGCTGGACGAGTTGGCCGCCTCCGGCGAGGGACTGGTCCGGCCGGACGAGCACCGGGCCGCCCGGTCCGTGCTCGACCTGCGCCGCCTCCCCGCGCCGCCGGCCGGGCCGGCGCCGGCCACGTCGGCCGCCGGTGCGGGCGGGTTGCGCATCCTCACCGGCACCCGGCGGGTCCGGCACGACGGCGTCGAGGTCGGCCTGACCCGCATCGAGTACGACCTGCTGCTCTTCCTCGCCGAGCATCCCCGCCGGGTGTTCACCCGACTGCAACTGCTCAGCAACGTCTGGGGCTACGAGCACGCGGTGGCCCGCACCGTGGACGTCCACGTCCGGCGCCTGCGGGCCAAGTTCGGGCCCGACACACCGCTGGTGACCACCGTGTACGGCGTCGGGTACCGGCTCGCCGACGACGCCCCGATCGAGGTGGACCGCGACGCCTGAGCCGGTCCCGGTGGACCCGCGGCGCACCCGGATGCCGGGTGCGCCGCGTTCACGTCGCCATGGCATCCGCCATTGTGAACCGGCCGGGGACCCCCCGTACCGGGGCGTGTCGTCGCTCTGCTGTAATCAACGGACCTCGTACGCAGAGCGAGCACTCGGCTCCGATGTGTTCGCCAATTGTCACATTCATGCAACGCAGTGGCCCCTTGACCCTCGCACAAGCGCCGGGAAGCATCGATGAAGCGGCGTCCCGGGCCGTGGGGAGATACCCGGACCAGCCAAGGAGGACCATGTCGGTCAGCCCCGCCTCGTCGCGCGCCGGATGGCATACGTCCCAACCCGCGGTCCCCGGCCGTCCGCCCGGCGGCCAACGTCGCCCCGCCAACACCGCCACCCCCGTGCTCACCGTCACCCTGAACATCCCGCTGTCCTGCGAGGAGTCGCTCACCCCGGCCGCCCGCCGGCTCCTCGACGCGGCCCGCGAGCTGCTCGAACGCGGCGACGCGGTGATCAGCACCGGCACCGTCGCCGCGGACCGCCGACCCGACGTGCCGGCCGGGCGCACCCCGCCGCGCCCGCTGGCGCCGACCATCCCGACCCTGCACATCCTGGCGTCCTCCCGCTCGGTGCTGCGCGACGGCGAGCCGTTGCCGCTGACCCGCCTGGAGTTCGACCTGCTGCTGCACCTGGTCGCCCACCCGCGTCGGGTCTTCACCCGGCTGCAACTGCTCAACGCGGTCTGGGGGTACGAGCACGCCGGCGTCCGCACCGTCGACGTGCACGTCCGCCGGTTGCGCGGCAAGGTCGGGGTGGACGTCCCACTGGTCACCACCGTCTACGGCGTCGGCTACCGGCTCGCCGACGACGCCCGGGTGACCATCGACCGCACCGGCTGACCACCGCGCCCGTCACCCGCCGCTCGCGCCCCGGACGGAGCCCCGACCGCCCGGCCGCGAACCCGTGGTGAGCCGCCGTGCCCGCCGGACGGAGCCCGGACGCGGACCCGTGCGAGCCGCCGCCACCGGCCGGGCAGGATGGACGGATGCGCGTCCGCCCGATCAGCCCCGACCGGCTCGTCGCCGAGCTGACCGGACGCCTCGCCCGCACCGAGGCGTCCGGCCGGTTGCGGGTGGCCGTCGACGGGCCGCCCGCCGCCGCACCGGACGCCCTCGCCGCCGCGCTCGTCGACCCGCTGCGCGCCGCCGGCCGGCCGGCGTTGCACGTCCGCGCCGCCGACTTCCTCCGCCCCGCCTCGGTCCGCCTGGAGCAGGGCCGCACCAACCCGGACGCGTACTACGAGGGCTGGCTCGACGAGCCCGGGCTGCGTCGCGAGGTGCTCGATCCGGCCGGCCCGGACGGCACCGGCCGGGTGCTGCCGTCGCTCTGGGACGCCGACGCGGACCGGGCCAGCCGGGCCGCGTACCAGGAACTGCCGGCCGGCGGGGTGGTCCTGGTCAGTGGCGCGTTGCTGCTCGGCGGCACGCTGGCGTTCGACGTCGCCGTGCACCTGGTGCTCTCCCCGGCGGCGCTGGTCCGGCGCACCGACCCGGCGTGGCGCTGGACGCTGCCGGCGTTCGCCCGCTACGCCGACGAGGTCGACCCGGCCTCCTTCGCCGACGTGGTGGTCCGCGCCGACGACCCGCGCCACCCGGCGCTTGTGGAACGGGCCTGACCAGGGGGTCCGAACTCACCGGAAAGTGACAGGAAAACTCCGGTTTGGCGCGTCGGGGGCAGGGGTAATCGCCCGGCTCACAGAGCACGGGCGATCTCGCCCGTGCCTTCACCTTCGGACCGGGCCGGCGGCATCGCCGGAGGGCCGGTCCGAGGCCGCAGGAAAGGCAGGCAGCGATGCTCGTCCACGACACGACAGCCACGGGCCGCTCCCAGGCGGAGGTCGACCAGATCCGGCAGTCGCTGCGGTCCCGGTACGACGAGCTGACCGCGGAGTACGACCAGGCCGTGCTGCAGAGCCAGGTGCTGCGGCTGGTCGAGGTCGGCGACACCGCCGGCGACGACCAGGCCGACAGCGGCACCAAGACCGCCGAGCGGGACACCGCCCAGTCCCTGCTGCGCACCATCCTGGACCGGCGGGCCCAGTTCGAGCGCGCGCTGGCCCGACTCGACGAGGGCACGTACGGCTTCTGCGAGGGCTGCTCCGCGCCGATCCCGGTGGAGCGGCTGGAGATCTTCCCGTCCGCCACCTCCTGCGTGGCCTGCAAGCAGACCCGGGAGCGGCGGGCGGCCTGAGCCCGTCCCGGTAGCCGGTCGGTGCCGTGGGTGAGATCAGCGTGGGCACCGCGTCGTGGACCGACCGGACGCTGCTCGACTCCGGCTGGTACCCGGCCGACGCCGACACGCCGGAGCGCCGGCTGTCCTACCACGCCCGGCAGCGCACCCCGCCACGCTCGCCGGTCTGCTGGCGCGCTGAGCGCGCTCACCCGCTCCGGGTGAGGCCGGCTCACCCGGTCGCCCCGCAGCATGGACGGTGCGCGCGGACCCGCCGGCCCGCGCGCCGCGA
The DNA here is from genome assembly GCF_044391475.1 of Micromonospora sp. NPDC018662. Taxonomy (NCBI): domain Bacteria; kingdom Bacillati; phylum Actinomycetota; class Actinomycetes; order Micromonosporales; family Micromonosporaceae; genus Micromonospora; species Micromonospora sp. NPDC018662. Next base: position 170,743 of record NZ_JBISAC010000011.1, read on the forward strand.
CAAGGAGGTGGGGTCATGACCGTACGGGTGGTGGCGGATCGACGCCGCGGCGGCGTGCTGCACGTGGTCGGCAACGCCGACGTGCCACGGGAGCGGGGCGGCCGGCCCGGCGGGTTCAGCCCGATCCGGCTGTGGCGGGGGCCCAGCGGGCCGCCGCGACGCGCCGACGACCGACGCTGGGAGACCGACACTCGGGGGTGAGCCGGATGGCTGAGCAGTTGATGTCCGCGTTCGAGTCCTCCATGGACAAGACGAACGTGATCCTGAAGGAGATCGAGTCGGCGTACGGCTGGCCGCCGGATCGACGCAACCAGTCCTACGCGGCGTTGCGGACCGTGCTGCACCTGCTGCGGGACCGGATGCCGGTGTCGGAGAGCGCCGAGTTCGCCCAGCAGTTGCCGGTGCTGCTGCGTGGCATCTACTTCGACGGCTGGCAGCCGGAGAACGTGCCGGTCAAGCTCAACCGCGACGACTTCCTCTACGAGGTCCGCCAGGGCTTCCCGTACGACGTCGAGGGCGGCCCGCAGCGGGTGGTGCGGGTGGTGCTGGACACGCTGCGTCGGCACGTCACGCAGGGCGAGTGGCAGGACGTGAAGTCGACCATGCCGCAGGGCCTGGATCAGCTCATTCCCTGAGCCGGCCCCACCCCGGTCCGTCCCGCCCCCTCGGCGGGGCGGGCCGCCGGCGTCCGGGAGACCGGTCCGGCGAGCGCCCCCGCCTCACGCCAGGTCGATCCGGAACACCTCGAACGCGGCGCCGTACCGCACGCCGAGCCGGGTCCCGGCCGGCCGGGCCATTCCCTCGAGGAACTCCTCCGCGTCGAAGCTGCCGTCACCGAGCCCGCTCAGGTAGGCCCCGTGCGCCCGCAGCGACGCCACCCCCGCCTCGAAGCTGGCCGTCACGTCCACGCCGTGCCGGGCCGCCGGCGAGCAGGCCGCCCACACCTCGCGGACCCGGGACCACGGCTGCGTGCCGTCGGTCAGGTGCTCCGGGAAGACCCACCGGTTGCCGGCGTCGCGGACCGCGTCCAGCGTGGCCCGGCCGCAGGCGATGTGGTCGGCCTGGTTCAGCGTGTCACCGCCGTCCCAGGTCTCCCGGAAGTTGTTGGTGAGCACCACGTCCGGCCGGTGCCGGCGGACCACCGCGGCGATGGCGCGGCGCAGCGGCACACCGTACTCCAGCAGGCCGTCGGGGAGGCCGAGGAACTCCACGGCGGACACCCCGACCACGGCGGCGGAGGCCCGCTGCTCCTCCTCGCGCAGCACCCGGCTGCGCTCCGGCGGTATCCCGTCGATGCCCGCCTCGCCGCTGGTGAGCAGGCAGTAGGTCACCTCCTTGCCCTGCCGCGTCCAGCGGGCCACCGCCGCGGCGGCGCCGAACTCCAGGTCGTCGGGGTGGGCCACCACGGCCAGCGCCCGCTGCCAGTCCTCGGCGAGCGGGGTGAGCGGTTCCGGTTGCGCCACGTGCGTACCTCCTCGCGTCTCCCTGCGGCCATCCTGGCACCGACCGCCTTCGGAGCGCGAACCGTCAGTGCGCCCGGGTCCGGGCGTCTACGGTGTGGTTAGAGACGATCGGACGTGGGGTACCACCCGCTGCACACGGCCCCCGGGAACACGTGGGGCGGCACACCGAGGGAGCACCCATGGCACTGAACGACGACGACATCCAGACCAGCGGCGGCAGCGGCCTGGAGGGCCCGGCCGACGGCGGTGCCACCCCGGGTCAGCACGACGGCGGGGCGGACGGCGGCGCGGAGGGTCCGGCCGACGGTGGCGCGACCCCGGGTCAGCACGACGGTGGCGCGGACGGCGGCGCGGAGGGTCCGGCCGACGGTGGCGCGACCCCGGGTCAGCACGACGGCGGGGCGGACGGCGGCGCGGAGGGCCCGGCCGACGGTGGCGCGACCCCCGGCCAGCACGATGGTGGCGCCGACGGCAGCGCCTGAGCGATGAGCATGACGCACGTCGACCCGCCGGGTGGCCACGGCCACCCGGCGGGTCCGTCCTCCTCCGCAGCCGCGGCGTTGGCCCGGTGCGTGGCGGTCGAGCCGGCCAAGTTCGCCGCCGACCACTGGGGGCGCAGCCCGCTGCTGTCCCGGGCCGCCGAGCTACCCAACCCGGACGGCTTCACCGACCTGCTCAGCCCCGCCGACGCCGACGAGCTGCTGAGCCGGCGCGGCCTGCGTACCCCGTTCCTGCGGGTGGCCAAGGACGGCCAGCTCGTGCCGGCGGCGCGGTACACCGGCGGCGGTGGCGCCGGCGCCGAGATCGGCGACCAGGTGCTGGACGAGAAGGTGCTGGCGCTCTACGCCGACGGCGCCACGCTGGTCCTCCAGGGCCTGCACCGCACCTGGCCGGCGATCGTCGACCTGGCCCGCGACCTGGGCGCCGCGCTGGCCCAGCCGTTGCAGGTCAACGCCTACCTGACGCCGGCCGGCAGCCAGGGCTTCGCCACCCACTACGACACCCACGACGTGTTCGTGCTTCAGGTCGACGGTCGCAAGCACTGGCGCATCCACCCGCCGGTGCTCGCCGACCCGCTGGAGCGCCAGCCGTGGGGCGGCCGGGCCGACGAGGTCGCCGCCACCGCCGACGGCCGGCCCGCGCTGGACGTGGTGCTCGAACCGGGCGACGCGCTCTACCTGCCGCGCGGCTGGCTGCACAGCGCCCAGGCGCAGGAGTCCAGCTCGCTGCACCTGACCGTGGGGATCCGGGCGCTGACCCGGTACGCCATGGTGGAGGAGCTGCTGGCCCTGGCCGCCGAGGACGCCCGGCTGCGCGCCGGCCTGCCGTTCGGCCTCGACCTGGCCGACCCGGACGCGATCGAGCCGGAGCTCACCGAGACCGTCGAGGCGCTGCGCGAATGGCTGCTGCGGGCCGCCCCGGCGGCGGTGGCCGCGCGGCTGCGGTCCCGGGTGTGGCCGGCCGCCCGACCGGCCCCGATCCGCCCGCTGGCCCAGGCCGAGGCGCTGGCCCGGCTCGACCCGGACAGCCGGGTCGCGCTGCGCGGCGGCCTGCGCTGGCAGCTCGCCCCGACCCGGGACGGCAGCGTCGCGCTGCGCCTGACCGACCGCACGCTCACGCTGCCCGGCACCTGCGAGCCGGCGCTGCGCGCGCTGCTCACCGGTGCGGCCACCCGCGTCGGCGACCTGCCCGGCCTGGACGACGACGCCGACCGCCTGGTCCTCACCCGCCGCCTCCTCAAGGAGGCCGTCCTGGTCCCCGCCTGACTCGGGGCGGGGTCAGCGGGTGTAGGTGACCGTCAGCAGGAGCAGCGTCGTCGCCAGGCCGCTGGCAGCCACCATGATCATCGGGCGGGGGGTCAGCACCGCGTGCCGGCGGTCGGCCAGCAGCCGGGCCGGCGCCAACCCGACCAGCGGGCCGAGCAGCGTCACCACCAGCGCCAGCACCGGCAGGCCGACCGCCAGGTCACCGCCCGAGCCGGCGCCCAGCGCCCGCGCCCCGATCCCCAGCAGGTACGCCACCAGCGCGCCGCCCACCCCGCACGCGATCAGCAGCGGGTTCACCGAGCCGGGCAGCTCACCCGGCGTGCCGGTGCGGTCCAGCAGCTCCCGCACGCCGCGCAGCAGCGGCACCGGGTCACCGGCGGCACCGCGTACCGGCCCGGGCGGGTCGCCCAGGCGACGGGTGCCGCCGCCGAGCCGGGCGCGCAGCTGCGCCCACAGGTGGGTCACCTCGCCGTCCACCCGGTCCACCATGCGCTGCGCCTCGGCCAGCTCCGCCTCGGCGAGCCGGACCTGCTCGCCCGCCTCGGCCACCGCCCGCTCGGCGGCGGCGACCTGTTGGGCGTACCAGGTGTGCGCCTCGGCCCGCTGGGCGGCCACCCGGGCGGTCAACTCGGCGAGGCGGCGGATCTGGGCGGTGTACGTCTCACTGGAGACCGGTTCGTTCATCGGGACGGACCATAAGGGATGATCACCTGTCCGGTGCGGTGCACTGCGCGGTCGAAGTAGAGACCGCGCCACGGCCGGGGATACCAGTCCGGCCCGCCGCTGCCCGGGTAGAGCGACGAGCCCAGCTCGCCGCCCTGCACGTCGAGCGCCACCCAGGCGCCGATCTGGTCCGTGCGGGCGCCGGCGCCGCCCAGGTCGGCCCGCATCCGGGCCACGCCGCGCCACCAGGCCAGCACGTGGGTCCGTCGCTCCGGCCCGTCGTGCAGGATGCGGCGTAGCTGCTCCAGCCCGGTCCGGGTGCCGGCCTTGCCGGCCAGCGCGCCGGCCGCCGCGTCCACCGCGTACAGCAGCAGGAAGTGCGGGGTACGCGGGGTGCCCGGCGCGGCCAGCCCGTCAACCACCTCGGCCATCAGCTCGGACACCGTCTCCTCGTCGTACCAGGAGGCGTCGCCGGCCAGGTCCTCGTAGAGCGCGCGGGCGGCCGGGTCGGCGTCCGGGTCGAGGCAGGCGATGGAGAACCGGGCGGCGCCGGGCGGGTACTGCCGGGCCAGCGAGCGGGCGGCGGCGTCGAGCACCGCGCAGGCCTCGTCCACCCGGGTGCCCAGCACGGCCAGGTTGCGGCCCGGTGCGCGGGGCAGTCGCAGCGACGCCGATCGGGACTGCACGTCGATGATCTCGCCGAGCAACGCCACCGGGTTGCGCGGCGCACCCTGCTCGGGCGCGGTCAGGGCGCGGAAGTCCGGCGCCTCGGCCAGCCGGGGGATCGCGTCGCCGTCGAAGAGCCGGGCCGGCGCGGCGTCCTGCGGGCGCATCCGCCACAGCCGGTGCTGCAGCTCGCTCCAGGTCTCCCAGTCGCTGGCCGACGGGATGCGGGCCACCTCGTTGCCCTCGGTCAGGCCGGACTCGGCGTTGACCACGGCGTGGTGGCGGGGCAGCGACTGCGCGGCGTCGTTGCGTTCGGCCAGGATGCGCAGCGCCTTCGGCAACGCGATGCGCAGGGTGAACTGGGCGACCAGCGCGGGCCGGCCCCACAGCGCCTCGATGCCACGGACGTCCTGGGAGGCGAGCACCAGGTGGATGCCCTGCGAGCGGCCCCGCCGGGCCAGGTCCTCCAGCAGGTCGGCGGCCTCCCGGGCGACCACGTCCCGGCCGGCGAGCAGCGCCTGGAACTCGTCGACCACCGCGACGATGCGCGGCCAGTGCCCGGTCGGGTCCACCGCGCGCAGCTCGGCCAGCTTGGTGACCTCGTGCTTCTTCGCCGCGTCGGCCCGGCGGCGCAGCTCCTCGGCGAGGAACCGCAGCAGCGCCAGGCCGAACTCGCGGTCGGTGTTGACGTTGATCCCGACCAGCCGCATGTGCGGCAGCCAGCTCGGGTCGCGTCGGCCCTGGGCGAACCGGGCGAAGGACACCCCCTCCTTGAAGTCGAGCAGATAGAACTCCAGCTCGGCGGGGGAGTAGCGGGCGGCGAGCGCGCCGATCCAGGCGAAGATCAGGTTCGTCTTGCCGGTGCCGGACGGGCCGCCGATCAGCGCGTGCGGCGGGTAGTCGCCAAGCGTCAGCAGCACCGGCCGCCCGTGCGGGCCCTCGCCGATCGGCGCGGTGAGCCCGTGCGCCGAGTCCTCCTGCCAGTAGTCGTCGGGCGGGGGCAGCAGATCGGTGAAGGGCGTCGGCGGCGGCCCGGCGGCAACCCGGGAGGCGACCGTCCGGCAGGTCTCGGTGACCAGGGTGGGCGGTGGGGGCGTGTCGAGCACCACCGGCAGGCCGGCGATGCGCGCGTCGTCCGGGTCCACCACGATCCGGGTGACGGTCGGGTCGTCGGGCAGGTCGATGCCGCGGACCACCAGGTGCACCCCGCACGCCGCCCCGGTGCGGACCACGCGGTCGAGCTGGCCGCGCTCGTGCCGGGACAGCTCGTCGCCGCCGAGCAGCACCGCCACCCGCCACGGCTCCGGTCGCCGGCCGGTCGCGGTGGCCAGTTCGCGCAGGGACGCGTACTCGCCGGCCAGCACCGTGGCGTTGATCCGGCGGATCTGCTCGACCAGGTCGTCCAGCAGCCGGCCCAGCCCGCCCGGGCCGACGGAGGTGAGCAGGCCGGCGGTGCCGAGCGGCGCGAACCCGGCCAGGCCGCCGCCCAGGTGCTCCGGGTCGTAGCCGTAGAGCCGCACCGCGCCGGGGTCGGCCCGGCCGACGGAGCGCAGCAGCAGCGCGGGCACCACCGAGGCCAGGCCGTCCCGGTCGCCGCCGGCCAGGTGCGCGTGCCCGGCGTCGAGCAGCGGGACCAGCGCCGGCACCGGTTCGGCGCCGGGGATGCGTACCGTGCCGATCCGGACCGCGCCCGGCGGCTCGGCCCGGCCGGCGGGCGTGGCCGCCCAGCGGTCCCAGGGCGCGGACGCCGCGCCCGGCGCCTCCCGTTCGGCCGCGGCGGCGGCGCGGCGCGCCAGCTCGGCCAGGCGGGCGGTGTGCCGGGCGTCGATCTCGGCGAGCCGCCGGTCGCGGGCCGCGCCGACCCGGTCGGGCACCGCCGCGGCGGCCCGCCGGGTGCGCGCCAGCCGCTCCCGCCCGGCGGCCAGCTCCGCGTCGGCGGCGGCGAGCCGGTGCCGGGTGGCGCCCAGGGCCTCGGAGAGCATCCCCCGGACCCGCGTCACCAGTTGGGCGCGGACGTCAGCCACGCGACGGCTCCCGTTCCTCGGTGTCCTTCGGCAGGTCCCGGCCGAGCCGGTCGAGCAGCACGCCGGTGAGCACCCCGGCGGTGACCGCCGGGTCGGCCGCGTGCGGCTGCTCCGACCCGTCGTCGCGGCGCGGCGGCGGCATCCGGCAGATCCGGGTGAGCAGCGTGTCCAGCACCGGCGGCGGCAGCCCGGGCAGCAGGTCGCGGACCCGCCCGTCCAGCTCGCGGCGCAGCCGGGTCAGGTCGTCCGCGCGGGGCGGGTGGCCGAGCAGCTCGCCGGCCAGCTCGCGCAGCATCGGCGGGGCGATCGCGGCCAGCCCCAGCCCGACGTCGGCGTGGGCCCGGCGCAGCTCGGCGTGCAGCCGGTCCCGGTCGCCGGAGCGGATGCCGACCACCACCCGGCGCAGCAGCTCGTGGGCGTTCTCGACCCGCTCGTCCGGCTCGTCCGGCGCGCCCTCCCGCCCGCCGGTCAGCTCCGCCACCCGGACCGCCCACCAACGGCGTACCGCCGGCTGCTCGCCCGGCTCGGGGGACGCGCCGGGCGCGGGCGGCGCCTCGCCGCGTGGCACGTCGTGCCGCGGTCGCCGCTCGCCCGACGTCGCGGTCGGCGCGCCGTCGGCGGCCAGCCCGATCGCGGCCAGGTACGCGCTGAGCTGCTCCTGCGCCACGCGCAGCGCGTAGCCGGCGGTCTCGGCGTGCTCGGTGGCCGCGGTCAGCTCCGGCACGCCCATCGGGTCGGCCGACTCCTGGCGCACCCAGCGCAGCCGTTCCTGCGCCTGGCCGAGCTTCTCCAGCGCGGCGGCGAGCTGCGCCAGCGGCAGCTCCTCGGCGGCGGCGCGGACCTGCGCGCCGATGTCCTCGACGATGGACACGGCCGCCCCTTCAGAGCGTCGCGACGTAGAGCTGTGCCTGCTCCACCGCCACCAGCGTCGCGGCGAGGCACTCCTCCAGCTCCTGGCTGGCCTGGGTCAGCGAGGCCTGGGCCGCCTCGACGGTCTCGTGGCCGCTGCCCTCCAACGCGCCGGCCAGGGTCTGCTGCGCCTCGGCCAGCTTCTCGCCGGCCGCCTGCACCGCTGTCTGGCCGTCACCGATCTGCTGGAGAGCGACATCGATGGCGGCCTTCAGCTCGGCGACGCTCGCCACGGGGACCTCCTGGGGGCAAGGGAGATCTCCATTACAACCCATCCCACCCGGTGGGCGAACATCCACCCTCGCGTGGTTCCGGCCCGGGTGTCCGATTAGGGCTCTGACGTGCGCGAAGGCCGGCGCGACGTGGGTCCACCGGTCCCGTCGGCGAGCGCTGCAGTCCCGTTGACGGGACCGCGGCGAGGCGTTCTCAGCGACCCAGCCAGCGCGGGCCGCGTACCTCCGCGCCGAGCGCGCTCACCCGGGCCCGCAGCTCCCGGTCCGCGGTGACCACCAGCCGCCGCCGGTCCGGCGCGGCGGCGACCAGCTCCACCACGGTGTCGTCGCCGGAGCCGGCCGCGGACACCACGTCGACCCCGGGCGCCGGCGCCACGTGCCGGGCCGCGCCCTCCACCACCAGCACCACCTGCACCGGCGGCGGCAGCTCCGGCGGCACGCCGGCGCCGGCCAGCGGGGCCAGCGCGTCGCGCAACCGCACCGCCGCCCCGGCCCGGTCACGCCACCAGCCGTCCGGCCGGGAGCCCACCACGTTCGCGCCGTCCACCACCAGCAGCGGTCTGCTCTCCATGCGTCCACCCTGCCATCCGCGGGCGTTTGTCGCGCACACCGCCGGGTAGCCACCGCCGACCGTGCCGCGCGTGCCGCGTCCCGGTCGTGCCGACCGACTGCGGAGGACGAACATGATGGGACCCGGCGACTTCGGCAACGACCCGTGGGACGAGTTCCTGGCCCGGTACTTCGGTCGGGGCGAGGGGGGACGCCGGCCGGCCCACCGGGTGGACATCACCCGCCTGATGACCGCCGACGCCCGGGAGATGCTCGCCGACGCGGCCCGGCGGGCCGCCCAGAAGCACAGCACCGACCTGGACACCGACCACCTGCTCTGGGCGGCGTTGCAGCGTGAGCCGCTGCGGGACCTGGTCCGCCGCGCCGGGGCCGACCCGGACGCGCTGGTCAACGCGCTGGGCGGGCGCGCCGAGGGCGGCGCACCCGGCGGCGAGGTGCCGCCGAACCTGTCGCTCACGCCCGCCGCGAAACGCGCGCTGCTCGACGCCCACCAGCTCTCCCGCGCCATGGGCGCCAACTACATCGGCCCCGAGCACATCCTGATGGCGCTGCCGCTCAACCCCGAGTCGCCGGCCGGCCGGATGCTGGCCGCCGGTCGGATCCAGCCGGAGTCGTTGCAGGCGGCCAGCGCCGAACGCGGCGCCGCCGGCGGCCCGCGCCCGGACCGGGGCACCCCCACCCTCGACCAGTACGGCCAGGACCTCACCGAGCTGGCCCGGATGGACCAGATCGACCCGGTGATCGGCCGGGCCGACGAGATCGAGCAGGCGGTGGAGATCCTGTCCCGGCGGACCAAGAACAACCCGGTGCTGATCGGTGAGGCCGGCGTCGGGAAGACCGCCATCGTGGAGGGGCTGGCGGAGCGGATCTGCGACGGCGACGTGCCGCAGACGCTGATCGGCAAGCGGGTCATCCAGCTCGACCTGTCCGGCCTGGTCGCCGGCACCCGCTACCGGGGGGACTTCGAGGAACGGCTGAAGAAGGTGATCGACGAGATCCGGGCCCACCGGGAGGAACTGATCATCTTCCTGGACGAGATCCACACCCTGGTCGGGGCCGGCGGCGCCGGCAGCGAGGGTGGGATGGACGCGTCCAACATGCTCAAACCGGCGCTCGCCCGCGGCGAGTTGCGGGTGATCGGCGCGACCACGCTGGACGAGTACCGGCGCACCATCGAGAAGGACGCCGCCCTGGCCCGCCGGTTCCAGCCGGTGCTGGTGCCCGAGCCGACCGTCGAGGACACCGTCGCCATCCTGCGCGGCCTGCGCGACCGCTACGAGGCGCACCACCAGGTCCGGTTCACCGACGAGGCGCTGGTCGCGGCCGCCGAACTCTCCGACCGGTACGTCACCGACCGGTTCCTGCCCGACAAGGCGATCGACCTGATCGACCAGGCCGGCGCGCGGGTACGGCTGCGCACCCGGACCCCCGCCTCCGACGTGCGCGACCTGGAACAGCAGCTCGACGAGGTACGCCGGAACAAGGAGCAGGCGGTCTCCGACGAGCAGTACGAACGTGCCTCCTCGCTGCGCGACAAGCTCGCCGAGCTGGAGGACCAGATCCGACGTGCCCGCGGCGACGAGGGGCCCAACCACGTGCCGGAGGTCGGTCCGAAGGAGATCGCCGAGGTGGTCTCGCGCGCCACCGGCATCCCGGTCACCCAGCTCACCGAGGAGGAACGCGACCGGCTGCTGCGCCTGGAGGGGCACCTGCACCAGAAGGTGATCGGGCAGGACGACGCGGTCGGCGCGGTCGCCGAGGCGGTCCGCCGGTCGCGTACCGGCCTGGCCGACCCGAACCGGCCGATGGGCAGCTTCCTGTTCCTCGGCCCCACCGGCGTCGGCAAGACCGAGCTGGCCCGCGCGCTCGCCGAGGCGCTCTTCGGCGAGGCGGACCGGATGGTCCGGGTGGACATGAGCGAGTTCCAGGAGCGGCACACCGTCAGCCGGCTGGTCGGCGCCCCGCCCGGCTACGTCGGCTACGAGGAGGCCGGCCAGCTCACCGAGGCGGTCCGCCGCCGCCCGTACGCGGTGGTGCTGCTCGACGAGATCGAGAAGGCGCACCCCGATGTGTTCAACATCCTGCTCCAGGTGCTCGACGACGGCCGGCTCACCGACAGCCAGGGCCGGACCGTGAACTTCAAGAACACCGTCCTGATCATGACCAGCAACCTCGGTTCGGAGCTGATCACCGGCACCCAGCGCACGGTCGGCTTCGCCACCGGCGAGCCGGGCGAGCAGGAGTCCACCGAGCTGCGGGAACGGCTGATGCGCCGGTTGCAGGAGAACTTCCGCCCGGAGTTCCTCAACCGGATCGACGAGGTGATCATCTTCCAGCGACTCGAGGCCGAGCAGCTCCGGGAGATCACCGGCCTGCTGCTGGAGGAGACCCGCCGCCGGCTGCACGCCCAGGACATCCAGGTCGAGATCAGCGCCGCCGGCGTCGACTGGCTCGCCGAGCACGGCTACCAGCCGGAGTTCGGCGCCCGCCCGCTGCGCCGGGTGATCCAGCGTGAACTCGACAACCGACTGTCCCGGATGCTGCTGGAGAACGAGATCTCACCCGGTCAGAAGGTCACCGTGGACGCCCGCGACGACCAGCTCGTCCTCGACGTGTCCGCCGGCGAGCGCGGCTACTCGGCCGCCACCACCTCCCATCCCCGGTGAGGGACGGCCCGTCGCGCGAGGATCGGAGGGCGGACATGACCGAACCCGAGGAGACCCGGGAGGACACCGCGGCCGGTGAACCGATCGAGGCGCCACCGACCGCGAACCCGTCCCGCGTCCGGGTGCCACCGGAGGGACTGACCCCGCAGACACCGCGCGGCGAGGGCGAGCCGGAACCGTCCGGGCCGCCGCCGGGAAAGGAGGCGTGATGGTACGCGAGGCGCGACTCGACCCCGAGGTCGAGATCATCTGGGACGACTTCCACGCCGAGGTGAACGTCCCCTCCGAACAGCTACGACAGTGGCTGCTGACCCGCGGGTCGGGGGAGGAGGCGTTCGGCCCCGGCCCCGACCTCGACCTGCCCGAGCCCGGCCGGCAGATCCTCGCCGTGCTGCGCAAGCGCAAGGTGGACCTGACCCCGGAGGACATCGAGGTGATGCGCGACGCGATCGCCCGCATCCGGGAGCTCAGCGCGGACCGGCCGGACCGGGGCGCCGCCGACGACGAGTGGCGGCACGCGCTGCTCGACCTCGGCCACGACGTACTGGTGGAACGCTGAGCAGTGGTCGGCGGGTCGCCGGCTTCGTCACGGCAGGTGACGACGGCAGGAGGCGGATGGGTCGAGAGCGATATGCCTCGCAGTCATAATTATGCCTCTGCGGTATAACGCGCGCGACCGAACGCTCTGTCCGGAGTCGACACGCCCGGTTTCCGACCGCACCTTCGGGCATGCCGGGCTACTCGGACTCCACGCTGGGCAGGCGCAGGCCGGCGGCGTCGGCCGCGGCCTGCCGGTCCGCCCGGGCCCGCTCCTCGCGGCTGAGCAGGTCGGCGTACTCGGTGATGTCCGCCGGGTCCGGCACCTCGGGCAGCCGACGCAGGAACGCCTCCAGGTCGGCGGCCGCGGCGGCCGCCCGGCGCAGCAGCTCCCGCTGGTCGGCGGCCGGATACAGATCAGTCATGCCGCCGGTGATACCCGTGTTCAGGCGGTTCGCACCCCGCCGGCGCGCTGGGGCTGCACGCCGAAGTCCGGATGGGCCAGCAACCAGGCCAGATAGTCCGGATGGTTGGCCAGCGCGTCGGTGTACGCCGCCACCGCGGTCTCCAGCACCGGCTCGGCCACCGCCGCGGCCGGCGCCTCCGGATGCCAGCCGAACAGCAGCCGCCAGCGCAGCGGCACCCCGGCCAGCCGGCGGGTGACCAGCCCCGCAACCGGGCGGAAGGTGGCCTGGCACAGCGCCACCGCGGTGCCCGCGTCCACCAGGTCGAGCGCGGCCCGCACGTCCGCCTCGTACACCTTGCGGGGGGTGAAGCCGGCGCGCGCGCAGGCGGCGGCGAAGCAGTCGCCGAAGCAGCCGTCCCCCGGCGCGGCCACCCACTGCTCACGCCGCAGGTCGAGCAGGTCGACCTCGTCGCGGCCGGCCAGCGGATGGGACTGCGGCAGCAGCACGAAGACCGGGTCGACGGCCACCTCCCGCCAGCTCAGCCCGAACACCGGCGACGGCGCGGCGTCCCCGCACACGCCGGTCAGGGCGAAGTCGAGTCGACCGCCGGCCACCATCTGGGCCAGCTCGTCCACCGACCAGGACGCGTACGTGGAGATCTGCGCGTCGGACCGTTCGGCGGCGAGCCGGTGCACCAGCCGGCCCAGGATCGGGCTGTTCACCCCGCCGAACCGGTAGCGGCGCAGCGGGTCACCCGCGCCGGCCAGCCGGGCCGCCTCGTCCTGCAGGCCCTTCATCGCCGGCAGCAGCACCCGGGCCCGGTCCAGCACCAGCTCACCCAGCGCGGTGGGCCGGGCGCCCCGGCGGTCCCGCTCGAACAGCGGCCCGCCGAGCACCCGCTCGATCCGCTGGAGCTGGGCGGTCAGCGCCGGCTGGGCCAACCCGAGCAGGGAGGCCGCCTTGGTGACGCTCCCCGTCTCGGCGATCGCGCAGACCACCCGCAGGTGTCGCAGCTCCAGATTCATAGGGTGACGGTAGGACCACGAACGGGTGTCCGGGAAGGGGTGGATCGGCTCAGGCGTCCCGGCGGTGCTCCAGGTCGGCCAGGCGGGTACGCCGCCCGGTGACCGCGTCGCGCACCTTGTCCAGCACCCCCACCGCCGGCTCGACGATCTTGTTCCAGGGCGGGGTGGCCGGGGTGCCCGGGTGCGGCCGGGTGGGCGCCGCCTCCTCCGCGATCTCCCACCGGTTGCCCAGCCGGATCAACTCGGCGTCGCTGGCCACCTCGCGCAGCGGCGTGACCAGCGCGGCGACGCGGCTGACGTGCCGGCGTACCCGCTCCGCCACGTCGGCCAGCGCCGCGTCGTCCGGGCCGGACAGCCCCTTCAACGCGGTCAGCAGCGCGGCGTCCGCCTCGATCTCCCGGGTGACCAGCTCGGCGCTCTCCGGCACCGCGGCCCGGGCGGCCGGGAACAGGTACTGCTCCTCGGCGGAGAGGTGCCGCGACACCGCGGCGGTCAGCACGTCCAGCACCTGACGGCGGCCGGCCGGGTCCAGCCCGGTGTCGGTCACCCGGTCGGCCAGGTCGAGCAGCGTGCGGTGCTCGGCGTCCACGAGGTCGGCCAGGCTCCGCCCACCCGGCCGGTACCGGTCGTCGGCGGCGGGTGGAAGCGGCGGCAGGGGGACGGTCATGGTGCCCTCCTCGTGGTGACCGGAATCGATGGTCGGCGGTACCCTGCCGCGCGTCCCGCGAAACCGGCCCGCACCGCGCCGGCCGTCGCGACGCCGCCGGCTGGTATAAGGAAGCGATGACGACCTCCGCCCCACCCGAGCCCACCGACGAGGTCGTGGACCTCTGCCGGGACCTGCTGCGCATCGACACCACCAACACCGGGGACAACGACACCAGCGCGGGGGAGCGGCGCGCCGCGGAGTACGTCGCGGAGAAACTCGCCGAGGTCGGCGTGGCCGCCGAGATCCACGAGTCGGCACCCGGGCGGGCCAACCTGGTCGCCCGGATCCCCGGCACCGAACCCGGCCGGGACGCGCTGCTGGTGCACGGCCACCTCGACGTGGTGCCCGCCGACCCCGACGAGTGGTCGGTGCACCCGTTCTCCGGCGAGATCCGCGACGGCTACCTGTGGGGCCGCGGCGCGATCGACATGAAGGACTTCGACGCCATGGTGCTGGCCGTGGTCCGCGACTGGCAGCGCGCCGGCGTCCGGCCCCGCCGCGACATCGTGCTCGCCTTCACCGCCGACGAGGAGGCCGGCAGCGACTACGGCGCGCACTTCCTGGCCCAGCACCACCGCGACCTGTTCGACGGCTGCACCGAGGCGATCGGCGAGGTCGGTGGCTTCTCCTACTCGGTCGACGAGTCCCGCCGGCTCTACCTGATCGAGACCGCCGAGAAGGGCATCGACTGGCTGCGCCTGCACGCCAAGGGGCGGCCCGGCCACGGCTCGATGGTGCACGACGACAACGCGGTGACGGCGCTCGCCGAGGCGGTCGCCCGGATCGGCCGGCACCGGTTCCCGGTGGTGATGACCGACACCGTCCGGGCGTTCCTGGCCGAGGTCGCCGACGTGCTCGGCATCGAGATCGACCCGGACGACCCGGAGACCGCGATCGCCAAGCTCGGCCCGATCGCGAACATCATCGGCGCGACGATCCGCAACACCGCCAACCCGACCCGGCTCGCCGCCGGCTACAAGGACAACGTCATCCCCGGCCGGGCCACCGCCACCATCGACTGCCGCAGCCTGCCCGGGCAGAGCGAGGAGCTGGAGCGGCAGCTGCGCGAGCTGGTCGGCCCGGACATCGCCATCGAGTACGTCCAGCGCCAGCCGGCCCTGGAGACCACGTTCGACGGCGACCTGGTGGCGCAGATGTCGGCCGCGCTGCGCGCCGAGGACCCCGGCGCGCACCCGGTGCCGTACATGCTCTCCGGCGGCACCGACGCGAAGGCGTTCTCCCAGCTCGGCATCCGCTGTTTCGGGTTCGCGCCGCTGCGGCTGCCGGCCGACCTCAATTTCTCCGGCCTGTTCCACGGCATCGACGAGCGGGTCCCGCTGGACGGACTACAGTTCGGCGTGCGGGTTCTCGACCGCTTCCTCCGCAACTGCTGACCGCGCCCGCCGCGGCGCCGTCGGCGCGGAACCTGCCCCCATCGCGAAGGGACTGCCTCACATGACCGACCAGCACGGTGAGCTGGACGCCGCCCTCGAGCGGGTGATCGACGCGGCCCGCGCCCACCTGGCCGCCGTTCGGGCCGCCCAGGGCCGGATCGACGACGACGCCGTCTGGCAGGCGTACGTCGCGTTGAACAACGCCTCGTTCGCCTACGACGAGCAGTTGCTCGACGCGTTCGGCGAGGTGACGCCCTGGGACGTCGAGTCGATCGACCCGGACGAGGCCGACGAGCGCTTCGGCGCGGTCGAGGGCGGCGAGCCCACCGACCCGCACCCCCGGGTGATCTCGGTGCGGCAGCGCCGCGACTACCGGGTGCCCAGCGTCGCCGCCCTGCTCCGGGTCGCCGAGGCGGCCCGTCGCGAGGGCACCCCCGAGGAGGACGAGCCGGCGCCGGTCGAGGGTGTCGGCGAGGCGGTGCTGGAGCTGCTGCAGAGCGGCGACGGCTCGCTGTCCGCCCTCGACGTGCCCGAGCTGGAGCCGCTCGACGGCGTGGTCATGGTCAGCGAGGTCGGCACCCCGGTCGACCTGGAGTCGTTCGACGACGACGACCCGGTCGGCCCGTTCCAGCCGGCCGTCGACGACCGGCTGGTCGGCCGGCTCGACGAGCACCCGTTCCTGGAACTCGACGAGGAGCACGACCACGCCCACTAGGCCGTGGTCGCCCCGGGGCCGCACCGCACGGCGCGGCCCCGGGGCGAACCCGTCTCAGTACGACAGGCCGGGCTGCGGCTTGTTCACCACCCGGCGTCGCAGCATCACCTGCCGCGTGCCGTCCCGGTAGAGCCGCACCCGGGCCAACTCCCAACCGGAGAACTCCGCCTGGATCGCCAGCTGCGCCGCGGCGGTCAGCCGATCGACGTTCGACGGCAACCGCAGCGGCGCGTACTCGTAGTCCATGACCTCTATGCTGCCCAGCTCGCCGGCCCTCCGCCACCCCCTCAGGGTGACCCGGATCGCGCCGCGGGCGCCGCGGCCCGGTCGGCGCCGCCGTCCCGGCGGCCGGTCAGCCGTCCCGTTCCGGATATCCGACCGGCACCGCGGAGACGTCGTCCAGCGCCGTGACGATCTCGTCCGGCAGCGTCATCCGCTCCACCTGGAGCGCGCCGAGGAGCTGCCCGACCGTGCGGGCGCCGAGGATCGGCGCGGTCACGCCCGGCCGGTCCCGGACCCAGGCCAGCGCCACCTCCAGCGGCGACACGCCGAGCCCGCCGGCGGCGATGGCCACCGCCTCCACGATGCTGGAGCAGCGCGGCTCCAGGTAGGTGCCGACGAAGCGCTCGAAGTGCGGCGACACCGCCCGCGAGTCCGCCGGGCGGCCGTTGCGGTACTTGCCGGTGAGCACTCCCCGGCCCAGTGGCGACCAGGGCAGCACGCCCAGCCCCATCCCGGCGCAGGCCGGCAGCACCTCGCGTTCGATGCCGCGCTCCAGCAGCGAGTACTCCACCTGGGCGGCGACCACCGGGGCGCGCCCCGGCCAGGCGGCCTGCCAGGCGGCGGCCCGGGCGGTCTGCCAGCCGGCGAAGTTCGACACCCCCACGTAGCGGGCCTTGCCGCTGGACACGGCGTGGTCCAGCGCCGCGAGCGTCTCCTCCAGGGGCGTGTCCGGGTCGTACCCGTGCACCTGCCACAGGTCGACGTGGTCGGTGCCGAGCCGGCGCAGCGACGCGTCCAGCGTGCGCAGCAGGTGCCCGCGGGAGCCGTCCCGGCGGCGGCCGCTGCCCGGCCGCAGCCCGGCCTTGGTGGCGATGAGCAGCTCGTCGCGGTCCACCAGGCTGCCCAGCAGGGAGCCGATCACCGACTCGGCGTCGCCGTCGGCGTACACGTCGGCGGTGTCGACGAGGTTGCCGCCCGCGTCGAGGTAGCTCTTCAGCTGGGCGGCCGCGTCGTCGGCGTCGGTGTCCCGTCCCCAGGTCATGGTGCCGAGCGCGAGCCGCGAAACCGCCAGCCCGCTTCGGCCGAGCGGTCGCTGTTGCATGCGTGAACCTTATTTCGAAGCCGGCGTCACGGACATCCTCGCCGCAGTCAACTTCCGGCGCGACCGCACGGTGGTGTGACGTGTTCGGGGCGAGCCGGTCGTCGGTGCCGCCACCGGCATTGCGTAACCTGATGCGACCTGTGGTGCGGACGGTGGGAGGATCATGCGACTCGGGCTCAGCCTCGGATACCAGACGGCGTGGAGCACGCCCGCCGACCACCTGGCGCTCGCCCAGGAGGCCGACCGGCTCGGCTACTCGGTGGTGTGGGCCGCGGAGGCCTACGGCTCCGACTCGCCCAGCATGCTGGCCTGGATGGCCGGGCAGACGGAGCGGATCGACCTCGGCTCCGCGGTCATGCAGATCCCCGCCCGCACCCCGGCGATGACCGCGATGACCGCCACCACCATCGACGCGCTCTCCGGCGGCCGGTTCCGGCTCGGCCTGGGCGTCTCCGGGCCGCAGGTCTCCGAGGGCTGGCACGGCGTGCGGTTCGCCAAGCCGCTGGCCCGCACCCGGGAGTACGTCGACATCGTCAAGCTCGCGGTGGCCCGCAAGGAGGTCGCCTACGACGGCGAGCACTACACGCTGCCGCTGCCGGACGGTCCGGGCAAGGCGCTGCGGCTGGGCTTCCACCCGCCGCGCGCGCACATCCCGATCTACCTGGCCGCGGTCGGCCCGAAGAACCTGGAGCTGGCCGGCGAGATCGCCGACGGCTGGCTGGCCGTCTTCTACGCGCCGGAGTTCGCCGAGGAGCAGCTCGCCTCGGTCCGGGCCGGGCGGGCCGCCGCCGGCAAGGAGCTGGCCGGCTTCGACGTGGTCCCGTCCGTTCCGGTGGTGGTCGGCGACGACGTCGCCACCTGCGCCGAGCTGGTCCGCTGGTACGCCGCGCTCTACGTGGGCGGGATGGGCAGCCGGCAGCAGAACTTCTACAACCAGCTCGCCACCCGGATGGGCTACGGCGACGCGGCCCGCGAGGTGCAGGATCTCTACCTGGCCAAGCGGCAGCGTGATGCGGCCGCCGCGGTGCCGATGGAGTTCATCGACCGCACCTCGCTGCTCGGCCCGAAGGAGCGCATCGCCGAGCGGATGCGGGAGTACGCCGCCGCGGGCGTGACCACGCTGTCGGTGACGCTGTTCGTGGCCGACCGGGACAGCGGCGTGCAGACGCTGCGCACCGTCGCCGAGGCCCTCGACCTGGCCGGGGTCGGCGAGTGACCTGGATCGAGGCCATCGTCCTGGGCGTCGTCCAGGGGCTGACGGAGTTCCTGCCGGTGTCGTCGTCCGGGCACCTGCGGATCACCTCGGCCATCTTCTTCGGCCGGGACGCGGGCGCGTCGTTCACCGCGGTCACCCAGCTCGGCACCGAGGCCGCCGTGCTGATCTACTTCTTCAAGGACATCTGGCGGATCGTCCGGACCTGGTGCCTGGGCCTGGTGGACCGTTCGGTGCGCTCCAGCCTCGACTACCGGATGGGCTGGTACGTCATCGTCGGCACGATCCCGATCGGGATCCTCGGGCTGCTGTTCAAGGACCAGATCCGCACCGCCGGCCGGAACCTCTACCTGATCTCCTTCACGTTGATCTTCTTCGCCCTGGTGCTCGCGTTCGCCGAGTACTGGGGGCGGCAGACCCGCACGCTGGAGAACTTCCGGCTGCGGGACGGCGTGGCGATGGGTCTGGGGCAGGCCATGGCGCTCATCCCGGGTGTCTCCCGGTCCGGCGGCACGCTGACCGTCGGCCTGTTCCTCAACCTCACCCGGGAGACCGCGGCCCGCTACTCGTTCCTGCTGGCCATCCCCGCCGTGGTGATCTCCGGCGTGTTCAGCCTGCCGGACGTCTTCGAGCCGTCCGCGCCGGGCACCGCCGCGCCGAGCGTGGCGCAGATGGTGGTGGCCACGCTGATCGCGTTCGCCATCGGGTACGCGGCCATCGCCTGGCTGCTGCGCTACGTCGCGCACCACACGCTCTACCTGTTCGTGATCTACCGGGTGGCGCTCGGCACGCTGGTGCTCTGCCTGCTGCTCACCGGCACGATCAGCGCCACCTGATCCCGGGGCGGTACGCCGAAGGCCGGCACCCCGGGTCGGGGTGCCGGCCTTCGCGGTGTCAGCTGTTCCAGTGCTGGGCCACGAGGTCGGCGGCCTGCTGCTCCCACTGGGCGTAGTGGTCGGGGTAGGCGCTGACCTGGACGGTCTGGGCGGCCTGGGTCAGCGGCATGTCCCGCCAGCCGTCGACCTGCTTGAGGCCCTTGAGGAACGCCGTGGTGGCGTACTCGGGGTCGGTGATCTGCTCGACCGTGCCCCAGCCGGAGGACGGGCGCTGCTGGAACAGGCCCTGCGAGTCGTGGTCGTTGCGGTCACCGAGGTGGCCGAGGTTCTCCAGCTTCGACTCCTGGAGGCTGGTGGCGATGGAGACGACCGCGGCGCGCTCGTCCATGCCGGCCTTCTTCGTGGCGGCGATGATCGCCTTGGCGTTGGCGGTCTGCTCGTCGTCGAGGTCGATGCGGGACTGGGCGCCCTGGACGCCGTGCGGCATCAGCGCGGCGGTGTCGAGCGTGCTCTGCACGGCCACCGCGCTCTCGCGCGGGGTGGGCGTGGTGTCCTGGTGGTTGAGCGGGCCGGCGGCCAGGCCACCGGCGACGGTCAGACCGGCGATACCGAGGATGCTCTTGCGCAGCATGGTGTTCATGGGGGCTCCGTTCGGGGGTCGACGCACCGGGTGGGGTGCGTGGCACCGTCAGGCGCTCGTCTCGGGGGATCCGGCCGGGCCACGGGGCGGGGGCCTCGTCGTGGCGGCGGAACCATGTGCAACGACCGGCGCCCCGCCGTCATTCCCGGGGCTTGGTCGCTGCTCGGTCGTGCACCCGTTACAACGCCCGAGCCCCCACGCCCATTCCGCCCGCCGGGCGCCCGCGAACCGGACAAACGGCCCACCCGGGCTTCCCGCACGCATTGGCCGGATGAGATCTTGGTGCGAAATGGCCCCGGAGGGGCCTTCTCGTACCAAGATCTACCCACGTCCCACTTAATGGATGGTCCATCTCGTGTGGTGGATGCGGGCCGGCCGGCGGACGGCCACCACCTACCCACATCACGACCAGGCCGCGGGTGGAACGTGAGGCGCAGAACTCGTCCGGTTGACGCCGTCGCCCGTCGCTGGTCATCGCCGGTTGCTGGTCGCTGGCTAGCCGATCAACGGGGAGTGGGTCGCCGGGCGGTGGATCGGCGCTGGACCGTGTCGGTCCCCCGTGGTGGCGGGGCCGGTCGACGAGGTGGCACGGCCTAGGGTGGTCAGCGTGGCGACCCTTCTGCTCTTGCGACACGGCCGGACGACCTCGAACGCCGACGGTGGCCTGGCCGGCCGGCAACCGGTCGAGCTGGACGACACCGGCCGCGCCCAGGCCGCCGCGGTCGGCGGGCGGCTCGCCGGGTTGCCGCTCGCGGCGGTGGTGAGCAGCCCGCTGATCCGTTGCCGGCAGACCCTCGACCTGGCGTTGCCCGGCGTCGAGCCGGTGGTCGAGGAGGGGCTGATCGAGTGCGGCTACGGCACCTGGGAGGGGCAGGCGCTGAAGAAGCTGGCGAAGGAGCCGCTCTGGCCGGTGGTCCAGCAACACCCCAGCGCCGCCGCCTTCCCGGAGGGGGAGTCGATGGCGGCGATGTCCGCGCGGGCGGTCGCGGCGGCACGGGCGTGGGACGCGCGGGTCACCGCCGAGCACGGGCCCGAGGCGGTCTGGCTGGCGTGCAGCCACGGTGACGTGATCAAGGCCATCGTGGCCGACGCGCTCGGCGTACACCTGGATCTTTTTCAGCGGATCGTGGCCGACCCGGCGTCGGTGACGGCGATCCGCTACACGCCGCTGCGGCCGTTCCTGGTGCGGCTCAACGACACCGGCGGCGACCTGTCGGCGCTGGTCCCGCCGCCGCGCAAGCGGCGCCGGCGGGCGGTCCGGGCCACCGAGTCGAATGCCGCGGTGGGTGGTGGCGCGGGGGCGGTCCGGTGAGCCGGCGGCGCGGCGCGGCGCGTTCGCTCTGGGCGGATTCGGCGTCGGTGGGCTGCGCGGTGCTTCCGCGCTCCGGATAGGGTCGTGGGTATGACGCACCAGGTGCACGCGTTCGAGCCGCCGGAGCGGTTCGTCGCCGGAACGGTCGGCCCGCCGGGGGAGCGCACGTTCTTCCTCCAGGCGCGTGGCGGCGGCCGGCTGGTCAGCGTCGCGCTGGAGAAGGTCCAGGTGTCGCTGCTCGCCGAGAAGCTGGAGGAGTTGCTCTCCGAGGCGCAGCGCCGGTTCGGGGTGAAGCTGCCGGAGGCCGCTCCGGTGGTGTTGGGTGACAACGAGCCGCTCGACACCCCGGTCGACGAGGAGTTCCGGGTCGGCACCCTCGGCCTGGCCTTCGACGTGGACACCGCCACCGTGGTGATCGAGGCGATCGCCGTGGGTGAGGCGGAGGCCGAGGTCGAGCTGGGCGACACGGACGACGACGAGATCGAGGTCGACGAGGAGCCGGACGAGCCCGACGACGACCTCGACCGGCTCCGGGTGCGGCTGACCCCGG
Source organism: Micromonospora sp. NPDC018662 (assembly GCF_044391475.1). Lineage (NCBI taxonomy): Bacteria > Bacillati > Actinomycetota > Actinomycetes > Micromonosporales > Micromonosporaceae > Micromonospora > Micromonospora sp. NPDC018662. The sequence continues at coordinate 192,365 of NZ_JBISAC010000011.1, forward strand.
AGGCGACCCGCGAGTTCATCGAGCGCGCCAAGCGGGTGGTCAACGCCGGCCGCCCACCCTGCCCGCTCTGCGGTCAGCCGCTCGACCCGGCCGGTCACCTCTGCCCCCGGCACAACGGCTATCACCGGTGACCTCGTCGGAGTTGCAGCCCCGACAGGGCGGCGCGGAGGCGTTGCGGCTGCTCACCGACGGTGAGCTGACCCTGGAGGGGCGGCTGGTCGACGCCTCCAACACCACCCTGCGCGGGGTCATCGCCCTGGGCGAGGTCACCGCGCACTGTGTCTACAAGCCGGTCCGCGGTGAGCGCCCGCTCTGGGACTTCCCGGACGGCACGCTCGCCGGCCGCGAGGTGGCCGCCTACCTGGTCTCCCGGGCCACCGGGTGGGACCTGGTGCCGCCGACCGTGCTGCGCGACGGCCCGTTCGGTCCCGGCTCCTGTCAGCTCTGGATCGACGAGCCGGCCGACGCGGAGCCGCTGGTCGGCTTCGTGCCGGCCGAGTCGGTGCCGCCGCGCTGGTTCCCGATCGCCGCGGCCCGCGACGACGACGGGGCCGCCTACGCGCTCGCGCACGCCGACGACCCGCGGCTGGCCCGGCTGGCCGTCCTCGACGCGGTGATCAACAACGCCGACCGTAAGGGCGGGCACGTGCTCGTCGGTGCCGACGACCGCGTCTACGGTGTGGATCACGGCGTCAGCTTCCACGTGGAGGAGAAGCTGCGCACGGTGCTGTGGGGCTGGGCGGGCCGCCTGCTCCCACCGGACGCGATGGAGATGCTCGACGCGCTGGCCGGCCGGCTCGGCGGCGCGTTGGGCGAGGAGCTGGCCGAGCATCTCACCCTCGGCGAGGTCACGGCGGTCGCGGCCCGGGTGGAGCGCCTGCGGGACGCCGGCCGGTTCCCGCTGCCGCCGGAGGAGTGGCCGGCCATGCCGTGGCCGCCCATGTGAACCGTTGTCGTGTTGATCACCCGAGGGGTGGCAGCCGAGCGCCTGACGGATCGTTAGGCTGGCGGTCATGGAGTCTTGGGCGGGACACGAGGTGCCACGGCTGCCGGGTGAGGGCGCACGGCTGAGGTTGTACGACTCGGCGCGGCAGGGCACCCACCCCTCCCGGCCCGACGGCGTCGCCTCCCTGTACGTCTGCGGCATCACCCCGTACGACGCCACCCACCTCGGGCACGCCGCCACCATGATCACCTTCGACCTGGTGCAGCGGATGTGGCGCGACGCCGGCCTGACCGTGCGCTACGTGCAGAACGTCACCGACATCGACGACCCGCTGCTGGAGCGCGCCGAGCGCGACGGCGAGGACTGGAAGGTCCTGGCCATGCGGGAGACGGCGCTGTTCCGCGAGGACATGGAGGCGCTGCGGATGATCCCGCCGGCGCACTACGTCGGCGCGGTCGAGTCGATCCCGGACATCGCCGACAAGGTGCTCGTCCTGCTCAAGGACGGCGCCGCCTACCGGCTCGACGACGGCACCGGCGACGTCTACTTCGACATCGCCGCGGCCCCCGCGTTCGGCTACGAGTCCAACCTGTCCCGCGCCGAGATGCGGGAGATCTTCCCGGAGCGCGGCGGCGACCCGGACCGCGCCGGCAAGCGGGACCCGCTCGACCCGCTGCTGTGGCGCGGCGCCCGCGAGGGCGAGCCGTCCTGGCCCGGTGGTGAGTTGGGCCCCGGCCGTCCCGGCTGGCACATCGAGTGCGCGGTCATCGCGTTGAACCTGCTCGGCGACCGGATCTCGGTGCAGGGCGGCGGCAACGACCTGATCTTCCCGCACCACGAGTGCTCCGCCGCGCACGCCGAGCGGCTGACCGGCGCCGCGCCCTTCGCCGACCACTACGTGCACGCCGGCATGATCGGCCTGGACGGCGAGAAGATGTCGAAGTCCAAGGGCAACCTGGTCTTCGTGTCCCGGCTGCGCGCCGACCGGGTCGACCCGATGGCGGTGCGGCTGGCCCTGCTCGCCGGCCACTACCGCAGCGACCGGTCCTGGACCGACGAGCTGCTCGCCGAGGCGCACGAGCGGCTGGACCGCTGGCGGCGGGCCGCCGCCGCGCCGTCCGGGCCGTCGGGCGAGGCGTTGCTGGCCGGGGTACGCGAGCGCCTGGCCGACGATCTCGACACGCCGGGCGCGCTGGCAGTGGCCGACGCCTGGGCCGCCCACACGCTGGCCGGCGAGGCCGACGACCCGGCCGCCCCCGCGCTGTTCGCCGACACCGTCGACGCCCTCCTCGGCATCCGCGTGTAAGGCGGGGCCCCCGGTCAACGCCTCCGGTAGAGGTGGGGCCCCTTCTCACCACCCCCACCGGCGGGACGCCTCAGCCGAGGACGAGGCCCGGGTCGGGGTCCGGCTCGGGGGCCGGGGCGGGGATCCGGTACTCCTCGGTGAGCGTGGTCATCGGGCCCGGCCAGGTGGCCTGGGCGACCTCGATCGGTTTGCGCCGCTCGTCGTACGCCACGTGCAGCAGGTGCAGCACCGGAGTGTCCGGGCGGATCTGCAGGATCTCCGCCTCCTCCCGGCTGGGCTGGCGGGCGCTGATGGTGTCGGTGGCGGTGGCGTACCGGCGGCCGGTCGCCTCCTCGGCCTCCTGGTAGAGCGGCCGACCGAACGCCTCGGCCCGTTCCAGTGAGCTGCCGGCGGTGTCGGCGGGCAGGAACCAGGACGCGCCGACCTCGACCGGGGAGTCCTCGGTGCGGACCAGGTGCCGTCGGCAGAGCAGCTCGGTGCCGTCGGCGACGCCGAACGCGTCGGCGACCTCCGGCGGGGCGGCGGCGCGACCGACGGAGACGAGCTGTTGGCGGTATCGGGCGGCCAGGTCGGTGTGGTAGCCGCGGAAGCCGCCGTACCGGCCCCGGGCGAGGCGGTTGAGCCGGCGGCGGGTGCCCCGGACGTACGTACCGGAGCCCGGTTTGGTGATCAGGACGCCCTCGACCCGCAGCTGGTCGACGGCGCGCTGCACGGTCTGCTTGGCCACGCCGAACATCTCGGCGATGGCCGGGATGGACGGCAGCCGCTCGCCCGGCGCCCAGTCGCCGCGACGCACCCGGTCCTTGAGCTGCGCGGCGATCTGCCGGTGCGGGAACTCGGCCGCGCCCGGGTTGATCTGCATGTCCGCCTCCTCAGAACAGCTAGGTTCCTAGGATGCCCTAGCGGGCGTGACGCCGCCACCCCACGACACGAAAAGGCCGGGCCCACGACGGACCCGGCCTTTCGGACGAACGACCTACCAGGAACCCGCGGTGGGCCCGGCGGAACCGCCGCGGCGGCGCAGGTACTTCTCGAACTCCTGCGCGATCTCGTCCCCGGTCAACGGCGTGATGCCGGCGTCGCCGACGCGTTCCTCCAGCTCACGCACGTACTCGCCGAGTTCGGCGTCCTGCTCGGCGGCGCTGCGCACCCGCTGCTCCCACTCGGCGGCCTCCTCGGCCAGGTCGGCCATCGGCACCGGCAGGTCGAGGACCTCCTCGACCCGGTGCAGCAGCGCCAGGGTCGCCTTCGGGCAGGGCGGGTTGTTGGCGTAGTGCGGCACGTGCACCCAGAACGACACCGCGTCGACCTCGGCCCGGGTGCACGCGTCGTGCAGCACCCCGACGATGCCGGTCGGCCCGTCGTAGCGGGTGGGGGTGAGCTGGTAGCGCTTGGCGGCGTCGGCGTCGGACGCGCTGCCGCTGATCGGCAGCGGCCGGGTGTAGGGCACGTCGGCCAGCAACGCGCCGAGCAGCACCACCCGCTCGACCTCCAGGCTGTGGCAGATCTCCAGCACCTGCTCGCAGAACGTGCGCCACCGCATGCTCGGCTCGATGCCCCGGATCAGCACCACGTCCCGCTCGGTGCCCTCCGGGCTGGCCACCATGAAGCGGGTGGTGGGCCACTCGACCCGCCGGGTCTCTCCGTCGGCCATGGTGATGGTCGGCCGGCTCACCTGGAAGTCGTAGAAGTCCTCCGGGTCGAGCTCGGTCACCTGCCGGGACTGCCAGACCTGCTCCAGATGCTCCACGGCGGCGGTGGAGGCGTCCGCGGCGTCGTTCCAGCCCTCGAAGGCCGCGATCGCGACCGGTGAGCGCAGTACCGGCAGCCCGTCGAACTCGGTCACGCCGTCACCTCACCCTGCTCGTCGGGAGCGGTGCCGCCCCGTCGTACGGCCGCGTCCCTGATGTCCTTCACGTCCGCCAGCCTACGTGTCGCCGCCGGGGCCGGCCCGTCGGCCGCGCCGGTCGCCCGGCCGGACCACCCGGTCGAACCGGATGAAAGGTACGCCGTGATTCGACCGACACTATGTGGGAACGCGAGATTGGAGTGACCGTTGCGTCGCTCGGCGCACTAACCTGAGCGTGTGGCTATTTCGTTGCGCGACCTGCTGGCGGACCGGATCCTCATCGCCGACGGGGCCATGGGGACGATGCTCCAGGCCGCTGACCTCACGCTTGACGACTTCGACGGCCTCGAGGGCTGCAACGAGATCCTCAACGTCACCCGGCCGGACGTGGTCCGTGGCGTGCACGAGGCCTACCTGACCGCCGGTGCCGACTGCGTGGAGACCAACACGTTCGGCGCCAACCTGCCCAACCTCGCCGAGTACGGCATCGCCGAGCGCATCCGGGAGCTGTCCGAGGCGGGCGCGCGGATCGCCCGCGAGGCCGCCGACGCGTACGCGACGCCGGAGCGGCAGCGGTTCGTGCTCGGCTCGATGGGACCGGGCACCAAGCTGCCCACCCTGGGCCACGCGAGCTACGCCTCGCTGCGCGACGCGTACCAGGAGAACGCCGCCGGTCTGATCGCCGGCGGGGCGGACGCGTTGATCATCGAGACCTGCCAGGACCTGCTCCAGGTCAAGGCCGCGGTGGTCGGCTCGAAGCGGGCCCGTGACGAGGCCGGCCGGGACGTGCCGATCATCTGCCAGGTGGCCGTGGAGACCACCGGCACCATGCTGCTGGGCAGCGAGATCGGCGCGGCGCTGACCGCGATCGAGCCGCTCGGCGTCGACCTGATCGGGCTGAACTGCTCCACCGGCCCGGCCGAGATGGGTGAGCACCTGCGCTACCTGTCCCGGCACTCGCGCATCCCGGTGTCGGTGATGCCGAACGCCGGCCTGCCGGTGCTGACCGCCGACGGGGCCTACTTCCCGCTGGGTCCGGAGGAGATGGCCGACGCGCTGGAGCAGTTCGTCGACGACTACGGCGTGGGCCTGATCGGCGGCTGTTGCGGCACCACGCCCGAGCACATCCGGGTGCTGGTGGAGCGGCTCGGCGGGCGGCGCCCGTCGGCCCGGCAGCCGGAGCCGGAGGCGGGCGTCTCCTCGATCTACCACCACGTGCCGTTCGCCCAGGACGCCAGCGTCCTGATGGTGGGGGAGCGCACCAACGCCAACGGCTCGAAGGCGTTCCGCGAGGCGATGCTCGCCGGCGACTGGCAGGCCTGTGTGGAGATCGCCCGCAACCAGGCCCGGGACGGCTCCCACCTGCTCGACCTCTGCGTCGACTACGTCGGCCGCGACGGCACGCAGGACATGCGGGAGCTGGCCGGCCGGTTCGCCACCGCCTCCACGCTGCCGATCGTGCTGGACTCCACCGAGCCGGCGGTGATCGAGGCGGGGCTGGAGATGCTCGGCGGCCGATGCGTGGTCAACTCCGTCAACTTCGAGGACGGCGACGGCCCCGAATCCCGTTACGCGCGGGTCATGCCGGTGGTGCGGGAGCATGGCGCCGCCGTGGTGGCGCTGCTCATCGACGAGGAGGGCCAGGCCCGCACCCGGGAGTGGAAGGTGCGCGTGGCCAGCCGGCTGATCGACGACCTGACCGGCCGGTGGGGGATGCGCCGGGAGGACATCCTCATCGACGCGTTGACGTTCCCGATCGCCACCGGGCAGGAGGAGACGCGCCGCGACGGCATCGAGACCATCGAGGCGATCCGGGAGATCGTCGCCCGCTATCCGGGGGTGAACTTCACCGCCGGCATCTCGAACGTCTCGTTCGGGCTCAACCCGGCGGCCCGGCAGGTGCTCAACTCGGTGTTCCTGCACGAGTGCGTCCAGGCCGGCCTGACCTCGGCCATCGTGCACGCCAGCAAGATCCTGCCGATGTCGCGGATCCCGGACGAGCAGCGCGAGGTGGCGCTGGACCTGGTCTACGACCGCCGTCGCGAGGGCTACGACCCGGTGCAGCGGTTCATCGAGGCGTTCGAGGGTGTCGACGCGGCGTCGGCGCGCGCCACCCGGGCCGAGGAGTTGGCCGCGCTGCCGTTGGAGGAGCGACTCAAGCGGCGCATCGTCGACGGTGAGCGCAACGGCCTGGAGGCCGACCTGGACACCGCGATGGCCGAGGGGCGCACGCCGCTGTCCATCATCAACGACCTGCTGCTCGACGGCATGAAGGTGGTCGGCGAGCTGTTCGGCTCGGGCCAGATGCAGCTGCCGTTCGTGCTCCAGTCCGCCGAGGTGATGAAGACCGCGGTGGCCTACCTGGAGCCGCACATGGAGAAGGCCGACGACGACGGGAAGGGTCGGATCGTCCTCGCCACGGTCAAGGGCGACGTGCACGACATCGGCAAGAACCTGGTCGACATCATCCTGTCCAACAACGGCTACGACGTGGTCAACATCGGCATCAAGCAGCCGATCAACGCGATCCTCGACGCGGCCGAGGAGCACCGGGCCGACGCCATCGGCATGTCCGGGCTGCTGGTCAAGAGCACGGTCATCATGAAGGAGAACCTGGCCGAGATGGCGTCGCGCGGCGTCGCCGAACGCTGGCCGGTGCTGCTCGGCGGGGCGGCGCTGACCCGGGCGTACGTCGAGGACGACCTGCGGTCGATCTACCCGGGTCAGGTGCACTACGCCCGCGACGCGTTCGAGGGACTGTCCCTGATGGACCGCGTGATGACGGCCAAGCGGGGCGGCGCGCCGGTGGTCGACCCGGAGCGGGAGGCGGCGCTGGCGGCCCGCCGGGAGCGCCGGGAGCGGCAGCGGGCGCAGGTGCGCGAGGCGCTGCCCGAGCTGGACGACGCCTCGGTGCGCTCCGACGTCGCGGTGCAGGTGTCGGTGCCCACCCCGCCGTTCCTCGGCACCCGGGTGGTCAAGGGTGTGCCGCTGGCCGACTACGCGGCGCTGCTCGACGAGCGGGCCACGTTCCTGGGCCAGTGGGGGCTGCGCGGCGCCCGGGGCGGCAAGGGCCCATCGTACGAGGAGCTGGTGGAGACCGAGGGTCGGCCCCGGCTGCGCTACTGGCTGGATCGGCTGATCGCCGACCAGGTGTTGGAGGCGGCCGTGGTGTACGGCTACTTCCCGGCCTATTCCGAGGGCAACGACCTGGTGCTGCTGGACGAGAACGGGCACAGCGAGCGGGCCCGGTTCTCGTTCCCCCGGCAGCGGCAGGAGCGCCGGCTGTGCCTGGCGGATTTCTTCCGCCCGAAGGGCGACCAGTTGGACGTGGTGGCGTTGCAGCTGGTCACCGTGGGCCAGCCGATCAGCGAGTACACGGCGAAGATGTTCGCCGCGAACGAGTACCGCGACTACCTGGAGGTGCACGGCCTGTCGGTGCAGCTCACCGAGGCCCTGGCGGAGTACTGGCACCGTCGCATCCGGTCGGAGCTGGTGGTGCCGGGCGGCGGCACGATCGCCGACGACGACCCGGCCGACCTGGCCGGCCTGCTGCGCAACGACTACCGCGGCTGCCGCTACGCGTTCGGTTATCCGGCCTGCCCGGACCTGGAGGACCGGGCGAAGATCGTGCAGTTGCTCGGCGCGGAGCGGATCGGCGTGCAGTTGTCGGAGGAGTTCCAGCTCGTGCCGGAGCAGGCCACGGACGCGATCGTGGTGCACCACCCGGAGGCGAACTACTTCAACGCCAAGTAGCCCAATCTCGGCGCATGATGCACTCCACTTCGTCGAAGTGGCGGTATTCCGCTCGCCCGGATACCGCCACCTCCCCGAACTGGTGTGGATCGAGCGGTGGTCAGCTTGCGCCGAGCGTCGCGGCGAGATGGATGACGGTAACCGGAGCGTGGGGACTGCGGACCGCCTCCGAGAGCACCGCGCGGGCGTGTGGCCGGTGACGCAGTTCGTCCGGTGCGAGGTGGGCGACGTCGGCCAGGGCGCGGCCCGCGCGGCCCGGTTGGTTGATCTGGAGGTACGCCCGGGCGGCCTGCACGAGGTGGCCAGCGCGGTGCTCAGCGGCCAGCCACCGCCAGCCGTCACGGGTGCTGGCCTTCTCGTGCCAGGCGACTGCGTCATGGCCGGCCCCCAGGTCGAGGGCCGCGTGTGCCCGAGCCAGCATCACGGCTGTCGGCCCGAAGCCGGTCCGGTGATGGTCGTGACCGTCGCCCACCCGGTCGGCCAGGGCATCGGCCTCGGCGAGCAGATCTGCCACCTTCCGGTCGTCCCCTCGCCGGGCCGCTGCCAGCGTGGCCTGAATCAGCAAGGCTCCGCGCAGCGACGGGTCATCCGGAGCGCGGTACGCGGCGCGCAGTGCCGTCGACATGGCGGCACCGCTCCGACCGCACACCCGTAGCGCCTGGCTGATCTGTATCGCGGCGATCGCGGTCATCTCCCGGTCGCCGGCGGCGACTCCCATGGCCCGGTCGGCGGCGAACCAGGCCAGCTCACCCGCGCCGAGCTTGGTCAGCAGCGATGCCGTCACCCGATACGCTTGCGCCAGCGGCGAGCGGCCTGGGCCGGGCTCATCCGCGTGGGTGTGCTGCGCTTGAACCAGCAACTCGGGGAGGAGCGCGGTCACCTGCGGGTAGCGCGCGTGCTGAAACGTCGTCCAGGCGTGCTCGACGGTGCGGGCCATCCGGTCGGCGGGCACCACCGGTCGACCGGCCGGCTGGCCGAGGGCGACGTCGTATGTCGACAGTGCTGCGGCGATCCGAGTCACGCCTGCGGGCCGGTGGATCGCGTCGGCTGGCGCGTCGGCGCGGCCGAGTAACACGGTGGGGTCGATGCGCAGCACGGTGGCGATGTCGTGGAGGGTGGACACCCGGTCGAGGGACCGGACGCCACGTTCGACCTTGTCGACCCAGCTTTTGGACTTGCCGAGGCGATCGGCGAACATCTGCTGGGACATCTTCCGCCGGCTGCGCCAGTGCGCCACTCGCCGGCCGATCGGCAGGGCGTCAGTCGTCACGGCGCCACCGCCGATCCGGCACCGCGCGGGTCGTCTCCTCGACCGGTACGCGATGTTCCTCGGCCTGCGCAAGTAGCCGCTGCTTGGCGGCCTCCCGCTCGGCGGCCTGGATCTGCTCCCCACGGTCGACCTCCGACCTCTGGTCACGCCGGGGTCTTCCTCTCGAACGCTCCATCGACTACTCCTGGGCCCTGGGAACGGCGGCCCGCTGGTAGCCGCGTCGGACGCCAGGATCTGTCGGGCTGTAGCGACGACTTCACCTCAGGTGATGGACGGCTGGGGACGTCCTTGGTAGGTTCGGTCGTCCCGGCACGTCGTCCGCAGCTCTCCTACCAGGGGTTTCGATGCCGAACGACCGTCTTCGCAGTGGGTTGCTGAAGAAGGGGCTGACGCCAGCCTCGCTCGCCGGGAAACTCGCCGTGGATCCGAAGACTGTGGAGCGTTGGATCACGCAGGGTCGGAACCCATACCCGCGTCACCGCCACACCATCGCCGCACTGCTGGACGAGAGCGAGTCGTACCTCTGGCCGGATGCCCTGCCGACGCAACGAGCGGTGCAGGTCAGCCAGTCCGAGGTCGTCCACATCTACCCGCGCCGCGGAGCCGTCCCGACGGACCTCTGGCAGCAGCTCCTCGTGAAGGCCACCCGGCAGGTCGGAGTCCTGGTCTACGGCGGCTTGTTCCTGCCTGAGTTCAACCACCGATGGGTGCCGACCCTGCGCGAGAAGGCGTTGGCTGGCACCCAAGTGGACCTGCTGTTCGGTGATCCGGACGGCAAGAACATCACCGAGCGCGGCGCCGACGAGGACATCGGCGCGGCCATGCCGAGCAAGATCCTCAACGCGCTGGCGTTCTACCGGGAACTGCGGGGCCTGGACAACGTCGGTATCTACTACCACGACACGATCCTCTACAACTCCATCTACCGCTTCGACGACGAGATGCTGGTCAACGCCCACCTCTACGGCACGCCGGCCGCCTACGCCCCGGTGCTGCACCTGCGCCGCATCGGCGGTGGGGAGTTGTTCGACGGCTACGTCGCCAGCTTCACGCAGGTGCTGGGGAAGAAACGGGCCGTCTGGCCTGAGCGGTCGACGGCGAACGGCTAGGGCCATGACCCGGATCGACCACTTCGACAACCCCGACGCGCCGAAGCCGAACAGCATCGTCGCTGCGGTGTCGGTCTTCGTGCAGGACGGGCAGGGGCGGGTGCTGCTCATCCAGCGGACCGACAACCACCTGTGGGCGCTGCCCGGCGGTGCCCAGGAGTTCGGGGAGTACATCGCCGAGGCGGCCGTCCGTGAGACGCGCGAGGAGACCGGGGTCGAGGTCGAGGTGACCGGCATCGTCGGGATCTACACCAACCCGAGTCACGTGGTCGAGTACAGCGACGGCGAGGTGCGGCAGCAGTTCTCCATCTGCCTCCGCGCGCGTTACGTCAGCGGCCGGCCCGCACCGAGCGACGAGTCGTCGGAGGTGCGATGGTTGGCGCACGACGAGTTGTCTGATCTCACGATCCACCCGTCGATGCGGCTGCGGATCGACCACGGGCTCGAAGACCGGCAGCAGCCATACATCGGTTAGGCGGCCAATCGTTGTTCCGTGCGGCGGATGGCGTCGAGCAGCGGCAGCTCCGCCTTCTCCCAGAAGCGGGTCACCAGGTCGTCCGGGCCGTACCGTTCACGGATCTCCGCCAACCGCTCTTCCACTGTCAGGTCCTGACCGTCCGGCCCTGTCGTCATGTCGGCGAACCAGAGAGCGTCGGACGTCGGTGACTCCTCGAGGGGGAACTCCGCCATGAGATCAGGCTTCAACCCCCTCTCCTCGGCCTCGTACGACGCGCAGGAGTGATGAGCGACCAGGCTCGCCAGACGTGGGGGGAAACCCTGGCGGAGCAGCCATCGGGCGCCGTCCAGCGCGTGAAAGCCGGTGTCAGCGACGGCCGGGGCATAGCCGACGTCATGCAGCCAGCCGGCAGCGGCGAGTAGTTGCGCGTCATCGCCGACCAGCCGGCCAAGGCACTCAGCCTTCAGACCGACGGCGCGCACGTGCTTCCACCTGCGAGGGAGGGCCACGGCCAGGCATTGCCCCGCAAGCTGCACAGCGTGGTCAGCTAGACGAGTCACATGGCCAGGCTACGGGCCCGTGAACCACATTGTAGAGATTGGTTCGCCTCCGTCGCCGTCAAGTGAAGACAGGCAGCGGCTGCCCGAGGGAGAGTGCACGGGCGATGCCGCGCGTCGGATGGCACGATGCGTGTGGTGAATCGGCTCGCCTGGAATCCGGGGTGATCGTGCGGGGGCCGTCACGGCCGACGTCGCGGTGCTCGCCGAACTGCGCGGCATCGACGGAGACGATCTCGGCGCGCGGAGCGGGTACGGTCCGAGCCATGCCGTGTTTCGCCGCTGGGCGTACCCGCTTCTGAGGGGCGGCTCGATCTGAGCCGCGAGTTGCCCGACCTGTCGATCAGGTCGGGCTGTTCGGCACACCCTCAGACGGAAGGCATCGACGTCATGAATCTGCGTCCGTTTCGGTCACCCGACCGGGAACCACTGCTGGAACTGACCATTGCCACCTTCGGCCCGTTCTACGAGGAATCGTTCCGGTCGATCGTGGGCGACGCCGTCGCGGCTAACCAGCACGGCACGTGGCGTGCGGACTACCGCGACATGTGGGTCGGGTTGCACGACCCGCGCAACGGCAGGCACGTCGTCGTCGCCGAGGACGGCGACACGCTCCTCGGGTTCGCCGCGTGGCGGACGGATCCGGAGAAGCGCAGCGGTGAGATCGACATCATCGCGGTGGCGGTGGAGCAACGCCGGCACCACGTCGGTACGGCACTGTGCACACACGCCTTCGCGGCGATGAGGCACGCTGGCGCCGAGGTCGTGTCGATCGGTACGGGAGGCGACGGCTTCCACGCCTCGGCCAGGGCGTTGTACGACAGTCTCGGCATGACCGCGCTGCCCCTGGTCCGCTATTACCTGGCGCTCTGACAGCCGTACCGGTGTTCCGGCCTGCGGGCGTCGCGGGCCTCGCCCTTGATCCACATCAGTTCGGCGGAGTGGCGGTATGCCGGTCGCCCGGAGGTCGCCACCATCCCCGGGCTGGTGTGGATCACGCGTTTCGGGGCGTCGGGTCCTGAGTCCCGGAAGTAGCTTCACTGGTCGAGATCGTCTTCTCAAGGCGGTGGCCGGCCGCCCGACCAGAACAGCCCGGTCCGCGTCGTCATCGCGAGGCGCTCGGCGCCTGACCGGGAGCCGCTCGTCCGCTTCATCCCACCAGCGATGCTTCGGCATCACTCGGAAGGGTTCTCACATCCTCTTCCGGTTATATGGGCAACTGTCCGGTCCTACCGTGAGGGCGCAAGCCGACCCGATCGAGAGGCCACGACCATGCACGACATCTCGCGGCGAAAGCTGCTCCAGGCGACGGCCGCGGTGGGCGCCGGGGCGGTCGTCGCGCCGGCCGTGCTCGGCGGGCCTGCCCAGGCGGCCACCGGCACCGACGGCTCCGGGGCGCCCATCTGGGCCGAGGGCCCGCCGGCGCAGCTGACCGGCCGGATCGTGCGGTTCGGCGACCCCGACTACCCGACCGCGAGCCTCGGCTGGGACGAGTTGTTCGTCCGCAACCCGCTGGTCATCGTGTTCGCGCAGGACACCCAGGACGTGGTCAATGCCCTCGCCTGGTCGCGGCAGAACGACGTCGCGCTGCGGGTACGCAGTGGCCGGCACAGCCTCGAGGGCTGGTCGAACGTGGACAACGGCATCGTGATCGACGTCAGTGAGCTGAAGTCGGCCGACATCAACCCGGCCGCGCTCACCGCGCGCGTCGGCGCCGGGCTCAACCAGTTGGAGGCGGTCACCGCGCTCGCCCAGCAGGGTCTTGCGGTGACGACCGGTACGGAGGGCAGCGTGGGCCTGTCCGGGGCGACCCTGGGCGGGGGTTTCGGCTTCCTGACCCGCTGGCTCGGCATGGCCTGCGACAACCTGATCGGGGCGGAGATCGTCGTCGCGTCCGGGGCGAACGGCGCGAAGGCGATCGAGGTGGATCTGCGGAACCGCCGGGACCTGCTGTGGGCGTTGCGCGGGGCGGGTAACGGCAACTTCGGCATCGTCACCTCGCTGACCTACCGGGTGGCCCCGCTGCGCGGTGTCGCGTACCTCCAGGCGGCCTGGTCCGGCCTGGGCGACCTGGGGGCAGTCTTCGACCGGTGGCAGCGCACCGCGCCGTTCACCGACGTCCGCCTCGGCTCCCAACTGGAGATCCACCGGTCGCAGATCCTGCTGTTCGGTGTGCTCGCCGAGGGCACCGAGGCGCAGGTGCGCAGGCTGCTGGAGCCGGTCCTGTCGGTCGGTGCCCCGCAGGTCACGGTGCAGATCGGCGGGTGGGGTGACATCTACGCCGGGTTCCAGGTGCCGACCCGGGACGAGCCCGCGAACTGGAAGTTCTTCTCCCAGTTCACCCGCAGACCATTCCCGCCCGAGGCGATCGAGACGATCCGCTCGTTCATGGCGGTCGCGCCCACCGATGCCAGCAACTTCTTCACCCAGGCGTTCGGCGTCGGCGCGCAGGCGAAGCAGCCGGTCGGCGGCTCGGCGTTCCCGCACCGCGATGCGATCTTCTACTCCGAGCCCGGCGCCGGCTGGGGAACCCGGGGTGTGCCGGACAGCGGCGACGCCCTCACCCCGGCTGCCCAGGCGTGGATCGCGGAGTTCAGCCAGGCGCTGCGCCCCTACGTGGACGGCGCCTACGTCAACGTGCCGAACATCGGCATGCAGGAGTGGGAGACCGCGTACTGGGGGCCGAACGTCGAGCGCCTCCGCCGGATCAAGGCGATGTACGACCCGCACAACGTCTTCCAGTACGAGCAGAGCATCCCGCCGGCGTCGTGCTGACGGCGCTGGTGGTGGGCTGCTCCTACGGTGCCGGGTCAGGCGCGGGGAGGGTCGGGCTCCGGTGCGGCGGGGAGTCGGCGCCGCAGCCAGGTCACGACGAGCTCGTCGGAGCCGGGCGCCCGCACGCCCCGTACCCGGATGCCGTGGTCGGCGTCGGGGAACACCACGACCGTGTGGTCGGCGAGGATCCGGTCCAGGGCGCGCACGCTGGCGTCGACCGGGACCTGCACGTCGTCGGCGCCGAAGATCGCCAGTAGCGGGCAGCGCAGGGCGGCGAGCGCCGGCTGCGGGTCGTGGTCGGCGATGCCGGCGAGGAAGCGGATCGATGCGGGCGAGGTGCCGGCGAGCAGCGGGTACCAGGGCGCGTCGTGCCATCGGGCCTGCGCGGCGTGGACGTCGGTCGGGTCGTCACCGGCCCGGACCCGGTCGACCTGCTCGTGCAGCAGCGCCAGCGCCTGCCGGACGTCGGCGTCGGTGAAGCCCCGCGCGGGAAGCTGGCGTCGAAGCCGGTACTCCTCCTGCGGCACGACGCCGACGGCCGGGCCGGACACGCTCACCACCGCGGCGACCGCGGCCGGGGAGCGGGACGCGGCCAGCGGCGCCACTCAGCCGCCCTGGCTGCCGCCGATCAGCGCCACGGCCTGCGGCAGCACGTCCGGCCGCGCCCGTAACGCGTGCACCGCGGCCAGGGTTTCGTCGGCCCGGTCGGTCATGCTCTGCCGGGTCCAGTCGCCGGTGGACGCGCCGGAGCCGGGTTTGTCGTAGGCGAGGCTGGCCAGGCCGGCGGCGGCCAGCCGGGTCTGCCACTCCCGCTGGTCGCGACCGCCCGGGCCGGAGCCCTCGACGAAGACCACCGCCGGGTACGGTCCCGGCCAGGGCGGCCGGAGCAGGTCGCCGACCAGCACGTCGTCGCCGTGGCGGAAGGACAGCTCCGCCGTTCGGGGTGCGAACAGCATCGTGGTCAGCCCGCCCGCGGCGCGTACATGATGATCACGACGCCGACCAGGCAGATGGCCGCGCCGACGAGGTCGTAGCGGTCGGGCCGGAACTTGTCGACGAGCATGCCCCAGGCGAGCGACCCGGCGACGAAGACGCCGCCGTAGGCGGCGAGGATGCGGCCGAAGTTCGGGTCGGGCTGGAACGTGGCCACGAAGCCGTAGAGGCCGAGCGCGATGATCCCGCCCGCGATCCAGAGCAGCCCGCGGTTCTCCCGCCAGCCCTGCCAGACCAGCCAGGCGCCGCCGATCTCGGCCAGCGCGGCGACCAGGAACAGCAGGACGGAACGGGCGATGGTCATGGCTCCGACCGTACCGTGACGATCTTGCCGGCGGGCCGGCAGCCGCGGTCGGCAGTAGGCGGCGCGGTGGCCGCCCAGGAGGTGTCGGGTTCGTCGGTCACGCCTCGCGGGGTACCGGATGCAGGTCCCCGGTGGTGAAGATCCAGTCGAGGCCGTCCTCGCCGGGGGTGTCGAGGTGGGCGGCCCGACGCAGCCCGGCGCGTTCGGCGACCCGCCGGGAGGCGACGTTGTCCGGGCGGACCCGGGCGACCACCGGCAGCCCCGGTCGGCGGGTGGTCGCCCAGGCCACGACCGCGGTAGCCGCCTCGCTCGCCACGCCGTCCCCCCAGGCGGCCGGATCCAGGCGGTAGAACAGGTTGAGCACGTCGCGGTCGTGCAGCCGCATGACCTTGACGCCGCAGAAGCCGAGCCGCCGGTCGTCGCGACTCACCACCCAGTAGCCGACGCCGTGCTGCCGCCAGTGCGCGTCCCAGCGTTGCAGGCGCTCCCGCGCCTCGGGGCGGTCGCGCAGCAGGTCGGACGGGTTGTGCGCGCAGGCGCGCGGGTCGGTGTGCAGGGCGTGGACCAGGTCGACGTCGGCGGGGGCGGGGCGGCGCAGCGACAACCGCGCGGTGGTCAACTCCTCGGGTCGGCTCATCACCCGCCATCGTCGCGCCGATCGAGCCACGCGTCCAGCCGGGACAGCGTGGCCTGCGGGTTCTCCAGATGCGGCAGGTGCCCGGCCGCCGGGACGACCTGGAGCCGGCCGTCGCCGAGCGCCGCGGCGTAGGCGGCGCCGTAGGCGGGGGTGACGATGCGGTCGCTCTCGCCCCACAGCAGCAGGGCGGGAACGCGTATCCGGCTCAGCCGGCCGCGCAACGTCGGGTCGTGCATGTACGGGTCGCCGGCCAGCACCCGCATGGTCTCGCGGTTGGCCGCCTGCCGGGCGAGGTGGTCCGGTGTGGCGGCGGCCGGGTCGACCGGGAGACGGTGGGGGTCGTGCCAGGCGTACTCGGCCAGGCTCCGCGCGTCGAGCGCGAAGAAGTCCCGGATGGGTTCGCCGGGCACGTCGATGCCGACGGCGTCGACCAGGACCAGGTCGGTGATGATGCCGGCGGTGTCCCGGAGGGCCATCTCGGCGGCGATCCAGCCGCCCAGCGAGGAGCCGACGACGAGCACGTCGCGCAGCCCACGGTCGTGCAGGAGGCGCAGGTACGCCGACGCGAGGTCGTCGACGCCGGTGAGCCAGGCGGGCCGGTCGGTGCCGTCCCAGCCGGGGTGCACCGGGCTGATGGTGTGCGCGCGTCGGGCGAGGTGCCTGCGCAGGGGTTCGACGGTGGCCGGGCCGCCGCCGCCGTGCAGCAGCAGGGCGGGGCGGCCCTGGCCGGCTTCGGCGACGGTGAGCGACAGATCGGGGAATGTCATGCCCCCACCGTAACTAAGGAACCTTATTTAAGCTAGTTGAGTTTTCGGCTAGGATGGGACCGTGCAGGAGATCCAGCAGCTCGCCCGGGCCGTGAAGCAGGTCCAGTACCGGCAGCACCGGGCGTTGGAGGCCGGCCTGACCGCGGTCGGGACGACCCTGGCCCAGTGGGACGCCCTGCGGGCGGTCGACCGGTCGCCCGGCGCGTCCGCGCGGGAGCTCGCCGCCGCGACGTTCCAGACCGAGCAGGCCTTCGGCGCGCTCGCCGGCCGGCTGGTCACGCAGGGGCTGGTGGAGCGGCGGGCCGGTCCCGGGCGGCGGATCCCGCACCACCTGACGCCCGCCGGGCGGCGGGTGCTGGCCGCCGGCCACCGGGTCGCCGACGAGGTGCTGGAGCGCTGCTACGCCGACCTGCCCGCCGCCGACCGCGCCACGCTGCTGGGCCTGCTGCGCCGGGTGCTCGGGGAGGGGCACGTCTGAGCCCCTCCCCGGCGCCCCGGCTTCAGTACGCGTAGGTGACCGAGATGGTGGCGGCCGGGCAGTTGTTCGCCCAACTGGTCAGCGCGCTCTTCTCCGCGCTGTCCACGGTGAGCCGCCAGCGGATCTTGACCGCCACCCACTCGCCGACGTAGCGGCAGCGGGCCGAGGCGTACGACGGCAGCCAGGTGGCCGGGTCCTGGTCGCCCTTGGCCTGGTTGACGTTGTCGGTCACCGCGGCCAGGGCGCGCGCGTCACCCAGGTCGTTCGCGTACGCCTGGCGGCGGCTGGTGGACCAGGTGCGGGCGCCGGAGTCCCAGGCCTCGGCGAGCGGGACCATGTGGTCGATGTCCAGGTCGCCGGTGGCCGTCCAGGTGGCGTCGTCGTAGTAGGAGTACCACCGGCCGCCGGAGAGCGTGCAGGTGCCGCTGATCGTGGGCTTCGTGGTGGCCTCGGCGTAGAGCACCTCGTTGCGGGTGTGGCAGCCGTCGCCGTCGGCGTCGATCCAGTGCGGGAACAGGTCGCGGCTGTAGCCGGTGCGGACCTCGGAGGCGACGGTCAGGCCGGCGACCGCGGTGGTGAGCGACGCGGAGTAGCCGGCCGCCGGGGCGGGTCGGGCGGGGCCGAGGGTGGTGGCCAGGATCGCGGCGAGGCTGATGGCCGTGGCGCGCAGGGTGCGGGACATGGGACTCCATCCGTACGGGAATGGCGACTGTCCCCACCATATAGACAGAGGTGGAAGTGAAGGTCCAGTCGACCTCCGTGAACATCGCGTGACCATCGACGTCGGCGGCCACGGGGTCAGGAATTCGGCTGTGCCGCCCCGGCCCGGCGGGCTACCGTCACCGAAGGACGGGGCGGCAGCGCCGCGTCCACGCCCACGCCGTCGGCTCGACGCGGCCGAGACGACCGGTTGACGCGGCCGAGACAGCCCGTTGACGCGGCCGAGACGGCCGGGGACGAGCATGGGTACGACGAAAGGGGCGCCGAATGACCGACGAGGTGACGTCGAAGGTGCCGTCCGAATCGGGTCCCGTGCTGGCCGCGTCGCCCAGGTCGGCACCGGTCGGCCCACCGAGCAGCCTCGACCTGTGGGCCCGCGCCCAGGTCCTGCACCGCTGCTTCGGCGACGACGACGGCGAGCCGCACATCATGCGCGGCCTGGACTAGCTCGCCCCGGGTCGCCGGGCCGGTCAGCGCATCGGCACGCCGGCGCGGGCCAGCGCGTCCCGCCAGGCGCGGGTGTTGAACGCGGCGGCGCCGTTGAAGACCTGGTCGAGGAAGCCCGGACCGTCGCCGGCCGGCGGCGTCCGGTGCGCCCAGAAGTCGGCGAAGCCCCGCTTCTGGTCGGCGCTGGGATCGGGCGAGACCGAGGCGCCCCGCCCGACCATCGCATAGCGGCGGCCGCCGACGGTCAGCACCAGCGTGCCGAGGCGGGTCAGCCGGCCGCCGACCTGACCGGCGGGCACGGCGAACACCTCCGCGCCCACCCGGTCGCGGGCGCGCAACCAGCCCTGGTCCAGGGTCATCAGCACCGGCACGCAGCGCATGCCGTTCCAGAGGCTGCGTCGCCAGTAGACGATGCTGGCGTGGGCCACGTCGGGAGTCACGGCCGGGACTGTACCGGGGGCGGTCCAGGGTGGCCGGCGGTGGCTACCCTGCCGGCGTGACCCGACGATCATGGTTCCTCGCGCTCGCCGCCGCGCTCGGCGTCGCGCTGCTGGCCACCTGCGGCGGTGTGTTCTGGCTGGCCCGGTCCGAGAACGGCGAGGAACGGGACTGCGCGGCGCGGGTCGCCGCCGAGGAGGCCAAGGTCCGCACCGACCGGCGGTGGACCGACGCCGACGTGCCGGGGATCGGCGCGTACCCGGAGATCCACTGGCAGGTCGACCATCCGAGCTTCGCCTGTTCCCGCGCGCCCGGCCCGAACGACCGGCGCTACCAGGCGGTGGTGCGGCTGGCGCCGGCCGACGCCCGCGCGCTGGCCACCGCGTACACCTGGACGCCGGTGACCGGCGCGGCGCCCGAGGTGTGGCCGGCGCTGACCGGGTACGTGCCGGACGGCGTGCGCTGGCACCGCAGCGCCGACCACGACGCGGGCGGCGCCGAGGTGTGCTTCGACCCCGGCAGGGCGCTGCTGCTGTTCACCATCGTCGACACCTGATGAACGTTTGCCGTCGCCGACACGTGAGAGCGGGTGGGCGCGCGGGTACTGCGCGGAACACAGGGTCGGGCAGCCGGGAGGTAGTGGTGGGGGACAGGACGGGACATCGGCGGCTCGGGCCGCTCGCCGGGCTGGTGGTGGCAGTGGTGGTGGCCGCCGGCTGCATGGGCGGCGGGCTCGACCAGGGCGAGCCGCAGCAACCTGCCCCCGAGCGCAGCGGGCGACCGGCGTCCCCCGGCGCGCAGACCACCCGGGCGGACGGCACCACCAGCGTCGCCGAGTTCAAGCAGGACTTCTCCGACGCCGTCGCCGGCGCCGAGCAGTACTGGACCGCGCAGTTCCGCTCCTCCGGGGAACGCTTCCGGCCGATCCGGCGGGTGGTGCCGTACACCCGGGCCGGCGAGGTGTCCTGCGGCGGGCAGGGGCTCCCGCGCAACAACGCGGTGTACTGCTCCGCCGGCGACTTCATCGCCTACGACGTGAACTGGTCGGTGTCGGCGTTCCGGCAGATCGGCGACGCGTTCCTGTTCTACCTGCTCGGCCACGAGTACGCGCACGGCGTGCAGACCCGGCTCGGCATCCGTTACACCTACACCATCCAGCAGGAGTTGCAGGCCGACTGCATGGCCGGGGCGTACCTCGGCGACAGCGTGCGCGCCGGGACGCTGAAGCTGGCCGACGGCGACCTGGACGAGTTCCGGGAAGGACTGCTCGCGGTCGGCGACGACCCCGACCAGCCGTGGTTCGCCGAGGGCGCGCACGGCACCGCCGAGCAGCGCAGCGAGAAGTTCTTCGCCGGCTACGAGAACTCGCTGAAGGCGTGCGACCTCGGTTGATGCCACAGGTCACCCCGGCCGGCGGCGCCGCCGGCCGGGCCGGGTCCGGCTGGCAGGATCGGCGCGGTACGCCCACCGAAGGAGGCCCCCGCTGAGCAGCACACACCCCGCCGCCGTGCTCTTCGACATGGACGGCACGCTGGTCGACAGCGAGAAGCTGTGGGACGTCGCGTTGCAGGAGCTGGCCGCCGTCTACGGCGGCACGCTCTCCGCCGAGGCCCGCCACGCGATCATCGGCACCGCGATGGCCGACTCCATGCGGATCGTGCACGCCGACCTGGGCCAGCCGGACCGCGACCCGCAGGCCAGCGCCGACTGGATCAGCGCGCGGATCCTCGACCTGTTCCGCACCGGTCTGCGGTGGCGTCCCGGTGCGTTGGCCCTGCTGCGCGCCGTCCGGGCCGCCGGCATTCCCACCGCGCTGGTCACCTCCAGCGGCCGGTCCCTGGTCGAGGTCGCGCTGGAGACCCTGGGCCGGGACAGCTTCGACGCGGTGGTCTGCGGCGACGAGGTGGGCGAGGCCAAGCCGCACCCGGAGCCGTACCTGACCGCCGCGCGGCTGCTCGGCGTGCCGATCGCGCGGTGCGTGGCGATCGAGGACTCACCGACCGGCGTGGCGAGCGCGTTGGCCGCCGGCGCGGCGGTGCTGGCCGTACCGGCCGAGGTGCCGCTGCCGCCGACCGACGGCGTACACCAGGTGGAGAGCCTCACCGCGGCGGACCTGGAGCTGCTCGCCGCGCTGCTCAACCGGTAGGGCGGAGGCCCCTCCCACCGGGAGGGGCCCCACCTCGCGTTCAGTCGTGGGCGATGGCGCCGAGCACGTTGATCCGGGCGGCGCGGATCGCCGGCAGCACCGCCGCGACCACGCCGATGATCGCGGCCAGCACCAGGAACGTCACCATCTGGCCCCACGGCAGGACCAGGTCGGTGATGCCCTCGTCCTTGAGCGCCCGGACCACCGCCGCGCCGAGACCGGTGCCGACCACCACGCCGAGCAGCGCGCCGAAGATCGAGATCACCACCGCCTCGACGGTGATCATCCGCATGGTCTGCGCCCGGCGCAGGCCGATCGCCCGCAGCAGGCCCAGCTCACGGGTGCGCTCCAGCACCGACAGCGCCAGCGTGTTGATGATGCCCAGCACCGCGATCACGATGGCCAACGCCAACAGGATCTGGATCATCCGCAGCGGCGTGTCGAGCTGGCTGGTCTGCTGCTTGATGAACGCCGCCCGGTCCGCCACCGACACCTCCGGGCTGTCCGCCAGCAGCCGCTCGACCTGCGGCTGCACCGCGCCCACCGAGGTGCCGGGGGCGAGCTGCACGAAGCCCTGGATGGGCTGCGGGATGGCGAAGTCGGCGGCCGCCTGCGGCGGCAGCACCACCGGGTTGGTCAACTGCGAACTGGAGTAGATGCCACTGACCGTGTAGGTGCGGGCCTCGCCGCGGGACAACTGCACCGGCACGGTCGAACCGACCGACAGGTTGCGGGACGTCGCGGTGTCCGAGCTGAGCAGCATCTGGTCCGGGGCCAGCCGGCTGATGTCACCGGCGGTGGCCTTCGCCCCGAAGATCCGCTCCAGCGCCGCCACGTTGCTCGACGCCGCCACCCAGGTCCGCTTGCCGCCCACCGTGGCCATGTCGCCGTACTCGCCGTCGACCAGCCGCACGCCGGGGATCGCGGCGGTCTTCTCCAGCACCGCCGCGTCGAAGCTCGCCGGGCGCGGCCCGGACGAGGCGCCGGAGATCACCAGCTCGGCCTTGATGGTGTCCTCGGCGAGCGCGCTGATGCTGCCCTTGGCCGAGTCGAGGATCACCGTCACGCCGGTGACCAGCGCGATGCCCACCATCAGCGCGGCAGCGGTGATCGCGGTCCGGCGCGGGTTGCGGCCCGAGTTCAGCCGGCCCAGCTTGCCCGGCACCGACCAGGAGAAGATCGCGCCGAGCAGCGACACCACCGGCCGGCTGATCACCGGCGTCAACAGCGCCACCCCGATGAACGCGAACAGCACGCCGCCCAGGATGGTCGCCAGGGTGTTGCCGCCGGCGTTGCCGCTCAGGCCGACGAAGAGCAGCACCGCGCCGATCCCGGTGACCACCGCGCCGCCCACTGTGACCTTGGTCAGCGGCCGGTCCGGCGTGGCCACGTCCTGCATCGCGGCGATCGGAGGGATACGCGCGGCCCGCAACGCCGGCAGCAGCGCCGCGACCACCGTGATCAGCAGACCCACCGCGAACGCGCCGATCACCGCCGCCGGCGGCACCCCCAGGCCGGCCAGCGTGAGACCACCGGCCAGCTTCCCGAACAGGTACGCCAGCAGCGCGCCCACCCCGATGCCGGCGGCCAGGCCGAGCACCGAGGCGATCAGGCCCACCGCGACCGCCTCCAGCACCACCGAGCCGATGACCTGCCGGCCGCTGGCCCCGATGGCCCGCATCAGGGCCAGCTCCCGGGTGCGCTGGGCCACGATGATCGAGAAGGTGTTGAGGATCAGGAACGTGCCGACCAGCAGCGCCACCGCGGCGAAACCGAGGAGGATCTTGTTGAAGAACGACAGCCCCTCCTTCAGCCCGGCCGAGGCGTCGTCGGCGAGCTGGTCGCCGGTCTTCACGTCGTAGCCGCCGCCGACCGTGCGGGACACCGCGTCGCGCAGCGCCTCCGGCGTGGTGCCGTCCGCCCGCGCGGTGACGGTGGAGAACACGTCCGGCTTGCCGAGCATCAGCCGCTGCGCGACCGGCGTGGTGAAGGCGACCTCGTTCGCGCCGCCCACGGAGTCCCGGCCACCGCTGTAGCCGAACACGCCGACCAGCGTGAACTCCTGCTTGGGCGACAGCGTCAGCACGCCGACCCGGTCACCGACCTTCACGTTGGCGGCCTTCGCCAGCGCGGCGTTGACCACGATCTCGTCGTCGGCCTGCGGACCGCGCCCCTCGCGCAGCTTCACCAGGTCGCCCTCGCCCAGCCAGTTCTCGCCCAGCTGCGGCGGCCCGAACGAGGTGACCACCTTGCCGTTGCTGCCGATCAGCCGCGCGCCGTCGGCGGCGACCACGCCCCGCACGTCCGCGGCGCCCGGCACCGCCCGCACGCGCTCCACCAGCGACGCCGGCACCGGGGCGGCCACCTGCTCACCCTCGGTCTCGGAGACCGCCACCTTCGGCTTCGCCGCCACGTTCACGTCCACGTCGGCGTAGGCGTCGGCGAAGACCGCGTCGAACGAGCGGCCGAGCGTGTCGGTGAGCACGAACGCGCCGGAGACGAACATGACGCCGAGCACCACCGCCAGCCCCGACAGCAGCAGGCGCAGCTTGCGCGCCAACAGGCTCTTCAGCGTTGCCCGGAACATCAGTTGCCCACCTCGACCGGCGCGTCCAGCTTCTTCATCGTGTCCAGCACCGTGTCGGCGGTCGGCTCGATCAGCTCCGAGACGATCTGCCCGTCGGCGAGGAAGACCACCCGGTCGGCGTACGCGGCGGCGGTCGGGTCGTGGGTCACCATGACGATGGTCTGGCCGTGCTCGCGCACCGAACTGCGCAGGAAGTTGAGCACCTCGGCGCCGGACCGGGAGTCCAGGTTGCCGGTCGGCTCGTCCGCGAAGATCACCTCGGGTCGGGCGACCAGCGCCCGCGCGCACGCCACCCGCTGCTGCTGGCCCCCGGAGAGCTGCGCCGGGCGGTGCCCGAGCCGGTCCCGCAGCCCGACCGTGTCGATCACCGTGTCGTACCAGGCCGGGTCCGGCTTGCGCCCGGCGATCGACAGCGGCAGCAGGATGTTCTCCTGCGCGGTGAGCGTCGGCAGCAGGTTGAACTGCTGGAAGATGAAGCCCACCTTGTCCCGGCGCAGCTTCGTCAGGCCCGAGTCGTTGAGCCCGGTCACCGTCGTCTCACCGATCATCACGGTGCCCCGGGTCACCGAGTCCAGGCCGGCGAGGCAGTGCATCAGCGTCGACTTGCCGGAGCCGGACGGGCCCATGATCGCGGTGAACCGGCCGCGTTCGAACTCGGCGCTCACCCCCCGCAGCGCGATGACCTGCGCCTCACCGCTGCCGTACACCTTCCACACGTCGTTCGCCCGGGCCGCGGCCTGCGCCTGCTGGCCTACCGTCGCGGTCACGTCATCTACCTCTTCCGTCTGACTGCTCATCCGCACCGCCCCCGCTGGCCGGTGCGGCAGTTCCATCCTCGGTGCCGCCGGCCACGGATCCGTCCGACCCCGGGCGGAACCCGTGCCGAATTTCCGGTGAGGGTCGCCCCCCAGACCGGCTCAGGGTGATCCCTGACCGGCCGGCGACGCCGACGGTAGGACCTCACGTCGCGTCATGGTCAACCACACGCCGCCGCCGTTGGTCACGGTACGTGAGCACCGCCACCTATTTCCCCGGCCGCACCAGCCCCGTCTCGTACGCCAGCACCACCGCCTGCACCCGGTCCCGCAGCCCCAACTTGGTCAACATGTGCCCGACGTGCGTCTTGACGGTGGTCTCGCTGACCGACAGCGCCCGGGCGATCTCGGCGTTGGACAGCCCGCGCGCCACCTGCACCAGCACCTCCCGCTCCCGGTCGGTCAGCGGGTCCAGCACCCGGGGCGGGGTGGCCGCCGGGTCCGGCAGCACGTCGGCGAAGCGGTCCAGCAGCCGGCGCAGGATCCGCGGCGCCACCACCGCCTCCCCGGCCGCCACCGTGCGGATCGCGGTCACCAGATCCTCCGCCGGGACGTCCTTGGCCAGGAAGCCGCTCGCCCCGGCGCGCAACGCGCCCACCACGTACTCGTCCAGCTCGAACGTGGTCAGCACCAGCACCCGCACCGGCAGCCGGGCGTCCACGATCGCCCGGGTCGCGGCCACCCCGTCCATCCGCGGCATCCGGATGTCCATCAGCACCACGTCGGGCAGCAGCCGCCGGGACAGCTCCACCGCCTCCACGCCGTCGCCCGCCTCACCCACGATGTCCAGGTCGTCCTCGACCCCGAGCACCATCCGGAACCCGGCCCGCAGCAGCGGCTGGTCGTCGGCGAGCAGGACCCGAACCGGTCGGGGCGCGGCGGTGGCGGTCATCATGTCCCTCGTCGTGCTGGACGGCGGTCATCCCGGGACCGGGCCGGCCGGGTCCGGCGGGATCCGGGCGCACACCCGGGAGCCGCCGCCCGGCGCCCGCCGGTCCGCAGGACCCCACCGTAGAGGGCGACCGGTCGCCGTACGCCGACAGCACCGGACCCGATCCGATCGCCCACCCCGCCGGCCCGCCATCCACCCGACCCACCCACCGCTTCCACGGAAAGCGTCCCCATCGGCGTCCCCATGCGCCCGCTTTCACGGAAAGCGTGCCCATCGGCGTCCCCATGCGCCCGCTTTCCCGGAAAGCGTGCCCATCGGGGGCCACCGTGCGCCCGCCCTCGGGAGGAGCACGCCCCCCCCGGGTCCGGGTCCCGGAGCGACACTTTCACGGAGCTTGTCTCATCCTGTTTGTGCTGGTCGGGGGGTCTTGACGATGGTGTGGTGGGTGTCGAGTCGCTGACCACGGGCGTGGTGATCT